>CAWGOK010000001.1:0-66161 GCA_963824005.1 uncultured beta proteobacterium
TGGCGCGCAAGATCGTCGACTACGCGCGCACGCCGGCGCCGTTGAAGATCCCGACCACGCCGGCGCCACTCACCGCCACCGGCGTCGGCCTGCGCATGACGCGCGAGCTGGTGTTCTTCGAAAGCCTGTTCCGCTCCAGCAAGTGGACCTGGATCTTCGGGTGGACCTTCCATGTCGCGCTGCTGCTGGTGCTATTGCGCCACCTGCGCTACTTCCAGGAGCCGGTGTGGCTGCCGGTGCTGTGGATCCAGCCCTTCGGCCTGTACGCGGGCTTCGCCATGGTCGGCGCCCTGGCCGGCCTGTGGGCGCGGCGTTTCCTGGTGGACCGCGTGCGCTACATCTCCACGCCTTCGGACCACCTGATGCTGGCGCTGCTGCTGGCCATCGGCCTGACCGGCCTGGGCATGCGCTTCGTCGCCCACACCGACATCGTCGCCGTCAAGGCCTTCATGCTCGGGCTGATGCGTTTCGATCTGCAGCCGCTGCCCGCCAACCCGGCACTGCTGCTGCACCTGGGCTTGGTGGCGCTACTGATGATCGTGTTCCCGATCAGCAAGCTGCTGCACGCACCGGGGCTGTTCTTCAGCCCGACACGCAACCAGGCCGACACCTCGCGCGAGGCGCGGCATGTGGCCGCCTGGGCCGCGGCGCTCGACAAGAAGCAGGGCTGAGCCATGGCCACCACCGCGTTCGAGACGCCCAAGCTGAAGGAGTACCCGGTCATCCCGCTGGTACAGGCCGGGGCGATGGCGCACAGCAAGCCCTACGTCGCCGCGGCGCCGATCCAGAAGGCCATTGGTTTTCCCGGAGAACTGGTGGAGGACTGGCACGACAAGGCCATCGCCAAGATGGGCGAGCTGCTCGGCAAGTACCGCTCGCTGAAGGTCTACATGGATGCCTGCGTGCACTGCGGCGCCTGCTCCGACAAGTGCCACTACTTCCTCGGCACCGGCGACCCGAAGAACATGCCGGTGGCGCGCCAGGACCTGATGCGCAAGGTCTACCGCCGCCACTTCACCTTTGCCGGCAAGCATTTCCCCAAGCTGGTCGGCGCCGAGGACCTGACGCGCGAAGTCCTGGACGACTGGTACAGCTACTACAACCAGTGCTCGGAATGCCGCCGCTGCTCGGTGTTCTGCCCCTACGGCATCGACACCGCCGAGATCACCATGGCCGCCAAGGAGATCATGGACTCCATCGGCATGGGGCAGAAGTACAGCAACGAGATCATCGGCAAGGTGCACAAGATCGGCAACAACCTGGGCATCCCCGGCCCGGCGCTGGAAGACACGTTGTTGGGATTGGAAGAAGACACCAAGGAAGAGACCGGTTGTGACGTGCGCTTCCCGCTCAACGTCAAGGGCGCCGAGGTGCTGCTGGTCACACCCTCGGCCGACTTCTTCTCCGAGCCGCACGTCGAAAGCCTGATCGGCTATGCCAAGGTCTTCCACGCCGCCGGCATCAGCTGGACGCTGAGTTCGCATGCGTCCGAGGCCGGCAACTTCGGCCTGTTCATCGGCAACTACGAGCAGATGCGCAACATCTCGCTGCGCGTGCGCGAGGCCGCGCTCGAACTGGGTGTCAAGCGCATCATCGTCGGCGAATGCGGCCATGCCTGGCGCGTGGCCTACAGCTTCTGGAACACGCTGATCGGCCCCTTCGACTACCTCGACCCGCGCTACCCGGTGCCGCAGCACATCTGCGAATCCACCTATGACCTGATCCAGCAGGGTGCGCTGAAGTTCGACAAGGAAAAGAACGACGACCGCATCATCACCTTCCACGACTCGTGCAACGTGGCGCGCGCCTCGCGCATGGGCTCGATACCCGGCGGGCAGTTCGTCATCCCGCGCGAGATCATCAAGTCGGTGGCCAACCATTTCCACGACATGGCCGCCGGCACCATCCACGACGCCACCTTCTGCTGCGGCGGCGGCGGCGGGCTGCTCACCGACGACCTGCTGGAACTGCGCGTCAAGGGTGCACTGCCGCGCATGGAAGCGCTGAAGCATGTGGTCGACGACCACGGCGTGAACTTCATGGCCACCATCTGCGCTATCTGCAAGGCGCAGTTCAGCAAGGTGCTGCCCTACTACGGCTTCGACATGAGCATGGTCGGCGGCGTGCACCAACTGGTAAGCAAGGCCATCCGGCTGGGCGATCAGCGCTAAACATTGGAGATTTCAGATGTCCACACAGGCCGATACCGCTCAACCGCAACCGCTGAACTACCGGCGCTACAAGGACGGCGACCACAAGCCGCTGGCCTGGCAGCAGCAGATCTTCGACGCCGACCATTCGCACAAATGCCCGACTTACATCCAGAGCACGCCGCCGTGCCAGGGCAGTTGCCCGTCGGGCGAGGACATCCGCGGCTACCTGAACATCGTGCGCGGCATCGAGAAGCCGCCGGCCGGCATGGCGTGGCAGGAATACGCGTTCCGCCGCGCCACGCAGGCCAACCCCTTCCCGTCGGTGATGGGCCGGGTGTGCCCGGCACCGTGTGAATCCGGCTGCAACCGCAACGAGGTCGAAGACTTCGTCGGCATCAACTCGGTCGAGCATTTCCTCGGCGAATACGCCATCGCCCACAAGCTGGCGTTCCCGAAGCCAGCGCAAAGCAGCGGCAAGAAGGTGGCGGTGATCGGCGGTGGGCCGGCCGGCCTGTCGGCCGCGTACCAGCTGGCGCTGAAGGGCCACGCAGTCACGATCTTCGACGAGCGCGCCGAACTCGGCGGCATGATGCGCTACGGCATCCCGGGTTTCCGCACGCCGCGCGAGGTGCTCGACGCCGAGATCCAGCGCATCCTCGACCTGGGCGTGACGGCGCGCATGAACTGCCGTATCGGCACCGACGTGACGATGGCGCAGATCCGCGCCGACTTCGACGCCGTCTTCCTGGGCCTGGGAGCGCAGGCCGGGCGTGCACTGCCGGTGGAAGGCGCCGATGCGCCGAACTGCGTCACCGCCACCGCCTTCCTGAAAGCCTTCAACGACGGGCGCCTGCGCCATGTCGGCAAGCGCGTGGTGGTGGTCGGCGGCGGCGACACCTCGATCGACGTGGCCACCGTGTCGCGGCGCCTGGGCCACATCGAGAAGATCAACGAAAGCGACCGGCCCGAGCATGCCATCGCGGGCTATGCGGCGCACGACGTGGCCGAGGTCTCTGCCAAACAAGGCGCCGAGGTCACGCTGACCTCGGTCTTCGCGGTCGACAAGATGCAGGCCAGCCGGCACGAGGTGGAACAGGCGCAGGCCGAAGGCATCGCCATCCGCGGCGGGCTGGCGCCGGTGTGCGTGGTGCGCAGCGCCGACGGGCGCGCCGTGGCGCTGCGCGTGCAACGCTGCGAAGCCAAGATCGTCGGCGGCCGGCTCGAGATCAAGAACATCGAAGGCACCGAAGAGGACATCCCGGCCGACCTGATCGTCTCGGCCATCGGCCAGGCGGTGGATTTCACCGGCCTGGACGAGTTCAACAACGGCAAGGGCGGCATCAACGCCGACCGCAACTACCAGGTGCAGGGCCAGGCCGGCATGTTCGTCGGTGGCGACGTGGTGCGCCCGCACCTGCTGACCACGGCCATCGGCCATGGCGCGATCGCGGCCGACGGTATCGAACGTTTCCTGCGCGCCGAAGCGCTGGAAAAGCGTCCGAAGATCGACGTGCACAGCTTCGACCTGAAGCGCAAGATGCTCGAGAAGGGGCTGGCCTTCAGCGAAGTGCACGAGCCGATCCGCGGCACCGACCTCAGCACGGCCGCGATCCACAACTTCGACAACCGCTCCGACCGCTACGTCATCCCGCACGAGGAGCTGTTCCTCGGCCACTTTGCCTACACCGCACGGCACCGCCGCAAGGTCGTGACGCTGGACGCGGCGCAGGCGCTGGGCAACTTCGAGGAGCGCGTGCTGCCGCTGACCGAGGCCGAGGCCATGGCCGAAGCCAAGCGCTGCATGAGCTGCGGCCAGTGCTTCGAGTGCGACAACTGCGTGGTCTATTGCCCGCAGACCGCCGTGTTCAAGGTATCGAAGGGCAAGTCGACCATCGGGCGCTACGTCGACACCGACTACGCCAAGTGCATCGGCTGCCACATCTGCAAGGACGTGTGCCCGACCGGGTACATCCAGATGGGGCTGGGCGAGTGAACACCACGCAGCGCCGCGCCATCGCGCGCCGCGCTGCGGCGTGGTTGGTGCTGGCCTGCACCGCGTGGACCGGCGCGGCGCTGGCGCAGGCGACGGCATCCGGCCGCGTGCCCAGGCCGGCGATCGAGAAGGCGCGCGGCGAATCATGCGTGGCCGACCCAACCTTCATGCGCCTGAACCACATGGATCTGCTGAAGCACCAGCGCAACGAGACGGTGCACCGCGGCGTGCGCGACCTGCGCTCCAGCCTGAAGGGCTGCATCGAATGCCATGCCAGCCGCACCACCGGCAGCGTCGCGGCAGCACCGACCGATTTCTGCGCCAGTTGCCACGCGTATGCCGCGGTCAAGGTGGACTGCTTCGAATGTCACGCCAGCAAGCCGGCGGCCACGGCCGTGCTGCCGGCGAATCACCCCGGCGGCGCACGTGTGGCCGCGATGTGGCAGCCCCCGCCGGCGCAAGCCACGAGCACGCGATGAAGCCCGAAGCCGACACCGGCGCGAAGCAGGGCCTAAGCGGACGCCGCGCCTTCCTTGGCCTGGCCGCGGCCGGCGTGGGCGGCGTGATGCTGGCGCCCGGCGTGCACCTGATGGAAGTGGCGCAGGCGGCCGTGCCTGGTGCCGCGTCAGCCGGCGCGAACCCGAAAGTGCGCTGGGGCCTGCTCATCGATACGACGAAGTGCGCCAGCGGCTGCAGCGACTGCGTCAAGGCCTGCAACACCGAAAACGGCTTGTCCGGCGGCACCCGGCCCACGGATGCGCAGTGGATCCGCAAGGTCGAGCTGAAGTCAATCAAGACCGGGCGCACGGCCTCGCTGCCGGTGATGTGCCAGCACTGCGCCGAGCCGCCCTGCGTGGACGTGTGCCCGACGGGAGCCTCGTTCAAGCGCGCCGACGGCATCGTGCTGGTCGACCGCCACAGCTGCATCGGCTGCCGCTACTGCGTGATGGCCTGCCCGTACCAGGCGCGTTCCTTCGTGCACGAGCCGCTCACGAACCAGAAGCCCGAGGTGCCGCGTGGCAAGGGTTGCGTCGAAGGCTGCACGCTGTGCGTGCACCGCATCGACAAGGGTGGTACGCCGGCCTGCGTCGAAGCCTGCGACCGCGCCGGGCACCATGCCATGCTCTTCGGCGACCTGAACGATGCCCACAGCGCGATCTCGAAGCGTGTGCGCGAGTTCGCCACCACGCAATTGCGCGCCGACCTGCGGCTCGACCCGGGCGTGCGCTACCAGGGGTTGACATGAAGCCGCGCTTCGGACCTGCGCATTACTACGGCCTGCTCGCGCTCGGCGGTGCGCTGGTGCTGATCGGCCTGGGCAGCGCGCACTTCATGGAAGAGCATGGCCACGTCGTCACCGGCATGAACAACCAGGTGGTGTGGGGCCTGCCGCATGTGTTCGCCATCTTCATGATCGTCGCCGCCTCGGGCGTGCTCAACGTGGCCTCGATCGGCTCGGTCTTCGGCCAGCCGGTGTACAAGCCGCGCGCGCCGCTGTCCGGCCTGTTGTGCGTGGCCATGCTGGCCGGCGGACTGATGGTGCTGATGCTCGACCTGGGCCGGCCCGAGCGGCTGATCGTCGCCGCCACGCACTACAACCCGAGCTCGGTCTTTGCGTGGAACGTGCTGCTCTATTCGGGCATGGTGGCCATCGTCGCGCTGTACCTGTGGACGATGTTCGAGCGCTCGATGAACCGCTACTCCAAGAGCGCCGGCCTGCTGGCGCTGGTGTGGCGCTTCGTGCTGACCACCGGCACCGGCTCGATCTTCGGCTTCCTGGTGGCGCGCCAGGCCTACGCCTCCGCCGTGCTGGCGCCGCTGTTCATCGTGTTGTCCTTCGGCTGGGGGCTGGCGGTGTTCCTGCTGGTGCAGTCGGCCATGTACGCCTGGAACGAACAGACGCTGGACCCCGAGGTGCAGCGCCGCATGGCGCGCCTGTTGGGGTTGTTCGTCGCCGCCTCGTTCTACCTGGTGGTGGTGTACCACATGACCAACCTGTACTTCGAGCGCGAGGCCGAGTTCGAATCCTTCATTCTCCGCGATGGGGGCATCTTTCCGCTGCTGCTGTGGGGCGGCTATGGGCTCGCGGGCACGGCCTTGCCGCTGTTGCTGCTGTTCCACCCGCGCCTGGGCGGGCCCCGCGCCACGCAGGCGGCCGCGCTTCTGGTGGTGCTGGGCGCTTTCGCCTGGCTGTACGTGTTCATCATCGGCGGCCAGGCCTTTCCGCTGGAGATCTTTCCGGGCTACACCGCGTCCAGCAGCTTTGGCGATGGCGCGATTGCGCACTACGTGCCGCGGCTGCCGGAATGGCTGCTCGGCCTGGGTGGAGTGGGTGCGGCCTTCGTGCTGACGACCATCGGTGTGCGCGTGCTCGACTTCATGCCGCAGGACGATTTCGTGGCCTTGAAGGCTGACGCCAAGGGACCTGCATGAACGCGGCAAGGTTGCTGGTTTCGGCCGCGCACAAGTCCTCGGGCAAGACCACGCTCAGCGTCGGCCTGTGTGCGGCCTTGCGTGCGCAGTGTCTGGCGGTGCAGCCCTTCAAGAAGGGGCCCGACTACATCGACCCGATGTGGCTGGCCCAGGCCGCCGGGCGCGACTGCTTCAACCTCGACCCCTACCTGTCGGGCCGCGATGAGATCGCCGCCACCTTCGCGCGGCATGCCGAAGGCGCCGACATCAGCATCGTCGAAGGCAACAAGGGCTTGCACGACGGCGTGGCGCTGGACGGCAGCAACAGCAATGCGGCGCTGGCGCACATGCTCGGCCTGCCCGTGCTGCTGGTCATCGACGCGCGTGGCATGACACGCGGCATCGCGCCGCTGATCCTCGGCTTCCAGGCCTTCGACAAGCGCATCCGCATCGCCGGCGTGGTGCTCAACCAGGTGGGTGGCAGCCGGCACGAGGCCAAGCTGCGCGCCGTGATCGAGCACTACACCGATGTGCCGGTGCTCGGCGCACTGGCGCACGAACCCTCCTTCAGCCTGCACGAGCGCCACCTCGGGCTGACGCCCAGCGCCGAACTCGACGACGCGGCGCAGCGGGTGGCCTGGCTCGGCCGCCGGGTCGCCGCGCAGGTGGACCTGGCACGCGTGATCGAACTGGCGCGCAGCGCGCAGGCCCTGCCCGCGGCACCGCGACCGGCAGGCGCGCGACCGGCCAGGCCGCAGCCAACGGTGCGCATCGGCATCGCCCGCGACAAGGCCTTCGGCTTCTACTACCCCGAGGACCTGGCCGCGCTGCGCGCCGCCGGCGCAGAGTTGCTGCCCTTCGACACGCTGCGCGACCCGCGGCTGCCGGCGCTGGACGGGTTGTTCATCGGCGGCGGCTTCCCGGAAATGTTCATGACGGAGCTGCAGGCCAACGCCAGCCTGCGCGCCGACATCGCCGCGGCCATCGAAGCCGGTTTGCCGGCCTATGCCGAATGCGGCGGGTTGATGTACCTGGCGCGCAGCCTGCGCTGGCAGGGCCGCAGCTGCCGCATGGTCGGTGCGATCCCGGCCGACGTGACGATGCATGCAAGACCGGTGGGCCGCGGCTACATGCGGCTGGCGCCGACCGCAGACCATCCCTGGCAGGCGCCTACCGCCATGCCCGACACCCTGCTGGCGCACGAGTTCCACTACTCCAGTCTCGACAACTTGCCACCCGGCCAGCGCTTCGCCTACCGCGTCGAGCGTGGCCATGGCATCGACGGCATGCATGACGGGCTGTTGCATCGCAACCTGCTCGCCAGCTATGCCCATCTGCGCAGCGTGGCAGGCAATCACTGGCCGGCGCGCTTCGTCGCCTTCGTGCGCGAGCGCGGCACGACGCTGGCACGAACGGAGTTCGACACGGCCATGGCCTGCTGAACAACGCCGATGAATGCCACCACTACCCCGATCATCCAGCCGGCCGTGCGGCGGCTGCGCGTGGGCGCGCGTGAAGTCGAGACCGACTCCGAAGGCTACCTGCGCAATCTGGACGACTGGAGCGAAGACTTCGTGCGCGCCCAGGCGCAGGCCGAAGGCCTGGAGCTCAGCGACGAGCACTGGCAGCTGATCCGCTTCCTGCGCGAGTACTACGCCGAACACGGTGTGCAGGCGCAGGTGCGCGCGATGATCCGGCACTTTGCGCAGGCCTGGGGTCCCGAGCGCGGCAACAACCACGTTCTGCATCAGATCTTCCCGCGCGGCGGGCCGCAGAAGCAGGGTAACCGCCTGGCCGGGCTGTTGCGCACCAAGGGCGAACACTAGGAGATGGCGATGTTCACTTTGACCCGCGCCGCGGCGCAGCAGATCCACCAGGCCGCCGCGGCCAGCGCCGCACAGGAGCTTGCGCTGCGCATCGCGGCCCGACAGGCGGCCGATGGTTCGATCGAATACGGCATGGGCTTCGACGACGCCCAGGACGAAGACCTGCGGCTGATGCTCGAGGGCGTGGCCGTGGTCATCGCCGACCCGCACCAGCCGCTGCTCGAGGACACCGTGCTCGACTTCGTCGAACTCGAGCCCGGCGCGTTCAATTTCATCTTCATCCCCGCCAGCCCCGAGACACCCGCGGCAACCCCGGCTGCCGGGGGCTGCGGCAGTGGCGGCTGCGTCGGCGGCGGCTGCGGCTCCCGCGGCGGCTGAGCCCGCCACGCGCCTTTCCAGGAGACAAGCATGAACTCATTCGTCGACATTCCCGCGATGGTGGCGGCCTGCCGCCATGCCTGCGGCATGGTGCACCTGGTCGGCGCGGGCCCCGGTGACCCGGACCTGCTGACCTTGCGCGCCGCGCGGCTGCTGGCACAGGCCGACGCGGTGGTCTACGACCACCTGGTCGGCCCACAGGTGCTCGGACTCATCGGCGCGGATGTCGAACGCATCTATGTCGGCAAGGAGCGCAGCCGCCACAGCATGGCGCAGGCCGACATCAACCAGTTGCTGGTACGGCTGGCGCGCGAAGGCAAGCAGGTGGTGCGGCTCAAGGGCGGCGATCCCTTCGTCTTCGGCCGCGGCGGCGAGGAGTTGCAGGTGCTGGCCGCTGCCGGCGTGCCGTTCGAGGTGGTGCCCGGCATCACCGCTGCCTGCGGCGTGGCCAGCTATGCCGGCATTCCGCTGACGCACCGCGACTACGCGCAAAGCTGCACCTTCGTCACCGGCCACCTGAAAGACGGCAGCTGCGACCTCGACTGGCCGGCGCTGGCACGCCCGCGCCAGACGGTGGTGATCTACATGGGGCTGTCCGGGCTGGCCACAATCTGCGCACAGCTGATCGCCCACGGGCTGCCGCCGCACTGGCCGGCCGCCGTGGTGGCCCAGGGCACGCTGAGTTCGCAGCGCGTGGTCTGCGCCACCCTCGAAACGCTTGCCGACGAGGTGGCGCGCGAAGGGCTGCAGTCGCCCTGCCTGACCATCGTCGGCGAGGTCGTGCGGCTGCGTGACGAACTGGCCTGGTTCCACGGGCAGCCGGACGCCGAATCCGAAGTCGCCGAGTTCGCCACCGTCCAGGCCTGAACCATGACACGCATGAATCGTTGGTCCTTGGCCCTCGCCTGCTCCGGCCTCGGCGTCATGGCCAACACGTCGGCACTGACCCAGACGCCGCCCGTGGTGATGTCGGCACCGTGGGCGCAGGCGATGTGCAACGCCTGGAATGCCGATGCCGGCCTGACCGACAAGCTGGTCGAATCCGGCTGGATGAAGAACGATGCCGGGCGCGGCTTCAAGACCATGCAGATCTACCGCGCGGACTGCCCGAAGAGCGCGCGCATCGAGTTGCAGATCGCGCTGAAGGACAACAAAGCGAGGTGCGTCTATGGCGGTGCCGCCCGCGGCAACAAGTTCGACGGCGGCGCCGACTACCTGATGTGGGCCGAGACGCCGCGCTGGCGCGAGATGGGCGCCGGCGAGTACGGTCCGATGCGCGCGATGATGTTCGGCTATCTCAACTTCGAAGGCCCGAAGATGGAAGCCATGAGCAACATGGACCCCTTCGGTGGTTTTCTGCGGCTGGTGGGCAAGGTGCCGGGGGAATGGGGCACGTGCTCCTGATCTCCCCAAGGCCGCCTAGCGGCGCCCGTCCTCCGCCCCCACCCCTCGTTCACGAAGCGCCGCGAAGATGCTGAGCCTGGACGACGCGGGGCAGCTTCTTCGCAAGAGCGCCTTCTTCCGATCCACTTCGGCCTCGGCCATTCGGGCGCTGTCCGACCATTCGAAGCTGATGCGATTGCCAGCCGGCGAGTTGCTGTTCAAGAAGGGGGACCCGGGATCGGCGATGTATTTCATCGTCGACGGCTGTGTTCAGGTGCACGATGCCGATATGTTGGTCATTCTTCTCGAGAAGGGCGAGGTGTTCGGTGAAGTCGCCGCGCTGTCCAGCGAATCGCGCACGGCATCCGTGAGCGCCAAGACGGACACCGTGCTGCTGAAGCTGGAGCGCGAAGCGATCTACGCCACGCTGGCCTCACACCCGGATGCCGCGCAATCGATGATCGAAGCCCTGTGCCACCGTGAAAGCGAGGTGATCGGCGAAAAACTCGGGCGCATGATCCAGGCCAAGGTGCTGGAGCACGAGCTGGAGATCGGGCAGAAGATCCAGAGGAACTTCCTGCCTGCGGCCATCCCGGCCATGGAGGGCTGGCAATTGGACGGCATGCTTCAGCCGGCGCGCAAGGTGGCGGGGGACTTCTATGACTTCTTCATGGTTCCGAAGCTGCAGTGCATGGGCATCGTCATCGGCGACGTCTGCGACAAGGGGATCGGCGCGGCGCTATTCATGACGCTGTTTCGCAGCCTGATTCGCTCCGGCGCCTTGTATGGCGGCAGCATGGAGCCGTCTGCCGGCAACGATGAACTGGCCAGCACACTGCGGCACGCCCTGCATTCGACCAACCAGTACATCGCTTCGACGCACCGAGGCAGCAGCATGTTTGCATCGGTGTTCTTCGGCTTGATCGTCCCGCAGACCGGGCTTGTTCGCTACGTCAACGCCGGGCATGAAGCCCCCTGGATCGGCCATGGCAACGGCGTGCGCACGCAGCTGTCCACGACGGGGCCGGTGGTCGGCCTGTTCGAGCAAGCCGAATTCGAAGTGGGCAGCGCCGAGGTTCGGCCGGGCGAATGGTTCTTTGCCTATACCGACGGCGCGACCGATGCCCAGAACGAGGCGGGCGAGGCCTTCTCCGAAGACTTGCTGCGCTGCACTTTCGTCCAAGGTGCCGCCAAGGACGCGCCCGTGTTGGAGACTGTCCGCCAGGCGCTCGAAGGCTTCATCGGCAAGGCGGACCAGTTCGACGACATCACCATGATCAGCGCCCGCCGCGGTTTGCACTGAGCCGTGGAATTTCTTCTTCCCGGCAATTCCGCTATCTCAACCCGTTTCACCCCAGAGTTTTCACAAGGAGGCAAGTGTCATGAGCAATGAACTTCGAATCGCCGTGTCCGAGGAAAAGGGCAACAACCCGGTGACGATCCTGTACGTCAGCGGTGACCTGGACTCGAAGACCTACGGCGATCTGGAAGCCAAGGCCGGCGATCTCATTGCCGCGGGCGCGAAGAACATTCTTCTCGACCTGCATGAGGTCCACTTCATGGGCAGTGCCGGGCTGCGCGCCATGCACGCCATGTCCGGCAAGCTGAAGGACGCGGGCGGCCAGCTCAAGCTGCTCAACCCGTCGGACCCCGTGGCACGCGTGTTGAAGACACTGGGCTTCGACAAGTTCTTCGACATTCATGCCACGCGGGACGCGGCACTGAAGAGCTTCTGAGCGGGCTGCGGCGCGCTGCATCCTGGTCATGAGCGGCGACCGGATCCGGGTCAAGGCGGGTCTCGACGACTTGGCCGTTGTCCGGGCGTTTGTCGAGCGTCATGCCCATGCCGCCGGCCTGTCGCAAGACGGGGTTGCGGAACTGGTACTGGCAGTCGACGAGGCGGTGTCGAACTGCGTCGAACACGGGTTGCGCGGAAACGCAGGCGAGATCGAAGTCCGCGTCGAGCCGCAACGCGATGCCCTGCGCGTGATCGTTCGCGACGACGCCGTGCTGTTCGACCCCAGTCGAGCCCC
This sequence comes from uncultured beta proteobacterium, assembly GCA_963824005.1. Classification (GTDB taxonomy): domain Bacteria; phylum Pseudomonadota; class Gammaproteobacteria; order Burkholderiales; family Burkholderiaceae_C; genus Rubrivivax. The sequence continues at coordinate 12,179 of CAWGOK010000001.1, forward strand.
CGCGACGCACCTGGACCTGTCGCCCCTGGACAGAGCCAAGTCCGGGGGTTTCGGCCTGGAGCTCATGCATCGCCTGGTCGATGGGGTCGACTATCGGATCACTGGCGATGGGCAGAATGAACTGAGCCTGCTGAAGAGGCGACAGTAGGCGTTGTGGCGAACGGGCTGGACGGCGCCGCAGCAGCTTGCGAGCCAAAGCGCCGCGCGTGGCCACCGGCCCAGCGCGACCAAGACCTCAGCGCGCCGGCTTGCGCGCCGCCTCGCTGACCTGCGCCGCGCCCGCCGGCGTGCCGCGGAATTCGACCGCGAACACGGCCGCCTCGACACGCGAGCTCAGGCCCAGCTTCGACAGGATGTGGCGCACATGCAGCTTCACGGTGTCGTGGCTGATGTCCAGCGCGCGGGCGATGGTCTTGTTGCTCTGGCCGCGCGACAGGTGCTCGAGGATCTGTCGCTCGCGCTCGGTGAGCGAGGCGAACTGGCTGCTGCGCGTGTCGCCCTTGGCGCCCGACTGCAGCATCTGCGCCAGTTTCAGCGTCATGGCCGGCGCCACCACCATCTCGCCGCGCGCGGCGCGGCCGATGGCGCCGATGACCTCGTCGGGCTCCATGTCCTTGAGCAGGTAGCCGCGCGCGCCGGCGCGCAGCGCAGCCGCCATGTCTTCCTCGGCATCGCTCATCGTCAGGATGACGATCGGCGCGTCGATGCCTTCCAGGCGCAGGCGCCGTGTCAGGCTCAGGCCATCGATCGACGGCATGCGCAGGTCGAGCACCAGCAGGTCGGGTCGGTGCTCGCGCATCAGTGGCGTTACCTGATCGACGTCGCCAGTGGCGAACGCCACCTGCATGCCGCCGCGCCGCTCGAGCAGTTCGGTCAGGCCGTTGCGGCACAGCGCATGGTCGTCGACCAGGGCGATGCGAAGCTTGGCGTTCATGGTCTGGGGCCCGCTTCGGCACCCACCCTCGGAATGCTCAACTGCACACGCGTGCCGCCGCCTTCAGCCGAGCGGATGCTCACCGATCCGCCCAGCCGCTGCGCCCGCTCGCGCATGATTTCCAGCCCGAAGTGCGGCGCACCCGCTGCCGCAGCGGGCGGCAGCCCTGCGCCATCGTCCTCGATCACGATCTCGAGCCGCTCTCGCGCGGGCTCGATGAGCACCTGCGCCTTCTTTGCGCGTGAATGCTTGAGCACGTTGGCCAGGGCCTCCTGGACGATATGGAACACCTGCAACTCCTGGTCGACCGACAGGCACAGATCGCCGGCGCGATTGTCGATCACCAGTTCGATGCCGGTGCGATCGCGGTAGCCCGCCTGCATCGCCTGCAGCGCGTGCAGCAGGCCCTTCGGGTCCATGCGGGTGCGGTAGTGGGTGAGGATCTCGCGCAGGCTGGCGTGCGCGTCGCTCACCGCCTGGCGCAGATCGGCGTGGTAACGCAGCGCACGTGCGTCGTCGTGCTGCAGCATCGCGTCGTGCAGCAACGGCAGACGCATGTTCATGAAGTACAGCGTCTGCGCCACCGCGTCGTGCACCTCGTTGGCCAGCATCAGGCGCTCGTGCAGCACCGCGGCACGCAGGTGCTCGCGCTCGAGGCGTGCGTTGTGCAGGGCCAGGCCCAGCAGCTCGCCGACCGAGCGCAATACCGCCGCGATGTCCGGGCCGGTCTGGGCCGCGTCGTCGAAGAACAGGCTGTAGACGCCCAGCACCTGGTCGCGGTGGCGCAAGGGCACGGCCAGCAGGCGCTTGCACTGGTGCGCGAAGAAGCTGGCCTGGCTGCGCTGCGCGCAGGGCTGCAGGTCGCCGGCCCAGACCAGCATGTCCTGCTGGGCCGCCTGCCCGCACACGCCGCAATGCCGGTCGACCGAACGTTCGGCCGCCAGCACCTCGGGCGACAGCCCGACACTGCCCACCAGGCGCATGTGCGTGCCGTCCTCGCTCAAGGTGCGCACCGCGCCGGCCGTGGCACCGGCCAGGCGCAGCACGGGCAAGAGGAATCGCTCGAGCAGCGATTCGATGTCGTCGCCCGCAGCCAGCCCCGCGCTGAGCTCGACGAACAGCCCGCCCACCGGCGGCAGTTCGACCGCGGTGGAGGCTTCGACAAGGCTCTCGGTGGGTTGCATGGCAGGGCAAATCGGCAAACGCCCGAAAAGCGGGGCAGCTCGGCAATCGGGATGGGCGTCCGGAAGCCATGTTACGCGCTCGCGCCATCGGTCCGGATCCGACGGTACGGGCACCGCCAAAGGGGGATTCCGGCTGGCTTCGACTACCCAAATGGGCTACGGCCGATACCCCGTACCGGCTATAGACGCCGCGGGCTTCGCTTGCGCTAATCGGGGTACAAGACAAGGCCCGTCGCTGCGGGTGCGGGCCGGTGCGGCCCGGCCTGAGCCTCCACCCGCGAAAGCCAAGACACGAGCATGGCCGCCCGACCGCTACACGACCCGACCCGTGCGCCGCTCGACAAGGCAGGAGCGCAGGTGCGCGACACCACCTGCTACATGTGCGCCTGCCGCTGCGGCATCCGCGTGCACCTGCGCGACGGCGAGGTGCGCTACATCGAGGGCAACCCCGATCACCCGCTGAACCAGGGCGTGATCTGCGCCAAGGGCTCGTCCGGGATCATGAAGCAGTATTCGCCGGCGCGGCTGACCAAGCCGCTGCGGCGCAAGCCGGGCAGCGACCGCGGCGACGGCCAGTTCGAGGCGATCGAATGGGACGAGGCGCTGACGCTGCTCGAACAGCGGCTGCAGAAGATCCGCGCCACCGACCCGAAGCAGTTCGCGCTGTTCACTGGGCGCGACCAGATGCAGGCGCTGACCGGCCTGTTCGCGCGCCAGTTCGGCACGCCCAACTACGCGGCGCATGGGGGCTTCTGCTCGGTGAACATGGCCGCCGGCATGATCTACACCATCGGCGGCTCGTTCTGGGAGTTCGGCGGGCCGGACCTGGACCGCGCCAAGCTGTTCGTCATGATCGGCACCGCCGAAGACCACCACAGCAACCCGATGAAGATCGCGCTGTCGAAGTTCAAGCGCGCGGGCGGGCGCTTCGTCTCGATCAACCCGGTGCGCACCGGCTATTCGGCCATCGCCGACGAATGGGTGCCGATCAAGCCCGGCACCGATGGCGCGCTGCTGCTGGCGCTGATCCATCAGATCATCGCGCTCGGCCTGTACGACCGCGAGTTCCTGGCGCGCTACACCAACGCCGGCCAGCTGGTCAATCAAGACGCGGCCAGCGACCAGTTCGGCATGATGCTGCGCAACGCCGAAGCCACTATCGCCAACCCGCTGCGCCCGGCCAACTTCCTGTGGTGGGACCGGCTGAGCCAGCACGCCGTGGACGACCACGCCGAAGGCGCCGACCCGGCGCTGCTCGGCCACTTCCGGCTCGCCGACGGCACGCCGGCGGTGCCTGCGTTCCAGTTGCTGCAGGAACGCGTCAAGGCCTACACGCCCGAATGGGCCGAAGGCATCACCGGCATCCCGGCGGCCACCATCCGCCGCCTGGCGCACGAAATGGGCATCACCGCGCGCGACCAGAAGATCGAGCTGCCGATCGCCTGGACCGACTGCTGGGGCCAGCGCCACGACTCGGTCAAGGGCAATCCCGTGGCCTTCCATGCGATGCGCGGGCTGGCGGCTCATTCCAACGGCTTCCAGACCATCCGCTCGCTGGCGATCCTGATGTCGCTGCTGGGCACGATCGACCGGCCCGGCGGCTTTCGCCACAAGGCGCCCTACCCGCGCGCGGTGCCGCCGAACGCGCGCCCGCCGAAGGGGCCGGACGCCGTCAAGCCGGACACCCCGCTGAACGGCGCGCCGCTGGGCTGGCCGGAAAGCCCGGACGACCTGTTCGTCGATGCCGAAGGCGGCCCGGTGCGCATCGACAAGGGCTTTTCCTGGGAGCACCCGCTGTCGGCGCACGGGCTGATGCACAACGTCATCACCAATGCCTGGCGCGGCGACCCGTACCCGATCGACACCTTGCTGATCTTCATGGCGAACATGGCGTGGAACTCCACCATGAACACTGTCGAAGTGCGCAAGATGCTCAACGACAAGCGCGAGGATGGCGAATACAAGATTCCCTTCCTGGTGGTCTGCGACGCCTTCCAGTCGGAGATGACGGCCTATGCCGACCTGGTGCTGCCCGACACCACTTACCTGGAGCGGCACGACTGCATGTCGATGCTCGACCGGCCGATCTCCGAGTTCGACGGGCCGGTGGATTCGGTGCGCATCCCGGTGCTGCCGCCCACGGGCCAGTGCCGGCCCTTCCAGGAGGTGCTGGTCGAACTGGCGTCGCGGCTGAAGTTCCCGGCCTTCGTCACGCCCGACGGTAACCGCAAGTACCGCGACTACCCCGACTTCATCGTCAACTACGAGACCGCCCCAGGCTCGGGCATCGGCTTCCTCGCCGGCTGGCGCGGCAAGGGCGGCGAAAAGTCGATGCGCGGCGAGCCCAACCCGAAGCAGTGGGAGATGTACGCCAAGAACCACTGCGTCTTCCACCACCGCATGGCACCCGAACACCAGTACATGCGCAACTGGAACAAGGGCTACATGGCCTGGGCACAGAGCGTCGGGCTGCGCCGCGACAACGATCCCATCGTCATCCACATCTACTCGGAGTTCCTGCAGGGCTTCAAGCTCGCGGCGCAGGGCAAGCGGCCGGGCAAGCAGCCTCCGGAGCACCTGCGCAAGCGCGTCGAAACCTACTTCGACCCGCTGCCCTTCTACTATGCGCCGCTCGAGGAGCAGGCCACCGACCGCACGCGCTACCCGTTGAACGCGGTGACGCAGCGGCCGATGGCGATGTATCACTCGTGGGACTCACAGAACGCCTGGCTGCGCCAGATCCACACGCACAACTACCTGTTCGTCAACCCGCAGGTGGCACAGGCTGCCGGCATCACCGACGGCGGCTGGATGTGGGTTGAATCCCAATGGGGCAAGGTGCGCTGCTTGTGCCGTTACTCCGAGGCGGTGGAGCCAGGCACCGTGTGGACCTGGAACGCCATCGGCAAGGCGCCGGGTGCCTGGGGACTGAGCGACGACGCCAACGAGTCGCAGCGCGGCTTCCTGCTCAACCACCTGATCAGCGAGGAATTGCCCGAGGCCGGCGGCGCACGGGGCTGTCGAACTCCGATCCGATCACCGGCCAGGCCGCCTGGTACGACGTGCGCGTGCGCATCAGCGCAGCCCAGGCCGACGAGCCGGCGATGACCTGGCCGCAGTTCAAGGCCACGCCGGCCGCGCCGGGCACCGGCGTCGCGCCGCGCTGGCGTGCCTTCTTCGCCGGACAGGGGGCGAAGGAATGACCCAACTGGCGCTGGTCATCGACCTGAATGTCTGCGTCGGCTGCCATGCCTGCGTCACCAGTTGCAAGCAGTGGAACACCTCCGGTTCAGCCGGACCGCTGGCCGACATGGATCCCTATGGCGCCGACCCGAACGGCACCTTCTTCAACCGCGTGCAGACTTTCGAGGTCGGCGAGTTCCCGAACACGCAGACCGTGCACTTCCCGAAGAGCTGCCTGCATTGCGAAGACCCGCCCTGCGTGCCGGTGTGCCCCACCGGCGCCAGCTACAAACGCGCCGAAGACGGCATCGTGCTCGTCGACTACGACAAGTGCATCGGCTGCAAGTACTGCAGCTGGGCCTGCCCCTACGGCGCACGCGAGCTCGACGAGAAGCGCCAGGTGATGACCAAGTGCACGCTGTGCGTCGACCGCATCCACGACGCCGCGCTGCCCGAGCGCGAGCGCAAGCCGGCCTGCGTGCTCGCCTGCCCGACCAATGCACGCCTCTACGGCGACATCCATGACCCCGAGTCGGTGGTTTCCAAAGCCATCCAGGAGCGCGCCGGCTACGCGCTGATGCCCGAATGGGGCACGCGCCCGGCCAACCATTACCTGCCGCGGCGGCGCACCGAGATCACGGTCCACCTCGAGGACCTGCAACGCATCGACAACCCGCTGAAAATCGACGGCCAGCTGCCCGAGCACGCGCACCGCGAACCCGGCCGCGAAGACTTCGCCACCTGACCCGCCCGACTGCTGCTGCGCGCATGAAACCCGCCTTCTCCGTCATCTTCCTGACCACCCTGATCGGCGTCGGCCAGGGGCTGTTCCTGGCGCTGTTCGCCACCGACAGGATCAACCCCGGGCTGGACGCATCGGACTTCCAGGTGGTCGGCAGCGCGCTTGCGCTGGCCTTGTGCGGCCTCGGGCTGGTGGCTTCGTTCTTCCACCTCGGCCACCCGGAACGCGCCTGGCGCAGCGCCGCGATGTGGCGCAGCTCGTGGTTGTCGCGCGAGGTCATCGCGCTGCCGCTGTTCATGCTCGGGCTGAGCGTCTATGGCCTGGCGCAGTACATGGGCTGGCGCTCGACGCCCTTCGTCGGCGCGGCCGCGGCGCTGCTGTGCCTGGCGTTGTTCGTCTGCACCGCGATGGTCTACATGTCGATCCGTTTCCTGCAGGAATGGGCCAGCCCGCTGACGCTGGCCAACTACGTGTTGTTCGGCTGCGCGTCGGGCTTCACGCTGGCCACGCTGCTGGCGACGCTATTCGAATCGGCCTGGCCGCTGGTGTTGCCCTTGGCCTGGGCCGCCGCGGCCTTCACGCTGGCCGCGCTGGCCACGCGCATCGCCTCGCTGCGCCGCAATGCCCGGCTCAAGCCGATGTCCAGCCTGCAGACCGCCATCGGCATCAAGCACCCGCGCATCGTGCAGAAGGCGCAGGGCTTCATGGGCGGCTCGTTCAACACGCGCGAGTTCTTCCACGGACGCAGCATCGCGTGGCTGCGCGGCGTCAAGTGGGCCTTCCTGCTGCTGGTCTGTCCGCTGCCGCTGCTGTGCCTGGGCGCCGGCGTGGCCACCGGTTCGATCACCCTACTGGCCCTGGCCTTCGTGCTGCAGTACCTGGGCCTGCTGGCCGAGCGCTGGTTCTTCCTGGCGCAGGCGCGGCATCCGCAGAACCTGTACTACCAGGCCATCTCCTGAAACCTTCGACGGCAGCCTCAGATGAACGACTCGACTCCGAAGCCTTCACTCGCGCAACGCTCCGCCACGCTGCTGGCGCTGCTGGTCGCCAGCCTGGGTGTCGCGGCCGACGAGTCCGCGTGGCTGGGCGAGGCACGCCAGGTGGCCAGTGCAGTGCCGCCCAAGCTGCTCGCGACATTGAGCCAGGCCATCGACAAGAACGGCCCCGAAGGCGCCATCGCGGTGTGCCGTGACGAAGCGCCGAAGCTGGCCAAGGCGGCCTCCGAACAGACCGGCTGGGCCATCCGACGCGTGAGCCTGCGCGAGCGCAACCCCAAGGCCGTGCCGGATGCCTGGGAGCGGGCCGCGCTGGAAGACTTCGACCGCCGCGCCGCCGCGGGCGAGAGTCCGGCAACGCTCGAGAAGGCGGAGGTGGTGGTCGAAAACGGCCAGAAGATGCAACGCTATATGCGCGCGCTGCCGACGCAAGCGCTTTGCCTGTCCTGCCACGGTCCCAGCGCCAGCCTGAGCCCGGCGGTCGCGGCGCAGCTGAACGCGCTGTATCCGGCCGACAAGGCCGTCGGCTACCGCGTCGGCGACATCCGTGGTGCCATGACCCTCAAGCGAGCGCAGTAGCTGCGGCGCAGCCCATGTCGTGCGCGATGCCGATGTCGAAGAATCCGGCCCGTCGCGTGCGTGGGCCCGGGCTGCTTTTCACCCTGGGGCTGGCGTTGCCCACCCAGGCCATGGCCGCGGTGGGCACGAACCCCGCCGTGGCCTGGTGGGTCTGGCCGCTGGCGCTGTTCGTCACCTGCTTCCTGATCGGCATCGTCGCGGTGCCGGCCGGCATTGGCGGGGGCACGCTGTTCGTGCCCTTGATCGGCGGCTTCTTTCCCTTCCACCTCGACTTCGTGCGCGGCGCCGGCCTGCTGGTGGCGCTGGCCAGCGCGCTGGCGGCTGCGCCGGTGCTGCTGCGCAGCGGCCTGGCCAGCCTGCGCCTCGCGCTGCCGCTGGCGCTGCTGGCTTCGGCCAGTTCGATCGGCGGCGCGCTGCTCGGTCTGGCTTTGCCCGCAGCCGCCGTGCAGACCGCATTGGGGCTGATCGTGCTGGGCATCGTGGTGCTGATGCTGAGCTCGAAGAAGTCCGAATTTCCGCAGGTCGCCAGGCCGGACCGGCTGTCCGCCGCGCTGCAGATGAACGGCGTGTTCATCGACGGCGCCAGCGGCCGGCAGGTCGACTGGCAGGTGCACCGCACACCGCTCGGTCTGCTGCTGTTCCTGATGATCGGCGTGCTTGCCGGCATGTTCGGCATCGGCGCAGGCTGGGCCAACGTGCCGGCGCTGAACCTGCTGATGGGTGCGCCGCTGAAGGTGTCGGCCGGCACCTCGGGGTTGGTGCTGTCGCTGGTGGACTCGTCGGCCGCGTGGGTCTACATCAACCGCGGCGCGGTGCTGCCGATGATCGCCGTGCCTTCCGTCGTCGGCATGATGCTGGGCGCACGCATCGGCGCGCGCCTGCTCGGTGTGCTCAAGGGCTCGGTGATCCGCAAGATGGTGATCGCGCTGCTGCTTTTCGCCGGGATACGCGCGCTGCTCAAGGGCACCGGGCTGTGGCCGTGATCCGCCCGCCCACCCCCCTCGACGCCGGCGCGACGCAATCGCTCGCGCAGATGCTCTATGCGGCGCTGCTCGACTGGGGTGCGCGCATCGGCTTGCTGATGCTGGTGCTTGGCTTCGCGCTCTACGTGCTGGGGGCATCGGTCCCGCTGGTGCCGCTGGAGCGATTGCCCGGCTTGTGGAGCCAGCCGGCCGTCAGCTACCTGAGGCAAACCGGCACCCCCACCGGCTGGGGCTGGCTCGCGCTGGTGCACAAGGGCGACCTGCTCAACCTGGTGGGCATCACGCTGCTGGCCGGCTGTTCGCTGCCGCCCTTGCTCGGCTCGGCCTGGCTGTACCTGAAGCAGCGCGATTGGCCGATGGCCACGATCTGCTTGCTCGTGGTGGCGGTGATCGTGCTGGCCGCATCGAGTGTGCTGACGGCCGGGCACTGAGCATGGCGCAGATCTTTCAACGCCTGCTGCTGGCCACCGAGCGCACCGAGTTCGACGCCGGTGCCGAGCGCCTAGCGCTGGCGCTGGCGCAGCGTTGCCAGCGCCCGCTGGACGTGGTCATGCCGCTGGCCAGCAACGCCGAGTACGAAGCGGTGGCACCGCAGCTCGCGGCGCAGGCCGATCGTGACGCCGCCGCCCGGCTGCAGCCGCTGCGCGAGCAGGCGCGCGCGGCCGGCGTGGCGATCGACCTGCGCGTGCGCCGCGGCGCCGACGCCTGGCGCGAGATCGTCGACGACGCGCGCGAGCGCGACACGGATCTGATCGTCATCCGTCGGCGCGGCCGGCGCGGTTTCCTGGCCCGGCTGCTGGTCGGCGAAATGGTCGGACAGGTCGTGGCACACGCCCCGTGCAGCGTGCTGGTGGTGCCGCGCGACGCCAGCCTGTGGACCCGCCGTGTGCTGCTTGCAGCCGAGCCGGGCGAGGCCGGCGAAACATCACTGCAACTGGCACTGGCCGTGGCCGCCGAATGCACGCTGCCACTGCACCTGCTGTGCGTCGCTGGCAGCGACGCCGCAGCGCGGCGCAGCGCCGAGGACTGCGTTGCCGACGGTCTGCTCCGCGCACGGCAGGGCGGCGTGGCAGCCACCGGCGAAGTGCTCGCCGGCGCACCCGCGGCGCAGATCCTGGAGGCATCGCGCCGCCACAGCGCCGACCTGCTGGTGCTGGAGCGCGGCAGCGTCGCGCACCAGGTCACCGGCCTGGTCGAATGCGCCGTGCTGCTGACTCTCGACCCCGTTTCGAAGAAGGACGCACCAACATGAGCGACGCACTGGCCTACCTGTTGAAGGCCCGGCCCGAGGCCATGGGCCACTACTTCAGCTTTCTCAAGGACGCCGGCAAGCACCTCGACCCGAAGACACGCGACCTGATCTCGGTGATCACCAAGGTGCATGCGCAGACCGAGCGTGGCTTCAGGCAGTACCTGGGGCGCGCGCTGCGCGACGGTTGCACGCCGACCGAGGTGCTCGACGCGCTGCTGATGGCCTTCCCTGCGCTCGGGCTGGCGAAGATCGTCTGGGCGGTGGACATCATCCTCGAGATGGGCATCCCGGAGTTCAAGCCCGAGGCGATGCACGAGCCCGGACAGTGGCACGACCTCATGGCCGCTGCCGAGGCCAAGGCGGGCGAGGTGCAGCGCGTCGACTGCGACGGCCGCAGCCTGTTCGTCTATCGCGACACCAAGGGCATCCGTGTCTACGACAGCCGCTGCCCACACGAAAGCACCGACATCCCACAGCTGGCGCTGAAGGGCCACACGCTGACCTGCCCGAAGCACCAATGGGCCTTCGACGTACGCAGCGGCGAATGCATCAAGAAGGGCACCAGCCCGCTGCGGCGCTGGGAGTCCAAGGTCGTCAAGGGCCGCCTGCTAGCCCTTTGGTAACCGACCACACAAACCTGCTCTCACACATCGTTCCAGCACACAAGGAGAACTCATGAAGACCCCGCGTTGCAAGACCGTCACGCGTTTCGCACTCACCCCGCTGTGCCTGCTGCTCGCCGGCACGGCGGCGCAGGCCACCGACGGCTACTTCGCCAACGGCTACGGCATGACCTCCATCGGCATGGGCGGCGCGGCCGTGGCCGTGGCGCTGGAGCCCTTCGGCGGCGCGGTCAACCCCGGCGCGATGAGTTTCCTCGACAGCCAGTGGCAGGTGGGCCTGAGCTGGTTCAGCCCCGACCGCAGCGCCTCGCGCACCGGCTCGGGAACACCAGACGGCACCCCCACCGGAGGCTGGGGCATCGACGGCAGCGCCACCAGCGGCAGCACCAACTTCTTCATCCCCGAGTTCGGCGTGAACTGGAGGTACAGCCCCGAGCTGGCCTTCGGCCTGACCGTGTACGGCAACGGCGGCATGAACACCGACTATCCCGGCGGGCAGATTCCGGCGCAAAGCGCCTGCGCGGGCTTCAACCCGAACCCGGGCCCGTACAACCTGCTGTGCGGCAACGGCAATCTCGGCGTCGACCTGATGCAGCTGATGATCGCGCCCTACGTGTCATGGCAGTTCACCAAGGGCCACTCGATCGGCATCGCGCCGACGCTCGCCTACCAGCGCTTCGAGGCCAACGGCCTGCAGGCTTTCGACAACCCGATGCTGTCGACCCGACCGGGCAGTGTCACCAACAACGGCTACAGCGACTCGTGGGGCGGCGGCGTACGCATCGGCTACATGGGCCAGTTCGGCGACATGATCTCGGTGGGCGCAGCCTATGCCACGAAGATGAGCATGAGCGAGTTCGACGACTACGCCGGCCTGTTTGCGCAGGCCGGCAAGTTCGACATTCCGTCGAACTTCACCCTCGGCGCGGCCTTCCGCCCGACCGCGGAATGGCTGCTCGCACTGGACTTCCAGCGCATCTTCTACGGCGATTCGGTTTCGGTGAGCAATCCGAGCGCGCTCATCGGCAACTGCGCGCAAGGCGACACCACCGCCTGCCTGGGCGGCAGCAACGGCGCCGGCTTCGGCTGGCAAGACATCAACGTCTGGAAGTTCGGCGTGCAGTACACGCTGAACAGCCAGTGGACGCTGCGTGGCGGCTACAACTACACGCAGAACCCGGTCCAGCCGCAGGACGTGACCTTCAACATCCTCGCCCCGGGCGTAGTGAAAAGCCAGTGGACGGCCGGTGCCACCTGGAAGCTCGATGCCATGTCGGAGATCACTGGCGCCTTCATGTACGCGCAGGACAACTCCGTCAGCGGCACCAGTCTGCTGGTGGGATTCGGCGCGCCACCGACCACCTCGGAAACGATCTCGATGAAGGAAGTGCAACTCGGCATCGCCTACAACCGCAAGTTCTGAGCCCGGACGTGCGAGCCCGGAAGGGCTCGAACGCCTGGCGAAGGCCCGGGCGCGATACCAGCGACCGGGCTGAGCGCCGGGCGGAGGCTCGTACCCCCTGCCTCGGCCGGCTGCCGCCAGCCATGGCATTGCCACCGGCGCGCCCCGGCGCATCAGGGATTTCACCTGTACGCAGGCGGGCTGCTCCGTGTATATTCGTACTTGCTTATATCCGGATTGAAAGATTCTGATCCCATGATTCAGGACACACCGTGAGCGACGCTGCCAGCGCAGGACGCATCGTCAAGGCACCCGAGGGATTCCTGTCGAAGGACGGCGTCCGCACGGTCGTCGCCGAGGGCCGCAGCGGACGGCGCGACTTCATCCGCTCGGCCTTTGCCGCTGCGGTGGCCGGCGCGGCCGCGCCCGCCGTGCTGGCGCAGGCCAATCCGGTGCCGGTGGAAGGCGGCGACCCGAACATCCTGAACCTTCCGGCGCACAGCACCGGGCTGGGCCAGGGCGTGGCCACCGACGGCTACGGCAGACCCTCGAAATTCGAGGCCAACGTGCAGCGCCGCATGAGCCCGGGATTGACGCAGACGACGCAGTCGTCGGTGTCCTTCGCACCGCTGCAGTCGCTGTTCGGCATCGTCACGCCCAGCGGCCTGCACTTCGAGCGCCACCACCAGGGCTGGTGGGACATCGACCCGTCGAAGCACCGGCTGATGGTCACCGGCTCCGACGAGAAGATGCTCAAGTCGCCGAAGGTCTTCACGCTGGACGAACTGATGCGCCTGCCGTCGGCGAGCCGCTTCCACTTCATCGAGTGCGGCGCCAACACCGGCATGGAATGGGGCAACGTGGCGGTGCCCACCTGCCAGTACAGCCACGGCATGCTCAGCTGCAGCGAGTTCACCGGCGTGCCGCTGAAGACCGTGCTCGACCTGTGCGGCGTCGACTACAAACGCGCCCGCTACGTGCTCGGCGAAGGGGCGGACGGTTCGTCGATGACGCGCACCATTCCGATGGAGATGGTGGAAAACGGCGAGGTGCTGCTGGCCTATGGCCAGAACGGCGAGATGCTGCGGCCCGAGAACGGCTACCCGCTGCGCCTGGTTGTGCCGGGCGTGCAGGGCGTGAGCTGGGTCAAGTACCTGCGCCGCATCGAGGTCGGCGACCAGCCCTGGGCCACCAAGGACGAAGCGGTGCACTACATCGACCTGATGCCCAGCGGCTTGCACCGCCAGTACACCAGCATCCAGGAATGCAAGAGCGTGGTGACCACGCCTTCCGGCGGGCAGGTGCTTCTGGACAAGGGTTTCTACAACATCAGCGGGCTGGCCTGGTCGGGCCGCGGCAAGATCAAGAAGGTGGACGTGTCGGTCGATGGCGGGCGCAATTGGCGCACGGCGCGGCTCGAGACGCCGGTGCTGAGCAAGTGCCTGACGCGCTTCAACCTCGACTGGGTCTGGGACGGCAAGCCGGCGCTGGTGCAAAGCCGCGCGACGGACGAGACCGGCTACGTGCAGCCCACCTACCGCCAGTTGCGCGCAGTGCGCGGCTCGCGCTCGATCTATCACAACAACGCAGTGCAGACCTGGTTGGTGCAGGACAGCGGCGAGGTGAAGAATGTCCAGCTTTCGTAGCGCACTTCTCGCGCTGGCGGCGCTGGCATCGGCCGCGGGTGCCGGCGCGCAGTCGATCGCCATCACCGGCATCGGCCGTGCCGCGACGCCGCAGGAAATCAAGGCTTGGGACATCGACGTGCGGCCCGACTTCAAGGGCCTGCCTGCCGGCTCCGGCACGGTAGCCCAGGGCCTGGACCTGTGGGAAGCCAAGTGCGCGTCCTGCCATGGCGTCTTCGCCGAGAGCAACCAGGTGTTCTCGCCGCTGGTCGGCGGCACCACCAAGGACGACGTGAAGAGCGGGCGCGTGGCGCGGCTGCTCGACGCCGGCTACCCCGGACGCACCACGCTGATGAAGGTGGCCACGGTGTCCACGCTGTGGGACTACATCTACCGCGCGATGCCGTGGAACGCACCCAAGTCGCTCAAGCCCGACGAGGTCTATGCCCTCACTGCGTACCTGCTGAACCTGGCCGACGTGTTGCCGGAGAACTTCACGTTGTCGCGCAGCAACATCGCCGAGGTGCAGAAGCTGATGCCCAACCGCAACGGCATGAGCACCGACCATGGCAAGTGGCCGGGCAAGAACATGGGCAACGGCGGCCGGCCCGACGTGAAGGCGACGGCCTGCATGAGCCACTGCGCCACCGAAGCCACGGTGGCGTCCTTCCTGCCCGACCACGCGCGCAATGCCCACGGCAACCTGGCCGAGCAGAACCGCGCGGTCGGCGCGCAACATGGCGCCGACACGACTCGCGCTCCGGGAGCGCCGGTGGTGGTCGCGACAGCGCCGGCCGCCGCGGCCGCCACCGAGGGCAATGCGGCCGTGCAGGCCATGGCGCGCAAGCTCAATTGCCTGACTTGCCACGGCATCGACAACAAGGTGGTCGGCCCGGCATTGCGTGACGTGGCGACGAAGTACGCGGGCAAGGCCGATGCGGCGGACTACCTGGCGCAGAAGATCGTCGCCGGCGGCAGCGGCGTGTGGGGCACCGTGCCGATGCCACCTCAGGCCTTGGCGGCGTCGGACGCGAAAGCGCTGGCGCAGTGGATCACCGACGGCGCGAAGCCTTGAGGCCGCAAGCGCGGCGCGAAACAGAGTAGGGTCTCTGGTGACGACTGAGGGAAGGCCCGATTTTCAGGGCCGAGCGAATTGACGATCATTCAACCATTGCAAAGGAGATAGCGCACATGCATACCCGACGCGAAATGATGGCGCGCAGCGCCACGGTAGCCGGCCTGTTGGCCGCAACCGGCTTCCTGCCCATGCCCGCCCAGGCGGCCTGGCCGCAGGCGGCCTTCGAAGCCAAGACGCTGGCCGACGCCGTCAAGGCACTCGGCGGCGGCGCGCCCGTCGAAAGCAAGGACGTGACGATCACCGGCCCCGACATCGCCGAAAACGGCGCGGTCGTGCCGGTGGGTTGCGCGACCACGCTGCCGGGCGTGAAGCGCCTGCTGCTGCTGGTGGAGAAGAACCCCAGCGTGCTGGCCGCGGTGTTCGACGTCACCGATGCGATCGAAGCCAACATCAGCACGCGCACGAAGATGGGCCAGTCCTCGAACGTCTTCGCCGTGGCCATGATGGGCGACGGCAAGGTGCTCTACGCGGCCAAGGAAATCAAGGTCACGCTCGGCGGCTGCGGCGGGTGAGAGCGGACGTTGAACAGTCCCTGCGGACTGTTCATCGCCGCACGAACCGGCCGGGCCTGCAAGCCCGGCCGCGGAAAGATGCCCCGCGTCCTACAGACCTCAACTGAATTCACAGGAGAACGAACATGGCAGACCCGATGCGCATTCGCGCCCAGGCCGCCGGTGACAAGACCACCGTGCGCGTGTTGATGAGCCACGAGATGGAAACCGGCCAACGCAAGGATTCAGCCGGCAAGGTGATCCCGGCCTGGTTCATCCAGGAAGTCACGGCCACCCACAACGGCAAGCCGGTGCTGACGGCCCAGTGGGGGCCGTCGATCTCGAAGAATCCGTTCCTGCAATTCGTCGTCAAGGGCGCGAAGGCCGGCGACAAGATCGCCATCAGCTGGGTCGACAACAAAGGCGACAAGCGCAGCGACGAAGCCACCGTCACCTGAGGCCGCACGTCGGCTGCGGGGGCGACATAGCCCACCGCGAGGCGAAGCATCAGAAGGAGACCGGATGAAGACGCAGATCATCGTTGGCATGGCCACGTTGGCGCTTTGCGCGGGCGTGCAGGCGCAGAAGTCGGCGGCCGACGGCATTGCCGAATACCGCAAGATGCTAGAGGACGGCAACCCGGCCGAGCTGTTCGAGGCCAAGGGCGAGGCGCTGTGGAAGCTAAAGCGCGGCCCGAAGAATGCGTCGCTCGAGGCTTGCGACCTGGGCCAGGGCCCGGGCGTGGTCAAGGGCGCCTTCGTCACGCTGCCGCGCTGGTTTGCCGACACCCAGCAGGTGCAGGACCTGGAGTCGCGCTTGGTCAGCTGCATGCAGACGCTGCAGGGCTTCGATGCCGCCGCGATCGCCAAGACGCCATTCGGCCAAGGTGAGCAGAACAACGTCACGGCACTGGCCACCTGGGTCGCCGCCGAGTCGCGCGGCCTGCGCTTCAACCTGCCGCAGACGCATGCGCAAGAGCGCCAGAGCTACGAAGTCGGCAAACGCGCGTTCTTCTTCCGCGGCGGCTCGCACGACTTCTCCTGTGCGTCCTGCCATGGCGAAGAGGGCAAGCGCATCCGCATGCAGGATTTGCCTAACCTGACGAAGAACCCCGGCGACGGCATCGGCTTCGCGGCGTGGCCCGCGTACCGGGTGTCGAACGGCCAGATGTGGAGCATGCAATTGCGGCTCAACGACTGCTTCCGCCAGCAACGTTTCCCCTTCCCGGGCTTCGGCTCCGAGGTGACGATTGCGCTGGGCACCTACATGGGCGTCAACGCCAAGGGCGCCGAATCGATCGCTCCGGCGATCAAGCGTTGAGGACAAGCGCATGAAGCTCCATCAACTGCTTTCGATCGGCGCGTTTGCCGCCGCCCTGCTGGCCGGTTGCGCCACCGCGCCCTCTCCGGCCGAACTGGATGCGCAGGCCGGCAAGGCCATCAAGGGCTCGTTCCGCGATCAGGGCATCGCCAAGACCGACCGCCTGAATCAGGACCTGGGACAGCAGGCCTGCTCGTCCGACAAGGCGCCCGACGACGCTGTCGCAGACGCCATCAAGGCCGAGGCCTTGTACTCGGTGAAGTGGCCCACCGGCGGCCAATACATCGGCGACTGGCGCGCGGGCGAGAAGCTGGCCCAGGACGGCCGCGGCATGACCTGGACCGACGCGTCGCCCGACCCGGCGGCGAATGGCGGCAACTGCTACAACTGCCACCAGATCGACAAGAAGGAAATCTCGTACGGCACCATCGGCCCGAGCCTGTGGAACTACGGCAAGACACGCGGCGTCAAGGATGTCGCCTCGCCGACCTCGGCGCCGATCGTGCAGTACACCTGGGTCAAGCTGTGGAACTCGAAGGCTTATTCGGCCTGTTCCAACATGCCGCGCTTCGGCCACAAGAAGCTGCTCAACGAGCAGCAGTTGCGCGACATCATGGCCTTGCTGCTGGACCCGAAGTCACCGGTCAACCAGTAGGCGACACCCCCACCCGGCCGCGTGCCGGGTTTTTCAGCCCGCAAACATAAGCCGTCACTTAACATGAGTCTGAGCAAGCGCGAGTTCCTGCAGGTGCTGAGCGCCGCATCGGTGGCCGGCATGGGACTGGCGCGCTACGAGAACGCCGACGCGCAGACGGCCGAGGCGGGGCTGTACGACCTGCCACCACTCGGTCGTGGCGCCGGGCAGGTGTCCTTCCTGCACATGACCGACTGCCATGCGCAGTTGAAGCCGATCTTCTTCCGCGAGCCCAGCGTCAACCTGGGGATGGGCGCGATGCAGGGCCAGCTGCCGCACCTGGTGGGCGAGCACCTGCTGCAGCGCGCCGGTGTGCCGGCGGGCACGCCGATGGCCCATGCGCTGACCTTCCTCGACTTCGAACGGGCCGCCCAGCGCTACGGCCGTGTCGGTGGCTTCGCCCACCTGAGCACGCTGGTCAAGCGGCTCAAGGCCAGCCGGCCCGGCGCGCTGCTGCTCGACGGCGGTGATACCTGGCAAGGATCGGCCACCTCGCTGTGGACCAACGCGCAGGACATGGTCGATGCCTGCAAGCTGCTGGGCGTGGACGTGATGACCGGCCACTGGGAATTCACCTATGGCATGGAGCGGGTGAAGCAGATCGTCGACAAGGACTTCAAGGACCGCGTCGACTTCGTCGCGCAGAACATCAAGACCGCCGACTTCGGCGACCCGGTGTTCAAGCCCTACGTGATGCGCGAGATGAACGGCGTGCCGGTGGCCATCGTCGGCCAGGCCTTCCCGTACACGCCGATCGCCAACCCGCGCTACATGGTCGCCGACTGGGAGTTCGGCATCCAGGACGCGAACATGCAGAAGGTCGTCGACGAGGCCCGCGCCAAGGGCGCGCAGCTGGTCGTGGTGTTGTCGCACAACGGCATGGACGTGGACCTGAAGATGGCCAGCCGCGTACGCGGCATCGACGCCATCTTCGGCGGCCACACGCACGACGGCGTGCCGCTGGCCGTGCCGGTGGCCAACGCGGGCGGCAGCACGCTGGTCACCAACGCCGGCAGCAACGGCAAGTTCCTCGGCGTGATGGACTTCGAAGTGAAGGGCGGCAAGGTGGTGCAGCACCGCTACCGGCTGCTGCCGATCTTCAGCAACATGCTCAAGGCCGACGCCGAGATGGACGCGCTGATCACGAAGATGCGCGCACCCTATGAGGCCAAGTTGGCCGAGAAGCTGGCAGTCACCGATGGGCTGCTCTATCGGCGCGGCAACTTCAACGGCAGCTGGGACCAGTTGCTGTGCGACGCACTGATCGACGTACAGGGCGCCGAGATCGCCTTCAGCCCGGGCTTCCGCTGGGGCACCAGCCTGCTGCCGGGCGATGCCATCACGCGCGAGCTGATGATGGACCAGGTGGCGGTCACCTACCCCTACGCCACGCTCACGCCGATGAGCGGCGAGATGATCAAGACGATTCTCGAGGACGTGGCCGACAACCTGTTCAACCCCGACCCGTACTACCAGCAAGGCGGCGACATGGTGCGTGTCGGTGGCCTGCAGTACACGATGACACCGGGTGCGACGATGGGCGCGCGCATCTCCGACATGCGCCTGGGCGGCAAGCCGATCGAAGCCGGCAAGACCTACAAGGTCGCGGGCTGGGCACCGGTGGCCGAAGAAGCGAAGAGCGCTGGCAACAAACCGGTGTGGGAACTGCTGGAAAGCTGGCTGAAATCGCGACCGGGCGGGCGCGTGACGCCGCGCTCGATCAACACGCCCAAGCTCGTGGGCGTGCAGGGCAACCCGGGGCTGGCGTAGCCGCGCCGGCCGGACCCATCAATCAAGGAGACCCTCATGCACATGCGCCAGTTCGTGATTGCCGCGATCATCGCCACCGCCAGCCTGGCTGCGGTCGCGCAGGACAAGGTGGTCTACCACATCGACGACATGTCCTCCCAGGCGCTGAAGGGCCTGCGCAACATCCGCAACCACCTCGACACCGAACCGAACACGAAGATCAGCGTGGTCACACATGCCAACGGCGTGGACTTCCTGATGGAAGGTGCGAAGGACGTCAACGGCGGCGCCTTCGCCGGCCCGGTGGCGGCGCTGGTGGCGCGTGGCGTGACCTTCGAAGTCTGCGAGATCACGCTGAAGAACCGAAACCTGAAGAAGGAACAGTTCATCCAGGAAGCCAACTTCACGCCCTCGGGCGTGGTGCGCATCGCCAAGCTGCAACTGGCCGGCCAGGCCTACATCAAGCCCTGAGCGCTACGGGCGGCAATCCGAAGGTGTGGCGCATTGACATGGACCCAATGAAGAAGAAGACGATTTCGATCGGCAGTGCCCTGCTCTTCGCAGCGGCGGCTGCCACGGCGGCAGACGACGCCGCGCGCGCGGCGGAAATCGTGCAGGGCACGTGCTTTGTCTGCCATGGCGCCGATGGCGAAAGCTCCAGCCCGGTGTTCCCGCGGCTGGCCGGACAGCATGCGCGCTACATCGAGCGGCAACTGGCCGACTACAAGTCGGGGCGGCGGGTGAGCAGCACGATGAAGCCGATGGTCGATGAACTGACGCCAGCCGACTTCAAGGCGCTGGGGGCCTACTTCGAGTCGCGCAAGCCCCAGGCACACAAGGTCGACGACACCGAACTGGCCCAGGTCGGCCGCTTCATCTTCGTACGCGGCAACCCGTATTCGGGCGTGGCCGCCTGTGCCGGCTGCCACGGCGCCAAGGGTGGCGGCACCGAGACGCTGCCGCGCCTGGCCGGGCAGCATGCGCAGTACACCGAAAACCAGCTCAAGGCGTTCAACAAGCGCGAGCGCACCAACGACAACGCGGTGATGCACAGCATCGCCAGCAAGCTGAGCGAGTTGGAGCTGAAGTCGGTGGCGGCCTACATCAGCGGCCTGGAGTAAGCCGCCACAGCGCCAGCGAGTCGGCCCAGATGTTCTGGCTTCGGCCGGCGCCTCGCGGCGCCTTCACGTCGCTTCGCGACATGAGCCTATGCCGGAACATCCAGGCTGTCACAGCGCCAGCGAGTCGGCCCAGATGTTCTCGGCCCAGGACAACGCGTAGCGGCCTTCGATCTGGCTCGACGCGGCCGACACGCCGCCCGAGCCGGGCACGGTCTTGAAGGTCTTGTCCGCGGCGTCGTACTGGTGCACCGACGCCACGTGCATGGCATCGCGGCCAGTGACGAAGCTGTAGCAGGTGTTCATCACCACCGGCGTCGCATTCACCGGCTCGCCCTTGAGCAATTGGATGATCGCCGCCGCCGCCACCTTGGCATGCTGGTTGGCCATATGCCCCGACTTGGGCATCAGCGGCGCCGGGAAGGTGGCATCGCCGAGCACGTGGATGCCCGGCGCGGCGGTGGATTCCATCGTCAGCCAGTTCACGCCGGCCCAGCGGTTGTTCATGTTCAGCAGCCCGGCGCTGCGCGCCAGGTCGCCGGCCCGCTGCGGCGGGATGACGTTGAGCACATCAGCCTTCACGTCCTCGAACTCGAGCTTGGCGACGTTGCCCGACAGCTCCTTCAGCTCGGCATTCGGCCGGTACTCCAGCATGCCGTCGTAGTGCTGCTTGAAGGCGCGTTCGAACAGCGCCTTCTTCGACTGGATCTCGGCGTTGCCGTCCAGCACCAGCACCTTCGACTTCGGCTTGGCCGTCTTCAGGTAGCTGGCCACCATGCAGGCACGCTCGTAGGGCCCGGGTGGGCAGCGGTACGGCACCTTGGGGATGAACATCGCGAACACGCCGCCGTCGGGCATGGCCTCGATCTGCTTGCGCAAGGCCACCGTCTGCGGCCCGGCTTTCCAGGCGTGCAGCACGCGGCCACTGGCCAGCGCGGCCGGCAAGCCGCCGATCTGCTCGGCCATGAAGTCGATGCCGGGCGACAGCACCAGCCGGTCGTAGGGCAGCACGCGCCCGTCGCCCAGGCGCACCGACTTGCCGGCCACGTCGATCGCCGTGACCTCGCCTTGCACGAACTTCACGCCGGCGGCCTTCAGGCCGTTGTACTCGCGCGTGATGTCGGCCATCTGCTTGTGGCCGCCGAGCACCAGGTTGCTGATCGGGCAGGAGATGAACTCGGCGTTGCGCTCGACCAGCGTGACGTCGATGGTCGGTGCCCACAGCTTGAGGTAGCGCGCGGCGGTGGCGCCGCCATAGCCGCCGCCGACCACGACCACGCGGCCGGCCGACGCGCCCGTGGACATGCCGGCGCAGCCGGCCAGTGCCGTGGCCGCCAGCGCGGCGCCCGCGCCGAGCAACTGGCGACGTTGCAGGTTCTTCGATGTGTTCATGGTTGCGCCCTCACTTCTTTGCCGGCTGCGCGGCAAAGAACGCGGCCATGAGCTTGATCTGTTCATCGGTGTAGCCCTTGGAGATCTGATGCATGATCGTCGCGGGCTGGGCACCACTCTTGAAGTCGGCGAGCATGGCGACGATCTTCTCGGCCGAGACACCGGCCAGCGGCTTCATGTCGCCGCGCGCCTGGCCGTTGGTGCCATGGCAGTTGGCGCAGGTGGCCGCCAGGTTGCGCGCCAGGTTGGCGTCCTGTGCCTGTACCAGGCCGGCAGCCGCGAACAAGCCGATCAGCGCCGCGCCGCGGCGTAGGGTGGTGTGCATGGTGCCCCTCATGTGTGGCCCGCCCCGTCGCCGCGATCGGCGATGTCCGCAGGGCCTTGGTTTATCAGTCAACGCTTATTTGAACCGAATTCGGCCGGTCTGGCGACCGCTTCGCACTAGCGGTTTTCCCCAACACGCAGCGCCGCCTTGATGCATCGCAAGAGGCGCCCCGATGACTGGCGCCGCGGCCACGATCGGCGTAATATCACTCAATGCTGATGTTTAAGGCTCTCTGTGCCGTTGCCGCTTTCGTGAGCTTCGCCTCCGCAGCGCCGGCCGCAGCCCAGGCGTTGACGCCACGGGCCGTGAGGGTGGCGCCCGACACGTACATGGTGCAAGGCGTGTCCGCGCTGGGTTCCAGCGCCAACCGCAACTTCATCTCCAACGCCGCCTTCGTGGTCACGCCGGAGGGCGTGCTGGTGGTGGACGCGCTGGGCTCGCCGGCGCTGGCGCTCGAGTTGCTGGCCGAGATCCGGCGCATCACCCCCGCGCCGGTGCGCTATGTCGTGGTGACGCACTACCACGCCGACCATATCTACGGCCTGCAGGCCTTCAAGGACGCCGGCGCGACGATCATCGCGCAGCGCGACGGCCTGCTCTACCTGAACTCCGACACCGCGCAGCAGCGACTGAAGGCCAGCCGCGAAGAACTGGCACCGGCGGTGGACGAGCACACCCGGCTGGTCGCCGCCGACCGCTGGATCGACCGCCCCACCACGTTGCAGTTCGGCGGCCTCGACTTCCTGCTGCAACCGGCGGGCCCGGCCCACACCCCCGAAGACCTGGTGGTGTGGGTGCCGCAGCGCAAGCTGCTCTTCGCCGGCGACCTGGTGTTTCGCGGACGCATTCCCTTTGTCGGCCAGGCCGACAGCGGCCGCTGGATCACCGCGCTGGACACGCTGCTGTCCTTCGACGCCAACATCATCGTGCCCGGCCACGGCCCGGTATCGGCCAGTGCGCGGGCCGACCTCGAGCTCACGCGCGACTACCTGGTCTACCTGCGCCAGACCATGGGCGAAGCGGCGCGCAACATGGACCCCTTCGAAGAGGCCTACGCGCGCACCGACTGGTCGCGCTTCGACAAGCTGCCGCTGTTCGGTGCGGCCAACCGCATCAACGCCTACAACACCTACCTGCTGATGGAGCAGCCCGCCAAATGATGCGGCTCGACCGGCGCCGCAGCCTCGCCGCACTGGCCGGCACCGCCCTCGGCGCGGCGGCATGGCGTCCGCTGCTCGCCGCGCCGGCGGCGCCGGGCGAGCCCGTGATCTGGCCGCAGGTCAGGTTGCTCGACGGCAGTTCGTGGGGTGCGGCGCAGGCCGACGGCAAGGCGGTCGTGGCGGTGTTCTGGTCGACCAGTTGCCCGTTCTGCCGCCGGCACAACGCGCATGTCGAAAAGCTGCGCCAGGCCGCGACCGGGCAGCCGCTGGAGTTGATCACCATCGCGCGCGAGAACGTCCCGCCGGCGGTGCAGGGCTACATGGCGCGCAACGGCTGGCACTTTGCCGTGACGCTGGACAGCGCGCCGATGGCGGCGGCGCTGTCCGCACGCACGCTGATTCCGCTGACCATCACCGTCGACCGGCGCGGCCGGCTGAAACAGGTGATCCCCGGCGAAATGACCGAGGACGATGTCCTCGACTTGCTGAAACTGGGCACATGAACAGGAGCTGAGCATGCCTTCACTTTCCCTTCCCTCCATCGGCATGTCGCTGGCGCTGCTGCTCGGCGCGGCACTGACGAACGCCGAGGCACAGACCGCCGCAGCCACCTTCAACATGCGCTTCATGTCGCCGGAGACGGCACTCAAGGCCGCACAGGCCACGCTGGCCAGTTGCCGCGCGCAGGGCTTCCAGGTGGCGGTGGCGGTGGTCGACCGCGCCGGCCAGCCGCAGGTGCTGTTGCGCGACCGCTTTGCCGGCGCACACACCGCCGACATGGCACTGGGCAAGGCCTGGACGGCGGCGAGCTTTCGCCGCAGCACCGCCGAGCTGGCCGCCGAAACCCAGCCCGGCAAGCCGATGAGCGGCATCCGCGACCTGCCACGTGTCATTGCCGCGGGCGGCGGCCTGCCCGTCGACGAAGGCGGCACCTTGTGGGGCGCGATCGGCGTATCCGGCGGGCCCGGCGGCGATGCCGACGAGAGCTGTGCGCGCGCCGGTATCAAGGCCGTGGCCGACGAGCTGTCGTTCTAGGGCCGGCCATGAAGATCCTCGCCTGCCTCGTTGCCGCGGCCTGCGTGGTGGCCGCTGCGGCCGTCTCGGCGCAGACACCCGAACTGTTTCGCGATGCCGATCTCAAACTCGGCGAAAAGCTGATACGCGAGCACCGCTGCGCCGAATGCCACGCGCGCAAGATGGGCGGCGACGGTACGGCGATCTACCGCCCGGCGGGCAAGATCAACACGCCGGGGGCGCTGCGCGGCATGGTCGACTACTGCAGCACCGAGCTGAACCTCGGGCTCTTCCCCGAGGAGGTGAGCGCGGTGGCCGCGGTGCTGCAGCGCGACCACTACCGCTTCGGCATGAGCCCAGCCGCCGCCGCGCGCCCGGCCTCGGGCCGGTAGGGGCTCGGCAGGCCGGCCTTGACGCTCGCGGCGGCCCTGCACCATCATTGACTGCGCATATTCGCATGGACTTCACCGAGAGGCACCGCATGGACCAGGCGAAGGACGATTCCGAGACCGTGTTCTCCACGGCGGCCGAGCTCTTCGGCCTGCTATCCACCCCAATCCGTCTGAAGATCATCAGTTCGCTTTGCAACGGCGAAAAGAACGTTTCGCAGTTGCTCGGCGACATCGACACCACACAGCCCAACATGAGCCAGCACCTGTCCACGCTGTACCGCGCCGGCGTGCTGGGCAAGCGGCGCGACGCGACGCAGATCTACTACCGCATCGAGAGCGAACGCGCGGCCATGCTGTGCCGCGCGGTATGCACGCAGATCGCGGTGGAGATGGATCCGGACACCGAAGTCGCGGCCGATGAACGGCTGACGCCGCGCACCGCCATGCGACGTTGACTCGGCGCCGCTTCGGCGCTGATCCGCCACCGACGCCGCAGGCCGAAGCGGGCTGACCCGCCAGCGCAGAATCGCGGCATGCCCACACCGCCACGCCGCTGGATTGCGCACCTCGACATGGACGCGTTCTACGCCTCCGTGGAGTTGCTGCGCTACCCGGAGCTGGTGGGTCAGCCGGTAGTCATCGGCGGCGGGCGGCGCCACCAGCCACAAGTGCAGGCCGACGGCACCCGGCGCTTCTCCAAACTGCGTGACTACACCGGCCGCGGTGTCGTCACCACCTCCACCTATGCCGCGCGCGACCTGGGCGTGTTCTCGGCCATGGGCATGATGAAGGCCGCATTGCGCGCGCCGGATGCGGTGCTGCTGCCGGTGGACTTCGACGCCTACCGGCGCTACTCGAAGATGTTCAAGACGGCGGTGGCCGAAGTCACGCCGCTGATCGAAGATCGCGGCATCGACGAGATCTACATCGACCTGAGCGCCGTGCCAGGCGTACACGACGCGCTGGCGCACGACCCGCTGGGCGGCGTGCGCGCCGTGGCACAGGAGATCCGCAACAGCGTCAAGCGCGCCACTGGGCTGAGCTGCTCGATCGGCGTGACGCCGAACAAGCTGCTGTCGAAGCTTGCCTCCGAATTGGACAAGCCCGATGGGCTGACGATCCTCACCCTCGAGGAGCTGCCGACACGCATCTGGCCGCTGCCGGTGCGGCGCATCAACGGCATCGGGCCGAAGGCAGGTGCCAAACTGGCTGCGCTCGGCATCACCCACATCGGCGATCTGGCGGCGCGCCCACGCGAGTGGCTGGTCGAGCACTTCGGGCGCAGCTACGGCACCTGGCTGCATGACGCCGCCCACGGCCGCGACGACCGGCCGGTGGTGACGCACAGCGAGCCGGTGTCGATGAGCCGCGAGACGACCTTCGAGCGCGACCTGCACGCCCGGCGCGACCGTGCCGAACTGACGGCCATCTTCACGCAGCTGTGCGAGCAGGTGGCGGCCGACCTGCAGCGCAAGGGTTACGTCGGCCGTACCGTCGGCATCAAGCTGCGCTTCGAGGACTTTCGCACCGTGACGCGCGACCTGACGTTGACTGAGGCCACCGCCGATGCCGCTGCCATCCGCCGCGCAGCCGGCGAGTGCCTCAAGCGCGTGGACCTGAAGCTGCGGCTGCGCCTGCTGGGGGTGCGCGCAGGCTCACTGTCCAAGGCGGGCAGCGAGACGCCGATACGCACGACACGACGCACGAATCCGGACACCGAACTGCGCCGCGACAGCGCCGAACTGCCGTTCGGCCAGGACAAGATTTGAAGCGCAGCACCACCTTGATGCCGAACTGCCGGCCGCTTACTTTGGCATGGCAACCGGATTCCCCGCCTTCACCCAATCGTCGAACCTCATGTCGACCGATGTGGCGTTGGTGAAGCCGAGATCCTGGAGCGACTTGGTCGCCAGCGCACAGCGCCCGCCGGTCGCGCAGTACAGCGTCATCTTCGTGTTCATGTTCGTCTTGTCGGGGAAACCGACCAGCTTCCAGATCCTGAACTCGATCAAGCCGCGCGGCACGTTGACGGCACCAGGAACGAATCCGTCTTCGAACTCATTCTCGTTGCGCACGTCGATCAGCAGGCCGAGGTCCTTCTTGTCGAAGGCCGCCTTGAACTCGGGCATCTTGATCGTCTTGATCTGCGACTTGGTGGTCGCCACCAGCTGGTTGATCGACGGCGGATAGCTCGGTGCGGGCGCCGTGGCCTGCACGACCGGCGCGGGAGCAGTCGCCGGTGCGCTCGGCGCGGTGGTGCAAGCGCTCAGCGTCACGCCACCGGCGAGTACCAGCGCAGTGCACAGCAACGAATTTCGATAGGACATGGACATTCTCCGTGGAGTGGTCAAAGAAGAACTTGTCGCGCGCCGCTGAGTGCTTATTTGTCGATGCCTGTCGAGGCTGCGCAGTCCACTCGTTGCGAAACGCATTCACCGTGAGGAACGATATGGCCGTTGCAGGACGACCCGATTGACGTCTGTCAATCGAAACGTCGAGGGCCTCGCCAACGCCCTGCAGGCCGCAGCTCAGGCCTGCGGGTCGGTCGCTGCCGCGGCACGTGGCGCCGCGTTGGGCAGGCTCCACATCCACGCGGCCACGGCGACGCACACCAGTGCCGGCAGCCAGCCCAAGCGCGCCGGCATCACCCACCAGGCCCAGGCGCAGCCGAAGACCATCATCACGCTGGCCAGCTGTTTGGCGCGCAACGGAATCGCGCGGTTGGCGCGCCAGTCCTGCACCATGGGGCCGAAGCGCGGGTGCTGCAGCAGCCAGGTCTCGCAGCGCAGGCTGCCGCGCGAGAAGCAGAACGCCGCCAGCAGCACGAAGGGCGTGGTCGGCAACAGCGGCAGGAAGATGCCGACGATGCCCAGCACCAGGCTGCACGCGCCAGCCACGAGCCAGATGGCGCGCTGCCAGCGCGGGCGCACGATGGGCACAATGGCAAGGGGCTGCTGCATCGTGCCAATGGTGCCATGAAGGGCCCGCTTCCCCACCGCCGAACCGGAGACTGCGCATGCCCGTGATCACGAACATCGAAGACCTGCGCGTGCTGGCCCAAAAGCGCGTGCCGCGCATGTTCTACGACTATGCCGATTCGGGCTCGTGGACCGAAGGCACCTACCGCGCCAACGAGGCCGACTTCCACAAGATCAAGCTGCGCCAGCGCGTGGCGGTGAACATGGAGAACCGCAGCACGGCGACGAAGATGGTCGGCATCGACGTGGCCATGCCGGTGGCCATCGCCCCGACCGGCCTGACGGGCATGCAGCATGCCGACGGCGAGATCCTGGCCGCCCAGGCGGCCGAGGCCTTCGGCATCCGCTTCACGCTGAGCACGATGAGCATCTGCTCGATCGAGGATGTGGCCGCCGCCACGCGCGGGCCGTTCTGGTTCCAGCTTTACGTGATGCGCGACCGCGCTTTCATCGAGCGGCTGATCGACCGCGCCAAGGCAGCCAGGTGCGACGCGCTGGTGCTGACGCTGGACCTGCAGATCCTCGGCCAACGCCACAAGGACCTGAAGAACGGCTTGTCGGCCCCGCCGAAGCTGACGCTGCCGAACATGCTGAACATGATGACCAAGCCGCGCTGGTGCCTGGGCATGCTGGGCACGTCGCGGCGCCAGTTCGGCAACATCGTCGGCCATGTCGAGGGCGTCGGTGACATGGGCTCGCTGTCGGAATGGACGGCCAAGCAGTTCGACCCGCAGCTCAACTGGGGCGACGTCGAGTGGATCAAGAAGCGCTGGGGCGGCAAGCTGATCCTCAAGGGCATCCAGGACGTCCTGGATGCGCGGCTGGCGGTCGACTCCGGCGCCGACGCGCTGATCGTCAGCAACCATGGTGGGCGGCAGCTCGATGGCGCGCAGAGCAGCATCGAAGCGCTACCGGCCATTGCGGCCGAAGTCGGCTCGAGGATCGAGGTGCATATGGACGGCGGCATTCGCAGCGGGCAGGACGTGCTCAAGGCCTGGGCGCTGGGCGCGCGCGGCTGCTACATCGGCCGCGCCTTCCTGTACGGCCTGGGCGCGATGGGCGGGCCCGGCGTGGCCAAGGCGCTACAGATCATCCACAAGGAACTCGACCTGACGATGGCCTTCTGCGGCCACACCCGCATCGGCACGGTCGACCGCGGCATCCTGCTGCCTGGGACCTTCCCGATGTGAGCTCTCTTGCGCGGCGGCCGATAGAGCGCGCCACCCAATCGGGTGGGCCGGCAAGCGGTATGGGCGTGCTATGGTGTAATTATTGGCAAGCATCTGCTTGCCTTAAAAGAAGGAGCCGCACGCGCATGGCCACACGACACCCCCACACCGGCAAGCCCAGCCTGTTGAGTTCGATGCTGGAGGTGCGTGCGCTCGCCGAGATCGCCTCGCTGCCCTACTCGCTGCCGCTGCTGATGCATGCGCCGCAAGGCGATGGGCACCCGGTGTTGCTGTTGCCCGGCTTCATGGGCAGCGAGGGCTCGCTGATTGCCCTGGAGGTGTACTTGCGCAATCGCGGCTACGCGGTGCAAACGTGGGGCCTGGGGCGCAACGTGGGCTTTCGCCCCGGCCATGCGTCGGCCATCGAGCAGAAGATCCGCTACATGCACCACGAAAGCGGTCGCAAGGTCAGTCTGGTCGGCTGGAGCCTGGGCGGTGTGTTCGCGCTGTATGGCGCCCACCAGGCGAGCGAATGCGTGCGCAGCGTCATCACGCTGGGCAGCCCGATCACGGTCGATGCGACGGGCACCGCGGTGCCGCCCTTGCTGCGAGCGCTGTACCGCCTGATCGCACACCCGATGGGCGCAGCGGCGCATTCGATGCAACCGCGCGTCAAGACGATACGCGAGCGCAAGCTGCTGCCGATGCCGGTGAGCTGCCTGTATTCGCTGAGCGACGGCGTCGTGCCCCCTCAAGAGGCGACGATGGAAGGCGACCCCTCACGCCACGAGAACGTGCGCGTGTGGGGCAGCCATACCGGCCTGGGCTTCAACCCGCTGGTGCTGCAGATCGTGGCCGACCGCCTCGCGCAACCCGAAGACCTGTGGAGGCCTTACCGGCCTTCGGGAGTTTCCGGCCGGCTGAACCAGGCCCTGACGCACGCCGCCTTGCCGATCTAGCGGCGGCCGGCGCGGGTTTCGGCGCCCGCGCCAGGGCCAGGTACTCCTGGAAACTGTCGCGCAGTTGCTGCGTGAAACCCTCCGGGTCGGGCAGCAGTTCGCGGCACGAAGTCGGCGAGATGATGATGCGTCCGTCGTAGCTGGTGACGGCGAACACCAGGCCCATGCCGTCGCTGATGGGCATGATGGCCGAGAAGTAGGTCATGCGCGCGCCGTTCAGGTACAGCGGCACATGCGGGCCGGCGACGTTGGTGATGGTGCAACTGGCGGCCGGCGCATGGCGCGCGCTTCCCAGCCCCAGCAGGCCCTGCATCTTGCCGCTCATCGCCAGCGTGGCGGCGGCCGCATGCTGGCCCACGCCGCCGGTGGCATCGTCGCCATTGCCGTAGGTCTTCGCAAAGGCCGCGGTGCGGGCGTGGATCCCGGCCAGGCGTTGCACCGGATCCTCGACCTCCGTACCCAACTGCACGCGCAGCCACGACAGCGGCGGCGTCGCGCCGGCCGCTGCAGCGCTCGGCATGTGCACCGGAGTGATCGCGCTCAGGCTGGTCTCGGGTAGTTCGCCCAAGGCCTGCAGATGGCTGCGCAGCGCGCCGCCGCACACGGCCAGCACCGCATCGTTGATGCTGGCCCCTTCGACCAGCCGGCGAATGGCTTCGAACTCCTCGACCATGAAGCGGCGCGTGTCGAACACACGGTGCGCCGACACCACCGAGTTGAAGCGCGTGGACACCAATTCCTCGGGCCGCAGCAGCAGATCCCGGGCGAAGGTGTAGGCGGCGCTGGCACTGTCGGCCATCTTTCGCGCCAGCGGCGTGCGCAACTGCAGTGGCGACAGCAGCGAGTTCAACCAGCTGCGATACAGCAGCGCAATCGCCCCGGGCGCCGGCTGCGGGAACCACGGCCGCGGCGGGGGCGGCGCAGTCACGTTCGGCGTGATGTCGTGCAGCAGCATGGCGATGCGGCTGCCGCCTTCGGCATCGACGGCGGCGTGGTGCACTTTGGTCAGCAGCGCAAAGCTGCCGGCCGGCAATTCGAGCAGGCTGTCGAGGCCCTCGACCACGTAGATTTCCCACAGCGGGCGGTTCAGGTCGAGCGGCCGCGCATGGATGCGCGAGGCCTGGATGCAGAACTGGCGCCAGTCGCCCGGCTTGGGCAACGCGATGTGGCGCACGTGGTATTCGAGGTCGAAGTTCGGATCATCGACCCAGTACGGATGATCCAGGTCCAGCGGCACGCGCTGCAGCTTGCTGCGGAAGATCGGCAGGCCGGACAGCCGGCTCTGGATGTGGGCCATGATGCTCTTGAAGCGCACCTTGCCGCCGGGGGCGGTGCTCTGGTCGTAGATCTGGATCAGGGTCACGTTGGCGTTCGAGTGGCTCGTGTCCGAGTACAGGAAGCCGGCATCGTGGGCGCTGAGTTGTCGCATGGTGTTCTACAGAGCTTGGGTAGTGGCGAAGCATGGCACAGCCGCGCCGGCGCGCGCGCTGTGCAGTTGCGTGCCGTCAACAATTGTGCTTTCGCTGCGGCCTTGCCCGCCTCTTGCGCGTCACCTGCGCGACAGGCGGCCTTGATGTGCGGTGCCCGGCAAGCACTGCGGCGCGAATCGCGCGATCCCCTGTCGGCGATCAAGTCTGCGGCCTTCGCCGCGCGACAGAATCGCAATCCGACCCTCCCGATGCGATGAGCCATGAAGACCGTGATCGGCGTCAGCCTGGGCGCCAAGCAGCATGACTACCAGTTGCGCACGCAGTTGCTCGGCCAGCCGATGCAGGTGCGCCGCCTGGGCACCGACGCCGACCTGGCCGAGGCGCGCCGGCTGCTGCGCCACTGGAACACGCGTGCCGATGCGGTGGGGCTGGGCCTGGCCAAGGACAGCGGCGGGCCGGACCGCGACGAAGATCGCACGGCGCAGCTGCGCGCGCTGGTGACGCACGCCCCGGCCAGCGATGGCGCGCGGCTGACCGACATCGTGCTCGAATGGGCCGTGCGCCATGCACAAAGCACGCTCGGCCACTACTTCGACAACGCACGCGTATTGTTCTTCTCCGGCCTGGCACACCAGAAGCTGGCGCTGTCGATGTCGGAGTACACACCCAATCTGCACTTTGCCGACCCGGTGCTGCAACTCGGCTCGCCCAAGCTGCTGAGCTCGCTGCAGGCGCTCGACCTGTATGCCAGCGGCATGCACTACGTGGCCGACTGGGTGCCGCGGCGCTGGGTCAGTGCGCCGCTGCTCGCGCAATGGTCACGGCATGTGCTGCGCCGCGCGGCGCGGCACGCCACGGTGGTGGTGGCACCGGTGCACCAGCTCGACGACATGGGCCTGGAGGAACTGGCGGGCAAGACCATCGTCACGACCACCGTCAACGACGCGCGGCTGGCCGCCTTCAGGGACAAGGGCGTGCACCTGGTCATCGATGGGTCACCGATGGTGCGGGGCCACGTCGTCGATCCGTCGCTGTTCGACGCCATGATCCTGGCCGCCACGGGGCGCCGCGGCGGCGAGTTGCTCGACGACGACTACCTCGAGATCCTCGGCGCCGAGGGCATGCAGCCGCGTCTGCTCTACCCGAACGGCTTCAAGCGCGTGAACCGATTCGCGTTCGTCATCCATCCGCTGTCGCAGGAGTACTTCAAGAAGGTCAAGCCGGTCGAGATCCTGTCGCGCGTGTCGCCGCCGCTGCTGATGGATTCGCTGGAGAAGGTGATGGCCTTCGCGCCGCCCTTCGTCTATTCGCGCGTCGAGGGCATCCGCTCGCCCACCGGCGCCGAGGCCGAGGGCTGGCTGATCGCGGTCGGCGGCACGCCGCGGGAGATCATGAACCACAGCCCCGAATTCACCTATCGCCGCTTGCTCGCCGCCGCGGACATGGCGCGCAAGCTGGGGGCGCAGATCATGGGGCTGGGCGCGTTCACCAAGGTCGTCGGCGATGCCGGCGTGACCGTGGCGCGGCAGGCGCCACTTCCCATCACCACCGGCAACAGCTACAGCGCCAGCGGCGCGCTGTGGGCGGCGCACGACGCGCTGCTGCGCATGCGGCTGCTGCCTCAGCCGCGCGGCAAGGAACGGGTGAAGTTCAAGGCCATGGTCGTCGGTGCCACCGGCGCCATCGGCTCGGCCTGCGCGCGGCTGCTGGTGCGCGCTGCCGAGGAGGTCTACCTGGTATCGCCCGAGACCGCCAAGCTGCTGGCGCTGAAGGCCGCGATCGAGCAGGAAAGCCCTGGCGCGAAAGTGGTCCTCGCCGCCAGCACCGACCGCGATCTTCCGCAGATGGACATGGTCGTCACCGCCACCTCGGGCGCGGGCAAGAAGGTGCTGGACATCATGAAGGTCAAGCCGGGCTGCGTCATCACCGACGTGGCGCGGCCGCTCGACCTGCCCCCGTCGGAGGTGGCCAAGCGCCCCGACGTGCTGGTGATCGAATCGGGCGAAATCCAGCTGCCCGGCGAGGTGCGCATGAAGAACATCGGCCTGCCGCGTGGCGTGGCCTATGCCTGCCTGGCCGAGACCATCGTGCTCGCACTTGAAGGACGTTTCGAGAACTTCACCGTCGGCCGGCAGATCGAGTGGGCGAAGGTACGCGAGATCTACCAGCTCGGCCTGAAGCACGGCATGAAGCTCGCGGCGATCTCCGGCGTGCACGGCGAATTCAGCGACGAGGACATCGAGCGCGTGCGCACGCTGGCCTTGGCCGCAAGGGCGCGCCAGGCGCGGCGCTCGACGAAGTCCCCCGCCCGGGCCTCGCGCAGCAAGCGCAAGGTGGCTGCCTGAACCGCAAGACCGCCGTGCGCGCTGGCGCGGACTAGAGTTGCCGCGCCTCGAAGGTATTGCACTGCGCCATGCTGCCGCCCGCCAGGCCCTTCTTGAACCAGCTCATGCGCTGCGCACTGGAGCCATGCGTGAAGGACTCGGGCACCACCACGCCTTGCGACTGGCGCTGCAGCGTGTCGTCACCGATCTTCGCGGCCGCGTTCAACCCCTCCTCGATGTCGCCGGGTTCGAGCCAGGCCTTGGCCTTTTGCGAGTGGTGCGCCCACACGCCGGCCAGGCAATCGGCCTGCAACTCCAGCCGCACCGACAGCGCGTTCATCTGCTCTTCGGGCACGCGCCCACGCATGCCGTCCACCTTGGCGGTGATGCCGAGCAGCCGCTGCACATGGTGGCCGACCTCGTGCGACACCACGTAGGCCTGCGCGAAGTCGCCGGGCGCGCCCAGGCGCCTGGCCAGCGTGTCGAAGAAGCCCAGGTCGATGTAGACCTTCTGGTCGGCCGGGCAGTAGAACGGGCCCATCGCCGACTGGCCCTGGCCGCAGGCCGTTCGCGTGGCGCCGCGGAACAGCACCAGCCCCGGTGCCTGGTAGGAACCGCCGGCGCCGCGGAACTGCGCGGTCCAGACATCCTCGGTGCTAGCCAGCACGGTGGATACGAAGCTCGCGATCTTGTCGTTGGCCGGTGGCGCCTGCGCCGGGGCCTGCTGGGCGCTGGGCGCCACCGAGCCACCGCCGCCGCCCAGCGCGCCCAGCAGCGTCAGCGGGTTGATGCCCAGGATCCAGCCGCCCACCAGCGCGATGAGGATCGTGCCGATGCCGATGCCGCGCCCGCCGATGCGCGGCATGCCGCCGAATCCGCCACCGCTGCCGCGCCGGTCCTCGACGTTGTCGCTTTGCCGGTTGCCTTCCCACTTCATGCTGTCTCCTCCGACCCTTGGTTCAGGGCTTGTATGTGCGGCCGGCGGGCCGTTGCGGACCTCAGGCCTTGGGCAAGGTCACGCCCCGCTGCCCCTGGTACTTGCCACCACGGTCCTTGTAGCTGGTTTCGCAGACTTCGTCACTCTCGAAGAACAGCACCTGCGCGCAGCCTTCGCCGGCGTAGATGCGCGCCGGCAGGGGCGTGGTGTTGCTGAACTCGAGGGTCACGTAGCCTTCCCATTCGGGCTCGAAGGGCGTGACGTTGACGATGATGCCGCAGCGCGCATAGGTGCTCTTGCCCAGGCAGATCGTGAGCACGTTGCGCGGGATGCGGAAGTACTCCATCGTGCGCGCCAGCGCGAAGCTGTTCGGCGGGATGGTGCAGACGTCGGCCTCGATGTCGACGAAGCTGCGCTCGTCGAAGTGTTTCGGGTCGACCACCGTACTGTAGATGTTGGTGAAGACCTTGAACTCGCGCGCGCAGCGGATGTCGTAGCCGTAGCTGCTGGTGCCGTAGCTGACGATCTTGCTGCCGTCGGCGCCTGGCGCACCTGGCCGGGCTCGAACGGGTCGATCATGCCGGTGCTCTCGGCCATGCGCCGGATCCACTTGTCGCTCTTGATGCTCATGCGCCGATTCTGGCACGCGCACCCGCTTCCTCTGGGCAACCGGTGCCCGCAACCGCTATGCTTGCGGCAACGCACAGACGCTCGAATCGGAGCTCACTCATGGCCGGCAGCCTCTTCCTTCCCGCGAACGAACTGATGGTGCAGTACGCCCGCTACCACCGTGACCGGCGCAACATCGCCACGCACATGGTCGGCGTGCCGATGATCGTCTTCGGCATTGGCGTGCTGATGGCGCGCGCCCACCTCGGGCCGGGCGATCCGGGCCTGACGCTGGCCTGGCTGGTGTGGGGCCTGGCAACCATCTGGTACATGAGCCGCGGCCACCTGCTGCTGGGGCTGGCGGTGAGCCTGGCCAATGCGGTGCTGGTCGCGCTGGCACATCTGGTGTCCGGCGGCAGCACCTCGCAGTGGTTGGGCTGGGGCCTGGGCTTCTTCGTCGTCGGTTGGATCATCCAGTTCGTCGGCCACTACTACGAAGGCAAGAAACCAGCCTTCGCCGACGACCTGGTGGGCCTGCTGATCGGGCCGATGTTCGTCACCGCCGAGGCGCTGTTCGCGATGGGCATGGCGCGGCCGCTGCGACATGAGGTGGAGCGCCGCGCCGGCCCGACCGTGCTGCGCGACCTGGCCCATCCGATGGCCTGAACTGCCCGCCTGCCCACCGAGGCTGCACGTGAACCCCGCACCGGGCCCGGTGCTCGTGATGGGCGCCGGCAGCATCGGCTGTCACGTCGGAGGCTGCCTGCAGGCCAGCGGCGTGCCGGTGCATCTGGTGGGCCGCCCACGCATCCTGGAACTGCTGCGCCGCCACGGATTGACCCTGACGGACCTGAGTGGCGCCAGTCGCCATGTCCCCGCATCCGCATTGAGCCTGCACGACGAGCCGCCTGCGGGGCTGCGGCCTGCGCTGGTGCTGCTGTGCGTGAAGAGCGGCGCCACCGCGACCAGCGCCGCGCAGCTGGCGCAACGCGTGCCCGCCGGCACGCTGGTGCTGTCGCTGCAGAACGGCGTGTCCAACGCCGACATGGCCCAGCAGCACGCGCCGCTGCTGCGCGTGCTGCCGGGCATGGTGCCCTTCAACGTGGCCGAGTTGCCGCAGGGTCGCTTCCATCGCGGCACCGAGGGCGATCTCGCCGCGCAGGGCGACGCCTCGCTTCGACCCTGGGTGCCGCACTTCCAGGCGGCCGGCCTGCCGCTTCGTCTGCACGCCGACCTGCGCGCGCTGCAATGGGGCAAGCTGCTGCTGAACCTGAACAATCCGGTGAACGCGCTGTCGGGCCTGCCGCTGCGCGCGCAGTTGCTGGACCGCGATTTCCGCCGCTGCACCGCGGCGCTGATCGAAGAGACCTTGGCCGTGCTCAACGCCGCAGGCATCGAGCCGCAACGCGTCACACCAGTGGCACCACGGCTGCTGCCTGCGCTGCTGCGCCTGCCTACGCCGGTGTTCCGCGTGCTGGCCTCGCGCATGCTGCGCATCGACGCGATGGCCCGCTCGAGCATGGCCGACGACTTGCGTCTGGGACGCGCCACGGAGATCGACGCACTGTGCGGCGAAGTGTGCCGCCTGGGCGATCGCCATGGCCGGCCGGCTCCCCACAATGCACGCATGATCGATCTGGTCGGCAGCCATCGCGCCGGCGCGCTGCCGCAAGGCGGCGAGGCGCTGCGCCGCGCGCTCGGCGGCGCGGCTTAGGGCGTCTCAGCCGACCACCAGGCGCACCGGGCCGCGCTGCGGCTCGGGCTCGGAATCGAAGCGCTCGAATCCGGTGTAGCAGAGGAAATGGCGGTTGGCGGCACGCCCGAACAGCGTCATGCCGAGCTTGTGCGCCATCTCGTGCCCCATGGCCGTGACACCGTTGCGCGAGACGATGATGGGCACGCCGATCTGCGCGGCCTTCATCACCATCTCGCTGGTCAGCCGGCCGGTGGTGTAGAAGGCCTTGTCGCCGCCTTCGATGCCATGCAAGGCCATCCAGCCGCTGATGGTGTCGATGGCATTGTGGCGGCCCACGTCCTCGACGAACATCAGCATCTCGGCGCCACGGAACAACGCGCAGCCATGCACCGAACCCGCCTTGCGGTGGATGCTGTCCTGCTGGCGCATGGTCTCGAGCATGCGGTGCAGCGTGCTCTGGCGGATGCGCGCCACCGACGCATCGGGCAGCGTCAGTGCGTCGATCTGCGTCATCATGTCGCCGTACACCGTGCCCTGGCCACAGCCGGTGGTGACCACGCGCCGCGCCGTGCGCGATTCCAGGTCGGCCAGTCCGCCATGCGTGTGTACGGCAGCGGCGGCCACGTCCCAGTCGACGGTGATCGACTCTACCTGGTCCACGCGCTCGATCAGCCGCTGGTTGCGCAGGTAGCCCAGCACCAGCAGTTCGGGCATCGCGCCGAGCGTCATCAGGGTCACCAGCTCGCGCCTGTCGACGAACACGGTGAGCGGCCGCTCGCACGGGATCGGGATCGCGCGCTGCTCGCCGTATTCATCGAGGATGCGGATCTCGCGCAGTAGTTCACCGCGCGCCTGTGTCAGCCGCGGCGCGCCGGGAAGCTGCGACCACAGTGGCGTCGCCAGCATCTGAGGGTCGCCCGTCACCGCCATGGCCGGCTACTTCGTTGGCGCGGGTGCAAGCGCCGGTGCGGCTGCGGCTGCGGTCGCCGGGACCGCAGCTGCCGGCGCTGGCGGTGGGTAGACGAAGGGGCCCGGGTCGACGCACGGCGGCGTGGCCACCGGCGGCTTGGTCTCGGTGCCGGCCTTCTTGGCCGCGGCGTAGTAGTCGGCCGCCACCTTGTCCATGCTCTTGCACAGCTGGTAGGCGTCCACTTTGCCGTTGTGCGCGGTCTTGGCGGCCGCCTCTGCGGTCTTGGCCTTGGCCTCGTCGCTCGGCGGCGGCAGCTTGGCGGACACTTGCGCCGCACCCAGCAGCGTTGCCAGCACCAGGCTTGCGGTCAGGAAGGGCTTCATGCTTGGACTCCGCTGTCGGGATCAGGTCTGCGCCCGCGGCGCGGCACCCACCTCGGGCACGCTCACGCCAGAGCGGATCGCCGGCACGCGGCCAGCTTTGATGTCGTCGTGCCAGAGTCCGTGGTGCTCCTTGGCCCAGGCTTCGTCGACATAACCGGTGGTCATCGCCTGATAGGCGCCCTTGACGCCGAGCGTGCCCATGTAGATGTGTCCGACGAACATGGCCATCATCAGGAACGACGACACACCGTGCACGATGTTCGCGATCTGCATCTGGCTGCGCGTATTGGCCAGGCCGGGCACCAGTTGGTTCAGCACCAGGCCCGAGGCCACGACGGTGAGGCCAAGCACGATCACGCCGCCCCAGAAGACGACCTTCTCGCCGGCGTTGAAGCGGCCCGACGGCAACAGGTCCCCGCCCAGCATGCCGCCGGCACGCGACAGCCAGGCGAGGTCGCCGGCCCGCGGCAGGTTGTCGCGCAGGTAGCCGACGATGAACACCAGCAACGCCACCGTGAACACCGGCCCGGCGAAGTTGTGCAGCGTCTTCAGCGCGTAGCTCAGCCAGCCGAACAATGTCGCCCCCAGTATCGGCAGCAGCACGAACTTGCCCAGTGCCATCACCAGGCCGGACACGGCGAGGATCACGAAGCTGATCGCCACCGCCCAGTGGGCGGCCCGCTCGAAGTAGGTGAAGCGCTCGATCAGGCGGCCGGTGTTGCCCTCGTGTCCGCCGATACCGCCGGTGCGCCAGTGGTACAGGCCGACCGCGAGCACGGCAATCAGCAGCAACGCGCCGCCGTAGGGCAGGATCCACTGGTTGCGCACCTGGCGCCAGGCCTCGCCGGCCGTGGTGTAGCGCGAGCCGGGGTACTGAGTGAATGATTGCACCAGCGTACCCATCTCCGGGCCGGGCAGGTTGGTGGTGCCGGCCTGTGCGCCCGAATCGCGCACCCCCCGCCAGAAGGGCGCGTTGTTGCCGGGCTGGGTCTTGCCACGTACGGCATTGCTCTCGTCGGCCTTCGGTTCGGCCGGCGCGACGACGCTTGGTGCGGCCGCACTCGCGGCCTGGGCCAGCACGGACGCAGGTAGGGCCAGCGTCAGCGCCAGTGCCGTGGCTTGCATCAGGCGTCGCAGGACACTTCGCATGGCTGTTCCTCCGCGGATGGGTGCGTCAACGGCTCGCGCCCAGGCGCACATGCTCGTTCTGGGCCTGGGCCCGTGCGCGCATGTGAGCGTCCCAACTGCTCTCGTCGCCGACCTTCCAGCCCGACACGGTGAACGACGTGGCCGGTCCTTGCCAATTCGGCGCGCTGCCCCTGATCTGGTGGCCGGCCAACTCTTGTGGCTTCTCGCCACAGGCCGCCAATACCGCCGCCATTGCGGCCAGTGTCACTGCCCAGAAGATCCGGCTCATTTGGTTCCCTCCGGCTTGGCAGGCTTGGGCGTGGCGCCGCCCGCCGGCTTGCCATAGGCTGTTCCCCAGCCCCAGACCTCGCTGCCCTTGTTGCGCACGACGACGCGGCTGCGGAAGATGTCGGCGACCACGTCGCCATCGCCGCCGAGCAAGGCCTTGGTCGAACAGACCTCGGCGCACAACGGCAACTTGCCCTCGGACAGACGGTTGCGGCCGTACTTCTCGAATTCGGCCTGGCTGCCATTGGCCTCGGGCCCGCCGGCGCAGAAGGTGCACTTGTCCATCTTGCCGCGCAGACCGAAGGTACCGTTGCTCGGGAACTGCGGTGCGCCGAAGGGGCAGGCATAGCTGCAGTAACCGCAGCCGATGCACACGTCCTTGTCGTGCAGCACCACGCCGTCGTCGGTGCGGTAGAAACAGTCCACCGGGCACACCGCCATGCACGGTGCGTCGGAGCAGTGCATGCAGGCCACCGAGATGCTCTTCTCGCCGGGCACGCCGTCGTTGAGCGTGACCACGCGGCGCCGGTTCACGCCCCAGGGCACGTCGTTCTCGGCCTTGCAGGCGGTGACGCAGCCATTGCACTCGATGCAGCGCTCGGCGTCGCAGAGGAACTTCATTCGTGCCATCGCGTTCCCCTCAGGCTGCCCGCTCGACCTGACACACCGTGGTCTTGGTCTCTTGCATCATCGTCACGCTGTCGTAGCCGTAGGTCGTGGCGGTGTTGACCGCTTCGCCGAGGATGATCGGTGACGCACCCGCTGGATAGAAGGTCCGCAGATCCGCCCCCTGCCAGCGACCGGCAAAGTGGTAGGGCATGAAGGTCGTGCCCTTGTCCACCCGTTCCGTCACCTGCGCCTTGACCTTGATGCGTGCGCCGGTGGGCGTGGTCACCCACACGTCCTCGCCGTGGCGGATACCACGGTCGTTGGCCGCGGCCGGGTTGATCTCGATGAACATGTGCTGCTGCAGTTCGGCGAGATAGCGGTTGGAGCGCGTTTCGTCGCCGCCGCCTTCGTACTCGACGAGCCGCCCGCTGGTCAGGATGAGCGGGAACTTCTGACCCACGTCCTTGTTCTTTTCCTGCACCGACTTGAACAGCGTGGGCAGGCGCCAGAAGGTCTTGCGATCGTCGTGCGTCGGATACTTGGCCACCAGTTCGGGCCGGGTCGAGTACAGCGGCTCGCGGTGCTGGGGGATCGGGTCCGGGAAGTTCCAGACCACCGCGCGTGCCCTGGCGTTGCCGAAGGGGTGCACG
Organism: uncultured beta proteobacterium; assembly: GCA_963824005.1. Lineage (GTDB taxonomy): Bacteria > Pseudomonadota > Gammaproteobacteria > Burkholderiales > Burkholderiaceae_C > Rubrivivax. Next base: position 52,544 of record CAWGOK010000001.1, read on the forward strand.
CCGTGTACCTGCATCGCCACCCGGATGATGCCGCCCGACGGGTCGGTCTTCCAGTTCTTGCCTTCGGCCGCCTTTTGTTCGGCCTCGGTCAGGTCGCCCCACCAGCCCAGCTTCTTCAACAGCAGGTGGTCGAACTCCGGGTAGCCGGTGGTGAGGTCGGCGCCCTTGGAGTGCGAGCCGTCGCCAGCCAGCAGCGACTTGCCGTCGCGTTCGACACCGAAGTTGGCGCGGAAGTTGCCGCCGCCTTCCATGACATGCATGGACGTGTCGTACAGGATGTGCGTGCCCGGGTGCCGCATCTCGGGGGTGCCGAAGCAGGGCCACGGCAGGCCGAAGTACTCGCCGTCCAGCTTGTAGCCGGTCTCCTTGTCGATACCGCCCTTGGCGCGCAGCGTGGTCGCGTCGAAGACGTGCATGTTGCGCATGTGCGCCTTCAGCCGCTCCGGGCTCTGGCCGGTGTAGCCGATGGTCCAGACCGAACGGTTGATCTCGCGCAGGATGTCCTCGGGCGCCGGTTCGTCCAGGCCCTTGATCTTCTGCATCTTGTAGTTCTTGACCAGCTGCTCGCCGAAGCCCAGCTTCTGCGCCAGCTGGTACATGATCATGTGGTCGCTGCGCGATTCGTACAGCGGGTCCATGACCTTTTCGCGCCACTGCAGCGAGCGGTTCGACGCCGTCACCGAGCCGCTGGTCTCGAACTGCGTGCACGCCGGCAGCAGGTAGACCGCGCGCTTCGGGTTCAGGTCCTCGGCCTTGCCCGGCATGGCCGCCATCGCCGCCGTGGCCGACGGGAACGGATCGACCACGACCAGCAGGTCGAGCTTGTCCATCGCCTTCTTCAGGTCCAGGCCGCGCGTCTGCGAGTTCGGCGCGTGGCCCCAATAGAACATGCCGCGCAGGTTGCCTTCCTGGTCGATCAGCTCGGGCTTCTCGAGCACCGCGTCGAACCAGCGCGAGATGGTCAGGCCGGGCTTGGTCATCATGCCGGGCGCGTACTGCTTCTTCATCCACTCGAAGTCGACGCCCCACACGGCCGCGTAGTGCTTGAAGGCCCCCTCCGCGATGCCGTAGTAGCCCGGCAGCGAATCCGGGTTCGGGCCCACGTCGGTGATGCCCTGCACGTTGTCGTGGCCGCGGAAGATGTTCGCACCACCACCGCTCTTGCCGATGTTGCCCAGCGCCAGTTGCAGCAGGCACGACGCGCGCACCATGGCGTTGCCGATGGTGTGCTGCGTGTGGCCCACGCACCAGACCAGCGTGCTCGGCCGGTTCTCGGCCATCGTCTTGGCCACCTGGTAGCAGGTGGCCTCGTCGACGCCGGAGGCCTCGAACACCTTGTCCGGCGTCCACTTGGCCAGCACCTCGTCGCGCACCTTGTCCATGGCGTAGACGCGGTCCTCGATGTACTTCTGGTCCTCCCAGCCGTTCTTGAAGACGTGGTACATCACGCCGTACAGGAACGGGATGTCGGCCCCCGAGCGCATGCGCACGTACTGGTCCGCCTTGGCAGCCGTGCGCGTGAATCGTGGATCGACCACGATCATCTTGCAGCCCTTTTCCTTGGCATGCAGCATGTGCATCAAGGACACCGGATGCGCCTCGGCCGCATTGCTGCCGATGTACATCGCCGCCTTGGCGTTCTGCATGTCGTTGTACGAGTTGGTCATCGCACCGTAGCCCCACGTATTCGCCACACCGGCGACAGTCGTGGAGTGGCATATTCGTGCCTGGTGGTCGCAGTTGTTACTGCCCCAGAGGGACATCCACTTTCTGAGCAGGTACCCCTGCTCGTTGTTGCTCTTGCACGAACCGACGATGAAGATGCTGTCGGGGCCGCTTTCCTTGCGCAGCTCGAGCATCCGGGCGCTGATCTCGGTCAGCGCCACGTCCCAGCTGATGCGCTCGTACTTGCCGTTGACGAGCTTCATCGGGTACTTGAGGCGGAACTCGCCGTGCGCATGGTCGCGCACCGCCGCGCCCTTGGCGCAATGCGCGCCCAGGTTGATCGGCGAGTCGAAGACCGGCTCCTGCCGCACCCACACGCCGTTCTCGACGACCGCGTCGATGGCACAGCCCACCGAGCAGTGCGTGCACACGGTGCGCTTGACCTCGATCTTGCTGCCGCCGGACTTGTCCGCACCCGCCGCGTCGGCCGCCTCGGCCTTGCGCACCAGTGTCAGCTGCGAGGCGGCCAGGCCCACCCCCACGCCCAGGCCGGAGCGGCGCAGGAACTTGCGCCGGTCCATCGTCGGTACCGCGCGCGACAAGCCTCGCGCCAGGCTGTCGACGAGGCCACGGGACGACGATGTCGCCCCGTCACCCGCCGACTTGCGTGTCAATAACATGCTGCCTCCTGTCGGGCCAATGGATCGATTGAAGCTCGCACCAGCCGGCGCGTGCGCTCAGACGCGCGCACTGGCGTAGTACTGCTTGACGTGTTCGGTGAGCTGGTAGCCGTCGGGCTCGGCGACAGGCGCAGTCGGGGCTGCACCAGCCTGGACCGTCGGCTTGGGCCCCGATGGCAGCAACACCACGGCAGCTGCGGCGGCGCCTGCGGTGGCTGCACCGCCCAGCCAGGAGCGGCGCGCGAGAGTTTGCTTGCGTTCGGTCATGGACACTCTCCTGCAATCAATGGCAGCAACCGCCAAAAGGCCTCGTTGCCGGGGTGATACTACTCGCGACAGCGCCGCACGCCCGGGGTCGGCGCCTATGGTTTTCCCCACATAGGTCGCAAGACGCGGTGAAGTGCCGGTTTGCTCGACCGCGTCCGCATGCCACCGTCCTCGTTCTTTCCAGACCACCTATTTCGCGTCATGGTGTCGCCTTGATCATCGGAACCGCAGGTCATATCGACCATGGCAAGACCTCGCTGGTGAAGGCCCTGACCGGCGTCGACGCCGATCGCCTGAAGGAGGAGAAGGAACGCGGCATCACCGTCGACCTCGGCTTCGCCTACAAGCCGCTGCCCGATGGCGAGGTGCTGGGTTTCGTCGACGTGCCCGGCCACGAGAAGCTGGTGCGCAACATGCTCGCCGGCGCCACCGGCATCGACCATGTGATGCTGGTGGTCGCGGCCGACGACGGCCCGATGCCGCAGACACGCGAGCACCTGGCCATCCTCGACCTGCTGGGGCTGACGCAAGGCGTGGTGGCGCTGACCAAGTGCGACCTGGTCACGCCCGAGCGGCTGGCCGAAGCCCATGCCGAAGTGCGCGCCATGCTGGCCCACAGCGGATTGGCTGGCGCACCGATCCTGGCGCTGTCGTCGCTCACAGGCGAGGGCATCGACGCGCTGCTCGCGCACCTGGACCAGGCACGCGCCACGCTGGCGCCCCGGCGCCAGCAAGGGCAGTTCCGCCTGGCGGTGGACCGCAGCTTCACGCTGGCCGGCATCGGCACCGTGGTCACCGGCACGGCCGTCGCCGGCCGGGTGGCGGTGGGCGAGCGCCTGAAGCTGTCGCCACGTGGTCTGGACGTGCGCGTGCGCGGCATCCATGCGCAGAACCGGCAGGCCGGCGAAGGCCGCGCCGGGCAGCGACTGGCACTCAACCTGGCCGGCGTGGACAAGGCCGACGTGCGGCGCGGCGACTGGCTCGTGGCCGAGGCGCTGCACGCCCCGACGCAGCGCTTCGACGCCCGCGTGCAGCTGCTGGCCGGCGAGAGCCGGCCGCTGGTGCACTGGACGCCGGTGCACCTGCACCTGGGCGCCGAGGACGTCGGCGCGCGCGTGGTGCTGCTGGAAGGCGCGGCCGTCGCCCCGGGGCGCAGCGCGCTGATACAGCTGAGCCTGGAGCGGCCGATCGGCGCGCTGCACGGCGACCGCTTCATCCTGCGCGACCAGTCGGCGCTGCGCACGCTCGGCGGCGGCGTGGTCATCGACGCCTTCCCGCCGGCGAGCCGCCGGCGCCGCGAGCAGCGACTGGCGGCGCTGGCCGCGATGGAACTGCCCACGCCGGCCGAAGCGTTGGCCGCGACGCTGGCGCTCGAATCGCCCTACGGCATCGATGCGCGCCAGTTCGCCGTGTCATGGAATCTGTCCGACGACGAGCGACAGGCGCTGCTCGCGGCCGTGCCGCACCGCGCGCTGGGCGACGCCGGTCAGCACCTGCTGTTCGCCCCCGGCCAGATCGAGCGCTACGCCAGCCGCGTCACCGAGCATCTGGGTGCCCACCATCGCAAGTCGCCCGACAGCCCCGGCCTGACCCTGGAGCAGTTGCAGCGGGCCGTGCGCGACAAGCCCGCCGCGGCCGTGTTTGCGCTGCTGCTGCAAGGGTTGATCAAGGACGGCACGCTCAAGCGCAGCGGGCCGCACCTGGCGCTGGCCGGGCACGATGCGTCGCTGCAGGGTGCCGAGAAGCAGCTGTGGGAGCGCCTGAAGCCCTGGCTCGACGAAGGCGGCATCCACCCGCCGATGCTCAGCGACATGCTGCTGCGCGACCGCAGCCTGCGCAAGGACCAGGTGCTGCGCGTGCTGCAGCGCCTGCAGCGCATGGGCAAGGTGCATGCGGTGGGCGCCGAGTACTTCATCCAGACGCAGCACATGCTCGCGCTGGCCTTGCAGGCCCACGCGCTGGCCGAGGCCGATGCGCACAAGCGGCTGAACCTGAAGGAGCTGCGCGAGGCCAGCGGCATCAGCCGGCACCTGTCGGTGCCGCTGGTAGAGTACTTCGACCAGATCGGCCTGACCAAGCGCGACGCGGTGGGACGCCACTTCCGCAGCGACCCGCGCAAGGTGTTCGAGGGCTGATCACCCAGCATTCCTCGGAGGAGGATCGTCCCCCGGTGGGGCGTCCGGTCTGCAAAACCGGGTGGGGCTGCTCTGCGGTCCCAGGTGGGTTCGACTCCCACCCCCCTCCGCCAATCGCGCCCGCCCTGCGCCTGCCATGACCGCCGCCTTGCACCGCCCGCCTTCGCTGGACAAGCTGCTCGACTCGGACGCGATGCGCGCGCTCGTCGAGCAGCACGGCCGTGCACCCACGCTCGCCGTCGCGCGCGCCGCGCTGGAAGCCTGGCGCGCGACGGCGGCCCGCGTTGCGTTCGATGCCGTCGCGTTCGAAACCGGCTGCCAGGCCACGCTGCAGCAGCAAGCCGCCCTCGCGCTGCGCCCGGTGTTCAACCTCACCGGCACCGTGCTGCACACCAACCTCGGCCGCGCGGTGATGGCACCCGAGGCCATCGATGCGGTGGTGGCGGTGATGCGCGGCCCGGTCAACCTGGAGTACGACCTGGCCACAGGCGCGCGCGGCGACCGCGATGCGCACCTCGAAGGGCTGTTGAAGGAGCTCACCGGCGCCGAAGGCCGCCACCGCCGTCAACAACAACGCCGCCGCGGTGCTGCTGGTGCTGGCCGCGCTGGCCGACCGCAAGGAGGTGCCGGTGTCGCGCGGCGAGCTGATCGAGATCGGCGGCGCCTTCCGCATCCCCGACATCATGCGGCGCGCCGGCGCGCGGCTGGTCGAGGTGGGCACCACCAACCGCACGCACCTGAGCGACTTCGAGGCCGCGCTCGGCCCGCGCAGCGCGCTGGTGATGAAGGTGCACACCAGCAACTACGCGGTCCAGGGCTTCACCGCCAGCGTGCCGGTGGCCGAACTGGCGGCGCTGTGCAAGTCGCGCGGCCTGCCCTTCGTCGAGGACCTGGGCAGCGGCACGCTGGTCGACCTGAGCCGCTGGGGCCTGCCGGCCGAGCCGACGCCGATGCAGTCGCTGGCCGCCGGCGCCAACCTCGTCACCTTCAGCGGCGACAAGCTGCTGGGCGGGCCGCAGGCCGGGCTGATCGTCGGCGACAAGGCATTGATCCAGAAGATCAAGCGCCACCCGCTCAAGCGCTCGCTGCGGCTGGACAAGATGACGATCGCCGCGCTGGAGGCCACGCTCAAGCTGTATCGCGACCCCGACCGCCTGGCCCAGCGTCTGCCCACGCTGCGCCTGCTGACACGCAGCCAGGCCGAATTGCAGCAGGTGGCCGAGCGCATCGCCCCGGCGCTCGCGCGCGCGTTGGGCGAGCGGGCCAGCGTGCAAGTGCGGCCTTGCCGCAGCCAGATCGGCAGTGGCTCGCTGCCGGTGGACCGGCTGCCCAGCGTGTGCCTGGCGCTGGGCGCGCCGGCAGCTGCCAAACGTGCCGGCCGCCTGCCCGACCGCCTGGCCGAGGCGCTGCGCGGCCTGCCCATCCCGGTGATCGGCCGCATCGAGGACCAACAAGTCCGCCTCGACCTGCGCGGCCTGGACGGCGCCGACGGCCGAACAGGCCTTCGTTGCGCAGCTGCCGCAACTGGCGCTCGCGCGGTTCTGATACGCCCTCGCGTTGCGCGGTACTGGCCTCGCGGGCTGGTTACGGCGCGGAGCTGCGCTTGCTGCTGACACGGCTGAGCGAGATGCTGGCGGCCCATCCGCGCGTCGCCGTCAACACCCCGCGGGTGCGTTTCGTCGGCTTTGGCGACTTCGCGCTCAACGTGGAGATGCAGGCCTATGTGCCGACGGCCGACTTCCCGGAGTTCCTCGCGGTGCAGGAGGACATCTTCCTGCGCACGATCGACCTGTTCGCAGAAGCCGGCGCCGGCTTCGCCCGTCCTTCCTAACCTCGCTGTAGCCGATTCGCGGGGCCTCAAGGGCACGTTCGACTGGCCGCCGCATGGCGTGCCACCGTTGGTCGTTCGGCTGCACACGCGCGGGCCGTTTTGTGGCGCCGGGCCGGGTCATACCGGCGTCGCCGATGAGTCACAATCTCGCCTCCCGCCGAGGGGAGCGCACTCGCTGCTCACCCAGCACCGTCAGCCACCGCAGCCCCTTCGACCATGGCCGAAAAGCCCGGCAGCCGCATCGCCATCGAACGCCTGAAACGCGTACTGGGCCGCCCCGAGCAAGAGGAGTCGCTGTCCCCGGCCACGAAGACTGCGCTCTTCTTCGCCGTCGTCTTCCTGCTGGTCGCCCTGGTGGCCTGGTTGGACCCGCGACCGAGCCTGCGTCACGTCAAGATCAGCATGCTGTCCGGCAGCCCGACCGGCCAGTACCACGCCCTGGTCGAGGGCTTCGCTGGCGAGGTGTCGCGCCGCAACGGGCGACTGATCAACGTGCCCACGGCCGGATCCGCGGAGAACATCCAGCGCCTCATCGCAGCGCGCACGACCTGTGACCAGCAGTTGGCGCTGGTACAGGATGGCATGGTCTACCCCGAAGGCCACGGGCTGGAACTGATCGGGCGCCTGCCGGTGGCGGAATCGCTGGTCATGCTGGGCCGCGACCTCGATCGCTTTCGGGCGCCTGCCGACCTGAAGGGTGTTCGCCTGGGCATCGGCCCGATGGGCAGCGGTACCGAACAGCTGATGCGGCGCGTGCTGGCAGAACTGTCCGGCCTCGAGATTGTCGTTTCGACCCCGTCGATCGACGAGCAGCTCGCCATGCTCGAGCGTGGTGACCTCGACCTCGGCGCGATGGTCATCTCGGACAAAGCCAAGTTGTTGGCCGACGCAGTGGTACGCCGCAATCTGGACATCCTGGCGATGCCCAATGCGGAGTCGCTGACGCGCCGGTTGCCGTTTGCTCGCGTGGGCGTGATCGAGGCCGGACAGCTCGACTACGTGCGCCAGCTACCGCGGGTGGCCAAGCCGGTGCTGCAGATCGACACCCTGATCATCAGCAACGGTTGCGCATCCGATGGGGCCATTCAGGGCCTCATGGCCGCGCAGGCCGAGCTGTCGCCGAACTTCGTGCGCCACAACAAGGGCCAGCCCAACTTGACCGGACTGCCGATGGCCGGCGTCGCGCAGAACTTCTTCAAGGACGAAGGCCCAGACCTGCTCGGCACCTACGCACCGTGGGCCGTGGACATCCTGCCGCTGCCCACCTGGATCCAGATCGGTGTGGCCATCTCGGTGTTGTTCAGTGCCATGACGATGGGTCATCGATTTCGCCTGTGGCGCATCGATGCCAACCGCGTCCGGCTGGAGAGCCAGATATCCGAACTTTTCGGTGACGGCACGACGGTCCACGCGATTGCCGAGAAGCCGGCTGATCCGCGGCATGCGACGCCGCAGGCGCGAGCCAGGATCGACCAGTTGCTGGCACGCCTGGGCGCGCTGCGCGACCGTTGTCGTCGGCACTCCCTGTCGGTGCTCGTCCCCATGGGCGAGGAGATGTCCTACCGCTACCAGGAAGCGCTGATCTCCGACCTGCTCAGCGCAACGCGGCTGTATCGAGACCGGTTGCCGAGCGAGTGACTTCCGGCACCCGCTGGCAGCGCACTCAGCGCGGGCTGCGTGCGCTGAGCCATCTTACGGACGGTTGTGCACGACGCCACACACCTGGTGATGTCGCCGCTGGAGTTCATGCAGCGGCTGGCTGCACTGGCTCCCCGGCTCCGTGCCCACGCCTGCATCAGATCCGCTGCCACGGCGTACTGGCACCCAAGGTCAGCGGTGCGTCACAAACGGTCCATTCGCCGCAAACGCCTCTTCGATCGTTGCATGCGAGTCCGCATGAAGAAGCACGGCGCCGCGCCGGCACCTACTCGACCAGATCGAAGGCCTGGGTCTCGACCTCGACGAACGCGCGCGTGAATCGCGCCAGCGCCGCGTACACGCGCGCCGCCGGATGGTGTTCCACCACGTCGCACAGCGAGCGTCCCACCCAGGGCTGCACATGGGCGCGAAAGAAGCGCCGCTGCTGCTCGAGGTTGCACACTGCCAGGTCGTCGCCGGCGATCAGGTAGCGCATCACTTCGAGGACGAAGGCCACGTGGTCTTCCGTTTCGCCTTCAGGGGCCGCGCTGGCCAGGCCGAGTGCCGCCAGATCGGTGCGCAGCGCGACCAGCGGCCGGTCGTTCAGCGTGCCGGCGATGTGGAACGACGCATACGGCAGCACATCGGCCTTGCCGGCGCCGACGAACAACGCCGCGTGCTCCGCGGCGGCCTCGTGCAAGCGCGTCGCACGCATCGCGGCCACCAGGTCCTGCCAGGGACCTTCCAGGAACGAGCCCGGCTGGGGCGCGGCCGTCACGGCCACCGCGAACTGCCCGAGCAACGCCTCGTCGGGCGGGGCGAACCACAAGCGCGCTAGCGCTCCGTAGAGCTCGGCGCGTTGCAGCTCCTCGTCATGGTCGGGCTCGGCGAACACCATCGCCTGCGCTGTCGGCGGCGTCTTCATCACAGGTCGGTGATCCGTGTCTCGTTCGGGTTGCTGAACATCGCGACGACGCGACAGTCGCTGCACATGCGCAGCCGTCTGCCCTGGTCGCCGGCGAAGGCCGCATGCTGGCCGATCTTGGCCACCATCGCCTCGATGCCGCGCAAGGTGCCGAAAGGCTTGCCGCATTCGATGCACAGGAAGGGCTCGGCCTCGTTGAGCACGCGCAGTTCCTTGCGCGCCTTGCCATTGCCGGCCAGCCACAGGCGCGGCTCGAGCCGCAACGCATCCTCAGGGCAGGTCTTCGCGCACAGCCCGCATTGCACGCAGTTCTTCTCGATGAAACGCAGCTGCGGCATCTCGGGGTTGTCGGCCAGCGCCGATGCCGGGCAGGCGCCCACGCAGGACAGGCACAGCGTGCACTTCTGCGCGTCGACGACGAGGCTGCCCCAGGGTGAGCCCGCCGCCGGCAGCGCCACCGCTTCGGGCAGCCGGCCCGCCAGCGGCGCCAATGCCACCAAGTGGTCGAGCGCCAGTTCCAGCGTGCTGCGCTTCTCGGCCTGGGCCATGGCCTCGATGGCGCGGGACACACCCTGTGCCGGTGCGGCGCGCAAAGCCAGGTCAAGCGACGAAAGGTCGCGCGCATCGCGCAATTCGATCGTGCGCAAATGCGTGCCGCCAAAGCCCAGGCCGGTCATCAGCGCCTGGCCCACCGCCATCTGCTCGGCCAGCGCCACGCGGTACTCGGGCGCCTCCTCGTCGGTCATCAGCACCCAGACCTGGCTGGCGCCCTGGGCCAACGCCATCAGCCACAGGTCCAGCCCGATGCTGGCGGTGTGCCACACCGGCATCGGCATCACCCGCGCCGGAAGACCTTGCACCACAGGGTCGATGCGTGCGGCGCGTCCCAGGTCGTCGATGAGGCGCTGGCCCGCGCCTTCGCTGTGGATCAGCAGGGCCGCATCGTTGCCGCCGGCACGGCGGTAGGTGGCCAGCAGCGTGCGCATGCGCCGCCCCTGGTCCTGCGTGTCGGGCACCGCGTAGCCCAGTGCGCCGCTGGGGCACACGGTGGTGCAGGCACCGCAGCCCACGCACAGGTACGGGTCGACCAAGATGCCCCCGCCCTGCCCCCGGGGTCAGGCGTGGCCGGCGTGTTGCGACGCAGCTTGGCGCCGGCCTTGCCCTTGAGCGAGGCATCGCTGCGGATGGCGCGCGCCGAGCACACCTCGATGCACGCCGAGCAGCCGATCTGCTCGTTGCGGCTGTGCGCGCACAGCGCGGGCTTGTAGCGGAAGAAGCGCGGCTTTTCGAACTCACCCACCAGGTCGCGCAGCTTGAGTACGGCCTGCACCAGGCGGCGCTCGTCGCGCCCGACATGGAAGTAGCCCTGCGGCGGCGCGTGCTGTGCGAACGCCGGGCGGTCGCGCAGGTCGAGCACCAGGTCGAAGTTCTCGCTCACCGATTGCGCCGCGCGGTCGAAGTCGATCGCGCCGGCGGCTTCGCACACGCGCACGCAGTCGCGGTGCGTCTTGCACGCGGCCAGGTCCACGGTGTAGCTGAAATCGATCGCGCCTTCCGGGCAGGCAGCGATGCAGGCATTGCAGCGTGTGCACAGGTCCAGATCGATCGGGTTTGCCGCAGTCCAGGTGGCCTGGAACGCGCCCAGATGGCCCGTGAGTCGGTCGAGTACGCCGGTATGCACGGCCAGGTCGTGCCGCTGCGACAACGCACCCGCACCGCCGGTGGCCAGCAGCGTGACTTCGATCGCTGCGCCGAGCATGGCCGCAGCGCTTTCGGCCGCGTCGGCCACGCCGACGATCAGGCAACGCCCGGCACTCTTGTAGCTCACGGCCGCCACCGGCTCGGGCTCGGGCAGTTGCGCGGCGGCGATCAGCGCGGCGATCTTCGGCGTGGCCGCGCTTGCATCCTTCGACCAGCCGCCGGTCTCGCGGATGTTGACAAAGCGGATCGGCCGCTCCTGCAGCCCGGGCGCGCCCGCCGTCTGCTCGGCCAGTTCGAGGAACAAGCGGCCTTCCTGGGTGCAGGCGACGAGCAGGTCCTCGCCCGACCTGGCCGCGCGCTGGAAAGCCGGCGCCTCGCGCCGGCACAAGCTGCTGTGGACGGTGCCGGGGGCCTCAGTCGCCGCGCCCGGCGCCTGGCGCAGCGCCAGGCCCAGGGCCCTGGCGTCCAGCGGCATCGTCCGGTTGCAGTCGCAGATCAACGTCTTCATGTGGGGCCCCAGTATCCCCCACCCCGGGGCCCCTTGCGGCGGCTCGGGTACGGGTCGATCCTGCTCCACGAGTTCGTCGTCCAGCAGCCCGAACGCGCGGGCGCGTTGGATCTGGCGCTGCCGCGCCTGCGGCGAACGCTCGCTTTCGCAGTCGGCTTCGGCGTGGACGTCGAGCCCGTCGCCGGTGTTGAAGTGCGGGTCGGTGAAGAAGAGCTTCTTTAGTGCCTCGTTGCGCACGCGGGCATCGACTTGCGGCGCGGTAAAGGCGGCGTAGTCGGACTCGGGCGTCAACTGGGCCACGTCGTCCAGCGTCGGGGCGGGCTTGGGTCGCGAGGGCGGGTTGGCGGCATCAGGCATCGCCCGACTCCCCTGGCTTGGGCCGCAGATGCTGCAGATCGCGCTCCTGCGGGCTCAGGAACGATTGCGCTCGCACCTTGCGTGCGGAGTCGGGCCGGAAATGCTCGTTCGTGAAGAGGCGCAGCCATTCGCACAGCTCGGCTTCGAGCGGCAGGTTCTCGACCCGCTCCTCGGCGGACAGGCGCCGGTCGGCCTCGATGTAGGACACGCTCACGCCCGTCACCTCCACCATCGACGGGTCGGCATCGTCGCCGCGCCAGGACACGAACCACGCCGGCCGGCCCGAGGTGAGGTTGAGGAAATAGCCCTTGCACTCGTCAGGGAAGAGTTCGAGCAAGAAGCCGGGGTAGAGCCACTGCGAGGTCTTGCCGTCGTCGTGCAGCTTGCGCGGCGTCTTGCCGAACGCGCCCTCGTCCGGCACCACCTCGGCCACGCGGAACTGCCAGTCCTCCCAGGCGTTGGGCGCGGCAATGCGTTCCATCACCACCGCCACCGTGATGCCGGGATGCTGTTTGTCGGGATCGGACACGTGGGTGAATGCGGCAGGTCGGGCCGGCAGTCTAGCCCGGATGACCCGGCGGGAGCGCGGTTCCGGGCTCACACTGGATGTCTAGAATCGATCGCACCCGACATGCTGCCACACCGGCGGCAGCGGTGCGCGGAAGATGCGCGCCGCCGTCGAATGCCGAGGCCCCCATGAACGATCGCGACAGCAACTTCCTGAGCCGATGGTCGCGGCGCAAGGCGCAAGTACGCGAAGGCATGGCACTGCCCGAGCGACCACGCTTGCGCCGACGAAGCCTGCCGTGGCCGAGGCCCCAGCCAGCACCCCATTGGCCGTGCCAGCCGTGCCAGCCGCGCCAGCCGCCGCCGAGCCCAGTTGCTGCAGGACCAGCCATCATGCAGCCCGCGCCGACGCTCACCGATGTGGCCGCGCTGTCGCCGCAGTCCGGACTACAGCCGATTCGTGGCCCGCGGGGTGACGCCCGAGGTGAAGAACGCCGCGCTGAAGAAGCTCTTCACCGACCCGCACTTCAATGTCATGGACGGCCTGGACACCTACATCGACGACTACGGCAAGCCCGATCCCCTGCCGGCCGGCATGCTGCGCAAGATGGTGCATGGCAAGTGCTGGGGCTGTTCGACGACGAGAAGACGGCCGAAGCTGCATCGACCTGTCCGGATGCGGTGCTCGATGCGCCCAACCCACCCGAGGCTGCCGCAGGCGACTCCAAGCCTCCACCGGAGGCCTGATGCGCATTCTCCCCGAAGACATCAGCGGTCTGGTGCTCGCCGGTGGGCGCGGCAGCCGCATGGGCGGCGTCGACAAGGGCCTGCAGAGCTACCGCGGCATGGCGCTGGCCCTGCATGCGCTGCTGCGCCTGCAGCCGCAGGTGGGCACGGTGATGATCAATGCCAACCGCAACCTCGGCGCCTACGAGGCGATGGGCGTGCCGGTCTGGCCCGACGCGATGCCCGACTATCCAGGCCCATTGGCCGGCCTGCTCACCGGCCTGGAGCGCTGCGAGACGCCCTACCTGGTGAGCGTGCCCTGCGACACCCCGAGCTTCCCGCTGGACCTGGTGGCGCAGCTGTCGGCGGCGCTGGTACGCGGCGATGCCGAGATCGCCATGGCCGCGGCACCTGAAGACGGCGCGCTGCGCACGCAACCGGTGTTCTGCCTGCTGAAAGCCGACTTGCTGGGCGGCCTGGTGCAATACCTGCAAAGCGGCAGCGCAAGATCGACCGCTGGACCGCGATGCACCGCTGCGTGGTGGTCGAGTTCGACGACCCGGAGGCCTTCTCCAACGCCAATACCCTGGCCGAACTGCAGCAGTTGCAGCAGGCGCCAAGCGCAGCGCCGCGAGACTGAGGCTGGCCTGCGGCGGGCGCCGCGTGGTGCGCGCGCCG
>CAWGOK010000002.1:0-252784 GCA_963824005.1 uncultured beta proteobacterium
TTCCCATGGATGCTCGAATTCAGGACCTGCCGTTCGACCCGGCGGCGCTGCAGCGCTTGTCGCCGGTGCTGATCACCAGCCACCACCAGAACAACTACGGCGGCGCGGTGAAGCGGCTGAACGCGATCCGCGCGCAGCTCGGCGCGTCTCGCCTTCGCCGCCGCACCCGGTTTCCAGCTCAACGGGCTGAAGCGCGAGGAGCTGATCGCCACCAACTCGATGCTGCTGCACGAGCTGTACTTCGGCAGCCTGGGCGGCGACGGGCAGACGATGGAGCCGGCGTGGAAGCTGGCGCTCGAGGCCAACTTCGGCAGCGTCGAGCGCTGGCGCGACGAGTTCGTCGCGATGGGCAAGGCGCTCGGCGGCGGCTCGGGCTGGGTGCTGCTGGTCTTCCAGCCGCGCGAGGGCACGCTGGTCAACCAGTGGGCCGCCGACCACACGCATGCGCTGGCCGGCGGCGTGCCCGATCCTGGCGCTCGACATGTACGAGCACGCCTATCACATGGACTACGGCGCGGCGGCGGGCGCGTATGTCGATGCCTTCATGGACAACATCGACTGGGCCTGCGGTCTACGAGCGCTACCAGCGGCCGTGCACGCCGCCAGCGAGCCCTTCGGCGCGGCCCAGGACGAGGTTGCCGGCGCCGTGGTGCTCGACGTGCGCCGCGCCGGTGTGTTCGAACAGGCGGCGACGATGATTCCGCGCTGCGCGCTGGCGCGACCCTGCCGCCGTGTCGGCCTGGGCCGGCGAACTGGCGCCGACCGCAAGAGGTGGTCGTCTACTGCGTCTATGGCCACGAGGTCGGCCGCGCCACCGCGCTGCGCCTGCGCGCTGCAGGCCTCAACGCACGCTTCCTGCGCGGCGGAATCGACGGCTGGCGGCCCCGGCCGACCGCTCGCGCCAAGCCGGCGGGTTGAAGCCATGGCAGCCACGAACACCCCGCGGGTCGCGTTGCTGTATCCCGGCGACCGGGCGGCGCGCGACCGTGCCGATCCCGCGGAGAGCCGCTTCGCGGCGCTGTTCGACGCCTTCGCGGCCGCCGGCGTGCGCTGCCGAGCCGGCGATCTACCACGACGACTTCGCCGACGAGGTGGCGGCGCAGTTGCGCAGCGTGCAGGCCGTGCTGGTGTGGTGCAACCCGATCGAGGGCGGGCGCCGGCGCGACCGGCTCGACGCGCTGCTGCGCGAGGTGGCGGACGCGGGCGTGTTCGTCAGCGCGCATCCCGACACGATCCAGCGCCTGGGCACCAAGGACGTGCTGTGTCGAGACCCGCGACCTGCCGTTCGGCAGCGACGTGCACCGCGTCGACAGCCTCGCGCAGCTCGAGGCCGAGCTGCCGCGCGGCTGCGCTGTGGCGCGCGCGTGCTCAAGCAGTATCGCGGCCACAGCGGCATCGGCGTGTGGCGTGTCGAAGCATCCGCACGATGGACGGCGCTGCGACGGGCTGCAGCATGCGCAGCGCGGCAGCGACGCGCGAGCGCATGGATCTGCGCAGCGCTGCTGCAGCGCATGGCGCCGTACTTCGAGCCCGAGGCCGGCGGCCACATGATCGACCAGGCCTGGCAGCCGCGCCTGGCCGAGGGCATGGTGCGCGCCTACCTGGTCGAGGACCGCGTGACCGGCTTCGGCCTCCAGGCCGTCAACGCGCTGGATCCGGCGCGCGGGCGAGCCGGCGCCGCAGCCGGGCCCGCGCCTGTACCACGGTCCGGACATGCCCGAGTTCCAGGTGCTGAAGCAGCAGCTCGAGTCGCAGTGGGTCGAGCAGCTGTGCCAGCGCGTCGGCGTGGCGCGCGAGCGTCTGCCGCTGCTGTGGGACTGCGACTTCATGCTCGGCGAACGCGCCGCCGGGCAGCCCGAGCGCTACGTGCTGTGCGAGATCAACGTCAGCAGCGTGTCGCCGTTTCCGCCGTCGTCGATCGAACCGCTGGTCGCGGCGACGAAGGCGCGCCTGGTCAGAGTCTGAGCTGGTCCACGCATCGCGAGGGTTGATCGGCATCACGGCCGAGGCCGCATGTGTCGGCTACGCTGAGGAGACACGTGTAATAGGGTGTCTCGATGCTGTTGCCCTTCACACCTGACCAGTTCCTGGAGGTGTTCGCCGCCTACAACCGCGCGGTGTGGCCGGCACAGTTCGTCGCGTATCTGCTGGGCGTGGGCATGGTCCACGCGATGCTGCGGCCTTCGGGGTCGAGCAACAGGATCGTCGGCGTCGGACTGAGCCTGATGTGGCTCTGGACCGGGGTTGCTTACCACGCAACCTTCTTCGCGCGGATCAACCCGGCCGCCATGGCCTTCGCAGCCTTGTTCGTCGTGCAGGGTCTGCTGTTCGCACACGCAGCGCTGCTCCGGTGCGACCTGCGTCTTGCCCGAGGGCACGGCCCTCGCGCCTGGTTGGGATGGGCGCTGATCGTCTATGCGGCACTGATCTACCCGTTGATCGGTGCCGCCGCGCCATGGCTACCCGGCGATGCCCATGTTCGGCATCACGCCGTGTCCGGTGACACTGTTCACCTTCGGCGCGCTGCTGGTGGCGCAGAGGCCGGTGCCACGGCGGCTGCTGATCATCCCGTTGCTCTGGGCGCTGGTGGGCGGCAGTGCCGCCTTTCTGCTGGCGGTGCCGCAGGACTGGCCGTTGCTGCTCAGCGGCGCGCTGGTCGTGCCCTGGCTGTGGCGGCGTCCGTCGGTGGCGATCGCCGCCTCAACTGCCTGATCGAGCCTGGCGTCGATGCTGTTGCCTACCGCTTCGGACACCCACGTGTCGGCTCGCGCGGCAAGACTGCTGCTGGTTTGTCTTCTGATGGCCCTGCTGGTCGGATGCGCTGCGCTCGCTGAGCGCAGCCCCGGCGAACCGACTACGGCGTATGCCGACACCCAGGGCACGCTGTTGGCCCGCATCGCTGTGGCCAGCCTGCCTATGGGCGTCGCCGCGGGTGACCTGCCGTCGGGTTTTCGCTTGCTGCCCCGAGGCGAGTTCGCATTCGACGCGCGCGTGGCGTTGGTGCAGCTTGCCGAGCATTCGATTGACTTGCAGTATTACCACTGGCAGCCAGACCATGCCGGTCGTGCGCTGCTGCGCGCGCTTCGCGACGCTGCAGCGCGCGGCGTGCGCGTGCGGCTGCTGCTGGACGACTACCACGCTGCGGCGCTCGAGGAACTGCTGCTCGACCTGGGCGCGCACGACCACGTGCAGGTCCGACTGTTCAATCCGCTGGCATTGCGCAAGGGGACGCCAACGGCTCGTCTGCTGCTGTCGCCGGGCGACTTCGAGCTGCACAACCATCGCATGCACAACAAGCTCCTGGTCGCCGACAACGCGCTGGCGGTCTTCGGTGGGCGCAACATCGGCGACGAATATTTCATGAGCCACCCGGACTACAACTTCGTCGATCTGGACGTGTTGGCCGCGGGTGCGGTGGTGCGACAGCTGTCGGCGGCCTTCGACGACTACTGGAACAGCGAACTGGCCTGGCCAGTGCAGGACGTGCTCGGCGCGCCGGCCACTGCCGACGCGGCACGCGAGCGCTTCAGCGCCGCGGTGCGCGATGCCGCACCGGCGCCGTCGATGGAGGCGACAGACCCTCTTGGTCAGACCACGGTGACCGCGCAACTTGTCACGGGCCGGCTTGCCCTGGTGGCGGGCAGCGGCCATGTGCACGCGGATTCGCCTAGCAAGGCACTTGACCCCAACCCGACCCTGGGCCGGCCCGGCCCTGCGATGCAGGGCGTGCTGGACGCGATGGCCGGGGCAAGGCGCGAGGTCGGCATCATGTCGCCCTACTTCGTGCCCGGCCCGGTCGGCATGCGGGCCATGAGCACAGGAATACGGCAGGGTGTTCGCATCGCGCTGTACACCAACTCGCTGGCCTCGTCCGACGAGCTGCTGGTGCACCACCGGTACGCGGACTATCGCGTCGAGATGCTGCGCATGGGCGTGCAGATCTACGAGTTCAGCCCCGAACTGATCCGGCGCTCGAGCGGGTTCGGGTTCAGCGGCCCGTCGAGCGCGCAGTTGCATGCCAAGGTGGCGGTGGTGGATGACCGGCTGCTGGTGGTCGGTTCCGTCAATCTCGATCCTCGATCGGCCGTCGGCAACACTGAAATGAGCGTCGTCATCGACAGTCCGGCGCTGGTGGCCGACCTGGTGCGTCTGGGCGAGGAGAAGTCACAGCGCGCCATGATGTATCGGTTGCGGCTGCAGCCGGATGGCCAGACCATCGAATGGCTCAGCCGCGACGAACAAGGCCATGTGCAGACCACGACCGACGAACCCGGCAGCAGCCCCTGGTTGAAGCTGAAGTTGTGGCTGCAGTCGCTGTTCGTCGACGAGCGACTGCTGTAGTTGTCCGCGTCGCTACGGCAGGGAGTCAGTCGAGCGTCACAACCCGGATCACGGCGTTGAAGATCAGCCAGGCCAAGGCCACGGCCCCGACGGCGACCGCGATGAGGATGGCGCGGCGCCCGCGCTGACGAGGATGCCTGGCCTGGGTGTCGTGACGAGCGAAGAGCTTCATGTTCGAACCTCGAGCCGGATCATGCTCGCCCTTGTTGATCACCACCTCGCGCATCTGACCCCACAGGCAGGTCGGTCTTCAGTGCCGGTGGCCGTGGTGCGCATCGGGCACATGCGGATGGACATGATGCAGCAGCTCGTGGCGATGGCGGTGGCTGTGCGCGCCCTCTGGCATCGGCTCGTGCCGATGGTCGTGATGCCCATCGTCATGCCGATGCGCGTGTTCGTGCTCCAGCGCCTCGTGTTCGTGTTCGTGGCCGTGCGACTCGGCCAGGTGCAGCAACACACCGGCGAGCATCAGCACGCTGCCCGCGGCCATCCAGCCGCTGGCCGAGCGGTCGCCCAGCACCAGGGCCAGCGCCGCGCCGATGAAGGGCGCGAAGGCGAAGACCGAGCCGGTGCGCGCGGCGCCGAAGGCGCGCTGCGCGAGCAGGTAGAAGCGCAGGCTCAGGCCGTAGCCGGTCGCACCGATGGCGAACAGGCCGAGCGCCGCCGCCGCCGATGGCAGCGGCTCGCTGAAGCCCAGCGCCAGCAACGCCGTGGCACCGGCGCCAAGCGCGCCCTTGGCCATCACCACCTGGCTCGGGTCGCGTTCGGCCAGGCCACGCGACAGCGTGTTGTCCACGCCCCAGGCGGCGGTCGCCACCGCCACCGCGAGCAGACCCCACAGTTGCGTGCCACCGCCACGCTGCTGGTCGAGCACGAGCACGATGGCCCCGGCCAGCAGCAGCGCCATCGCCGTCCAGACGCGCCGGTCCATCGTCTCGTGGTACAGCCGCCAGGCCAGCACCGCGGTGAACAGCGCCTCCAGCGTCAGCATCAGCGACGCGCTGGTGCCGCTGGTGCGCTGCAGGCCCCAGGCCAGCGCCACCGGGCCGATGACCGCGCCGAAAAGGGCTATCGCCAGCAGCCGCGGTAGGTCGACACGCATCATTCGCGCTTCGCGATGCGCCGGCCGGCGCGACAGCGCACCGACGATGGCCGCGCCGGCATACAGCAGCGCGGCGGTGCTCAACACACCCACGCCTTCACCGGCGCGCTGCAATAGCGGCGTGCTGACGCCGAACAGCGTGGCCGCCAGCAGCGCGAGCAACCCGCCACGCATTGCGGGCAGCGCGGCCATCTACTTCACCGTGAAGCCTGACGCGGCATCGTGCTCACACTGCCGGCCAGGACCGATCCCACCGTGGCCTCGCATAGATCTTCCGGCAATCTGACGCACCGTGGGCACGGGATGCGGCAAAGGCCAGTGCGGGCAATTTGGTCTTCCCCAGCAAGCCGGATGGCCATCTTCTAGGCTCATAGCGCATCGCCACCACCTCCGAGCCGAACTTCAGCCGGCTCACGAGCTTCAAGTCGACACGCTTCGATAGCCCTGCGAACAACGTCGGCCCGTGGCCCGCTATCCCGGGCTGCATCAAGAATTCATACTCATCGATCAATTCCGGCTCCACCAATGCCATCGGGAGCTTCAAGTCCCCCACGAGCAGCCCCTTTCCTGACTCCCGCTTGAGCTGCTGAACGGCCTTCTCCAGATCCCCGTGCATGAGTCCCGCGCTCCAATCGACCCGATCCATGGTGCGCGACACGACGTACTTCTTTGCCGCATCGATCGTTCGAGCGAAGGGTTCCGTCCAATCAGGCCTCGCTCCCGTACCCGCCGGCGGCCGAAACGCTGCCTCCATCATCTCGTAGGTCACCCGGCCAAAGATCAGGGCATCGGCCTGGGCGATGTTTTCAGCCGCGTGACGATGCAATTCTTCGTCTGCGATCATTGCACGGTGATCGCAGCACCCGTCCAACTTGATGTTGATGGAATACCGCAGGGGTCGCATTGTGTAAGGGTATCGCCGACCGGGTAGATCAACAACTTTGGCCAACATCGACATTGCATTGCCTGGATGCAGTCGGTCATGACCGGCAACTTCGGGTCACCGGATCAAACCGCTCGCCCTGGGGGCACTACCCCCCGAAAGCGCGGTGAGAACAGAAGCCATCTCGGGGCGGCCTGACCCTGCAAGGACGTTCGACGCTCAGCCGACTTGTTTCTTCGCTGCGGTGATCAGCAATGCCGGCATGGCGAACGCGACCATCCCGCTGGCATCGGCAAACGGCCGGAAGGCGGCTTGCGCCTCACGCCGCAGGCACTCGAACTGGCCCTCGTCGAGCAGGCCGCCAAGCGTCCACACGCAAGCGCGCTCGGTCGACACCAGCGCGTCGATCGATGCGAAGCGCACCGTGCCCTGATGCTGCGCGATGCTTGCCTCGGCAAGTCCGGCGTCGACGCACAGCGCGCGCAGCGCGGCCGCATCGCCCAGCGCGAACGGGGCGCGGAACGCGTTGGCAACGCGCTGGCCGAACAGCCGCTCGAGCAGCGCCGCGAGCGCTGCGTAGCCGGGCGAGTGCTCGAGCGCATCGCACACCGCCACCGCCAAGCGGCCTCCGGGGCGCAGCACGCGCTGCATCTCGCGCAGCGCGGCCCCTGGGTCGTCGAAGAACATCAGGCCGAACTGACTCACGACCGCATCGAAGCTGGCGTCGGCAAAGGGCAGCGACTCGGCGCGTCCGTCGTGCCACTCGATGTCAGCAGGCTTGCGTCGAGCCACCGCCAGCATCTCGGGATTGGCATCGAGCCCGAGCACCGCGCCGCCCGGGCGGACACGCCCGGCCACCGCAAGCGTCAATGCACCGGTCCCGCAGGCCACGTCGAGTACACGCTGGCCAGGCCCGATGTTCGCCGCGTCGCACAGTACCGGTCCCCAAGGCCTGAACAGCGCCGGTACGAACTGTTCGTCGTACACCTCGGCGGGCGAACGCACGACCCTGTCGGCTCGCGCAGTGAGGGTCTCGCTCATGGCAGGCTCCTTCAGACCAAACGGTGCGCGTAGCATCCGCGATGCCATGAACGCGGACCATGACCAAGCGTCCGGATCGTTTGCCGCGCCGTCCGGCTTCGACGTGCTGTCCGATGTGCTGCGCTGCGTGCGCCTGACGGGCTCGATGCTGTTCCTGGTCGACGCACGGTCGCCGTGGATGTCCTGGGCACCGAATTCCGAAACGTTCCGGCGCGTCGTGCTGCCAGCGTCGCAACACCTGATCTCGTACCACATCGTCACGCAAGGCGGCTGCTGGGCAGGTCTGCACGATGCACCGTGCGAACGCTTCGAGACGGGCGACGTACTCGTCGTCCCCCACGGCGACGCCTACTACCTTGCCGATCCGCCCGGTGCGCAAGCGGCCTACGGGCCCGAAGAGGCCGTGGCATTCTTCCGCAGCATGGCGGCCGGCGAACTGCCGTCGATCGTCAGCGAAGGTGGCGATGGCGCTGAGCGCACGCAGTTCATCTGCGGTTTCCTCGGTTGCGACCTGAGACCCTTCAACCCGGTGCTCGACGCGTTGCCTGCGATGATCCATCTGCGCACCGCCACCCGGTCGACCGATCGCATGCGCCACCTGATCGAATTCGCGCTGTGCGAACTGCGCGAGCCATCATCCGGCGGCCGGGGCGTGCTGCTGCGCCTGGCCGAGTTGATGTTCGTCGAGGTCGTGCGGCGCCACCTGGAAACGATGGCAGGTGCGAAAGCCGGCTGGCTGGCCGGCCTGCACGATCCGCTGGTCGCCCGCACGCTGTCGCTGCTGCACGGCGCACCAGCCAGGCATTGGACGCTGGACGAACTCGCAGTGCAGGCCGGCAGCTCGCGTTCGGTGCTGGCCGAACGCTTTGCGCACTTCGTTGGTCAGCCCCCGATGCAGTACCTCACGCAGTGGCGCATGCAGTTGGCGACCCGTCTGCTCGCCGAGGCCGGCCTGAGGAAGGTCGCCGCGGTCGCGCAGGCTGTCGGCTACGAATCGGAGGCGGCGTTCAGTCGCGCGTTCAAGAGGTGCGTCGGCATGGCACCTGGCACATGGCGGTTGCGCAATGGGGCTTGACCGTGATGATCCTCGTCATCAGGGCATGAATGGTTCCTGCTGGCATTCATCAGCCTGCGTTGCCGCCAACGTCCCCGGCCAGTCGCACTCGATGGCAAGCGATGGCATCGCGGCATCGGTCTTGATCCGAATGAGGGACTGAATCGGTGAGGATGCATGGACCCGACCCTTCGCCACCGCGCAATCCTGCGTGTGCTGCCATGACGTTGGCGGTCGCGGTCCTTGCGGGCTGCACTTCCCAGCCGGCGAAGGCACCACCATTGCTGCCACCTTCGGCAACCAGTACCCGTTCCGCCGATGACGCAGCCGATGCAGATCGTCAGCAGAAGGCCTTCGAGCGCTGGGTCACAAGCTTCCGCACCAGCGCGCGAGTAGCAGGCATCGACGAGGTGACGCTGAACGTCGCGTTCGCCGAAGTCCACTACCTGCCACGCGTGGTCGAACTGGACCGAGCGCAACCCGAGTTCACCCGCACGGTCTGGAGCTACCTCGACAGCGCCGTGTCGCCTCAACGGATTGCCCAGGGCCAGGACAAGTGGCTGCAGTTTCGTGCCGAAATCGATGCCGCGGCAGCGCGCTATGGCGTGGCGCCCGCGATCTTGGTTGCCATCTGGGGCGTGGAAAGCAACTATGGCAGCAACTTCGGAAGCATCCCGACCGTCGATGCGCTGGCCACGCTCGGCTTCGAAGGCCGGCGCGAGGACTGGGCGCGCGGCCAGTTGCTCGCCGCGTTAAGGATTCTCCAGAACGGCGACATCGACCGCTCGCAGATGATCGGCTCCTGGGCCGGCGCCATGGGCCAGACCCAGTTCCTGCCGTCGGTCTTCCTGGGCTATGCGGTGGACGCCGACGGCGATGGTCGACGCGACATCTGGGGCAGCGTTTCCGATGTCATGGCCTCGACCGCGAACTTCCTGGCGCGCTCGGGGTGGCAGGCGGACCAGCCCTGGGGCGTCGAGGTCCGGTTGCCTCCGCGGTTCGATGTCAGTCGTGCCGACGTCGCGGTGCGACAGTCCAGCGCGCTGTGGGCGGCCGAGGGCGTGCAGACTGGCAGTGGTGTGCCGCTACCGCAGTTTGCCGACGCCGCGGTCTTGCTTCCCGCGGGCGCGAGCGGGCCAGCCTTCCTGGTCGGACCGAACTTCGAAGTCATCCTTCGCTACAACAACTCGACCAGCTACGCGCTGGCCGTCGGGCTTCTTGCGCAACGATTGGCCGGCGGCGCAAATGTGCATGCGCCATGGCCGCGTGATCTGGTAGCGCTCTCGCGCCAGCAATTGAAGGCGCTGCAGACGGCGTTGACCCAGCGCGGCTTCGATAGCGGCACGCCCGACGGCGTGATGGGTCCTGCCACGCGCGGCGCGATTCGCGACTATCAACGCAGTGTCGGATTGCCAGCCGACGGCTATCCCACCCTGGAGCTGTTGCAGCGCTTGCAGGCGCAGTAGCCATCCACGGAAACACGCTCTCGGCGCCTGGCTCGCTGAACGCGATTGACGTTGGCGCCAGTCAAGCCGGTTCCGCAGCGGATTCAGCCATGCTGAATGGCCGCTTCGCGGCATTGGATCGGACCTCTTGAAACTCAGCTCAGCTTCGCTATACAGACGACAGTCGCCAACGCCGCGTGACTGACTCCTCGACGGTGTAGCCTACGCGGTCATACGAATTCGACCACGAGGATCCACATGAGCCGCCCGCGCCTGATTTACTTCGACTTCGCCGGCAGCCGCGGCGAGGAATGCCGCATCGCGCTTCATCTTGCCGGCATTGATTTCGAGGACGTGCGGGTCAAGAGCGACGACTGGCCCGCGATGAAGGTCAACACACCCTTCGGCGCGATGCCGGTGCTCGAGATTCCGGGTAAGGCACCGCTGGCGCATTCCAACGCCATCCTCGTCTTCATCGGGCGTCAGCATCGACTGCATCCGGCCGATGCTTATGAGGCAGCTCGCCACGAGGCGCTGATGTGTGCCGTCGAGGAACTGCGCCACACGATCACGCCCACCCTGCGCATCACCGACCCGGAGTTGAAGCGCCAGGCACGCGAGGCGCTTGCGGCGAACGAACTCAGGACCTGGGGCGGTCAGGTTGAGCGCCAGCTCGGCGACGGTCCGTTCGTCGGCGGCGCGACGCTGCAGGTCGCCGATCTCAAGCTCTACATGGTGGTGCGTTGGCTCACCACAGGAACCTTGGATCACGTGCCCTCCACCGTGTTCGACCATTGCCCGAAATTGCTGCGCCTGTACCGCGCAGTGGGCGAACATGAAGGCGTGAAGGCCTGGTTGGCAAGGTCCAAGCACTGAGGGCACTCGCAGATGGGCCGTCAATCAAGGCCTAGATCAGACCTTGATCAGGCCTAGATCGCCTTAGCAGCGCGAGAAGACGGAATAGACCAGAACATCCGGTTCCGCCACAAAGTGCTGGGTGCGAGCCGGTTCTCAGCCAAAGGCGGTGGGACTCGTGCGCGTGATGCGTGTCGACACCCCAACGACTGGTTTGCTGACTCGAACCGAGGTTGGCGAATCTCGCGGCGGCGGATCTACGCGAACTCGATCTCGATGCCGTAGACCTGCCGGTCGAACAGGCGAACAGGAATGCCCTGCAGCCAACGACTGTAGGCGTCATGTCCGGCCATCAACCGCCGGCCACGAACGGCAGCCTGCCAACGACCGCGGGCGTCAGCCTTTGCATTGATCTGGACAGTCGCTGTCGGCCGCGCTAGCTCGCCTCCAGGTCCATCCGAGGTCGCGGGAACGCGTCTGTCGACCCGGTCGGTGCGTGAAGGAAGGATCCGCAATGCGTTGCCGAATCCGCGCGTCGATCAGGGTTGAATTGGCAAAGCTCGACTTCACGCACTGGCTGCGCAAGACTGCGCAGACAAGCAGCGTACGGGCGACGTTGCGCCACTCGACCGACGCGCGTACGACGCATGGCACCCGGGGCCTGACCTTCGCGGAGGTATTCATGAACGAACAGGCTGTTTCCACCTTCCAGCAGACGTTTCGCGGCCGTCTCGTGCGTCCGAGCGATGCGGACTACGACTCCGTTCGTGCGCTCTACAACGGCATGATCGACAAGCGCCCGCGCCTGATCGCCCGGGCGGTCGACGCGGCCGACGTGATCGCCGCCGTGAACTTCGCGCGCGAACAGGGACTCCTGCTCGCGATCCGCGGCGGCGGCCACAACGGTCCCGGCCTGGGCAGCTGCGACGACGGCCTCGTCATTGACCTGTCGATGATGAAGAGCGTGCGCGTCGACCCCGCGAGCAAGACCGTTCGCGTCGAGCCGGGTTGCAGTTCGGCGGACGTCGACCACGCGACGCATGTGTTCGGCCTGGCCGTGCCGTTCGGCATCGTCGGCAGTACGGGCGTGGCCGGCCTCACGCTCGGAGGCGGCACCGGCTACCTGACGCGCAAGTTCGGACTCACGGTCGACAACCTCCTCGAGGCCGACGTCGTCCTCGCCGACGGCCGCTTCGTCACGGCGAACGCGAAGGAGAACCCGGATCTGTTCTGGGCGCTGCGCGGCGGCGGCGGCAATTTCGGCGTCGTTACCAGCTTCCTGTTCCAGGCGCACCCGGTAAAGATGGTGTTCGCGGGACCGATCTTCTGGGATGCGGCGAAGGATGGCAAAGCCGTGATGTTGGCGTTCCGCGACTTCCTGGCCCGGGCTCCCGAGGACCTCGGCACGTTCGTCGGCTTGAAGACGGTGCCGCCGGTGGATCCGTTCCCGAAGGAGCACTGGAACAAGCGCGCGTGCGCCGTGATCTCGTGCTTCAACGGCTCGGAGGCGGACGGCCGCAAGGCGATGGCTTCGCTCCTGGAGCGGCTGCCGGCGCCGCTGTTCGACTGGACGGGCATGATGCCCATGCCGGCGATCAACGGGCTGTTCGATCCGTTCTTCCCGAAGGGCCTGCAGTGGTACTGGAAGGGTGACTTCGTGAAGTCGCTGAGCGACGAGGCGATCGACGTGCACATCGCGCAGGCGGCGCAGGCGCCGAGCCCGTTCTGCCTCATGCACCTGTACCCGATCGACGGTGCCGTGCGGCGCGTCGCAAAGGACGCCACGGCGTGGCCGACGCGCGACGCGACGTATTCGATGGTGATCGCCGGCATCGATCCCGACCCGAAGAACGCGGACGCACTGAAGGCGTGGGGACGCTCCTACTGGAAGGCCGTCCACCCGTTCAACATGGAAGGCGCGTACGTGAACTTCATGATGGACGACGAGGCCGACGGTCGGGTGCAGGCGACCTACGGCGCAAACTACGCGCGGCTGGCGTCGATCAAGGCGAAGTACGACCCCAAGAACCTGTTCCGGGTGAACCAGAACATCAAGCCGGCCTGATTCGACTGCGCCGACGACCGCCGACCGCCTCGCCGGCGCCGGCACGGCTGCCGGCCGAGCACCTGCCATGTCGGACTTCGGCTTGACCCATGTCGCGCTTCCCGTGCGCTCGCTCGCGGCGAGCGTGGCGTTCTACGGAAAGTACGCAGGCATGCAGACGGTGCACGGGCGACCCGGGGCCGTCTGGGTCAGCGACCGCACGCGGCCGTTCGCGTTGGTACTCATCGAGACCGCGAACGAGATCAAGCCCTTGCTGCCGATGGCCCACCTGGGCGTGGGCGTGCGCTCGCGCGAAGACGTCGATCGGCTGTGCCGCCTCGCGTGCGAGGAACGGTGTCTGGCTCGAGAGCCGGAAGACGCCGGCCCGCCCGTCGGCTACTGGGCGCTGATTCGAGACCCGGATGGGCACACGCTCGAGGTGGCCTTCGGCCAGGAGGTTCGACATGCCGTCGAAAGGCACGGCTGAGCGACCAGCGCTCGCGCTCGATCGCCCGGGCTGACGGCGCGGCGCGCGCCGCCGCTGCGCGCCGAGGCCATCGTGTCGCCGGTCCGCCGCCGTCGTCGCCCGCGGCGACGTTGTGCCGCGACGCACTCAGCAATGAGCGCTTCATTGCAACACGGCAACGACACCATCGACGACGCCATGACCGAGCGTCCGCATCGCATGCCGCGGCGTCCGGCTTCGACGTGCTGTCCGAGGTACTGCGCTGCGTGCGGCTGAGCGGCTCGATGCTGCTTCTGGTCGACGCGCACGCCCCTTGGATGTCGTGGGCGCATCTGATAGAACTTGAAGCCTTGAGGGTCGGAGACGAGTCGATGACCGTGTCAGCCGTATCTCACTATCGTGGTGGATCGATCGACGAAGTGGCACCCGTGGCCGCGAAGTTGAAGGCCGCCTATCTCAAACACGGGGTTGCCTATCGGCTGAGCCGCTTTCAAACCGGCCCAAATGTCGGAGACTGGTTCGTCGTCGTGCAATATGCCGACCAGATGGCCTATGAGAATGCGCAGGCGGCTATTGCGCAAGACCCCGAATGCCAACAGGCCTTCGCCGAGATTGCAAAGTTCGCGACGAGGATTAGAACGGGCCGTTCACGCGCATCGACTCGCGGGGTTTCAGGCCTTGCTGGCGTCGGCCAGGTGGCCCTTGCCCGGCACGAAGTTGGCCTCGATGCGGATCCCGTCGGGATCTTCGAACAGCACGGAGTAGTAGCCTGGCGCCCAACTGTCTTCGCGAGGCGCGCGGATGATCTTGGCGCCCAGCGCACAGGCCACCTCATGGATGGCGTCGACATCGGCGGCTGACTTCGCGCGGAAGCACAGGTGGTGCAGGCCGGGGCGGCCTTGCGAAAACCCATGCTTCGCGCCGTCGGCGCTTGCAGGAGCAATGGCGACGCCCGTGCGACCGCCAATGCAGTAGAAGTAGTCCGGCCTGTTGATGAGCGTGACCATCTCCAGGGAATGCAGCAGCGTCTCATAGAACGGCACCGCCCGCTCCATGTCGCTTACCGTGAGCTGAATGTGCGCGATGCCATTGATGCTGGGCATTCGAATCCTCCATGAAGTGCTTGCCAGTCAGCGCGGCCCGAGATGCAGGCGATCAGACAGGTAGTTCGCGATGACGCTCGGCTCGAACAGCGTGCCCGCCAGGCCTATGTGACCATCCGGCCGCAGCAAATAGAACGACGGCGACGCGATTTTCGCGCGCTCGAGTTCGCGTGTGTTGTCCGGGTGCTCGGGGATTGCATGCACGCGCAGCGCAGCGTCCGCCCCGACCTCGCCCGGCGCCGGCGCGGCCTGTCCGAACAGCAGCAGGTGGAAATGGAGATCGTCGAGCGCTGAGAACTGGTCCTCGACGGGGCCATCTGGCTGCCGGCGCAAGCGCAGCCAAGGAAAGCGGTCGCCAGCGCGTGGCGCGTCGGCGCTCAGGTCGGGTTGCGTTTGCGACAAAGGGCCGCCGCGATAGTGGATGCCGGTTTGCGAAATGGTGCGAAAGGCCAGCTTGCGCACCCGTTCGCGCCGCATCGCGAAGGCCATGACGTTCGCCAGCACCTGCGTGCGCAACAGCCCGGCAGGCCAGCTGTCGGATGCGACCAGCGTGAAGGCGCGGTCGGTGGTGTCCAGCAGCCGCTGCGCCACCGGCACGCGTTCGGCTTCGAACGAATCGAGCAAGGCTTCGCCGGCATCGCCCTTGACCACCAGTGCGAGTTTCCAGGCCAGGTTGTACGCGTCCTGCAAACCGGTGTTCATGCCCTGCGCACCGACCGGGCTGTGCACGTGCGCCGCGTCGCCGAGCAGGAAACAACGTCCTTGCCTGAAGCGTTCGGCGCGACGGTGATGGATGCGATAGGTGGAGAACCAGCTGCATGCCTTGAACGACAGTTCGCCGCCCACCTCGGCGCGCACGGCCGGGATCACCTGTTCGAAACTCAGGTCCGGCCGGCCACGCAGCGGCGCCGGCAGGATGCCCACCACGCGCCAGTGGTCGTGCCCGCGCATCGGGAAGAACAGGTGGAAGCCGTCGCGCCACAGGTAGACGTTCAACTCGTCCGCCACCATCGGCCCGGTGACCTGGGTGTCGGCGACGAAGAACACATGTTCGTAGGCCGCGCCTTCGAAGTCGATGCCGTTCAGGTCGCGCACCGCGCTGTGCGCACCATCGCAGCCGGCGACCCAGGTCGCGTCGATGTCGACGAGCCTGCCGTCGGGTTGTTTCAGGGTCGCCCTGACGCGGCCCGCTTGCTGCCGCAACGCCACCAGTTCGGTGTTCCATTGCACCGTCATGTCCCAGCGGCGCAGCGCAGCACCGAGCAGCCTTTCGTTGTCGTCCTGCCCCAGGATCAGCAGGAAGGGGAATGGGCTCAGGTCGCGGCCGATGTCGCCCAGCGGCACGCGTGCCCCGAAGCGGCCTTGCGCCCACAGGTTGGCGCCGGTGGCGCGCTTGCCGAGCTCGAGCGCCTCGTCCGCGATGCCCAGCTGCGCGTAGATTTCCAGCGTGCGCGCCTGCACGCCCAGCGCCCGGGTCTGCAGCGCCGGCCCGGGGTGCCGGTCAATGATCTGCGTTCGCACGCCGCGGCGACCGAGCTGGTTGGCAAGCATCAGTCCGGTCGGTCCGGCGCCGACGATCAGCACATCGGTCTGCATGGAAATCTCTCCTCGGTCGAAGTGGAACGGGATGACCACGGCGTCCATTGAAGTGGCGGCAAAATACCACTCCGCAGCTCGACCGTGCGTCATCAGAGATCCATCGGCCTGGCCCGCATCATCCAACGCGTTCAATGCCATCCCATGCTGTTCATGATCATCGAACGGTTCAAGGACAACGACATGGTCCCCATCTATCGCCAAGTGCGCGATGGATCGAGGCTGTTGCCGGACGGATTGAAGTACATCGATAGTTGGGTCGAGCCGAACTTCAGCCGGTGTTTCCAGCTCATGGAGTGCGATGACTTGCGCCTGTTCCAGCAATGGGTGCTCGAATGGCGCGGCTACGGCGCGACCATCGAGATCATCCCCGTGGTCGGCAGCGCCGACACGCAGGCGGTGGTCGCTCCGTTCCTTGACAGGCCGTAGCCGTAGGTGGACTGCGCCTGCGCCCGCTTGACGCCATTGGTCGACCAAGAAATCAGGGTGGCGCGTGTGGCCGACTACGGGGTGCGGGTCATCGAACCCGCCTTGCACCGCCATTGCCGAGACGACTTCCGGGCAACTTTCGTCCTTCACGCAGTGTCCTCGAGTCGCAATCCGACGGCGCGGACTTCGGTGATCGGTGCCCCCTGCCAATCGGGATGGGGTTCTTGCTCGAGATGATGCTGTTTCCGAGTGTGCCGGCAGGAGCGCGGGCGGCGTGGTGGGCCGGTCACGGCGGGTCGTTGTCGTTCACCGACCGCGACGCCTGCGCAACGATCGGCCTGGTTGCGAGCCGCTGGATCCGCGGCACCTCCGAGCGGCGGCGCAGTGGCAGAATCGTGCGGACGCGTGTACCGCGTGCTCGACGATCTGCGCTGAACAGCGAGCTGAGGCAGACATGCAGCAAAGGGACAAGTGGGCGATGGCCATCCACGCGGTTCCCACCGTCGGCCTCCTGGCGCAGGGCCTGCTCTACCTGACCACATCCCGGTTCATGCCGTATCACGGCGAGGCGCTCGGCGTCAGGTGGGAAGCCCTGTCGGCGCACCACCAGGGGTTTGTGCTCGGTGTGATCAAGGGCATGGGAGCCGGGTCGGTCGGCGTCACGCTGGCCCTGCTGATCATGCTTGCGGGCCCGTTTCGCCGGGGCGACGCGTGGGCGCGGTGGGCAGTGCCGGCCGTGGGCTTGGCGTTCACCCTGCTCACGGCCTACGCCGCCTACACGATCGACATGCGCACGCCTGCGTCGCCGCCATGGCCACAGACCCTTGGCCTCGCTGCTCTGTATCTCGCAGGGGCCGCCATTTCATACGCGCCGTGGAAGGGACTGGCACCGACGAACGAGGCGTGATGGAGGTTGCCTCCCGCGCCCAGTGGACCCAACTGTTGCTGGGCTTTGTGGCCGTCTATGCGCTGTTTCAGTGGTCCGCGGTGTCCCTTGGGAGCAACCGCGGCGAAGCCGGGCTGCTCGTCGCCGCACTCGTCGTCGTCGCCCTGCTCGCGGTCGAGCGTGCGTGGTCGGGACAGTCCGTCTGGTCTGCTGCCCGGGCGATCGGACTGGGACGACCGAGTCTGCGGGGCTTGGTCGTGTCGGCCGCCGTGTGCGGGCTTCTGCTCCTGACGGTTGCCGTCCACGCGCGATGGACCGGGTCCACCGTGACTGCGGCCGACGGCGCCCTGTGGCTGCTGCCCGGCCTCTTCGCCCAGGCCGGTATCGCCGAGGAGACGCTCTTTCGCGGCTACCTGTTCGGTCATCTGCGGGCAGGGCGAACCTTCTGGCGGGCCGCGACCCTGACGATGCTCCCCTTCGCGGCCGTTCACCTGACGCTGTTCGTCACGCTGCCATTCGGCGTGGCGCTGGCCGCGCTCGCGCTTGCCGTCGTCATGTCGTTTCCGCTCGCCCGTCTTTACGAGCTTGGGGGCGAAACGATCTGGGCACCCGCTGTGCTGCACTTCTTCGCCCAGGCGAGCGTCAAGGTGCTGGTCGTCGCCGGCGAGGGATCCTCCACCTTTCCGTACATCTGGATCGGGGCGAGCACGGTGCTGCCCCTGCTGGTCCTTCTCATCGGCGGTCCCCGCAGGACCCCGTGACCACCCGCCTGACCACCCGGATCGCGCTCATTCGGGCATCAACTGCGGTGTCCCGCATCTTCGAGTCAGCGTCGCGCGTCATCCAGATTGGCAGCTCCGCGGCTCTTCGCACTGAACGGCCTCGACCGTGCGCGGAGTGATCCCAGCAGCGGCGCATCACTCGCGCCGACCAAGAAGCGTCGCAAACGTGAAGGCCACTGCCAGCACGCCTGCCGCGCCGAGGGCAAGGAACGTCGATGTGCCGGTCGTCTCCACCAGCAGCGCGCCCGCCAGGACGCCAGCCGATTGCCCGAGAAAAAAGCACGACGCAAACGCCGATACCGCGGCACCACGCCGATCCGGAGCCATTTGCGTGGCATTCACCTGCAGCGTGTTGTGCAGCATGTAAAAGCCAAGCCCGGCAAGGAAGCATCCGGCGAGCGCCCACCACCAGTTCGGCCCGAAGCCGATCGCCAGCAGCGCGCAGGCCATGCACGCGCCGCCCCACTTCGCCAGCCCGATTTCCCGAAGCCGCGGCACGAGGCGGCGTGACGAAACCGCGAACACAGCGCCGCCGAGTCCGAACAGCATCACCACGGCCCCCGAGCCTGACAGCGACAGGGCGAAGGCCTGGTGAACGTGAGACGCAATGAAGGCAAACGGGCCGTAGAACGCCATGCCCTCGAGGAAGGCCAAGGCAAGAATCATCCGCGCCCAGCGTTGAGAAAGCACGCCGGAAAATTCGGCTATGACGCGACGCAGCAGCGGTCCCTCGGCCATCCTCGTCAGCCGGGCGTGCGCCGGCAGCCGGCGATTGAAGGTGAACAGGGCCAGCGCCACCACTGCAAAGATCCCGGCAATCAGGAAGTACGGCACCCGCCAGGTGAGGTGGTCCGCCGCGAAGCCTCCAAACCAGATGCCTGTGGTCAGTCCGACGATCTGGCCAATCAGGAACCGGGCCAGCACGGGCTGGCGCTGGTCATAGGCCACGACATCGCCGATCCACGCCATGGACAGCGGAATGATCGCCGCGGCCGTGGCGCCAGCCATGGCCCTGGCCGCGCGCAGCGCGTCGAACCCTGGCGCCAGAGCGCAAAGCAGGGCGGTCGCGGCGCAGGCCGTCGAGGACCACGCGATGACGCGGTACTTTCCGAACCGGTCCCCCACGGGCCCGAAAAACAACTGCGAAAGCCCGTAGGCTGTCGCAAACGCGCTGATGACTTGCGAGGCTTCACCCAGTGATATTGCAAACTCCTCGGCAAGCTTCGGCAGCAGCGCATCGTTCACACGCAGCGACAGGCCGCTGGCGAACGCAGCCAGCGCCAGGCAGGCAATGGTCCCGCGCGGAATCGGGATGACGGTGGACGCTGCTGCGGCGGGCGTGGACTTTGCAGGATTCATGGTGATCGGCGAGTATCTGCACATCGCACACACGAGGAGCGATGATGTTTGGCTGGCGGTGGCGGCCCGTCGCCGCCGGTAGCGCCGAGAAGGGCTCATCAGTTGCGCGCTTGGCGCTGTCCAGCAACCAACAGACGAGGTACTGCATGAACTCATCCCCTGGCCAAGACACCTTCGCCGCGCTGAGCGCCACCGACCACAGCTTGGGCGACGACCATGCGGCGCTGACGTTGCTCGAGTATGGCGACTACGAGTGCCCGGCCTGCATTCAGGCCGAGCCGTTCGTCCGCCATCTTGTCGAGACTTCAGGCAGGCGCTTGCGCTTCATCTTTCGGCACTTCCCGCAGGTGGAGGTGCACCCCCATGCCGAGATGGCGGCCGAGTCGGCCGAAGCGGCGGCCGCGCAAGGACGGTTCTGGCCGATGCACCATTTGTTGTTCGAACAAACGCATCACCTCGAGATGCCTGCGCTGGCCGGATATGCGGTATCGATCGGGCTGGACATGCGCCGCTTCAATGGTGAGATGGCTGACCGGATCTACCTTCAGCGGTTGCAGGAGCACCGTCGTGCTGGAACACACAGCGGCATCCGTGCGACGCCCACGTTCTTTCTCAACGGTGCAGTGGTTGACGTGTCGTTCGGCTTCGAAAGACTGCAGGCGGCCGTGCACGCCGCGCTGGCGACCCGATAGCGCCTTCGTTTGCCGTCGGCTCGATTCGTCTGAGGCTGTCCGCTTGGGGTGCAACGCTGGAGAGCTCTCCATAGAGCAGCGAGTCTTTTGCCCACCCGACGCGCCAGCGCCGTCCCGACCCACCCTGACAGCGCCGTACTGACAACCGCCATCGAAAAGGCGCTTGCGCCGCGTTGACCGGGTTGCATGCCCGGCGTCGTCTCAAGGCCTCAGATCGGCCGTGACCCGCCGCGTGTGCAGCCGCTTCGCGAACGCATGCCGTGCGCGCAGGCGCGGGTTGTCGAGAATGCCGCCGATCGTGCCGGCGACGACCATGACCACTGCAGCAAGGGGCAGCGCGAGGATCAGCCCCGGGATGCCCGCGACCGCGCCACCGATAAAGATCAGCAGCACGGTCGGCAGCGGATGCATGCGCAGGCTGCGCCCGACCGTGAGCGGCATGAACACGAAGTCGTCGAGCAGGCGCACGCAAACGAGCAGGACGATGACCGC
This sequence comes from uncultured beta proteobacterium, assembly GCA_963824005.1. Taxonomy (GTDB): domain Bacteria; phylum Pseudomonadota; class Gammaproteobacteria; order Burkholderiales; family Burkholderiaceae_C; genus Rubrivivax. The sequence goes on from CAWGOK010000002.1 coordinate 20,571, forward strand.
GTAGACGATGTCGGGGTCGTGCGGAAGATCGGTGGCGGTGACGAGCACGACGATGATGCCGGCGATGATCGGGCCGACGAACGGCACCCATGCGAGCACCGCCGCGAGCAGGCCGAGCACCGGCGCGCCGGGAACGCCGAGGGCCCACAGCCCCACGCCCAGAAATACCGTGTCGATGGCGGTCAACTTGAGCATGCCCTGGATGTAGGCGCGCGCCGTCGTGTGCACGCGCTCGATCATGTCGAGCGTGCGCTCGAAATACGCATTCGGCACGGCGCTTGCGACGAACTTGAGGAAGCGTTTGCCGTCGCGCAGGAAGAAGAACGCGAAGAACGGTGCGAGCAGCAACGAGGGCAACCACACGACTGCGCCAAGCAGCACGCTGCCGGCCTGCTTCTGCAGGTAGGCGTCGCCGAGCTCGGTCAGGCGCATGGCGATCTGCCCATGGAAGTTCATCCGCGCCAAGAATTCGAAGCGCGCATCCAGCATCGTCATTGTCCGATCGACGAGCATGCGGCCCGCGTCGAGATACCGGTAGAGCAGCTCCTGGCCTGCCCCTGCATGCGCGGCGACCCACGACGCGACCGGCACCATCGCGATCGCAGCGCCGACGAAGACCACGCCGGCGACGACCGCGGCCGCAGTCGGCCGCTGCACACCAGCCAGGGTGAGCCGGCGCACCAGCGGAAACAGCGCGTAGTACACGATGATCGCAAGCAGCGACGGCACGACCAGCCAGAGCACGTGCCCGAGCAGCGCGAGCAGGAGCGTCGTGAAGACGATCGTCGCGGCCCAGACGAGCGGCCCGCTCGACAGGGGCGGGCCGAGGCTTTCGTCCGCGACCGCGGAAGGTGTCATGGCAGGCGGCGGCTCGCTTGGTGTCATGGCGCACCGCCGCCAACGTGCTCGCGCAGCTGGCGGCCAAACTGACGCGCGAGTTGCAGCGCAATCTTCGAGGCGACCACCGCGTGCGTGTCGAGCAGGCTTTCGAAATCGCTGCGCGACAGCGATGCGAGCACGCAGTCCTGCGCCGCGCGCGTTTGCGCGGAGCGCGGCGCGTTGTCGAGCAGCGCGAGCTCGCCGAAGGCGACGCCCGCTTCCAGTTCTGCGATACGGCCGGTTTCGGGCTCGCCCTGCCGGCACACCAGCACCCGGCCGCTGATGATCGCGTACAGCGCCTGACCCTCCTCGCCCTCGTCGAAGACGATCTCGCCTTTCAGGTAGCGCCGCTCGTGCAGCAGGCTGTCGACCACGCGCAACTCGGAACGCGACAAGGTCCCGAACGGCGACAGCTTTCGCAGCGTGGAGATTCGAAGGCCTTCCTTCGCCTTCTTGTTGAACAGCGTCAGCATTGATGACACTCAGGGTCACCCGAGCGTTGTGGCAAGAGCGGGTATTTCACCGCATAAACGCAAGGACCGACAAGCGCGGCGAGGCGCCCCTTCGCTGCGTTACGCGACCCAGGGCCTGCTGCCGGGGTCTCGACCACCAACCTGCTCCAGCACCTGCCCAAGATCGTCAACGTGTTCGCGCCATTGACGGCGCTGGTCTGCGCTCATGCCTGCTTGGCGTATTCACAAGATGGCGGACCGGCCGAATGGCCGCTGACCGGGGTCACCTCCCTGCAGATGCACGGCACGTGCCGTGTCAACAACAGCGTGCTGCTGCGCGAGTTGTTGCTGGCCGGATTGGGTGTGACCTTGACGCGGACTTCGTTGTCTCTGACCTGATTGCCACGGGTCGGCTCGTGGAACTGCTACCGCAGCACCGGCCGGCAGCGCAGGGTGTGTACGGCATCGTGGCACACCAGCGCCATGTGTCACGGAAGGTGGCGGCATTCCTGGACTTCGTCGCCAGTCAAATGCCCCATGCCCACGACTCGGCTGGCAAAGCTCACGAAGGTGCCGTCACGATCGATCGTGCACGCGCTCATCGTCGGTCTTCGAGTCCGACCTTCGCTGAAGGGCAGGCGCAGCAGTCGGACTCGTCCATGTCGCTTCGGGTCGACTTGGCTGACGGAGCTTGTCGCCACTACTCTGATCCACGAAATGCACGTTCTCGTTGCGGTCATTCGTGCCTGACGCAGCTGTGGCTGATAGCCGCACAATCACGGACCGCCGCTGATCGGGCGTGATTCGGGCCGCACAACATCGCGCAGCGATGTCACAACCGCGAGGCGACGCTGGAACAAAGGCATCGGTGCCGGCGTCGAAGTCGACGCAGAGGGCGGCGCGGGTGGCGTCGCTCCCCAGGACCGACAGTGTTTCTTGTGCGCACAGGAGGACCACTATGCCCGGCATCGACCCCGAAGGCAGGCGCCTTCCCATCAAGCTCGACAGCACCTCGAACGGCGAATTCGCGCCGGTGCCGCTGTGGCCGGCGAACCTCGAAGCCAACCGCCTCGCGCACGAGGCCGCTGCGCAGAATTCGAAGCGTCTGGGTTGCTCCAAGAGGACGTTCCTGACCTCGGCCTGCGGCGCCGCCAGCACGCTGCTCGCCTTCAACGCGGCCAACGCCGCCGCCGGAAGGACCGGCGGGTTCTTCGACCTGCCGAATGAAGCAGCCCTGGACCTGCAGCTCGCGCGCGCGCAGGTCGGACCCGCCAAGCAGGAGTTCATCCTGGACGTGCAGGGCCACTTCATCGACACGCCGAAGGGCAACCCGAAGAGCGCCGAGGTGTTCCTCAAGGACGTGTTCATGGACAGCGACACCGATGTGATGGTGCTGTCCTTCGTCCCTTCCGCCCGCGACGCCGAGCCGGTGACCATCCAGGCCGCCGACGAAGTGCGCCGGCTGGTCGACAAGCTCGAAGGCACGCACCGGCTGCTGCTGCACGGCCGCGTCAACCCGAACCAGCCCGGCGACCTCGAGGGCATGGACGAGCTGCAGCAGAAGTGGGGCGTGAGCGCCTGGAAGACCTACACGCAGTACGGTCCGAACGGCAAAGGCTACTTTCTGTACGACGACGTCGGCATTCGCTTCATCGAGAAAGCGCGCGCCCTCGGCGTCAAGAACATCTGCATCCACAAGGGGCTTCCCTTCGGCAGCCGCTCCTACGAGCACAGCCAGTGCAGCGACATCGGCGTCGTCGCCAGGCGCTATCCAGACGTGAACTTCCTCATCTATCACTCGGGCTTCGTCAGCACGGTGACCGAGAAGGCCTATGACGCGAGCGGCAAGAGCGACGGCATCGATACGCTGATCACTTCGCTGCGCAAGCATCAGGTCAAGCCGAACAGCAATGTGTATGCAGAGTTGGGCAGCACCTGGCGCTTTCTGATGCGTGACCCCGATCAGGCGGCACACGCGCTGGGCAAGCTGATCGTGGCGTGCGGCGAGAACAACGTGCTGTGGGGCACCGACTCGATCTGGTACGGCTCGCCGCAGGACCAGATCCAGGCCTTCCGAACGTTCCAGATCTCCGCGGCATTGCGCGAACGGCACGGGTATCCTGAGATCACTCCCGCGTTGCGGGCGAAGGTCTTCGGCCTGAACGCCGCGAACGTGTACGGCCTCACCCCGACAGACGTGAAGCGGTACACCGCACGCGACGCGGTCGCGCGGCAGCGCGCCACCTACCTCGAGAACCCCGATCCGCACTTCAGGACCTACGGGCCGAAGACGCGGCGCGAGTTCCTGAGGGTGTTTGACCCCGCCGGCTGAGCGTCGGTGCGGCTGACGCCAAGCTTTCAGTTCATGACGGTTGGAAGGGAAGATTGCCCCCGTACATCCGGACTTTCGTTGCATTCGCCGCTGTCCCTGATGGGATCTGCTGGTTGGCTCCTCAATCGGTTTGTCGCACTCGAGGTGCGACTCCTTCATATGGAACCGTCACCATGAGTTGACGGCCACTCTGCGCAAACTTTGGCGCTACCTGGAACCACGGCAACCCGATCGCAGTCAGAGGTTTTCGGGCTGGCCTCGGAGACCTTCATGACCGTCAAGCTGAATCACACCATCGTCCACTCGAGAGACCCGGCGGCTTCGGCTGACTTCTACAGCGCGGTTTTCGCCCTTCCCGCACCGGTGCACTTCGGGCCCTTCCTCGATATCGAGGTCGGCAACGAAGTGACCCTCGCCTTTCTGTCAGCCGGCGACATGGAAGTGCAGACGCAGCACTACGCGTTTCTCGTGAGCGAAGCGGAGTTCGACCAGATCTTCGCCCGCGTGAAGGAGCGCGGCTTGCCCTATTGGGCGGACCCGGCCAAAAGCCACGAGAGCGAGATCAACCGCCATGACGGTGGGCGAGGCGTGTACTTCGACGACCCGAGCGGCCATCTGCTGGAGATCATCACCCGTCCCTACGGCAGTGGCGGGTTGAAGCTGTAGCGGGCTACGCAGGCGCAGCCGCTACGCCAAGTCGCCACAATGACCCTATGCCGATCCTCTTTCCGGTGACATCGTCAAGCAACTCCGCCGCAGCGGCGTCGCTGTTCCACCCCGCCGTGTCCGCCTGGCTGCATGCGCGCTTCGGCCAGCCGACCGATGTCCAGACCCGCGCCTGGCCCGTCACGGCGCAGCACCGCCACGCGCTGATCGCCGCACCCACCGGTTCCGGCAAGACCCTGGCCGCCTTCCTGTCGGCCATCAACGACCTCGTGGTCGAGCGCCTGGCGCAAGGCAGCCTCGCCGACCAGGTCCACGTGCTGTACATCTCGCCACTGAAGGCGCTGTCCAACGACATCCGCAAGAACCTGCAAGAGCCGCTCGCGGGCATCCGTGCCGGCCTGCTGGCGATGGGGCTGCCCGACCCCGGCATTCGCGATGCGGTGCGTACCGGCGACACACCGACGGCCGAGCGCGAGCGCATGCGCCGCACGCCGCCGCACATCCTGGTGACGACGCCGGAGTCGCTGTTCATCCTGCTGACCTCGGCTGGCGGGCGCGACATGCTCAAGTCAGTCAGGAGCGTGATCGTCGATGAGTTGCACGCCGTGGCCGGCAGCAAGCGTGGCGCGCATCTGATGCTGACGCTGGAGCGGTTGGAGGCGCTTTGTGGACGCCCACCGGTGCGCATCGGCCTGTCCGCCACGGTCAAGCCGCTCGACGAGATGGCGCGCTTTCTCATCGGCCAACGCCCGGATGCCGTCACGATCATCGACGCCGGCCATGTGCGCGACCGCGACTTGGGGCTAGAGATGCCGCGCTCGCCACTGACCTCGGTGATGGCCACCGAAGTCTGGTCCGAGATGTACGACCGTCTGGCCGAGCTCATTCACCAGCACCGCACCACCCTGATCTTCGTCAACCAGCGCCGCATCGCCGAGAGAGTCGCGCGACACCTGGCCGAGCGGCTCGGCGAGGAGCACGTGACGGCACACCACGGCAGCCTGGCGCGCGAGCACCGGCTGAATGCCGAGCAACGCCTGAAGTCTGGCGAGCTGAAGGCGCTGGTGGCCACCAGTTCGCTCGAGCTCGGCATCGACATCGGCGACATCGACCTCGTCTGCCAGCTCGGCTCACCGCGTGCGATCAACGCTTTCGTGCAGCGCGTGGGTCGCGCCGGGCACGCCATCGGCGCGGTTCCCAAGGGACGCCTGTTCCCGCTGGCGCTGGACGACTTGCTGGAGTGCGCGGCGCTGCTCGATGCGGTGCAGCGCGGCGAGCTCGATCGCATCCGCACGCCCGAGCGACCGCTCGACGTGCTTGCGCAGCAGATCATTGCCGAAGTGGCTTGCCGCGAATGGCCGCTGCAGGCACTGTACGAACGCTGTTGCCTTGCCCATCCCTACCGTGATCTCGACCTGCAGACCTTCGAGCAGCTGGTGCAGACGCTGGCAGAGGGTTACAGCACGCGGCGCGGGCGGCGCAGCGCCTACCTGCACTACGACGCCGTCAACCGCGTGCTGCGAGCCCGCCGCGGCGCCCGGCTCGCCGCTGTCACGAATGCCGGTGTGATCCCTGACCAGTTCGACTACGACGTCGTGTTGCTGCCGGAGGAGCACCGCGTTGGCACGCTGAACGAGGACTTCGCCTTCGAAAGCATCCCCGGCGACATCTTCCAGCTGGGCAACACTTCCTACCGCATCGTCAAGGTGGAGACCGGCAAGGTGCTGGTGCACGACGCCAAGGGGCAGCCGCCGACCATGCCGTTCTGGCTGGGCGAAAGTCTGGGTCGCACGGACGAGTTGAGTCACGCCGTGTCGCGGCTGTGCGAGACCGCCGATGCAAATCTCGCGGCAAGCGTCGAGGCGTGCGAGCGGTGGCTGCACGAGGATTTGCATCTGCCCAGTGCCGCCGCACAGCAGCTCACGCTGTACCTTGCCGCCTCCAAGGCCGCACTCGGCGTGCTGCCCAGTGAGCGGCACATCGTGTTCGAGCGCTTCTTCGATGAGGTCGGCGACACGCACCTGGTCATTCACTCGCCCTATGGTTCGCGCATCAACAAGGCCTGGGGCCTGGCGCTGCGCAAGCGCATGTGCCGCAAGTTCAACTTCGAGCTGCAGGCCAGCGCGCTGGAAGACAGCATCGTGCTGTCGCTCGGGCCGACGCACAGTTTTGCGCTCGACGAGGTGCAGCACTACCTGAAGTCGGCCACGGCGCGGGACATCCTGGTGCAGGCGCTGCTCGATGCGCCGATGTTCGGCACGCGCTGGCGCTGGAACGCGACGGCGGCGCTGGCGGTGCGGCGCATGAACGGCGGGCGTAGGACGCCGCCGCAGTTCCAGCGCGCCGATGCGCAGGACTTGCTGACCGTGGTCTTCCCCGACCAGCAGGCTTGCGCGGAGAACGTCGTCGGCGAACGCGAGATTCCCGACCACCCGTTGGTCGCACAGACGCTGCACGACTGCCTGCACGACACCATGGACGTCGAGGGCTTCGTGCGGCTGCTGTCCCGCATCGAGAACGGCCAGGTCAGCATCACCACGCGCGACCTGGCATCGCCGTCGCCGCTGGCGCACGCCATTCTCAATGCGCGGCCCTATGCCTTTCTGGATGACGGCGCCGCCGAAGAGCGGCGTACCAAGTCGGTCAGCACCCAGCCGCTGATGGACCTGCAGACCGCCCACGACATCGCTCGCTTGGACCCGCAGGCGATCGCACGGGTGTGCGAAGAAGCCAGGCCGCAGATCGACTCCGCCGAGGAGTTGCACGATGCGCTGGTGGTGCACGGTTTCCTGATCCCTGGCGAAGCGGACTGCCCGGACTTCGTCGCCGTGCTCGCGCAGCAACGTCGTGTCACGCGCCTGCAAGTGCCTTCGGGGGGAGCCCTGTTCGCCGCCGCGGAACGTCTGCATGAGCTACTGGCTGTGTTTCCCTCGGCGGAACTCTCGCCTCCGATCGAGCCGGTCTGCGCGGCACGGCCGGCGGCCGAAGAGGCCTTGCGCGAGATCCTGCGCGGCCGCCTGGAACTGCTGGGGCCGGTCAGCGCAGCGGCGCTCGCCGCGCCGCTTGGCCTGAGCTCCGACGCGGTGCTGCCGGCCCTGGTGCAACTGGAGGTCGAAGGCGCGGTGATGCGCGGCGCGTTCACTGCCGCAGACCGCGCCGAGTGGTGCGACCGCCGGCTGCTGGCGCGTATGCACCGCTACACACGCGACAAGCTTCGGGCCGACATCCAGCCAGTGCCGCCGGCGCAGTTCATGCGCTTCCTGTTCCGTTGGCATCAGGTAGCCGGTGCCGACGGCGACGAGCGCCGCGAAGGCGAGGCCGGCCTGGCCGACGTGCTGCGTCAGCTCGAAGGCCATGCCGCACCGGCATCGGCCTGGGAAGAAGACATCCTCGCGCTGCGCGTCAAGGACTACACGCCGGCCATGCTGGACAAGCTCTGCGCCGCCGGCCGTGTGGTGTGGTGGCGGCCCTTCGACAAGGACCGCGGCGATGCCGGCCAGCGCAAGACCGGACCGATCCGCGGCACGCCGATCCTGCTGTGCGAGCGCGACGCCCTGGCGCATTGGCAGCAGGTGAATCGCGCCGGGATCGAAGACGAGGTCCCGCTGTCCGGCAAGGCGCGCCGCGTGCGCGAGGCGCTGTCTGCGCACGGCGCCAGCTTCTTCGCCGACCTGCAGCGCGATGCCGGTCTGCTGCGGATCGAGGTCGAACAGGCGCTGGCCGAACTGGTGGCCCATGGCCTGGCCGGCTGCGATTCCTTTGCCGGCCTGCGCGCGCTGGTGATGCCCGCCGACAAGCGCGATCGGCTGCGCCGGCGGCGTCCGGGCCACGAGCCCATCGACGATGCCGGCCGGTGGTCGTTGACACGCGCACCGCGCCCGCGGCCCGACGCCCCCGGCGCGCTGGCCGAACCGCATGTGGAGCACATCGCGCGGGTGCTGCTGCGCCGCTACGGCGTGATCTTCCGCAAGTTGCTGGAACGCGAGGACGGTCTTCCGCCCTGGCGCGACCTGTACTACGTGCTGCGCCGCCTGGAAGCCCGTGGCGAGGTGCGTGGCGGCCGCTTCGTCAGCGGCTTTTCCGGCGAGCAGTTCGCGCTGCCCGAAGCCGCCACTGCACTGCGCAAGGTCGCCGTGGCGCCGGGCAAGGAACGCGCTTGCATCTCGGCGGTCGATCCTCTCAATCTCGTCGGCATCCTCACGCCAGGTGAAAAGGTACCGCGATTGCCCGGCAACCGGCTGCTGTTCGAAAACGGCGTGCCGATCGCTGTACACAGCGGCGGAGACGTACGCTACCTGGTAACGCTGGAGGAAGCCGCGCAGTGGGAGGTCAGGAAACTGCTGATTCGCAAGCAGCGGCCTGCCAGCTACTTCGAGCCGACGGGACGACATCCGTCGTAGGTGAACCGCGTGGCATCGTCGATCTTGACGATGCTCACGGCGTCAACCATGCGCTTCGATGACGACGTTCTCGCAGCACAACAATGGACAGCTTTCGGGCGAACAATCTGGGATGCTGTCAGGCGGTAGTGGGCTACAGCAACGCGCTCTTCAGCTCGGGGAAGACCTTTCCGACCTTGGCCAGCACGTAGTCGCCGTAAGTGCCGTCGAAGGCATGTACGCTGGCGCCGTCCCAGCGTGTCGCATGGTCATCGATCTCGGGCGTGCGCAGCGGTTCAATGCGCACGTCGAAGTCGGGGTCGAAGAACAGCGGGAAGGACAGTCGGTCGCGGCCGCTGGTGTTGAGGCGCACGCGGTGTGGCGTGCTCTTGTAGTAGCCGCCGGTCATGCGGTCGAGCATGTCGCCGATGTTGCAGACGAAGGAGCGCGGCAATGGCGGTGCCTCGATCCAGCCCGCAGCGGCGCGTACCTGCAGCCCGCCCACTTCGTCCTGCCGCAGCAGTGTCAGCAGCCCGTAGTCGGTGTGCTCGCCGACACCATGCAATGCGTCCACGCCCTGCGGCACCGGCCGGCTCGGGTACAGGAAGATGCGGAACAGCACCAATGGATCGGCGGTGGTGTGGCGCGCGAAGTGGTCGGCCGGCAAGCCAAGTGAAAGCGCGATGCCGGCCATCACGCGGTGGCCCAGCGCCGTGACCTGGCGCATGTACTCGAACACTGTGTCGCGAAAGCCCGGCAGTGCGTCGTCGCCGGGCAGCAGGTTGCGGCCGTGCAACGGCACGCCGGCGCGCACGCGCGGGTGCTCGTCGGGCAGTTCGGTGCCCAGGTACAGGCCTTCCTTCCAGTCGGGCCGCCCGGAAGTGAGTTCGCCGCCCAGCGGAAACCAGCCGCGCCAGGCGCGCCCGCCCAGCGCCATCGCATAGCGCGCCTTCACCTCTTCGGGCAGCGCAAAGAAGCGGTGGCTCAACAATTCAAGCCGCCGGCCCAGCGACTCGTCGATGTCATGCCCGACCAGGTAGAAGAAACCATGCTCGCGGCAGGCACGGCCTATACCGGCGGCGACCTCATCGTCGCAGGCGGAAAGGTCCACGACCGGCAGCGTGCTCATCGCAAGCAGTCTACGCCGGCACGTCAAAGACACGGTTCAGCAGGCCTGGCGGCCCACAGGAGCTGCGCCTGCTGGAATGGGCCGGACTGGTCGGCGCGGACTACAACTTGATCGTCATTCGCGACTACGCGGGGTTGCATGCGGCGAGCCAGCGCGTGCGGCGAGATGCCTGCAAGACGCCACGCGGCGGTCTGCTCGCTTGAGGTTGACTCCAGACTTGACCACGCGCCCGTTCCAGCGTCCGGCGCTGAAGCAGGTGCGCTGCGCGCACGTCAATCCAACTCGATCCACACCGGTGCGTGGTCGCTGGACTTCTCCCAGCCGCGCACGTCGATGTCGACCGCCCCAGCGCGCAGCCTGGGCACCAGCGGCGGGCTCAGCAAGAAGTGGTCGATGCGCAGCCCCGCATTGCGCTGGAATGCATTGCGGAAGTAGTCCCAGAAGGTATAGATCGTCTCGTCAGGATGCAGCGTGCGCAGTGCGTCGGTCCAGCCCTGGGCCATCAGGCGTCCGAACGCTTCGCGGGTCTCCACGCGAAACAGCGCATCGTCGACCCAGCGCTCGGGCTTGTAGACGTCGCGCCCCGTTGGAATCACGTTGTAGTCGCCCGCCAGCACGACCGGCTTGCCGCTGGTCATCAGTTGCGCCGCGTGCTGGATGAAGCGTTCGAACCAACGCAGCTTGTAGTCGAACTTCGGCCCCGGGGCGGGGTTGCCGTTGGGCAGGTACAGGCACGCGACCGTCAGCCCTCCGACCTCGGCCTCCAGATAGCGGCTGTGTGTGTCGTCTGGGTCGCCCGGCAGGCCTCGCCGCGTCTCGATCGGCAGGCCGGCGCGCGCGAGGATTGCCACGCCGTTCCAGCTCTTCTGACCGTGCCATATGGCCTCGTAGCCCAACGTGCGCAGTTCCTCCTGCGGAAAGCGCTCCTGCGGCGACTTCAGCTCCTGCAGGCAGGCGACGTCCGGTCGGGTCTGCTCTAGCCAGCGCAGCAGCACCGGCTGGCGGGCGTTCATGCCATTGATGTTGTACGTGGCGATGCGCATCCGTGACGCTCGAAGTGGTCAAAGGGCAGTTGACTCATGCGATGTTCCCACAACTTTGCGCGGCGTGGCCGCGGCCCATCCTGCTTCCGCGGGCAGATGCTCGCTGGTCAAGCCAGCATCATCGTGTCGATCGGGCTGCGCACGGCATCGGCGCCCGGTTCCAGCACATGCGTGTGGATCGTCGCGGTCGGCACGTCGGCGTAGCCGAGTGGCGGTTCCTGCACTGTAGGATTCCTTGCGGCTAGACGCGGTGGTCGTAGACGAAGCGTCTCACCTTGGTCGCTGCGATTCGCATGCTGTCTGGATGTGCTGGATTCACCAGCACGTTGTCTTCTTCATCGATGATCACCGAGGGCACCGTCAGCAGAGCCGTCCGCATCGACTTGAGCCAGTTTGAGCCTTCACTGCGCGACACCCGTCCCTCCGGAATCGCATCCCAGCCCACCGGCGGTGGCCGGCTGAGAACTTCATGTGCGATCCAGACGTCGTCGGGAACGTCGATCCGAACCAAAAATCGGTTCCAAGGCAGCGTCGCTCCGCGGCCGAAGTGCGCTCGAGTCTCCCAGGCGGCCAGCGAGATCGACGTGGCTGCGTATGTCACCAGCTCCCCTGGATGATTCCAGCGCGCACCGTTGCTTGCGGCACCCTTGCCACTCATGTCGTCCGCAGTCCAACTGGGCGTGTCGGACGCGACTCGCCACAGATGCACCGTCATGCGGGCAGTCCACCGCGCATGCGCTCCAGAACCTGCTCGACGGCTCTTTGACCCTCGGGGTTGCGGAGCATCTCGGCAGGTGTCTTGTCGCCCAGTTCAGGCAACGGCTCGCGCATCCATCGGGCGACCCAGGCCTCCAGATCGAAATTGGCCAGCTGCTCCGGGTCGCCGCTCTCCTCAAGCAAGCGCCTGAGCGTAGCCATCACTCGAAGGAAGCCCATCACCCGATGACCTGCTGCATCCGGTAGTGGTTCATGGGCCTCGTCTTTGCGACGGTAGGTGGTCTGGGACACGCCGATGACATCCATCACCCGTGTGACAGTTTCACCTGTGGCGCCGGCGATCAGGTCAACCATGTATGTCGGAACACCTGACTCGACGGCGTCGTACAAGACCACGCCAGGCGAAGCGATCACGCGATCGACCAGTACGTGGAAGGCGCGCCTCCAGGTTTGCGGGCTTGCGGCCCGACGCTTGAAGTCGATCGCCCAGAACTGCGCTGGGTCATACACCACGGACTTGGCGCCGAGCGATCGCGCTCGTGCCACACGCGCTGTTTTATCGGCCGATACGGTCATGGACGCATCCATTTGGTTTGCTGCTCACACCCAAATGGTACACCACCGCGGCGACGGTGCATACCCTCCCGCGACACCCTCCCGCGATGCCGAAGGGACCTGCAGGCCACCGGCGTCTTCTGGGCCGTGTTCGTCTCCGAGACCGCGGTGGGTTGTTCACGTCATGGCTGTCCACGCGCGACAGGTGGAAGACGGGCGGGCAGCCTGTGGCCTGTGTCCGCGGAGCGCACATTCAGCTATCGAATGAACTTCAGCAAGAGACTTGGTACTGGTCGTTCGTACCCGCGCTGCGGACCGACGCTCACCATCAGGTCGCGTCCCGGGACGCGAGAGATGGAGCTCGTGAATCCTGTCACCCGAGGGGAAGCCCTGGACCCAGCGAGTTCAAGCGCTACGAGGAGTTGCTGCGCCTGCCTGCGTCGTCACGACGTGCGCAGCCCGGCGCACCGCCTGCGCTTTCGCTGCCATTTCCGCCGCTGTCCTCGCGCGGCAGCACATCGCTGAACATCTCGAACTGCTTCCACGCCGGCATCGGCGGCTCGACGCCCGGGCGCGGCACGTAGGGCGACGGCTCGGCCAGCTGCATGCGGTGGATGTAGCGCGGGCAGTTCGGGAAGATGTGCGTTGCACGCACGCGCACGACGAACTGCGCGCCCGTGAACTCGTCGCGCAGAGGGTCGTCCGGCAGCACCAACGCCAGGCCGTTCACGCGCAGCCGCCGCGGCTGCTCGAAGTCGATGAAGAGCATGCCGACGGGTGCATGCGTGCTCAGGTTGCCGATGCTGCGGAACATGCCGTTGCCGTCGTAGCTCGGAAATACCAATTCGTCGTCGCCGATGACGCGCACGAAGCCAGCGTCGCCACCCTTGTACGAGCAGTCGGGCCGCCCCGCCTCGTCGGCAGTGGCAAGGAAGAACATCGTGCGGCTTTCGATGAAGGCGCGATCGTCAACGGTGAAGCGCTTGCGCCCGAGCCGCTCCTCGAGCCGGTCGGCCAGGCGCCGGCTGTCGAAGCGGTCCTGCCAAGCACGCATCCCCTCGTGGAAGAAGGGGCGCGGCGCGTGTTCGTCGTCTTCGGCAGCGCTGCCGTCAGCCGAGGTCTTCATGCAGACACAGGATGTTGCCTTCAGGGTCGCGGAACCAGGCGGCGCGCTCCGAGCCGAGCACGCAGACGTGCTCCACCGTCTTGAAGCCCGGCAGGTCGTAGTCGTCGAAGACAACGCCGCGTGTCTTCAGCTCGGCGATCGCCGCCGCGATGTCGGCGACCTTGAAGCTGATCGCGGTGTGCTCGGCCTTCGTGCCTTCGGGCTTCGGGAACAGCGCCAGCTCGGTGCCACCGCAGTGGTAGACGAACTTGCCGTCGGGCTTGGCACCCAGCGGCACGAGGCCGAGCGCCTCTTCGTAGAAGCGGCGCGCCCGCGTCATGTCCTTGACCGGCAGCATGCAGGTCACCTGCGTCGACACCAGCACGCTCGCGGCGGCGGCGCGGTCTTGGCGGCTCGTCATTCCCATCGCCAACTCCTCGTCGGGTCAGATGCGCAGCGGGAAAGGCGCTGTGCGTCGCCGGCAATGGTGCTCCCGTCGGCGCGCGATGGCAATAGTTGGGTCAGGACAGTGGACACCCGCCGGCGTGCCCTCGGCCGACTCCGGCGCCGCGTGTACCGGCTGGGTAGCTACTGCCATGGAATTGGCGGGATCCATGCTGGTCGCGCCCGCGCGATGGAATCTTTGCGAACCTTCATCCGTATGCGGCAGGAGGCGGCATCGGCGTGGGTTCGGCGGTCGGCGATGCGCTTCGTTTGCAACAACGCAGGAGAGCATCATGAGCTTCGAACTTGGCAATCCGATGCTGCCGCTTTCATTGGCGGCTGTCCTGGCCCTTGGCGGCGGATCCGCTCTGGCTGAAAGAGGCAAGGACGACCGTGGCGTGGTCCGCGCCCAATTGAGCGGATTCCAGGAAGTGCCCGTCGTCTCGACCACGGGCAACGGCGAATTCAGAGCCAGGATCAACACCCAGACCAACGAAATCGAGTACGAATTCAGCTACGCTGACCTGCAGGCGCCAGTGCTGCAGGCGCACATCCACCTTGGCCAGCACAGCGTCAACGGCGGCATCTTGGTCTGGCTGTGCCAGACGGCCACCAATCCGGCGCCCGCGGCAGTGGCGGCCAACACGCCGGAGTGCAGCAGCCCAACGTTTTCGTCCAGCGGAATCATCACCGCGGCCAGCATCGTCGGGCCCGGCGGCGCGCAGCAATTGGGTGCCGGCGAACTGACCGAACTAATGGCTGCACTGCGCGCCGGCGTGGCCTACGTCAACGTGCATACCACCGTCTCGCCCGGCGGCGAGATCCGCGGCCAGATCCGTCCCGGCCACCGCCACTGAGGCGCCCTCGGGGCGTCCTGCGGCTCGGCGCGGGTGATCGATGCTCATCACCGACCCGCCGGCGCCGTGCTGCCGCCCGGGCGCATCCTCAGGTGTCGGCCTGGGCCGTGGATGACATTGCATTGACCCTTGACACAAGGCGCTTCCGTGGTCCTTCAGTGTCCGCACAATCGCCGGGCGGCACTGCACCCTGATCGGGCCACTGGCGTTCAACGAACCCAAGCAGCCGCAGCGGCCATCGCAAACCAGCGCTCATGAGCGTCAGCCGCGGCGGGCGGCCTCGATCGCCGCGATGTCGATCTTTCTCATCTGCATCATTGCCTCGAAAGCGCGCTTTGCGGCGGCGCGATCTGGATCGGCGATCGCGGCGCTGAGGGCGCGCGGCGTGATCTGCCACGACAGGCCCCACTTGTCCTTGCACCAGCCGCAGGCACTCTCCTGACCGCCGTTGCCCACCACCGCGTTCCACAAGCGATCGGTTTCGGCCTGGTTGTCGGTCGCGACCTGGAACGAAAAGGCCTCGGTGTGCTTGAACGCGGGGCCACCATTCAGGCCGAGACAAGGGATGCCCATCACGGTGAACTCGACCGTCAAGACATCGCCCTGCTTGCCCGCGGGATAGTCGCCGGGCGCGCGGTAGACCGTTCCCACCGAGCTGTCCGGAAACGTCTCGGCGTAGAACTGTGCGGCGTCCAAGGCGGTGCCGTCGTACCAAAGACAGATCGTGTTCTTGGCGACCATATTCGTTCTCCAACTCGTGACTGGAACGTGCATCCTAAGCGCCCAGGCCACAGGCAGCCGAAGGCTGCTGTCGCGGTCGCCGAGTAGCGGGGTCGGAAGACCCCTGCCATCATCTCAAGCTGGTCCTTTGTATCACTGTCTGTGACGCGGACTCCCATCAGCCTGCCGACCCGACAGGGCCGCGGGGTGGCCGCGATGACGGGGGCATAAGATTCATGCCCTGGCGGACCGAAGCATCGGCGACATCGCCGCGTGGCCGCATCTGGACCCGAGGCAAACGCGCCGCACCGGAGACCCGACATGAGCATCAACCCTGCCACCGCTGCACTGCGTGCGCTGGGTCAGAGCCTGTGGCTCGACAACATCACCCGGCAGTTGCTGGACAGCGGCACGCTGCAGCGCTACATCGACGAATGGTCGGTGACCGGGCTGACCTCGAATCCGACCATCTTCGACCATGCGCTGAAGGGCAGTGCCGACTACGACGCCGACATCCAGTGCCGCCTGAAGCAGGGCCGGTCGGGCGAGACGCTGTTCTTCGACCTGGCGTTGGACGACATCACCCGTGCCGCCGACCTGTTCCGGCCGGTACACCAGCGCACGCGCGGCATCGACGGCTGGGTCTCGCTCGAGGTGTCGCCGCTGCTGGCCCATGACACGCAGACCACGTTGAAGGTCGCGCGCGAGTTGCACGCGCGCGCTGCGCGGCCCAACCTGTTGATCAAGATCCCGGGCACGGCAGCAGGGCTCCCGGCCATCGAGGAAGCCATCTTCGCGGGCGTGCCGGTGAACGTGACGCTGCTCTTTTCCACCGCGCACTACCAGGCCGCGGCCGAGTCCTGGCTGCGTGGCATCGAGCGGCGCCTGGATGCTGGCCTCAGGCCCAACGTGGGCTCGGTGGCCTCGCTGTTCATCAGTCGCTGGGACGTGGCGGTGGCCGGCAAGGTGCCTGCAGAGCTGCACATGAAGCTGGGCGTCGCGATTGGCCAGCAGGCCTACAAGGCCTATGGCGACTTCCTGGCCTCCGCGCGCTGCCGTCGTGTGATGAACGAAGGCGCCATGCCGCAGCGGCTGCTGCTGGCCAGCACCGGCACCAAGGACCCCAAGACCTCGGATACCTACTATGTCGAGGCGTTGGCCGCGCCCTTCACCGTCAACACCATACCCGAGGGCACGTTGAAGGCCTTCGCCGCGCATGGCACGGTCGGCGCACCGACACCGGCCGACGGCGGTGATTGCGAGGCCGTGCTGGTTCGTTTTCGACAGGCCGGCGTCGACCTGGACGCACTGGCAACACGGCTGCAGAGCGAAGGCGCCGCCGCGTTCGTCGCCTCATGGCACGAGCTGCTGGGCGTGATCGCGTCCAGGAGCGTCGTCGATGATGACCTGAACATCGGCCGCCCGGTGAAGATCATCAATGCCGGTGGCCAAGAGTGGCGCAAGCACCTGGCCCACGTGGTGGTCGCGGTTCGTCGTCCGCCCCTGGGGAGGGCGCGCCTGGCCGGCAGCGATGGCGGCCGCCGGCAATTCCGTCGCGCAGGCGACCCCGATGAGAATAGGCGTACCAAAGCCCGTGGCGCGCCGCCCGGCCCGAGTCGCCAAGGCCGCGTGACGCGTCACTCCACAGGACTGCAGCGATGACCCCGACTGCCCACACACCCCTGGCCTCGCTTGCCGCCTGGAAAGCGCTGCAGGCGCATGCGCCGGCCTTGAAGGCCCGGCACCTGAGAGAACTGTTCGCCGCCGACCCGCGGCGCGGCGATCGGTTGTCGCTCGAGGCCGCCGGCATCTACCTGGACTATTCCAAGCAGCGCATCACCGACGAGACCTTGCGCCTGCTACTGACGCTGGCGGCGCAGTCGGGGCTGCGTGAGCGCATCGACGCCATGTTCTGCGGCGAGCGTATCAACACCACCGAGAACCGCGCGGTGCTGCATGTCGCGCTGCGCGCGCCGCGCGGCGCCGACATCCGCGTCGACGGCGTCAACGTGGTGCCTGGCGTGCACGAGGTGCTCGACCGCATGACGGACTTCGCCGCGCGCGTGCGCAGCGGCATCTGGCTCGGCCACAGCGGCAAACGCATCCGCAACATCGTCAACATCGGCATCGGCGGTTCCGACCTCGGCCCGGTGATGGCCTACGAGGCGTTGCGCCACTACAGCGAGCGCGGATTGGTGTTGCGCTTTGTCTCCAACGTCGACGGCAGCGACTTCGCCGAAGCGGTGCACGGCCTGGACGCGGCGCAGACGCTGTTCATCGTCGCGTCGAAGACCTTCACCACGCAGGAGACGATGGCCAACGCGCACAGCGCGCGCGACTGGTTGCTGGCCGCGCTGGGTGGCGATGCCAAGGCGGTGGCGAAGCACTTCGTCGCGCTGTCGACAAACGCGGTCGAAGTGGCGAAATTCGGCATCGCCGCAGAGAACATGTTCGGCTTCTGGGACTGGGTGGGCGGGCGCTATTCGATGAGTTCGGCGATCGGGCTATCGACGATGCTCGCCATCGGCCCGGAGAACTATGCCGATTTGCTCGCCGGATTTCACGCGATGGATGAACATTTCCGTACGGCCCCCTTTACGAGCAACCTGCCGGTGCTGATGGGCCTGATCGGCCTGTGGAACAACGACTTCCTCGGTGCGCAGACCGTCGCGGTGCTGCCCTACGAGCAGTACCTGAAGCGCTTTCCCGCCTATCTGCAACAGCTGACGATGGAAAGCAACGGCAAGCATGTCACGCTGGCCGGCACCCGGGTCGACTGCGACACCAGCCCGATCTATTGGGGCGAGCCCGGCACCAACGGCCAGCACTCCTTCTACCAGCTGATCCACCAGGGCACGCGGTTGATCCCCTGCGACTTCATCGCCTTCGGCACGACGCTGAACCCGATCGGTCGTCACCACGAGCTGCTGCTGGCGAACGTGTTTGCGCAGGGCGAGGCGCTGGCATTCGGCAAGACGGCCGAGGAGCTGCGGGCCGAAGGCACGCCCGAAGCGCTGGTGCCGCACAAGACCTTCGACGGTAACCGGCCTTCGAACACGCTGCTGCTGGAACGGCTCACGCCGGCTGCGCTGGGCAAGCTGGTGGCGCTGTACGAGCACATCGTCTTCACCCAGGGTGCAATCTGGCAGATCAACCCCTTCGATCAGTGGGGCGTCGAGCTGGGAAAGGTGCTGGCCCAGCGCATCGTGCCCGAGCTTTGCGGTGATGCGCCGACCCTGGCGCACGACAGTTCGACGAATGCGCTGATCCGCCGCTACCGGCAACTCAAGGGCGGGTGAACTGCCCGCCAAAGACGAGGACAAACTCATGCAACTCGGAATGATCGGTCTCGGCCGCATGGGCGCGAACATGGTGCGGCGCCTGTTGAAGGGCGGCCACTCCTGCACTGTGTTCGACAGGTCTGCCGAAGCAGTGACTGCGCTCGCAAGCGAGGGCGCCACCGCAGCCACCTCGCTGGCCGAGCTCGTGGCCGGGCTCGACAAGCCACGCGCGCTGTGGCTGATGGTGCCGGCGGCGGTGGTGGACAGCACCATCGCCGACCTGCTGCCCCACCTGGAACCAGGCGACACGCTGATCGACGGCGGCAACTCCTACTACGTCGAAGACATCCGCCGCGCCAAGGAACTGGCGCCGAAGAAGATCGAGTACCTCGACGTCGGCACCAGCGGCGGCGTGTGGGGCCTGGAGCGCGGCTACTGCATGATGATCGGCGGCCCCGCGGCCACGGTGCAGCGGCTCGACCCGATCTTTCGCACGCTGGCGCCGGGCATCGGCGACATCGAGCGCACCCCCGGCCGCGCTCCGGGCCGCGGCACCGCCGAGGACGGCTACCTGCACTGCGGCGACAGTGGTGCCGGCCACTTCGTGAAGATGGTCCACAACGGCATCGAGTACGGCATCATGGCGGCGTATGCCGAGGGCATGGGCATCCTGAAGAGCGCCAACGTCGGCAAGGCGCACCATGCCGCCGATGCCGAGACCACGCCGCTTCGCGATCCCGAGCATTACCGGTACGAGCTGAACCTGCCCGACATCGCCGAGCTTTGGCGCCGCGGCAGCGTCGTCTCGTCCTGGCTGCTCGACCTGACGGCCGCGGCGCTGATCGAGGATCCGGCGCTGGCCAGGTTTGCCGGCCGCGTGTCCGACTCGGGCGAGGGCCGCTGGACCATCAAGGCCGCCATCGACGAGGCCGTGCCCGCACCGGTGCTGACCAGCGCGCTGTATGCGCGTTTTTCCAGCCGCGGCGAGGCCGACTTCCAGAATCGGCTGCAGTCGGCGATGCGCTTCCAGTTCGGCGGGCACCACGAGAAGCCCGAACAATGAGCCGGCCCGCTCCCACCGATGCCGACGCGCTGGTGTTCTTCGGCGCCACCGGCGACCTGGCCTACAAGAAGATCTTCCCCTCGCTACAGGCGATGGTCAAGCGCGGGCACCTGAACGTGCCGGTGATCGGCGTGGCCAGGTCCGGCTGGGACATCGAGCAGTTCCGCGAGCGCGCGCGCGACAGCCTGGACAAGCACGGCGGTCTTGACCCGACGGCCTTTGCCAAGCTACTGGCGCTGCTGCGCTACGTGGACGGCGACTACGGCGATGCGGCCACCTTCGCGGCGCTGCGCCAGGCCCTCGGCCCGGCACAGCGGCCGATGCACTACCTGGCCATTCCGCCGGCGCTGTTTGCCAAGGTGGTGGAGCAGCTGGCCACGGCCGGCTGCACGCAGGGCGCGCGCGTCGTCGTGGAAAAGCCCTTCGGCCATGACCAGGCCTCGGCCGTGGCGCTGAACGCCGTGCTGCTGCGCACCTTCGACGAAAGCTGCATCTTCCGCATCGACCATTACCTGGGCAAGGCCGCGGTGCACAACATGCTGCACTTCCGCTTTGCCAACGGTTTCCTCGAACCCTTCTGGAACCGCAGCCACGTCGAAAGCGTGCAGATCACCATGGCCGAGGACTTCGGCGTGATGGGCCGCGGCGCCTTCTACGACGCCACCGGCACGGTGCGCGACGTGGTGCAGAACCACCTGTTCCAGCTGCTGTGCCACCTGGCGATGGAGCCGCCGGTGCGCACCGACAGCGAATCGATCCGCGACGAAAAGGTCAAGGTGCTGCGTGCGGTGCGCACGCTCACGCCCGGCGACCTGGTGCGCGGCCAGTTCGACGGCTACGGTGCCGAGCCCGGCGTGGCCGCCGGCTCCAGCACCGAGACCTTCGCCGCAATGCGCCTGTCCATTGATTCCTGGCGCTGGATGGACGTGCCCTTCACCATCCGCGCCGGCAAGAACCTGCCGCTGACCTGCACCGAGCTGTTGGTGCGGCTGAAGCGCACGCCGTCGGTGTATTCGGCCAACGCATCAGCGCCGAACCATGTTCGCATGCGCATCAGCCCCGACATCACGCTGGCCATGGGCATGAACGTGGTCTCGCCGCAAGACGAATCGCTGAGCCTGGCGGTGGAGCTGCTGGCCAGCCGCCACCCCTGCGCAGCCGAGATGGACGCCTACGAGCGCGTGCTCGGCGACGCGATGAAAGGCGATGCCACGCTGTTCGCGCGCGAGGACACTGTCGAGGAGGCCTGGCGCATCGTCGATCCGGTGCTGGCGGCCTCCACCCCGGTGTTGCGCTATGCGCCGCACACCTGGGGCCCGGCCGAGGCGCAGCGCCTGGCGCCGCCCGGCGGCTGGCACGACCCGGTGCTGGGGGCCGCATGAAGTCCGAGGTCCTGGCCGATGCCGCCGCGGCGGCCGAACGCGCGGCCCAGCCGCGCACGGTCTGCCCTGGCATGCGGTGCAACCGATGCCGACCCGGAAGCCGCCGCTACCCGGTGCTGAACCGCGCGCGCCGCGTGCTGTGGCTGGCCACCTGCGCCGAGAAGCGCGACATGTTGGCACGGCAGCGCGCCGGTGATGCGTCAATACCGGCGAGGCGTGTACTGCAGCATCGGGCATTGCTGCTCGCCGACCGCGCCGCCGTGGCGCCGTAGCGCATACGCCAACCGCAGCCAGGCCTTCGCTACATGGAACTCGACCCCGTCATCCTGTCGCGCATCCAGTTCGCGTTCGTCATCAGCTTCCACATCATCTTCCCGGCCTTCACCATCGGCCTGGCAGCCTGGCTGGCCACGCTGGAAGCGGCGCACCTGGCCACCGGCCGCGCCATCTATCGGCGCGTGTTCGAGTTCTGGATGAAGGTGTTCGCGGTGTCCTTCGGCATGGGCGTGGTCACCGGCATCGTCATGGCCTTCCAGTTCGGCACCAACTGGGGTGTGCTGGCCGAGAAGATGGGGTCGGTCCAGGGCCCGCTGCTCGGCTACGAGGGTTTCACCGCCTTCATGCTCGAAGCCACCTTCTTCGGCGTGATGCTGCTCGGCCGCGAGCGCGTGTCACCGCGCTTTTACCTGTTCGCCTGCTGCATGGTGGCGCTGGGCACGATGTTCTCGTCCTTCTGGATCATGGCCAACAACAGTTGGATGCAGGTGCCGGTGGGCCACGCGGTGGTCGACGGCCGCATCGTGCCCACCGACTGGTGGGCGATCGTTGCTGGCCCGGTGATGCAGGTGCGCTGGCCGCACATGCTGCTCGGCGCCTTTCTGACCACCGGGATGAGCATCATCGCCACCGGCGCTTGGTACCTGCTGCGCCACATGCACCAAGCCGAGGCGCACCTGATGCTGAACTGGGGGCTCGGACTGGTGGCGCTGCTGATTCCGCTGCAGCTTTTCGTCGGCCACCTCACCGGCGACTACGTGCACCGGCACCAGCCGGCCAAATTCGCCGCGATCGAGGCACGCTGGCTGACCGAGCAGCCGGCGCGCGAGGTACTGATCGCCTGGCCCGACGAAGCCAACGAACGCAACCGCTTCGAGCTGAGTGTGCCTCGTCTGGGCAGTTTCATCGCCTCGGGCACCTGGGATTCGCGCGAAGTCGGGTTGACCAGTTTCCCCAGTGAAGACCGGCCGCCGGTGCTGATCCCCTTCTTCGCCTTCCGCGCGATGGTGGGCATGGGGCTGCTGATGCTGGCCATCTCGTGGTTCGGGTGCCTGCTGCGCTGGCGCGGGCGGCTCGAGCATTCGCGGGCGTTCCAGTGGTGCGCGTTCCTGTCCTTCCCCAGCGGCTTCATCGCCGTACTCGCCGGCTGGTTCACCGCCGAGGTCGGGCGCCAGCCCTGGGTGGTGTACGGGCTGCTGCGCACCCGGGACGCGGTCACGCCGTCGCTGACCACCACCGACGTGCTGATCTCGCTGACCGGCTATGTGCTGGTCTATGCGGTGCTGATGTCCTTCGGCCTGCGCTACATCTACAAGCTGCTGCGCGCCGGTCCGACGTCGCCCGCGCCGCTGCCGCCGGGCGCGACGCCGAAGCGGCCCATGGCGCTGGCCGGGAGCCGCGAATGACCGCCGCGCTGCAGCCATCGAACCTGGCGCTGTTCTGGGCCGGCGTGATCGCGCTGTCGATCCTGGTCTACGTGGTGCTTGACGGCTTCGACCTCGGCGTCGGCATCCTGTGCGGCTTGACACGCGACGAGGCGCAGCGCACGCGGATGATGGATTCGATTGCGCCCTTCTGGGACGGCAACGAGACCTGGCTGGTGGTCATCGGCGCCAGCCTGTACGCGGCCTTCCCGGTGGTCTATGCGGTGTTCCTGGGCGCCTTCTACATCCCCGTGCTGCTGCTGCTGTTCGGGCTGATCTTCCGCGGCGTGGCCTTCGAGTTCCGGCTGCACAGCACACGCCTGCGCCGGTTCTGGGACCGGGGCTTTTTTATCGGCTCGACCGTCGTGGCCTTCGTGCAGGGCGCGGCCGTGGGCGCGATGATGCGCGGCATCCCGGTGGCCGACAACCAGTATGCCGGCGGCAGCTTCGACTGGCTGGCGCCCTTCCCGCTGTTCACCGGCGTCGGCCTGGTGCTGGGTTATGCGCTGCTCGGCGCCGGCTGGCTGGTGCTGAAAACCGACGGCCCGCTGCGTCTGTGGGCCTTGCGGCGCGTGCGCTGGATGGCCGGTGGCCTGGCACTGACGCTGGCGCTGGCCTTCCTGGGCACGCTGGACCACAGCACGTTGGCCCGCAGCAACCTGCACCTGCGTCCCTGGGGCCTGGTCTTTCCGCTGCTGGGCATGGCCGCGTTGCTGGCCGCGCCGGTCTCGGGCCCGCGGCACGACGCGCTGCCCTTTGCGCTGACGGCGCTGTTCTTCCTGGCCGCCTTCCTGACGCTGGGCGTGATGTACTGGCCGTACATGGTGCCCTACTCGATCACCGTGGCCAGCGCGGCCACCGCCGAAGCCTCGCTGAGTTTCCTGTTCTGGGGCGCCGGGGTGTTCGTGTTGCCGGTGATCGCCACCTACACCATTGCGGTGTACTGGATCTTCCGCGGCAAGCTGCACAAGACGCCTCAGTGAGACACCCCGACCCGCCGTGACCGAAGCGAGCCCGCCGACCGCCGAAGACCAGCGCCTGATCGAAGCGCGCGAGCACAAGCTGCCCTGGCGCCGCTGGGGGCCCTACCTGAGCGAAAGGCAGTGGGGCACGGTGCGCGAGGACTACAGCGCCGACGGCAATGCCTGGGCCTACCTGAGCCACGAGCAGGCGCGGTCGCGGGCCTACCGCTGGGGCGAGGACGGCATTGCCGGCATCAGCGACGACCAGCAGCGCCTGTGTTTTGCGCTGACGCTGTGGAACGGCGTGGACCCGATCCTGAAGGAACGGCTGTTCGGCCTGACCGGCCCCGAGGGCAACCATGGCGAGGACGTGAAGGAGTACTACTTCTACCTCGACAACCTGCCCAGCCACGCGTACATGAAGTACCTGTACAAGTACCCGCAACGCGCCTTTCCCTACGAACAGCTGCGGCAGGAGAACCACCGGCGCGGCCGGGACGTGCCCGAGTACGAACTGCTCGACACCGGCATCTTCGACGACGACCGCTACTTCGACGTCTTCGTCGAATATGCGAAGGACGGGCCCGACGAGATGCTGGTGCGCATCAGTGCCATCAACCGCGGCGCAGACACCGCGCTTCTGCACCTGCTGCCCACGCTGTGGTGCAGGAATGATTGGTCGTGGACGCAAGGCCACGCCAGGCCGCGCATCAGCTCCGATGCCGCCAGGCCGACGCAGCTGCGGGTGACCCATCCGGCGCTGAAGCCGTACCGGCTGGACTTCGATGCGCCGAAAGAGCTGCTGTTCACCGAGAACGAAAGCAACGTCGCCAGGTTGTGGGGTCAGCCGCGCGCGGGCCCAGCCAAGGATGCCTTCCACGACCATCTGATCGATGGCCACGCCGACGCGCTCAGCCCGGTGCCGTCCGGCACCAAGGTGGCGGCGCACTACCAGCGCCGGCTGGCCGCCGGCGAAACCTGGGTGATCAAGCTTCGCCTGGGACCGGGCGACGCGCAGCCTGCGCCGCTGGGCGCGGACTTCGATGCACTGTTCGCGCAGCGCATCCGGGAGGCCGATGCGTTCTATCGCCGCGTCACGCCCTTCGACATGCCCGACGACCTGCGCAACGTGCAACGCCAGGCCTTCGCCGGGCTGCTGTGGAGCAAGCAGTACTACCACTACTTCGTCGACCGCTGGCTCAAGGGCGACCCCGCCGAACCGCCGCCGCCCGACGTGCGCAAGCAGGGGCGCAACCGCGGCTGGTGGCACCTGGACGCGGCCGACGTGCTGTCGATGCCCGACAAGTGGGAGTACCCGTGGTTCGCCTCCTGGGACATGGCCTTCCACGGCGTGGCCTTCGCGCTGATCGACGCCGATTTCGCCAAGCAGCAGCTGACGCTGCTGACGCGCGAGTGGTACATGCACCCGAACGGCCAGATCCCGGCCTACGAATGGAACTTCGGCGACGTCAACCCGCCAGTGCATGCCTGGGCAGCGATCCGCATCTGCCAGATCGAGCAGAAGATGACCGGGCGCATGGACCACCTGTTCCTGGAACGCATCTTCCAGAAGCTGCTGATCAACTTCACCTGGTGGGTGAACCGCAAGGACGAGGAAGGCAACAATCTGTTCGAGGGCGGCTTCCTCGGGCTGGACAACGTCAGCGCCTTCGACCGCAGCGCCGCGCTGCCCTCGGGTGGGCGGCTGGAGCAAGCCGATGGCACCAGCTGGATGGCGATGTACTGCCTGAACATGCTGGCCATCGCGCTGGAGCTGGCCAACCACGACCCGGCCTACGAGGACGTGGCCACCAAGTTCTTCGAGCACTTCGTCTACATCGGCGCGGCCGTCAACCGCGCCGGCGAGTACGGCAGCGGCCTGTGGAGCGAGGCGCAGGGCTTCTATTTCGACCTGCTGAAGATGCCCGACGGGCACAACTGCCCGATCGAAGCCTTCACCATCGCCGGGCTGATCCCGCTGTTGGCCATCGCGGTGGGCGACCCGGAGTCGTTCCGGGGTTTCCGCGAGTTCCGCGAGCGTTTTGCCTGGTTCGTGCAGAACCGGCCCGAGCTACTGGGCAACCTGGCCGACCTGACGCACCGCGGCGTGCACCAGCGGCTTCGCCTGGCGCTGGTGGATTCGCACAAGCTGGCGCGCATACTGGAACACGTGCTCGACCCGGCGCGGCTGCTCGGCCCGCACGGCGTGCGATCGGTGTCGCGCCAGCATGCCGGGCAGCCCTTTGTGCTGCGATTGGAGGGGCGCGAGTTCACGCTGGACTACGAGCCGGCCGAGTCGACCAGCGGCCTGTTCGGCGGCAATTCCAACTGGCGCGGGCCGGTGTGGTTCCCGCTGAACTACCTGCTGATCGAGGCGCTGCAGAAGCACGACTACTTCCTGGGCGAGGCCTTTCAGGTGCGCTGCGGCGAAGGCGGCCAGACGGCGTCACTGTGGCAGGTGGCGAGCGACCTGTCGCTGCGGCTGATCAGCCTGTTCACGCACGACGCGCAGGGCCGCCGGCCGGTACACGGGCGCTACGAGAAGTTCCGCACCGACCCGCACTGGAAGGATCTGGTGCTGTTCTACGAATACTTCGACGGCGACACCGGCGCCGGCCTGGGCGCCAGCCACCAGACCGGCTGGACCGCGCTGGTGGCCAAGCTGATCCAGCAGCATGCCGAGTACACGTTGCGGCACCGGCCGCACGAGGTGAAGCCGGTGTTCGGCAGCAAGGGGCCCGCACAGCCGCGGTGATGACAGCGCGTTCCCGGCCCGATCGGCCGGTGTGCCGCCTCCCTAGAAATAGGCATCCACACGCGGCCTCTACAGTGCACCATCACGACCATGAGCTCGGTTGCATCGATGGCGCACCGGGCGGGCTGCACATCACGCAACTGCCTGCCTCGGCGCTCGGCGCGCAGAGCGTGAGCCTGCTGAAGTTCGACTTGCGGCCCGCATCCGCGCTGCAGATCGTCGACGACGACGGCTGAGCGCTGTAGGGGCTGGTGCACGGCGCGCTATATCACAGTCAACGCAACGCACCCATCATCGGGCCGGCTTGGCGGAACCACTGCGAGGACTCAAAGTCGGAGGCTCATATGGATCGTCGACTGCTTCTGATCGCCATAGCCGTTGCGCTTGCGTGCCCGCCACTCCTCGGCATTGGCGCAGGGAATGCTGTGTCGGCGTCCACAGAACCGCTCTCCGCCAACGCGCTGTACCGCGAGTTTCAGAACAATCCGGTCGACGCGAGCGCCAAGTATGTTGACCAGACAGTGGCACTACAGGGCCGGCGCGGCGAGGTGGTCTTGCTACCCAACGGTGTCGGGGCTGCGGTGCACATCGCCGATGGCGGCCGATCGAGCGCCCTCATTCTGTCCTTTCCCGATCGCAAGCAATTGACGGGGCTCGATAAAGATGCAGTGTTCCGTTTCAAGTGCACCGTCACGAAGTACGAGTTCCGCACCGTGTGGATGGACGGCTGCTCGGTTCAGTCAGGTCAGGGCGCCGCGGTATCCAAACAAGTCGAGGAGCGTCCAATCATCGTCGGCGGCCTGCTTTCAGCCAATGCTCTGTATCGCGCGTTCGAGAGCAACGAGGGCGACGCGAGCGCCAAGTACGTTGGCCAAACCATGGTGTTGGAGGGTCTACGCGGCAACGTGATCCGGCGCTCCGATGGCGTTTCGTCGGTGGTCCATATCAGCGATCGACACAAGTCCGATGCGCTGATCCTGTCCTTTCCTGATCGCGCGCAGTTGGCCGGTATCGAAACCGGTGCGAAGTTCCGCTTCAGATGCACGATCAGCAAGTTCGAGTACCTGATCGTTTGGATGGAGCACTGCTCGGTAGTCTCAAGATAAGCGGCGATGTCCGTGTCGCGGTTAGAGCGGGACCAGGACAAGCTTTGACGGCCATGCCGCAGGCTTTGAAGTCGTCACCTTCGAGCGCGGGCTGCTTGTTGCCGATGTCAACGCTGTCGATCTTCGTCAACAGCCAAGGCCGGACGGCGCTGCATCGCTCCGGCTGGTCCTGGCTCGCGGCGCTCTCGCTACCTTTGTGGGCGCTGCGGCGCAATCTGTGGCGAACGCTCGCAGCCCTCTTGATTGCACTGCCGCTGCTACTTGCGGCGCTGGACGTCGCCATCAAGACGATTCCGGGCGAGCGGACACAAGGGTGGTTGGCACTGGCGGCGATCGTCGGCTGGTCAATTTCCTGCGGAGCGCTCGCCAATCGCTGGCACCTGCGCTGCCTGCACCGTGCCGGCTACCAGATGATCGCCACCGAGGCGCAACCATGACGCTGCAATCGTGTCTGGACGGCATCGTCGCCGGAAACCAGCAGTGGCTGGCCTCGGCGGATGTATCGCTCGGCAGGATTACGGTTGCGTTCCTCGCGGTTGGCCTGCTCGTTGCAGCAGCGGCATCGCCGCTGGCCGCAACGTCCTATACGCGCAGCATGAAGCGCTTCATGGCCATGCGCGAGGTCGCGGACGCGCCCCCGGCGTGGCGGCAGCGAAGGACGCGACGGACGCAACGCGCCGTATGGGGAAAGGCGGATTGCACGTTGACCGATGCGGTACGGAACCGGGAGCGGCGGATGCGCCGAGCGACCTGGTGTGCCTATTCGTGCTTCGTCGTTTGCGGCCTGCCCGCGGTGTGGATGTACGAAGATCGCAGCGCTAGCAGCGCCGCCTGGGTGCTTGCCTATCTCGCACTGATGGCGCTCGGGCCGGCGCTGGTCAACCTGCGCGCGCACCACCCGGGGAGAGCCATTTGGCTGATTCCCTTCGTCTTGGCGGCAATCTCGCTGTCTGGCGACTCGCCGGCCTCCGGCATCGACGTTCTGTACATGACATTGCTGCTGCTGAGCCTTCAGCTGGTTGGCGTGCATCGCACCCTGCGCGCCGTGACGGGCCCGTTGATGGTCGTCTGCAGCGCACCGCTGATCGTCGTCGTCGCCTTCGACTGGTCCTTGCCGATCGAACACTGTGTTCCCGGCAGCTTGTTCAAGAACCCCTCGTGGGCGGCAATGTCCTTGTTTGAGATGATGTTCGCGTTGGGCATAGCAGCCTACGCAGCCGCGATCGCCCTGCTCAGGCTGATCGAACACCTGATCGATGTCGGCTGGGCGTCCGATCTGTCGCTGGTGGCGGCATCGGGGCTGATGGTAGTCGCCTGGCTGTTGCTTGCGCTCGCCGACGGCAAAGCGGTGACCGGCGCGCAGCTCACTGCCTACTTCGCAGCCTGGATCGGCGCGACCGCAGCGGCCTACGCGCTCGCGCTGCGTGCGCAGCCTTGCCCGCAGATCGCACGGTCGCTGCTCGTGCTGCGCGTGTTCTCGACCGACCGGCGCGCCGAACGCATGCTTGATGCGCTACAGACGCGCTGGCGCCTGGTCGGCCCGGTGCTGGAAATCGGAGGGCCCGATCTCGCAAGACTCAACCTCGACCTGCATGAGGTGCTCAAGCTGTTCAGCTTCAGGCTGCCAGAACTGCTTCACCCGCGTGGGCTGTCCAACGCGGAGTTGACCTCGAGCTTGGACCTGGCGATCGATCGCGAAGGACGCTTCCGCGTGAATGAGGTTTTCTGCTTCGACTCGTCGTGGAAGGCGATGGCCGAGCGGCTGATGCGCATCAGCGACGTGGTCTTGCTCGACCTGCGCGGCTTCAACCCACAGCGCGGGGGTACCACGCATGAAGTGCTGCGCTTGGCAGCGATCGGTGCCCTCGATCGAGTGGTCGTGGTCTACGACGAGCACACCGACTGGAAACACTACAAGGCCACGGTCGGAAACAGCGGCGCGCCCGCATCGGCGGAGCAGCTGCCGGTACGAAGATTCGATGCTGCGCAGGTCGATGCGCTGCAGCAATGCTTTGCCGCACTGCTTGCGATCGCGGCACGCCCGTGCGCATAGATGTGCCTGCTGCGCCAAGGACGCCCGGGGTCACAGTCGCCATGCAATTCGGACACCACTTCGACGGCTGGAACTATGGCTGGCTGGGCGTGCCGGCTATGCGGGCCCGCGCCAACGAGAGCGTCATCCCCGCGGCCGAGCGCGAAGCCTTCATGGCGCGCTACAAGGCGCCGCCGGCCTGGCCATCGAGACGCTGGACGCGGCGCCGCCGACGATCGCGCCCGGCGGAGCGTGCGCGGCTAAATCAGGTCGCGCCGGCCACCTGCTGCAGCAGCGCCGCCAGTTCCTGCGCCCGGTTGTTGGCCACCATGTGGTTGGTGGCAATCTCGAAGTACCGCCATGCGGGCGAAGCCTGCGCATGGCGCGCCGCCTGCCAGAAGGCCGCGTTGCCCGGGTCGGTCTCCGGCGCTGCCGTGGCCTTGATGTAGGTGCGCGAGAAGTCATAGTCCTCCAGCGGCTGCGCCAGAAACACCGGCTCGCTGAAACAGCCCTTGGGGTGCGTGGTGCGGCGTGCCGCCATCCACTGTGCTTCGGCCGGGTCGTCGTAGTCGCGCACCGGCCCGGTCAGCAGCCAGTCCTCGCCGAGTTCGATTTTCGGCCGCCCCACGGTCTTGCCGCGTGCCATGTCACCCACGGTGTCGCCATGCTTCGGCACGAAGGCGTCGAGGAACACCAAGTGCCGAACGCGATCGGCGATATGTTCCAGCGCCCCGGTGACCACGCAGCCCCCATAGGAGAAGCCGAGCAACACGATCTGATCCAGGTCTTCGTAGAGGACGTGGTTGACCACGTCGCGCACATGCGTGCTCAGGTTCACCAGCGGGCTGGCCAGGTGTACCCGTTCACCGATGCCCGTGAGGCTGGGAGTCGACACGTCGTGGCCAGCGGCGCAAAGCAGCCTGCGCACGTGACGAAGGCCGTGGGCGCCACCCCAGGCGCCGTGGACGAGCACGAAGATGGACATTGAGGATCCCTTGATGAAGGCGCCTACGCTACCGCTGCGGGTGCATTCGGATACGCCTGCCAAGCCCGCCCCGGAATCACTACCGGCATCGCGGTGAAGCCGTGCACGAAGTTGGACTTGGTGCGTGTCGGCTCGCCGACGACCTCGATGCGCGAGAAGCGCCGCAGGATTTCCTGCCACAGCACCTTCAGCTGCAGTTCGGCCAACCGGTTGCCGACACAGCGGTGGATGCCGAAGCCGAAGGCCATGTGCTGGCGCGGGCGCGCGCGGTCGATGACGAAGCGGTCGGCGTCCTCGATGACCTCGCTGTCGCGGTTGCCTGACAGGTACCACATCACCACCTTGTCGCCCTTGCGGATGAGCTTGTCGCCCAGAGGCGTGTCGCGCGTGGCGGTGCGGCGCATGTGGGCCAGCGGCGTCTGCCAGCGGATGACTTCAGGCACCAGGCTGTCCACCAGGACCGGATCGGCGCGCAGCTTGTCGTACTCGCCCGGGAAGCGGTTCAGCGCCAGCAGCCCGCCGCTGATCGAGTTGCGCGTGGTGTCGTTGCCGCCGACGATGAGCAGGATGACATTGCCGAGATATTCCTCTGGGCTCATGTGGCGCGTGGCCGGGCCGTGGGCCAGCATCGAGATCAGGTCGTTGCGCGGCTCGGCGTTGACCCGTTCGTTCCACAGCCGGGTGAAGTAGTCCTGGCACTTGCCAAGCTCGGTGCGGCGCATCTCCCAGGAGGTGACGGGGCCGTTACCGTCGGGATCGCCGGTGGCCATGTCCGACCACCAGGTGAGCAGATGCCGGTCCTGGAAAGGGAAGTCGAACAGTGTGGCCAGCATCTGCGTGGTCAGCTCGATCGACACGCGCTGCACCCAGTCGAACTCCTCGTCGATGGGCAGGCTGTCGAGGATGCGCGCCGCGCGCTCGCGGATGGTGGCTTCCAACAGCGCCAGATTGGCCGGCGCGACGATCGGGCTGATGGTCTTGCGCTGCTCGTCGTGGCGCGGCGGGTCCATGGCGATGAAGCTCGGGAAGGTCTCGTCCGCCGGGCGTTCGGCCAGCGCGATGCCACCCAGGTAGGCGTCGGAGGAGTAGCTGGCGTGGTCGGTGTCGACAGCCAGGATGTCCTGGTAGCGCGTGACCGACCAGTACGGGCCAAAGCGCTTGCTCACCACATGATGCACCGGGTCCTGCTGGCGCAGCCGCTCGAAGTACCAGCCGACGATGTCCTGCTCGAACAGGTAGCCCTTGCTGACGTCGATCTGCTCGAGCGGTATCGACCAGGCCTTGTCGCGCTCGGGATGGGAACCAGGGTCGTGCATGAATGGGCTCGGCGAGGCATCGCGGTGTGGCCAAGCGTACACGACACCGCTGTGCCACGGCTACACTTCGCGCTCCCGAATCCCGGCGCCGCCTTGCGCGACTCCACTCCACGGCCACTGGATCAACACCATGCTTCGCTGTGCTTCTACCTTCATCCTCGCCTGTGCACTGGCGCTGCCTGCCGCCGCGCAGCTGCAACGCAACTTCACTGCCAAAGCCTTGCGCGGCGAAGTGGTCTTCGGCACGCCGCCGCAGGTCACTCTCAACGGCAAGTCGGCGCGACTCGCGCCTGGTGCGCGCATCCGCGACGAGAACAACCTGATGCAGATGTCGGGCGCGCTGGTCGGCCGCAAGCTGGTGGTGAACTACACCACCGAGCTGGAAGGCATGCTGCTGGACGTGTGGATCCTCAGCCGCAGCGAGATGGAGCGCAAGCCCTGGCCGGCCACCGAGCAGGAGGCGCAGGCATGGTTGTTCAATGCCGACGCGCAGACCTGGACCAAGCGATGAACGCGCCGGCGGCGAAGAAGGTCTTCATCCGCAGCTTCGGCTGCCAGATGAACGACTACGACTCGGGCAGGATGGCCGACCTGCTGCACGAGGCCGAGGGCTACGAGACCACCCACGATGTCGAACAGGCCGACCTGATCCTGTTCAACACCTGCTCGATCCGCGAGAAGGCGCAGGAGAAGGTGTTCAGCGACCTGGGCCGGATCAAGCACCTCAAGGAAAAGGGCGTGCTCATCGGCGTGGGCGGCTGTGTCGCCAGCCAGGAAGGCGCCGCGCTGATCGAGCGCGCGCCCTACGTCGACCTGGTGTTCGGCCCGCAGACACTGCACCGCCTGCCGCAGCTGATTGCCCAGCGCCGCGCGCAGCAGCGGCCGCAGGTGGACGTCAGCTTCCCGGAAATCGAGAAGTTCGACCACTTGCCGCCGGCGCGGGTGGACGGGCCCTGCGCCTTCGTCTCGATCATGGAGGGCTGCTCGAAATACTGCTCCTACTGCGTGGTGCCCTATACCCGCGGCGAGGAGGTCAGCCGCCCCTTCGACGACGTGCTGGCCGAGGTCGCCCATCTGGCCGACCAAGGCGTGCGCGAGGTCACACTGCTGGGGCAGAACGTCAATGCCTACCGCGGCACGATGGGTGGCACGGCGGAGATCGCCGACTTCGCACTGCTCGTCGAATATGTCGCAGCCATCCCAGGCATCGAGCGCATCCGCTACACCACCAGCCACCCGAACGAGTTCACGCAGCGGCTGATCGACGCCTATGCCCGCGTGCCGCAGCTGGTGAACCACCTGCACCTGCCTGTGCAGCACGGCAGCGACCGCATCCTCAGCGCCATGAAACGCGGCTACACGGCGTTGCAGTACAAGAGCACGGTACGCAAGCTGCGCGCGCTGCGGCCCGACGTCTCGCTGTCCACCGACTTCATCGTCGGGTTTCCCGGCGAGACCGAGGAAGACTTCGCGCTGACGATGAAGCTGATCGACGACATCGGCTTCGACTCCAGCTTCAGCTTCATCTTCAGCCCGCGCCCCGGCACGCCGGCGGCGGCGCTGCACGATCACACGCCGCACGCGCTGAAGCTGCAGCGGCTGCAGCAGCTGCAGGCCCGCATCGAAGGCAACGCGCGACGTATCGCTGCCTCGCGCGTGGGTACGGCACAGCGCATCCTGGTCGAAGGTGCGTCACGCAAGTCCAGCGCCGAGGCGCCCGAGCTGATGGGCCGCACCGAATGCAACCGCATCGTCAACTTCGCCGGGCCGCTGCACCTGGTCGGCCAGCTGATCGACGTGGACATCACCCATGCCTACCCGCATTCACTGCGCGGCCTCTGGCATGACGCCGATGCGGCGAGCGCCACCCGCGAGGCTGCAGCAGCCACGGCCTGATCGGGCACCAATCTACGGGCTCAGCGCCGGCTCGGCCCGAAGGCAACCCACCACAGCGCCAGTGCGCTGGCCACGACCATGGCGACATAGCTGAGCATGCGGCCGTCCCGGCTCAGCAGCACCAGCCCGGCCAGCAGCGCCAGTGACCCCGCGGCCACCGACCAGCCCGTCAGGCGGCGCCAGGAGATGCTCGTCAGCTCCCGGCGCCACAGCCATTTGGCGGCGGTGGCGGCCATCACGCCGGTGGCCAGCGCGGGCATGAACAGGCCCAGCAGGTGCCAGAAGGCGTCGACAGGGTCCATGCGGAGTCACGGCTTGGCGGGAAAACGCCCCACCTCGAGAGTTGATGCAGGTCAAATCACCCCAGGTGAACCCCCAGGGCCGAATTGGCAACGGATTTTATAATCACTCGATGAGTGTCATCGCCCTGGGCTTGAACCACTCGACTGCGCCGTTGGACGTGCGCGGTCGGTTTGTGTTCGCGCCGGAGCAACTGGCCTCGGCGCTGCTGGGCTTTCGCGAGCGCATCCGTCCGCATGCCCACCCCGAGGCGGCGTTGTTGTCCACCTGCAACCGCACCGAGTTGTACTTCGCGGCCGAGAATGGCCAGCCCGGTGATCTGGTGCGCCCGGCCATCGACTGGCTGGCGGCACAGGGCAGCATCAGCGGCGACAAGATGCTCGACCACACCTATGTGCTGGAAGACCGCGCCGCGGCGCGGCACGCCTTCCGCGTGGCATCGGGCCTGGATTCGATGGTGCTCGGCGAGCCGCAGATCCTCGGGCAGATGAAGGAGGCGGTGCGCCACGCCGAATCGGCGGGCACCTTGGGCAGTACGCTGCACCAGCTGTTCCAGCGCTCCTTCTCGGTGGCCAAGGAGGTGCGCAGTTCCACCGAGATCGGCAGCCACTCGGTCAGCATGGCCGCGGCCTCGGTGCGTCTGGCCTCGCAACTGTTCGAAGACCTGGCGCAGATCCGCGTGCTCTTCGTCGGCGCCGGCGAGATGGTCGAACTGGTGGCCACGCATTTTGCGGCGCGCCAACCCAAATCCATGGCCGTGGCCAACCGCACGCTCGAGCGTGGGGAGAGGCTGGCCAGCCGCTTCGGTGCGCAGGCGCTGCGACTGGCCGACCTGCCGCAGGTCCTGCACGAATACGACGCCGTCGTGTCCTGTACCGCCAGCACCCTGCCGATCATCGGGCTGGGCGCGGTGGAACGCGCGCTGAAGGCGCGGCGCCATCGGCCGATGTTCATGGTCGACCTGGCGGTGCCGCGCGACATCGAGCCCGAGGTCGGGCAGCTGTCCGACGTCTACTTGTACACGGTGGACGACCTGGCCGGCGTGGTGCAGAGCGCGGGCGAAAAACGCCAGGCCGCCGTCGAACAGGCCGAAGCCATCGTCGATGCCGGCGTGCAGAGTTTTGCCCACTGGCTCGACCAGCGCGCAGCGGTGCCCTTGATCCAGGCACTCAACCGCCAGGCCGACGACTGGCGTGGTGCCGAAATGGCGCGCGCGCGCAAGCTGCTGGCGCGCGGCGAAGACATCGACCATGTGCTCGACGCGCTGGCGCGCGGCCTGACGCAGAAGATGCTGCACGGCACCCTGGCCGAGCTGCACTCGACCGACGGCACGCAACGCGAGCAACTGGCGCAGACCGTTTCGCGCCTGTTCCTGCGCCAGACGCTTCGCGGCCCCGACAGCGACAGCCGCTAGCGGCCCTGTCGCCATGGGCGCGGCGCCCCTGCGGCGCCCGGCCCATCTCTTCCATTGCCCTGCCCTGCTCCCCCTGCCTCTTCATGAATCCCACGCTGCGCGACCAGTTCGAACGCCTGAGCCTGCGCTTGAACGAGCTGGACGCCAATCTGTCCGACCCGCAGGTGCTGGCCGACATCAACCGCTACCGCAGCCTGTCGCGCGAGCAGGCCGAGGTGTCCCAGGTGGTGCAGCAGTTCCGGCAGTACCAGCAGCGCGAGCGTGACCTGGCAGCCGCACGCGAGATGTTGGCCGATCCGGAGATGGCCGAGCTGGCCGGCGAGGAGGTCGCTGCCGCCCAGGCCGACCTGGAGCGTTTGCATGCGCAGCTTCAGGCCGGCTTGCTGCCGCGCGACCCGGACGACGCGCGCAACGCCTTCCTGGAGATCCGCGCCGGCACCGGCGGCGACGAATCGGCACTCTTTGCCGGCGACCTGGCGCGTTTGTACCTGCGCTACTGCGAGCGCCGCGGCTGGCGCACCGAGGTGATGAGCGAGAGCCCATCCGAGCTGGGCGGCTACAAGGAGCTGGTGCTGCGCATCGAGGGCGACCAGGTGTACGAAGCGTTGCGCTTCGAATCCGGTGGACACCGCGTGCAGCGCGTGCCGGCCACCGAATCGCAGGGGCGCATCCACACCAGCGCCTGCACCGTCGCGGTGATGCCCGAGCCCGACGAGGCGGCCGAGGTGACGCTGAACCCAACCGAACTGCGCATCGACACTTTCCGCGCCAGCGGCGCCGGCGGCCAGCACGTCAACAAGACCGACAGCGCGATCCGCATCACCCACCTGCCCACGGGGCTGGTGGCCGAATGCCAGGACGACCGCTCGCAGCACCGCAACAAGGCCAAGGCAATGGCGGTGCTGGCAGCACGGCTGCGCGACAAGGACCGCAACGAGCGCGCCGCGAAAGAGGCGGCCACGCGCAAGGGCCTGATCGGCAGCGGCGACCGCTCCGACCGCATCCGCACCTACAACTTCCCGCAGGGACGGCTGACCGACCATCGCATCAACCTGACGCTGTACAAGCTGGACAAGGTGATGGACGGTGACCTCGACGAGGTGGTCGGCGCCTTGCGCGCGGCCCGCGCGGCCGAGCAGTTGGCGGTGCTGGAGTCCGGCGCGTGACTGCGGCGGCGCGCAGCACCTGCGCCACCGTCGGCGCCGCGCTATCGCATGCAAGAACGTTGGGGGTGGACCGGCTGGACGCGCAGCTGCTGCTGGCACGCACCGTGCAACACGCCCGCGCCTGGCTGATGGCGCACGAGGAGGCAGCCCTTTCCGACGCGCAGCAGGCTCGCTTCGCCAGCGAATGCCAACGCCGGGCCGAAGGCGAGCCCTTGGCCTACCTGCTGGGCGAGCGCGAGTTCCACGGCTTGCTGCTGCGCATCACGCCCGACGTGCTGGTGCCGCGGCCCGACACCGAGACCCTGGTCGACTGGGCAATCGAGATGCTGACCGGGCCCTTCGCAGCCGAAGCGGCACCTCGTGTGGCCGACCTGGGCACTGGCAGCGGCGCGATCGCACTGGCGCTGAAGCGCAGCCACCCTGGCGCCGACGTGTGTGCGCTGGACCTCAATGCGGCGGCGGTCGAGCTGGCGCGGGCCAATGCCGCAGCCCACGACCTCGAGATCGAGTTCATGGTGGGCGATTGGTGGTTGCCGCTGGCCGGCCGGCGCTTCCATCTCGTGCTCAGCAATCCGCCGTATGTGGCGCAGGCCGATCCGCATCTTCGGGCGTTGCGGCACGAGCCCTTGCAGGCCTTGTCGCCTGGCGGCAACGGCCTGGCAGCACTGGAGCACATCGTGCGCCACGCGCCGCAACACTTGCTGCCAGGCGGCTGGCTGCTGCTGGAGCATGGCCACGAGCAGGCCGAGGCCGTTGGCCTTGCGCTGGGCAGTGCCGGATTCACCTCCGTCCTGACGCGCACCGACCTGGCGGGCCGACCCCGTTGTACCGGTGGCCGCCTCGGCCCGGCGTGAGGCTGGCGCAACACCGGGTTGCAGCGGAAATGTCACGACATGCCGCATTCAGGGGGTTCTGACACAAGCTGGCAAACCCAAGACCCTGGCAAGTGGCTAGTATGAGCTTCAACGCAGGAGCCTCCTGCGCCAGCACCCAAGGAGTCGGTCATGCGAATCCTGAACAGCATTGCGGCGATGGCCCTGGCTTGCGCGGCTGGCACGGCGGCCGCGGATTCCGGGCTCAGGGTGGACGGCGCGGGCGGGTTCTGGTACGGCACCCAGACACGTCTGAGCGTGCACGCGGTGCGCGCCGACGCCACTCCAGTGCGGCTGGGCTACCAGACGTCGGCCGGGCTGTCGGGCATCGCACCTATGGCCGCAGCGGTCTCGGGGGACTACTACTTCTCGAAGGACCTGGCCGACGCGACGTCGCCACGCACCGGTTTTCGCGCCAGCAGCGTGTTGCTGATCAGGCAGCCGGGGATCTCGCTGTCCGACCTGGCCTGGTCGTCCCGCGCTGCGGTGAGCTTCGGCACCTCGCATGGCGTGGCGCTTCCCAGTCTGTTTCCCGGCCTGGTCGACCCATCCGCCGACAACGCGAGCGCGATGCCCTACCTGGGCATCGGGTATAGCGATGTCTCGCTGAAGACGGGCTGGGGCTTCTGGGCCGACATCGGGCTGGTGGTGCAAAACCCGGCCAACGCCCTGGGTCTGGGGCGGGTGATGTCGGGCAACCAAGGCGTCGAGGACCTGATACGCGAACTGCGCATGGCGCCGATGGTCCAGCTGGGCGTCAGCTACTCGTTCTGAAGCGACCAGTCGCGCTGCGATCGGGGCCATCGGTGCGCACGCCGCCCCGGCGTCGCGCTTTGCCGTATAAAGACGGCCTGAACTTCAACGGCCTTCGTCTTGTTAGGAACGGTTTCATGAGCGACTCGCAACAACGCATCGACCAAGTGGTCAAGAACAACCGGGTGGTGCTTTTCATGAAGGGCACGGCACAGTTCCCGATGTGCGGCTTTTCCGGTCGCGCCATGCAGTTGCTGAACGCCTGCGGCGTGAACGACGTGAAGACGGTGAACGTGCTCGAGGACGAGGAG
Organism: uncultured beta proteobacterium; assembly: GCA_963824005.1. Classification (GTDB taxonomy): domain Bacteria; phylum Pseudomonadota; class Gammaproteobacteria; order Burkholderiales; family Burkholderiaceae_C; genus Rubrivivax. The sequence continues at coordinate 59,143 of CAWGOK010000002.1, forward strand.
ATCCGCCAGGGCATCAAGCAGTACGCCAACTGGCCGACCATCCCGCAGCTGTATGTCGACGGAGAATTTGTCGGCGGCTCGGACATCATGACCGAGATGTATCAGTCCGGCGAATTGCAGCAGGTGCTCGGCAAGAATTGAGATGTCGTCGCGCCTGGTCGTCGGCATCACCGGCGCCACGGGCGCGATCTACGCCCTGCGGCTGCTGCAACGCGCACGTGCGCTGCAGATCGAGACCCATCTGGTGGTGACGCCGGCGGGTGTGCTGAACGTGCATCACGAGCTGGGCCTGGAACGCCGCGCAATCGAGGCGCTGGCCGACCGCAGCTACGCCCCCGGCGATGTCGGCGCCTGCCTGGCCAGTGGCAGTTTCGACGCTTCGGCGATGGTCATCGCGCCTTGTTCGATGAGGACCCTGGCCGCTGTGGCACACGGCCTGAGCGACAACCTGCTGACGCGTGCCGCCGACGTGATGCTGAAGGAGCGGCGCACCCTGCTGCTGATGGTGCGCGAGACGCCCTTCAACCTGGCGCACCTGCGCAACATGTGCGCGGTGACTGAAATGGGCGGCATCGTCTTCCCACCGCTGCCGGCCTTCTACCACCGCCCGCAGACGATCGACGAGATGGTGGCCGATACCGTGGAACGCGTGCTGCAGACCTTGCGCGTGCCGGGTGCGGCGCCGCTGCGCTGGGACGGGCTGCGCGCCGCATCGGGCCTCGACACCTGACACGCGGACCTGGGCCCGGTCAGGGCGTCACTGGGCCACGCAATCTGGCTCGGCGCTTCGACTCAGCCGCCGGTGCGGATGCCTTCGGAAGCCATTTGCGCGCTGCCATCCAGAAGCCACTGCCGGCGGTTGGCAAACACCGCGTTGGGGTATTCGCTGCGGCCGCGGCTGCCGTTGTAGCGGCCGAGCGCAAGGAACACGTCGCCCTTCTCGATGTCGAGGTAGTGGCGCAGGATGACGCAACCGAAACGCAGGTTGGTCTGCATATGGAACAGCCGGCTCGCGTCGCCGTTGCCGATGGTGCGGGCCCAGAACGGCATCACCTGCATGTAGCCACGCGCACCGGCCACGCTGATGGCGTACTTGCGAAAGCCGCTCTCCACCTGGATCAGCCCCAGCACCAGCGCCGGCTCCAGCCCGGCACGCTTGCTTTCGTACCAGACGGCCTCCAGGAACTCGACGCGGATCAGATGTTCGCTCTTGCGCTTCTTCAGCCGCTCGCTCATCGCGCCCAGCCAGCGCAGGTAGCCCAGGCGGTCGTCGATCGAGGCAAAGCTCGCGCGCGGCGGCGCGGCATCGGCCACTGAGGCGGCCAGCGCCGAGCGCACCTTGTCGGCCAACGGCTCCTCGAGCTGAGCGCCAGCCCGCACACTGCGCGGCAGACCCTGGCCCAGTAGCACGAGTACGCCAGCGGCGAGCGCTCTGCGACGCTGCCAGCCGCGGCGGCCTGCCGTCATGCGCCGAGCTGGGCCTTCACGAAGGCACCCAGTTCGGCCAGCGGGACGCTGCTGGCCTGTGCGTCGCGGCGGCCCTGCACCTCGAGCAGGCCCTCCTTCAGGCCGCGCTCGGAGATGACCACGCGCTGCGGCACGCCGATCAACTCCCAGTCGGCGAACATCGCACCGGGGCGCTCACCGCGGTCGTCGAGCATGACGTCAACGCCCATCGCCGCCAGTTCATCGTGCAGGCGGTCGGCCGCGGCGCGTACCTCGGCATTTCGCTCGTAGCCGATCGGGCAAAGGACCACGGTGAACGGGGCCATCGAGTCAGGCCAGAGAATGCCCCGCGCGTCGTGGCTCTGCTCGATGGCGGCGCCCAGGATGCGGGTGACGCCGATGCCGTAGCAGCCCATTTCCATCAATTGCGGCTTGCCGGTCTCGTCGAGAAAGCTGGCATTCATCGACTTGCTGTACTTGGTGCCGAGGTAGAACACATGGCCGACCTCGATGCCGCGCTGGATGGCCAGCACGCCCTGGCCGTCGGGCGAGGGGTCGCCGGCGACGACGTTGCGGATGTCGGCCACCAGGTCGGGCTCGGGCAGGTCGCGGCCCCAGTTCGCGCCGGTGTAGTGGAAGCCTTCGTCGTTGGCGCCGCAGATGAAGTCGTGCATGGCGGCCACGGTGCGATCGGCCACCACCTTGACCGGCAGCCGGGTGCCGATCGGGCCCAGGTAGCCGGGCTTGCAGCCGAAGTGCTGCTCGATCTCGGACACGCTGGCGAAGCGGAAGCCGGCCTTCAGGCCTTCGACCTTGCCGGCCTTGATCTCGTTGAGGCTGTGGTCGCCGCGCACCAGCAACAGCCACACCGTGGTGCCGAGCAGGTCGCCTTCGGGAGACAGCTGGTCGGTGGCCAGCACCAGCGACTTCACCGTATGCTGCAGCGGCACGCCCAGCAGATCGGCCACGTCCTCGCAGGTGGACTTGCCTGGCGTCGGCGTCTTGGCCAGTGCCGTGGCCGACGCGGCGCGCTTGCTGATCAACGGCAGCGCCTCGGCCAGCTCGATGTTGGCCGCATAGTCGCTGGCAGTGCTGTAGACGAGCGCGTCCTCGCCGGTATCGGCGATGACCTGGAACTCGTGCGAGGCATCTCCGCCGATGGCGCCGGTGTCGGCGGCCACCGCACGGTACTGCAACCCGAAACGGTCGAAGATGCGGCAATAGGCTTGGTACATCACCTCGTAGCTGCGCAATGCAGCCGGCCTTGTCGCGGTCGAAGGAATAGGCATCCTTCATCGTGAACTCGCGTCCGCGCATGATGCCGAAACGCGGCCGGCGCTCGTCGCGGAACTTGGTCTGGATGTGATAGAAATTGCGCGGCAACTGCTTGTAGCTGCGCAGTTCCTGCCGCGCGATGTCGGTGATGACCTCTTCGCTGGTGGGCTGGATGATGAAGTCGCGCTCGTGCCGGTCCTTCACGCGCAGCAACTCCGGCCCATAGGCCTGGAAGCGGCCCGACTCCTGCCACAGCTCGGCCGGCTGCACCACCGGCATCAGCAGTTCCACCGCGCCGGCGCGGTTCATCTCCTCGCGGATGATGGCTTCGACCTTGCGGATCACACGCAGGCCCATCGGCATGTAGCTGTAGATGCCCGAGCCCAGGCGCTTGATCATGCCGGCGCGCAGCATCAGGCGGTGGCTGACGACCTCGGCATCGGAAGGAGCTTCCTTCAGGGTGGAAACGAAGAACTGGCTGGCTTTCATCGGGTGTGGGGCGGCAAGGGCGCGCGGGGCCGGGCCGCCGGCGCCAGGGTGCGGGAAAGCAAGGGCTCGCACGGGCCATGCAGCCGGTGCAATAATGATTTCAATCAAGAAATCGGGGTTTGATTATGCTCGACCGTGACGGCTTCAGGCCCAACGTCGGCGTCGTCCTGCTCAATGCGCGCAACCAGGTGTTCTGGGGCAAGCGGCTGCGCACCCATTCGTGGCAGTTCCCGCAAGGGGGCATCAAGCATGGCGAGACGCCGGAACAGGCGATGTTCCGCGAGTTGCATGAAGAGGTCGGCCTGCGGCCCGAGCATGTGCAGGTGATCGCGCGAACGCGGGACTGGCTGCGTTACGAAGTGCCCGACCATTTCATCCGCAGGGAGGCTCGCGGCCACTACCGCGGCCAGAAGCAGATCTGGTTCCTTCTGCGCCTGGTCGGACGTGACAGCGACATGAACCTGCGCGCCACCGACCACCCGGAGTTCGACGCCTGGCGCTGGAACGAGTACTGGGTGCCGCTCGACGTGGTCATCGAGTTCAAGCGCAATGTGTACGAGATGGCGCTGACCGAACTGTCGCGCTTCCTGCCACGAGTGCACCACCACAACCGCTACCTGCGCGCCGGCATGCGCACACAACGCCACGACGAAGGTGGCATCAATGGCACTCCCGATGCCATAGCGACTGTGCCGGACACCGAGCGCGTCGGCGGCGAACCCACGGCACCGGGACCGGACGAACTTTGAGCCCGGCCGGGTGCCGGGGCGTCAGCTCAGTACGAGGTTGGTGCGGTGGATGAGTTCGGGCTCGTTGATGAAGCCCAGCGCTGCTTCGATCTGCGTCGAGGGCTTACGCGCAATCAGCCGTGTTTCGGTGCTCGAGTAGTTGGCCAGGCCGCGCGCCAGTTCCTTGCCCGCGGCGTCGCGCACCGCGATCACGTCGCCGCGCTGGAACTCGCCATGCACCTCCACCACGCCGATCGGCAACAGGCTCTTGCCCTCGTCGCGCAGCTTGAGCACGGCGCCGTCGTCGACCACCACCGCGCCGCGCAGTTGCAGGTGATCGACCATCCACTGCTTGCGTGCCGCGAGTTTCGGCGTGTTTGCGTGCAGCGCGCTGCCGATGGCTTCACCGGCAGCCAGCCGTAGCAACACGTCGGGTTCCCGGCCCCAGGCGATGACAGTGCTGGCACCACTGCCGGCGGCGCGCCTGGCGGCCAGCACCTTGGTGATCATGCCGCCACGCCCGATGGACGAACCCGCGCCACCGGCCATTTGCTCCAGCGCGGGGTCACCGGCGGATGCCTCGTCGACAAAGTGCGCCTGGGGGTCCTTGCGTGGATCGGCCGAGTACAGGCCACGCTGGTCGGTCAGGATCACCAGCGCGTCGGCCTCGACCAGATTGGCCACCAGCGCGGCCAGCGTGTCGTTGTCACCGAACTTGATCTCGTCGTTGACGACGGTATCGTTTTCGTTGATCACCGGGATGACCTTCAAGGCCAGCAGTGTCAGCAAGGTCGAGCGTGCGTTCAGGTAGCGCTCGCGGTCGGCCAGATCGGCGTGCGTCAGCAGCACCTGGGCGCTGCGCATGTCGTGCTCGCGCAGCTTGCTCTCGTACATCTGCGCCAGGCCCATCTGCCCGACGGCGGCGGCAGCCTGCAGCTCGTGAAGTTCCTTCGGCCGCGTGCGCCAGCCCAGACGCTGCATGCCCTCGGCGATAGCCCCGCTGGAGACCATGACCACTTCTCGCCCCTGCGCGGCCAGCGCAGCGAGTTGTCGGCACCAGTTTCCGATGGCCTGGGCGTCGACTCCGCGGCCCTCGTTGGTCACCAGGCTGGAGCCGACCTTGACGACGATGCGTCGCGCCTGGCGCAGCACATCAGCCATCGGCCGCTCCATCCGGAACCTCGCGCGCGAAGCGCGGGTCGGGCTCGGGCAGCTGCTTCTGGTACTGCGCCACATGCTGGTAGACCGCACGTGTCAGGGGCTGAAGCCCCTCGCGTGCCAGGGCAGAAATCTGGAACACCGGTCCCTTCCAGCGCAAGCGGCGCACGAATTCCTTGACCCGCTTCTCGCGCTCCTCGGGTGCCACCATGTCGATCTTGTTCAAGACCAGCCATCGCGGCTTGGCGTGCAGCGTCGGGTCGTACTTCTTCAACTCGGCCACGATGGCGCGCGCGTCCTTGACCGGATCGACGCAATCGTCGAAGGGCGCCAGGTCCACGATGTGCAACAGCAAGCGGGTACGCTGCAGGTGGCGCAGGAAGCGGTGCCCAAGGCCGGCACCTTCGGACGCGCCTTCGATCAGGCCGGGAACATCGGCGACGACGAAGCTCTGCTCCGGCGCCACGCGAACCACACCCAGGTTCGGATGCAGCGTGGTGAAAGGATAGTCGGCGATCTTCGGGCGCGCATTGGAAATGGCGGCAATCAAGGTGGACTTGCCGGCGTTGGGCATGCCCAGGAGGCCGACATCGGCAAGCACACGCAATTCGAGCTTGAGCTTCTTCTGCTCGCCGGGCCAGCCAGGGGTCTTCTGCCGGGGTGCGCGGTTGGTGCTGGTCTTGTAGTGCAGGTTTCCGAAGCCGCCGTCGCCGCCCTTGCAAAGCAGCACCGGCTCGTCCGTATCCAACAATTCGGCAACGACCTGCCCGGTCTCGAGGTCGGTGACGATCGTGCCTACCGGCATGCGAAGCAGGATGTCCGCGCCGGCGGCGCCGTACTGGTCGGCACCACGCCCACTCTCGCCGTTGCGCGCGACATGCCGCCGCGCATAGCGATAGTCGATCAGCGTATTCAGGTTGCGATCGGCCACCGCACGAATGCTGCCGCCGCGACCGCCATCGCCACCATCCGGCCCGCCGAAGGGGATGAACTTCTCGCGTCGGAAACTGGCGCAGCCGGCCCCGCCGTTGCCGGCGGCGACGTCGATAGTGGCTTCGTCAACGAACTTCATGCAATGGCGATGGTAGCGAGGGGTGGGTGGCAGCGAGTCAGGCGCCCGGCGCCCCAGAACGACGAAGCCCCGGCGAACCGGGGCTTCGGCTCGTAGCGGGACAACGTCAGGCCGGGCTGACGAACACAGTCTGCTTGTTGAGCGCACCCTTCACGTCGAAGGAGACGGTGCCATCGACCCTCGCGAACAGCGTGTGGTCACGGCCCATGCCGACGTTGGTTCCGGCATGGAACTTGGTTCCACGCTGGCGCACGATGATCGAGCCAGCAGACACCGATTGGCCGCCGTAGACCTTGACGCCCAGCATCTTGGGTTGTGAATCACGGCCGTTCCGGGTGGAACCGCCGCCTTTTTTCTGTGCCATGGTTCAGGACTCCTGAAGATTCGGGATCGAGCCAGTCTTGCTCAGGCGTTGACGGCGCTGATCTGAAGCTCGGTAAAGGACTGGCGATGACCACCGTGCTTCTGATAATGCTTGCGCCGGCGCATCTTGAAGATGCGAACCTTGTCGTGCTTGCCGTGGCCCACCACGGTCGCCTTGACGCTCGCGCCGGACACCCAGGGCGCACCGACCTTCAGATCTGCGCCCTGGCCAACGGCCAGCACCTGATCGATGACGATTTCCTGGCCTACGTCCGCAGCGATCAGTTCTACCTTGATGTTTTCGCCGGCCGCAACCTTGTATTGTTTGCCGCCGGTTTTTATGACCGCGTACATATATGACCTTTCATTGAATCTGCCGTCGTCGGGCTCGAACTGCCGAACACTCGATACTACGCAGCCTCGATGTGCCCCGGCTGGCATCGACGATCAACCTGAAATTCTAGCACGACGTTCGCCACTTGCTGCCCACCCACCTCCGTGCGCCGCAGATCGACCCCCCGCCGTGCCTCCTGCGCGTGTCACACGGCCCAGCCCATGCCTGGGCCTCGAGCTGGGGCTGAATTCCTATAATCGACGTAAATAGCCCGCCAAGCATTCCGTGATCGAAGCCCAATCCACCCACGTACTTTGCGCCGACCCATTGGCGGCCGCGATGCAGAGGGTGGATGCAACCATTCGCGAGCGCCTTTCGTCGAGAGTGGCCCTGATCGACCAGATCTCGACCTACATCATCAGCGCCGGAGGTAAGCGCATCCGGCCGCGACTGGTGCTGCTGTTCGCGCAAGCGCTCGGATTCGAAGGCCCGGAACGCTACGAGCTCGCGGCCATCGTCGAGTTCATTCACACGGCCACCCTTTTGCACGACGACGTGGTCGACGAATCGTCGCTGCGGCGCGGTCGCCAGACGGCCAATGCAATGTTTGGCAACGCCGCAAGCGTACTGGTGGGTGACTTTCTGTACTCCCGCGCGTTCCAGATGATGGTTTCAGTCAATCGAATGCGCGTGCTCGAAGTGCTGGCGGACGCCACCAATGTCATCGCCGAAGGCGAAGTACTTCAGTTGATGAACATCCATGACGCTGACTTGGCCGTCGCCGATTACTTGCGTGTCATTCGCTTCAAGACCGCCAAGCTGTTCGAAGCCAGTGCCCGGCTTGGTGCAGTGCTTGGCGAGGTTGAACAGAATGTGGAGGAGTGCTGCGCCGATTACGGTCGCTCACTGGGCACGGCGTTTCAGCTGGTCGATGATCTGCTCGACTATGAAGGTGACCCCCATGCGCTAGGCAAGAACGTCGGCGATGACTTGCGCGAGGGCAAGCCCACGCTGCCTCTGCTGTTCGCGATGGAGCGTGGTACGGCCGCCGAGCGCCAGTTGATCCGCCATGCCATTGAGCACGGCGAGGTCCAGGGTCTGCCGCAGATCGTGGAGGTCGTGCGCCGCACCGGCGCCCTGGACGCCACGCGCGCCGTCGCACAACTGGAAGCGGACCAGGCTCGCAGTTGTCTGCGTGTCCTACCGCACTCGAGCGCGCGTGATGCTCTGCTAGAATTATGCGTTCGGTCGGTGCACCGCTCGTTCTGAGCCGCCGGCCGTGAGGCGGGCGTCCAGCCAGCCAGATCGGGGTGTAGCTTAGCCTGGTAGAGCGCTACGTTCGGGACGTAGAGGCCGGAGGTTCGAATCCTCTCACCCCGACCAACATGCAGCAAGACGATGCGCAGTGCTCGCGTGAAACCCACATCTCGCAAGCTGTCACCAAGCGCAGGCATGAACGAATGCACGCGGCCGGGCCGCTTCGGTTTACACAAGCCGGGCTATCGGCGATGATGCATCGGATCGTTACGAGGAAACATCCAGCCGATGGCCGTTGACACGCTCGTCGAGTCGTCGCAGTCGGCTCTTTCCGGGGTTGCCCGCGTCCTCGTGCACGCGGGGAAACTCAGCGCCAAGGCCGCCGAAGACCTTGCCCGCAGCGCCAAGGAGCGCCGTGCAAGTTTTGTCTCCGCGGTGATCTCCGCCGGTGCAGTGCAGCCGTCTGATCTGGCACACACCCTGTCCACGGCCCTGGCACTGCCTCTGCTGGATCTAAGTGCAGTCGACCTAAACCGCCTGCCGCGCGGCATCGTCGAACCGAAGCTGGCGCTGCAGTACCAGTTGATCGTACTTGGCAAGCGCGGCAATCGACTTTTCATCGGTGCAGCCGACCCCACCGACCAAGAGGCCGTCGAGCGCATCAAGTTCGCCACGCAGTTGTCGCCCGAGTGGGTCATCGTCGAGTACGACAAGCTGGTGCGTATCCTCGAGACCCAGGGTGCCAACGTCAACGAGGCGATGGAGTCGCTGGCCGGTGGTGACTTCGAATTCGACGTCACCGACGACTCCACCGCGGCGCAGGACAGCGCCGAGGTCTCGCAAGAGGTCGAAGACGCGCCAGTGGTGCGGTTCCTGCAAAAGATGCTGATCGACGCGATCAACGCGCGCGCCTCCGACCTGCACTTCGAACCCTACGAGTACAACTACCGGGTGCGCTTTCGCATCGACGGCGAGTTGCGCGAGATCACCCAGCCACCGATCGCGATCAAGGACAAGTTGGCCTCGCGCATCAAGGTCATCTCGCGCATGGACATTGCCGAGAAGCGCGTACCGCAGGACGGGCGATTGAAGCTCAAGTTCGGCAACAAAGCCATCGACTTTCGCATCAGCACCCTGCCCACGCTGTTCGGCGAAAAGATTGTCATCCGGATCCTCGACCCGTCGAGCGCCAAGCTCGGCATCGAGGCCCTGGGCTACGAGAAGATCGAGCGCGATCGGCTGATGCATGTCATCCAGCGGCCCTACGGCATGGTGCTGGTCACCGGCCCCACCGGCAGCGGCAAGACAGTCTCGCTCTACACCTGCCTGAACCTCCTGAACCAGCCGGGCGTGAATATTTGCACGGTCGAGGACCCGGCCGAAATCAACCTGCCGGGCGTCAACCAGGTGAACGTCAACGACAAGGCCGGGCTGAGCTTTGCCGCCGCGCTGAAGTCCTTCCTGCGCCAGGACCCGGACATCATCATGGTCGGCGAAATCCGCGATCTCGAAACCGCCGACATCGCCATCAAGGCCGCGCAAACCGGTCACATGGTCATGTCCACGTTGCACACCAACGATGCGCCGACCACGCTCACCCGCTTGCTCAACATGGGCGTCGCGCCATTCAACATTGCGGCAAGCGTGCTACTGATCACGGCGCAGCGCCTTGCGCGCCGGCTGTGCGAGAACTGCAAGACCCAGGCCGACTATCCTCGCGAGGCGTTGTTGCGCGCAGGCTTCGCCGATACCGATCTCGACGGCAGCTGGCGGCCCTATCGTGCGGTCGGCTGTTCGGCATGCAACAACGGCTACAAGGGGCGGGTCGGCCTGTACCAGGTGATGCCGATCACGGAAGCGATTCAACGCATCATCCTGGCCGAGGGCACCTCGATGGACATCGCCGAGCAGGCGCAGAAGGACGGCGTACGCGACCTCAGGCAATCGGGCCTGTTGAAGGTGCGCACCGGTGCCACCACGCTGGAAGAGGTCATCTCGGTGACCAACGAGTGACCCGCCACTTCCCCAGAACTCTTCGATTGAACAGGCTCGCGCCGGAGACACGATGGCAACTGCAGTAGCCGCAAGAGGCACCAAGGACTCGATCTTCGAGTGGGAAGGCAAGGACAAGAACGGCAAGCTCGTACGTGGCGAGATCCGCGCCGGCGGCGAGGCCGTGGTCAATGCCAGCTTGCGCCGCCAGGGCATCCTCATCACCAAGGTGAAGAAGCGCCGCACCAGCGGCGGACGTGCCATCAAGCAGAAGGAAATCGCCATCTTCACGCGCCAGCTGGCGACGATGATGAAGGCCGGCGTGCCGTTGCTGCAGGCCTTCGACATCGTCGCGCGCGGCAGCACCAACCCGAAGATGACGCGCCTGCTGAACGAGATCCGCGGTGACGTCGAGACCGGCACCAGCCTGTCGTCGGCCTTTCGCAAGCACCCGATGCAGTTCGACGCGTTGTATTGCAACTTGGTCGAGGCCGGCGAAGCCGGCGGCATCCTGGAGGCGCTGCTCGACCGCCTGGCGATCTACCAAGAAAAGACGCTCGCCATCAAGAGCAAGATCAAGTCGGCCTTGATGTATCCAATCGCGGTGATCGTCGTGGCGTTCGTCGTGCTGACGGTGATCATGATCTTCGTGATTCCGTCGTTCAAGGAAGTCTTCCGCTCCTTTGGCGCCGACCTGCCGGCACCGACGCTGGTCGTCATCGCCATGTCCGAGTTCTTCGTCAGCTACTGGTGGGCGATCTTCGGCTTCCTGTTCGGCGGGATTTACTTCTTCCTCGAGAGCTGGAAGCGGTCCGAGAAGATGCAGATGTTCATGGACCGATTGCTGCTGCGCATGCCGGTGTTCGGTGACCTGATCAACAAGTCCGTGGTGGCCCGATGGACGCGCACGCTGTCCACGATGTTCGCCGCTGGCGTGCCACTGGTCGAAGCGCTCGATTCGGTCGGCGGTGCGTCCGGCAACGCGGTCTACCGGCTGGCGACGGCCCAGATCCAGAAGGACGTGTCCACCGGCTCGGCCTTGACCACCGCGATGACGACCACGGGGGTGTTCCCGACCATGGTGCTGCAGATGGCGTCCATCGGTGAGGAGTCGGGTTCGCTCGACCACATGCTGGCCAAGTGCGCCGAGTTCTACGAAGACGAAGTCGACGAAATGGTCAAGGGCCTGTCCAGCCTGATGGAGCCCTTCATCATCGTCATCCTCGGGGTGCTGATCGGCGGCATCGTGGTGTCGATGTACCTGCCGATCTTCAAGCTGGGCGCAGTAGTCTGAACGCCGGCATGGCGCCGGAGGTCTGGTTTTCGCCGCTGGCCCTGGCCGTGCTGGGCCTGTGTGTCGGCAGCTTCCTGAATGTGGTGGCGCATAGGCTGCCGACGATGCTCGAGCGCGATTGGTGGTTCGACATGGCCGAGCATCAACTCGGCGATGCAGCGGCCTGGCAGCGGGTCAGCGGGCAAAATGGCGCGCCACCTGCGGTGTTCGGCCAGTCGGCCAAGGCCATTGCTGACGCGTTGGGCGCGTTGAGTCCCATCAGCTTGGCGCGGCCGCGTTCACGCTGCCCGAGTTGCGGCCACGTGCTGCGCTGGCACGAGAACCTGCCACTGATCGGTTGGCTGCGTCTGAAGGGTCGCTGCTCGTCATGCGGGACCGCCATCTCGAGGCGATACCCGCTGGTCGAGTTGTCGACTGCACTACTGTTCGCGGCATGCGGCTGGAAATTCGGTGCGCAGCCTGCAACACTGCTGTGGTGCGCCGCGGTGGCATTGATGGTGGCCATGGCATTGATCGACCTGGACACCACCTACTTGCCGGATGACCTGACACTGCCGCTGATTGGCCTGGGCGTTCTCGGGGCTGGACTCGGCTGGACCGGTACGACGCTCGAAGCCGCGGCCTGGGGTGCCGTTGCCGGTTACGGCGCTCTATGGCTGCTTGCCTACAGCTACAAGAAGCTGCGTGGCGTGGAGGGCATGGGCGAAGGCGACTTCAAGTTGCTGGCCGGCCTGGGGGCGTTGCTCGGCTGGCAGTTGCTGCCGTCGATCGTATTGCTGGCCTCCGCCGTAGGTGCGGTGGTGGGCATCGCGATGATCGCCTTTGGCGGCCACAAGCGTGAAGTGCCGATTCCGTTCGGGCCCTACCTGGTCGGCGGCGGCATTGCCGCGCTGTTCTTCGGCCAGCAGCTCACGCAGCTGTGGTTTCCTACGCTTTGAACCCGCTGCATCTTGGCTTGACCGGGGGCATCGGAAGCGGCAAGAGCACGGTCGCCGCCATGCTGGTGGCCTGCGGCGCCATGCTGGTGGATACCGACGCCATCGCGCATGCGCTGACGGCCCCGGGCGGCGCCGCGTTGCCGGCACTGACGGGCGAATTCGGACCCTACATCATTGCTGCAGACGGCTCGATGGATCGTGACCGCATGCGCGCGCTGGCCTACGGCGACCCGGGCGCCATGCGCCGACTCGAGTCCATCCTGCACCCGATGATCGGCGCCGAGGCAACGCGCCAAGCCAGCCTCGCGGGCGCGAAGCCCGTGGTCTTCGACGTGCCGCTGCTGGCGGCCTCGAGCCACTGGCGGCAGCGCGTGACCCGCGTGCTGGTGGTGGACTGCCTCGAGGCCACGCAGGTGCAGCGCGTAGTGCAACGATCGGGCTGGACCGAAGAGCAGGTGCGTCGGGTCATCGCCCAGCAGTCGACGCGCCGCGACCGGCGCGCTATGGCCGATGCAGTGATCTTCAACGACGGCTTGTCGCAGGCCGCGCTTCAAGACGAGGTCCGCAGCTTGTGGAACCTCTGGAGCAGCCGTTTTCGAGGCAGCGCAACGAGCGTGTGAAACAATTGTCTGCAGCATTTGGCAGACACAGCCTGTACGCTTGATCGAATGCCTGACAGCGGAGCGCCCGGCCTTGGTTCTTTACGAGTACCCGTTCAACGAGAGCATCCGCACGATGCTGCGGCTGGAGCACCTTTTCGATCGTCTTGGCCAGTTGATGCGGCGCGACGCGCCGGTGGATCACCATTTCGCACTGGCCACGGTGTTCGAGATCATGGACGTGGCATCGCGTGCCGACCTGAAATCCGATCTGCTGAAGGAGCTCGAACGGCATCGCATCCTGCTGCAGGGTTATCGAGGCAATCCGCAGATCTCGGAAGCCGCGCTCGACAAGGTCGTGGGCCGTATCGACCACGCCTTCACCGGCCTGAACCAGTTGGCCGGCAAGGCGGGTCAAGCGCTCACCGGCAACGACTGGCTGATGAGCATCCGCAGCCGCATCAGCATTCCAGGCGGTACCTGCGAGTTCGACCTGCCCGGCTACTACGCCTGGCAACAGCATCCGGCAGAGCGGCGGCGTGCCGACCTGAGTCGGTGGACCGCCAGCCTGATGCCACTGGCCGAGGCGCTGCACGTGCTGCTTGGGTTGCTGCGTGACAGCGGTGCGCCGCAACGCGTGGTGGCCATGGGCGGGCAGTTCCAGCAAAGCCTGCCGGTAGGGCGCACCTACCACCTGATGCGTGTCCGGCTCGAGGACGGTGTGCACTTGGTACCAGAGATCAGCGGCCATCGCCTGATGGCCATGGTGCGTCTGATGCAAGCGGACACCGACGGACGGCTCAGACCCAGCACCAACGACACCGAGTTCGAGCTCACGTTGTGCTCATGATGACCGAAGGCTCGAGCAAGGTGCGCCGTGTGCGTTGCCCGGCCTGTGGCAAACAGGCCTTGTACAGTGTCGAAAATCCGTCGCGCCCGTTCTGCAGCCCGCGCTGCCGTAGCGCCGACCTCGGTGCCTGGGCGAGCGAAAGCTACCGTGTAGGCCACCGACACGCCCTCGGACATCGACGAAGACAAGCCCGTATCCGGCCCCGCGCACTGACGCCGCCACCTTGGCGCACGCGATGGCTGCGAAATTGGCAGCTTGGCAGTACTTCAACTGTGGGCCGCCACAATGCTGGCCCTTGAAGTCGCTCGCGTCGCCCCTATAATCTGTTTGCTAGCACTCGACTCCGTTGAGTGCTAACGATCGGTGCCAGTGCGAACTGGTCGTCGGTCATTCAAAGTTAATGTGCACCAACTTCATTGGAGTACGTTGGCAGCGCTCAATCTGATCTATTAGGAGATGAAATGAAACTTCGTCCTTTGCACGATCGTGTGATCGTCAAGCGTCTGGAACAGGAAACCAAGACCGCCTCCGGCATCGTCATTCCCGACAACGCCGCAGAAAAGCCCGACCAAGGCGAAGTGCTGGCGGTGGGCCCGGGCAAGCGCAACGACAAGGGTGACTTCGTTGTCCTGAACATCAAGGTCGGCGACCGTGTCCTCTTCGGCAAGTACAGCGGCCAGACCGTCAAGGTCGATGGCGAGGAACTGCTGGTCATGAAGGAAGACGACCTCTTCGCCGTCGTAGAAAAGTAGATCGCCTGCGGCGACTTGCTTTCGTCTCAGGCTGACTTCGCGCAGCGAAGTCAAGGGCCAAAACCCCGGCCGCAGACAGAAGTCCAACTACCCAATCTGAATTCGGAGAAACACACATGGCAGCAAAAGACGTCATTTTCGGCAGCGATGCCCGCCACCGCATGGTCGAAGGCGTGAACATCCTGGCCAACGCGGTCAAGGTCACGCTCGGCCCGAAGGGCCGCAACGTGGTGCTCGAGCGCAGCTTCGGCGCCCCCACCGTCACCAAGGACGGTGTCTCGGTGGCCAAGGAGATCGAGCTCAAGGACAAGCTCCAGAACATGGGCGCGCAAATGGTCAAGGAAGTCGCTTCCAAGACCAGCGACCTGGCTGGTGATGGCACCACCACCGCCACCGTGCTGGCCCAGGCCATCGTGCGCGAAGGCATGAAGTACGTGGCCGCCGGCATGAACCCGATGGACCTGAAGCGCGGCATCGACAAGGCCGTCACGGCCCTGGTCGAGCAGCTGAAGAAGCAGTCCAAGCCCACCACCACGTCGAAGGAAATCGCCCAGGTCGGTGCCATATCCGCCAACAGCGACGCCTCGATCGGCGACATCATCGCCAAGGCGATGGACAAGGTCGGCAAGGAAGGCGTGATCACTGTCGAAGACGGCAAGAGCCTCGACAACGAGCTCGACATCGTCGAAGGGATGCAGTTCGACCGCGGCTACCTGTCGCCGTACTTCATCAACAACCCCGAGAAGCAGAGCGCGATCCTCGACAACCCGTACGTACTGCTCTACGACAAGAAGATCAGCAACATCCGCGACCTGCTGCCCACGCTGGAGCAGGTGGCCAAGAGCGGCAAGCCGCTGCTGATCGTCGCCGAGGAAGTCGAAGGCGAGGCCCTGGCCACGCTGGTGGTCAACACCATCCGCGGCATCCTGAAGGTCGTGGCCGTCAAGGCACCGGGCTTCGGTGACCGCCGCAAGGCCATGCTCGAAGACATCGCCATCCTGACCGGCGGCAAGGTCATCGCCGAGGAAGTCGGCCTGACGCTGGAGAAGGTGACGCTGGCCGACCTGGGCCAGGCCAAGCGCGTCGAGTGCGGCAAGGAAAACACCACCATCATCGATGGCGCCGGTACCGCTGGCGAGATCGAAGCGCGCGTCAAGCAAGTGCGCGTGCAGATTGAGGAAGCCACCAGCGACTACGACCGCGAGAAGCTGCAGGAGCGCGTGGCCAAGCTGGCCGGCGGTGTGGCAGTGATCAAGGTCGGTGCCGCCACCGAAGTCGAGATGAAGGAAAAGAAGGCGCGTGTCGAAGACGCCCTGCACGCAACGCGTGCTGCGGTGGAAGAAGGCATCGTGGCCGGTGGCGGCGTGGCGCTGCTGCGCGCCCGTACGGCCGTGGGCACGCTCAAGGGCGACAACCATGACCAGGACGCGGGCATCAAGATCGTCATGCGTTCGTGCGAAGAGCCGATGCGCATCATCGTGGCCAACGCCGGTGACGAGCCGAGCGTGGTGGTTGCCGCAGTGGCTGCCGGCAAGGGCAACTACGGCTACAACGCTCAGGACGGCAACTATGGCGACATGATCGACATGGGCATCCTGGACCCGACCAAGGTGACGCGTACGGCGCTGCAGAACGCCGCCTCGGTGGCGTCGCTGATGCTCACCACCGAAGCCATGGTGGCCGAGTCGCCGAAGGAAGAGTCCGGCGGCATGGGTGGCGGCATGCCTGGCGGCATGGGCGGCATGGGTGGCATGGGCGGCATGGACATGTAAGTCCGGTCCGCGGCGGGATCGTCCCGCCTGTGCGGCAACAAGCCCGCGTGCCCTTTCGGGGCCGCGGGCTTTCTTTCGCCTATCGCTCGCGCGCACCAGCACGGCCGTTGCGCAAATGGCGCCTTTCGGATTCGGTGGCGTGACAAAAACACGAGCGCGCATCGTCGCAGCGAATCGCCCCCCGAAGCAAGGGGCTTGGGAGCCGAAGTCACCGTCCTAAACTTCCACTCATCACTTCAACGGAACGCGTTCCACAGCATCTCTTGCGGCGCCGGCAAAGCGCCCACGTGACCCGAGATTCAACATGCTGACTCCAAGCCAACTCATTGCCGCGTCCAACGGACAGGTGCAGTCTTCGGACGGCTGGATGCTTCGATCGGTAAGCCCCGACCTGCTCGAATATGTCGACGGACGCGCAGCGTGCCTGATCAACATCGGCAGCCCCACCCGCCACGCCGTACGCCCGATCTACGCCAGCGAATCGATCTCCGACCTGTTCCCGCATCTGCGCGAACATGTGCGCATGGCGTTGCCCTATTTGAAGGGCAGCTTCGTCGTGGTCTGATTGTTTCGCGGCTGGCCTGCGCCTGCAAGGCGAGGCGGCAGCTTCAGCCGGCGCGCGACGCGCCGTGTGTCCATGCATGCAGCGCCATCGCTGCATCGTCCACCCCGATGCGTTCGAGCGCGGAGAACAGCGCCACGCCGATGTCGGCGTGCTCCGGGCAGTTTTCAGCCAGCAGGGCCTGGGCAGCCAGGAGCGCCGCGCTGGCGCCGCTGCGCGTGATCTTGTCCACCTTCGTCAAGAGCACCAGCAGGCGCACCGCGCCTCCGGCCAGGCGGGGCAGCAGCAGGCCCAGCAGCTGCCGGTCGAGGTCGGTGAAGCCATGGCGTGAGTCGATCATCAGCACCACGCCTGACAGGCTGCGCCGTTGCGCCAGGTACTGTGCCATCACCTCCTGCCAGCGCAGCTTCGCCGCGCGCTCGACGGCCGCATAGCCATAACCCGGCAGGTCCGCGAAGAGCGCATCGGGCGCATCCTTCGGCCCCACCTCGAACAGGTTGATGTGCTGCGTACGCCCGGGGGTACGCGATGCGAAGGCCAGGCGCTTCTGTTGGGCCAGACGGTTGATGGCCGTCGACTTGCCGGCGTTGCTGCGCCCGACGAAGGCGATTTCCGGCAGTTCGGTCGGCGGCAACTGGTCCAATCGGGACGCCGTGGTCAGGAACCTCGCGGTATGCGTCCACGCCAGTGCGGTCCTGGCGGCGCTGTCGGTCGCCGTGACAACGCCGGCGACAGTGGCGGAAGGGATGCTCATCGGTCATTGTAAAATCAACAAGTTTGCTTTCAAACCCGAACTCAAAACGAAGCCCCGGACATGAAGTCGCCCCTCCTGCTGCTGCTCGCCACTGCCCTTTCCGCCCCTGTGCTGGCCAGCGACGCCAAGCCCGCGCCAAGAGCCGACCCGGCCAAGGGGCAGGCCATCGCGACCCAGGTCTGCGGCGCCTGCCACAGCTTCGACGGCTCGCGTGGCCTGACCGCGAATCCGATCCTGCAAGGGCAGCATCCCGAGTATCTTGCCAAGCAGCTCGCCGACTTCAAGTCCGGCGCGCGCAACAACGCCATCATGAAGGGCTTCGCCAGCACCCTGAGCCCCGAGGACATGAAGAACGTGGCTGCGTTCTATGCGTCAAAAACCGCGAAGCCCGGTTTCGCCAAGGACAAGGAGACCTTGTTGCTAGGCGAACGCATCTACCGCGGTGGCATTGCCGACCGTCAAATCGCCGCATGTGCTGGCTGCCACAGCCCCAACGGCGCGGGCATTCCTGTTCAGTACCCGCGCCTGGGCGGCCAACATGGCGAGTATTCGGAGGCCCAGTTGATCGCCTTCCGCTCCGGCCTGCGCGCCAACAGTCTGCAGATGGCCGGTGTTGCCGCCAAGCTGAACGATCGGGAGATCAAGGCCGTGGCCGACTACATGGCCGGCCTGCGCTGATCGGCCTCGCGGCCTGCGATCGTAAGAAGGCGTCGCTGCGGCGCGACGCAGTCGCGTAGCCGCGGGAGGGCAGATGCATTTCAGCAAGGATCGGGGCTTTGCCCCGCGCTCGGTGGGCGCAATCACGCCACGCGCGCTGTACGAGGATCGACGCACTTTCCTGAAACTGCTCGCCGGCGGCAGCGCCGGGGCCGCGCTCGCGCTGTGGACCTCACGCAAGGTGTTGGCGCAGACTGCGGGTCCCGGCAAGCTGCGGCCCTTGCCCGGCGCGAAGAGCACACTCAGCGGTGCAATGACGATGGAAAAGCTCACGCCCTACCAGGACGTCAGCACCTACAACAACTTCTACGAGTTCGGCACCGACAAGTCGGACCCGGCGCGCCTGGCCGGCAGCCTGAAGACACAGCCCTGGACCGTGGTGGTGGAAGGCGAGGTCAGGAAGCCGGGCACCTGGGATATCGATGCGCTGCTCAAGCTGGGCACGCTGGAAGAGCGCGTCTACCGCATGCGCTGCGTCGAAGGCTGGTCGATGGTCATCCCGTGGGTGGGCTACTCGCTGGCCGAGTTGATCAAGCGCGTCGAACCCACCGGCAACGCGCGGTTCGTGCAGTTCGTGACCCTGGCCGACAAGACCCAGATGCCGGGCCTGCGCTCGCCCGTGCTCGACTGGCCCTATGTCGAAGGCCTGCGGCTGGACGAAGCCATGCACCCGTTGACGATGCTCGCCTTCGGCCTCTATGGCGAGGTGCTGCCCAACCAGAACGGCGCGCCGCTGCGCCTGGTGGTGCCATGGAAATACGGCTTCAAGTCGGCCAAGTCGATCGTGCGCATCCGCTTCGTCGAGAAACAGCCGAAGACCAGTTGGGAGAGCGCGGCACCGAGCGAGTATGGCTTCTTCTCCAACGTCAATCCGAAGGTCGACCACGCGCGCTGGAGCCAGGCCACGGAGCGCCGCATCGGCGACGACGGCCTGCTCAGCAAGAAGCGGCCCACGCTCATGTTCAACGGCTACGAGGCCCAGGTCGGGCAGCTGTATGCCGGCATGGACCTGGCCAAGTTCTACTGATCAAGCGCCGCAGCCGCTGCGTGACACCTTGTGCGCGCCATGAATGCGCTGCTTTCGCACCGTGCCGCCAAGCCCTTGCTGTTCGCGCTGGCGCTGCTGCCCTTCGCCGCACTGCTGCATGGCGCGCTGACCGAGGCCTTGGGCCCGAACCCGGCCGAGGCGCTGATGCGAGGCACAGGCGGTTGGGTACTGCGCTTCCTGTGCCTCACGCTGGCCGTCACGCCCTTGCGCCAGTGGACGGGATGGACGGCCCTGGCGCGGCTGCGCCGCATGCTCGGCCTGTTCAGCTTCTTCTATGCCGTGCTGCACTTCCTGTGCTACGCGTGGCTGGACATGGGTTTCGACGCAGCCGCCATCGCGCGTGACATCCCGAAGCGCCCCTTCGTGCTCGTCGGTACGCTGGCCTTGCTGTCGATGGCCACGCTGGCCGCGACCTCGTTCAACCGCGCCATCAAGGCGCTGGGTGCGGCCCGCTGGCGGCAATTGCACCGCCTGGTGCATGCCATCGCGTTGCTCGGCCTGCTGCACTTCTTCTGGATACGCAGCGCGAAGAACAACTTCGCCGAAGTGGCTGTGTATGCCGCCATCGTGTCGCTGCTGCTCGGCTGGCGAGCCTGGACCGCGTGGGCCGCGCGCAGTGCTGGCACCGCCAAGGCGCAGGCACGCGTCACTTCATGAAGCCGGGTAGCCACAAGGCCAGCGGCTGGAACTCCAGACACAAGAAAAGCGCCACCACCAGGGCCGCCACGAACAGCCACACGCCACGGAAGATCTGCGGCAGCGACACGTCGCGCAGCAGCGCATTCAGCACGAACAGGTTCATGCCCACCGGCGGTGAGATCAGGCCGATCTGCACCACCAGCACAATCAGCACGCCGAACCACACCGGGTCGAAGCCCAGGCTGGTGACGATGGGGAAGAACACCGGGATGGTCAGCAACACCATCGACAGTTCCTCCATGATGGTGCCCAGCAGCACATAGATCAGCATCATCGAGCCCACCACCATCAGCGGCGACAGGCCCAGGTGCAGGATCCAGTCCTTCAGGTCATCGGGCATGGTGGTGAAATTGACGAAGGACGAGAACAGCGTCGCGGCAATCAGAATGGCGAACAGCATCGCCGTGGTGCGCACGCTTTCCACCAGCACCTCGTAGAGCACCTTCAGCGTCAGCGTGCGCCGCAGCAGCGCGAAGAAGAAGGCCCCCGAGGCGCCGATGCCTGCGCCTTCGGTGGCGGTGAACACGCCACCGTAGATGCCGCCGAGCACCACCACCACCAGAAGCGCCACGCCCCAGATGTTGCGCAGTGCGGTGACGCGCTCAGCCCAGGTGGACTTCTCGGCCGCCGGTCCAGCCGATGGATCGCGCCAGGTGATCCAGGACACCGCGCCCATCATGATCGCCGCACACAGCAGGCCCGGCAGCACGCCAGCCGCAAAGAGCTTGCCGATGTTGGTTTCAGTGACGATGCCGTAGATCACCATGATGGTCGACGGCGGAATCATGATGCCCAGCGTGCCGCCGGCCGCGATGACACCGGTGGACAGGTAGTTGGCGTAGCCATGCCGCTGCATCGACGGGTAGGCCACCTTCGCCATCGTCGCCGCGGTGGCGATGGACGAGCCGCAGATTGCACCGAAGCCTGCGCAGGCGATGATCGTGGCATGCGCCAGCCCGCCGCGCACATGGCCGATGAAGGTGTAGGCCGCGCGGAACAACTCGTTCGCCAGGCCGGCGCGTGCCACGAAGTTGCCCATCAGGATGAACAGCGGCACCACCGACAGCGTGTAGGCGAAGCCGGTGTCGTAGACCACCTGCGCGGCGCCGGCCGCGGTGGCATCCCAGCCGCGCAGCAGGCCCAGGCCGACGTAGCCGACGAAGCCCATGGCAAAGGCCAGTGGCACGCGCAGCAGGGCCAGCGCGAAGATCACGCCGAACCCGATCAGCGCGTCGGTCATGGGCTTGCGCCGCTGTCCACACCCGGATGGCGGTGCGACACCGGCGACACGATCAACAACACGTGCACCGCGGCGGCAACGAAAATCAAGGCACTCATCAGGTACACGAAGTAGCCCAGCGTCAGGCCCAATTGCTGGGTCTTGTCGCCGTACTCCAGCATCTGCGAGCCTTTGGCCGCCATCAGCCAGGCCACGCCGGCCAGCGCCGCCGCGCACAGGCCGTCGATCAGCGACTGCTGCATGCGCAGCAGCCAGCGCGGCAGGAACGCATCGAAGGAGTCGAAGACCACGTGCTCGCCACGCAACGACACCAGCGGCAGGCCGGCGAAGATGACCACCACCATCAGCAGTTCGGTCACCTCCAGCGAGCCGGGCAGCGACGCGCTGAAGAACTTGCGGCCGGACACATCGACCAAGGTCAGCCACATGATGGCAAACAGCGCCACCGCCGCTAGCGCACTGCACAGCGCCTCGAGCAGCTTCTTCAACGCCACTGCCGCTCCTTCAGGCCGCACTCACGCGTGCGGCCACGACTCGCGCAGAGCTCACTTCTCGAGCTTCTTGATCTCGGCGCGGAAGTCGGTCAGCGCCTTCTTCGGGTCCTTCATGCCCTTGGCCTCGGCCGCCTTGGCCCAGGTGTCCACCAGCGGATCGGTCTTTTCCTTGACATTCTTGACGAAGGCCGCGTCGGCCTTGGTGAACTGCACGCCCGCGGCCTGCATGAAGGCCATACCGCGACGGTCGACCTTGTCCCAGCCCTTTCCCATCAAACGCGCGGCAAATTCGCCGGACATCTCGTCCACGATCTTCTTCACGTCCGGCGGCAGGCTGTCGTACTTGGCCTGGTTCATCATGAACACGAAGGAGGTGTTGTACAGGCCACCGGGGAAGGTGGTCGCGTACTTGATGACCTTGTCGATCTTGAAGCCTTCCACCGACTCGGCCGGGAACAGGGTGCCGTCCATCACGCCGCTGGACAGCAACTCGTAGCTCTCAGTCGCCGGCTTGAGCGTGACGTTCATGCCCAGTGCCTTGCTGATGTCGTTGACCATGCCACCGCCGATGCGGAACTTCAGTCCCGACAGGTCGGCCACGCTGGCAATCGGCCGTTTGGTGTTGAAGACGATGCCCGGGCCGTGCGTGAACACGGCCAGTACCTTGACACCTTTGTGCTCTTCGGCCATCGCCGGCGTCTTGGCATAGACGCGCTGGAACGCCACCGAGGTGGCTTCGGCCGAATCGCCGAGGAACGGGAACTCGGCGATCTGCGTGGTGACGAAGCGGCCGGGTGTGTAGCCCTGCACCGTGAAGGACAGGTCGGCCAGCCCGTTGCGCACTGCGTCGAAGGTGCCGGGTGGCGCCGACACCGCGCGCGGCAGGTAGTTGCACTTGATCTTGCCGGGTGCCTTCTGCTCGAGCATCGTGCACCACTCCTTCTGCGATTCGGTCAGTGTGTGCGCCGGTGGCACCCAGCTGGACACGGTGAGCACGGTCTGCGCCGATGCCGCAGCTGATGCGGCCAGAATGGCGAGGGCCAGCGCGGCCAAGGCGCCGGACTTGAATTTGGACATGGGCAACTCCGAAGTGTTTGTTGGGATCACTGTCGATTGTCGGGGGCAGGATACCTCAGGGCGCTTGTGGTTTTCCTCGGGTGCCTGACCGTGACGCAGGTCACGCCACGGGTGCATGCGACGTCCGCCTTACCTTGGCCCGGCACCGCATCCCCCCGACTTCGGGGGACGCTTTCCCGCACCGGCCCGCATAGCATGACCGTGGCGTCCCGGATGGTGCGGCGCTGCAGTCCAAGGATCTCGTGATGATGCACAGCGACACCGACGCAGCGCCGATGCATGGCCTGATGCCCGAAGGCCGGGCCATGCTGGACAGCCCCGCTCGCACGGCACTGCGCCAGGCCGCGGCCGCACTGGACAAGGCCGAGCGCTACAAGCATCCGCTGGAGATGTGCCTGGCACTGGCGCAGATGGCGCGCTGCTACCGCGGGCTGCAAGCCCTGGGCCCGGCCGAGAGGTACCTGGAACAGGCATTGGCCTGGGCACGAACCCTCGGCGCGATCGACCAGAGCGTCGAGATCCTGTGCCTGCTGGCGGAAACCAGCTGTTCACTCAGCGAACTGCTTGCACGCGACGACTCGCGCCGCAGCCATGCAGCGCTGGAGCGCACGCGCGATCGCGCCTTCGAGACCACCGGCCTGGCCAGTGGCGTGTCGGACCCGGAATGGGAGATCAAGGTGCTGCTGCGCATCAGCGACGTGCTCGACCGCTGTGGCGACCATGACGACGCCGTCGAACTGCAGTCGCGCGCGATGCGATTGATGTATGGAGATTGCTTCGAGCCAGAGAGCGCCGACCACCCGGGGACGATGGTGAACATGCTGGCGGACCACCGGGCCTGAGCTTCCGTCGTACGCAGCGGGGCGCCTGCCGCGTGTGCGCTTAGCAGGCCGCCGGCTGAAGCGAAGTCGATCGCGCCAGCACCGGCGTCAGGGCCACGCCGGTGTGCGTGCCGGCCTTGACCACCTGCTCGGGCGTGCCGGCGAGCACCACCCGGCCGCCCTCGCCGCCACCTTCGGGCCCCAGGTCGATGACCCAGTCGGCTTCGGCGATGACGTCCAGGTCATGTTCGATCACCACCACGCTGTGGCCGCCGTCGACCAGCCGGTGCAGCACGCGGATGAGCTTCTCCACGTCGGCCATGTGCAGCCCCACGGTCGGCTCGTCCAATACGTACAGCGTGTGCGGCGGTCTCTGGCCGCGGCGCGTGATGTCGTCGCGCACCTTGCTCAGTTCGGTCACCAGCTTGATACGCTGCGCCTCGCCGCCGCTCAGCGTCGGCGAAGGCTGGCCCAGCGTCAGGTAGCCCAGGCCCACGTCCTTGAGCAGCTGCAGCGGGTGGGCGATGGACGGCATCGAGGCGAAGAACGCAGTCGCCTCGTCCACCTCCATCTGCAGCACCTCGCCGATGCTCTTGCCGCGCCAGCTGACGGCCAGTGTCTCGGCATTGAAGCGCTGGCCGTGGCAGCTTTCGCAGGGCACCTTGACGTCGGGCAGGAAGCTCATCTCGATGGTGCGCAGGCCCTGCCCTTCACAGGTGCGGCAGCGGCCGTCTCCGGTGTTGAAGGAAAAGCGCGCCGCCGCATAACCCCGCGCCTTGGCCTCCAGCGTCTCGGTGAAGAGCTTGCGGATCGTGTCCCAAAAGCCGATGTAGGTGGCCGGGCAGGAGCGCGGCGTCTTGCCGATCGGCGTCTGGTCGACCTCGAGCACGCGGTCGATCTGCGGCCAGCCGTCGATGCCGTCCAGGCCCTGCCAGCTCGGCTTGGCACCACGGCTGTTGATGAACTGCAGGTTGGCCAGCAGCACGTCGCGCGCCAGCGTGCTCTTGCCCGAGCCGCTGACGCCCGTCACCGCCACCAGCCGGTGCAGCGGCACGGCCACGTCGACCTGCTGCAGGTTGTGCAGCGACGCGCCCTTGATCTGCAGTGATGGCGCATCGCTGCTCACGGCCCTGCGCGGCTGCAGCGGGTGGCGCAGCGGGTGGGCCAGCAGCCGTCCTGTCACCGAAGTCACCGCAGCCGACAGGTCCGCCGCCGAGCCCTCGGCCACCAGCGTGCCGCCGCGCTTGCCGGCGCCGGGGCCGATGTCGATCAGGTGCTCGGCATGGCGGATCGTGTCCTCGTCGTGCTCCACCACCACCAGCGTGTTGCCCTTGTCGCTCAGGCTCTGCAGCGCATTCAGCAGGATGCGGTTGTCGCGCGGGTGCAAGCCGATGGTCGGCTCGTCGAGCACGTAGCACACGCCCTGCAGGTTGCTGCCCAGCTGGGCCGCGAGGCGGATGCGCTGCGCCTCGCCGCCGCTGAGCGTGGGCGCGGCGCGGTCCAGCGTCAGGTAGCCGAGGCCGACCTCTTCCAGGAACTGCAGCCGCCCGGCGATCTCGGTGATGACGTCGCGGCCGATGCCGGTTTCGCGCACCGACAGATGGCCTTCGCGCATCAGCCCTTCGACCCAGGCGCGCGCCTGGCCCACCGACCACGCCGCGACCTCGCTGATCGGCTTGCCGTCGAAGCTGACCTGGCGCGAGGCGGGATTCAGCCGCGTGCCGTGGCAGTCGGGGCACGGTGCATCGACCAGGCCTTCGACTTCGGCCTCCTCGGCCGGGAAGCTCTGCTCGCGGCCCTTCGGGTCGTCGTCGCGTTTCGAGTCGTCGTAGGCCTTGCGCTGCTCGCGCGTCAGCGCCAGCCCGGTGCCGACGCAGGTCGTGCACCAGCCGTGCTTGCTGTTGTAGGAGAACATGCGCGGGTCCAGCTCGGGGTAGCTGGTGCCGCAGGTCGGGCAGGCGCGTTTGGTGGAGAACACCTTGATCGCGCCGATGGCCACGGTGCTCTGCCCCGATTCCATCGCCGCGACCAGGCCATCCAGCGGGTGCAGCAGGTGCATCACGCCCTTGCCCGCTTCCAGCGCCTTGGACAGTGCGGCGCGCAGCTCGGTCTCGTTCTCCGGTGTGATGACCATGTCGGCCACCGGCAGCTCCAGCGTGTGCTCCTTGAAGCGGTCCAGCCGCGGCCAGGGGTCGAGCTTGAGGAACTCGCCGTCGACGCGCAGGTGCGTGTGGCCGCGCGCCTTGGCCCACCTGGCCAGGTCGGTGTAGACCCCCTTGCGCGCCACCACCAGCGGCGCCAGCAGGCCCACATGCTGGCCGCGGTGATCGCGCAGCAGTTGCGCGGCGATGCTTTCGGTGCTCTGCGGCCGCACCGGCGCGCCGTCGTGCACGCAATGCTGCAAGCCGAGCTTGACCCACAGCAGGCGCAGGAAATGCCACACCTCGGTGGTGGTGGCCACCGTGCTCTTGCGCCCGCCGCGCGACAGCCGCTGCTCGATGGCCACCGTCGGCGGGATGCCGTAGACCGCATCCACCTCGGGCCGGCCGGCTGGCTGCACGATGCTGCGCGCATAGGCGTTCAGCGATTCCAGGTAGCGCCGTTGCCCTTCGTTGAACAGGATGTCGAAGGCCAGCGTGCTCTTGCCCGAACCCGATACGCCGGTGATGACGCTGAACTTGCCGCGCGGAATGTCCACGCTCAGGTTCTTCAGGTTGTGCTCGTGCGCGTTGACGATGCGTATCGATTCGTCCACCACCTTGCGTACCGCACGCTGCGCCTTCACCAGCCACTGCAGCGGCTGGCCTTCCTCGACGCGATGCTCGCCCAGGCCCAGGCTGCGTTCGTACTCGCGCAGCGCCTGGCCGGTAAACGATGCGGCAAACGCCTTCACGTCCTCTGGCGTGCCACAGCAGACCATCTCGCCACCCGCCTCGCCACCTTCGGGGCCGAGATCGACGATCCAGTCGGCCGCACGCACCACGTCGAGGTTGTGTTCGATGATCATCAGCGAATGGCCGGCATCGAGCAGCTTGCGCAGCGCACGCATCAGCTTGGCGATGTCATCGAAGTGCAAGCCGGTGGTCGGCTCGTCGAACAGGAACAGCTGGCCCTTGCGGGCCGCCGGCTGGCGCGGGCCACTGGCCGCATCGGCCAGGAAGCCGGCCAGCTTCAGCCGCTGCGCCTCGCCGCCCGACAGCGTGGGCACCGGCTGGCCCAGGCGCACGTAGTCCAGGCCGACGTCGACGATCGGCTGCAGCCGCGCGACCACCTCGCGGTCGGCCTGGAACCAGTGCGCGGCCTCGGCCACCGTCAGGTCCAGCACGTCGGCCACCGAGAACTGGTGCGGCCCGCGCACCAGCTTCACGTCCAGGATCTCGGCGCGGAAGCGCTTGCCGTCGCAGTCCGGGCAGCGCAGGTAGACGTCGCTGAGGAACTGCATCTCCACATGCTCGAAGCCCGAGCCGCCGCAGGTGGGGCAGCGCCCGTCGCCGGCGTTGAAGCTGAACATGCCGGCGGAGTAGCTGCGCTCGCGCGCCAGCGGCGCGTCGCCGAAGAGCTTGCGGATCTCGTCCCAGGCGCCGACGTAGCTGGCCGGGTTGGAGCGCGCGGTCTTGCCGATCGGGCTCTGGTCGACGAAGACCGCATCGCTCAGCCAGTCGGCGCCGAGCAGGCGGTCATGTTCGCCGGGTGTCTCGGTGGCCTTGCCGAAATACCGCGCCAGCGCCGGGTACAGCACGTCCTGCACCAGCGTGCTCTTGCCCGAGCCGGACACGCCCGTCACCACCACCAGCCGCTGCAGCGGCAGCGACACCGTCACATTCTTCAGGTTGTGCTCGCGCACGCCTTCGAGGATGAGCTTCGGCGTGGCGTCGTTGATCACGCGCCGCTGCCCGATGCCCACCTGCTTGCGCGCGCCAAGGTAGGCGCCGGTCAGCGTGTCGGCCTGGCGCGCATCGTCGGGCGCGCCGTCGAAGACGATCTGCCCGCCACGCTCGCCCGGGCCAGGGCCCATGTCGATCAGCCGGTCAGCCGCCAGCATCACCGCCGGGTCGTGCTCCACCACCACCAGCGTGTTGCCGGCGTCGCGCAGCCGGTGCATCGCCTCGACGATGCGGTTCATGTCGCGTGGGTGCAATCCGATGCTGGGTTCGTCGAGCACGAACAGCGTGTTGACCAGACTGGTCCCCAGCGCGGTGGTGAGGTTGATGCGCTGCACCTCGCCACCGCTGAGCGTGCGGCTCTGCCGGTCCAGCGTCAGGTAGCCCAGGCCCACGTCGCACAGGTACTTGAGCCGCGTGCGGATCTCGTCCAGCAGCAGCTTCAGTGCCTCATCGAGCATGCTGTCCGGCAGCGCGCCCGCGCCCAGGCCGTCGAAGAAGCGGCGCAGCCGGTCGATCGGCAACAGCATCAGGTCGTGCAGGCTCAGGCCTGGCATCGCTTCCAGCTGCGCGCGCTTCCAGTTCGCGCCCACCGGCAGGTTGCGCCGCTGCGGCGGCAGCACCGCGTCGGCGCCGGCCTGGTTGCCGACGCGCCAGAGCAGCGCCTCCAGCTTCAGCCGCGCACCACCGCAGACCGTGCACGGCGTGTAGCTGCGGTACTTGGACAGCAGCACCCGAATGTGCATCTTGTAGGCCTTGCTTTCCAGGTAGCCGAAGAAGCGGTGGATGCCGTACCACTGCTTGTTCCACTTGCCGTTCCAGTTCGGCGAGCCGTTGAGCACCCAGTCGCGCTGCGCGGCGGTGAGCTGGTTCCAGGCGGTGTCGCGCGGGATGCCGGCCTCGCCCGCGTAACGCAGCAGGTCGTCGTGGATCTCGGTCCAGGCCGGCGTCATGATGGTCTTGATGGCGCCGTTGCGCAGCGTCTTGCGCGGGTCGGGGATCACCAGCCCCAGGTCGACGCCGATGACGCGGCCGAAGCCGCGGCAGGTCTCGCAGGCGCCGAAGGCCGAGTTGAAGCTGAACAGCGCCGGCTGCGGGTCGGCATAGCGCAGGTCGCTTTCCGGGCAATGCAGGCCGGTGGAATATCTCCACAGCTCGGGTTCGGCTTCGTCGTTCAGCTTGTAGACGTTGAGCCTGCCGCTGCCGCGCTTGAGCGCCAGCTCGATGGCCTCCATCACGCGCACCTTCTCGGCGCCGCCGAGGCGGAAACGGTCGGCCACCACGTCCAGCAGCTTCTTGCCCTCGGCCTCGCGCTCGGCCTGCACGCGCGAGAAGCCGCTCGCTGACAGCCATTGCTCGATCTGCTCGGGCGTGGTGTTCGCCGGCAGTTCCACTGGAAAGGTGAAGACCAGCCGCGGGTCCTCCGTGGACCGCTGCATCAGGTCGGCGTAGATGGTCTCCGGCGTGTCGTGCCGTATCGGCAGCGCGGTCTGCTTGTCGAACAGCTGTGCGGCGCGCGCGAACAGCAGCTTCAGGTGGTCGTTCAGCTCGGTCATCGTGCCAACGGTCGAGCGGCTGGTGCGCACCGGGTTCGTCTGGTCGATGGCGATGGCCGGCGGCACGCCGTCGACGCGGTCCACCGCCGGCCGGTCCATGCGCTCGAGGAACTGCCGCGCATAGGCGCTGAAGGTCTCGACGTAGCGCCGCTGGCCTTCGGCATAGAGCGTGTCGAACACCAGGCTGGACTTGCCCGAACCGCTGGGCCCGGTGACCACCGTCATCTCGCCCGTGCGGATGTCCAGGTCCAGGTTCTTGAGGTTGTTCTGGCGCGCGCCGCGGATGCGGATGAGACCAATCGACATGTCGCTGCGGAGCCTGGGACGAAGGGCGAAGCGGGGCATTCTAGAAGCCCGCCCGGCTTTGTGCCGGGGACCGGTCCGCGCATTCGCGCCGGCCGGCCGCAACTTCAGCCCCGGCTCAGGGCACCCGGCAGCTACTGCCCAGCGGTTGCTCGAAATCCACCTTCGGCGTGAAGGCCGTGTCCAGCGCATTGGCCTTCACGGCCACGATGTAGTAGCGCACGCAGGGCTTGACCTCGAGCGTGAAGGGCTCGACCGCGCTGACGCCGGCGCCGCCCGGCGGGCCCTGCAGCACAAGCCGGCGCACACCGGGCTCGACGAACTTCGGCGAGATCGTCGAACTGCTGCCATCGACCGAGGCGATGAGCACCGGATAGGTATCGATATTGGTGACAAAGTAGCGCTCGCCCACCAGTTGCGAGGTGGCCGGGCTTGTCGTACAGCCCTGCACGACCGCCACACCGATGGCTGCAATCCAAGGCCAAGCTTTCATGGGGCCTCCCGGAACTCACTGGCTCGCCGACAGGACCTCATCTTTGGGCGATACCGGCGGGCTGTCAACAGTGGCCCCGCGCGGCGCCGCGGCATTGAGGAACTTGCCGATCTCCGCCAGCGCCTCACGTGCCTCGGTCAGTTCAGGGTTGAAGATCTGCCAGACATGGACCATGTGGTTCCAGCGCTGCAACCGCACGGGCGACCCCGCCGCCTGCGCACGATTGGCATAGCGCAGGCTGTCGTCGAAGAGCATTTCCACCTCGCTCACCTGCAGCAGCACCGGCGGCAGCCGCGACAGGTCGCCGCGCAGTGGCGAGATCACCGGGTCGCTCGGGTTGATGCGCGTCTGCAGCCAGCCGACCCACAGCATCACCCAGCGCGGCACCCGTGCCAGCTTGCCGAACAGCGGGCCGAGCATGGCATCGCTGTGCACGTTGGCCCGCATGCTCGGGCTGGCCAGCGTGGCGTCGGTCAGCGGCGACAGCGCCGCCACGGCGTCGGGGGCGCGCAGCCCGGCGTCACGTGCCCAGGCGATCAGCGACAGCGTCAGGTTGCCGCCGGCAGAATCGCCGGCCACGAACACCGCCTGCGCCGGCGCCGCGCCTTCGGGCCCGTTGGCCAGCAGCCAGCGGTAGGCACTGCGGCAGTCCTCGATGCCCGCGCGGCGCGGGTGCTCGGGCATCAACCGGTAGTCGACAGCCAGCACGGCGCCGCCGGTCATCGCCGAGAAACTCGTCGTCAGCGTGCGATGGCTGCGCGGGCTGCCCATGATGAACGCGCCGCCGTGGATGTACAGCGTGCGCCGCGCCGGGTCGGCCCCTGGCGCGAGCACCCATTCGGCAGGCACGCCACCGGCGTCCACCGGCACGAAGCGCGCGTCGAGGCTGCGGTCGGCAAAGACTTCGTCCATGTACTTGCGCAGCACCGCCGTGTGCTCGCGCATCGGCGTGCCCTGCAGCAACTGCCGGATGCCACCGAGCGAGGCGACCACTGCTCGCGCCTCGTCGCTGGGCAGCTCGCTGCGGGAGAAACGCTCGCCCACCGGGGTGTCGAAGGCCGACAGATCGGCCCCATGCAGGTGCCAGCGTGCCACGGCCCATGCCGCAACCGTGACCACGCCGAAGACGGCGAGAACGATCAGCAGGATGTCAGTCAAGGTTTATCTCCATCAATCGGCCACACCCCAAGCCGGGGCGCTCGGCCTTTACCAAGCATATCGACAAAGAACCGCGGCGCAGCCGGCACGCCGTTGCGCAAGTTGCGCTTGATCGTGTGCGACAGCAGTTCTGTGTCCCGTGTACCGCACCGGCACCGGCGCCGGCAGGCTGGACAGGGCCTGCAATTCCTGACCCGGATCGACCCAGAAGGTGTCCTCGTTGCAAAGCGTGCCCGCCATCGTGTCGTTGACCGCGATGCGCAACGCCTTGAAGCTGCCGGCTGGCACCTTGACGTCTTCGAGGGCGTGCACCTTCCAGGCGCTTTGCACCGGGATCACCCGGTTGCCCGGCAGAAGCGTCGGGTGCGCGAAAGCGCTCGACCGTCGACGGTGCAGTTGCGCACCCCGCCTCGAACATCGCGCTGGGTACCGGCGCGGTCGCCAGCCGGCACACTGGCGTCCTAGTCGCCTTCATCTGGAGCCTCCTGCGTCGGTAGAGGCACGCCCTCTCCTCCAGAGCGATCTTCACGCCATGCGACGATGCCGGCGAGCGCGATCTCGCGACGTGCTGAGCCGGCTCAACCACCACGCCGATTGGGGCGCCGACCCCAGACCGCTCAGCGAGCGCCGGCCTTCAGCAGGATCCGGACCATCGGCGCATAGCCGCGTGCGCGTGCCAGCGCCAACGGGGTCTGGCCCTGGCGGTCGGCCAGCTGGGTGTTGGCGCCGGCCTCGACCAGGGCCTGCAGTGTGGCCACATGGCGCGGCCCGCCCTGGCCGAGCACGATCGATTCGATCAGTGCGGTCCAGTGAAGGTTGTTCACATGGTCCAGCGGCGCACCGGCGTAGATCAGCTGCCGCACCACGCCGTCGTGCCCCAGGTGCGCCGCGGCGATCAGCGCGGTACCGTCGTAGCGACTGGTGATCAGCTTGGCGCTGGCGCCCAGTTGCAGCAGCAAGGCCAGCGTGGCCTCGTCGTCGGCCACCGCGGCGATGGTCACGGCATCGTAGCGGTCGTTCTCCAGCGCACCGAGGTCGGCGCCACCCTTCGCCAGCGCGCGCACGGCCTCGCGCCGCTTCGCGAAGGTGGCCACGTGCAGCGGCGTGCGGCCGTGGCCGTCGCGCGAGTTCGGGTCGGCACCGTCCGACAGGAGCTGCGCGATGCGCGCCGCATCGCCCTGCCAGGCGGCGGCATGCAGGCCGACGTAGCGCGTGGACTCGGCCTGACTGGGCGGCGTCTGCGCCGCGGCAGGCCCCGCCAGTGCCGCGAACAGCACGCAGGCAACAACTCGCAGGTTACGGCGCCAGGGCATGCGCCGATTCTGGCACCCCGCGTTGCCGGCTTCAGGCGGCCAGGAAGCGCTCGATCAACGCGTATTGCTCGGGCGTATTCAGTGTCGGCGCGTGGCCGCAGCCGGCGATCTCGACCACCACGGCGCGAGGGCCGCGGTTGCGCATGGCGTCGGCCACCTCGGGCAGCAGCAGGTCGGAGTGCTCGCCGCGCAGGCACAGCACCGGCAGGTCCAGGCTGTCCCAGGCCTCCCACAACGCGTAGTCGTCGACGTGGTGAGTGAACTGCATGACCATCGCCGGGTCGTAGTGCGGCGTGACGCGGCCGTCGCTCAGGCGCCGTGTCGAGCTTTCGGTCAGGCGCCGCCACTGCGCGTCGCTCATTGCGCCATAAGGCTTGTAGACGCTGCGGAAGTACTGCTCCAGCTCGCTGACCGTGGCAAAGGCTGGCGGGCTGCCAGCGTAGCTGCGGATGCGCTGGATGGCCGCGTCGGCCAGCTGCGGGCCCACATCGTTGAGCACCAAACGCCGGATCCGGCCCTGCAGGCTGCCGGCCGCGGCCTTCAAGCCGATGGCCCCGCCCATCGACGTGCCCAGCCAATGCACCTGATCCAGGCCGAGCTGGTCGGCCAGCGACGCCGCCAGCTGCGCATAGAAGGCCAGGCAGTACTCCTGCGCCGGCTGCGGGCTCCATTGGCTCAGGCCGCGGCCGATGGTGTCAGGGCAGATGACGCGGTAGCGCTGCGCCAGGTGCGCGGCGATGTCGTCCATGTCGCGCCCGGTGCGCGCCAGGCCATGCCAGGCGATCACCGTCTCGTCGTGCTGCGCACCCCATTCGGTGTAGTGCAGCTCGCGCTCCAGGCAGCGAATGTAGTTTGAGGTGTGCGTCATTTCTTCGAGGCCCCGAGGCGCAGCCGCCCCACCACCCCGGTCGGAAAGTGGTAGACCGACAGCACGAACAGCACGCCCAGCCACAGCAGCCAGCGGTCCGGCGAGACCAGCTGCGACAGCACCGGCACGCCTTCCAGCGCGCCGGCGCCGAGCTTGAGCAGGTCCTGCAGGTAGTTCTGCGCAAACACGAACAGCACCGAGCCGATGACCGCGCCGTACATCGTGCCCATGCCGCCGATGACGACGATCAGCAGGATGTCGAGCATGATCTCGAAGGACAAGCGTCGTGTCCGGCCCGGTGTAGCGCAGCCACAGCGCCAGCAGCGCACCCGCCACGGTGGCGAACAGCGCCGACAGCACGTTGCTCAGCGTGCGGTAGACGACCGTGCGGTAGCCGATGGCCTCGGCGCGGAAGTCGTTCTCGCGGATCGCCTGCAGCACTCGGCCGAAGGGGCTGTTGACGATGCGCAGCAGCAGCAGGAACAGCAGCACCACCACCACGAACAGCAGGTAGTAGCTGAACACCTTGCCATCGAGCATCACGCCGAGGAATTCGGACTCGAAGGGCTCGAAGCTGGGGCTGAAGACGGCCGGGTTCTTGAAGCTCAGCCCGTCCTCGCCGCCGGTGATGTCGCTCAATTGCGAGGCCAGCGTCTGGAAGGCTGCGGCCACGGCCAGCGTGATCATGGCGTAGAAGATCGCCTTGACGCGCAGGCTGAACAGCCCGATCACCAGCGACAGCACCAGCGACAGCAGCAGCGCGACGGCCACGCCGGTGAACACCGCGGCAAAGCCCTCGCCCATGCGCGTGCTGGCGATGGCCACGCCATAGGCGCCGATGCCGAAGAACATGGTGTGCGCGAAGCTGACGATGCCGGTGTAGCCGAGCAGCAGGTCGTAGCTGGCGACGAGCAGGATGAAGACCAGCATCTTCGCCGCCACGCCCAGCGCCTTGCTGCCCGGGAACAGGAAGGGCGCGAACGCCAGGCCCAGCAGCACCAGCAGCAGCGCCAGCGCCAGCCAGCGGCTGCGCGGCGCATCGTGGGAAAGAATTCGATCGAGCAGCATGGCGATCAGCGGTTCGTCACCGGGTACAGGCCCTGCGGCCGCCACAGCAGGATGGCCACCATCAGCCCGATGTTGGAGAACAGCGCCACCTTCGGCGCCAGGAAGCCGGTGTAGTTGGCCATCAGCCCGACCAGCAGCGCGCCGACGAAGCAGCCGAAGGTGCTGCCCAGGCCGCCGATGATGATGACGATGAAGATCAGCACGTTGACCTGCGCGCCGATCTGCGGCGTCACCGACTGCTGGTACAGCCCCCACATCACGCCGCCCAGGCCGGCCAGGCCCGAGCCGGCGACGAACACGCCGACGAACAGGCGGCGGATGCGGTAGCCGAGCGACTCCACCATCTCGCGGTCCTGCACGCCGGCGCGGATCAGCAGGCCGACCTTGGTGCGGTTCAGCGCAAACAGCAGCAGCGCGAACACCACCAGGCCGATGGCCACGGCCAGCACGCGGTACTTCTCGATCGACGCATCGCCGATGACGAAGCTGCCGCGCAGCGCCGTCGGGCAGCGGCAGCGCGATCTGCTGCGGGCCCCAGATGACCTTGATCAGCTCCTCGCCGACGATCATGCCGCCCATGGTGATGAGGATCTGCTTCAGGTGCAGGCCGTAGACCGGGCGCACGATCACGCGCTCGAAGGCCAGTCCCAGCGCGCCGGCGGCCGCCATCGCCACCAGCATGGCGGCGAACACCGCCACCAGGTTGCGCCACAGCGATTCCGACGGCCGACCAGTCGGCCATGCCGCCCATCACGCTGGTGGCGACGAAGGCACCGAGCGCGATGAACACGCCGTGGCCGAAGTTGAGCACGTCCATCAGGCCGAAGATCAGCGTCAGGCCCGAGGCGATGATGAAGATGATCAGGCCCATCGCCAGGCCGGCGACGCTGAGCGTGACCCAGGTCGAGGACGAGCCGATCAGCGGCCAGGCGGCCAGCAGCACGGCGCCGAGCAGGGCGATCGGCTTCCAGTCGAACTCGGCCTTTGGGATGGCCGCCGGCGCGGGCGCAGTAGCGGGCGCGGTGGTGGTGCTTGCGTTCATTGATGCGCTCCCAGCGACAGTCCCAGCAGCCGCTGCTGCAGCGATTCGTCCTCGGCCAGATCGGCCATCGCGCCGGCATGCACGACGCGGCCGTTGTCCATCACCGCCACGCGGTCGCCCAGCGCCTTGGCCATCTGGAAGTTCTGCTCGACCAGCAGGATGGTGGTGCTCTGCGCCTTGAGCTGGCGGAAGGCGTCGATCAGGTTGTTGATGATCGACGGCGCCAGGCCCTTGCTGGGCTCGTCGATCAGGATCAGTTCGCGCGGCTCGACGATGGCGCGCGCCACGGCCAGCATCTGCTTCTGCCCGCCGGACAGCTTGCCGGCCGGGTAGAGCCAGAACTTCTTCAGCGCCGGGAACAGGCCGAAGATCCACTCCAGCCGTGTGCGTGTCCAGCTCCTCGGCCCGGCGCGCCGCGCGCGCGGCCAGCACCATGTTCTCCTTGCACCGACAGGTCGGTGAAGATGCCCATCGCCTCGGGCACGTAGGCGATGCCGAGCTGGGCGATGTCCGGCGTGCTGAGCTGCCCGCCGGGACCGCCGATCTGACGTCCCTTGAAGTGCACCGAGCCCTGCGACGTGGCCCACAGGCCCATGATCGTGCGCAGCGTGGTCGACTTGCCGGCGCCGTTGCGGCCCAGCAGCATCGTCACCTGGCCGGCCGGCACCTCGAGGTCCACGCCATGCAGGATGTGGTACGCGCCGATGTGCGTGTGCACGCCCTGGAGTTGCAGCACGGCGGTGTTCATACGGCTTCTTCGGGCACGATGCCCAGGTAGGCCTGCTGCACCACCGGCGAGGCGATCACCGCCGCCGGCTCGCCGTCGGCGACGAGCTGGCCGTTGTGCAGCACGATGATGCGGTCGGCCAGCTCGCTGACCACGTCCATCTTGTGTTCCACCAGCAGGATCAGCCGGTCCTTGCGCGCCTTCAGCGCGCGGATCAGGTCCAGGATCACCGGCACCTCGTCGACGCTCATGCCGGCGGTGGGTTCGTCGAACATGAAGACCTTGGGGTCCAGCGCCATCAGCAGCGCCACCTCCAGCTTGCGCTGGTCGCCGTGCGGCAGGCTGGCGGCAGGGGCATCGCGCTTGTCGTCCAGGCGCACCGAACGCAGGATCTCGCGCGCCTCGTCGATCCAGGCCTTGCGGTCGAGCCACACGCTCAGCAGGTCCAGGCCCATGCCGCGGCCGCCCCGAGTCGCGCGCCTGCACCGCCAGGCGCACGTTCTCCTGCACCGACAGGTTGGGAAACAGCTGCGTCAGCTGGAAGGCGCGGCCCAGGCCGCGGTGCGTGCGCGTCGGCGCCGGCAGGCGGGTGATGTCCTCGCCGTCCAGCAGCACCTGCCCCTCGCTCGCCGGCAGCTGGCCGGAGATGAGGTTGAAGTAGGTGGTCTTGCCCGCCCCGTTGGGCCCGACGATGGCCGTCAGCGTGCCCGGCGCAAAGGCGCAGGACACATGATCGACAGCCACGTGGCCACCGAAGCGGATGGTGAGATCTCGAGTTTCAAGCACGGCGATTCCCGCCCGGCCAGGGGCCGGGCGTCGTCCATCTGACTGGAGCCCCCGCTTGGAGGGGGCTCGGGGGAGCGAAACGTTCAGCGCGAGGCGTCCAAGAACAAGCGCGTCAGCGCTTGTTCTGGATCGGAACGTCCATCTCGGACGCCTTGATCTCGCGCACCAGCTCGGGCACGCCCCAGGCGAAGGCCGGGTCCACCTTGATCTTGAAGTGGTACATGTCCTGCATCGCCTGGTGGTCTTCCTTGCGGAAGGTCATCTTGCCCTTCGGCGTCTCGAAGCTCATGCCTTCCATCGCCGCGATCAGCTTGTTGGTGTTGGTGTCGGCGCCGGTCTTCTTCAGCGCCTCGACCACCGCGATGCCCGCGGCCATGCCGCCGGCGGTGAAGAAGTCCGGCGGCGCCTTGAACTGCGAGTAGTGGCGGGCCACCAGCCACTCGTTGACCTTGTTCTTCGGGATGCCGAAGTAGTAGTACAGCGCCGCCTTCCATGCCCGGGAACTGCTTGTAGGCCACCATCGCCGGCAGGATGTTGCCGCCGGTGGCGATCTCGATGCCGTAGCGCTTCAGGTCCATGTCGGCGATCTTGAACGGGTTGCCGCCGGCCCAGATGATCCACACCACCTTCTTGCCCGGCTGGTCCTTCAGCTTGTCGATGATGCGCTGGCCGGCCGCGGTGAAGTCGGTGGTGGCCGCGGGCAGGTATTCCTCGTAGCACGATCTTGGCCTTCTTGACCGCGCCCTTGAAGGCCTTGACGCCGTCCTTGCCGAAGGCGTTGTCCTGCGCCAGCGTGACGATGCTGGTGCCGGCCTGCGTCCAGCGCCACGGCGTTGGCGATGGCGTCCTGGCTGCTGTTGCGGCCGGTGCGGAAGATGTACTTGTTCCACTTGTCGCCGGTGATCGAATCGGCCACCGCCGGCTCGACCAGCAGGATCTTCTTGTATTCCTCGGCCACCGGCAGCATGGCCAGCGCCACGGGCGAGGCGGTCGGGCCGACGGCGATGTCCACCTTGTCGTCGGCATAGGCCTGCGCCAGCAGCGTCTTGCCCACGTCGGGCTTGCCCTGGTCGTCCTTCTCGATGACCACCAGCTTCTTGCCGTTGACCATCATCGTGCCGCCGGTGGCGTATTCCAGCCCCAGGTTGAAGCCGACGATGGTCTGCTTGGCATAGGCTTCCAGCGGACCGGTCTTGCTGGCGATCAGCGCGATCTTCACTTCGCCCTTGTTCTGGGCGACGGCAGCGCCGAAGGGCAGCGCCGTCAGCGTGGCGGCCAGCGCGGCGGCGGCAAGCCAGGATAGGGTCGGTCGGGTCACGGGTCGGTCTCCTTCAGGCTAAGGATGCGAGGCTGCAAGGACGCAGCGGGATAAGGGCATGCATCGCAACGCTCGTGCCATACGGCACCACGTCAGTGCAAACCCTGAGAATGGAGTCAAAAATAGCCCCGGAAAGGGTCCTTCGTCGTCCATATCGCCATTCAGTGTCCATTTAGTGGACATGTCAGCGAAATACTTGAGCGAAAAGTGTCCGACTTACGCGCATGACCGCCGCGAAGGGCGATGCTCGGGCCAGCCAATGACTCAAGCGCCGAGCATGGCTTTGCGCAAATCGGCCTGCACCGGCTTGTCGGCGAGCCAGATGCGCATCAGCGCCGCATTGAAGGGCTCACCCGCGACGGCACCCTTGGACTGGCCGTTGAAGGCGATACGTGTCTCGCCGCCGACGAAATCCATCGTCACGACATCGCCTTCCTTGGCCTTGCCGATCGATTTCATGATCGACAGCAGCTGATCGGTCTGCGGCTTTACGGCTGCGACCTGCTCGGCACTGCTGGTTTCCTTGATGCCGTCTGCCAATGCCTCGGCCAGGTCGTCGGCCGACAGATCGCGCAGCAGGTTCAACTGCACCCGACGCGGATTGGCGGCCAGCACGCCGGCCAGGTCGCCGGCCTTGGTCGGCAGGTACAGGCTCGCGACGTAGACCTTGAACACCACCTTCGTGCGGATACCGGCACCGTTGAGCACCAGTTCCTTTCCCGCCACGCTGGCCTTGTCGGCCAGCTTGACACCGCCAACTTCGGCCGCCATCAGCGGTGGCGACAGCAACAGCACGAGCCCTGCGATAACGAATGTGCGTCTCATGCAACCGCCTCCTGTCGGGCGCCGCGCCAAGCCACGGCAGGCCATGCGCGGACTCTAGCCGATCGGCCTGACGCGGCCGCGGCGCGGCGCAGAACGCATCGCCTGCGCTTGAACACGAACACAGGGGGCAGGATCTGGCGCAGCATCTCTTCTTCCACAAGCTGCCGGTCAAGGCAAACCGCCGGCAGGCGCTGTTCGACTTCATGGCCAAGCTGCACGAGTCGTTGCTCGAACGCAGCCGGCCGCCGTGGGAGTTGCGCGTCATCGACGGCGTGGTGGGCAACCACGTGGCGCTGACCTGCATCGACGGCGCCCTGCGCAACTACCTGGCCGATCTGGGCGTCGAGCTGCACCGGCCGATCACCATCCAGATGCCGGCGAACCTGCGCCGCGAAGGCGAAAAGACCGCGGGAAAAGCACGATGAGCGACAGCGTCGCGCCCGAGGCGATCGAGTCGTACACCGTCATCACTGCCCTGGTGGCGCAGGTCGTCGAGACGCTGAAGCGCAGCGACAAGCTGCCGCCGATGGGCCATACGCTGGTGTCCAACGTGCCCGGCCCGAAGCACACGCTGTACCTGATGGGCGCCGAGGTGGAAGCGATGCACCCGGTGAGCACCTTGCCGCCGAGCAACCTGCTGAGCATCACCTTGTTCAGCGATGCCGGTCAGCTGTTCTTCTGCCCGATTGCCACCGACGAGCTGCCGCAATTGGCGAGGCTGGCCGAATACCTGCAGCAGTCCTTCACCGGGCTCGAACACGCAGTGCGCGACGCGCAAGCGGCCTGAGGCCGCTTGCCCCTGCGCGGCATCGGCGCGCCGATGCAGGCGGGGTCGTCGGCGTCAGCCCAGACGCTCGGGCTGACCGGTCGAAGAAAGCACGGCGCGCCACAGCTCGCCCTCGAGATCGAGCCGCTTGCCGCCGCGCGCGATCTCGGAAATCGGCACGTGCACGAATTGCCCGTTGAGATAACTGATCACCAGGCCGGTCCTGCCCGCCATCGCTGCGTGTACCGCGTGGCGGGCCATGCGGTCGCACAGCAACGCGTCGTCGGTGTTGGCCGGGCAGCCGCGGATCTGGTAGCTCGGGTCGAAGTAGCGCAGCGTCATCTCCACGCCGCGCGCCTTGAAATGTGCGTCGAGTCGGTCCTTCAGCAGCAGCCCGATGTCGAGCAACTTCAGGTTGCCCGAGGCATCGCGCCCGCCGCCGCCTTGCATCAGCTCCTGGCCCGCGCCTTCGGCCACCACGACCACGGCATGCGCCTTGCGCTGCAGTCGCCGTTCCAGCGCAGCCAGCAGCCCGCCTTCGCCATCCAGCCCGAAAGCCACTTCCGGCACCAGGCAGAAGTTGACGTCCTGGCTGGCCACGGTGGCGGCGGCGGCGATGAACCCGGCGTGGCGGCCCATCAGCTTGACCAGCGAGATGCCGTTGTCCACGCTGCGCGCCTCGGTGTGGGCGCTCTGGATGACGCGCACCGCCTCCGCCACTGCCGTGGCATAGCCGAAGGTGCGCGTCACGAAGCGCACGTCGTTGTCGATGGTCTTGGGGATGCCGACCACCGACAGCGCATGGCCCCGGCCGCGGGCTTCTTCGAACAGCGCGTGGCCTCCGCGCTGGGTGCCGTCCCCGCCCACGGTGAACAGCACATTCACCCCATGAGCCACCAGAAAGTCGACCGCGATCTTCATGTCCACCGGCCCACGCGAGGTGCCCAGCAACGTGCCACCCTCCTGGTGGATGTCCTCGACCATCTCATCGCTCAGCTCGACGGGGGGTTTGCCGCGGCTCGGGTCGAGCCCGCGATAGCCGCCGCGAATGCCGAGCACCGAAGTGACGCCGTAGCCGCGCCTCAACTCGCGTGTCACGGAGCGGATCACGTTGTTCAGCCCGGGACACAGGCCGCCGCAGGTGACGATCGCCGCACGGGTACGTTTCGGATCGAAGAACAGCTGGCGTCGCGGGCCCGCCTTCTCGAACAACAGCATGTCGCTTGGCGGCTGGCCATGCGGCCACTGTGTGTCTGAAGGCACCAGCAGATCGTCCTGAACGAAGAAGCGCAGCGGCGATGCGTGGATCGCGTCGCCAAGATGAGAAGGACGAAGAGGTGTCATGGCGTCGTGCGTTGGGCTGCGTTGGGTTTCGCCGTGGCCGCTGTCGGGCGCATTGCCGGGCGCGCCCGCGGGCGCGCGTGTCAGCGTGGCACCAGCTTGGCCCCGGTGAGCTGCTCCTGCGCCTCGACCAGCGAGGGCACGAACTTGTGGCCGTGGCCCAGCGCACAGGCCAGCACCAGCGACTGGTGCACCGCCTCGCCGACGACCGAGGGCGCGCCCAGGTTCTCGGCCAGGTGGGTGTAGTAGCGCACGTCCTTGCGCGCGTTGTTCAGCTCGAACCTCATGCCGCCCAGGTCGCCCTTCAGCGTCTTGGCCATGACCTGGAAGATGCCCGAGTTGACCAGCCCGGCCGACACCAACTCGACCAGCTTGTTCGGGTCGATGCCGGCGCGCTGGCCCACGGCGAAGGCCTCGGCGATGGATGTGCACATGGCCTGCGCGATGAAGTTGTTCAGCAGCTTGATGATGTGCCCGGCGCCCGGGCCACCGACGTGGAACACGTTCTCGGCAAAACAACGCAGCACCGGCTCGAGCTTGGCGAAGTCGGCCGGATCGGCGCCGACCATGACATTCAGCTTGCCGGCCTCGGCTTCGACCGGCGTGCGCGCCAGCGGCGCGTCGACGTAACGCACGCTCTGCGCGGCGCAGGCCTCGCGCAGCTTGGCGGTGGAATCAGGCTCGCTGGTCGAGGTGTCGACGATCATCAGCCCCTGGGCCGCACCGGCCAGCAGCCCTTCGGCGCCCAGCACCGCGGCTTCGACCTGCGGCGAGCCGGTGACGCAAAGGAAGACGATGTCGCTGCGCGCGGCCAGTGCCTTGGCCGAGGCCACCTGCGTGGCGCCCGCCGCCAGCAGGTCGGCCACGCGCTCGGCGTTGCGGTGCACCGTCAGCGTCAGCGGGTGGCCCTTGGCCAAGAGGTTCTTCGCGATGCCGTGGCCCATCATTCCCGATGCGCCGATGAATCCGATGCGTTGCATGTTCAGTCTCCTGCGGGTTGAGCCGCATTGTGCGGCGCGGATCCGGCGGCGCCGACCAGCGGCAGCTTCAGGTACAGCGTCGCACGCGAGATGCCTAACAGCCGTGCTGCGGCGAGCTTGTTGCCGCCGGTGCGCTGCAGCGCCTGGTGGATGGCGCGCGCTTCGAGTTCGGCCACGGCCTGCGGCAGCGGCAGCGGCGGCGGCAGTGTCGTTTGCGCGTCGGTGCCGCTGCGCCCTGCAGTCGCCGGCATGGCCTGCGCGGGACGGCTGCCATCGCCCGCCGCGCTGCCGGGCGGCGCCACGCTCGCCCGCAACGCGCCGAAATGCGCGGCGTCGAGGCTCTTGTCGTCGGTCATCAGCGTCGCCTGCTCCAGCACGTTGCGCAGCTCGCGGATGTTGCCCGGCCAGTCGTGCCGCGCCAGCAGCTCCAGCGCGTCGGCATTCAGGCTCTTGTGCGGCAGACCGCTGCGCCGCGAGATGTCCTCGGCCAGCGTCTCGACCAGCGCCTCCAGGTCGTCGAGCCGTTCGCGCAGCGGCGGCAGGCGGATCGGCAGCACGTTCAGCCGGTAGTACAGGTCGGCGCGGAAGCTGCCCTCGGCCACCATCGCCGGCAGGTCGCGGCTGGTGGCGGCGATGACGCGCACGTCGATGCGCTGCACCTGGTTGCTGCCCAGCGGCTCGACCTCCTGCTCCTGCAGCACACGCAGCAGCTTGCTCTGCAGTGCCAGCGGCATGTCGCCGATTTCGTCGAGCAGCAGCGTGCCGCCATTCGCCGCCTTGAACTTGCCGTCGCGGCCCTTGCGCTCGGCACCGGTGTAGGCCCCGGGTGCGACGCCGAAGAACTCGGCCTCGAGCAGCGACTCCGGCACTGCGGCGATGTTGACGCCGACGAAGGGCTTGCCGGCGCGTGCGCTGGCCGCATGGATGCCGTGCGCCAGCAGCTCCTTGCCGGTGCCGGTTTCACCCAGCAGCAGCACCGTGCTGTCGGTCTGCGCCACGCGCCGCGCCTGGCGCTTGACCTCCACCGCCGCGGCGCTGCTGCCGATGAAGCTGGCGATGCTGTACTTGGGCCGGCGCTGCGCGGCCAGTTGCTGGCGCGCGCTGTCCAGCTCACGCTGCAGGCGCGCGAACTTGGTCATCAGCGGCTGCATCGTCGTTTCCGGCTGGTCGAGCAGCACCATGCCGAAGGCGCCGATCACTTCGCCAGCCTCGTTGCGCAGCGGCAGCCGGCTGACCAGGAAGGTGCCAGCCTGGTTGCTGAGCAAATCCACCAGGATCGGCTTGCCGGTGTCGATGACCTCGTTCATCAGCGTGTTCGGCACCACCTCCTCGACGCGCTTGCCGACGAAGGCTTCGGCGCTGTCGAAGCCCAGTGCAGGCAGGAACTGCTTGTAGCTTTCGCTGATCCAGACGATGCGGTGCTGGCGGTCGACCAGCATCGAGCCCATCGCCGTGCTGGCGAAGACGTCGAACATGCTCTGCGCGGCCAGCTTGAGCATCTGGTCGTCGGGCAGCGTGGTGACAATCGGCGGGGGACGCATTGGCGGTTCTTCGATGGCGGGCAGCGGAGTGTCGCCGCACGGGTGGCGACTGTCCATTTTCCATGCATTGGTCACGAGCGGCGCACGCCGCGGCGTTGCGGCTCAATCCCATAATCGACTGCGCACCCCGTGGAGGTTTCGATGCTCGATGAACTGCGCCTGGCTGCGGCCCGGCAACGCGGGAACCA
Organism: uncultured beta proteobacterium; assembly: GCA_963824005.1. Classification (GTDB taxonomy): domain Bacteria; phylum Pseudomonadota; class Gammaproteobacteria; order Burkholderiales; family Burkholderiaceae_C; genus Rubrivivax. Next base: position 103,028 of record CAWGOK010000002.1, read on the forward strand.
CCTGCTGCGCAGCCTGGTCGTCGGCTGCAAGCGGCTGCTGTCCGAGCGCGGTGAGACCAACAGCATGGCCATCGCGCGCCAGCTGGTCGAACGCATCGACATGCTGCCCGAGGAGCAACTGGGTGGCTTCTTCGAGTACCTGGCGCAGCAGCTCGGGCCCGACCCGCAGCAAGTGCTGCGCGCGGCGCAGGCCTATGCCGACAGGCCCGATGCGCAGCGACAGATCGCGCTGACGCAGGCCGCCGAGCCGCCACGGCAGGAGCTGCTGCGCCGGCTGAACCGCACGCCCGGCGGCACCGGCATGCTGGTGCGCATGCGCCGCGCCTTGCTGCACCGCCTGCCGCGCCAGCCCGAGCTGATGGGCCTGGAGGCCGACCTGCTGCACTTGTTCAGCTCATGGTTCAACCCCGGCTTCCTGCAGATGCGGCGCGTGGACTGGAACTCCCCCGCCAAGCTGCTGGAAAAAATCATCCACCACGAGGCGGTGCACGCGATCGACGGCTGGGACGATCTGCGCCGGCGGCTGCAGCCGGATCGACGCTGCTTTGCCTTCTTCCACCCGCAACTGCCCGACGAGCCCTTGATCTTCGTCGAGGTGGCGCTGTTGCCGGAGATGCCGCAGGCCATCGCGCCGCTGATCGACAAGGCCTCGACCCCGCTGGCGCCGGAGCGCTTGCGCGTCGCCGCGTTCTACAGCATCAGCAACTGCGAGCCGGGGCTGCGCAACGTGTCGTTGGGCAACTTCCTGATCAAGAGCGTGGCCGAACAGCTGCAGCGCGAGCTGCCGCGCATCCGCAGCTTCTGCACGCTGTCGCCGGTGCCGGGTTTCGCCGCCTGGTTGCTGGGCGAACCGGACTTCGTCGCGCTGCCGCACCTGCGCCGCAACGTCGCCGCCGACTACGACGCCGCACGCGAGCACCTGCGCGAACTCTGCGGTGGCGACCTGGCCGCGCTGCAGCGCGCGGCCACGCATGACAAGCTGGACAAGGAATCGCTGTCCGCGCTGCTGACGCTATGCTCGGCCTATCTGCTGCATCTGTCGCCCACGCCCGACGGCGACCCGGTGGCGCGCTTCCACCTCGACAACGGCGCACGCCTGGAGCGGCTGAATGCGCGTGGCAACATGTCGCCCAAGGGGCTGAAGCAGTCCTTCGGCATCATGGTCAACTACCTGTACGACCTGGACAAGATCGAAGCCAGCCACGAGAAGTTCAAACAAGGTGAAGTGGCGCGCTCGCGCGCCGTGCACACCGTGATGTAGGTTCCCCACCAAAAGCAATGGAGACAAAATGAGGACGTCGAGACCGCTGCCCCTTCACCGCACGCGTCGCACAGCGCTGCTGGCCGGCGCCATCGCACTGGCCAGCCCCTTCGCGCTGGCGCAGAGCAACTGGCCGAGCAAACCGGTGACCATCGTCGTGCCCTTCCCCGCCGGTGGCGGCACCGATGCCTTCGCGCGGCCGCTGACCGCCGTGCTCAGCAAGAACCTGGGCAAGCAGTTCATCATCGACAACCGGGGCGGCGCCGGCGGCACGGTCGGCGCGGGCCTGGCCTCGCGTGCCGCGCCGGACGGTTACACGCTGTTCATGGGCGCGGTGCACCATGCGATCGCGCCGTCGATGTACGCGAAGCTCGACTACAACATCGAGACCGACTTCGTGCCCATCGGCATGGTCTCGAGCGTGCCGCAGGTCATCGTGGTTCACCCGCAGCGCGTGCCGGTGTCCGACCTGAAGGGCCTGCTCGAGCTCCTGCGCAAGAACCCGGGCAAGCTGAACTACGCCTCGGCCGGCAACGGCACCAGCCACCACCTGGCGGGCGAGCTGTTCAAGCTGCAGACCAACACCTTCATCACCCACATCCCCTACCGCGGCGCCGGCCCGGCCCTGCAGGACCTGATCGCCGGACAGGTGGACATGATGTTCGACGGCCTGGGCTCGTCGGCCGCGCACATCAAGGCCGGCCGCATCAAGGGCCTGGCCGTAGCCTCGAGCCAGCGCGCGCCCGGTTTTCCCGACCTGCCGGCCACCGCCGAACTGGGCCTGGCCAGCTACCAGGTGGCCACCTGGTACGGCCTGTGGGCGCCCAAGGGCACGCCCAAGGACGTGGTCGAGCGCATCCAGGCCGAGCTGCGCAAGGCACTGAATTCCGAGGAGCTGGTCGTGGCGTGGCGCGGCATCGGCGCGGTCACGCCCGACCTGTACGGCGACGCCTTCGGCCGCTTCGTCGGCAACGAAGTCAAGCGCTGGGCCGACGTGGTCAAGTCCTCGGGCGCAAAGCTGGAGTGATGAGCGGCCAACTGTTCCTGCTGCCGACCGATGACGCCGGCGTGGCCTGTGTCGTCATCCGCAATCCGGGCAAGCTGAACGCGCTGAGCGTGGCCATGTGGCATGCGCTGCGCGCCATCTTCGACGGCCTGAACGCGGCCGCCGACACGCCGCGTGTGCTGCTTCTGTGTGGCGAAGGGCTGGCCGCTCTTGTAGAAAAGCGCAGCGCGCGCTTCTAAGACGATGAAGAACAGCAATCTCTTTGCCGCGCTGCGCGCAGCCTTTCCCGCCAACCTGGAGCGCACCGCCGTCGAGACCGCCGACGGTCCCGGCGCACCATTGCACTACACGTGGCGCGACCTGGAGCGTGGTACCGCGATGCTGGCCAATCTGCTGCTGTCGCTGGAGCTGCCCGAAGGCGCACGCGTCGCGGTGCAGACCGAAAAGAGCGTCGAAGCGCTGATGCTGTACCTGGCGGTGCTGCGCGCGGGTTATGTGTACCTGCCGCTGAACACCGCCTACCAGGCCGGCGAGATCGAATACTTCATCGGCAATGCCGAGCCCAGCGTGGTGGTGTGCTCGGGCAGGAACTTCGGCTGGGTCAGCAAGATCGCCTTCAAGGCGGGGACTCGATCGGTCTTCACGCTCAACGACGATCGCAGCGGCAGCCTGCTCGAGCGCGCGGCGCTGATGCGCGATCGGCACGAGGTGGCGACGAAGCGCGCCGAGGACCTGGCGGCCATCCTCTACACCAGCGGCACCACCGGGCGCAGCAAGGGCGCGATGCTCACGCACGCCAACCTGCTGAGCAATGCGCGTGTGCTCGATGAGTACTGGGGCTGGCGCGCCGATGACGTGCTGATCCATGCGCTGCCGATCTTCCATGTGCACGGGCTGTTCGTGGCCTCGCACGGCGCGCTGCTGGCCGGCGCGAAGATGATCTGGTTCGCCAAGTTCGACGCGCGCGCGGTGATCGAGCGGTTTAGCGAGGCCACGGTCTTCATGGGCGTGCCCACGCTGTACGTGCGCATGCTGGCCGAGCCGTCCTTAAGCCGCCAGGCCTGTGCGCACATGCGCGTGTTCATCGCCGGCTCGGCGCCGCTGCTGCTGGAGACCTTCAACGAATGGATCGTGCGCACCGGGCACACCATTCTCGAGCGCTACGGCATGAGCGAAACCGCCATGTTGAGCTCCAACCCCTACGACCCGACGCAAGGCGAACGGCGCGGCGGCACGGTCGGCTTCCCGCTGCCGGGTGTGGGCCTGCGCGTGCGCGACGACAAGGGCCAGCCGCTGCCGGCCGGCGAGATCGGCCATATCGAGGTCAAGGGTCCGAACGTCTTCAAGGGCTACTGGCGCATGCCGGAGAAGACCGCCGACGACTTCACCACCGACCTGTGGTTCAAGACCGGCGATGTCGGCAAGATCGGAAGCGACGGCTACGTGACGATCGTTGGACGCAGCAAGGATTTGATCATCAGCGGAGGCTACAACGTCTACCCGGCCGAAGTGGAAGAGTGCATCAACCAGTTGCCGGGCGTCGCCGAATCGGCGGTGATCGGCGTGCGCCATGCCGACTTCGGCGAGGCGGTGGTGGCGGCGGTGGTGCCCAAGCCCGGCTTGGTGCTCGATGGTGCGGCCATCGGCGCCGAGCTGAAGGCCAAGATCGCCAACTTCAAGGTGCCGAAGGCGGTGTTCGTGGTCGACGATCTGCCGCGAAATGCCATGGGCAAGGTGCAGAAGAACCTGCTGCGCGAGCAGTACAAGGCGCTGTTCACGGGATGATCGGCATGCGCAGCGGCGAAGTCGACGTTTGCCCGCGCTGCGGCGGTGGCTTTCACTGCGGCATGCACGACGCCGTGCCCTGCGCCTGCACCGGCCTGCGCTTGAGTGCGTCGCTGCAGGAGGAACTGCGTGCGCGTTACCGCGGCTGCCTGTGCCTACGCTGCCTGCAGGCCCTGGCCGAGACGGCGTCGCGCCAAGACGGCGCGGATCTGCGACGCGCTCCCGAGCCCGCACAATAGGGTGATGCCGAGCCCTGGAATACCCACGCCGAGCCAGGGCTGCGGCGCAGCGGCGGCGCTCGCACGCCTGAAGGTGATCAAGCGCCAGCTCATCGAGCGCCACGTGCGGCCGGACAACTTCAAGGGGCTGAGCGCTTCAGCCGCAACGCTGCTGCCGCTGGCTGCGCTGACTTGTGCCGCCTGGCGCAGCACCGAGTTGTCGTATGCGCTGACCGCGGCGATCACGCTGCTGACAGGTCTGTTCCTGCTGCGCGCCTTCGTGCTGATGCACGAATGCGGCCACGGCAGCCTGTTCCGCAGCGGCCGGCTGAACCGCGGCTTCGGCTTCGTCTTCGGCGTGCTCTGCGGCATGCCGCAGTTCGTCTGGTCGCAGCACCACCAGTTCCATCATGCGCACAACGGCAACTGGGACCGCTACCGCGGGCCGCTGAACACCGCGCCGGTGGCCGAGTATGCGGCGATGAGCGTGGACCAACGGCGCCGCTACCGCCGCGCGCGCAGCATCTGGCTCGCGCCGCTGGCCGGCTTCATGTACGTGATCGTGCATCCGCGGCTGACCTGGCTGCGTGGCAGCGCCGGGCTGCTGCGCCACGTGCTTGCGGGCAAACGGGCCGATCGACGCGCGTCGATCGGCGCGCTGGCCGCCGCGTACCGCACGCCCTGCTGGCAGTCACTGCAGCAGTGGCAGCACATGACGTGCAACAACCTCGCGCTGCTGGCGCTGTGGGGCCTGCTGCTGTGGGGCATCGGGCCGCTGCTGTTTGTCGGTTTCTACCTGGTCAGTGTGTCGCTGGCCGGCGGTGCAGGACTGTTGCTGTTTGCCGTGCAGCACAACTTCGAGCAGTCCTACGCCAGCAGCGACGAGGGCTGGGACTACACCCGCGGCGCGATCGAAGGCACCAGCTTCCTGCACCTGCCCGGCTGGCTGAACTGGTTCACCGCCAACATCGCCTACCACCACATCCACCACCTGTCGGCGCGCATCCCGAGCTACTGCCTGGCGGCCTGCCACGACGAATACGCGATGCACTTCAGCGGCGTGACGCGCATCCGCCTCGCCCAGGTGCCGGCCGCGCTGAAGTACATCCTGTGGGACACGCTGTCGCAGCGCATCGTGTCGGTGGCGGAGCTGCAGCGCCAGCAGGCGTAGACGCCAGCGTCAGCCCGCACCGCAGAGGGTGTGGGCCTTCGTGCAGCGCAAGGCCCGGCGCAGGCCCGCCCTTGCGTCCCCACTCAGTGCAGCTTGATGCGCGGCCGGTGGGTGCGGTCGAGCATCTCGGACAGCGTGATCAATGCGGTCTTCTTCAACCCGCCGAGCGCCATCTGGTGCTGCTTGTGCAGACCCCAGTACATCAGCTTGGCGAGCAGGCCCTCGACGAACAGGCTGCCGCGTGTCAGGCTGCCCATCAGGCTGCCGACCGACGAGTATTCCGACAGCGACACCAGCGAGCCCTGGTCCTCGAAGACGAAGGGCTTGACCGGCCGCGGCGGCATCACCCCGCCCCACAGCTCGGGCAACACACGCACCAGGTACATCGCCTGCTGATAGGCGGCCTGCGCGCGCGGCGGCACAAAGGCGCCATCGCCTTGCGGGCAGGCGGCGCAGTCGCCGAAGGCGAAGATGCGCGCATCGCGCGTGCAGCGCAGGTTGCCGTCGACGAGCAGCTGGTTCAGCCGGTTCACCTCGAGCGCGTCTGCCCCACCCAGGCCGACCAGGAAATCCGGCGCCTTGATGCCGGCGGCCCAGACGGTGATCGTCGAGGCGATGCGCTTGCCGCTGGCGGTGACCACGCTGTCGGGCCTGACCTCGACCACCTTCTCGCCGGTGTGCACCTCGATCGACAGCTTGCGCAGCTCGCGCACCGCGGCGTGGCCCAGGCGTTCGGGCAGCTGCGACAACAGGCGTGGCGCGGCCTCGATCAGCACGATCTTCAGGTCGGTCTGCGGGTGGATGTGGTCGAAGCCGTAGCTCGACAACACGCGTGCCGCGGCATGCAGCTCGGCCGCCAGTTCCACCCCCGTGGCGCCGCCGCCGACAATGGTGACGGCCAGGCGCGCGCCGCCGGCCCCGGGCGGCACGCTTTGCGCACGGATGCAGGCGTTGATCAAGCGATCGTTGAAGTGGCGAGCGGCCGCCGGGCTGTCGAGCTTGATGCTGTGCACAGCCGCGCCCAGCGTGCCGAAGTCATTGGTCTGGCTGCCCACCGCAAGGACCAGCGTGTCGTAGTGCAGCTCGGTGGCGGGCGAAATTTCAACACCGCGGTCGTCGTGGCTGGCGGCGAGCTGGAGGGTGCGCGCGGATCGATCGACCCCGACCATGGCGCCAAGGCGGAACTTGAAGTGGTTCCAGCGCGCCTGCGCCAGGTATTCGATCTCCTCGGCATGGGTGTCGAAGCTGCCCGCCGCCAGCTGGTGCAGCAGCGGCTTCCAGACATGCGTGCGCGCGGCGTCCACCAGCGTCACCATCGCCAGGCGCTTGCGGCCGAAGCGCCGGCCCAGTTGCGTGGCCAGTGCCAACCCGCCGGCGCCGCCGCCCACGATCACGACATGTTGCATGGCCGGCCCTTTGGCATCGCAAGGCGCGATGCGGCTATTGGACCATTGCGGCTTGTGCCACGGGCTGCCAGCGCGCGCCGCCTGCCGCGCGACCCGGCAAGTCAAGTGGCAGCACTGCGGCGCTCGCGGAAGCGGCACTCATCGCTGGGCTGAGCGACGGCGCCGCGTACTTCAACATCCCACCACTGCCTTTCCCGCCGGCGAAGTTCGTGGTGTCCTGTGAGCCGTGCCGGAGCCCTCGACCTATGCGCTGATGTCACTGGGGCCTGCTGGCCCTGGGCGCGCTGACCCAGCGCAAAAGGAACAGTTGAACTCGTTCGGGGCGGTGCGGCCGGGCATCGGCAGTCAGCTCGCTGTGGTGCGAGGGACCATTCAGCCGCATACGCCCACATACCCGCAGGCGGTGCAGAAGTCGCAGCCGTCCTTGTGGATCAGCGTGGCATTGCCGCATTCCGGGCAAGGTGCGCCGGCCATTGGCGCGATGCTCTCGCCCGCAACCGCCTTGCGCGTCTTCGGCGCCTGAAGGATGCCCATCTCGCGCAGCGGGAACCCCTGCTCGTCGAGCACGCCGAGCATGGCGTAGCGGTGGATCATCAGCCGCGCCACGTAGGCCACGGTGGACGGCCAGACCTGCTGGCGGCGTTCGCCCGGCACCGGCGCCATGAAGTGGCCCAGTGGCTCGCCGACATTGAGAAGCTTGCGCAGCTTCATGCCGATCCAGGCCGGATCGATGACACGCATGTCCAGCGACAGCAGGCGCGCCAGGCCGTCCAGCGCACGCGGGTAGTTGCCCGAGAAGCCTAAAGCGCAGGGCCGGGTGATCAGGCCGCCTTCGCCCGAGGGCAATTGCACCTCCTTCAGCGTGACGGTGAAGGCCTCGCCAGTGGCGGGGTTGGACACGTCCACTGCCCAGGCCAGCGTGCCCGACGCAGTGGTGCGCGGTTCGTCGCGGCTGAACATGGCGTCGAGCACGGGGGTGTGGCCACCCTCCTGCAGTGCGCCGAGCTGCTCGCAGCGCCAGCGGATCACCGCCGCGGTGGCCGCCACCACACCGGGGAACAGCCGCTTCTCGCCGTGCGGCGGAAAGGGCATCTCGAAGGCCCGCTCCTCGGCCACGGTGGCCAGCGCGTCGAGCTTGAGCTTGAGCCACTGCGGATCGTTGGCGCGCATGTCCATCGACAGCGTCTTGGCCATCGCCGCCAGGCCGCGCGGCTGCTCTGCCCCATTGACCCAGACCTCGAAAGGCAGCGTCTTGCCGAACAGGCCCATGTCCGGCCCGGCCTCGGCCGGCAGTTCGCCGACGAAGAGCGCGAACTCGCCATGCGGGTGCTGGATCATGAAGCTCCAGGCCGGGTTGCCCGCCGCCAGGTCGGGCCGGCTGGGCCAGCGCAGAGACGTCAGCACCGGCGCGGGCAGCCGCTCCAGCTTCAGGCGCTGGTTGGCGCCGTCGGTGGTCAGCGGCTCGGGCAGCGTGGCCTTGGGCACGTCGACGCTGAGCACGGAGCCGAGCACCTTGTTCGGCCGGTAGGTGGCCAGACCCTTCAGGCCCGAGCGCCAGGCCGTCAGGTACAGGTCCTGGAAGTCGGCGTAGGGGTAGTCCTCGGGCACGTTGACGGTCTTGCTGATTGCCGTGTCGACGTAGGGCGCCACGGCCGCGACCATGGCCGCATGCGCCCGCGCCGACAGCTCCAGCGCCGATACGAAGGCCTCGGGCAGCGGCGCGTCGGCACCCTTCAGGTGGCGATACAGCCGCCAGGCATGGTCCTCGACGGCGAATTCCTTGAAGCTGCCGTCGCCTTCGCGCTTCTTGCGCGTGTAGCTCCAGCTGAAGGGCGGCTCGATGCCGTTGCTGGCGTTGTCGGCAAAGGCCAGACTGATAGTGCCGGTGGGCGCGATCGACAGCAGGTGCGAGTTGCGCAGCCCATGCTGGCGGATGCGCTCCTTTAGCGGCGCCGGCAGGCGCGACGCGAAGGTGCCGGCGCTGAGGTAAAGGTCGGCATTGAACAGCGGAAAGGCGCCGCGCTCGCGCGCCAGCTCCACCGACGCTGCATACGCCGCGTCGCGCATGACTTCGGCGATGCGCCGCGCGCGCTCGCGCGCCGCGTCGCTGTCGTAGTGCAGGCCCAGCATCACCAGCGCGTCGCCCAGACCGGTGAAACCCAGGCCGACGCGGCGCTTGTGCATCGCCTCCTGCTGTTGCTGCGGCAGCGGCCAGACGGTGGCGTCGAGCACGTTGTCGAGCATGCGCGTGGCGACCGTCGCTACCTCGATCAGCCCGGCCTCGTCGAAGGCCGCGTCGTCCTCGAAGGGCCTCGAGACGAAGTGCGTCAGGTCAATGCTGCCCAGGCAGCAGCAGCCATAACTCGGCAAGGGCTGCTCACCACACGGGTTGGTCGCACTGATGGTTTCGCAGTAGCCGAGGTTGTTGTCCTGGTTGATGCGGTCGAGGAACAGCACGCCCGGCTCGGCATGGTCGTAGGTGCTGCACATGATCTGGTCCCACAGCTCGCGCGCGCGTTGGCGGCGGTAGACCCACAGGCCATCAACGCGCTGGAATGCGCCCTGCTCCTTCTGCGCCACGCCCGGCTCGGCGCGGTGCACCAGTTCGACTTCGGCGTCGTCCTGCACGGCGCGCATGAAGGCGTCGGTCACACCCACCGAGATGTTGAAGTTGCCCAAGTCACCTTGGTCCTTCGCGTGGATGAAGAGCTCGATGTCAGGGTGGTCGCAGCGCAGCACGCCCATCTGCGCACCGCGCCGGCTGCCGGCGGATTCGACTGTTTCGCAGCTGCGGTCGAACACACGCATGTAGCTCAGCGGCCCCGAGGCGCTGCTGCGCGTGCTGCCGACCCAGGCACCCTTGGGCCGGATGCGCGAGAAGTCATAACCCACACCGCCGCCGCGGCGCATGGTCTCTGCCGCTTCGGTGAGCGCGGTGTAAATGCCGGGGTGGCCGTCGTCGACCTGCGCGATCGAGTCGCCCACCGGCTGCACGAAGCAGTTGATCAGCGTGGCCGTCAGGTCGGTGCCCGCAGCCGAATTGATGCGCCCGGCGGGCACGAAGCCACGCTGCTGCGCCTGCAGGAAGCGCGCCTCCCACTGCGCGCGCTGCGCCGGCAGCTCGACCGAGGCCAGCGCCCGCGCCACACGCAGCCGCACCGCATCGATGGAGCGTTCGTCGCCCTTGGCGTATTTTTCCAGCAGCACTTCCTGGCTGATCGGTTGCTCGGGCAGGCCGGCGCGGGTTGATGACAAGGCGGTGGTGGCGCTGGCGGTGGTCTTGCGGGTCGTGGTCATGGCAGAGGGGGCTCGGTGTGGGCTGGCTCAGGTCGCAGGGGCGCATGCTGGGGCCAAATGGGAGATCGTGGACTTGTGCGGCGTCAATGCTTGTTCGATACGCGCCGCCAGCATGGCGCCAAGCAACGCAAGCTTGGGAGATGACTGTACTTCCATCCAGTCTACCGCGGTGCGGAAAGTGCCGGCCGACGACATGGACAAACGGCAGACCGGGCCAGGCCCAGCGTCAATCGATCGGCGTCAGCTTGGCGATGCCCAGCGCCAGCCACTTCATGCCATGGCGACCGAAGTTGATCTGCGCGCGTGCGTCGGCGCCCCGGCCTTCCAGCGTGACGATCACACCCTCGCCGAACTTGGTGTGGAACACCGATTGCCCGGTGCGAAGCCCGGAGCCGTTACCGGTGCTCGACGTGGTCGGCCCGGCACCGAAGGCCGGCGAGGCCGCTTCGACGCGCCCGGCGCCGACGATCGAACCCAGGCCGCTGCCGCGCGCCCAGGCGTTCTGGTACTCGCGGGCATGGCCCGAGCTGAAAGCCGGCATGGCGCGGTGACAACCACTTCAACGCGGCTTCTGGCAGCTCGTCGAAGAAGCGGCTCTTGACGTTGTAGCGCGTCTGGCCGTGCAGCAGTCGCGTCTGGCTGAAGCTCAGGTACAGCCGCTGGCGTGCCCGCGTGATGGCCACGTACATCAGCCGGCGCTCTTCTTCCACACCGTCGGCATCGGACAGCGAGTTCTCGTGCGGGAACAGGCCCTCCTCGATGCCGGTGATGAACACCGCATCGAACTCCAGGCCCTTGGCCGAATGCACCGTCATCAGCTGCACCGCGTCCTGGCCGACCTGCGCCTGGTTGTCGCCGGCTTCCAGCGCGGCATGGGTCAGGAAGGCGGCCAGCGGCGACATGATTTCACCGGTGTCGGTGTCCGGCGTCGGTGCCGAGCCCAAGCCCTGCTCGTCCACCGGTAGCGCCACCGCGTCCTTGCCGAAGCCCTCTTGCGTGACGAAGGACTCGGCCGCATTGATCAGCTCTTCCAGGTTCTCGATGCGGTCCTGGCCCTCCTTGTCGGTGCGGTAGAAGTCGAGCAGGCCCGAGGCATGCAGCATGTGGTCGATGATCTCGCGCAGGGTCAGCCCGCGCGTGGCATCGCGCATCGCATCCACGAGCGTGACGAAGGCCGCCAGGTTGCCGCCGCCCTTGCCCGCGACTGCGGCCACGCTCTGGCCGAGGCTGCGGCCGCTGGCACGCGCGGCGTCCTGAAGTGATTCGATGGTGCGTGCGCCGATGCCGCGCGTGGGGAAGTTCACCACGCGCAGGAAGCTGGTGTCGTCGTTCGGGTTCTCGATCAGCCTCAGGTAGGCCAGCGCGTGCTTGACCTCGGCGCGCTCGAAGAAGCGCAAGCCGCCATAAACACGGTACGGGATGCCGGCATTGAACAGCGCGCTTTCCAGCACCCGAGACTGTGCATTGCTGCGGTACAGCAGCGCGATCTCGCTGCGCGGCATGCCGGCACGGTGCAGCGCCTGCACCTCCTCCAGCAGCCATTGCGCCTCGGCGAAGTCGCTGGTCGATTCGAACACCCGCACTGGTTCGCCCGGGCCGGCCTCGGTGCGCAGGTTCTTGCCCAGACGCTGCGCGTTGTGCGCAATCAGCGCATTGGCCGAGTCGAGGATGTTGCCGAAGGAGCGATAGTTCTGCTCCAGCTTGATGATCTTCCTGACGCGGTACTCGCGCTCGAAGTCGGCCATGTTGCCGACCTTGGCGCCGCGGAAGGCGTAGATGCTCTGGTCGTCGTCGCCGACAGCGAACACGCCCTGCGCCTCGCCATGGTCCACGCGGCCCGGCGGGGCAAACATCTTCAGCCACGCGTACTGCAGCCGGTTGGTGTCCTGGAACTCGTCGACCAGCACATGGCGGAAGCGCCGCTGGTAGTGCTCGCGCAGCGGGTCGTTGTCGCGCAGCAGCTCGTAGGTGCGCAGCATCAGTTCGGCGAAGTCGACCACGCCTTCGCGCTGGCACTGGTCTTCGTAGGCCTGGTAGATCTCGACCAGCTTGCGCGTGTGCTCGTCGCGGATCTCCACATCCCGCGGCCGCCGGCCTTCGTCCTTCGAACCGGCGATGAACCAGCTCACCTGCTTGGGCACGAAGCGGTCTTCGTCCAGGTTCATCGCCTTGATGATGCGCTTGATGGCGCTCTGCGAATCCTGCATGTCCAGGATCTGGAAGCTCTGCGGCAGCGCGGCCAGCTTCCAGTGCGCCCGCAGGAAGCGGTTGCACAGGCCGTGGAAGGTGCCAATCCACATGCCACGCACGTTGATCGGCAGCATGTTCTGCAAGCGCGCCAGCATCTCCTTGGCTGCCTTGTTGGTGAAGGTCACCGCGAGCACGCCGCCGGGCGAGACCTGCCCGGTCTGCAACAGCCAGGCAATTCGCGTGGTCAGCACCCGCGTCTTGCCCGAGCCGGCGCCCGCCAGGATCAGCGCCGGCTGCGCGGGCAGCGTCACCGCCGCCAGCTGCTCGGGGTTCAGGTTGTGCAGCAGCTTGCCGCTGGGGGCGGCCACGGCGTCAGTCGGCAGGTAGCTCATCGAGGGATTCTAGGCATCGTCAAACGAGGGGTTTCGCCGCAAGCCATTTCGTCGTAGCGTGACTTGCCCACGCCGGCCCAGGGGTCCGGGATGCCGTCGGGCCGGGATCTGAGTGACGGCGCTCCCTGACGACACTTCATCAGGAGACTGACATGAAGTACATCACCCTCTGGAACCTTCCCACGGGTCATTTCAACGCCGCGATCGCGCGCTTCCTGGAAACCGGCGGTGCGCCGCCGAAGGGCGTGAAGATGCTCGGGCGCTGGCACGGCATGAGCGGACAAGGCGTCGCGATCAGCGAATCCGACGACCCGAAGGCCATGTTCGAATGGCGCGCGCAGTGGGCCGACCTGCTGGAGATGACCGTGACACCTTGCCTGGAGGACGCCGACGCCGGGGCGGTGATGGCCGCGATGGCGAAGCGCTGAAGCCGATGTACCTTGAGCGGGCCGGCCGACGTCGGTGCCGGCCCGCCGTGTGCAGCACCGACTCAGGACGGCAGAAAGTCCACCGGCCAGGTGACGACCATCTGCTCGACATCCTTGGCGCCGAACTCGAACTGTCGGATGCGCGCCAGCAGCTTGCGTTCCAGTTCGGCTGCGTTCAGCTCGCTGGAGGCGATACGGCATTCCAGCACTTCGCCCGATGGCGCGATCTTCAGCTCCAGCACCACCTTGCCCTGCAGCGCAGGCTCTTCGCGCAGCGCGCGGTTGTAGATGGCGTAGATCGCGCCCTTGTTGCGCTCGAAGACCAGCTTGATCTCCTCGATCGAGCGTGAGGCCTTGCCGTTGCCGGCGCGTTGCAGGGTGCCGCCGGCACCGCCGCCACCACCGCCGACGCCCGAGCCGACACCGTCGCCCTTGCCGCGGCCGCCGCCGCCAAGACCTCCGCCACCACCACCGCCGGCCACACCTGCCACCAGCGTGGTGGAGCGCCCGGCCAGGCCGCCGCCGCCGGTGTCGCGGCTGTAGCTTGCGGTGTTGATGCCGCCGCTGCCACCGGCCGCGTTCGACGTCAGCATGGCGCGCTGCGGCAGGCCGGCTTCCAGCCCGGCGCCGACACCGACGCCCACGCCGCTGCCCACGCCGGGGCCTTGTCTGATGTCCTTGTTCAGTTGCACCGCCACCGGTGCACCGCGAATTTCGGCCAGCTCGTCCTTCATCGCCAGCAGGCCGACACCCGAAGCCACGCGCCGTGCGGTATCGAGCGCTTCGCCAGGCGGCTTGTCAGGCTGCGGGTTGCGCGCTTCCGCCACCGCCAGCGCGGACTTGCGCAGCGGCTCGGGCTTTGCTGTGGCCGGCTTGGTGGGGGTCGGCAACGCGGCCTGTTCCTTCACCGGAACCGGCTCCTTGGCGGCATCCTTGGCCATGTCCTTGGCAAGTTCGGCCCGCGTGGGTGCCGGTGGAGGCGGTGGCGGCGGTGCACGTTCGATCAACAACCGCGCCATCGGTGCGGACAAAGCCTGCGGTACCGAGCGGTCGGGCTGCTTCACCGGCAGCCACGGCAATGCAACGCACACCAGCAGGCTCAAGCCCAGCAAGACATTGCGCACGCGGGCAAAGCGCCGTGCGTCGTCGGGCGAGACCGACCAGGCCAGGACCGGCGTGCGGAACGAAACCGTCATTGCCGCCGCGCTCATCACATGTCCATCCTGCGCACCGCAAACGACACGTCGCTGAAATTCGCGCGCGCCGCCGTGAACATCACCTTGCGCAGCAGCTGGTAGGGGATGTCCTTGTCGCCCATGATCGTCACTGCCTTGCTTTGCGCCTCGTTCTCCTTGCGCACCACCACGCGCGCGGCCTGCAGGTCGAGCTCCTGCTTCAGGCCGTCGATCAGGTCGCCCTTCGTGGCCAGCACGTCCGACACCTTGGCCACCAGCCGGCCATCGACCAGGATCTCCGCGCCGCTGACCACCACCACCACGGTTTCGCGCGGACTCTTCTCGGCCACCGATTGCGGCAGCTTCACCGACTTGTGGCTGGGCAACAGCTCCACGCCGCTGGCGCCGGAGAGCAGGAAGAAGATCAGGATCGTGAACACGTCGATCAGCGACACCAGATTCATGTCCAGCATGTTCTGGTTGCGGCTCTTGCGCTCGGCACGTTTTTGCAGCGGGGTGAGTTTCATGTGTTCTTGTCTACACCCATTCAACGCACCACGCGCACCGGCGCATCGCCGATCGAGATGGTGGGAAACAGTTCGGTGCTCACGTACTGCCGTCCCTGCAGCTCGCGCTTGGCGCGCACCGCGTCCATCACCTGCACCAGCTGGTCATAGGGCGTGTTCGGCTCGGCCAGCACACTGGCTTCGGTCTTGTCGGGAAAGCGCGTCTTCAACTGCAGCATCACTGCCGACAGCGTGGCCAGGTCGTGGCCGTTGGGCGTGCTGTCGATGCGCTTGATGAGCCCGCCGATGCGGTCGCCCACCTCGAGTGCGTTGGCGCGCATCACCACCTCGAGCTGCAGGTTGTCGGGCTTGAGCTTCTCGGCCCCCGAGTTCTGCGCCGGCAGGCTCAGATCGATGACCGCCAAGCGCGTGAACACCGCCACCGACAACAAGAACGGCACCAGCACCACGATCAGGTTGATGAACGCGGTGATCTCCAGATGCGCGGTCGTTTTGCGCAGACGCCTTACTCGCATGGTCGGGCCTGTGGGGTTGCGGTCGCGGGCGGGGAGTTCGGTATCAAGCGCCGCGGCATCAGGCTGTGCGCGGTGCGGCCTGTTCGGCCTTCAGGCGCTGCACCAGGTTGAGGAAGCTGATCTTCGCCGCCTCCAGCCCGTCGACGATCTCGCTGGTCTTGGCCTGCAGCACCGAATGGATCAGCAGGAACGGGATCGCCACCATCAGCGCGAAAGCGGTGTTGTTCATGGCGATGGAGATGCTGGCCGAAAGCAGCTCGGCCTTCTCCGCCGGGTTGACCTGCGCCACCGCAGTGAAGCCCTTGATCAGGCCGATGATGGTGCCCAGCAGCCCAACCAGCGTGATGACGTTGGCGAAGGTGGCGATGTAGTGGGTGCGCTTTTCCAGGCGCGGCACGATTTCCATCATGCCCTCTTCCATCGCCGCGTCGTAGTCCTCGCGCCGGCCGGGGCTTTGCATGCGCGTCAGACCGTAGTTGACGATCTTGCCGATGGCCGCGTCGGACTGCGCCGTCACACCCTGCACTTCCTTGAACTTGCCGCCTTCGAGCATCGGCTTGACCTGCGCCCAGACCTTGCGGTTCTGGCTGCGCGCGCGGTTCAGGAAGATCCAGCGCTCGATGGCGATCGCCAGCCCGAGGGTCATGATGGCGATGCTGGGGTAGATGAACAAACCACAATCCTGGAAGAACTTGACGGCGGTATCGAAGGCATTCATCGCGGGGCTTTCAGTGGCAAGGGTGGGAATGGGGAACGCGGCGTTTCACTTGGGCGGCGAGGCCGCTGGCGGCTGCAACTGCTGGTCGTAGCGCAGCTGCCGACGGAACACGTCGCGGTCGATCGAAGCGAGCGCTTCGTCCAGCACGCTGTTGACCGGCCGGCCCGACAGCTCGCCCGGCAGCGGCTTCTTCCACGGCACGATGTACAGCACCTTGGGCAGCTCGCGGTTGCCGACGATCTGGCTGCGATCGATGTCGGCGCGGTCCTGGGCTGCGGCAGCGCCGCAGGCCACGCTGGCGCAAGCCAGAGCGACTGCATGCAATGACCGCCCCCAAGGCCGCCGCCTTGCGGCGTCTGCCCCCCCAAGGGGGAGCAAGAAGTCTTGAGGCGGCACGGCGCCTTCGTGGCAGCGCGTTCTCATGACTTGCCCTTCGCCGCCAGCGTCTGCGGCTTGCGGTTCTTCAAATCGACGACCCACTTGTTGACGGTGGCGTCGCCTGCCGGCGTCAACAACAGATAACGTTCGTACAGTTCCAGCGCCCGGCTGGGATCGCCCAGGTACAGGTCGTTGAGGATGCCCAGGTTGAGCATGGCGGTGGCGTGATCCGGCGCCAGTGCGATGGCCTTTTCGTAGGCTTCACGCGCCTTGTCGAACTGGCCCTGCTGCCGATAGGCGACACCCAGCTGGTTCAGGTAGGCCGGCTGCTGCGGACTGGCCTTGACGGCGGCTTCGAATTGCAGCACCGCCTCATCGGTCTTGCCGGCTTGCTGGTAGATCAAGCCCAGGCTGGCGTGCGGGCCGCCGAGTTCGGGGTTGGACTGCGTCAATGCGAGGAAGCGGCGCTCGGCCTCCGCCGTCTGGCCGGCCGCCAGCGCGCGTCTCGCTTCGTCGAAGCCGCGCTGCGCGGCGGCGTCCACCGGCGGCGCGACCGCCTTGCTCGCGGATTTGGCCGCTGCTGCGGCGGCAGCGGACTGTGCTTCAGGCTGGGAATTCGATGCACAGCCGGCAGCGAGCAGCGCGACCGACAAGGCACACAAGGTGTTTTCAACGGATCGCATCGATGGCTCCTTCCACACGTTCGTTCTTCGCATAGCGCACCGGCTTGAGTTCGCGCAGTGCGGCAAAGCTTCGTTTCACCCAGTCGTCGTAGACGCCCTCGCGGGCGCGGCGTGCATTCAGTTCATGCAGTTCGATGGCCTTCTCCTCGAAAGGAAAGGCCTGCTCCTCGAGCATCAGGTCGTACTGCTCCAACTCCTTCTTCGACAACTTCTTCGGCCGTTGCGAGTTCATCAGTGCGTGGCCGAAGTCCTGGTACAGCGACGCCACCTGAAACGTGGCTGCGGTGCTGACCTCCGCCACTCCGTAATCGGCAGCCAGGGCATAGGCCTTAAGCACCTCTTCGAGCCTGGACTTCTTCAGCTTGAGCTGTTTGGCCAGCGGTTCGACCAGTTCCACCTTGCGATAAGACTCGAACACCGGTGCGGCCAGCGCCAGCGCGGCCATGCCGCCCAGGTAGCGGGTGCGCGGGCTGCGCGCCTCGCCACCGCCCTGATCGGCGTGGAGGATGTCCTGCATCAACGCCATCTCGCGCGCTGGCTGCGCCTCGGCCTTGGCAATGCCGGCCATGCGCCAACGCGCTTCGATGGCCGGCTCCAGCGGCAACGCAAAGCGCGCCACGTACTGGCCATAGGCCTTGGCGGCGGCGTCGCGCGAGCCGGCCTTGTCGTACAGCTCGGCGGCTTGCCACAGCGACGTGCGCGCGATCTGTGTGTCCGTCTGGCTGGCGGCCAGACGTTCCAGCTCGGCGGCGGCCGGTGCCCAGCGCTGCTGCTCCAGGTAGGCCACCGTCAGCTTGTTGCCAACCTCGGCTTGCAGCGCATGATTCGGGTAGCGCTGGCGAAAGTCTTCCAGCGTCCTGGCCGCGCCATCCCAATCCTTCAGACCGATCAGCGCAGCGGCGGCGTCGTATTGCGCATTCGCGCGCACCGCCGATTGCGGCGCGACCGTGGCCACGCGCGCGAAGTGCGCCACCGCGTCGCGCGCCAAGCCGGCGTCGCGAGCGCGTTCGCCTTGTCGGTACACGCTGGCGGCAAGGCGCTCGACCATGTCGTTGCGCGCGGCATCCTGTGCCGGCAGCAACGCCAGCACTTCGACGTAGGCGCGTTCGGCCTGGCCGAATTCACCGCGCTCGAAGGCCGTGTGCGCGAGCACCGTCCAGGCGGTACGGCGTTGTGCGGGCGTGGCCGGCGGTTGCAGCGTCAGCACCTGCTGCGCCACCGTGGCCGCCTGTTCGCCGTCCTGCAGCGCGTACAGCTTTTCGGCGGCATGGGTCAGCACGGACGCGGCGCGCGGGTCGGACTCGAAGGCGGCGGCGAAGCGCAGTGCGCTGTCGACGCTGCTGCGCTGCAGGGCCGGCAGCGCAGTCGCGGCCTTGGCGGTCGTCGCGACAGCGGTCTTTTCCTGTTCGGCGTAGGCCAGCAATGCGGCATAGCCGGCATCGGCGCTCTTCGCATGCACCGGGAAGTCGTAGGCCGCCTTTTCATACTCGCGCGACGCGTCGGCGAACTGCTTGTCCTCGAACAGCAGTTCGGCCAGCAGGAAGTTGCTCTGCGCCGCCGTCGGATCGGCAGGGAAGGTCTTCAGCACGATGCGATACCAGCGCACTGCTTCCGCATAGTCGGCGCTTGACTTACTGGCCTGCGCGGCGGCATGGTGGTGCCGTGCCAGTTCGGCCAGGTGGGTCTTCAGCAGCGGCTGCGCGGCTTCCCAGCCTGCGGGATTGGCGCGGCTGAACTCGCTGTCGATGCCGTAGCGCGAGACATAGTCCTTCTTCGCCTGCAGGGCCTGGTTGGCGAAGCCGCCCCGTTCGTAGATCTCGATCACGCGCGCCTGCATCTGCGGCGCCTGCGCATGCAGCGGCTGCGCCTTGGTGAAGGCGACGAAGGTGTCGGCGGCATCCTTGCTTCGGTCTTGCTTGATGTACAGCTCACCGAGTTGCTGGTAGATGCGGAACTCATAGGCGCTGCGCAGGGGTGAGTCGATGTAGGGCGGGATGCTGGCCGCGCCCTGCAGATTGGCCAGGCTCAGGCTGGTGACGCGCAGGGTGTCCTCGAGCAACTCGCGGTCGGCACGGCTGAGGTGCGCCAGGCGGTCGTCCTGGCCCTTGCCCCCTTGATCGCTTTCGTCGCCAGCCAGCTTCAGGTCGAGCACGCCGAAGAACGAGCGCAGTCCGTCTTCGAGCCGTCCTTGCTTGAACAGGGCCCAACCCTGCATGTACAGCGCGCGGCCCTGGAACGGGTTGTCCGCCTCGCCGCGCAGCACGGTCGCGTAGGCCTGTTCGGCCTTGGGGTAGTCGCGCAAGCTGAAGAGCATCTCGCCACGGCGGAATTGCGCTTCGTCGCGATAGCGTGTCTTCGGGTACTGCGCCAGCAGCCGGTCGAGCGTGGCCAGCGCGGCTTCGAGCTGGCCTGCCTGCTCTGTGGCGCGTGCCAGCTGATAGAGCACGCGGTCGTTGTCGGGGTCCTTGGGGTAGGCCTTCAGATAGTCGTTGTAGCTGGCGATCGCGGCGCGATAGTCCGGTGCACCGCCGTTGGCGTCCTGAACGCCTGTGCCGCCGTTGGCGCTGCGCGTATCGGCACTGGCCATTTCCAGGTCGCCCAGGCGCCGCATGGCTTCGGGGCGCTGCGGTGCATTCGGTGACAGCTGCAGAAACCTGCGGTAGGCGGCGATGGCCTGCTCTTCGTTGCCCTGTATGCCGCCGTCGGGCGCGACCATCGCTTCGCGACCGGCCAGGGTCTTGAGCGTCGGCGCGTTGTCGGGCGTGCCGTGCTTGCTGGCGCAACCCGCCAGCAGAGCGGCCGACAGCCACCACAGCGCGTTACGGCTGTTTCGCATCGTTGCCCTCGCCCACGGCCAGGGTGGCCCGGTCATACAGCTGCGCCACGGCAAACTGCGCCTGCGTGGCATACATCGCCAGCCGCTGCTGCTGCCGCTGCAATTCGGCGACCGCCAGTTCCTGGACGCCCATCTGCTGTTCGTTGCTCAAGGCCACCACGCGCGGTCTCAAGGCCTGGATGCGCTTGTCGAGCGCCGCGATGCGCGCCGCAAAGGCCTCGAAGCGCTGCGGCTCGTCCTTCTGCGCCTGTGCCAGCGCATGCTCGCGTTGCTGTGCCTCGGTCAACTGCGTGTCGATGGCCTGAAGTTGCCGGACCGCCTGGTGCACGCGTTGCGGGTACTGCTGCGCCAGCTCCCAGGTCAGCGCGCCCTTGGCAAGTCGCAGGCGCTCGCCTGCATTGGCCGGTTGTTGTTCGCCGGGCAGCGATTGGAACGCCTCGCGTGCACGGGCCAGACGCGTCAGCAGCTCACCCTGTGTGGCGTCGAAGAAGGCGGCGCCGTCGGCCGCGGCGGTGGCGCGCTGCAGTTCGTCGGCCAGGAGATCGCGGCGCTGGCGCAGCTTGACCAATTCGGTGTCCTGCGGTGTCTGGGCGCGCACCTGAGGCAGCTTTTGTGCGTAGGCCGCGCGCCGGTTGGCAAGCATGTCGCCGAACACGCTCAAGGATTCCGACCAGCCCTGCAGGTTGCGCGACAGGAACTGCAGATCACGATAGTTCTTGAAGGCTTCCTGGAATTCATGCTGTGCCAGCAGCGGTGCCAGGTGGCCGGCATGCGGCAGGGCGCTGGCAGAAGGCAGCGTGCCGATGTTCCAGAACCAGCCCATCTCGCTGCCGGGGTTGCGTTCCAGCAGGCCGGTCAGCAGCAGGCCCGAGCGGACTGACGCGATCGAGCCGTCGAGCGCACGGCTCTCGCGCTCGAACGCGGCGATGGCCTGGTTGTAGCGCGCCAGCGCCTGGCCACGCGCGCCCAGTTCGGCATAGGCATAGGGTACGGCGATGCGCGCTTCCAGCGCGGCCGCATCGTGCGGGTCGCGCTGCGCCAGCTCCGTCCACGGCACCAGCGCCTGTTTCGGGTTCTTCAGTTCGGCGGCGGCCCAGCCGTAGCCGAGCAGCGCCTTGTTGGCCTGCAGGCCGTTCAGGCGCACCCGTTCGAGAAAGCCGCGCGCCTTCTCGGGCTGCTTTTGTGCCAGCGCCGCAAAGCCCAGGGCCAGGTTGGCGCGGTCGCGCAGGCCACGCTGTTCTTCGTCGCTCGCGGGGGCGCTGCCAATCTGATCGAGCAGCGCGCTGCCCTGCGCCGCATCGCCGTTCTTGATGAGCGCGACGCCGAGATTGAAGCGGGCGTAGGGCACGCCGCTCGCGCCTGGCTCGACACCCTTGCGCGGCAGGTCGATACCGCCGAGAGCGGACAACACCTTCACTGCACCGGCGTAGTCGGCCAGGGCGATCAACAAGTTGGCCTGCAGCAGCGCGCGTTCTTCTTCCAGTGCGCCGGGCAAGGGTTTGTCGATGCGGCCGAGCGCGTCCTTCGCGTCCGCCAGATAACCGCGCTGGTAGCGAATCTTGGCCAGGTAGAACCAGGCCCGGTCGCGCACCGGGGGGGGCGCACCCTTCTCGATGAGCCGCGCAAAGACTTCGCCCGCCTCACGGTGCATGCCGTAGGACAGCAGCATGCCGCCACGCAGCACCTCGGCCTCGTCGGCATGGCGCGCCACGCGCTGGAAATGCTGCGACACCATCAGAGCGGTGATGGCCGTGAAGTACTGCTCCTGGTAGAAGTGGAACAGCCCGTCGCCGTAGTGCGGCTCTTCGACGGTGCGCATGGGCGCATCGGACGCGGCGGCCGTCGCGGCGGCACTGGCCAGCAGCACGGCGCCACTCAAGCGCCGCAATGCATGTTGAATCCTTCCGCCGCGACCCATGGGATGTGCCCTGCCTGCTGCGTGCCGCGCCAGCCGCCTACTGCCAGACCTTGACGTCGAACTCGGGCTGCAGCTTGCCCAGTGAATCCTTGATCTGCAGCTCGATGTACTTCGGGTCGGTGCCCTTGTCGATCTTCAGCGTGGCGCCGCGCTTGTAGTCGCGCTCGTGCGGGCCCTTGCCGGTGAAGAAGGCCACCAGCGAATGTTCGCCCGCGCGCAGGTTGCCCAGGTACAGCCGCTGTACGCCGCCACGGTGCAGCGCCTCGACCTCACGCGGCGTGTACAGGTAGTTCGCGACGACCTTGTCGTCGAGCTTGATCTGCACCGAATCCAGCGCAAACAGCTTGCCCACGTCCATCGACACGAACACGGCCAGCTGCGTGCCGGCGGGAAACAGCAACTCTTCCTCCAGCACCAGCAGGTCGCGGTTCAGGCGGATGACCTCGCCCTTCAGATCCTGGATGCGTGCGTCCAGCCCAGCCGCTGGCGTGGCGGGCGCAGCCGGTGCAGCCCCTGTGGAGGCGGACGGGTTTGGCGCTGCGGTAGCAACGGCATGGGGTGGTGCCGTGGTGGCGGCCTGGGCCGGAGCCACTGCGGCCGCTGGGGCGGCATCGGCCGCCCACAGCACAGGTGTGCAGGCCATCGCGCAGGCCGCGATGAAACCCTTCAAACATTGACCGTTCATCGCGCGGACCCTCATCAGTACGTCATCGAAACCACGAGCTGCGCCAGATAGGCGTTGAACGAATACAACTGGCCGGTACGCACGTCGGTGAACTGGCTGAACTTGAAGTTCATGTACTCCAGCCCACCGGTGACATTGACGCTGTATCTACCCGGCACCGTCAGCGCCGTGTAGCTCAGGTTCAGGCCCACGCCGATGTCGTCGAAATCGCTCAACTGCCGGTTGCGCGTGACATAGGTGGTGTCGGACGTGGCGTTGTTGCTGAAGAACGTAGCCCCGGTCTGTGCGTGGTAGCGCACGAAGGCGTCGGCCATCCAGTCTTTGCCGAAATAGCGTGCGTAGCCGCCTTCGAAGGTGTGGGCATTGATGCCCCAGTTGTCCCAGAAATAGCGGTAGGCACCGCGCACCACGTTGCGCTCGCCCAAGTCGACGATGCCGCGCAGCTGGAAGGCGCGGCTGGAGCGGGTGCTGGGCACACGCTCGGGCACGAGCGCGCCGAAGACCAGCGCCGCACGGTAGGGGCTGCCGAGGAAGCCATCATCGGAGATGGCTTCGAAGTTGGCGCTCATCAGCGCGTTGGGCGTGAGCACCTGGGTCGCACCCAGTCGGTAGCGCCAGTGGTCGGCGCTCTCGTTGAAGCTGGCGTCGCCCGTCTTGAGGATCTTGTCGCTGCCCTTGGTGAAGCCCAGGTTGATGGTGGTCATGCCACCGAACACGTCCTGGGCCAGGTCCACGTTCAGCGCGTCGGCGGTGTAGTCGGGTTCGCGGCTGGTGGCGGCCACGACTGTGATGAGCGAATCGCGCACCACATAGTTCAAACCCAGGCCGTAGCTGTTGCGCGTTTCGCGGTACGGGCTGGCCGTGGTGACGACGTCGATCGAGGCGTTACTGACAATGTCGGCGTAGTAGGTTCCGGTGAGTGCAAAGCGGTCGCCGATATTCTTGCGCACCAACAGCGCCGGGCCGGAGGCCGTCACGCCACCACCGTCGTAGATGTGGGCCATGGCTTCGGCCACGTTTTCGGGCAGCACCACGGCGCGCGCGCCGCCGGCGGCGAGCAGGCTGCCCAGCAAGCCACCCAGCAGCGCAGCAAGTCGGCGCCAGAAATTCAGTGCCAGCGCGCTAGTTGCAGCCACAACCCGTCCCTTGCACGCCGGTAGCGCCACGCGCGCCTTCACGCACGTCGTACACGTGCTCGCGGTGCTGGCCGATCATGGTGCTGCGTTGCAGGTTCATGATGGGATCGGCCAGCGACTCGCGTTCGTAGGGCTTGACCCAGGGCTGGACCCCGCAGCCGCCCAGCAGCAGCGTCAGCAGCAGCGTGCTGCCGGCCAGCAGGTGGCGAGGTTCACGCAGCAGCATCGTCATTCCTTCAGCAGCGCACGGACTTGGTTGTCGTAGGTGAGCTCATAGCCGTCGCGGTAACCGTGGTGCAGGTGGCGCACCTTGCCTTCACGGTCGATGAGCACGGTGGCCGGCATCGAGCCCATGTCGTACAGGCGGCTGACCAACTTGTCGGTGTCCAGCAGCACCGGGAACTTCAGGCCCAGCTTGGCCGCCAGTTCGGTCGCCTTGTTGGCGTTGTCGTCGATGTTCACGCCCAGCAAGACGAAACCCGAATCGCGGTACTTGTCGTAAAGCTTGTTCAGGTGTGGCATCTCCTGGCGACACGGCCCGCACCAGGTGGCCCAGAAGTTGACCATCACCACGCGGCCGCGCTGCTCGGCCAGTCGCACGTTCGGCCCGCCCATGCTGCGCAAAGTGAAGTCGGGCGCGGCGGCCGCAGGCTGCACGGCGGCCGTGGCGGCGCTCGAGCCGGCCAGCAAGGTGGCACACAGCAGCAATGCGCGTCGCCGCAGGAGGACATCTCTTGTCATGGTCGTGGCTTGTGTGCTCAGAAGAAGAAGCTGAAGCCGAAGGTCAGCTCCAGGTTCTGCGTGTTTTCCGACTTGCCGAGCAGGTCGAGCGAGTAGATGTGGTCGCGCACATCGACCTGCAGCGAGAACGAATCCTTCAGGAACACCCGCGCGCCCAGGCCGATGTTGATGGTCTGGCGCGTCTGGTCGTTGAAGTCGGTGCTGCCGATGCCGCCAATCACATACAGCGCCGAAGCCAGGGCGCGGTTGGCACCAATGAAGACTTCTCCAGGCAGCACGTTGTAGCCCACCGACAGGTTGTAGTAGGAGAGTCGTTCGCTGTCGCTGGCGAAGATGCCGCCGGGCAGGATCTGCCGGAACAGATCGTCGCTGACCTGGGTGCTGCCATAGGTCGCCTGCACGAACACGTCTTCGGTGATGGTGTAGCCGACGCGCAAGCCGTAGACGACGCTGGAGCCGAAGTTCTGCGCGGCATAGGTGCCGACAAAGGCGCCGATCTCGAAGTCGTTCGACGGGAAGCGCGGCGGCTGGACCTCGCGCCGATCCACCTGCGGCACCACGACCTGTTCGTTGGCCGGCTTGGCGGCTTGTGCCGGGGCCTGAACTTGCGCGAGGGCCGGCACCGCGATGAAGCTGGCGGCGGCCGCCGCCACCCATGCCGCAGCCCGTGCCAGAGAGACTGTGTGGTGTGTGTTCATCGCTGGTTTATCGGCGCTCAGAAGAAAAACGCGAGCCCCAGACTGAAGGCGTTGTATTCGTTGGTACGCCGTTCGGATTGGAAAACGGTGTAAAGCGTGAAGTCGGCGCGCAGCACGAAACGCTCGCTCAGGTAGTAGCGCGCACCGAGAACGGCATTGGCCAGGTTGGCGCTGGTGGGCGCGGCATCCACCAGGCTCAGGTTCGGGAAGTTGTCGAAGCGGCCGAAGCCGATGCCGGCAAAGGGCGAGAAACGCTGGTCGGACCAGGGCTCGGCCAGCAGGTTGATCTGCCAGAAATTGGCACCGGCATAGGTGCCCTGCACCTGGCCGAAGGTGAGCTCCGCGCTGAGCGTGTCGCTGAGTCTGTAGCTGCTCCAGATCTTGAGCATCGGCTCGCTGTCGAACAGGCCCCAGGCGGCGCCCAGGTCGACACGCCGCACCAGGTAGTCGTCGACCGCCAGCTCGCGAAAGCCCTTGGCCACGCCGGCTTCGGTGAGCGTGGTCTGCAGCTGCGCGCGAGACACCCAGCCCACCTTGCCAGACGCCGTGCGCACCTTGTACCAATCGGTATGGCGCAGCTCGATGCTGATCCACTCGTTGCGCGCAGCGACGTGGAACACCGGGTAGCCGCGACCGGCACCGGTGCGCAGTTCGATGTAGGGGTCAGTGATCTGCACACGCTCCACATCGGCCTCGGCGGCACACGCCGGCAGGGCAGAACCCAAGGCCATCAAGCTGCTGGCGACCAGGCACAGCGCTGCGGCGATCGACCTCATTGGGTGTTGCAAGTGCCGGTCGCGGCATCGGCGGGAGTGAACAGTCCGTTCGCCGGGCCGAACTCATCACTTCCCTGCGGCACCGGGTGCGAGATCCAGTACGCCATCAGTTTGACGTTGGGGTCCTGCTCGTTCTCGAAGATCAAGCCACCGCCATGCAGCACGTTGAGCAATAGCGGTTTGGTCAGCAGCCGGCTTTGCGACGGGGCGCCGATGATCGACGAACCCTGCGCGGAGTAGAAGTTCTTGTACATGTCGCTCAGGCGAATGACTTCGGCCGTGTTCGTCGGGTCGGTCAGGTCCACCGCCTGCGCACCGGGCACGATGCGCAAGGCGCCGCCGGTGCCATGGACGTTGTCGTGGCAACCCGAGCTGGCACAGGTGTTGGTGCCGACTGCAGCGGTGCCGCTGCTTTGCTGTTGCGCCAGGAAGATCGGGTTGATGCACTTCTGGAAATAGGTGAAGGACAGCTTCTGGCCCGAGACCTGCAACGAGTTCTCGATATCGGCCGGGTTGTCGAAGGGGTTCTCGCCGCCGCCGCAGCCGCTCAGGGCCGCAGCGGCCATGATGGCGGCGACCACTGCGTGCAGGCGCCGCGATGGCATCGAACTCATGGCGTAGGACATCCGGTGCCGATCCACGCCGCGATGGCGTTGTAGTTGGCGCTACCCGCCGGCAACAGTGCGCTGGTCTGGCCGCTGGCGCCCAACGGATGTGGCACGCTCGACGGCCGGCTCAGCAGATAGTTGCTGGCCGCCGAGCAGGTGTTGGAGATCATCGACAGCGTCACGTTGTAGTCGCCTTCGGCGCTGCCGGTGAGCACGAAGCGGTTCTGGCGCTGCGGCGTGGCGCTGGCCGCGACGCTGCCGATCGCCTGGTGGCACCCGGCGCAGCTGGCTTGCAGAACCGGCATGACCTGTGTTTCGAAGCTGGCCTGGCTGAGCGTGCTGATGGCGCGGATACCACCGTCGAAGGGGTTGTTGTAGTACTGGCCGCCCAAGTCCATCCATTCGACGATGAGCCGTTTTTCCGCAGCATTCAACAGCAGCGCATGGTTCGGTGCCCCGGCCGGCGGCAGTGGATGCGTGGTGCGCGCTTCACCCGGCGCCTTCAGCGTTTCACCGAACATGATCTCGGTCAGCCGACTGCTGCGTGCCAGGCCAGTGGCATTGCCCGCCATGGTCTCGACCAGCGGCGCGCCGCGCACCACCATCGGCACGCCTTCGTCCAGCCGCGTCACGGGCTGGCCCGTGACCGGATCGATGACCGGGTCGCCGAGCAGCAGTTCTTCGTATGACACGAGCCGGCCGCTGCCCGCCACCGTGCCGCGCAGGTCCAGCTTGGCGCTGTCGGCGTGGCAGCCGGTACAGGTATTGGCGCCGCGGTCGCGGCTCCAGATGGGCTGGATATGCTGCGGGTAGTTGATCAGGCCATTCACCGGCGCGGGCGTGGCCAGGTCTTGTGTCGCATCGGTATTGCCGGTGTAGCGCACGACGATCGGCGCCCGCGCAGCGACGGCGGGTTGGCTCGTGTCGGCCCAGACATCGCTGAATTCCATGTCGGGCTTCAGGCGCAGCAGCGTGGCATCCAGGCGCGTGCGCAGTGCGGCCATGGTTTCGCCCGAGCGGTGCTGGCCCGACAGGCCGGGTTGCAGTGCCGCCGGCAAGGTATTGACGACCTCGCCGGAATTGATGGCACCACCGCGCCGCGGGCTGTGGCAGCCGTCGCAGGTTCGGCGTTCGCCCGGCCGGACCTGGATCCAGTTCAGATGCGTCTGGATGCCGCGGCCCTTCGCATCGACCACCGCCAGCGCCAGCGGCACATCCGCCGGTACCTGCAGCTTGAACGAGCCATCGGGCTCGATCGGCGCGTAGCCCAGGATCTGCTGCTGCTCGAACTCGGTCTCGCCGATGGCCGAGCGCAGACCCATCGTGCTCGACGGCGGCGCCACTGCGCGCGTGGCGCGCACGAAGCGCGCCGGCGCGCAGCCGTAGGCGCTATCGGCCGGGTCCTTCATGCGCACCAGGTCGGCAACCAGTCCACGTGTGTCGAGCATATCCAACGGCCGCGCCTTGGCGATGCCCACGGTGCAACCCGGGGCCAGGTCCACCGCGGCCAGCATGCCTTCGCCCATGCGGTTCAGGCCGTCGGTGTCGTACACGCTGCGCACCTCGATCAGCGCCAGGTTCTGCGCGGCGAGTACCGGGTCGACGCTGGTCGGATCGGTGGCGTTGGGTTCGGGCCGTGCCTCGATCG
This sequence comes from uncultured beta proteobacterium, assembly GCA_963824005.1. Taxonomy (GTDB): domain Bacteria; phylum Pseudomonadota; class Gammaproteobacteria; order Burkholderiales; family Burkholderiaceae_C; genus Rubrivivax. Next base: position 131,224 of record CAWGOK010000002.1, read on the forward strand.
ACACCGGGTCGGTGTACATGAAACCGCTCGGCGGCGCGGCCACGATGAGCCAGGTCTGCGGGCCGGGATCGAACATGTACACGGCATACGACGGCGGCACGTTGTCCTGAACGCCGTCAGCGGCCACTGCTTCCATCGTGCGTTCGCGGTCGTTCAGACGCTCGATCTCGGCGGCACTGAGCGTGGCGCAAGGCACGACCACACCGTCGCGCGTGACCTCACAGGGCCGGTAGGACAGCAATACGCGGTTGCTGCCGTCCCACAGCGGATAGGGCGAGGTGATGCGACCGAACAGCGACAGGCCGCGCCCCATGTTGAGAAGCTTGTCGGTGACTTCGCTCTGCCCGCCTTCCGTCGGCACTGCGCTGTTGGCCGGCGTGTTGTATTCAGAGTAGTTGGCCGCGTCGATGAACATCAACGCGCCGCCTTCCTGCGTGCCCGACAAGGACATCAGCGACGACGAGACGAAGCCCTTGTACTTGCCCTTCGGGTCCATGTCGCGTGGGTGCAGGAAGCTGTTGCCCGGGCTTTGCGCGCCGTAGAGCACGAACATGTCGGTGCCATCGGGCTTGGTGCGGAAGATGGCGAATCGGTTGCGCGGCCCGACATGCTCCCAGCGCGAGAACATGATGTCGCCGTTGGGTCGCACCACCGGGTTGCGATCGTGGCTCTGGTTGAAGGAGATCTGCTCGACGGCAGCACCCGCGGCGTTCATGGTGTGCAGGTTGAGCACGCGTTCGCGCTCGTACTCGTCCAGCGCGAAGTAGGGTTCGCTGCCCACCGCCTGCAGCGCCTTCGACTTGGTCTGGCGGTTGGACGAGAAGACGAAACCGCGGCCCGCCGGCAGGTAGGCCGGGTCGACATCGTCGTCGGCGGTCGATGCGGTCAGGCGCCTGAAGCTGCCCCCGGTGAGGCCGCCCGAACTCATGTCGTATTCCCAGATGTTCCAGCGGCCGGTGCACGCCGGCTGGCCGTCGATGGTCGAGGTGTTGGTGCTGGGGCAACGCATCGCGAAGACGATCTTCTTGCCGTCGTAAGACACCTCGGGGTCGGAGGCGTCGCCCTTGCCCTGCGTGAATTTCGCCGTCAGGTTGTGTTCCGGCGCGCTCGGCGAAGACTTCTCGCGCACCATCAGGTCACCGCCAGGCGCCGACGGCGCGCCGTCGGTCGGGTTCATGCCGAGCGTGTTGACTCGCTTCACATAGGCCAGCGGCACGTCGCGCACCATGCTGGCCGCCGCTTCGCTGCTGCTGCCGCCGCTGCTGCTGCCGCCGCCGCAGCCCACCACGGCCAGCCCAGCAGCCAGGGCACCGACAGCCAGCCACAGCGGAAATCTCGTCTTGCTCATCATCGTCGCCTCCTCATCGGGTCGGTGTTCGGACTCCAGGCCGGCGTGCCGCCGCGTCACTGCAACAACGGCGCTTGGCCGCGGTCCAGTCCTGACGAGAAGTGCAATCGCCCCTGAGCGTCGATGACCACCGCATCGACACCAGGCTGGTCTTCGACGAGCCGCATGCCCCGTTCCAGGCCGAGCACGAAGACGCTCTTCGACAGCGCCTCGCTGGTCAGCCCGTCTTCGGCAAGGATGGTCACGCTGTGCACAGCTGCTCGGCGACTTGCCGGTGCGTGGGTCGATCAGGTGATGGCAACGCACGCCGTCCTGCTCGAAGTAGCGCTCGTAGTCGCCCGAGGTGGAGATCGACACGTCCGTCAAGGGCAACATGGCCGCAGCGGCCTGCCGGCGCGGATCGCGGATCGCCACCATCCAGGGCCGCCCACGTCGGTCGCCGATGACGCGGCTGTCGCCCCCGGCGGACACGATGGCGTGGCGGATGCCGCGACGTGCCAGGATCGAAGCGGCATTGTCCACGGCGTGTCCCTTGGCAAAGCCGCCGAGGTCGATGCGCATTCGGGGCCGCGCGAACCGCAGGCTTCGCGCCTGCACGTCGAGAATCAGGTGCTGATGGCCCATGGCCTCGCGGGCACGGGCGATGGCTTCGTCGTCGGGCCGGATGCGTTGCCGGTAGTCGTAAAGGTGGCCGACGCTGGCATAGCTGATGTCGAAGGCGCCGCCGGACAGTTGCGAGAAGTGCAGCGAACGATTGATCAGGCGGAACATCTCCTCGCTCAACACCACCGCGGCCGACGCCGCGCGCAGATTGATCCGCGAGAGTTCGGAGCCGGGCTTGTGCGGGCTCATCACCCGGTCGATGCGGTGCATCTCGGCCATCACCGCGTCCATGGCAGCCTTGGCCTCGGATCGGCCCTCGCACCACAACTCGACACGGATGGCCGTGCCCATGATGGCCTCTTCGCGCACGAACCAGCCCGGCACTTCGGCCGGCCGCGCCGCGGGGCGGGCCGTCAAGGCAGCCTGCGCAGGCAGGCTTGCAGCGCCGAAACCCAGCGTTGTCCGTTTGCCGTGCAGGTGTGTACCGAAGAACATGGCGCCTCCGAAGCAGCGGGGACGCGCGCCACGAAGGTGTTGCGACTGGCCCGCCAGGGTTATCGACTGACGGCGCCAGGACTTCAGTCAGCGGCGCCGGCCGTTCATGTCTGGCTGCAGGCAATTGCAACAGGCACAGGTCGAAACACCACCGAAACACCCATGGCGAGCGGCGCTCGAACACCGAAGGGCGTCTTACAGGTGGATGCAGATCTCACCGGAAGAATCGGCCGCAACCACAGCGCGCGCAGCAAGACATCGCGTTGCCGGCGCGCCGCGGCCGGCCAGACGAGATCGGACGGGCCGCCGCTTGACTTGGGGCCGCGTAGAATGGGCCACCGGGCCCAAATTCAGGTGCCCGGTTTGCGTTTGCGGCGCGTCGGCGCCGCGGACGGGCCGGCTCCCGGTCAAGCGCTCGCAAACCACCTTGCTGGAGCTGCTTTCCATGGAAATCTTCGACTACGACAACATCCTGCTGCTGCCGCGCAAGTGCCGCGTGCAAAGCCGCAGCGAGTGCGACCCGTCGGTGCAGTTCGGCCCGCGGCGCTTCAAGCTGCCGGTGGTGCCGGCGAACATGAAGACCGTGGTCGACGAGCCGATCACCGAGTGGCTGGCAGCGAACGACCATTTCTACGTGATGCACCGCTTCGACATCGACAACCTCGCCTATGCGCGTGCCATGCGCGACAAAGGTCTCTATGTGTCGATCAGCTCGGGCGTGAAGGACGCCGACCGCGCAGTCGTCGACCGGCTGGCCAGCGACGGCGTGGGCGCGGACTACATCACCATCGACATCGCCCATGGGCATGCCGACAGCGTGCACCGCATGATCGAGCACATCAAAGCCAAGCTGCCGCAGGCCTTCGTCATCGCCGGCAACGTGGCCACGCCCGAGGCGGTGATCGACCTGGAAAACTGGGGCGCCGATGCCACCAAGGTGGGAGTGGGCCCGGGCAAGGTGTGCATCACCAAGCTGAAGACCGGCTTCGGCACCGGCGGCTGGCAGCTCTCGGCATTGAAGTGGTGCGCACGCGTGGCGACCAAGCCGATCATCGCCGACGGCGGCATCCGCGACCACGGCGACATCGCCAAGAGCGTGCGCTTCGGCGCGTCGATGGTGATGATCGGCTCGCTGTTCGCCGGCCACGAGGAATCACCCGGCCGCACGGTCGAGGTCGACGGCAAGCTGTTCAAGGAGTACTACGGCTCGGCCAGCGACTTCAACAAGGGCGAATACAAGCATGTCGAGGGCAAGCGCATCCTCGAGCCGATCAAGGGCAAGCTGGCCGACACGCTGCGCGAGATGCGCGAGGACGTGCAAAGCTCCATCTCCTACGGTGGCGGCACGCAGCTGTTCGACATCCGCAAGGTCAACTACGTGATCCTCGGCGGCGACAATGCCGGCGAACACCTGCTGATGTGAATGCCCCGATGAGCGAACTCGCCAAGTCCTTCGAACCCGCCGCCATCGAGTCGCGCTGGGGCCCGCTGTGGGAGGCCGCGGGCGCCTATGCGCCGAGCCTGGACCCGGCCCGCCCTTCGTTCAGCATCCAGCTGCCGCCGCCGAACGTGACCGGCACGCTGCACATGGGCCATGCGTTCAATCAGACGATCATGGACGCGCTGACTCGCTACCACCGCATGAAGGGCTGCAACACCCTGTGGGTACCGGGCACCGACCATGCCGGCATCGCCACGCAGATCGTCGTCGAGCGCCAGCTGCAGGACGAAGGCCTCAGCCGCCACGACCTGGGGCGCCAGGACTTCGTCGAGCGCGTGTGGGAATGGAAGCAGCGCAGCGGCTCGATCATCACCCAGCAGATGCGGCGTTTGGGCGCCAGCGTCAGCTGGGCGCACGAGTACTTCACCATGGATCACGAGCTGTCCAAGGTGGTCACCGAGACCTTCGTGCGGCTGTACGAGGAAGGCCTGATCTACCGCGGCAAGCGGCTGGTGAACTGGGATCCGGTGCTGAAGTCCGCGGTCTCCGATCTGGAGGTGGACAGCGAGGAGGAAGACGGCTCGCTGTGGCACATCCGCTATCCGCTGAGGGACGGATCGGGCTCGCTGGTGGTAGCCACGACGCGGCCGGAGACGATGCTCGGCGACGTGGCGGTGATGGTGCACCCGCAGGACGAGCGCTACGCCGCGCTGGTCGGCAAGATGGTGCAACTGCCGCTGTGCGACCGCGACATCCCGGTGATTGCCGACGACTATGTCGACCGCGAGTTCGGCACCGGTGTGGTCAAGGTCACGCCGGCGCACGACATGAACGACTATGCCGTCGGCCAACGCCACGCTCTGCCGCTGATTGGCGTGCTGAACCTGGATGCCAGCGTCAACGACCGCGCGCCCGTGGCCTATCGCGGACTCGACCGCTTCGTCGCGCGCAAGAAGGTGGTGGCCGACCTTGAGGCCCTGGGTCTGCTGGTCGAGGTGAAGAAACACCGACTGGTCGTACCGCGCTGCGCGCGCACCGGCCAAGTCGTCGAGCCGATGCTCACCGACCAATGGTTCGTGGCGACGACGAAACCGGGCGCCGATGGCCGGAGCATCGCGCAGAAGGCCATAGCTGCGGTGGAATCGGGTGAAGTCAAGTTCGTTCCCGAGCAGTGGGTCAACACCTACAACCAGTGGATGAACAACATCCAGGACTGGTGCATCAGCCGCCAACTGTGGTGGGGCCACCAGATCCCGGCCTGGTACGGCAGCGGCGGCGAGCTCTTCGTGGCGCGCAGCGAGGCCGAAGCCCGCGCCCAGGCCACGGCCGCCCGCTACACCGGTGCGCTGATCCGCGACGAGGACGTGCTCGACACCTGGTACAGCTCGGCGCTGGTGCCCTTTTCCACGCTGGGCTGGCCGGCGAAGACGGTGGAGCAGGACCTGTTCCTGCCCAGCAGCGTGCTCGTCACCGGCTTCGACATCATCTTCTTCTGGGTCGCCCGGATGATCATGATGACCACGCACTTCACCGGCAAGGTGCCCTTCCGCCACGTCTACATCCACGGCCTGGTGCGCGACGCGCAGGGCCGCAAGATGAGCAAGTCCGACGGCAACGTGCTCGACCCGGTGGACCTGATCGACGGCATCGACCTGCCGGCGCTGCTGGACAAGCGCAGCACCGGGTTGCGCAAGCCCGAGACCGCGCCGCGCGTGCGTAGGGACACCGAGAAGGAGTTCCCCGACGGCATTCCCGGCTACGGCGCCGACGCGCTGCGCTTCACCTTCGCCGCGCTGGCCAGCCTGGGCCGCAACATCAGCTTCGACAGCAAGCGCTGCGAGGGCTACCGCAATTTCTGCAACAAGCTGTGGAACGCCACGCGTTTCGTGCTGATGCAGGTGCAGGGACTGGACGAAAACGAGCGCGGCCTGCGCCCCTGCAGCAACGACTGCGGCCCCGAGGGCACCATGCACTTCTCGCCGGCCGACCGCTGGATCGTCAGCGAGCTGCAACGCGTGGAAGCGGAAGTCGAACGCGGCTTCGCCGAGTATCGGCTCGACAACGTGGCCAACGCCATCTATGCCTTCGTCTGGGACGAGTATTGCGACTGGTACCTGGAGATCGCCAAGGTGCAATTGGCCAGCGGCAGCCCGGCGCAGCAACGCGCCGCCCGGCGCACGCTGCTGCGCGTGCTGGAGACCGTGCTGCGGCTGCTGCACCCGATCGCGCCCTTCATCACCGCCGAGTTGTGGGAGCAGGTGGCGCCGCTGGCCGGACGCAAGGCGATGGGTTCGGCTGACGGCATCGTCACCGCGCCCTACCCCAAGGCGGAGCTGTCGCGGGTGGATGCCGAATCCGACGCCTGGATCGCCAAGCTCAAGGCGGTGGCCGGCGCCTGCCGGCAATTGCGCTCGGAGATGAACCTGTCACCGGCCGAGCGTGTGCCGCTGCTGGCCAGCGGCGACACCGAGTTCATCGCCTCGGCCGCACCCGTGCTGAAGGCGATGGCCCGGCTGTCCGAGGTGCAGCAACTGGCCGACGCGGCCTTCGACGAGGCCACCCGCAGCACGCCGGTGGCGGTGCAGGGCGAGTCCCGGCTGGCGCTGCTGGTGGCTATCGACGTCGAGGTCGAAAGTGCGCGTCTGGCCAAGGAGATGGCTCGTCTGGAAGGCGAGATCGGCAAGGCCACGGTGAAGCTGGACAACCCCAGCTTCGTGGCGCGCGCGCCGGCCGCAGTGGTGAGCCAGGAGAAGCAGCGGCTCGTGGACTTCAAACGGACGCTTGACCGGCTTCGAGATCAAGCGAGTCGTCTTCGGTCGTCGGCCTGAACTCGGCACGCGGTGCGGTGTCACTGAGGATCTCGTCGATGCGCCGGGCCACCGCCCAGGCGCTGCGGATGCGCGATTCGCGCGTGATGCTGGCCACGCGCGGTGTCACCTGGAGTTTCTTCACCCGGTGCAGTGGCCGGCCCGGATCGAGCATGCCCGGCTCCATGCTGTCGAACCAGGCCGCCGCCATGCGGCCCGAGTCCAGCGCCTCGGCCAGCGCCGCCTCGTCGAACAGGCTCGATTGGGCCAGGCCCACGAGCACCTGGTCGAGCTTGCAATACGGCAGGAAGCGCTCACCCAGCAGGCCCTTGTAGCGAGTGAAGTAGTTCAGCAGCACGCACACCACGTCGCAGCGCTCGAACAGTTCGCGCAGACCCAGCGGCTCGATCTTCCAGCGTTCCCAGAGCCCATCGGACACATGGACCGCCGGGTCGTAGCCCTTGACCTGCGCACCGAAGGCTGCGAGCAATTCGGCCAAGCGCCGCGCGGTCGCCGGCACGCCGATCAGCCCGACCGTGGCACCGCCCAACTCGCGACCGACCGCCAGGCCGTCGTTGCTTTGCACCGGAACGCGGCGCAACAACTGCAGCATCGCACCGATCGCAAACTCGGCCTCGGCGCCGGTGCTGGCGGCCATCGGCCGCACGATCTCGACACCGGCGCGCGCGAACGCCTCGGCATCCAAGTTCTCCACACCGGCACCGAGCCGGCCGACGGCTCGCAGCACCGGCGCGAAATGCAGCGCCTGGGCATCCAGCGTCACGGATGGTGGGGCGATCAGAGCGTGCACATTGAACAGCGCCTGCCGCAGCGCACGCGCATCGCGATCCAGTTCGGGTGCAAAGCGCATGGTATGGCGTGCGCCGATCCACTGCAGGACCTCGGGTTCCAGGGGCTCGACGATCAGGACATCCATGTGACTTGTGGCTCGGCACCCGCACGGCACGCCATACGCTGCGTGCCACAATGAATTGGAGTAGTCGAAAGGATTGTAGGGATGCACATGTCGGTCAAGAAAGCCATATTTCCGGTGGCCGGCCTTGGGACCCGCTTCCTGCCTGCCACCAAGGCGCAGCCCAAGGAAATGCTGCCGGTGGTGGACAAGCCCTTGATCCAGTACGCCGTCGAAGAGGCCTATGCCGCCGGCGTGCGCGAGATGATTTTCGTCACCGGCCGCCACAAGCGGCCGATCGAGGATCACTTTGACATGACTTTCGAGTTGGAAGTAGCCCTCGAACAGGCGGGCAAGCAGGAACTGCTGGACGTGGTGCGCAGCGTCAAGCCAGACGACATGGAATGCATCTACGTGCGCCAGGCCCAGGCGCTGGGCCTGGGCCATGCGGTGCTGTGCGGTCAGCGCCTGGTCGGCAACGACCCCTTTGCGGTGCTTCTGGCCGACGACCTGATGGTCGGCGCGCCGCCGGTGCTGAAGCAGATGGTCGACCAGTTCGACGAGTGGCAGGCCTCGATCCTGGCGGTGCAGGAGGTGCCTGCCGAAGCCACGCGGCGCTACGGCATCGTCGCCGGCAACCCGGTGAACGAGCGCGTCGTCGACATCACGCATATGGTCGAGAAACCGGCGCCCGAAGTCGCGCCCTCACGCCTGGGCGTGGCCGGGCGTTACATCCTGACGCCCGGCGTGTTCCGCGAGATCGCCGCGCAGCCGCGCGGTGTCGGCGGCGAGATCCAGCTGACCGACGGCATCGCCTCGCTGCTGCGCCGCGAGAAGGTCTTTGCCTACCGCTACGAAGGCAAGCGCTACGACTGCGGCAGCAAGGAAGGCTGGCTCGAGGCCAACGTCGAACTGGCGTTGGCCCATCCCCAACTCGGACCAGGATTCCGCGAGTTCCTGCGCGGCATCAAGCCGTAGCGCAACGCGCTACCTGCGGCGCAGGTAGTGCGTGAACTCGTTGTCGGCGCTGCTCTGCTCGACCAGTTCGTTGCCAGTCTGGCGCGCAAAGGCCTGGAAGTCACGCACCGAGCCCGGGTCGGTCGCCACCACCTTGAGTACCTGGCCGCTGGCCATGTCGGCCAGCGCCTTCTTGGCCTTGAGGATTGGCAGCGGACAGTTCAGCCCGCGAGTGTCGATTTCCTTCTGCGCGTCCATCGTCGTCCTCGTGTTCAGTTGCGCCCGGGCAATTCGATGAACTGCGGCTCATGCCCGCGCGCGCGCAGCCAGTCGGCCAGCGCGTAGCCGGTGCCGGCGCGCCAGCAGCGCACGTCCTGCGGCGCGAACAGCCGGTACTCGGCGAGTTCGGGCGACAGCCTCACCTCGCCACGCGCCAGCGCGTGGTAGGCAATGATCACCTGGTTCATGCGCTGGAAGTCGTACACGCCGATCAGATTCAGCGCCTCGACCTGCAGCGCGGTTTCTTCGGCGACCTCGCGCGTTATGCCTTCCTGCGGGCTCTCGCCGGCCTCCATGAAGCCGGTGATCAGCGCGAACATGTTGCCCTTCCAGGCCGCGTTCTTGGCCAGCAGCAGCCGGCCATCGCGGTCGGCGCATTCGATCACTGCCGCCAGCACCGGCGTCGGGTTGTTCCAGTGCGTCCAGCCGCAGCCCACGCAACGCAGCCGCTCCTTGGCGCCGCCGTCCTCCATTGCCGGCAGCCATTCCAGCGGCGTGGCGCAGTTCGGGCAGAAGCGGTAGGCGTTGCTCATGCCGCGACTCAGGCCGGGAACACACCTGTGGACAGGTAGCGGTCGCCGCGGTCGCAGACGACGAACACGATCGTTGCCTCGCGCAGCGTGCGCGCCAGCTGCAGCGCCACCCAGCAGGCACCGGCCGCGGATATGCCCGCGAACAGGCCTTCGTCGCGCGCCAGGCGCCGCGCCATGTCCTCGGCATCGGCCTGCGACACGAGCACGATTTCGTCGACATGCTTCGGGTCGTATATCTTCGGCAGGTAGGCCTCGGGCCACTTTCGGATGCCGGGGATGCGCGAGCCCTCGCTGGGCTGCGCGCCAATGATGCGCACCGCCGGGTTGCGCTCCTTCAGGTAACGCGACACGCCGGTGATGGTGCCGGTGGTGCCCATCGCGCTGACGAAATGCGTGATACGTCCGGCCGTGTCGTTCCAGATCTCCGGACCGGTGGTCTCGTAGTGGATGCGCGGGTTATCCTCGTTGGCAAACTGGTCGAGCACGCGGCCTTTGCCGTCGGACACCATCTGCTCGGCCAGGTCGCGCGCGTACTCCATGCCGCCGGAACGCGGGGTGAGGATGAGTTCGGCGCCATAGGCCTTCATCGTCTGCGCGCGCTCGATCGACAGGTCCTCCGGCATGACCAGGACCATGCGGTAGCCGAGCATCGCCGCGGCCATCGCCAGCGCGATGCCGGTGTTGCCCGAGGTGGCCTCGATCAGGGTGTCGCCCGGCTTGATGTCGCCCCGCTCGGCCGCACGCCGGATCATGCTGAGGGCTGGACGGTCCTTCACCGAACCGGCCGGGTTGTTGCCCTCGAGCTTGCCGAGAATGACGTTGCCGTTCGCCTCGATGTCGGCACCGGGCAGGCGCTGCAAGCGCACCAGCGGTGTGGCGCCGATGGTGTCCTGCAGGGTCTTGTAGGTCGGAGCTGACTTGGGTGGCATGGGACGCGGCGTTGCCCGGGTGCGCTATTGTGGCAGCGTGGCCTGCGGCGCAAAGACTGCGTGCCATAATTCGCGCCCGCACACGTGCCATTGCACGCACCCATCGCCCGGGTGGCGAAATCGGTAGACGCAGGGGACTCAAAATCCCCCGCCGCAAGGCGTGCCGGTTCGAGTCCGGCCCCGGGCACCAGACAATGCTTGTGGGTGCCGCTACGTGGGTTTCCGCCTCGACGGTGCACGCGACGTCGTTCTCAACGCAGCCGAACCCATGCCACCGATTCCTCCGCTGACCAAGGTCCTGATGCTGATCTGCACAGCGGTGTTCTGCCTGGGCTTCTTCGTGCCGCTGGAGTTGTGGTTCGCGCTGTGGCCGCTGCGCACGGGCATGTTCTGGCCCTGGCAACTGGTGAGCTACGGTTTCCTGCACGGCGACATGCTGCACCTGGTGTTCAACATGCTCGGCTTGTGGATGTTCGGCTCCGAGCTCGAACGGCTTTGGGGCCAGACGCGCTATTGGCAGTTCCTGCTGGCCAGCCTGCTGGCAGCCGCGGCGATGCAGCTGCTGATCACCTGGCTGACCGGCTCGAAGGTGCCGACGGTGGGTGCCTCTGGCGCGCTGTTCGGGCTGCTGCTGGCCTTCGGCATGCTGTTCCCGAACCGCATCATCGTGCCGCTGATTCCGCCGATCCCGATGAAGGCGCGAACCTTCGTCATCGTCTTCGGCGTGCTCGAACTCGTGCTCGGCCTTTATGGCCGCAGCGGTGTCGCGCACTTCGCGCACCTGGGAGGCATGCTCGGCGGCTTCCTGATGATCCGTTACTGGCGCGGACACGCACCTTTCGGCCGCTCACGCCGGCGCTGACCGACGCAGGCCCGGGCGGCGAGGGCACGGCGCGCACGCCGCAACGCCCTCCGGCCTATGATGGTCGATAACCATCGTTGCTGCCGGAGGTGTGCCATGCCCACGACCGCGTTGCGCCTGTCTCTTGCCTGCCTGGCACTCGCACTGTGTTGCAGCGTGCGCGCCGCTGACGCGCCCACGGCCATCGAGGCGCAATCGCGCGCCTTGCAACGCGCCAGCGCGTCGGTCGTCGGTCTGCGCGCGTTGGCGGTGGATGACGCGCGCTCGGCCGCCACGCTCGGCCGCGCACGGCAGGGCTCGGGGGTGGTCATCGGCCGCGGCGAGTTGGTGCTGACCATCGGCTATCTGGTGCTCGAAGCCGAACAGGTGCAACTGATCACCGACGATGAACGCGAGGTGCCCGCCCGTCTGTTGGGATACGACGTGGCCACGGGCTTCGGCCTGGTGCAGGCCCTGGCGCCGCTACACATCGAACCGGTGCCCTTGGGTCTGGCCGCGGCTTTGCATCAAGGCGAGGCACTGATGATCGTCAGCGGCGGCGAGGACGGCATGGTCAGTGCTGCGCAGCTGGTGTCGCGCCGCTCCTTCGCCGGCTACTGGGAATACCACGTCGATGGCGCGCTGTTCACTGCGCCGGCGCGGGCCGACCATAGTGGTGCCGCCTTGTTCAATGGGCGCGGCGAACTGGTCGGCATTGGTTCGCTGCTCGTCAAGGACGCGCTCGGGCCGGGCGCTCCGCAGCACAACGGCAACATGTTCGTGCCCATCGACCTGCTCGAACCGATCCTGCCCGAGTTGCGCAGCCGCGGCAGCAGCCACCTGAGCCGCCGCGCCTGGATGGGCGTGAACTGCGTCGAGGCCGAGGGCACGGTTCGCGTGGTGCGCGTCAACAGCGACAGCCCCGCCGAGGTGGCTGGCCTGGAGCCGGGCGACCGCATCGTGCGCATCGACGGCACCGAAGTCAAGGCGCTGGAGGTGCTGTGGAAGACGCTATGGGCCGGTGGCGCGCCGGAGCGCGAGGTCACGCTCGACATCGTGCGCGCCGGCCAGCCGCAGACGCTGAAGCTGCAGTCGGTGGACCGCATGAAGACGCTGAAGCGCGCGCAGGGAATCTGAATGGCGCCGCCAGGCACAAAGCCGCCTTCAGGCCATCAAGCCTTCGGCCACGGTGGGGTAGCGCAGGCGCAGCTTGAGCTCACGCTTCATGCGCTGATTGTCGAGCCGGCGCGATTCGCGCATGAAACTCAGCTGCATCGGCGATAGCTGCGTGGCCGCCTCGACGCGGCTGATGCGCGGCGGGCGCGGCAGGCCGCACAGGTCGGCAGCCAGATCGAAGTATTCGCCCATGCGCAGCTCGGTGTCGTCGCAGACATGCAGCACGCGCTGCGGCGCAGCGCGCTGCAGCGCCGCCACGCAGGCGCGCGCCAGGTCGTCGGCATGGATGTGGTTGGTATACACGTCGTCCTGCGCGCGCAACACCGGCGTGCCGCGCATCAGGCGTTCACGCGGGTGGCCGCCCGCGCGGTCGGTGGCGTAAATGCCGGGGATGCGCAACACCGACACGACGACGCCCGCGACGCGGCCATACCAGCGCAGCCAGGCTTCGGCGTCAACCCGGCGCCGCGCCCGCGCCGTCGCCGGCTGCAGCCTGCGCGTTTCGTCGAAACGCTGTCCGTCGCAGTCGCCATACACGCCGCTGGTGCTGGCATAGACGATGCGCCGCACTCTGCCGCCGCGGGCCAACGCACGCTGCAGGTGACGGGTGCGGGTGTCCTGCTCGCCGCGGGCCGGTGGCGGCGCCAGGTGCAGCACGGCATCGGCCAGGCCGCCCAGTCGGCCCAAGGAGCCAAGATCGTCCAGGTTGCCCAGCAGGGGCACGGCGCCGGCCTCGCGCAGCGCCTCGCGCCGCTGCGGCGACGAGCTCAGGGCCAGCACGCGGTAGCGGCTGCGCAGCAGCTTCAGCACGCGCAGACCGATGTCGCCACAGCCAACGATGAGCAGCGTGGGTTGCCTGAAGCGGCGGCTGAGGGAGTGGTTCATGGGGCCAAGGTCGAGCGGGCACAATCGCCGGGCAGTTTAGTGCCCGATCACGCCCCATGAGCTTCACAGTCACCCTGCAGCCCGCGAACCGCAGCTTCGAGGTGCAACGCGACGAGCCGATTCTTTCAGCCGCCATCCGCCAGGGCATCGGCCTGCCCTACGGCTGCCGCGACGGCGCCTGCGGCTCATGCAAGAGCCGGCTGCTCGAAGGTCGTGTGATCCACGGCGCACATCAGCTCAAGGCCCTGTCCAGTGTCGAAGAGGACGCCGGGCTGATGTTGCCCTGCTGCGCCGCGGCGCAGACCGATTGCGTCATCGAAGCACGCAGCGTGCCCGGTGCGGGCGAGTTCCCGGTGCTGAAGATGCCGGCGCGCGTGCTGAGCCTGCAGCGCGCCGCCGCCGACGTGATGATCCTGAAGCTGCAGTTGCCGGCCAACCAGAACCTGCAGTACCGCGCCGGACAGTTCATCGAGATCATCCTGCGCGACGGCGCGCGGCGCAGTTATTCGATGGCCAACGCCGCGCACCTGCTGGGCAGCCCGCCGTCGCTGGAACTGCACCTGCGCCACATGCCCGGCGGCAAGTTCACCGACCATGTGTTTGGGCAGATGAAGGAGAAGGAGATACTGCGCATCGAAGGTCCCTTCGGAAGTTTCTTCCTGCGCGAGGCATCGGCCAAGCCAATCGTGCTGTTGGCTGCGGGCACGGGCTTCGCGCCGGTCAAGGCGTTGATCGAGCACATGCAGCTGAGGGCCATCAACAGGCCGACGCTGCTGTACTGGGGCTGCCGCACGCGCGATGGCCTGTACCTGCACGACTGGGCCGAAGCCACTGCCGCGCTGATGCCGAACCTGCGCTACGTGCCGGTGCTGTCGGAGAACCGCGATGCCGACTGGCGCGGACGGACTGGCCTGGTGCACAGGGCAGTCATGGCCGACCTGCCGGACCTGTCCGACTACCAGGTCTATGCCTGCGGCGCACCGCTGATGGTGGAGTCCGCGCGCGCCGACTTCGTCGCACACTGTGGCCTGGCGGCCGACGAGTTCTACGCCGACGCGTTCACGTCGGAGGCCGATAAACATCCCGCCGTTTAGCGGCGGGATGTTTGCGAACTCATTTCTTGCTGCCGCCTGACGAGGCGCCGCCCGCAGGCGGCTTGCTAGGCTGATCGCCGATCACGGTCTTCAGCGGGCAGACCTTGAAGGCCGGGCATTTCTGGCAGCCGGCAACGATGGCAATGGGGCACAGCGTCATGTCGTCGCTCCTCTGCGTTCGAGCGGCTTAGGGCCGCGGGTAGGCACAGTGTAGGCTTGCGAAGCACGCAAGAGCCACCTGGAGACCGAATTGCCCAACCTTCGCCGCCGCCTGACGCTGGCCACCCTGGCCAGCCCCTGGGCTCCCTATGCCTTTGCCCAGCCCAAGCCGATCCGACTGGTCGTGCCCTACCCGCCCGGCGGGCCGCTGGACATCGTGGCACGCGCGCTGGCCGACAAGGTCAAGGACAGCCTCGGCCCGGTGGTGGTGGAGAACCGCCCCGGCGCCGGCGGCAACCTCGGTGCCGACCTGGTGGCCAAGGCCGCGCCGGACGGCACGACGATCCTGATGGGCGCGGTGGCCACGCATGCCATCAACCCGTGGCTGTATTCGAGGATCCCCTACGACCCGATGCGTGACTTCACGCCGATCACGCTGGTGGCGCAGGTGCCGAACGTGCTGGTGATGAACGTCGATGTCGCCAAGAAGCTGGGCATCTCAAGTGTCGCCGACCTGGTGGCCTATGCGAAGAACAACCCCGGCACGCTGAACTATGGCTCGGGCGGCAACGGAAGCGCCGGGCACCTGGCCGGCGAGATGTTCAAGGCCCAGGCCGGCGTGTACATGGTGCACATCCCCTACGCAGGCGGGCCCCCGGCGCAGCTGGCGCTGGTGTCGGGCCAAGTGGACCTGAATTTCGACAACCTGGCCGCGGCCTCGGCCAACATCAAGAGCGGCAAGCTGAAGGCACTGGCGATGACCACCGCCAAGCGTTCCAGCGCCATGCCCGAGGTGCCGACGATTGCCGAAACCGGCGCCACCTATGGGCTGGCGGCCTTCGACATCAACACCTGGTTCGGGCTGTTCGGGCCGGCCAACCTGCCGCCGGCCACGACGCAGCGCCTTCACCGTGCCTTCACCGAAGCGCTGGCCTCGCCCGAGATCAAGGCCCGGCTGGCCACCTTGCTGGCCGAGCCCTCGCCGACCACTCCAGAGCAGTTTTCGGCCTTCGTGCGCAGCGAGCTGGCCAAGTACCAGGGCGTGGTCAAGGCGTCAGGCGCGAAAGCTGACTAGGCCCGCCAAGGCCCCGTCTCACTCGCCCAGGTACGCCGCGCGCACCTTCGGGTCGTTGAGCAGCTGCTTGGCGTCGCCACTCATCGTGACCTCGCCGGATTCCATCACGTAGCCGCGGTCGGCCAGTTGCAGCGCGCGGCTGGCGTTCTGCTCGACCAGCAGGACGGTGGTGCCACGCTGGTGGATGTCGCCGACGACCTCGAAGATCTTGTCCACCATGATCGGCGACAGCCCCATCGACGGCTCGTCCAGCAACAGCACCTTCGGCCGCGCCATCAGTGCACGGCCCATGGCCAGCATCTGCTGCTCGCCGCCACTCATCGTGCCCGACAGCTGCGCGCGCCGTTCCTTGAGCCGCGGGAAGATGGCGAAGACCTTGTCGATGTCGGCCTCGATCTCCTTGTCGTTGCGCACGAAGGCCCCCATCAGCAGGTTCTCGGTGATGGTCATGCGCGTGAAGCAGCCGCGGCCCTCGGGCACCATCACCAAGCCCTGCTTGACCAGGTCCCAGGCGCCCTGGCCCTTGATCGGCTTGCCCATGAACTCGATCTCGCCGGCAGCCACCGGCTGCAGCCCGGTGATGGCCTTCAGCGTGGTGGTCTTGCCCGCGCCGTTGGCGCCGATCAGGCTGACCAGCTCGCCCTGGCGCACCTCGAAGCTGACGCCCTTGACCGCCTGGATGCCGCCATAGGCCACCTTCAGCGCATTCACCTTCAACAACACCGGATTGGCCATCTTGCTGCTCCGCGCTCAATGCACCTTGTGGTCGGCGCCCAGATAGGCCTCGATCACCTTCTGATCGCGCTGCACGTCGTAGGGCGTGCCTTCGGCGATCTGCTTGCCGTAGTCGAGCACGGTGACGCGGTCGCACAGGCCCATCACCAGCTTCACGTCGTGTTCGATCAGCAGAATGGTGCGGCCGTCCTTGCGGATGCGGTCGATCAGCTCGCGCAGCACCATCTTCTCGGTGGCGTTCATGCCGGCGGCCGGCTCGTCCAGTGCAATCAGCGTCGGGTCGGTGGCCAGCGCGCGCGCGATTTCCAGGCGGCGCTGGTCGCCGTAACTCAGCGTGCGCGCCTTGTACTCGGCGAAGCGGCCGATGCCGACATAGTCGAGCAGCTCCTGTGCACGCTGAGCGATGGCAGCTTCCTCGGCCTTGAAGCTGCCGGTGCGGAAGATGGCGCCGAGCAGGCCCGACTGCGTGCGCACGTGGCGACCGACCATCACGTTCTCCAGCGCCGTCATTTCGGCGAAGAGGCGGATGTTCTGGAAGGTGCGCGCGATGCCGGCGCGCGCCACTTCATGCACCGCCGTCGGCTTGTAGGGCTTGCCGCCCAACTCGAAGCTGCCGGAGTCCGGCGTGTACAGCCCCGTCAGCACGTTGAAGAAGGTGGTCTTGCCGGCACCGTTGGGGCCGATCAGGCCATACACCTGCCCGGGCAGGATGGTGATGCCCACGTCGGACAGTGCCTGCAAGCCGCCGAAGCGTTTGGAGACCCCCGCGACCTTGAGGACTTCGCTCATGCTTTGCCCCCCTTCTTGCCGTTGCCAACGGCCGGCGACGGCGCCGCCTTGCCGTGTTCGGGCGATGGCCACAGCCCGCGTGGCCGGATCAGCATGATGCTGATCATCGCCAGTGCGACCAGCAACTGACGCAGGATCGACGCATCGAGCCGCCCGCCGGTCATGTTCTGCAGCGGGTCGGCGACGTAGCGCAGCACCTCGGGCAACGCCGCCAGCAGCAGCGCACCGAGGATCACACCCGGGATGTGGCCGATGCCGCCGAGCACGACCATGGCGACGATCATGATCGATTCCTGCAGCGAGAACGACTCCGGCGAGATGAAACGCTGGAAGCTGGCGAACATCGCGCCCGAGACGCCGCCGAAGGTGGCGCCCATGCCGAAGGCCAGCAGTTTCAGGTTGCGCGTGTTGATGCCCATGGCCTTGGCCGCGATCTCGTCCTCGCGGATGGCCATCCAGGCGCGGCCGATGCGCGAGCGCTCGAGCCGGTAGCAGACGATCACGGTGAAGATCACCAGCACCAGGAACAGGTAGTAGTACAACGTCACCGACGACAGCTTGAAGCCGAACAGTTCCGTCGAACGGCCCAGGTCCAGCCCGAAGATCTTGATCGAGTCGATCTGCGCCAGGCCCTTGGGGCCATTGGTGATGTTGACCGGCGCGTCCAGGTTGTTCAGGAACACGCGGATGATCTCGCCGAAGCCGAGCGTGACGATCGCCAGGTAGTCGCCGCGCAGCTTCAGCGTTGGCGCGCCCAGCAGGACGCCGAACATGCCGGCCAGCACGGCACCCAGCGGGATCACGAACCACCAGGCCACGTGAACGCCCTTCGGGAACATCGCCTTGATCCAGGGAAAGGTGTCCCACAGGTGCGGGCCGGCCAGCAGGCCGAACATGTAGGCACCCACCGCGTAGAAGGCGACGTAGCCCAGGTCGAGCAGGCCGGCATAACCGACCACGATGTTCAGCCCCAGCGCCAGCATCACGTACAGCAGCGCGATGTCGATGATGCGCACCCAGGCATCGCCGAACTGCTGCGCGAACAACGGCAGCACCAGCAGCGCCAGGCCGCTGAGCAGGAAGATCACGTACTTGTTCTTCATGGTCCGCTCCTTGCGATCAGGCCCGGTCCGCCACACGCTCGCCCATCAGCCCCTGCGGTCGCAGCGTCAGCACCAGGATGAGCACGATGAACGCGAAGATGTCCTGGTAGTGGCTGCCGAGCACGCCACCGGTCAGGTCGCCGATATAGCCCGCGCCGAGAGCCTCGATCAAACCCAGCAGCACGCCGCCGACCATGGCACCGGCCAGGTTGCCGATGCCGCCGAACACCGCCGCGGTAAACGCCTTGAGCCCGGGCATGAAGCCCATGGTGTGCTGCACCGAACCGTAGTTGGCGGCGTACATCACGCCCGCCAGCGCGGCCAGCGCGGCACCAATGATGAAGGTGGCCGAGATCACCGTGTCGGGGCGCACGCCCATCAGCCCGGCGACGCGCGGGTTCTCGGCCGTGGCACGCATCGCGCGGCCCAGCTTGGTGCGGTTGACCAGCCACATCAGCGACGCCAGCGTGATCGCGGTGCTCACCAGGATCAGGATCTGCACGGTGTTGATGACGGCGCCGCCGATGTGGAAGGGCTCGCTCGGCAGCAGGATCGGGTAGCTCTTGACGGTGGGCTTCCAGATGATCATCGCCAGCGTTTGCAGCAGCAGGCTCATGCCCATGGCGGTGATCAGCGGCGCCAGCCTCGGGGCGTTGCGCAGCGGCCGGTAGGCGATCTTCTCGATGGCGAAGTTCAGCGTCGTGCACACCACGATCGCGGCGATCAACGAGATCAGCAACAGCAGCCAGCCCGGCAGGCCCAGCCCGGCCATCAGCGTGACCACCGTCCAGCTGACCAGCGCACCGACCATCAGCACCTCGCCGTGGGCGAAGTTGATCAGGTTGATGATGCCGTAGACCATCGTGTAGCCCAGCGCGACCAGCGCATACATGCTGCCGAGAACCAGACCGTTGATGATCTGCTGGATGAAGGTCTCCATCGATGGTTCTCCCGTAGTCGCCGCTGTCGTGGATCGTGCAGCAAGAGGTCCTTGCGCAGACCATGCCGCACCAGCCTGCGGCGGCGCCATTCTAGGGGCCGACAAGCGGCGCCCGGACGCGGACTTTCCCGCTTGGCAGGCGGAGCTTCGGCGCAGCGCCGACGCGTCAGCGCGGCTTGGCCGCCGCGGCGTTCAGTGCACGCAGTTCGGCCAGGCGTTCGCCGATGCGCAGTTCCAGGCCGCGCGCCACTGGCTCGTAGAAGCGCGTGCGCGGCAGGCCTTCGGGCAGGTAGGTCTCGCCGGCCGCGAAGCCGCCGGCCTCGTCGTGCGCATAGCGGTAGCCGGCGCCGTGGCCCAGCTGCTTCATCAGCCGCGTCGGCGCGTTGCGCAGGTGTTCGGGCACCGGCCGCGTGCCGTCGCTGCGCACCAGCTCGCGCACCGCGTTCCAGGCGCCGTACACCGCATTCGACTTCGGCGCCATCGCCAGGTACACCGCGGCCTGGGCCAACGCCAGCTCGCCTTCGGGCGAGCCCAGCCGTTCGTAGACCTCGGCGGCATCGATCGCCAGATGCAGCGCGCGCGGGTCGGCCAGGCCGATGTCCTCGCTGGCCATGCGCAGCAGCCGCCGTGCCACGTAGCGCGGGTCGACACCGCCGTCGAGCATGCGCGCCAGCCAGTACAGCGTGGCATCCGGGTCGGAGCCGCGTACCGACTTGTGCAGTGCCGAGATGGCGTCGTAGAACTGGTCGCCGCTCTTGTCGTAGCGGCGCAGCTGCTCGCCCAGCGCCTGCTCTAGCAGCGTCTCGTCGATCTGCATGATGGCGCCATCGCGCGCCGCCAGATTGGCGACGTTTTCGTAGGCGTTGAGCAGCCGCCGTGCATCGCCATCGGCATGTGCCATCAGTCGCTCGCGCGCCGCTTCGGCCAAGGGCACGGCCTGCATCAGATTTTGCGCACGCTGCAGCAGCGTGGCCAGATCCTCGCTCTGCAGCGGCCTGAGCACATGCACCGTGGCCCGCGACAGCAGCGCCGAATTGACCTCGAAGGACGGGTTCTCGGTGGTCGCGCCGATGAAGGTGAACAGCCCCGATTCCACATGCGGCAGGAAGGCATCCTGCTGCGCCTTGTTGAAGCGGTGCACCTCGTCGACAAAGACCACGGTAGCGCGGCCGGCGCGGCGCGCGACCTGGGCCCGCTCGACCGCGTCGCGGATGTCCTTGACGCCCGCCAACACCGCCGACAGCACGACGAAGTTGGCCTCCATGACACCGGCCATCAGCCGCGCCAGCGTGGTCTTGCCCACGCCTGGCGGGCCCCACAGGATCATCGAATGCAGCCGGCCACTGTCGAAGGCCACGCGCAGCGGCTTGCCCGGCCCGAGCAGGTGCGACTGGCCGGCCACTTCGTCCACTGTGCGCGGTCGCAGCCGTTCGGCGAGTGGTACCTGCGTTGCCGGCGCGACGTCGGCGCCGCTGTCGGCCGGGGCCTCACGCTCGGTGTCGAACAGCGGTTCCTGCGCGTCCATGCGCCGATTGTCGCAGCGCGCCCATCAGGCACGGGCTACTGCTCGATGACGTCGGCGCCTTGGGGCGGCACGAAGCGGAAGTTCTGCTCCGTCAGCGCCACGTTGGCCGCGTACTGGCTGAACTGCAGCACCGAGCGCTGGCCGAAGCTGTCGAGAATCTCCACTGCGGCCAGTTCCTTGCCACGGAAGCCGACGCGCATCGACTGGAACGCGCCATCCTTCTGCTTGGGTGTGGCCTGCACCCAGTCAACGCCGTCTTTGGACGGCTGCGCGACGAGCTCGAACTCCTTGTCCAGCGACGCGCCGGCCAGCAGCGCCGCTGGCGTCGCCCCCAGCGCCGCGCTCAGCTTGCGCACGCTGACCTGGTTCAGGTCCACGTCGTGGATCCAGACCTTCTGTCCGTCGCTGACGATCAGCTGCTCGAATGGCTTGGCATAGGCGAAGCGAAAGCGGTCGGGGCGCGCGAACTCGAAGCTGCCGCTGGAGCTGCGCTTCTTCACCCCATCGGCGGAGGTCACCGTCTGCGTGAAGCTGGCGCGGCCCGACTTCACGTCACGCACGAACTCGCGCAGCGTGTCCAGCGCATCGGCACGGGCGGCGAACACGGCGCAGGCCAGCAGGCCTCCCAGCAGACGGGCCTTCATGCGTCCCTCTTGGGGATGATGATGTCGCGGTTGCCGTTGGTACCCATTGCGGATACGAGCCCGGACTTTTCCATCTGCTCGAGCAGCCGCGCGGCGCGGTTGTAGCCGATGCGCAGGTGGCGCTGCACCAGCGAGATCGACGCGCGGCGATGTTCGAGCACGATGCCCACGGCCTGGTCGTACATCGGGTCGCTTTCACCGGAGGCACCGCCCTCGCCCGGCACGCCGGCCTCCGCGTCACCGTCGAGCACGCCACCTTCGAGCAGGCCTTCGATGTAGTTGGGCTCGCCCTGGCTGCGCAGGTATTCGACGACGCGGTGCACCTCCTCGTCGCTGACGAAGGCACCGTGCACGCGCACCGGCAGCCCGCTGCCCGAGGCCATGTACAGCATGTCGCCCTGGCCGAGCAGCGCCTCGGCGCCCATCTGGTCGAGGATGGTGCGGCTGTCGATCTTGCTGCTGACCTGGAAGCTCAGGCGCGTCGGGATGTTGGCCTTGATCAGCCCGGTGATGACGTCCACGCTCGGCCGCTGCGTCGCCAGCACCAGGTGGATGCCGCAGGCGCGTGCTTTCTGCGCCAGCCGTGCGATCAGCTCCTCGATCTTCTTGCCCACCACCATCATCAGGTCGGCGAGTTCGTCGATCAGCACGACGATGTTCGGCAGCCGCTCCAGTGGCTCGGGCGCCTCCGGTGTCAGGCTGAAGGGATTGGGCAGGCTCTCGCCGCGCTCGGCGGCCTCGTGCAGCTTTCTGTTGTAGCCGGCCAGGTTGCGCACGCCCAGGCGGCTCATCAGCTTGTAGCGCCGCTCCATCTCGCCGACACACCAGTTCAGCGCGTTGGCGGCCTGCTTCATGTCGATGACCACCGGGCACAGCAGGTGCGGAATGCCTTCGTAGACGCTCAATTCGAGCATCTTCGGGTCGATCAGGATCAGGCGCACATCGCGCGCCTCGGCCTTGTAGAGCAGGCTCAGGATCATCGCGTTGATGCCCACCGACTTGCCCGCGCCGGTGGTGCCGGCCACCAGGCAGTGCGGCATCTTGGCCAGGTCGGCCACCACCGGGTTGCCGACGATGTCCTTGCCCAGCGCGATGGTCAGCTGCGAAGCCGCGTCGTTGTAGACCTGTGAGCCCAGGATCTCGGCCAGGCGGATGGTCTGGCGCCGTGCATTGGGCAGCTCCAGCGCCATGTAGTTCTTGCCGGGAATGGTCTCGACCACACGGATGCTCACCAGCGACAGCGAACGCGCCAGGTCCTTCGCCAGGTTGACCACCTGCGCACCCTTCACGCCCGTGGCCGGCTCGATCTCGTAGCGCGTGATCACCGGGCCGGGCGAGGCGGCGACCACGCGCACCTCGACACCGAAGTCCTTGAGCTTCTTCTCGATCAGCCGCGAGGTCATCTCCAGCAGTTCGGGCGTCACCGATTCGACGCGCGGTGGCGCCGAATCGAGTAGGTCCACCTGTGGCAGCTTGGTGTCGGCCAGTTCGACGAACAGCGGCTTCTGCCGTTCCTTGGCCACGCGCTCGGACTTGGGGATCTCCAGCAGCGTCGGCTCGATCACCAGCGGCACATGGTCCACCACCTCCTTGCGCTCGACTTCGACCTCCTGTTCCCGCTCGACCAGGGACCTCTCGCCGATGCGGCGGTCTTCGGCCTGCGCCTTCTGCTGCTGACGCCGCTCGCGCAGCCCATCGAGGGCCGTGCCGATGCGGTCGGCCAGCGCCAGCCAGGAAAACCCCAATGCCAACGACATGCCGGCCACCAGCGCAGCGATCCACAGCACACCCGAACCGGCAAAGCCGAGCCAGTGCGTGGACAGCGGCCCGAGAGTGAAGCCGAGCACACCGCCGGCATGGCCGGGAAGCCGTGGCTCCCACTGGTAGAGCCGGGTCCACTCCAGAGAGGCGCTGGCTGCCATCAGCAGCACAATGCCGACCCAGAATGCCGCGCGCGGCATGGCTTGCGCCACTGCAACCGGCATCTCGTCGCTGCGCACCGCATTTGCCAGGCGCGACAGCCACGCGCGCGCGCCGACCGGCACCAGCCACCAAACCGAATAGCCGAACAGGAACAGACCCAGGTCGGACAACCACGCGCCGATGACGCCCGCCTTGTTGCGCAGCGGCGCACCGTCGCCGGAGGTCGAGAAACCCGGGTCGTCCAGGTGGTGGGTGGCCAGCGCCAGCAACAACAGCAGCCAGAGCACCGCGCCGGCGACAAGCACCGCCTGGTGGCGCCAGCGCGGCGTGGGCAAATCGTGTGTCGTGGCGGCCGAGTTGGCTTGCGCCGCATGCTTGCCACGCGTGTAAGTGCTGCTTGCCGCGCCGCCTTCAGCGCGCAGGGAACCGAGCGGAAATGTCATGGCCGCAATTGTGGCCGATCAGGCGGCGGGATCGGTCGTTACCCCACCCCTGCCAGTGCGCAAGCATGCGGCCTGGCCGACTTCGGCACTTCCAGTGTTCCTTCAGCCAGTCCGCAAGCATGCGGCCTGGCCGACTTCGGCACGAAACAGGACGCAGGTCCTGTTTCGTGTCCTTCAGTCGTTCTGCAGGCGTTCCTTGATGATCACCGAACCGTTTTCCTGGGTTTCGATGACACCGCGTTCTTCCAGGTCCTTCATGACCCGGCTGACCATCTCGCGCGAGGCGCCCACCACCTTGGCCATGTCCTGACGCGAGACCTTGTGGCGGATGATCTTCACGCCCTTGTCGTCCTCGGCCATGTCGAGCAGCGTGCGCGCCACGCGGCCATAGACATCGAGCAGCGCCAGCGATTCGATCTGCCGGTCGGCGTTGCGCAGCCGACGCACCAGCCCGCGCATGACGCCGTAGGACAGGCTGGAATTTTCCGGCAGGCAGCGCGCGAAGTCGGCACGCGCCAGCACCAGCATGTCGGTCTGCACCTCGGCGCGCACCGTGGCCGAGTGCGGCTCGTTGTCGATCAGGCTCATTTCGCCCACGTAGTCGCCCGACTCCAGCACCGCCAGGATGACCTCGCGGCCACGCGAATCCGAGGTCAGCACGCGTGCCCGGCCGTTGAGCAGGATGAACAGCGCATTGCTCTTGCGCCCTTGCTCGACCACCAGTTCGCCGCGACGCAGGCGCCGCTTGACGACAGCATCGGCGATGGACTGGGCCTGCTCGTTGGTCAGCATCGAGAACAACGGCACCCGGCGGATCAGG
Source organism: uncultured beta proteobacterium (assembly GCA_963824005.1). GTDB lineage: Bacteria > Pseudomonadota > Gammaproteobacteria > Burkholderiales > Burkholderiaceae_C > Rubrivivax. The sequence goes on from CAWGOK010000002.1 coordinate 155,681, forward strand.
TCCAGATTGGACATCAGCGACATCGACAGTCCCCTCGCTTGTGGTTGGAAGGCCTGCAGGGCCGCTGACTGTTGCCGCGGTCACTACAATTGCGCTTATTGTGCCCATTGGCAAGCTGGTTTCCAGTCCGAGGCACCACGATCGACCGAGTCACGTCGGATTCGCGCGACGCCGGCCCCCTCACCGTCCCAAGTCGAAGCACTGCCCATGAGCACCGCCACCACCCACGCCAAGGTGCTGATCCTCGGCTCCGGCCCCGCCGGATACTCCGCTGCCATCTACGCCGCACGCGCCAATCTGCAGCCGCTGCTCATCACGGGCATCGCGCAGGGCGGCCAGTTGATGACCACCACCGATGTGGACAACTGGCCCGCCGACGTCGACGGCGTGATGGGACCGGACCTGATGCAGCGCTTCCAGAAGCACGCAGAGCGCTTCGACACGCAGATCGTCTTCGACCACGTCAACAAGGTCGACCTGTCGGCGCGCCCCTTCAAGCTCGAAGGCGACTCGGGCCACTACAGCTGCGATGCGCTGGTCGTCGCCACCGGTGCCAGCGCCAAGTACCTGGGCCTGCCCAGCGAACAGGCCTTCATGGGCCGCGGCGTCAGCGGCTGCGCCACCTGCGACGGCTTCTTCTACCGCGACCAGGACGTATGCGTGGTCGGCGGTGGCAACACTGCGGTGGAAGAGGCGCTGTACCTGTCGAACATCGCGCGCACCGTGCACGTGGTGCACCGCCGCGACAAGTTCCGCGCCGAGGCGATCCTGGTCGACAAGCTGATGGCCAAGGCCGCCTCAGGCAAGGTGGTGCTGCACCTGTGGCACACGCTCGACCAGGTGCTGGGCGACGCCTCGGGCGTCACCGGCGTGATTCTCAAGTCCACCAGAGGCGGAGCGGACACCCAACTCACGCTGAAAGGCTGCTTCATCGCTATCGGCCACCAGCCGAACACCGATCTGTTCAAGGGCCAGTTGGAAATGAAGGATGGCTACCTCATCACCCGCACCGGGCTGAACGGCATGGCCACGATGACCAGCATCCCGGGCGTGTTTGCCGCCGGCGACGTGCAGGACCATGTCTATCGCCAGGCCATCACCAGCGCCGGTACCGGCTGCATGGCGGCGCTGGATGCGCAGCGATTCCTCGAACAGGGCGGCTGAGGTATAATTTTCGGCTTTGCCGGATTCGGCAACTCGCAACGGAGAAGTGTGAAATGGCACGCGTCTGTCAGGTCACGGGCAAGGGCCCGATGGTGGGAAACAACGTCTCCCACGCCAACAACAGAACCAAGCGCCGCTGGTTGCCCAACTTGCAGTACCGGCGCTTCTGGGTCGAGAGCGAGAACCGTTGGGTGCGTCTTCGCATCAGCAATGCGGCGCTGCGCCTGATCGACAAGGTCGGCATTGACCAGGTCGTCACCGACCTGCGCAAGCGCGGCGAACTCTGAACTGAACCGGGAGCAAGACCATGGCCACCAAAGGCGGACGCGAAAAGATCAAGCTCGAATCATCGGCGGGCACTGGTCACTTCTACACCACCAGCAAGAACAAGAAGACCACGCCGGGCAAACTGGAGTTCAACAAGTTCGACCCGGTCGCGCGCAAGCACGTGGCCTACAAAGAAACCAAGTTGAAATAAGTCGAAGGGTGGGTCGCGATGGCGACCCTTTCCAAATGACAACGGGGCCCGCGGGCCCCGTTGTCATTGGCGCGCGCACAGTGTGCGCCTTCGCATCCCCGCTCAGGCTCGCGCGGCGCGCAGCTTCAGCGAGAACTCTTGCAGCGCGGTGATGCCGCTTTCCTCGGCCTTCTTGCACCAGGCTTGAAGGTCGCTCACCAGTTGGTCGGCCGACACGTTGGTGCGCGTCCACAGCGAGCGCAGTTCCTCGCGCATCGCCACCAGCTTGCCCAGCGCCGGGTTGTCACCCACCGCCTTGGCCAACAACGGCTTCTGGCCTTGCGGGATCTTGTCGTCATCGCGGTGCAGCCAGCGCCTGGCGGCATTCATGCTCTTCCAGTTGGCGCTGCTGTTCGCACCCTGGGCCTTCATGCGCGCCAACTCGGCGGCGCAGGCGCGTTTCAATTCGACCGCGTAGTTGGCCATCACCTCGTAGCGGTTGGCGATGATCGCCTCGAGCGTCTTGTCGTCAGCCACGGCACGCACGTCGCCCAACTTGAGCTGCGGCGGGATCTTGCGAACCTTGGCCAGGCCGGCCATTTCCATCAGGCGGATGTAGAGCCAGCCGATGTCGAATTCATAGGGCTTGACCGACAGCTTGGCCGAGGTCGGGTAGGTGTGGTGGTTGTTGTGCAACTCCTCGCCACCGATGATGATGCCCCAGGGCGAGATGTTGGTCGACGCATCCGGTGCCTCGAAATTGCGGTAACCCCACCAGTGGCCCAGGCCATTGATGATGCCGGCCGCGGTGATCGGGATCCAGGCCATCTGCACGGCCCAGACCGTGGCGCCGATGGCACCGAACAGCAGCACGTTGATGACCAGCATCACGCCGACGCCCTGCCACGAATAGCGGCTGTACAGGTTGCGCTCGATCCAGTCGTCGGGTGTGTTGTGGCCGTACTTGTCGAGCGTCTCCTGCACCTTGGCTTCGGCCCGATAGAGCTCGCTGCCGGTCAACAGCACGGTCTTGATGCCGCGCGTGACCGGGCTGTGCGGGTCATCGACGGTCTCGCACTTGGCGTGGTGCTTGCGGTGGATGGCGACCCATTCCTTGGTCACCATGCCGGTAGTCAGCCACAGCCACAGGCGGAAGAAGTGCGACGGGATCGCGTGCAATTCCAACGCACGGTGTGCCTGGGCGCGGTGCAGAAAGACGGTGACGCAGGCGATGGTGATGTGGGTGAAGACCAGCGTCACCACCACCACGTGCCACATCGACGCGCCAAGCAGGCCGTTGGCCAGCAAATCGACCACGGCGTCGCGCATCGTTACGAGTTCATTCATTGAGTACTAATCCTGGCGCCCGAAAATGGACGAATCTCACATTGTAAACGGCCGTTCTGCCAAGCCGTATCGGTTATTGCTTAGTGTGGAGTGCCCAAACGCCGGTTCCAGGCATTGTGTTGTGGCAGATCAAGGATGGCCAGGGCCGCTTCTGGAGCGGCATGCGGCACCGGCTCAGCGACGCTGCCAGACTGCCGCGAAGAAGCCGTCGGTACCGTGTCGATGGGGCCACAGGCGCAGCCGACCGCCCTCGTCAAGTTCCATGTCAGGTGCCACCTGGGCCGCCGCCAGTAGCTCGCCGGCCGGCAGCGCGATGAAGGTCTCGCCTTGTGCGAGTTCAAAGGCCTCGGCAATGTCCTCGTTCTCGGCACGCAGCAGGCTGCAGGTCGCATACACCAGCCTCCCGCCGGGCTTGAGAAGCCGGGCCGCGCTTTCCAAGATGGCCTGCTGCTTGAGTTTCAACTCCTGAATCGCTTTCGGCGATTGGCGCCATTTCAGGTCGGGGTTGCGGCGCAGCGTGCCCAGGCCAGAACAGGGCGCGTCGATCAGCACACGGTCGATCTTTCCGGCCATGCGCTTGATACGCTCGTCGCGCTCATGTGCCAACTGAACCGGATGCACGTTGCTCAGCCCGCTGCGCGCCAGGCGCGGTTTCATCGCATCGAGCCGGTGGCCGGAAGTGTCATAGGCATAGAGCCGGCCGGTGTTGCGCATCGCCGCGCCCAGTGCCAGCGTCTTGCCGCCGGCGCCCGCGCAGAAGTCGACGACCATCTCGCCGCGCTTGGCGTCGGTCAGCAATGCCAACAACTGGCTGCCTTCGTCCTGTACCTCGACCTCGCCGCGGGTGAACACGCCCAGCTTGTTCAGCGCCGGCTTGCCTTGCACGCGCAGCCCCCAGGGTGAATAAGGCGTGGGCAGCGCCTCGACGCCGGCCTCGGCCAACTCGCGCTGTACCGCATCGACCTTGGCCTTGAAGGTGTTGACGCGCAGGTCCAGCGGCGCCGGCTGATTGAGTGCCTCGGTCAGCGCCCAGAACTGATCGTCAGGCAGCTGCTCGCGCAGCGCCCCGGCCAGCCAATCCGGCAGGTTGTGGCGCAGCTTGTCCTGCAGCGCCGATGCATCAATCGCGCGACAGCGCTCCAGCCACGGCCGCTCGTGCGCTTCGAGCGCTCCTTGCAGGAAGCCCTCGGCACCCTGCCAGCCGAGGATGGCCAGGCGGCGCTCCGGCGCGCCGCTGCCGCCCTGTGCGAAATGCTGGAACAGCAGCCGCCGGCGCAGCACCGCATAGGCGGTCTCGGCCAGCGTGTGGCGTTCGCGCGGGCCCAGGTCGCGGTGTGCGCGGAAGAAGGCGGACACCACGCCGTCGGCCGGCGCATCCAGCTTCAGGATCTGGCGGATAAGTTCGGTGCACAGGTCGAGCAGCAAGGCAGGGTGCATTGCCGGATTATCCCGTGCCCACTTCAGGCTGCAGGCGGGCCAGCCACTGCGGCTCACCCCCGACATGCCTGACCACACCGTGCTCGAAGCGCAGCTGCCCTTCGAGGAACCAGCGCACCGCCAGCGGATAGATCTGGTGCTCGGTGGCCAGCACGCGCGCCGCCAGCGTTTCGGCATCGTCATTGCCAAGCAGCGGCACCACCGACTGCAGCACGATCGGCCCGTGGTCCAGCGCTGGGGTGACGAAGTGCACGGTCGCGCCGGCCAGCTTGCAGCCGGCGTCGATCGCGCGCTGGTGCGTGTGCAGCCCCGGGAACATCGGCAGCAGCGATGGATGGATGTTCATCAGCCGGCCTTCGTAGTGACGCACGAAGGCGGCGCCCAGGATGCGCATGAAGCCGGCCAGCACCACCAGGTCGGGCGCGAACGCATCGATGGACTCGGCCAGCGCATCGTCGAAGGCCTCGCGCGTGGCGAAGGCCTTGTGCGCCACCACCGCCGTGGTGATGCCATGCGCCGCCGCGAACTGCAGCCCCGCCGCTTCGGCGCGGTTGCTGATCACCGCGGCCACGCGCGCCGGCCAGGCTTCGGTGGCGCAGCGCTGCACGATGGCCTCCATGTTGGAGCCACGGCCCGAGATCAGGATAACAATCGACTTCATCGAAGCAGTTTAGCGAGGCCGCCGCGATGATTGCCGTCGCACGCATGCTGAAGTGCAGTGCCGTCGTGGCGGCGGCGCTGCTCGCTGCAGCGCTGGTGCTGGCCTTGATCGTCTATCCGCCGGCTTATGTCTGGCGCACGCTGAGCCTGGGCGACGCCGACGTCGACGACCAGTTCGTCTTTCCCAAGCGCGCCGTGAAGGCGGGGCCTGACGCCGTCGAGATGCCGGTGGCGCTGCAGCCCGAGCGCGTGCAGCAGGCCTTTGCCCTGGCCGTGCCGGGCCAGAGGTTGGAGTCCTGGCTGGCTGCGCAGGGCTCTCAGGGCTTCGTGGTGCTGCAGCGTGGGCGCGTCATCTACGAGGGCTATTTCAACGGTCATCGGCGCGACGATCCGGCGACCTCGTTCTCGGTGGCCAAGTCGGTGCTCGGCACGCTGGTCGACCTGGCCGTTGCCGAGGGCCGTATCGGCAGTCTCGACGACCCGCTGACGAAGTACCTGCCCGAACTGCGCCAACGCGATCTTCGCTTCGAGCGCATCACGCTACGGCACCTGGTGAACATGGCCGGCGGCATGCACTACACCGAATACCCCTTTCTCACCGCCGACGGCGCGAAGACCTACTACTGGCCGGACCTGCGTACGCTGGCGCTGCAGCACACGCGCATCGAGCGTCTACCCGGCGAGGTCTGGCTGTACAACAACTACCACCCGCTGCTGATCGGCCTGGTGCTCGAGCGCAGCACGGGCATGCCGGTGAGCACGTGGCTGGCACAGCGGCTTTGGCGTCCCAGCGGCATGGCCGCGGACGCCAGTTGGAGCCTGGACAGCGAGGCCACCGGCTTCGAGAAGCTGGAAAGCGGCATCAACGCGCGCACGCTCGACTTCGCCCGCTTCGGCCAGCTGTTCCTCGATCAGGGCGTGGCGCTCGACGGCCGACGGGTGTTGTCGGCGGACATGGTGCGCAACGCCACCTCGCCGGACGGCGCAATGCCGCTGGACCAGCTGCGACCGGGTGCCTACTACAAGCACTTCTGGTGGGGCTACCGTCGGCCCGACGGCAGCTACGACTTCAGCGCGCGCGGCAACCACGGCCAGTTCGTCTACATCTCGCCAAAGAACCAGGTCGTCATCGCGCGCAACGGCCGCGGCTACGGCATGCCACCGCCAGTGTGGACGCGGCTGTTCGAGAGCCTGGCCGACCGGCTGGGAGCCGACCCCGGCCCGTAGAATCCGATGCTTCGCCGCGTGCTGCGCGGCACCGATTGCGAGCCGCCGACACGATGCAACCCCGCGTACTTTCCGGCATGCGCCCTACCGGGGCGATGCACCTGGGCCACTACCACGGCGCTCTCAAGAACTGGGTGCGGCTGCAGCACGACTACGACTGCTTCTATTTCGTCGCCGACTGGCACGCGCTGACCACGCACTACGAAAGCCGCGAGGTCATGGGCCAGTATGTCTACGAAATGGTCACCGACTGGCTGGCCGCGGGGCTGGACCCGGAGCGCTGCACCATCTTCCTGCAAAGCCGCCTGCCCGAGCATGCCGAGCTGTTCACGCTGCTGGCCATGGGCACGCCATTGGGCTGGCTGGAACGCGTGCCGACCTACAAGGACCAGATCGAAAAGCTCAGCGACCGCGACCTGGCGACCTACGGCTTCCTCGGCTACCCGCTGCTGCAGGCGGCCGACATCCTGATCTACAAGGCGGCCTTCGTGCCGGTGGGCGAAGACCAGGCCTCGCACGTCGAATTGACGCGCGAGGTGGCGCGGCGCTTCAACCACTTGTACGGCCGCGCTGCGGATTTCGAGGCCAAGGTGGCGGCCACGCTGGCCAAGCTGAGCAAGGACGATGCACGCTACTTCAACAAGTGCAAGCGCGAGTTCGGCGAGACCGGCAAGGCCGAGCCGCTGGGAAAGGGCGAGGCGCTGGTGCAGCGCTCGGCCGCGGCCATCGCCGGCTGGACGGCCGAAGACACCGAGCTGCTGCTGGGCCACCTGCGCGGCGCCGGCAAATCGATCCTGACCGAACCTCAGGCGCTGCACACCGAGGTGACCAAGCTGCCCGGGTTGGACGGTAGCAAGATGAGCAAGAGCTATGGCAACGCCATCGCCATGCGCGAGGAGCCGGTCGAGGTCGAACGCAAGGTCAAGCGCATGCCCACCGACCCGGCACGCGTGCACCGCAACGACCCGGGCGATCCGGAAAAGTGCCCGGTGTGGCAGTTCCACAAGGTGTACAGCGATGCGACCACGCAGGACTGGGTGGTCAAGGGCTGCACCAGCGCCGGCATCGGCTGCCTGGACTGCAAGCAGCCGGTGATCGACGCCATCGTCAAGGAACAAAAACCCTGGCGCGAGCGCGCCGAGAGCTACCTGAGCAACCCGAAGCAGGTGCAATGGATCGTCGAGAACGGCACCGAGCGCGCGCGCACCGTGGCCAAGCAGACGATGCGCGATGTGCGCGAGGCGATGGGGCTGCTCTACTGAGCCGGATGGACGGCAGCAAGCTCAAGCCCGAAAGCCTCGCCGCCCAGGCTCTGGGCTGGGTCGACGACAAGACGCGCGCGATCACGCCGCCGATCCATGTCTCGTCGACCTACCTGCGCGACCCGGACAACCAGTACCGCTCGGGCCGTGTCTACGCGCGCGCCGACAACCCCGCCTTCGACCAGGCCGAAGCGCTGATCGCCACGCTGGAGCAGGGCGCGCAAGCCGCGCTGTTTGCCAGCGGCATGGCCGCGGCCACGGCCGTGTTCCAGGCGCTGGCGCCTGGTGACCATGTGCTGGCGCCGAAGGTCATGTACTGGTCGCTGCGCAACTGGCTGATGAACTTCGCCACGCACTGGGGCCTGTTTGTCGAACTGATCGACATGACGGACCCGGCGGCGGTGCAGGCCGCCATCCGGCACGGCAAAACGAGGTTGGTGTGGGTTGAAACGCCGGCCAACCCGCTGTGGACCATCACCGACATCGCCGCTACGGCGCAGATCGCCCATGCCGCAGGGGCATTGCTGGCGGTCGATTCCACCGTGGCCTCGCCGGTGCTGACGCGGCCGATCGAACACGGCGCCGACCTCGTCATGCATGCCGGCACCAAGTACCTCAACGGTCACAGCGACCTGATCGCCGGCGTGCTGGTGACGGCGCGCGACGATGATTTCTGGAAGCGCGTGAAGACGGTGCGCGCTCAGCTCGGCGGCACGCTCGGCAGCTTCGAGGCCTGGCTGCTGCTGCGCGGCATGCGCACGCTGTACCTGCGCGTTCGCCAGGCCTCGGCCTCGGCGCAGTGCATTGCCGAGCACTTCGCCCGACACCCGCGCGTCGAGGCGGTGCTCTACCCCGGCCTGCCCGGCGCATCAGGCCACGACATCGCGCTACGGCAGATGACGGGCGGCTTCGGCGGCATGCTGTCGCTGCGCACCAAGGGGGGCGAGGCTGCGGCCATTGCCACCGCAGCGAACGTCAGGCTGTGGAAGCGCGCCACCTCGCTGGGCGGCACCGAAAGCCTGATCGAACATCGCGCCAGCGTCGAAGGCGCGGGCACGCCGGCGCCGCCGGACCTGCTGCGCCTGTCGGTGGGCATCGAGGACGCCGGCGACCTGATCGCCGATCTGGAGCAGGCGCTGGCCCTGGCGCTGCCTTGAAGACGCTGCCGACGTGGAGCTGATCGACGGCATTGTCGACCACGCCACGGCCATCGGCGCGCTGCGGCGCGAGATCCATGCCCACCCGGAGCTCAATTTCGAGGAAGTGCCCACTACCGAGTTGGTGGCGCGCAAGCTGGGCGAATGGGGCATCCCGATGCACCGTGGCATGGCCACCACCGGTGTCATCGGCATCGTGCACGGCCGCGACGGCGGCGCCTGCGGCCGCGCCGTCGGCCTGCGCGCCGACCTGGACGCGTCGCCGATGCAGGAGCACAACCGGTTCGCGCATGCCAGCATGGTGCCCGGCAAGGTGCACGCCTGCGGGCACGATGGGCGTGTGGCGATGCTGCTGGCCGCGGCGCAGCACTTCGCGACACGTCGGCGCTTCGACGGCACCGTCTACCTGATCTTCCAGCCCGCCGAAGAAGGCGGTGGCGGTGCGCGCGTGATGGTCGAACAAGGCCTGTTCGAGCGCTTCCCGATGGAGGGGCGGCGCATGGAGCAGATCGCGCGCCACACCTGCACCGCGGCCGAAGCGGGCTGCGAGTTCGAATTCCAGCGCCGCGTGCCTGCGGTGGTGAACCATCAGCGCGAAGCCGAGTTCGCGTCGCGTGTCATGGCGGGCATCGTCGGGCCGCAGAACGCACGGGCGCAGGAGCCGGCGATGGCCTCGGAGGACTTCGCCTTCATGCTTCAGGCCAAGGCCGGCGCCTATTGCTTCATCGGCAACGGCGACGGTGCACACCGCGAGCTCGGTCATGGCGGCGGCCCGTGCATGCTGCACAACCCCAGCTACGACTTCAACGACGAACTGATCCCGCTCGGCACCACCTATTGGGTGCGCCTGGCCGAAGGCTGGCTGGGACCGGCGCCGCGATGAGCTGCGATTTCCTGATCATCGGCAGCGGCATCGCCGCGGCGTCGATCGCCTACTGGCTCGCGCCGCACGGCCGCGTGACGCTGCTCGAGCGTGAATCGCAACCCGGCTACCACAGCACCGGCCGCTCGGCGGCGCTGTTCCTGGCCAGCTATGGCACACCGCAGGTGCGTGCGCTGACACTGGCCAGCCGTGCCTTCCTGGGCCACCCACCCGACGGATTTGCCGAAGCGCCGATCCTGTCGCCGCGCGGCGCGCTGTTCGTTGCCACGCCCGAGCAGGCCGAGCTGCTGGACGAACACTGCGCACTGCTGCAGGCCCTGTCGCGGCAGTCGCGGCGGCTGAGCCGCGAACAGACACTGGCCATGGTGCCCGTGCTGCGCGGCGAGTTGCTGCTAGGCGGCGCCTATGAACCCGATGCCTGCGACATCGACGTGCATGCGCTGCACCAGGGTTACCTGAAGGGCGTGCGCCGTCATGGCGGCACGCTGCTGTGCGACGCCGAAGCCACCGCCATCGAGCGCCACTCGGGCCAATGGCGGGTGCAGGCCGGCGGCCGCGAACACCGCGCGCCGGTGTTGATCAATGCGGCAGGCGCCTGGTGCGACGAGGTCGCGCGGCGCGCCGGCGTGCGCACCATCGGCCTGGCGCCCAAGCGCCGCTCGGCCTTCATCTTCGCGCCGCCGCCGGGCCTGGTCGTGGCCGGCTGGCCCAGCGTGGTCGGGGCCGACGAGTCCTGGTACTTCAAGCCCGAGGCCGGCATGCTGCTCGGCTCGCCCGCCAATGCCGACCCGGTCAGCCCGCAGGACGTGCAGCCCGAGGAGTTGGACATTGCGCTGGGCATCGAGCGCATCGAGACCATGACCACGCTGCGGATCCGCCGGCCGACACGCACCTGGGCGGGGCTGCGCTCCTTCGTCGCCGACGGCGACCTGGTGGGCGGTTTCGATGCCGAGACCAGCGGCTTCTTCTGGGTGGCGGCGCAGGGCGGCTACGGCATCCAGACCTCGGCCGCCATGGGCCAGGCCTGTGCGGCACTGGCGCGCGGCAAGCCGATCCCCGCGGCCATCGCCGACTTCGGGCTCACGCCCGCGATGCTCTCGCCGGCCCGACTTGCGGCGGCCTGAGGAAAGAGAAGACATGCGCGTCTTCAGCGGCACCCTGGCCACCGAGACCAACACCTTCGCGCCGATGCCCACCGGCCTGAGCTCGTTCCACGAGCGCGGCTATTTCAAGGCCGGCAAGCACCCGGACCACATGAGTTTCTTCGCCGGCCCGCTGTGGGCCGCCCGGCTGCGCGGCAAGGCGCTAGGCTGGGAGCTGGTCGAAGGCATGGTCGCCGCCGCGCAGCCCAGCGGCACGACCACGCGCGCCGCCTACGAAACACTGCGTGACGAATTGCTGGGTGACCTGAAGGCGGCCTTGCCGGTGGACATGGTGCTGCTCGGCCTGCACGGCGCGATGGTCGCCGACGGCTACGACGACTGCGAGGGCGACCTGCTGCAGCGCGTGCGCGCGCTGGTCGGGCCGAAGACGGTGATCGGCGCCGAACTCGACCCGCACAACCATCTGACGCCCGTGATGGTGAAACACGCCGATGTGCTGGTGGCCTTCAAGGAGTATCCGCACACCGACATCCTGGAACGTGCGCTTGAGCTGGTGGATCTGTGCCAGGCCAAGGCCGAAGGCCGCATCGCGCCGTTGGCCAGCGTGGTGGACTGCGACATGATCGTCACCCTGCACACCTCTCGCGACCCGGCGCGTGCTTTGGTCGACAAGATCATGGCGCTGGAGGGCAAAGACGGCATCCTGTCGATCTCCATCGCCCACGGCTTTGCCTGGGGCGACGTGCCGGAGATGGGCACCAAGGTGCTGGTCTACAGCGACGCGAACTCTGACCCCGGTGCGGCGACAGGCAAGGCGCTTGCGCGCAAGCTGGCCGACGAATTGATGGGCCTGCGCGAGGCGCTGAGCGTGCCCTACCCCGGCATCGACGCATCGCTCGACGAGGCACTGGCCTTCGACGGCGGCCCGGTGGTGCTGGCCGACGGCGCCGACAACCCCGGCGGCGGTGCGGCGGGTGACTCCACCTTTATCCTGAAACGGCTGCTCGAACGCGGCATCGGCAACGCCTGTCTCGGCCCGCTGTGGGACCCGGTCGCGGTGCGCACCGCCTTCGACGCCGGTGAGGGCGCGACGCTGATGCTGCGCATCGGCGGCAAGATCGGCCCGTTGTCGGGCGACCCGCTGGACCTGAAGGTCACCGTCAAGGCGCTGCGGCCGGACATGTTCATGACCGGGCTGTCGAACACACCCACCGCGTTGGGCGACTGCGCGCTGGTCGAAACGGCCGGCGTGCAGATCGCGCTGATCAGCATCCGCAACCAGGCGATGGGCACCGATGTGTTCACCAACCTGGGCGTGGACCTGACGGCGAAGAAGATCATCGTCGTCAAGTCCTCGCAGCATTTCTACGCGTCGTTCTCCAAGGTGGCGAAACACGTCATCTATGCGGGCGCGCCCGGCGCGGTGACGCTGGACCTGAAGACACTGCCTTACGAGAAGATCCGCCGGCCGAAGTGGCCGCTCGATTGAGCAAGGAGGATGGGCATGAACCCGAGCATTCGCGTCGGCATCGGCGGCTGGACTTTCGAGCCCTGGCGCAACAACTTCTACCCGGCAGGCTGGCCCCATGCGCGCGAGCTGGAATATGCCAGCCAGCGGCTCACGGCGATCGAGGTCAACGGCACTTACTACAGCTCGCAGAAGCCCGCCACCTTCGCCAAATGGCGCGACGAGACGCCCGCGGACTTCGTGTTCTCGCTGAAGGCCTCGCGCTTTGCCACCAACCGGCGCGTGCTGGCCGAGGCCGGCGAATCGGTGCAACGCTTCGTGCACAGCGGCATTGCCGAACTGGCGCACAAGCTCGGGCCGATCGTCTGGCAGTTCGCGCCGACCAAGGTTTTCGATCCGGCCGACTTCGAGGCGTTCCTGAAACTGCTGCCGGCCCAGGCCGATGGCGTGGCGCTGCGCCACGTGCTCGACGTACGCCACGCCAGCTTCAAGTGCCCCGAGTACCTGGCGCTGGCGAGGCGCTACCAGGCGGCCACGGTATTCACCGATTCCGACGACTACCCCAGCTTCGCCGACATCACCGGCGGCTTCGTCTATTGCCGCGAGATGCGCACCGACGCGTCACTGCCCGAAGGCTGCACACCGCAGGCGTTGGCGCAGATCGCGGCCTGCGCGACGCTGTGGCGTGAGGGCCAGGAACCCGCCGGCTTGCCGCGCGTCGAGCCCGTGCCAACACCGACCGCAGCGCGCGACGTGTTCGTGTTCTTCATCAGCGGCGCGAAGGAGAAGGCGCCGGCCGCGGCGATGGCGCTGCTGCGGCAGCTGAAGTAGGAGAGGGCGGGCGCGTCAGCCCGACGCGGTCCGTGGCAGCCACACGTCCCAGGCGCGCACCGCCACCGGCTCGCCCCACAGATCAATCTGCATCGGCGTGCCTTGGTGCGCGCGCTGTGCCGCGTCGCCGCGCACATAACCCAGGCCGATGCAGGCAGCAGCCCGCGGGCTCCAACCGACCGAGCTGAGCTCGCCGACAGTCTGGCCGCCGAAGACGATCGCCTCGCCGCCCCAGGCATAGGCTTCGGGCGCATCGAACACAAAGCTCAACAGCTTCTTGCGCAACGGCCGGCCGCGCGCCGCCCACAGCGCCGCGCGGCCGACAAAGTCGCAGCCCTTGTCCAGCTTCACGGCAAACATCAACCCGGCCTCGTAGGGCGTCTCGTCCGGCCCAAGCTCGGCGCCCCAGGCGCGGCGCCCGGCCTCGATGCGCAGCGCGTCGATGGCGTAGTAGCCGGCGTCGCGCAGGCCCAGGTCGGTGCCGGCGTCCCTCAGCGCCAGGTAGACATGGCGCGCCATTTCCACCGGCACGTACAGCTCATAGCCCGGCCCGCCGACGTAGCTCATGCGCGCGGCGCGCACCCGCGCATGGCCCAGGTCGATCTCGCGCGTATGCGCGAACTTCAGGCCCTCGGCCGTCAGGTCGTCAGTACTGACCCGGCCCAGCAGCTCGCGCGCCCTCGGGCCCATCACCGAGATGACGCTGCTGAGCGCGCTGACGTCGGTGAGCACGGCAAATTCGTCGCGCCCGATGTGACGCTGGATCCAGTCCGCATCGCGCACCGGTTGCGCCGACCCGGTGACGATGAGGAAGCGTTCGGCCGCCAGGCGCATCACCGTCAGGTCGCTCTCGAAGCCGCCGCGCTCGTTGAGCAGCGCGGTGTAGACCATGCGGTCCACCGGCACGTCGATGTCATTGGCGCACAGACGCTGCAGCACGGTCAGCGCGTCGCGGCCCTGCAGCAGCAGCTTGCCGAAGCTGCTCTGGTCGTACACGGCCACGGCATCGCGCGTGGCGCGCTGTTCGTCGATCACCCAGTCCAGCCAGCCCGGCCGTCCCAGGCCATAGGCCGGGCGCAGCGCGTCCGCCGAGGGCTTGAAGTAGTTGGCGCGCTCCCAGCCGTTCTTGCTGCCGAATTCGGCACCCTGGGCCGACAACAGGTCGTACAGCGGCGAGGTGCGCAACGGCCGGCCGGATTCCAGCTCCTGCCGCGGCCAGCGCATCGCGTAGTGCAGGCCCAGCGTTTCGCCGGTGCGCTCGGCCAGCGCCTTGCGGTTGGCGGTGAATGGCGCGAAGCGGCGGATGTCCACGTCCCACAGGTCGCTGGGTGCCTCGCCGCCGACCACCCATTCGGCGATCAGCCGGCCGGCGCCGCCGCTGTTGGCGATGCCGGCGGAGTTGAAGCCGGCGCAGACGAAGTAGCCACGCAGCTCCGGCGCCTCGCCGAGGATGAAGTTGCCGTCGGGCGTGAAGCTCTCCGGCCCGTTGAGCAGCATCTTGATCGGCGCCGTCTCCAGGCAGGGCGTGCGATGCATCGCGTTCTTCATCAGCGGCTCGAACTGCTCCCAGTCCTCGTCCAGCAGCTGGAACTGGAAGCTGCTCGGTATCGGCTCGATGCGCCAGGGCTTGGCCACCGGCTCGAAGCCGCCCATCAGCAGCCCGCCCACCTCTTCCTTGTAGTAGATGAAACCGTCCGGGTCGCGCATCACCGGCAGCATCGGGTGCACGCCCTCGATGCTTGTCGGTGACGATGTAGAAATGTTCGGCCGGGTACAGCGGCACGTTCACGCCGGCGAGTTGGCCGAACTGCCGCGCCCACTGGCCGGCGCAGTTGATCAGCGTCTCGCAGCGCACTTCACCCTGCATCGTGTGCACCCCCGCCACGCGGCCTTGCTCGACGATCACGCCGGTGACCTCGACGCCCTCGACCAGCTTGGCGCCGCGCTTGCGCGCGCCCTTGGCCAGCGACATCGTCAGGTCGGCCGGGTTGGCCTTGCCGTCGCCCGGAATCCAGATCGCGCCCTGCAGGTCGTCGGTACGCATCACCGGGTACAGATCGCCAGCCTCCCTGGGCGTGATCAGCTGCACCTCGACGCCGAAGCTGCGTGCCAGCGCGGCCTGCTTTTTCAGCACCATCCAGCGCTCGGGCGTGCGCGCCACGTTGACGCTGCCGCATTGTTTCCAGCCGGTGGCCAGGCCGGTTTCCGCTTCGAGCGTGGCATAGAGCTCGATGCCGTACTTGCTCATGCGCGTCATGTTGCGGTTGGGCCGCATCTGCCCCACCAGCCCCGCGGCATGCCAGGTGGTGCCGCAGGTCAGCCGCCCTTGTTCGAGCAACAGCACGTCGCTGATGCCGAGCTTGGCCAGGTGGTAAGCGGTGGAGCAGCCGGCGATGCCGCCGCCAACGATGAGAATCCGTACCTGCGTAGGAAGTGTCATGGTCGGGCAGCGTACCTCAGCCCAGCCATGCGTCCGAAAACGGCCGGCACGACACCGCGGCCGGTCCCATCATCGCGCCTCAGCCTGCACTTTCGCCGCCATCGATGACAACTGTTCTGCCTGCTGCACTGAACAAGCTGGTGGCCAGCAACCTGGCCGCGCAATCAGCCGAGCAGTTGAGCCTGGCAGCCGTGCCCATCGTCGCCGTACTGATACTCGGCGCCGGGCCGGGCGAGATCGGCGCACTGGCGACAGCGCAGACGCTGCCCTTCCTGCTGCTGTCGATCCCCTTCGGGCTGTGGGCCGACCGCAGCTCGCGCCGCCGGTTGATGGTGGCCGCCGAGTTGCTGCGCGGTCTGTCGTTGCTGGGGCTGCTGGTCGCCGTGCTGGCCGGGCAACTGTCACTGGGTCTGCTGGCGCTGCTGGGCTTCGTCGGCGCGGTCGGCACCGTCGGCTACAGCGTCGCCGCGCCGGCACTGCTGCCGGCTCTGGTGCCGGCCGCGGCGCTGGCGCAGGCCAACAGCCGGCTGGAGCTGGCGCGCAGCGCGGCCTTCGCCGCCGGCCCGGCGCTGGCCGGCGCACTGGTGGCCTGGGCCGGCGCGTCGGCCGCGTTCGTGCTGGCAACGCTGCTGTCCGGCAGCGCCGTCGCGCTATTGATGCGCCTGCACGAGCCGCCGCGCACGCCGGCGGCACCGCGCCATCCGTGGTTGGACCTGCGCGACGGCGCGTTGCTGGTGTGGCAGCACGCGCTGCTGCGACCGATCCTGCTCACCGCCGCGGCCTGGAACGTCGCCTGGTTCGTGCTGCAGGCGGCTTACGTGCCCTATGCGATGCGCGCGCTGGGCCTGAGCGCCAGCGCCGTGGGTTTGACGCTGGCCTGTTACGGCGCCGGCATGGTGGCCGGCGCGCTGCTGGCGCCACGCATCGTCGCCGGCCTGAGTTTCGGTCACGCCATCCTGCTCGGCCCGCTGGTGTCGGTGGCGGCGATGGCCACGATGGTCGCCACGCTGCTGTGGCCGCACGGCGTCCTGGCGGGCGTGTCCTTCATTCTGTTCGGCGTCGGGCCGATCGTCTGGACCATCACCTCGACCACGTTGCGCCAGACGGTGACGCCCAGCGCGATGCTCGGCCGCGTGTCGGCGCTGTTCCTCACGGTCAACACGGGGGCGCGTCCGCTCGGTGCCGCGCTGGGCGGATGGGTCGGCGCGCACTGGGGCGAGAGCGCCTGTCTATGGCTGGCCCTGGCCGGCTTCGCGTTGCAGGCCGCGGTGATCGTTGCCTCGCAAGTACGCACGTTGTTGCGCTTGCCCATGTCGACCGCCTGAAGGCGGCCAGCCAAAGCAACCGTCAACGAGTGCGCGCATGGCCGCGAGAATTCGCGGCCCTTTGACAAGGTGCTATAGCGCTGTGCCAGCGCAAACCGGTGAACCGAGATGCCTCACACTCAGCGTCTTGCGGAGATCCCTACTTGAAAGACGCGGCACGCTACATCGTGCCGGCCGTACGACCAGGCGAAGGTTCGAAATGGGGTGCCGAATCGTCCTTTCGACGACGTCCAGAGCGCACGCAAGGCACCCAACCTGATCGGCTACGAGGGCTGTCGGCACCAAACAAGATCGCGCTGCACCCGCGTCAATGCTTGATCTCAGGCCCGGTGTGGGTCATATGAACGGACAGTGGTGATGAACAGACTTGAACGATCGCCCGACGCAGCATGGTTGCTTGTCTTCGGGTGCTGGGTGGTGGCCAGCATGTCCACGCTGGGCGCGCTCTTCTTCAGCGAGATCATGGAGCTCCCGCCCTGCGTTCTTTGCTGGTACCAGCGCATCTTCATGTTTCCGCTCGTGTTGCTGCTGCCTGTCGGGCTGTTCCCCTTCGACGCCAGGGTCGTCCGATATGCCCTGCCGCTTGCGCTCGCAGGCTGGCTCGTGTCGCTGTTCCAGGTGATGCTCGTCGTCGGCTTGATCCCCGAGGCGATCAGGCCGTGCACACAAGGCGTGCCCTGCTCCGAAGTGCAGATCCAGTGGCTGGGCTTCGTGAACATACCGTTGCTGTCCTTCATCGCCTTTTCAACCATGAATGCACTGCTGATCGCAGCGCACATCCGGAGCCCCCGATGAGCCGAAAATCCAAGCGCAACCAGACCGACCCAGTGCAGCACCCACCGCCGGCTGTGCAGCAGGCACCTCAGACGAGCCGAGTTGGCCGACGGAGCCTGTTCATCGCGGCCGCAGTGAGCCTGCTGGCCGCCTTTATCGTGGGGACCCTGCTCTACAAGGGTGAGAAGGCGAAGTCCGCGGAGCTGGCGGTCACGGCAAACAGGCCCGCTCTCACAAGGGACCATGCACCCACGCTGGGGCGGGCTGACGCCAAGGTGCACATCGTGGAGTTCCTCGATCCCGCGTGTGAGACGTGCCGAGAGTTCTACCCCTTTGTGAAATCGCTACTGGCAGGCAACCCGGAAAAGATTCGCCTTTCAGTGCGCCACGTCGCTTTCCACACCGGCTCGGACTTCGTGGTCAGGGTTCTGGAAGCCGCCAAGAAGCAAGGCAAGTATTGGCAGACGCTGGAGGCACTGCTGGCGTCGCAATCGAGATGGGTCGTAAATCACACCGTCCGGTCGGACATGGTGATGGCCAGACTCGACGGTCTCGGGCTGAATCTCGAACAGCTCAACCGCGACATGAACGATCCGCAGATCACACGCGCCATCGAGCAGGATCTGGCGGACGCAAAGTCGCTGAACGTCACCAAGACGCCAGGGTATTTCGTGAATGGACGACAAATGCCGACGTTCGGCTATGAACAACTGAAAGCACTTGTCGTCGAGGAACTCAAGAGCACCTATCCATGACCGGGTGCAGTCGGTGAACGCTGCTAAGCGCAGGACGGTCGCCCCATCGCGCCGCAGTTGCAGTTGTGCGAAGCCGTTGCCGGTGCCGATCGCGGCGGTACGCATGCTGGCTTCGAAGCCGTTGCGCTGCACGTCCTCGCGGCTGAGCGAGCCGTCGAGCCAGAACTCGTCGGGGCGCGCGTTGGCGAAAGGCCAGGGCGCATACAGCCCGGAAGAGACCACCGACACCACTTCAGCCGGCGTGCCGTCGGGACGCGTCAGCCACATGCTGGACACACTCGACAAGTGGCGGTCACCCGAAAGCAGCACGACATGGCGCTCCAGTCGTCAAGGCCGATGCGTTCGGCCGGCGCGCCGAACACGGCGCTGCGTGGCATCGGAAACGCCGTCACGGCGCTGGCGATGCACTTCGGCACGTCCACCGGCCCGCTGTCGAGCCATTGCGCCACCTCTGCCATCTGCGCCGGCGTGCACAGCGCGGCTTGCTCGACGCCACGCGGCCGGGGGACAGGCTGCGCGCGCTGCGCTGGCTGCGCGTGTCGAGCATGAAGACCGGGAACCCCGCCGGCGCCAGCGTGTCGTCGAAGGGCCCCGTCGGCTGCTTCACAGGGGCGCCGACCAGCTTGTGCTGGAACGCGATGTAGGCGCCCAGCGCCGCGCTTTGCGCCGGCGTCGGCGTCGGCGGAGCTTCAGGCTGCCAGTTGTCGGCCACCTCATGGTCATCGAGCAACGGATACTCGGCAGCGCACTGGTCACGTTGCGCAGCGCCGGCATGCGGAAGCTGAGCAGGTAGCTGGCGGCCGGGTCGTCGCTGCCGTCGGCATCAAACAGCCCGGCGGTGTCGTCGACATAGACCTGGTCGCCGATCAGCAGCAGCAACTGAGGCCGCGGCGCGCCGGCGTCCTCCAGCCGCTGCGCCAGACGCCGGTACCAAGCCTGCGCCGGTGCCTCGGCCGGCTGTACCGCCGCGATCCATGCCGGATCGAGCCGCACCAGCGGCACCTCGGTGCCATTATTAATAATAAAATATATTATATTCAATCAAAAAATATATTAAAAAAAAGGGCGGATCAACCGACGCATGCACAACAAGCTGCTGCTGGTGGCCGGGAGCTTCGCCATTGCCGGTGGACGCAACATCGCCGACGCCTATTTCGAACGCGTCGGCGAACCGGACCACTTCATCGACATGGACGTGCTGATGGCGGGACCGGCGATGCGCGAACTGGGTGCCGTGTTCGACCGCTTCTGGAACAGCCCCCAGGCCTGGACCCATGCGGAAGTGGTGGCTTCTGGTGCCGTCACGCGCACGGAAGCCGGCCCGACGGAACGCATGCAGGCGCCGGCGGTGGACGATCAGGCGCCGGCACCCGCCGAAGCGCTGGCCGCGCAGTTGGCGCGGCGCCACGTCGAACTCGAGCCTGGCGAGGTCGAAGTGTTGGCCGATGCAGCCGAGGCGCCCGCACCGCAAGTCTCCACCCAAGACGCTGGCGAGCCACTGCCGCAAAGTGCCGTCATGCGCGCCGACCTGAAGCTGCTGCGCTCGGCGCACAAGCACCTGCTGATGGTCTCACCCTATGCGGGTCAGCTATACGGCGCGACCAACTCTGATCGACGGGGTGTGGAGTGGACCTCCGAACGCGATGGCCGCGTCCGGCGCAGCTCGACGGAAGCGGGTGGTCCGGGATGGACCGAGCGGTTGCTCTGGACCATGCTTGGCCTGCTGGTGGCGGACGACTATCTCTGAGCGCCCCCAGGACCTAGCGGCGCTCGGCGTTTGCGGAGACACGACCTTGCGCTACGTGGTGGTGCGAGCCCACCGGCGAGCAGGGTGCGGGACCGTCGGCGACAGTGACGCGCACAGTGACGTGCATCCCGTTCGTGAGGTCGAATCGAATTCGACGACTCCCATGGCGTGCATAAGCGGTGCAAACGAAAACGCCATGTTTCGCGCCCGTGGGAAGGCCAGACTTGGTCCCGCAAGCGCTGCCTCGCCGTCGGTGGGTGTGCAGGGGTGCGCGCTGACACGACATGCACGCATCCTTTGCGGATGGCCACAGCGCGCTGGCAATGGTCCCGGCCTGCGCCGATCGCGCTTCAAGGCAACCGGCCGCGAGGCCGACGCGAATCAAAGCAGGCTGTCCGCCGCCACCACCTCGTATCCCAGGGCCTCGGCCACCTCGGCGCAGGTGACTTTGCCGGCGCAGACGTTGAGGCCGGCCTTCAGGTGCGGGTCATCGCGCAGCGCCTGCTTCCAGCCCTTGTCGGCCAGCGCCAGCACGAAGGGCAGCGTGGCGTTGTTCAGCGCGTAGGTCGAGGTGCGCGGCACGCCGCCGGGCATGTTGGCCACGCAATAGTGCACCACGCCGTCGACCACGTAGGTCGGGTCGGTATGCGTGGTCGCGCGTGCCGTCTCGACGCAGCCGCCCTGGTCGATGGCGACATCGACGATCACCGAGCCCGTCTTCATGCGCGACAGCATCGCGCGCGTCACCAGCTTCGGCGCCGCGGCACCGGGAATGAGCACGCCGCCGATCACCAGGTCGGCGGCGAGCACCTCGCGCTCGACGTTGTCGCGGTTGGAGAACACCGTCATGACGCGCGCGCCCAACAGCCGGTCCATCCGGCGCAGCGCATCGACGCTGCGGTCCACCACCACCACCTGCGCGCCGGTGCCCACCGCGATCTGCGCCGCGTTGGAACCCACCACACCGGCGCCAAGGATGACGATGCGCGCTGGCGGCACGCCCGCCACACCGCCGAGCAGCACGCCCATGCCGCCATGTGCGCGTTCCAGGCAATAGGCGCCGGCCTGCACCGCCAGGCGGCCGGCCACTTCGGACATGGGCGCCAGCAGCGGCAGCCCGCCGCCGTGCGCGGTAACGGTTTCGTAGGCGATGCAGGTGGCGCCGCCAGCCACCAGGTCGCGGCACTGCTCGGGGTCGGGCGCCAGGTGAAGGTAGGTGAACAGCACCTGGTCGGCGCGCAGCATCGCGCGTTCGGCGGCCTGCGGCTCTTTCACCTTGACGATCATCGCGGCGCGCGCAAAGACCTCGGCCGCCTCGGCAGCGATGGCCGCACCGGCCGCCAGATAGTCGGCATCGGCCGCACCGATGCCCGCACCGGCGCCAGCCTGCATCAGCACGCTGTGTCCGTGAGCCACCAGCTCGCGCACCGACCCCGGCGTCAGGCCGACGCGGTACTCGTGGTTCTTGATCTCCTTGGGCACACCGATGAGCATGGAACCTCCTTGTGTTGACAGCCTACCAGGGCATCGAATAGGTTTTCACGTTGGTGAAGCTCTTGCAGCATTCCTGCACGCCTTCCTTGTAGCCCAGGCCGGAGTCCTTGATGCCGCCGAAGGGCGTGAGCTCGAGCCGGTAGCCCGGAACCTCCCAGACGTTGACCGAGCCCACATTCAGCTCGCGCACGAAACGCATGATGTCGTCGAGCCGGTTGCTGCAGATGCCCGAGCTCAGGCCATAGGCGGTGGAATTGACCATGGCGATCGCCTCGTCCAGGTTCTTGAAACTGAGCACCGGCGACACCGGGCCGAAGGTCTCTTGCCTGACCACTTCCATCTCGCCACGCACGCGGTCGATCAGCGTCGGCGAATACGACGCGCCGTCGCGCTGGTTGCCGTGCAGCAGACGCGCACCCTGCGTCACCGCGTCGTTGACACGGCGCTCGAAGAGTTTGGCAGCCCCTTCGTCGATGACCGTACCCATATCGACTTTCGGGTCGAGCGGGTCGCCATAACTCCAGGCACGGGTCTTCGCCAGCAGCGCCTCGGTGAATTCGGCGGCAATCTTCTCGTGCACCAGGATGCGCTTGACCGCGGTGCAGCGCTGGCCACTGTTCTTGTACGAGCCACTGGCCGCCAGCTCGGCGGCCTTGGCCACGTCGGCATCGTCCATCACCACCAGCGGGTCGTTGCCACCGAGCTCGAGGATCTGCCGCTTGTACACCGCCTTGGCGGCGATGTACTTGCCGATGGCCACGCCGCCGGTGAAGGTGACCACGTCGGCATGTTCGTTGGTCAGCATCTCATCGGCGATCTCACCCGGGTCGCCGGTGATCACGCTCAGCATCGGCGGCGGCAGCCCGGCTTCGTACAGCACGTCGGCCAGCAGCAGCGCGGCCAGCGGCGTCTTCTCGGTGGGCTTGAGCACCATGCGGTTGTTGGTGGCCACAGAAGGCGCCACCTTGTGGATCACCTGGTTCAGCGGGTGATTGAAGGGCGTGATCGCCGAGATCACGCCCAGCAGCGGCTCGCGCATCGTGTACACGCGGCGCTGCTTGCCGTGGTGCGTCAGGTCGCACGAAAAGCATTGCCCGTCGTCGACCAGCGCCTGCTGCGCGGCGAAAAGCAGCACGTCGCTGGCGCGCCCCACCTCGTACAGCGTGTCCTTGATGCACAGCCCCGATTCCAGCGTGATCACGCGCGCCATCGCCTCCTTGCGCGAGGCGATGATCTCGCCGGCCTTCATCAGGATCTTGTAGCGCTCGTGCCGTGTCAGCACCGGCTTGTAGTCGCGTGCGACCTTGAACGCGCGCTTGACGTCGTCGAGCGTGGCCCGGGGCACGGTCGCCACCACTTCGCCGGTCCAGGGGTAGCGCACGTCGATCGTGCGCTCGCCGTACACCTTGTCGCCGGCAATGCGCATGGCCTCGCGCTGCGGCGTGTCGATGACGGGGGATCGGGTGCTCATGTCTTCTCCTCGGCAAGGCAGGCGTCGAGGATGTCGAGCGCCTGGTCCATCTGGGCGACTGTGGTGATCAGCGGTGGCGTCAGGGTCAGCACGTTGCCCATCGTCGTCTTGAAGGACAGTCCGCGCGACAGCGCGCGGTACAGCACGCGTTCGGCCGCCGCGCGCGCCGGGGCCTTGGTGCCGCGGTCGCTGACCAGCTCGATGCCCAGCAACAGGCCACGCCCACGCACGTCGCCAACCAGGGCGTGGCGGTGTCTCATCTCCTGCAACCGCGCCAGCGCGTGCGCACCGACGCGTGCAGCGTTGGCCACCAGTTCGTCCCGTTCGATGATCTGCAGCGTGGCCAGCGCCGCCGCGGCGGTGACCGGGTTCTTCTCGTGCGTGTAGTGGCCCAGCGCAAGTTCCCCGGCGACGTTGAATTCATCGCGCGCGATGCACGCGGCAATCGGCAGCACGCCGCCGCCCAGCGCCTTGCCCAGCACCACGATGTCGGGCGCGGCGGCGTCGTGCTCTGCAGCGAAGAAGCGGCCGGTCTTGCCCAGCCCTGTCGGGATCTCGTCGAAGATCAGCAGCGTGCCATGGGCATGGCAGGCTTCGCGCACCGCCTGCCAATAGCCCGGCGGCGGCAGATAAGGCACGGCGCGCGCCGGCTCGGCGATGACTGCGGCGACGTCACCTTCGCGCTCCAGCACGTAGCGCACCATCGCCGCGCAGGCCAGCCGGCACTGTTCCAGCCGCGGCTGGCCCTGGTCATCGACTTCGTGGCCGTAGGCACAGCGGTAGCAGCCGAAGGGCGCGACGTGTTCGCTGCCCGGCAGCAGCGGCCCGAGTCGGCCCGAGCGGAACAGCGACTCGCCACCGACGCTGGATGAGCCGAAGCCGGCGCCGTGGAAGGCGTCCCAGAAACTCAGCGTCTTAAAGCGGCCGGTGGCGGCGCGCGCCAGCTTCAAGGCCACCTCGACCGCGTCGCTGCCGCCGGTGGTGAAGAGCACGCGGCCCTTCTGACCGGTCAGCGTGTGGAAGCGCGCGCCCAGCGCCTCGGCCAGTTCCACCGAACGCAGCGGCGCAAAGCGGCGCGGCGCGAAGCTCAGTGCGTCGAGCTGCCGCTTGATGGCGGCAATCACCTCCGGGTGGCCATGGCCGAGGTGGTGCACGTTGTTGCCATGGAAGTCCATGTAGCGCCGGCCGGCCATGTCCTCGATGTACAGACCCTCGCACCTGACGATCGGCGCCAGGCAGGGCGTGGACACCGACTGGTGCAGGAAGGCCGCGCTGTCGCGCGCCAGCAGCGCCCGGCTGGGTTCGTCCAGGTGCTCGCGCTGCCAGGCGCTGCGCAGCGGCGTGCTGTTGACATCGCCTTCGCTTTGCGCGGGCGCTGCGGCCATGGCTAGACCGTTCCGTTTATGGCGAAATCGAAGACCTGCCAGCTCTTCAGCACCTGGCTGGCTGCCTTGCGCTTGTAGGCCTCGTTCAGCGGCCGGTTCAGGATCAGCGGCACCTTGGCCTCGGACACGCCGCCGTGCGTGCGCAGGCGGTGGCCCTTCAGCCCGGACAGGTCGTGGTTGCGTGCCGAGCCGCCGATACAGGTGTCCTGGCGCGCGATCACGGCCACGTCGCCCTCGCGGTCGGCCGGCATGTCGAACATGCGGCAGGCGGTGTCACGGTCCAGCGCCAGTTCGATGCCGTCGATGCCGTGGATGCGGCCGATGATCTGCTGCGCCGTCACCGGGCCGCGCGACCACACGCGCACGAAACCGCCGAGCGCACCGTGGTGTGCGACGAAGGCATCGGTGATCGGGCAGATCACGGTGGTCGCGCCGGCGCCGAACTCGGCGTCGAGGATGTCCTGCAGCCAGATGACCTTGGGCTCGCCGGCCTCGTTGCTCTTGTCGTTCATGCCGTGGTCTGCCGTCAGCGCCACGGTCGCGTCCAGCGCCGCCAGGCGACCGATGCAGTCGTCGAGCTTGCGGTAGAAGTCGCGTGCGCCGTCCTCGTCGGGCGCCCACTTGTGCTGCACCCAGTCGGTCAGCGACAGGTACAGCAGCTCGGGGCGCCGCTCGCGCAGCAGCTTGATGCCGGCCTCGAGCACCAGCAGGCTCAGCTCCATCGAGTACATGCCCGGCTGCTCCATGCCGAGCCAGGGCAGCACGTTTTCGATGCCGTTTTCGGCCAGCGTGCAGCGGTCGGCGTATTCGGAGGAGAAGGACACATGGCCCTGGCTGACGTCCAGCCCCTTGCTCAGCTGCTTGCGCAGCTTGTCCTTGGCGGTGATCGACACCACCTTGGCGCCGGCCTCGGCAAAGCGCGTGACGATGGTGTCCCCGCGCAGCAGCTCGGGGCCGGTCATCACCACCGGTTCCCAGCTGCTCGTGTCGAGGTAGAAGTTGCCCGAGATGCCGTGCTTCGAGGTCGGCGTGCCGGTGATGATCGACATGTTGTTCGGGCAGGTGAAAGAGGGCATCGAGCCGTCGATCACCGCGGCATAACCTTCCTTGACAAAGCGCGCGATGTTCGGGGTCGTGGCGTCGGCCAGGAAGCGCTGCAGGTAGGCGGGGTCGCCGCCGTCGATGCACACCACCACCACCGGGCGCAGGGGCCAGCGATAGTCGGTGCCGTTGACGTTGACCGTGGGTTGGGTGTTCATCGGAATCTGCCTGAATTGACGGGGGAAGTGGCTGGCGCGCGGCTCAGGCCCTTGCCGGGGCGGCGGTGCCCAGCGCGGCATGCAGCCGCGCGCGGCTGACGAGCACGTGTTCGGTAAGCAGCGCTTCGGCGCGCTGCTCGTCGCGCGCGGCCACGGCATCGACGATGGCCTCGTGCTCCTGGGTGGACAGCGGAATGTTCTCGACCCCATGACTGATGGTGGCGCGGCGGTACAGGTCGAGCTGGTTGACGACGCCGCGGTAGTGGGCCAGCAACGCGTTGTTGCGTGCGACGCGGGCCAGCATGTCGTGGAACTCGACGTTCAGCGCGAAATATTCGTCGGCGCGCCGGCTGTCCTGAGCGCCCCCAAGGTCGCTGCCCTGCAGCGCCCGCCCCCCCGAGGAGGACACAGGAAGCTTCGGGCGGCCGAGCGCTTCCTTATGCGTCTGCTGCATGCGCCGGACGACGGCCCGCAGTTGCTCGATCTCGTCGATGGAAATGCGCCGCGCGGCCAGCTTGCCGATCAGCCCTTCGAGTGCGGCACGCACCTCGTAGAACTCGTTGGCCTCCTCGAGCGAGACCTGGCGCACGAACACGCCGCGGTTCTTCTCCACGCGCACCAGGCCGGCCTGGCTGAGCGCGCTGAAGGCCTCGCGCACGGGGCCGCGCGACACGCCCAGCGCCGCGGCGACCTCCACCTCGTTGAGCTTGGTGCCGGCGGCGATCTCGCCGGAGATGATGCGCCGCTCCAGCTCCTGCTGTGCCAGCGTGGCCAGCGAATGCTCGCGCAGCATCTCGATGGCCATCGAGGCATCGGTCGGCCGCTTGCTCGTCGCGGTGGGCATGGCTAGCTTTCCATGGGACACGGGGCATGCTAGGCGGTAGATTGCAGATTGTCAACAAACTTCAAGCCTGCAAGGGGACCGGACAGTCTCAGCTGTCGTCGACGAAACGCACGCCGCGAGTCTGCGCGCGCAGCCGCGGATCGCGCGAGGCCACGCGCAGCGGCTGGCCGCGCAATGCCTCGAAGCAGCGCGCCAGCGTCTCGCCTTCCAGACGTTGCATCGCCTCGTGCGTGTAGAAGCTCAGGTGCGGCCACAGCATCACGTTCTCCATGCCGTAGAGTGCCGACAAGGGGTGACCCTGCCGTGACAGCGGCTCCTGACCATAGACGTCGAGGGCGGCGCCGGCAATGCGCCGCTCGTTCAGGGCCTGCAGCAGCGCCGCCTCGTCGACGATCTCGCCTCGCGAGACGTTCACCAGGAAGGCCGAGGGCTTCATCAGCGCCAGTTGCTCCGCGCCGAGCAGGTGTCGCGTCTGCGCGTTCAGCACGCAGTGCACCGACACCGCATCACTGGCCTGCAGCAGCGCATCGAGCGTGTTGCTGCGCTGAACGCCAGGCGGCAGCGCGCTGGCGGGCAGATGCGGGTCGTAAGCGATCACGCGCATGCGGAAAGCGCCGGCCATGCGCGCCATGCAACGCCCGATGCGCCCCAGCCCCACCAGGCCCAGCGTCTTGCCCGACAGGTCGCTGGCCAGCCAACGCGACTCGGGCCAGGCCCAGCCGTCCTGCTGCATCGCCTGGTGGATCGGCTTGAAGCGCTTGAACAGCGCCATCAGCAGCGCAAACGCGCCTTCGGCCACCGTCTCTTCGGCGTAAGCCGGGACGTTGACCACCGGGATGCCCTGCTCGCGTGCGGCGTCGATGTCGATGGCGTCGATACCGACGCCATACTTGATGATGGCCTTCAGCTTGCCGGCGCCAGCGATCACCTGCCGACCGATGCGGGCGTAACACATCAACAGCAGGTCGGCGTCGGCGACTTCGCGCGCCAGCTCGTCCTCGGGCGTGCCATCGGGCAGCAGCACCAGTTGGCCGCCGGCCTCGCGCAAGCCGGCGTCGACACGCGGCATTTCGAGCTCGCGGTCGGTGCGCACGACCTTGAAGCGCTTGGGCAGGCCAGTCACGGGTCTCTCCTCCTCAACTCAGGCGCAGCGCCACCACGCCGGCGACGATGACCACCGCACCGCTGGCGCGCTGCAGGCCGAAGCGCTCCTTCAGCACCAGCACCGACAGCGCGGTGGCAAACAGCACCGAGGTCTCGCGCAGCGCCGACACGGCGGCCACCGGCGCGCGGGTCATCGCCCACAGCGCGATCCAGTAAGAGCCCAGCGAGGCCAGGCCACCCACCGTGGCCAGCGGCCAGCGATTGCGCGCATAGGCGGCGATGGCGCGTCGGCCTTCGGCGCTGCGCTGCGCGAACACCAGCGCTGGATACGGGATGCCGTCCAGCACGAACAGCAGCACCACGTAGCTGGCGGCGGTGTGCCCACCGGCCACGGTGACGCGCACGCCGCTGCCGTCGACGAAGGTGTAGGCGGCAATGACCACCGCATTGGCCAGCGCGAAGCCGATGGCGCGGTGGTGATGCAGCGCCTGCGCCGGCCGCGACAGCCCGACCATCAGCACCCCCAGCGTCACTGCGGCCACGCCCAGCCAGGCGGCCAGCGTCAGCGATTCACCCAGCACCGTGGAACTGCCCAGCGCCACCAGCATCGGTGCGCTGCCGCGCATGATCGGGTAGGTGGTGCCCAGGTCACCATGCTGGTAGGCGCCGTTGAGCGTAATGTAGTAGGCCACGTGGATCGCCAGCGACGCCGCCAGGAACGGCCAGGACTCGGGCGGCGGCAGGCCCACCAGCCACAGCAGCGGCAGCGAGACCACGGCGCCGAGAAAGTGCACCAGTGCGATGTCGAGTTGCTTGTCGCCGCTGGACTTGACCAGCGCGTTCCACGACGCATGCAGCATCGCGCCGACCAACACCGCCAGGACCACGCTGGTGGGCATCTTTGGTGCGTGCGCGGGTCAGCGGCGCGTCTCGTCGGCCATCAGCGCCGCCAGGCGCGAATCGCGCAGCCGCGTGTCGGCCAGCACACCGGCGGATTCGAGGATCGGGTAGGCGATCGAACAGATGTGCGAATTGATGCGCTTGAGTTCGCTGATCAGATCGAGATGCAGGCTGCTGGTCTCGATGCTCTGTGCAGTGTTGTCGCGCAGCCGCGCGATGTGGTTGGCGGCGTACTCGTGCTCCAGGTCGCGAAAGCGCGCCTTTTCCTCCAGCAGTCGGCGCGCATCGTTGACATGGCCGTCGAGGAACACGCTCATGCCCAGGCGCAGGTTGGACAGCAGCCGCTCGTGCAGGTGGCTGATCTCGGCCATGCCGGCCTCGGAAAAGCTGCGGCCCTTGTGGATCTTCTTGTCCTCGACGTCCTGCAGCACGCGTTCGACGATGTCGCCGATCTGCTCCATGTTGATGGTGAAGGACACGATGTCGGTCCAGCGCCGGCTTTCGCGCTCGGACAGCGCCTCGCGCGAGATCTGTGTCAGGTAGAACTTGATCGCCGAGTACAGCTCGTCGACGGTGTCGTCCATGTGGCGCAGCTGCGCCGCGAGCTGCAGGTCGTTGCGGCGAATCACGTCCATCATGCCGCGCAGCATGGTTTCCACCACGTCGGCCTGGTGCAGCGCCTCGCGTGCGGCGCAGGCGATGGCCAGCGACGGTGTCGGCAACGCCACCGGGTCCAGATGGCGCGGCCGGCTCTGCGAGGGCTGCGGCGGCGGCGCCACCATCCATTGCTCCAGCCAGCGCGCGAGCAGGCCTGTCAGGCCGATGAACGACGCCGCCAGCGCCACGTTGAACAGCAGATGGAAGGCCACCACCTGCTGCGGCACCGCGGGCAGATGCTGCTCCAGCAGCGCACGCGCCTGCGGCAACCAGGGCACGGTCAACAGGCAACCGGCCAACTTGAAGATCAGGTTGCCCATCGGCAGGCGGCGCGTGGCGATGTCCGAGCGCGCGGTGCGTCAGCACACCCAGCACGCCACTGCCGACGTTGGCGCCGAGCACCAGGCCCAGTGCCACGCCCGGCGGCAGCATGCCCGCGCCAGCCAGCGTGGCCGTCAGCAGCACGATGGCCAAGGACGAATAGGACAACACCGTCAGCACCGCGCCGACCAGGATGTCGAGCAGCACGTCGCTGGGCAACGAGGCCAGCAGCTGGCGCACCGCCGGTGAATCGATCAGCGGCCGTGTCGCCGCGACGATCAGCTGCAAGGCCAGCGTGATCAGTCCCACGCCAATGACGATGCGCCCGAAGCGCCCGACCGAGGTGGTCTCGCGGCTGATGAACAGCACGACGCCGACGAAGATCAGCAGCGGCGACAGCCACGACAGGTCGAAGGAGAACACCACCACCATCGCGCTGGTGCCGATGTCCGCGCCGAGCATCACCGCCAGCGCCGCAGCGGTGGCGATCAGCCCGCGGCCGACGAAGGACGCGACGATCAGCCCGGTGGCGGTGCTTGACTGCACCAGCGTGGTCACGGCGAAACCGGCCAGCAGCGCCTGGAAGCGGTTACCGACGCTGCGCGAGATGACGTGGCGCAGGTTGGCGCCATACAGGCGCAGCACGCCGGTGCGCACGATGTGCGTCGCCCAGACGAGCAGCGCGATCGCCGCCAGCAGGTTCAGCAGATGCTGCACGGGCGGCCGCCTCGGCGGGGCCTGCCGCGCGCGCGCGGGCGACGCGCCGCACGGCCGGCTGGGCAACAGACAGGGCCTTCTCGGGCGGCTTCGGTCATCGGGGTGGATTGGACATTGACGTCCGGGGAATGTCAACAATCTGCAACCTTGGCGTTTTTCCGGTTGACAGGCCGTGGCGCGGGCGGGCAGCATGCCGCAGCGATCTCATCTGGCGGCGTCACAGTAGAGTCACGTGCTGGCCTCATATTCGTCGGTTCTGTAGATCACCCCACCCCAGGAGCTCAAATGCGAATTCCCGCCTTGGCACTCGCCGCCCTGTCGCTTTGTCTGACCGCCGCTTCGGCGCTGGCGCAAAAGACCCAGCTGCTGGTCTACACCGCGCTCGAAACCGACCAGCTCAAGGCCTACCAGGAAGGCTTCAACAAGATCGAGCCGAACATCGAGATCAAGTGGGTGCGCGACAGCACCGGCGTCATCACCGCCAAGCTGCTCGCCGAAAAGGCCAATCCGCAGGCCGATGTGGTGATGGGCGTGGCGGCGAGCAGCCTGGCACTGCTGAACAACCAGGGCATGCTGATTCCGTACGCGCCGCTGAATCTGGACGCGATCATGAGCCAGTACCGCGACAAGAAGAACCCGCCAGCCTGGTTCGGCATGGACGTGTGGGGCGCGACGGTGTGCTTCAACACGGTCGAGGCGCAGAAGCGCAACATCCCCAAGCCCGAGACCTGGAAGGACCTGACCAAGCCGGTCTACAAGGGCCAGATCGTCATGCCGAACCCGGCCTCGTCGGGCACCGGCTTCTTCGACGTCACCGCCTGGCTATCGCTGTGGGGCGACGACAACGGCAAGGGCGGTGGCTGGAAGTACATGGACGCGCTGCACGAGAACATCGCGCAGTACACACATTCGGGTTCGAAGCCCTGCAACATGGCCGCGGCGGGTGAGTACGTGATCGGCATCTCC
The DNA here is from genome assembly GCA_963824005.1 of uncultured beta proteobacterium. Lineage (GTDB taxonomy): Bacteria > Pseudomonadota > Gammaproteobacteria > Burkholderiales > Burkholderiaceae_C > Rubrivivax. The sequence continues at coordinate 186,836 of CAWGOK010000002.1, forward strand.
TTCGAATACCGCGGCAATGCCAACAAGGCCAAGGGCGCCCCAATCGACCTGGTGTTCCCGAAGGAAGGCCTGGGCTGGGACCTGGAATCCTTTGCCATCCACAAGGGAACGAAGAAGCTCGACGCGGCGCAGAAGTTGGCCAACTGGGCGGCGAGCAAGGACGCGATGCTGCTGTACGGCAAGAACTTCGCCATCACCGCGCAACCGGGCGTGGCTGCACCGCTGCCAAACGTGCCGAAGGACTACGAACAGCGCCTGGTGAAGATGGACTTCGGCTGGGCTGCCGACAACCGCGAGCGCATCCTCGACGAATGGAACAAGCGCTATAACGCAAAGAGCGAACCGAAGAAGTGACGCTGCGCCCGGCGTCGGGCATCACCCCTGCCGGGGGGGCGGTCGCGGGTCCCCGCGACCGGGGGGCCAGCAGTTACCTGAAACTGGCCGGTGTCCGCAAGGATTTCGGCAGCTTCACCGCCCTGCGCGACATCGACCTGAGCATCGCCAAGGGCGAGTTCGTCTGCTTCCTCGGGCCTTCGGGCTGCGGCAAGACCACGCTGCTGCGCATCATCGCCGGGCTCGAGGCGCAGAGCGCCGGGCGCATCGAACTGGCCGGGCGCGACATCTCGGTGCTGCCGCCGGCCCAACGCGACTACGGCATCGTCTTCCAGTCCTACGCGCTGTTCCCGAACCTGAACGTCGCCGACAACGTGGCCTACGGCCTGGTCAACCGCAGGATGCCGCGGGCGCAGGCGCGCGAGCGCGTCGACGAACTGCTGCAACTGGTGGGCCTGCCAGGCAGCCAGGACAAGTTTCCAGCGCAGCTCTCAGGCGGGCAGCAGCAGCGCATCGCGCTGGCGCGCGCGCTGGCCACCTCGCCCGGGTTGCTGCTGCTGGACGAGCCGTTGTCGGCACTCGACGCGATCGTGCGCGTGCACCTGCGGCAGGAGATCCGCAGCCTGCAGCGCAAGCTCGGTGTGACGACGATCATGGTCACGCACGACCAGGAAGAAGCGCTGGCCGTGGCCGACCGCATCGTCGTCATGAACCACGGCGTGATCGAACAGGTGGGCACGCCGCTGCAGGTGTACCGCGACCCGGGCACGCCCTTCGTCGCCGATTTCGTCGGCCGCATCAACGTGCTGCCGGCAAGGCTGGCCGAGGGCCATCGCGTGCTCTTCGCCGACGCTCCCTTCGATTGCCCGCACGAAGGCGCGCCGGGCAGCGAGGTGAAGATCTACCTTCGGCCCGAGGACGTGCTGGCACGGCCGATTGCGGCCGGCGACAGCAACGTCTTCGACGCACAGATCGACAAGATCGAATTCCTCGGTTCGTACTGCCTGGTGCGCGTGCGCGCGGACGCCTTGGGCGAACAGCGGCTCACGGTGTACCTGTCGCTCAACTTCCTGGCCGAGCAGCAGCTCGAGGTGGGCGCGCGGCTGCCGCTGAGGCTGCTGCCCGAGCGCATGCGCATCTTTGCCTGAGCACGACACGGCCATGAGTTCGGCTGCCCTCCCCGCCCCGGCACGCATCGCGCTGCGCGTGCACTGGACCGACCGTATCGCGCATGTCGCGCTGGGGCTGGTGGCAGTGGTGCTGCTGGCCTTCCTGGCCGCACCGTTGGCAACCATTCTGATGAAGTCGGTGCAGGACAGCCATCAACACTGGGTGGGGCTGAAGAACTTCGTCGACTACGCGCGCACGCCGGCGCTGATCGAATCGCTGTGGAACAGCCTGTGGGTGTCGGCGCTGGTCACGCTCATCACCGTACCCGCGGCCTTCGGCTTCGCCTATGCGCTGACACGCAGCCGCATGGCCTTCAAGCAGCTGCAACGCGGCATCACGCTGATCCCACTGCTGGCGCCGTCGCTGCTGGCCGCCATTTCGCTGATCTACTGGTTCGGCAACCAGGGGGTGCTGAAGAGCTGGCTCGCGCCGCTCGGCATTGACGAAATCTACGGCGCACCGGGCATCGTGCTCGCGGAGTGTTTCGCACTGTTTCCGCATACGCTGATGATCCTGATTACCGCACTGACCAGTGCCGACGCCCGACTGTACGAGGCCGCCGACGCCATGGGCACCTCGGCCGCACGCAAGTTCTGGACGATCACGCTGCCGGGTGCCAAGTACGGGCTGATCTCGGCGGCACTGGTGACCTTCACGCTGGTGATTACCGACTTCGGCATCCCCAAGGTCATCGGCGGCAGCTTCAACGTGCTCGCCACCGACGTCTTCAAGCTGGTCATCGGCCAGCAGGACTTCCAGAAAGGCGCAGTGGTGGCGCTGCTGCTGCTGGCGCCGGCGGTGCTGACCTTTTCGGTCGACCACCTGGTGCAGCGCAAGCAGACGGCCATGCTCAGCGCACGCGCCGTGCCCTACCGGCCCAAACGCGCGCCGTGGTTCGATGCGACGATGCAGCTGTACTGCGGCGTCATCGCGCTGCTGATGCTGGCGATGCTGGGCATGGCGCTGTTCGCCTCGTTCGTCAAGTTCTGGCCCTACGACCTGTCCTTCAGCTGGCGCCACTACCAGATGGGCCTGTTCGACGCGGAGGTCGGCGAAGGCTTCGTCAACAGCCTGTCGATGGCCGCGGGCACGGCGGTGTTCGGCACCGCGCTGGTCTTCGTCGGCGCCTATCTGCTTGAAAAGACCCAAGGCGCGGGGGCGTTGCGCGGCCTGCTGCGATTGCTGTCGATGCTGCCGATGGCCGTGCCGGGGTTGGTGCTGGGCCTGGGCTACATCTTCTTCTTCAACGAGCCGGGCAATCCGCTGAACGGGCTGTACCACACGCTGACCTTGTTGACCCTGTGCACCATCGTTCACTTCTACACCACCGGACACCTGACCGCGGTGACTGCGCTGAAATCGCTGGACGCCGAATTCGAGTCGGTATCGGCCTCGCTGAAGGTGCCGTTCTACAAGACCTTCTGGCGCGTGACGCTACCGATCTGCACGCCCGCGCTGGTAGACATCGCGCGCTACTTCTTCATCAACGCCATGACCACGATCTCGGCGGTCGTGTTCCTGTATTCGCCCGAAACCAAGGTGGCGTCGATCGCCATCCTGAATCTCGACGAAGCCGGCGAGACCGGCGCCGCCGCGGCGATGGCGTTGCTCATCGCCGCCGCGTCGACCGTGGCCACGCTGCTGTTCATGGCGCTGTCGTGGCTCGTCGAACGGCGCACCCAGGCCTGGAAACAACCCTGAAGGCAAGACCTATGGACCGCGACCGCATCCTGCTCACCCCCGGCCCGCTGACGACCACGCTGCGCACCAAGCTGGCGATGCTGAAGGACTGGGGCTCGTGGGACGCCGACTTCAATGCCGTGACGATGCGGCTACGCTCGCAGCTGCTCGACATCGTGCACGGCCAGGACAGCCATGTGGTGGTGCCGCTGCAAGGCAGCGGCACCTTCAGCGTCGAGGCGGCCGTCGCCACCGTGGTGCCGCGCGACGGCCATGTGCTGGTGCTGGACAACGGCGCCTACTGCAAGCGCGCTGCCAAGCTGACGCAGATGATGGGCCGCAAGGCCAGCAGCCTGGCCTTCGCCGAGGATGCCGCCGTGTCGCCGGCTGCGCTGGACGCCAAGCTCGACCAGGACCGCAGCATCAGCCACGTGGTGCTGATCCACTGCGAGACCGGCACCGGCGTGCTCAACCCGCTGGCCGAGGTGGCCGCGGTGTGCGAACGCCACGGCAAGGGCCTGATCGTCGATGCGATGAGCAGCTTCGGCGCGCTGCCGATCGACGCGCGCAGCATGCGCTTCGACGCGCTGGTTGCCGCCAGCGGCAAGTGCCTGGAAGGCGTGCCCGGCATGGGCTTCGTCTTCCTGCGCAAGGCCATCCTCGACGGCTGCGCCGGCAACAGCCAGAGCCTGGCGATGGACCTGTTCGACCAGCACCAGTACATGGAGAAAACCACGCAGTGGCGCTTCACGCCGCCGACGCACGTGATGGTGGCGCTGGCCGAAGCCGTGGCGCAGTTCAATGAAGAAGGCGGCCAGCCGGCGCGGTTGGCGCGTTATCAGGACAACTGCAAGACGCTGGTCGACGGACTCACCGCGCTGGGGCTGAAACCCTTCCTGAAGCCGGAACTGCAGGCACCGATCATCGTCACCTGGTTTGCGCCCACTCATCCAAAGTACGACTTCAAGCGCTTCTATGCCGCGGCCAAGCAGCGCGGCTTCGTCCTGTACCCGGGCAAGCTGACCGAGGTGGACACCTTCCGGGTGGGGTGCATCGGCGCCATCGGTCGCAACGAGATGCGGCAGGCCGTCAACGCGGTGGCCGACACGCTGCGCGAGATGGGAATCATGCAATGAGCACGCGCGCCAAGGAACACCCCGCCGTCGTCGCCGTGCGCGCCAGCGGCGCGGGCAAGGTCAAGGTAGCCTGCAGCGACATCGACGGCATCCTTCGCGGCAAGCTGCTGCACGCGGACAAGTTCTTCGGCGCGGTCGACAGTGGCTTCGGCTTCTGCGACGTGGTCTTCGGCTGGGATTCGTCCGACGCCTGCTACGACAACACCCAAGTCACCGGCTGGCAGCACGGCTTTCCCGATGCGCTGGCGCGGCTGGACCTGGACACGGCGCGGCGCGTGCCCTGGGACGGCGACGTGCCCTTCTTCCTGGGCGAGTTCGTCAATGCCGACGGCACGCCCTTCCCGGTGTGCCCGCGCCAGACCTTGAAGCGTGTGCTCAAGCGCGCCGAGAAACTGGGCGTTCTGCCAATGGCCGGCATGGAATTCGAGTGGTTCAACTTCAAGGAAACCCCCGACAGCTGGGCCGCCAAGAAGGGCGTGGGCCCGCAGAACCTGACGCCCGGCATGTTCGGCTATTCGCTGCTGCGCATGGGCGACGAGCGTGCCTACTTCAACGCGCTGATGGACCAGATGGCCGCCTTCGGCGTGCCCATCGAAGGCCTGCACACCGAGACCGGCCCGGGTGTGTACGAAGCCGCCATCGCCTTCAGCGAGGCGCTGGAGCAGGCCGACCGCGCGATCCTGTTCAAGACCGGGGCCAAGGAGATCGGCAAGGCCTTCGGCATCATGCCCAGCTTCATGGCCAAGTGGAGCCAGGCCTACCCGGGCTGCAGCGGGCACATCCACCAGAGCCTGTCCGACGGCAAGACCAACCTGTTCTATGACGCCAAGAACCCGCGGCGCATGAGCAAGCTGTTCGAGAGCTACCTGGCCGGCCAGGTGGCCTGCATGATGGATTTCGCGCCGCTGATCTGGCCGACGATCAACAGCTACAAGCGCCTGGTCGACGGCTTCTGGGCCCCGGTCAAGCCCACCTGGGGCCTGGACAACCGCACCGCCAGCTTCCGTGTCATCGCCCCGGGACCGAAGTCGACGCGGCTGGAAACGCGCTGCCCGGGCGCCGACGTCAACCCCTACCTGGCGATGGCCGCGGTCATCGCCGCCGGGCTTCACGGCGTCGAGAAGGGCCTGAAGTTGACGACAGCCCCGATCACCGGCACCAACCAGGGTGCGGAGCACGTTCCGCGCGCCCCGCGCACGCTGATCGAGACGACGCGCATCTTCCGCGAGTCAGCGATTGCACGCGACTGGCTCGGCGACACCTTCGTCGAGCACTTTGCCGCCACCCGCGAATGGGAGTGGCGGCAATGGCTCGACGGCGTGACGGATTGGGAGTTGAAGCGATACTTCGAGATCATCTGACATCGTTCGCGAGCGGAACCGCCATGAATCCCAAGATTGCTTGCCTCGTGCTGCTGGGCTGTGCGCTGCCGGCGCTGGCCCAGCAGAGCCCGAACGACCTCGAGATGCTGAAGAAGTACGCTGGCACCTGGGCCGTGGACTGCAGCAAGTCGGCCGGCACGCGACTGTCGGTCGACACCCGGGCGCTGACGCTCAGTGCCGGTGGCAAGCAGTTGCGCACCGCCGCGCCGATGGCCGCGTTCAGCTACTTCGGCCAGCAGCAGCCGCCCGCCGGTTTCGACGCCGCACTGCTCGGCGAGGCCCAGCCCACCGGCCTGAGCCTCATGGCGATGAAGGACAAGTCCGGCCCTTATCTCACGATCGAGTCCGACGGGCCGCTGGAAAAGCAGTTCGGCAAGGCGGCGCTGGCCGGCAAGTTCCGCCGCTGCCCATGAGCATTGCCCGCTTCGCCTTCCCCACGACGATCCACTTCGGCGCTGGCGCGCGCGCTCTCGTGGCCGGCCACCTGCGCGACGCTGGCTGCACGCGGCCGCTGATCGTCACCGACCACGCGCTCGGCCGCCTGCCGGTGCTGGCCGAATTCCGCGGCCACCTCGATGGACTGAAGGTGGCCGTGTTCGACGGCATCCACGGCAACCCGACTTGCGCGATGGTGATGGCCGGCGCCGAGGCCTTCAAGCGCCACAGCGCGGACTGCGTCATCGGCTTCGGCGGCGGCGCCGCGCTGGACGTGGCCAAGGTCGTGGGTGTGGCCGCCACGCACGAAGGCGACATCCTCGAATACGTGTGGGACCACCCGCAGGCGCGGCCCATCGTCAATGCCTTGCCCTACATGGTGGCGCTGCCCACCACCTCGGGCACCGGCTCCGAGGTCGGCCGCTCGTCGGTGGTCAGCGAAAACGACACGCACCACAAGCGCACCGTCTTCAGCGCGAGGATCCTGGCGCGTGCAGTCTTCGCCGACCCGGAGCTGACGCTGGCCCTGCCCGCGGCCATCACCGCCGCCACCGGCATGGACGCACTCACGCACAACATCGAGAGCTACCTGTCGCCGGCCTACCACCCGCTGTGCGACGGCATCGCGTTGGAAGGGCTGCGCATCGGCGCGCGCGCGCTGGCCACCGCCGTCAACGAGCCCGGCAACCTGCAGGCTCGCGCCGACATGATGATGTGCTCGATGATGGGCGCCATCGCCTTCCAGAAGGACCTGGGTTCGGTGCATGCCTGCGCACATGCGTTGGGCGCAGTGTGCGACATGCATCATGGCCTGGCCAACGCGCTGATGATCGACACCGTGCTTGCCTGGAACTTCGAGGCCGTGCCCGCCAAGTTCGACGAACTGGCCCACGCCGCCGGTCTGAGCGGCGGCGGCGCGGCCTTCGTGCCCTGGTTGAAGAAGTTGAAGGCCGACATCGGCATCGCAGGCGGCCTGGCGCAGCACGGCGTCACGCTGGAACATCTGCCGAAGCTGGTGCCTCTGGCGGCCACCGATTTCACCGGCCGGACCAACCCGCGATCAGCGACCGAGGCCGACTACGAACGCCTGTTGCTGCAGGCGATGTGACATGCCCTTCCAACGCCCCTGGCTGTTGATCGGCGTCTCCGCCCGCATCTACCACCCGGAGGGCCCGGTGCTGGACCTCGGCGGCGTCTGGACCAAGACGTTGCACTACCTGGAGCAGTCGGCAGCGCATTGGGTGATGCGCGGCGGCGCGCTGCCGGTGATGGTGCCGGCGGTCGATGCCGACAGCATCGTCCAGCGCTCCGAGATCGAGCTGGCCCACTATGCCGAGGCGCTCGACGGCCTGGTGCTGCAGGGCGGCAACGACCTCGCGCCCGAGAGTTACGGCGAAACGCCAATGCACCCAGACTGGCAGGGCGATCGCGTGCGCGACCGTTACGAGATGGAGCTGGTCGACGCCTTCATCAAGGCCGGCAAACCGGTGTTCGGCATCTGCCGCGGCTTCCAGCTGCTGAACGTGATGCACGGCGGCACGCTGCTGCAGGACATCGCCACGCAGCGGCCCGACTCGCTGGCGCATCGCGACACGCCGCGCTTCGAACGCCACTTCCACGAGATCGAGCTGGTCGGCGGTTCGCAGCTGGCGCGGCTGTACCCGGATGTCGGCCGTGCGCTGGTGAACAGCATCCACCACCAGGGCATCAAGGACCTGGCGCCGGCCTTCGATGTCGAGGCACGCTGCCCCGACGACGGTTTGATCGAAGCCATCCGCAGGCGCGGTCCGGGCTACGTGGCCGCGGTGCAATGGCACCCGGAATTCCACGACACCGAACATGGCACCTTCGACGACACGCGGCTGCTGAACGACTTTCTCGCCGCCGCGCGCGCCGTGCGCCATGGCGGCTGAACCTGGCCCCAACGACCCATGCCCACGCTGAAGATCCACAACCCCGCCACCGGCGCGCTGCTCGCCGAACCGAACGCCGACGATGCCGCCAGCGTTGCCGCCAAGGCCACGGCGGCGCGTGCCGCCCTGCCCGCCTGGGGCCGCGTGCCGCTGGCCGAAAAGCTCGCGATGGTGCAGCGCTTTCGCGCCGGCATCGTGGCCGAACTCGACGCGCTGGCCACCACCTTGACGCTGGAGATGGGCAAACCCATCAGCCAGGCGCGCAATGAGCTCAACGGCCTGCTGCCGCGCATCGACTTCTTCCTCGAGCAGACCGAACCGTCGATCCGCGATGAACATGTCTTCGACGGCGGCGGCATGCACGAGCAGATCTCGCACATCCCGTTGGGCGTGGTGGCCAACATCTCGGCCTGGAACTACCCTTGGTTCGTCGGTTGCAACGTCATCGTGCCGGCGCTGCTGACCGGCAATGCCGTGCTCTACAAACCCTCGGAACATGCCACGCTGACAGGACTGCACATCACGCGCTTGCTGCATGCCGCCGGCGTGCCGGTGGCAGCGATGCAATGCCTGGTGGGCACCGGCGAGGTGGGCTCGGCGCTGCTGCAGCAGCGGCTGGACGGCGTGTTCTTCACCGGCAGCCATGCCACCGGCGTGCGCATCGCGCAGGCGGCGGCGCCGAAGCTGCTGAAGCTGCAGCTCGAGCTCGGCGGCAAGGACCCGACTTATGTGCGCGCCGACGCCGACCCGCGTAGCGCCGCCGAAAGCCTGGCCGACGGCGCGATGTACAACACCGGCCAGAGTTGCTGTTCGGTGGAACGCATCTACGTGCACGAGAGCCTGCACGACGCCTTCGTCGAGCACTTCGTCGCCACCGTCAAGGGCATGCGCCAGGGCGACCCGCTGCAGCCCGACACCTACATCGGCGCGATCACACGCGCACCGCAGCTGGCGGTGCTGCGGGCCCAGGTGGACGACGCGCTGGCCAAGGGCGCCACACTGCACACCGGCGGCCACGCGCTGGCCGGGCCCGGCAACTGGTTCGAGCCCACGGTGCTGTCTGGCGTGAACCACACGATGGAGCTGATGCGCGAAGAAAGCTTCGGCCCGATCATCGGCATCCAGAAGGTGTCCGGCGACGCCGAGGCGGTGGCGCTGATGAACGACACGCGCTACGGCCTGACGGCCGGCGTCTACACCCGCGACGAGGCCCTGGCACGCGAGCTGCTGGCGCAGGTGAATGCCGGTAGCGTCTACTGGAACTGCTGCGACCGCGTCAGCCCGCGGCTGCCCTGGTCGGGCCACGGCGATTCGGGCGTGGGCCTGACGCTGTCCGCCTACGGCATCCAGGCCTTCACGCGGCCCAAGGCCTGGCATCTGCGTTCCCCCTGAGCCGATCGACCGCAACTTGCGCCTGACCCTCTTCGACCTGGACCACACGCTGCTCGACGGCGACAGCGACCAGCTGTGGTGCGAGTTCCTGATGGACCGCGGCCTGCTGCCGCGCGAGCCCTTCGAGTCTCTCAATCGCGACATGGCGCGCGACTATGCCGCCGGCGGCGCCAGCGTGCAGGCCTTCTGCGACTTCTACATCGGCACGCTGGCCGGGCGCAGCGCCGACGAATGGCAGCCGCTGCGCCGCGAGTACGTCGACACGCGCATCGTGCCGCGCATCACCGATGCGGCCTCGCAACTGGTCGCGCGGCACCGCGACGCCGGCGACCTGGTGCTGCTGACCACGGCCACCTGCCGCTTCCTGAGCGAGCTGAGCGCGGTGCACCTGGGCATCTCGCAGCTGATCGCCACCGAATGCGAGACCGATGCGTCGGGCCGCTTCACCGGGCGCAGCCAGGGCGTGCTGAACATGCGCGAAGGCAAGGTGCGGCGCCTGCACGACTGGCTGGCCGGCAGGCAGCTGGAACTGGCGGACTGCGAATCGACGCTGTACAGCGACTCGATCAACGACCTGCCGCTGTTGAGCCGCGTGCGCCGCGCGGTGGCGGTGAACCCGGATCAGAGCCTGGCCGCCGAAGCGGCAAAGCGCGGCTGGCAGGTCATCTCCTTGCGCTGAGGCCGCCTGCGGCGCGATGATGCCGGCCATCACCCGTCTCGACCCAGCCACGCGGCGCATGGACACCGTCCTCCCCACGATTGTCGGCTCCTACCTGTCGCCCTACGTGCGCAAGGTGCTGGTGTGTCTGCACCTTAAGGTTATGGCCTACCGCATCGACCCGATCGTGCCCTTCTACGGCAACGACGATTTCGCCAGGCTGAGCCCGTTGCGCCGCGTGCCGCTGTACGTCGACGACCAGGTGGCCTTGTCCGATTCCACGGTGATCCGCGAATATCTCGACGAGCGCCATCCCGGCACAACGCTGCTTCCGCCGGACCCGGCGCATCGGGCGCGGGCGCGCTGGCTGGAGGAGTTTGCCGACACGCGGCTGGGCGAGGTTTTCGTCTGGCACCTGTTCAACCAGCTCGTCATCCGCCACTTCGTCTGGGGCGAGGTGCCCGACGGCGCCGTGGTCCGCCACGCGCTGGAGCACGAGATCCCGCAGGCGCTGGACTACCTGGAAGGCGAGTTGCCGGCCGACGGCTATGTCTTCGGCACGATCGGCCGGGCCGACGTGGCGCTGGCCTCCTTCTTCTGCAATGCGAGCTTCGCCCGCTACAGCGTCGACGCCGCGCGCTGGCCGAGGACACAGTCCTACGTCGCACGGGTGCTGGCGCATCAGGCCTTCGAGGCCTTGCGGGCCTTGGAGACGCTGTCGGCGCGCACGCCGATTGCGCAGCATCGCAGCGCGCTGCAGGCCGCGGGCGCACCGATCAGCGAGCTCAGCTTCGGCATCTCCACACCGCGACGCGGCGTGTTCACCGTTTGACCATGGGCACGGACCACGACGCACTGCCGTTACTGGTAGTGACCACCGTCGCGACGCGCGAACAGGCGCTGGTATTGGCACGCGAGATGGTCGAGCGGCGCCTGGCCGCCTGCGCGCAGATCACGTCCATCGAGAGCATCTACCGCTGGAAGGGCGCGATCGAACACGACGGCGAGTTCCGATTGCTGTTGAAGACCCGCGCCTCGGCCTACCCCCGCCTCGAAGCGGCTCTGCGCGAGTGCCACCCCTACGAGCTGCCGGCGATCCATGCCATATCCACGGCGCAGGCCGACCCCGCCTATGCCGAGTGGGTGCGCGACAGCTGCGACGGCTGAATCGAGCGCCCCGGCAGGGGCCTTCGATCCGTGGCATCGTTGCGGCCTGTGCCGATCCACCGGAGACCCGCGATGCATGCCACTCTGCTCGTCCTGTTCGGTGCACTGGCGCTGCTGGCCTCGCCGTTGCAGGCGGCAGAGCTGCCGATCTTCGACGCCCACGTGCACTACAGCCACGACGCCTGGGACAAGCTGCCGCCGAAGGAGGCAGTGGCCATCCTGCGCAAGGCCGGGCTGAAGCGTGCGCTGGTGTCGAGTTCAGGCGACGCCGGCACGCAGCGGCTGGTGGCCGAGGCGCCGGAGCTGATCGTGCCGTCGCTGCGGCCCTACCGCAGCCGCGGCGAGATCGGCAGCTGGGTGCGCGACGACAGCGTGATCAGCTTCCTCGAAGAGCGGCTGCGCAACGCGCGTTACGCCGCAGTGGGCGAGTTTCACCTCTACGGCGCCGATGCCGAGCTGCCGGTGCCGCGGCGCATGGTGGCATTGGCCAAGCAGCACAAGCTGGTGCTGCATGCGCACTCCGACGCCGACGCCATCGAGCGGCTGTTCCAGCAGGATCCGCAGGCCCGCATCCTGTGGGCGCATTCCGGTTTCGAGCAGCCGGAGAAGGTGGCCGAACTGCTGCGCAAGCACAAGCACCTGTGGGCCGACCTGGCCTTCCGCAGCGAGCATGGCAGCGGCGGCAAGGTGCCGCCCGAATGGCGCGCGCTGTTCAACGAATTCCCTGAGCGCTTCATGGTCGGCACCGACACCTTTACCCCCGAGCGCTGGTTCTACGTTGCCGAGCACGCGCACTGGTCGCGCGCCTGGCTTGCCGAGCTGCCGCCGCCTCTGGCCGAGCGCATTGCCTGGCGCAATGCCGAAGCGCTTTTCTCATTCTGGAAGGCGGGCGGCGCGCAATGAGCGTGGCGGGCCTGCGTGCCGCGCTGGCCTTGGCGACGTTGGCCGGCAGCAGCACGGCGCTGGCCTGCGGCGAAAGCCTGGCGCAACCGACCCGCCAGATCGAGGACGTGCACGTCGTGCTGGTGTATCGCACCACGCCCGACCCGGTAGGGGTCGGGCGGCACTTCGGCATCGACTTCACCGTGTGTCCGCGCGGCCAGGCCATGCTGCCCGACGTGGTGCGCGTCGATGCCCACATGCCCGAGCACAAGCACGGCATGAACTACAGGCCCGGCGTGACCGCGCTGGGCGAGGGGCGGTACCGTGCCGAAGGCTTGATGTTCCACATGCCCGGGCGCTGGGAGCTGGTATTCGAGCTGCGCGGCTCGGGCGCGCCAGTGCGGCTGACGCAATCGCTGCAGGTCGATTGAAGGCACATCGATGCATCGGCCTGTGCCTGGGTGCACTGCTCGGCGCCAGTGCAGCGCAGCCGATGAGCTCGCCGCTGAGCAACGACGACGTGCCGCGCATCCTGGCGCACGGGCCCTGGCCGGTGGAACCGGCACGCGATCCGTCGAACCGCGTGTCGGGCCAGCCAGCGGCCATCGCCTTCGGTGCGGCACTGTTCCACGACGCGCGCCTGTCGCGCCAGGGCGACCTGTCCTGCGCCAGCTGCCACCAACCGGCGCGCGGCTTCACCGACGGTCGGCCGACGGCCCTCGGACTGGAGGCCGGCACGCGCAACACGCTCGGCCTGGCTGACCTGGGCACGCAGCGCTGGTACGGCTGGGACGGCGCCAACGACAACCTGTGGGCGCAGAGCCTGCGCCCACTGCTCGATGCGCGCGAGATGGGCAGCAGCCTGAACGGCGTGGCGCAGGCCGTGCGCAGCCTGCCCGAGCTGCGCGAGGCTTATCGCCGCGCCTTCGGCAGCGAGCCGGGCGCGGACGACGAACGGGTGGCGGTGGACGTCGCCAAGGCACTGGCGGCCTACCAGGAAACCCTGCGCAGTGCCCGCACCCCCTTCGACGCGTTCCGCGACGCGGTGCAGCGCGGCGACCGGGCCGCCGCGGCCGCCTACCCGCTGTCGGCGCAGCGCGGGCTGGCGCTGTTCCTGGGCCGCGCCCGCTGCTATGTCTGCCACAGCGGGCCCAGCTTCAGCAACGGCGAGTTCAGCGACATCGGCGTGCCCTTCTTCGTCGGCAAGGGCCAGGTGGACCCAGGGCGACATGGCGGCATCCAGTCCTTGCGCGCCAGCCGCTACAACCTGCTCGGCCCCTTCAACGACGATGCCTCGCGCAGCACGGCCACTTCCACACGCCACGTGCTGCTCGAGCACCGCCATTTCGGCGAGTTCAGGGTGCCCAGCTTGCGCAACCTGGCGCGCACCGCGCCGTACATGCACAACGGCAGCCTGCGCACGCTGCGCGAGGTACTGCGGCACTACTCCGAACTGGACGAGAACCGGCTGCACGCCGACGGCGAACGCATCCTCGTGCCGCTGAAGCTGACGCCCGCCGAAACCGAGGACCTGCTGGCCTTCCTGGACAGCCTGAACGAGGCTGCCCCGGTCGGCCGATAGCGTGCCTGGTGCAGCGGATCGTCGACTCGCTGCTCAGCTGCGGAGCGAAGCTCGAGTCCGCAGCACCGGGCCACCGGCGCGCTGAAGAACCCCGACCCCGTCAAGGACAAGCGTGCGACGGAGCATGCCCCACGCCATTGACGCCGACCGGGTCGTGCCGAAGGTGCTGCGCGGCCAGCGTGTGTGCGCCGGCGCTAAGGCCGGCACCACTGCTTTTCGCAGGGCACACCGTCTCGGTTGCCGTCCATCTTCACGCCCGGGCAGTGCTTCAGGAAGTACGTGGCTTCCGCGCACGAGCGCATCTGCGAGCAGTGCGTGCGGCCGTCGCACCGGACGGGCGCGGCGGCGGCAACTGCAGCCACCGGCACGGCGTTGGGGGCGGCCACGACCGCCGGCGCCGCTTTGGGCGACGCCGTGGTGGCTCCTCCAGCGGGCGACGCAAGCTCATCGGGCGCGCAGGGCCCGTGCTCGCGACGGAAGTCCTTGGGCATCACTGCGCCGCCATCACGATTGAAGCCGCGGCTCAATGCCTTGGCCATGCGCTCGTCGGCGACGTAGGGGCCGCGGTCGTACTTGTAGCGGTTGCTCCAGGCGTGGCCTTCCTGCACCAGCGACTTGTTCACGTTGAGCGTGTCCAGATACAGCGTGCCGAGGGTTCGGCCATGCGTGTCACGCCCGCTGACACGGACGCTGACGGCCTTCTTCAGCACCAGCTCCTGCAAGGCCTGCTTCGCCTCGGCGCCCCAGGCCTGGCAGATCTCGGGCGCGTCGATGTCCTGCAGGCGCAGTTCCACCGGTGCACCCCCCGCGGCCGGTTCGAGCCACAGGCTGTCGCCGTCGGTGACGCGGGTTACCGTGGCTTCGAGCGGCTTCACGGCCGAGGCAGCGGCCAGGCAGGTGCCCAGGCTCGACAGGCAGAGCGCGGCCGTGATCAATCGTTTCATCGAACTCCTTCGGCGTCATCGCCACCGAACGTCGCAGGCCGGCAATGAATTCCAGGCAAACAACCGCTCTCGCGCGGTATGCCGCACGCCTGCGCGTGGCGACTGCACGGCGGCATTTTGCGTCAGCCCAGGGCCGCGGACTGTGACCTTTGCCCGCAATGTCGCGCCGCAAATTCGCAGCGGCCCGTCACCGAGTTGGGGGGTTCCCCGTGCTTGCCCTTTCGCTAGACTCAAGATGTAACTGTTGTAGCCTTCTGCGTTCATGTCCGCGCTCACCGTACTCTTCCGCCGCTCGCGTGTTCGGCGTCGCCGTCGCGCCGGGCGCGCTGCATCGTCTGGTCGATGGCTTGCCATGGGTGGCGCCGCGCTGGCACAGGCGCGCCGTCGCAAGTCTGGACGGCTTGCCTCGCCCGACGACGCCGCCGCCCGAGGTCGGGCCCGTGGTTCCGGCGCGGGTGCAGGGCTGGCGCCAGCAGGCGATCGCCTACGAACATGGCGACGGCGTCCACACGCGACCCGGTGCGCGCGGCCGAGCTGTACTGCCGCGCTGCGCGCCACGGCGATGCCGAGTCCCAGTACAACCTGGCGTGGATGCTGACCAACGCGCGCGGCATCGAACGCGACGATGCGCAGGCCGCACACCTCTTTGCTGCCGCCGCCGAACAAGGCATGGCGCAGGCGAAGCAACATGCTCGCCTCGATGGGCACGCCACGCGGCGCGCCGCCGGCCTGCCTGCGCCAGCCCGACGATGAACGGCCCGCGCCCGTGCTTGCCGCGGCGCCGCGCCGGCCGGCCGCGAACGCTCGCGTGCCGCCACCGCCGGCGCATGCGCCGGCCCCGATCGTCAACTTCGTCAAGGTCTTTGCGCCCGAGTACCAGCTCGAGCCTCATCTGGTGCTGGCCATCATCGCCACCGAGTCGAACTTCGACCCGCTGGCGGTGTCGCCACGCCAGGCGCAGGGGTTGATGCAGCTGATTCCGGGCACCGCCGCGCGCTTCAATGTACGCAACCCGATGGACCCGGCGCAGAACATGCGTGGCGGCATGGCCTACCTGCGCTGGTTGATGGCCTATTTCGAGGGCGACATCGCACTCGTCGCCGCCGCCTACAACGCCGGCGAAGGTGCGGTGGAACGCTACCAGGGCGTGCCGCCCTATGCCGAGACGCGTGCCTATGTGCGGCGCATCCTGGCGGCCATGGGCGGACGAGACGCACATCCCTTCGATGCGCGCGTGACCGCACCGTCGAGCGTGCTGGCGCTGATGCGATCGCCCGCGGCGTCGCGCTGAACGCTAGCGTCGGTCGCCGGCCGCCGCTCCAGTCGGCTGGGGGAACCAAGCGCCACCTGCAAGGCCGCTCTGCGGTGTCGAGCCAGCGCCTGGAGATCAGGATGCGCGCCGATGCGTCGTCCATTGCCGCGGGCTTCATCGCGGCTCGTTCATCGCCGGCGGCCACCGCCTTCAGAACGGCTTGCCCAGGTACAGGTACACGGCGGTACTGCCCTGGTTGGCGTAGCCCACGCCGAAATAGGCCACGCCCAAGGGCGTGTCCGCCGCCAGGTAGGCCGTGCCCGACTGGAAGGACGATCGATCGTTCGACGGCAGCGCCTGCGGCATGTCGGCGATCTCGTAGGCCAGGCCGCCATACATGCCTTCGAACAGTGGCACGCTGCCCAGCCGCGACTGGTACAGCGCGCGGCCGTAGACGAAGCGGGTGCCCAGCAGCTGTTGCTGCCTGAAGCCCGACATGTTGAGGAAGCCGCCCAGCCTGAACATCGCATACAGGGGCAGCGCAGCGGCGTCGGTCGAACCGCCGCCGCGCAGTGTCAGGCGCAGCGTGTGCACGCCTTGCGAGAAGGCGGCGCGGGCTTCGGCGTCATAGCGGTCGTAGTCCAGACTGGCACCGAGCTGCGTGCGCGAGAGCAACGCGTTCAGCGCCACCAGGTAACCCGAGCGCGCGAAGCTCGCGCTGTCGAGCTGGTCGATACGCAGCGAGGCCTGCACCAGGCCCAGGTCGACTTCCAGGTTCTTCGGCAGGAACAGTGGCCCGGTGCTCAGGTCGAACTTGCTCTTGCCGCGATACAGGCCCAGCCGCATCTGGCCGTACTGGCTGAAGTTGAGGCCGGCATCCAGGCCCGCGCTGAGCATGCGCTCGCGGTACAACGTTGCCAGCACCTCACCGGTGTAGATGTACAAGGGCGTGTCGCTGAAGACGATGCGCGGCTCCACGAACCAGCGCTGGCTGGGCGACAGTGGCTGGTAGAAGCCGGCTGGACAGCACCACGTCGTTACCCAGCACGACATCGTTTCGCCACTCGGCGCCCAAGCTGTTGAGCCAGGTCGAGCGCAACTGGCCGTAGAAGTTGAACAGCGCGTCCTGACCCAGGTCGGACGACAGCGACAGGCCCAGGCGCAGGTACTGCGGCCCCCAGCCCTTCTCCGTGACGTTGACGACCAGCGTCTGCGCGCCACCTACGTCCAGCAGTTCGGGCCGCACGCTTTCGAAGTCGCCGCTGCCGTAGATGCGCCGCATGTCCAGATCGACCACGTCCTGGTCCAGCGGCAGGCCGACCTGCGTCTGCATCGACTGCACGACCGACTCGGCATTGACGCGCTGCTGGCCGGCAATCGTCGACCGATGCGATCACCGGCAATGCCGGTGTCTCGCCCGTTAGTCGGCTTTGGCGCAGCTGCGCAAATTCGGCCGCCGGCAGCGCCAGCGCCTGCAAGCGCGGCGCGGCCTGCAGGGCCGCGGCCTCGCCGAAGGGCACGGCCTTGACCAGATGGTCGAAATCGGCGGCGGAGAAGTCGCCCAGCGCCGGCTCGATGAGCACGTCCTGCGGCCGCAATTGCTGCAGCGACAGGCGAACGTTTTGCTCGGTCAGGATGCCTAGCGTCTGCATCGACACGCCCTGCAGGCCCTCGATCTGTTCGGGCCGCAGCAAGGGCGTGCCCAGGTTCACGGCAATGATCACGTCGGCACCCATGGCGCGCGCCACGTCGACCGGCAAGTTGCGCACCAGGCCGCCGTCGATCAGCAGCCGCTCGCCCGCCTTCAGCGGCGCGATCAGTCCCGGCACCGCCATGCTGGCGCGCATCGCCGTGGACAGCAGGCCGCGGTCGAGGATCACCATCTGCCCGTCGCCCAGGCTGGTGGCCACGGCACGAAAGGGAATCGGCAGCTGGTCGAAACGGCGTGCGTCACGCACCCTGACCAGGCGGCGCAGTTCGCCTTCCAGCGCCACGCCGCTGACCAGGCCCTTGGGCATGGTCAGCGTGCCGTTGTTCAGGCCCAGCTCGGGTGCGGCCAACGGCAGGCTGTCGTCGGCCTTGACACGCATTGGCTGGTCGGCGCGCGGCGGCTTGTCGGTGAAAAGCCGCTCGCTGGTGATCTGCGCCATCTCCGCCAGCATGTCCTGCGTACTCATGCCCGAGGCATAGGACGCGCCGACGATCGCGCCCATGCTGGTGCCGGCGATGCAGTGCACGGGCACGCGAAGTTCTTCCAGCACCTTGAGGACGCCGACATGCGCCGCGCCGCGTGCGCCGCCGCCGGACAGCACCAGGCAAATGCGCGGGTGCGTCAAGGCGGGCGCAGCCGCCTCAGGTTCAAGGCCCTGTGCGTCGACCGCCAGTGCCTGCAGAGCGACAACCATCGCCAGGCCGCGTCGAATCGAGCCATTCAAGGTGGAGGACATCGAACCGCCCGCGACAAAGTTCGGGATCTTCATGCGACAGCACGCGGCCGACGGCTCGGCACAAACACCCAGCGGATCGGCGCGCGCGATGATCAACAATGGCCGTCATTGCCGCCGACGGAGCCAGCATGCGCGCCACACCGCTGTTGAGAACGATGATCCTTTCACTGGCCACACTCGCCTTCAGTGCGATGGCTCAAGTGGACAAGCCGGTGCGGCTGCTCGTCGGCTTTGCGCCGGGCGGCTCGGCCGACATCGCCGGGCGGCTGCTGGCCGAGCGCATGAAGGACGAACTGAAGCAGAACGTGGTGGTCGACAACAAGCCCGGCGCCGGCGGGCGCATCGCCGCCGAGCTGCTGAAGAACGCACCCGCCGACGGCAGCACGATCATGCTCGCGCCGATCGTCGTGCCTGTACTCGCGCCGCTGGTGTTCTCGAAGCTGCCCTACGACCCGCAGGCCGACTTTGCACCGGTGGCGGCGGTGGCCAACTTCCAGTTCGGCCTGTCGGTCAACGCCTCGCACCCAGCAAAGACGGTGCCGGAGCTGGTGGCCTGGTGGAAGGCCAACCCGTCGATGGCCAACTTCGGCAGCCCGGCGCCGGGCAGCTTGCCGCACTTCTTCGGCGTGATGATCGGGCGCGACGCCGGGCTGGACCTGATCCACGTGCCCTACAACGGCGGCGGCCCGCTGATGACGGCGCTGATGGGCAACCAGGTCAGTTCGGCCATCGACACCCTGGTCGACCAGATCGAGCTGCAGCGCGCCGGCAAGATCCGCATCCTGGCCAGCGCCGGCGCCAAGCGTGCCGAGTTGCTGCCCGAGGTGCCGACCTTCGCCGAATCGGGGCTCAAGGGCGTGGAAGGCAGCAGCTGGTTCGCGATCTACGCGCCGGCGCGCACGCCCGAGGTGACGCTGCGGCAGCTGAATGCGGCCGTCAACCGCGCACTGGCGTCGACCGAGCTGCGGGAGCGTTATGCCAAGCTGGGGCTGGAGCCCACCGGCGGCACGCAGGCCGACCTGGCCGCGCTGATGAAGCGCGACAGCGAGCGCTGGGCGCCGGTCGTCAAGGCGTCGGGGTTCAAGGCCGACTGAGGACGCGAGAGCCTGCCTGCGCAGGCTCGAGCGCCTCATGAGGGGCCCGAGCTGCAGCGAGGGCGCGGCCTGCAAGGCGACTGAGGTTCCTCAGGCCGTGACGATCCAGCCCTCCAACGGGTCGATGTCCGCAGGCAGCCCGTAGCCCGGCCGCTCGCTGGCCCAGGCGGCCTGCATCAGGCACAGCACCGCATCCAGACTGTCGCCACTGGCATCCTCGACCAGCCGCTCGTGCTGCGCCGGCGACAGCTTCAGCCGCAGCCCGAGCCGCGTGCGCCCCTGCTCCAGCGCGGCGACCATGTCCTTGCGCGCGATCAGCCGCGACTCGGTCTGCCGCGCCGCGTCGTCGGCCTTGTAGGACCGCACGCCGATCAATTCGCGCGCCAGCAGCCCCGGGTAGCCTTCCAGCGCCACCCGCTGTCGGTCGCCGTCGTGCAGGCCCGGCAGGTGCACGCCGGCATCGACGAGCAGCGGCACGCCGGCATGCAGCATGTAGGCCACCGGCGGGTTGACCCATTTCATCGACGGGCTGGAACCGGCAGGCCGATCACAGGCGCGGTGCGCGAACTTCGATCCGGCCGGACGTGCGTCGCAGAAGGCCTTGAAGGTGGCGCGGATCTCGGCGCGGCTCAAGCCTGGTAGTGGCGCATCAGCGGCAACCAGTGCTGTGGCCAGCCCAGCGCCTCGACCAACTCGCGCGGCAGGCCGAAGGGGAAGTCGAAGGCGCCGACCCAGGGCCCGGGCGCGGCCAGCGCCTGCGCCAGGCTGTCGAAGGACGGATGCTCGGCCAGCCCGCGCAGCCGCAGCACGCGCCGTGGCGGTCGCCGTCGGCCACCAGCACGGGCTTGCGCCGGGTCGGCCGGCTGCTGAAGTCGACGCCAAGGCAGCGCACAGGTTCCGGGTCGGGCAATGGCGAGTTCATCGGCGTCGATTGTCGGTGTCGGCCGAAGTAAAGTCGGTGGCCCAGGACACCAGGAGCCCGGTCGATGAACCCCGTGCTGGTCGAAGCCCATCGAGGCAACGCCGTCGAATCGGCGCATCGTGGCGCGCTGGCGGTGTTCGATGCCGATGGCAGCTGCGTGCTGGCGCTGGGCGACATCCACCGGCCGATCTTTCCGCGCTCGGCCGTCAAGGTGCTGCAGGCCTTGCCACTGGTGGCCAGCGGTGCGGCCGATGCGCTGCAGCTCAACCACGACGAGCTGGCGCTGGCCTGTGCCTCGCACAACGGCGAGCCGGCGCACGTGGCCACCGCCGCCGGCATGCTGGCCAAGGCGGGGGTGGATGTGCGGGCCCTGGAGTGCGGCACCCACTGGCCCTACCGCGAGGCCTTCCAGCGCGAGATGGCGGCACGCGGCGAAACGCCCAGCGCGCTGCACAACAACTGCTCGGGCAAGCATGCCGGATTCATCTGCCTGGCCTGTCGGCTGGCAGGCGGCCAGCCCTTGTTCGAGTACCGCAGGGGCTACGTGCAGGCCACGCACCCGGTGATGCGCGAGGTGACCGCAGGCGCTGCAAGCCACCACCGGCTGGGACTTGTCGACCACGGTGCACGGCATCGACGGCTGCTCGATACCGACCTATGGCATCCCGTTGCAGCACCTGGCGCTGGCCTTCGCGCGCGTCGGCACCGGCGATGGCCTCGGCGACGGACATGCGCGCGCCGCGCGGCGGCTGCGCCAGGCCGTGGCCAAGGCGCCGTTCATGGTCGGCGGCACCGACCGCTTCGACACGCGCGTGATGCAGCGGCTGGGCGAGCGCGTGTTCTGCAAGGTCGGCGCCGAAGGCGTGTACTGCGCGGCGCTGCCCGAGCGCGGCCTGGGCGTGGCCCTGAAGGTCGACGATGGCAACAACGCCCGTGCGGCCGAGGTGGTGATGGCCGCGCTGATCGAGGCCTACGTTTCACTGGACGATGGCGAGGCCCAGCTGATGCGATCGCCTCAGCGATGTGTGTCTGAAGAACTGGAACGGCATCGAGGTCGGCGCGCTGCGCGCCAGTGCAGTGTTGCGCAACGCCGCGGTTCCGAGATCGACATAGGGAATCTGGCGATTGCAGTGCCCGGGTCGCGCCGGGCTCGGCGGCCTGCCACATCGAAGGCAAGGTCTCAGGCCCCGGAAGCGTCGCGCCAAGCCTGACATCTGATGGCCTGCCAGGACCTCGCCTGCTGAATGGTCCGCGCCAAGCATCTGCAGTTCCCAGGCTCAGAACGCAAAGGCTTACGCTTTATACGCAGATTTGCGTGTCCTGACCCCCCAAATGAGCGGGATACCAGCTAGGGAGACATCAATCGGCGTGCAGGGTGGCGCAAGTACAATCGAAACGCTCGTTGGGATTGATCCGACCCACGCAATTGCACTCTCTGCAGAGTCTCTCGGTGCCAGTCTCGGGCCGCTTGTAGCTTGAGTCGGATTGGAGTTCTTGGCATTTGCGGGCCGTGGCCTGCACGTTTCTAAAGAAGGTAGGCAAGACATGAAGTACGGACTGAACGCTGCCTTCAGGCTCTACAGTGCGCTGGCCATTTCGGGGCTGCTGGCAGCATGCGGCAGCGGGGGACAGTGGAGATTCCCAACCGGCCGTGCCGTCGGACACCGTCCGAATCGCCTGCCAGGTGTCCGACTCGGTGACCGGTCTGCCCGTGGCAGGCGCCACCGTCGACTACCAGACGAGTGACGCTGCCGGGACAAACAAGGCGTACACCACCACATCGAACACGAACGGCAGTTGCACGCTCGACCTGCCGGCTTCGGAGGTGGCTGGGGTGACGCTTTCCTGCCGCGTCGGTCACGGCAACCGGTTACGAACCTCAGACCATTCTCTGCCCCACGCTCCAGGGAGGACAGGCCTGCGTTCAGGATGTGAGGTTGGTGCCGCTTGCGGCCAATGTCAGCATTCCCGAAGGCGGCGATGTCGTGATGCACGTGGGCGACGACTTGTTCGGCGGCACCATCAACTCGCAGTTCCAGAAGAAGCCCGATGGCGCCGAGTTGAACTTCAAGATCAATGACTGGGCCACGCAGGTCGGCAAGGCCGGAATTACCAAGGCCACCGTCGTGCTCGACGCCAAGGGCTGGCAGACGATCGACGGCTCCGGGCTGCAAGAACGTGATCCAGCTGGTCGGCGACGCCGGCACGGCGACGCTTCCAGGCGGCGATTCACCGGCCAATGGCAGTTGGGGCGGCGGCCATCAAGCGCCGTTCGTATTTCACGGTGGCACAGGTCGGGACGGTGAGCGCCACGTTGCGCATCACTGGGGGAACCTGCGGAACCGGGACCGACGTCGACGACTTCGAGACCAACCGCATTCGCGTGTACTTCTGCGGCGCGTGACCGTGCGACTGCATTCCACGATCGCGCCATGGCCGACTCGCGCCTGGCTGGTCTGGGGCGTCAGTGGAATGATGTCGTTGGTGCGCCCGCACGGCGTGCGATCCCGGACTGCCGCTCAACCGGCCGCGGCGCGGCGGCTCGCGGCGGCGCGGGTGACTTCCGTGTCGACGCCATCGAGGCGCGGCGGTTCGCGCGTCTTCTTCACCAGCTCGTCCAGCGCCTCCATCAGCGCCGCCGACAGCTCGCGGGCATCGCCCACCACGTTGAGCGCCGTGGTGAAGCCGAAGTCCATCGCCCCGGCATAGCTCAACACGGTGATGTTCAGCCCCATGCCGTGTTCGACGATCGACATCGGCCAATAAGTGGCCATGCGCGCGCCGGCGGCATACAGCGGCACCTGCGGGCCCGGCACATTGGAGATGACGACGTTCGCCAGCGGGGGCATGGCCTTGCTCAGGCCCGAGCGACCGTACAGCGTGGCCAGGCCATGCATCACCCAGGGCACGCCGATGGTCGGAAAGTCGGTCGGCATCAGGCCCTTGGCACGCTTGGCCACGGCCTTCACGGCGCCGGCCGCATCGCGGATGGCCACCAACCGCTTCACCGGGTCGGCGATGTGCGTGTTCAGGTTGACCAAGGCCATCGTCGCCTGGGTGGTGTACTCGGTGTTGCCGGCTTCGCGCAGCGAAATCGGCATGGCCGCGATCAGCGGCTTCTTCGGCACGCCACCGTGCCGCGCCAGGTAGCGCCGCAGCATGCCGCTGCACAGCGCCATGACCACGTCGTTGAGCTTGGCGTCGTGCGCCGCGGCCAGCGCCTTCAGCGTATCCAGCGGAATCGACGCACCGGCAAAACCACGCTGGCCGGTGATCGGCTGGTTCAACTCGGTCCTCGGGCCGAAGGCGGCGTTCTGCGCCAATGCGCCCGTGCCGCGACCTGGTGCGCCGCCAAACAGCCCGGCCAGCGTCTTCACCACCTCGGGCAGATGCCGCACGAGCTTGATGTATTGGCCGATGTCGTGTTTCAGCGCCGCGGCCGCCAGTTCGGCCATGCCGGGGTGCTCGGCCAGCACGGCCGTGTCCGGCGCGATGCGCCGCGGCTTGGGCGTCACGTCGAACAGCGCCTGCGCCAGCATCACGCCCGATTGGCCGTCGACCACCGCGTGGTGCACCTTGAAGTAGTAGGCGGCCTGGCCGCTTTGCAGGCCATCGATGACCACCAGCTGCCACAGCGGCCGGCTGCGGTCCAGCAATTCGGCATGCAGCCGGCCGGCGCAGTCTTCGAACTGCGCGCGCGTGCCCGGCTTGGGCAGCGTGACACGCCGCACGTGGTAGTCGAGATCGACCTTGTCTTCCTTGACCCACACCGGGTTGGCAAACTGCAGCGGCATGGGCGCCAGCTTGCGCGTGAACACCGGCGCCAGGCGCAGGCGGCCGCGCATCAGTCGCTTGACGTCGGCATGGAAGTCGCGCTTGTAGCCGCGCGGCAGATCGAACAGGTGCAGCGACGCCACGTGCATCGGCGTCTCGGGCGTCTCCAGGTGCAGGAAGGCGCCGTCCAGCCCGCTGAGGGTTTTCACCTCAGATTCGCCCCGCAAAGCGCTGCAGCACCTGCGGCATGACGTGGCGCATGTGCATCGACATGCCCAGCGCCGCCAGGTGGTTGCTGTTGCGCCCCAGGATGGACTGCGACATTGGCAGGAAGACCTCTTCCTCGTAGCGCGCGTGCGCCTGGTAGCTCACGACCAGCGCCGTGATCTCGGTGCCATCCACTTCGGCCTCGTGCCCCTTGGCCACGGCCTTGAGCTTGGGCTCCAGCTTCGACCACGCGGCCTCGACCTGCCGGTGTTCGGCCGTCAGTTCAGTGACGATGGCCTGCACCTTGTCGCGCTCGACGCCCTTGGCGGAACTGGCCAGCACGGCGGGAAAGAGCTCACGCTCCTCCTCGGCATGGTGCTCGTACACCGCTTCGCGGAAGAACGTCACCGTGTCGGCGGCGATTTGTCGCGCCCGGGCCGCGGGCTCCAGCAGCGCGGGCAACTGGCCCAGGGCCTGCAGGTGGTTGACGATGCCCACATGGCATTGCGAAAAGTCGTCGATCGGCGAGTGATCGGCAGGGCCGGCGGGCGTGGAATTCATGGCGGATCCCCGTGCGCCCCGTCATGCACCATGGGCCATGAAACCCATGCCCGTCGTCGCCCGGGGCTATCCAGCGGCAACCTGGCAATGACCACCTTCACGCATCCGCGGCTGGCAGACATGCGGCACATGGTAGGCCTGCGCCCAGGCGGCCGGCTTGCGCGAAGTCAACCCATTGTGGCAGCGGGCAGGGCGTCGAGGTGGATCCCTATCAGGCCATCTGCGCCTGCGCCGCGCGCACCTCGACGCGCACCTGTTCGGTCAGCTCGGCCTTCAACTCGCTGAACACCGGCGTGGTCTTGATCGAATAGTGCCGCGGGTGCGGGATCGGCACCTCGCGGTTCAGCTTGATGCGCCCGGGGCGCGCGCTCATGACGATGACGCGGCTGCCCATGAACACCGCCTCGTCGATGTCGTGCGTGACGAACAACACCGTCTTGCGTTCGGCTTCCCAGATGCCGAGCAGCAGCTCCTGCATCAGCTCGCGCGTCTGGTGGTCGAGCGCGCCGAAGGGCTCGTCCATCAGCAGCATGGCGGGTGAGTTGGCGAGCGCGCGAGCGATCGCGGTGCGCTGCTGCATGCCGCCCGACAGCTGCTTCGGGTAGTGGTGCTCGAAGCCGTTCAAGCCCACCTTCTTGATGAAGGCCTGCGCCCTCTCGAGTTGCTGCGCGCGTGGCAGACCGCGCTCGTTCAGGCCGAAGCAGACGTTGTCGCGCACCGTCAGCCACGGAAACAGCGTGTAGCTCTGAAAGACCATGCCGCGGTCCGCCCCCGGACCCTGGATGCGCTGGCCTTGCAGCAGCACCTCGCCCGAACTCTGCCGGTCGAGCCCGGCAACGATGCGCAGCAAGGTGCTCTTGCCGCAGCCGCTGGGTCCGAGGATGGTGACGAAGTCGTTTTCCGCGACCTCCAGGTCGGTGGCCTGCAGCGCCACGGTGGCCGCGCCGCCGCTGGTGGACGGGAAGCTGCGCGACACGCCGTGGATCGAAAGAAAGCTCATCGTGATTCCTTCAACGGCCCAGCTGCGCCCAGGGGAACAGCCGCCGGTTGAGCCACTTGAACGCCAGGTCGCTGACCAGCCCGATCAGGCCGATGACGATGATGCCGAAGATGATCTGGTCGGTGGCCAGCAGCGCCTGGCTGTCGGTGATCATGTGGCCGATGCCACTGCTCGCACCGATGAGTTCGGCCACGATCACGTAGGTCCAGGCCCAGCCCAGCACCATGCGCAGGATTTCGCAGATCTCCGGCGCCGCGCCGCGGATGAGCACGCGCTTGACGATGCCGGCGTCGCTGCACCCCAGTGTGTACGCAGCTTCCACCAGGTCACGGCGGGTGTTGCCCACCGTCACCGCGATCATCAGCACCAGCTGGAAGAAGCTGCCGATGAAGATCACCGACAGCTTCTGCGCCTCGCCGATGCCGGCCCACAGAATCAGCAGCGGGATGAAGGCGCTGGCCGGCAGGTAGCGTGCGAAGCTGACGAAGGGCTCGAAGAAGGCCTCGATCGGCTTGTACGCACCCATGAACACGCCCAACGGCAAGGCCAGCAGCGCGGCGATAGCAAAGCCGCCGAGCACGCGCCACACCGTCATGCCGATGTCGTGTGCGAAGCCCATTTCGGTGAGCAGGGTCCAGCCGCTGCGCAGCATCTGCAGCGGGTCGGCCAGAAAGGTCTTCGGCACCAAGCCGCCGAAGGTCACCGCGGACCACAGCAGCGTGAACAGCACGAAGAACGAGATGCCGAGCACGACACGCGTGCCGGCATCCACAGGCTTGAGCGGGGTCATGTTGCGCGCGCCCCTGCCCCTACTTGATGAACTGCGTATCCGCCAGCTTGCTCATGTCGGGCAGCTGCTTGATGATGCCGGCCTCGAGCAGCAACTCGCCCGCCTCCTTGCTGAAAGCCGCGTGCTCGCCGGCGAAGAACTTCTGGTTCGCGGCCTTGTCCTGCCAGCGCAGGAACTTCTGCGAGGCTTCGAACTGCTCGCCGGTGGATTTGACATCGGCGCCCATGATCTCGAAGCTTTTCTTCGGGTCGGCCTTGATCAGCTCCAGCGCCTCGAAGTAGGCGTTCGCCAGACCCTGCGCGGCCTTCGGGTTCTCGGCCAGGAACTTCGGCGTGCAGCCGAAGGTGTCCATCACCATCGGGTAGTCGAGCGTGGTGGCGATGATCTTGCCGGCCTCGGGCTTGGCGCGCACGGCCGACAGATAGGGCTCGTAGGTCATACCGCCGTCGATGTCGGTGTTGCCGGCGATCATCGCGTTGGCGGCAGCCTGCGGCGACAGGTTCACGACCTTCACGTCCTTGATCGACAGGCCGTTCTTCTTCAGCATCCAGGCCAGCGTGAAGTAGGTGGCGGTGCCCGGCGCGTCGGCAGCCATGGTCTTGCCCTTCAGGTCGCTGATCTTGCTGATGGCCGGTTTGACCACCATGCCGTCGGCACCAAAGCTCTTGTCGAGCTGGAAGATCTGCGTGGTCGGCACGCCGTTGGCATTCCAGACGATCCAGGTCTCCACCGTCGTCGCCGCGCACTGGATGTCGCCCGAGGCCAGCACCAAGTGGCGGTCCTTCTGCGGGATTTTCTTGATCGTCACGTCCAGGCCCTGCTTCTTGAACAGGCCGGCCTCCTTGGCGAGTGTGAGCGGCGCAAAGCCGGTCCAGCCGGAGATGCCGATGGCGACCTTGGTTTCCTGCGCCGAGGCGCCGGCGCAGGCCAGCGCAGCGGCGGCGGCAAGGGTCAGGCGGAGGGTGAGAGTCTTCATGGGCTACCTCTGGAGTTGAAGGTCGGTGGTGGGGAAGGAATCAGGGCAGCTTGGGCTGCTCCCAGGTTTCGGTGCTGGTCAGGCTGTTCAGGAAAGCGACGATCTGGTCGATCTCGGCCTCGCTCAGGCCGGTGGGCAGCAGTGCCGCCGACTTGTTGGCGTCGGGCTTGCCGCCGCCGGCCATATAGCGCACGGCGTCCTTCAGCGTGGCCACGCTGCCGTCGTGGAAGTACGGCGCGGAAATGGCCACCGAGCGCAGCGTCGGCGTCTTGAACGCACCCCGGTCGGCCTCTTGCTTGGTGACGTTGAAACGGCCGGGGTCGGGCTTGTCCTTGCCCTGCTCCAGCCCGATGTTGAAGAACGTGCTGTTGCCGTAGTACGGCGGCGCGTGGCAGGTGCTGCATCGGCCCTTGCCGGCAAATAGCGCCTGGCCGGCGATGGCATCCTTCGACACCGCATTGACGTCGCCGGCCTCGTAGCGGTCCCAGGGCGAATCGGTGCTGACGAAGGTGCGGAAGAACGCGCCCAGCGACTTGACGATGGTGTCGGGCGTGGCCTCGGCGTCCCACACGGCGATGAACTGGCTGCGGTAGCCGGGCACGGCGTTGATCACCGCGGTGGCCTTGGCCGGGTCGGCGCCGATCTGCGCGCGCCAGGCGGCCAGGATCTGCGCTTCCAGCGAGGTGGCGCGCCCGTCCCAGTACCATGCCGTCTGGTAGCCGACGTTGTAGAGCGTGGGCGTATGCCGGGCATTCAGATTGCCGTCGTCCTTGCGCGACAGCACCATTGCATCGGTCCAGCCCAGGTTGCGGACGTGGCAACTCTGGCAAGCCATCTTGCCGCTGCCCGACAGTCGCGCTTCGGCAAACAACTGCTTGCCCAGCGCCACCTTGGCGGGCGTGGCCGGGTTGTCGGCCGGCTGCGGCATCGGCGGCAGCTTCGACACCGCAGCCGGCCTGGGCGCATCGCCGCTGGCGCAGGCCGCAACCAGGCTGGCGGCAGCAAGGATCAACAGCGTGGTCAGTTTCATGGCTTGGGACTCAACCGGCATGTACCAGCGTTGGCAGCGCGGGCAAGCTTCGCAAGATGCGCGCCAGCGAACCATCACTGACCAGCGCGGTGGCGGCGTCGATGTCGGGCGCGAGGTAGCGATCGTGCGCCATCGCCGGCACGGACTTGCGCAACATCGCATGCGCGGCCTCCAGCACGGCAGAACTCTGCAGCGGACGCAGGAACTCGATGCCCTGCGCGGCGGCCAGCCATTCGATGCCGAGGATGTGCGCGGTGTTGCGGATCATCGGCTGCAGGCGGCGCGCGGCGAAGGTGGCCATGCTGACATGGTCCTCCTGGTTGGCGCTGGTCGGCAGGCTGTCGACGCTGGCCGGGTGGGCCATCGACTTGTTCTCGCTGGCCAGCGCCGCGGCGGTGACGTGCGCGATCATGAAGCCGCTGTTCAACCCGGCGTCGGCCGTCAGGAAGGGCGGCAGCCGCGACACGCCCGTGTCGATGAGCATGGCGATGCGCCGCTCGGCAATCGCGCCGACCTCCGCGATGGCCAGCGCCATGCCGTCGGCCGCCAGCGCTACCGGCTCGGCGTGGAAATTGCCGCCGGAGATCATCATCGCCGGCAGCTCGCCCTCGGCGGCGAAGACCAGCGGGTTGTCGGTGACGGCATTGGCCTCGCGCAGCAGCACGCCGGCCGCGTGGCGCAACTGGTCGACGCAGGCGCCCACCACCTGCGGCTGGCAGCGCAGCGAATACGGGTCCTGCACGCGGTCATCGCCCTTCAGGTGCGACAGGCGGATCTGGCTGCCGGACAGCAAGGATCGGTAGGCCATCGCCACGTCGATCTGCCCCGGCTGACCGCGCAAGGCGTGAATGCGCGGGTCGAAGGGGCCGTCGCTGCCGCGCGCCGCATCCACCGTCAGCGCGCCTACCACCAGCGCCGCGTGCAGCACCGGTTCGAAGGCGAACAGCGCATGCAGCGCCAGCGCGGTGGAGGTCTGCGTGCCGTTGATCAGCGCCAGGCCTTCCTTGGCCTGCAGCTTCAGCGGTTTGATGCCGGCCGACTGCAGCGCTGCCAGCGCCGGGCTGCGACGGCCGACCACCAGCATTTCGCCCTCGCCCAGCAGCGCCAGCGTCATGTGGGCCAGCGGCGCCAGGTCGCCCGAGGCGCCCACTGAGCCCTGCGCCGGCACATAGGGCACCAGGCCGGCGTTGTGCACCGCGATCAAGGTGTCGATCACCTGCTCGCGCACGCCGGAATGGCCGCGCGCCAGGCTGGCGGCCTTCAGCGCCAGCATCAGCCGCACCACTTCCGGCGCCAGCGGCTCGCCGACGCCGACGCTGTGCGAGCGGATCAGGTTGAGCTGCAGCGTGTCGAGCTGCTCGGTGCTGATGCGCTGGTTGGCCAGCTTGCCGAAGCCGGTATTGACGCCGTACACCGGCGCGTCGCCGGCCGCCGCGGCCTGCACCACCGCGGCGCTGGCGCGGATGCGCTCGCGCGAGGAGGCCTGCAGGCCGAGCTTGTGTACGCCGCCATGGATGCTGCGCAGCTGCTCCAGCGACAGTTGACCGGGAATCAGCTCCACGTTCAGCCCCCGATCATCGGCAGCTTCAGGCCCTGCTCTTTCGCGCAGGCGACGGCGCTGTCGTAGCCGGCATCGGCATGGCGCATCACGCCGGTGCCGGGGTCGTTCCAGAGCACACGCTCGATGCGCTTGGCGGCCGCATCGCTGCCGTCGCAGACGATGACCACGCCGCTGTGCTGGCTGTAGCCCATGCCGACGCCGCCGCCATGGTGCAGGCTGACCCAGGTGGCGCCGCCCGCGGTGTTGAGCAGCGCGTTCAGCAGCGGCCAGTCGGACACCGCATCGCTGCCGTCCTTCATGCTTTCGGTTTCGCGGTTGGGCGAAGCCACCGAGCCGCTGTCCAGATGGTCGCGGCCGATGACGATCGGCGCCTTCAGCTCGCCCGACTTGACCATCTCGTTGAAGGCCAGGCCGGCACGGTGCCGTTCGCCCAGGCCGATCCAGCAGATGCGCGCCGGCAGGCCCTGGAACGCGATGCGCTCGCCCGCCATGTCCAGCCAGCGGTGCAGGTGCGCATCCTCGGGGAACAGCTCCTTCATCTTGGCGTCGGTCTTGCGGATGTCTTCCGGGTCGCCGCTCAGCGCCACCCAGCGGAACGGGCCCTTGCCCTGGCAGAACAGCGGGCGCACATAGGCCGGCACGAAGCCGGGGAAGTCGAAGGCGTTCTTCACGCCGGCGTCGAAGGCCACCTGGCGGATGTTGTTGCCGTAGTCCACGGTCGGGATGCCCATCGCCTGGAAGTCGAGCATCGCCTGCACGTGCACCGCGCAGCTCTTCGCCGCGGCGTCGCGCAGCGCGGCGTGCTGGCCGGCATCGGCCTGCGCGGCCTTCCAGCTGTCCACGCTCCAGCCGGCGGGCAGGTAGCCGTTGACCAGGTCGTGCGCGCTGGTCTGGTCGGTCACCAGGTCGGGTTTGACGCCACGCCGCACCAACTCGGGAAGCAGCTGCGCGGCATTGCCTAGCAGGCCGATCGACACCGCCTTGCCTTCGGCGGTGTACTTGCTGATGCGCGCCAGCGCGTCGTCCAGATCCTTGGCCTGTTCGTCCAGGTACTTCGAACGCAGGCGGAAGTCGATGCGGCTTTGCTGGCACTCGATGTTCAGGCTGCAGGCACCGGCGAAGGTGGCGGCCAGCGGCTGCGCGCCGCCCATGCCGCCCAGGCCGGCGGTGAGGATCCAGCGGCCCTTCAGGCTGCCGTTGTAGTGTTGCTTGCCAGCTTCGACGAAGGTCTCGTAGGTGCCTTGCACGATGCCCTGGCTGCCGATGTAGATCCAGCTGCCAGCGGTCATCTGGCCGTACATCATCAGGCCCTTGCGGTCCAACTCGTGGAAATGCTCCCACGTCGCCCATTTGGGCACCAGATTGGAGTTGGCGATGAGTACGCGCGGCGCATCGGCATGGGTGCGGAACACGCCCACCGGCTTGCCCGACTGCACCAGCAGCGTCTCGTCCTCGTTCAGTGCACGCAGCGCCTTCAGCATGGCTTCGTAGCAGTCCCAGTTGCGCGCGGCCTTGCCGATGCCGCCATAGACCACCAGCGCGTCGGGGTTCTCGGCCACCTCGGGGTCCAGGTTGTTCTGCAGCATGCGGTAGGCGGCTTCGATCAACCAGTTCTTGCAGCTGAGTTGCGTGCCGCGCGGCGCGCGCACCGGGTGCGGTTGCGCGAGTTGATGGACGGTGGACAGGTCGGACATTCGGGCCTCGCAAGACGTCTGAATCGATGGCTTCACTTTACTTGACTAGACAAGTCTATGCAAGTAGACTTTTTGATCATGAGCACTCTGGTTTTCCCTAGGTCCGGCTCGGCAACCGCAGCGCTGGCGCCCTATGCGCGCATCAAGCAGCACCTGAAGGATGAGCTGTCGCGCGGGCGCTGGCCGCCGGGCGCGCCGATGCCATCCGACGCGGAGCTGGTGGCGCAGTTCGGCGTCAGCCGCATGACGGTGACACGCGCGCTGAACGAAATGCGCGCCGAAGGGCTGATCGAGCGCGTGCAGGGTGTCGGCACCTTCGCCGCGCACCTGTTTCGCGTGGCCAGCACGCTGCGTATCCGCGATCTGCACGAGGAAATCACCGCGCGCGGCCACCGCCACCATGCCGAGGTGCATGTCGCGCGGCAGGAGACGGCCAGCGAGGCCGTGGCGCAGCGGCTGGGCCTGGCCGCCGGCGCGCCGGTGTTCCACACGCTGATCGTGCACTTCGAGGACGGCGTGCCCCTGCAGTGCGAGGACCGCTACGTCAACCCGTCCAGCGCGCCCGACTACCTGGGCAACGACTTCGCGCAGGTCACGCCGACGCAGTACCTGCTGCAGGTGGCACCGTTCTGGCAGGCGCAGTATTCGATCGAGGCGGCGCTACCCACCGCGCGCGAGGCCAAGCTGCTGGGCATCGGCCGCGACGAGCCCTGCCTGGTGGTGCAACGCCGCACCGTCGGCAAGGAGGTGCCGATCACGACCGCCCGACTGGTGCACCCGGGCACGCGCTACCTGCTGCAGGGAGAATTCAAGCCATGAACCCGGCCATCGAACAACGCCTGCGAGAGCAGCTCACGCCGCAGCTGATCGAGGACTTCCGCCGTGACGGGGCCGTGTGCGTGCGCCAGTTGCTCTCGTCCGACGAGGTGTCACTGCTGCGCAAGGGCATCGACGCCAACCTGGCCGCGCCCAGCGCGCGCGCCAAGGTCGCCAGCCGGCCCGGCGACCCGGGCTACTTCATCGAGGACTTCTGCAACTGGCGGGACAACGAGGCCTATCGCCGCGTGATCTTCGACTCGGCCTTGCCGGCGGCGGCCGGGCTGCTGACCGGCAGCAAGACCATCCGCCTGTACCACGACCACATGCTGACCAAGGAGCCGCTCACGCGCGCGCCCACGCCCTGGCACCAGGACCAGCCCTACTACAACGTCGAGGGCGAGCAGAACGTCAGCATGTGGATCGCGGTCGATCCGGTGCGCCGCCATTCGACGCTGGAGTTCGTCGCCGGCTCGCACCGCGGACCGTGGCTGATGCCGCGCAGCTTCATGGACAGCCAGGCGAAGTGGTTTCCCGAAGGCAGCCTGGCCGACCTGCCCGACATCGACGCGCAGCGCGACCGGCACCGCATGCTCGGCTGGGAGATCGAACCCGGCGACGTCGTGTGCTTCCATATGCTGGCGCTGCATGCCTCGGCCGGCGTCGACGGCGACCGACGGCGGCGCGTGTTCTCGGTGCGCTTCCTCGGCGACGACATGCGCCATGCGCCGCGCGCCTGGGTCACATCGCCCGAGTTCCCGGGGCTGGCTGAACGTCTGCCGGCCGGTGCGGCCATGGACGACCCGCTGTTCCCTGTGTTGTGGACGGCCGCATGAGCCATCGCCGGGCCGCCCCAAGATGGCTCGCGCCCCCGCGGGGGGCCGGCGCCGCGGGCGCCTTGGGGGCTACATGAACCTGGTGCGCTGTGATGCCGTCGAGCCACAGCCCTGGCGCAACGGTGGCGGGCTGACGCGCGAATTGCTGGCCTGGCCGTCGCGCGACGACTGGGCGCTTCGCATCAGCGTGGCCGACATCCGCGCCGACGGGCCGTTCTCGGCCTTCCCCGGAGTGGACCGCTGGTTCGCCGTGCTCGAAGGCAACGGTGTGCTGCTCGGGCTGCCCGAGGGCCGGCGCAGCGTGGAAGCCGCGGACGCGACGCTGGCCTTCCGCGGCGAGGCCGCGCCGCAATGCGGGCTGCTGGACGGTCCGACGCGCGACCTGAACCTGATGGTCCGCCGCGATGCCGGTCGCGGCGCAATGCAACGCGTGCAGGCCGGCGAGGACTTCGCGGTTCGCGCGCGCTTTCGGGCGCTGTTCGCCGCCGATGCACTGACGCTGCAGATCGACGGCAACGATGCGTTGCGACTGCCCGCCTTCGCGCTGGCCTGGGACGCCAGCGCAGCCCATGGCCGCTGGCGCATCGCTGCCGAGGCGTCGGTGCGCGCCTGGTGGATCCACTTCGAACCGAGGCCCGCATGAGCACGACGCTGTGGCGCAACGCCCGCCTGGCCACGCTGGCCGACACCGAGCCCTGGGGCTGGGTCGAACGTGGTGCGCTGCTGAACGAGGGTCCGACGATCCGCTGGGTCGGCGACGACAGCGCCTTGCCCACCGGGCTGCAGCCCGATCGCGAGATCGATCTCGGCGGTGGGCTGTTGACGCCCGGGCTGGTCGACTGCCACACGCACCTGGTCTACGGCGGTCAGCGCGCGCGCGAATTCGAGCTGCGACTGCAAGGCGCCAGCTACGAGCAGATCGCACGGGCCGGCGGCGGCATCCGCTCGACGGTGTCCGCCACGCGCGCCGCCAGCGACGAGCAACTGTTCGCCACGGCCCGCAAACGGGCGCTGACGCTGATGGCCGAAGGTGTGACCACGCTGGAGATCAAGTCCGGCTACGGGTTGAGTGCCGAGCACGAGGCCCGCTGCCTGCGCATCGCACGTCGCCTGGGCCGCGAACTGCCGCTGATCGGTGCGCACGACCTGCCTGTCGGCACATGCGCTGCCGCCGGAGTTCGACGGCCGTGCCGACGACTACATCGACGGCAGTGTGCGCCTGGCTGCCGGCGCTGCAGGCCGAGGGCCTGGTCGATGCGGTCGATGCCTTCTGCGAGACCATCGCCTTCAGCCCGGCGCAGACGCGGCGTGTGTTCGATGAAGCCAAGCGCCTGGGCCTGCCGGTCAAGCTGCATGCCGAACAGCTCAGCGACTGCGGCGGCGCGGCACTGGCCGCGTCCTACGGCGCGCTGTCCTGCGACCACCTGGAATGGCTATCGGACGACGGCGTGCGCGCCATGGCCGCATCCGGCACCGTGGCCGTGCTGCTGCCCGGCGCCTTCTACTTCCTGCGCGAAACGAAGCTGCCGCCGGTGCAGGCGCTGCGCGACGCCGGCGTGCCGATCGCCATCGCCAGCGACCACAATCCGGGATCGTCGCCGGGGCTGTCGCTGCTGCTGATGCTGAACATGGCCTGCACCTTCTTCCGCATGACACCTGAGGAGGCGCTGCGCGGCGTCACCGTGCACGGTGCGCGTGCGCTCGGCCTGCACGACCGCGGTACGCTGCAATCCGGCCAGCGCGCCGACTTCGTCGTCTGGGACCTCGAACATCCGAACGAACTGGCCTACTGGTTCGGCCGCAACCCCTGCCGGCGCATCGTCGTCGGCGGCATCGAATCCACGCCATGAAACCGCCGATCTACATCCTGCATCAGGGCCGCACACCGCTGCTGGTCAGCCTGCCGCATGCCGGTACGGTGCTTCCCGCCCCGATGCTGGCGGCCATGCAGCCGCGCGCGCGCGAGGTCGAGGACACCGACTGGTTCCTCGATCGGCTCTACGCCTTCGTCGTCGAGATGGGGGCGAGCCTGATCGTGCCGCACCACAGCCGCTATGTCGTCGACCTGAACCGGCCGAGCGACAACCGGCCGATGTACCCCGGCGTCAACAACACCGAGCTGTGCCCGACGCGCTTCTTCAGCGGTGATCCGCTGTACCGCGACGGCATGGCACCGACACCTTCCGAGGTGGCGCATCGGGTCGACACCTACTGGCAGCCCTACCACCACGCGCTGCAGCACGAGCTGGCGCGTCTGCAGGCCGAACACGGTCACGCCATCCTGTTCGACGGGCACAGCATCAAGTCCGAGCTGCCCTGGCTGTTCGAAGGCAGGCTGCCCGACCTGAACCTGGGCACGGCCGACGGCACGGCGTGTGCGCCGTCGCTGCGCGATGCGCTGGCGGCGGTACTGCGTTCGCAGCAGCACTACAGCTTCGCGGTGGACGGCCGCTTCAAGGGCGGCCACATCACGCGCCACTATGGGCAGCCGCTGCTGGGCGTACATGCGGTGCAGCTGGAGAAATGCTGGAGCACCTACATGCGCGAGCTGCCGCCGCTCGACTGGCACGCCGCACGGGCCAAGCAGTTGCAGCCGCTGCTGCAGCAACTGGTGCAGACGATGCTCGATTGGAGCCCGGGATGAGCGGCGTACGGCCGTCCGAAGGCGCTCGACTCCCCCTCGGGGGGACGGACCGCAGGTTCAAGGGGGCCAATTGAGCGGCTCACTGTTCTGGGCGCCGCGCGCCTGGATCGACGGGCGCTGGGCCGACGCGGTGCTGCTGTGCGCAGGCGACGATGGCCATTGGGCCGAGATCAACCCCGGCACAGCTGCGCCAGCGCAGGCTGAGTTGCTGGCCGGCCCGGTGCTGCCGGGGCTGGTGGATGCGCACAGCCATGCCTTCCAGCGCGCTTTTGCCGGCCTGTCGGAGCGGCGCGAAAGCGCGCAGGACGACTTCTGGTCCTGGCGCGACCGCATGTACCGCGTGGCGCTGCGCATCACGCCCGAACAGCTGCGCGCGGTGGCCGCCATGCTCTATGCCGAGCTGCTGCGCGGCGGCTACACCCAGGTGTGCGAGTTCCACTACCTGCAGCACGACCGCGACGGCCGGCCCTATGCCGACCCCTTGTGCTTGAGCTGGGCGCTGGCCGACGCGGCCGCCGACGCCGGCATCGGCCTGACGATGCTGCCGGTGCTGTACCAGCGCGCCGGCTTTGCGATGCCCGCGCTGCGCGAGGACCAGCGCCGCTTTGCCACCGATGCCGCGGCGGTGCTGGCGCTGCACCACGGCCTGGCCGGCAGCCGCCGGCCACTGCTGAATGCCGGCGTGGCGATCCATTCGCTGCGCGCGGCGGCGCCGACGTCGATCCAGCAACTGGTCGAAGGACTGGGCGACGTGCCGATCCACATCCACGTGGCCGAGCAGACCGCCGAGGTCGACGATTGCCTGCAGGCCACGGGGCAACGCCCGATCGAATGGCTGGCGAGCCATGCCGATCTGGACGCGCGCTGGCAGCTGGTGCATGCCACGCATGCCACGCGCGCCGAGATCGACGCGGTGGCGCGCAGCGGCGCCGGCGTGGTCATCTGCCCGTCCACCGAAGGCAACCTCGGCGACGGCCTGGCCGACCTGCCGGGCTGGCTGCAAGCCGGCGTGCCGATGTCGATCGGCTCGGACAGCCATGTCACACGCGCCTGGCCCGAGGAGCTGCGCTGGCTGGAATACGGCCAGCGCCTGCTGCACCGCCAGCGCAACGTCAGCGCCGCGCCGTCCGAAGGCGAGCCGTCGACGGCCGCGCGGCTCTTCGGCCGCGCACTGCGGGCCAGCGGCTCGCCTGCGGGCTTCAAGTCCTGGGGGCTCACCGTCGGCGCGCGGGCCGACCTGCTGGTCATCGATACACAGGACGCCAACCTGCTGGGCATTCCGGCCGAGCGGCTGCTGGACGCGCTGGTCTTCTCCAGCCCGAGTCAGCCCTTCCGCGACGTGATGGTGGCCGGCCGCTGGGCGCTGCGCGCGCACCGGCCTGCCAGCGCTGCCGATGCCGGCGCGCACTTTGCCGCGGCGATGCGCGCGCTGTGGGACGAGGCATGAATCGCTTGCCCTTCATCGACGCCTACTTCGGCGCCGAGAAGCTTGAATCACTGCTGTTCATCGTCGTCGGTGCGGCCGCCATCGCGCTGGCCCTGGTGCTGTTGCGCCGGCGCAGCCGCCTGCGCGGCATGGCCATTCCACTGATCGCCGTGGCGCTGATCCAGATCGTGGTTGGCAGCACGGTGTTCCTGCGCAGCGACGCGCAGATCGCCCAGCTGCAGCAGCAGGCGCGCGACGCGCCGGCAGACTTCAAGAGCGGCGAGACCACGCGCATGAAGGCGGTCATTGCCAACTTCGATCTCTACCGGCGCATCGCAATCGGCCTGCTCGCACTCGGCATGGCCATCGTCGTGCTGCTGCGCAACCGCGAGTTCGGGTTCGCCTTCGGTCTGGGGCTGGTGCTGCAATCGGGCTGCGTGCTCGCGCTGGACCACTTTGCCGAGGTGCGGGCGCACGAGTATTTCAAGGCGGTGCTGAGCCGTTGATCGCGACCCGCCGCGGCCTCAACCGCTGCCCGAGCCGAAGGACAAGACCTGAAGGATGTTGCTGTAGTCGTCGGTCCACGCGCGCGCGCCGGCGCGCTGCGGCATCGGCACCGTGGCCTGGCGGATCAGCGGCCGGTCGAGCAGGCGCCGGTCTTCGGCCAGCAGGATCCAGTCCGACGCTGCCTTGCTGACGTCGCCTTCGATGCCGCCGTCAGCCACAAGCGCAAGCTCCATGCCCAGCTCGGCGGCGATGCGGCCGACCACCGGCCGCAGGTCGAGGTGGCTGTTGCTGACATGCAGCGCGATCACCCCGCCGGGACTGAGGCGCTGGCGGTACAGCTCGATCGCCTCGCGCGTGAGCAGGTGCACCGGGATCGAGTCGCCCGAGAACGCGTCGACCACCAGCACGTCGAAGCGGCGCGAGGCTTCGTCCTGCAGCAGCAGCCGGCCGTCGCCTAAGGCCACCTCCACCGTGGCGGCCGAATCGGCAATGAAGCTGAAGTGCTTGTGCGCGGCGGCGACGATGGCCTCGTCGATCTCGTAGAAGCGGTAGTGGTCGCCGCGCTTGCCGTAGGTGGTGATAGTGCCGGCGCCCAGTCCCACCGCGCCCACCTCGATCGGCCGGTCGGCCAGCGTCCTGAACAAGCGGCCGATGCCCGAGGCCTCGGCGTAGTAGCTGGTCGGCTGGCGTCGGCGCTGCGGCGCCAGGAACTGCTGGCCGTGCATCACCCGGCCGTGGACCAGCACACGTTCCAGCTGCTGCGGGTCGTCGCGGCCGTGCTCGCGGATGCGCACCACGCCGTAGAAGTTGCGGCTGATGTCGATGACCTCGTTGAGCGCATCGTTCACGCGCACCACCGCCGTCGCGGCGGTACCCAGCAGCACCAGCGCCGCCGCGCCGCTCCACAGGCTGCCCTGCCCCAAGGTACGCCACAGCACGGCTGCCGCCAGCAGCACCAGGCCGATCTCCACCTCGAAGTAGCCGTGCAGCACCGCCGGCGCGCCGAGTGCGACCAGCGCGCCGCCGAACACGCCGCCGGCCGACACCGCCAGGTAGAAATGCGTCAGGCGCGACGCTGCCGGCCGGCTGCGCGCCAGCTCGCCATGGCAGTACATGCAGACGATGAACAGCCCGAGCAGGAAGGTGCCGATGTGCCAGGCGATGTTCTTGATCTGCCGCTCCTGCAGTAGCAGCACGCACATCGCCACCAGCGCCAGCAGCGTGGCGGCGCGGTAGGCGCGCGGCGGGTACCAGTGGTC
The DNA here is from genome assembly GCA_963824005.1 of uncultured beta proteobacterium. Lineage (GTDB taxonomy): Bacteria > Pseudomonadota > Gammaproteobacteria > Burkholderiales > Burkholderiaceae_C > Rubrivivax. The sequence goes on from CAWGOK010000002.1 coordinate 226,306, forward strand.
GCCGTCGAAGCACAGCGTGAAGCTGAGCAGGTAGATCACCAGCGGCAGCACCCACATCATCGGGAAGGACGGGATGTTCTGCGTCAGGTGATTGGTCAGCGCCACCAGCGCATAACTGCCCAGCGCCGCCATCGAGAACCAGCCGAGCGAGCGTGGCCAGCTGGGAGCCGATGCGTCGGCAGGCGCGGCCGCCACTGCCGCGTTGCCGTGGCGCCTCAGACTGATGGCGCACAGCGCAAGCACATAGGCCGCATAGGCCACCGACCACGCCTTGGCCTGCGTGGCGGTGTGCAGCCAGGGCTCGATCAACCAGGGGTAGGCCAGCAGCGCGGCCAGCGAGGCCAGGTTCGACACCGCAAACAGCCGGTACGGGTTGCGGCCGGCATGGGCTGCGGCGCGCCAGGCCTGCAGCAGCGGGCTGGTCATGGCCAGCAGCGTGAACGGCAAACCGATGGTCAGCAGCAGCAGCAGCAGGATCTGCAGCCCGGGGCTGGCCGCTTGCATGCCCGGCCACGGCGTCACCGGCACGATCGGCAGCAGCGCCAGGCTGCCCAGCAGCAGCACGATGTGCGTGAGCTTCAGCGCGCCGGCTGCCGTCGCGGCGCACCAGGTGGTGGGCGAAGGCATAACCGAGCAGCAGCGCGGCCTGGAAGAACACCAGGCAGGTCGCCCACACTGCCACGCTGCCGCCAAAGCGCGGCAGGATCAGCTTGGCAACGATCGGCTGCACCAGAAACAGCAGGAAGGCACTGAGGAAGACGGTGAGACCGGTCAATGCCATGCCGGACCTGGATGCTTGCCGCGTCAGCCGCGAGCCGGTGGTTCAGGCGCGAACATCGCAGCGATGTCCCGGCGTTTGCCGAGCAGGCGCAGCACATCCAGCTGGTCGTCGCGCTCGGGGAGATCGAAACAGCGCAACGGGCAAGCCTCGACCCCGCAATGCCGCAGCCCGGCCAGACCGACGCTCTTGGCAATCGGCGGCGCGCCGAGGCGAGCATCCGTTGAATCGGCTTCAACCCTTGCGACCCAACGCGGCCTTGCGCAGGGCGACCCGGTCGGCGCGGGTCATCGCGCGCGCCGGGCTGGAGCTCAAGCCATCTTCCATCAGTTCGCGCAGGCGCTGCCTTGCCAGTTCCTCCTGATCGCGACGGATCGGGTCGCACTGGTGCTCGCTGGAATTGCCGTAGGCGCCGGACTTGAGGCGCTCGTCGATGTCGGCGCACATCAACTCGACCAGTGCAAAGCTCATTGCTGCATTGATGCCGGCATTGGGGCGCGGCCGTCCTATTGGATCGACTCGGCGGCTTCCTCGTCATCGCCAAGGGCTTCGGGCGCCGGCGCCTGCTTGACGATGAGCACCGGCACCTGCGCCGCATGCAGCACCTCGTGCGAGACCGAGCCCAGCAGCGCGCTGCGCAGCGTGCCCATGCCGCGCGCGCCCATGACCACCATGTCGCAGCCGAAGTTCTCGAGGATGTCGATCAGCGTATGCGCAGGGTCGCCTGCCGCGACCTCGATCTCGTAGTCCACGCCGGCGGCGCGCACCAGCGCCTGTGCCGGCTCCAGGAGGTGCAGCCCGGCCTTGGCACTGACCTGTTCGATCACCTCGGCGTCGTGCGCCAGCAGCATTTCGTACAAGGTGGCCGGTTCCTGCACGTTGGCCAACACCAGGCTGGCCCGCAGGCCGTCCTGGATCATGCGCAGCGCCTGGCGCGCCGCGTCCAGCGAGGCGGCGGACCCGTCGATGGGCAGAAGTATCTTCATTCGCGATTTCTCCGTTCTGTCTGAGCCCGAGTGTGACACCGCACCCGACGGTGCTGGAAGGCCTTAGCATCCTCGCACACACGCCGGGCATGCCCGGTCCTGTCGGAGTCAAACAGCCTTGCCCCGTCGAAGACCCCTCCTGCACGCCGCGGCGCGCCCATGATGCCGCGGCACCCGGGGGCGTGCGGTGAGTACGCGCAACCTCGAGGCAATGCTCAACCCGGCGTCGGTGGCGGTGATCGGCGCGTCGGCGCGGCCCGGCCGCATGGGCACCACGGCCTGGCGCAACCTGCGCAGCGGCATCTACAAGGGGCCGGTGCATGCCGTCAACCCCAAGTACCACCGGCTCGACGGGCAGAGCGTGTACGCGCGCATCGTCGATCTGCCGCAAGCCCCCGACCTGGCGCTGATCTGCACCCCCGCTGCCAGCGTGCCCGGCGTGGTGGCCGAGCTGGGCGCACGCGGCACGCGCGCGGTGGTGGTGTTGAGCACCGGGCTGGATTCGACGCAGCGACAGGCCATGCTCGACGCCGCCAGGCCGCACCTGCTGCGCATCCTGGGGCCCGGCTGCATCGGCTTGCTGGCCCCGCATATCGGCCTGAACGCCAGCATGGCGCATACCGATGCCGCAGCCGGCGAGCTGGCCCTGGTCTCGCAATCGGGCTCACTGGTCAGTGCCATGCTGGACTGGGCGCAGGCGCGCCAGATCGGCTTTTCGCACGTCGTCTCGCTCGGGCAGCATGCGGACGTCGACGCGGCCGACATGCTCGACCAGCTGGCCAGCGACGGCCGGACGCGTTCGATCCTGCTGTACATCGAATCGATCGACTCGCCGCGCAAGTTCCTTTCCGCGGCGCGGGCGGCCGCGCGCAACAAGCCGGTGATCGTGGTGCGCGCCGGCCATGCGGCAGCCGGTGCCCACGACGATGCCGACCGTGTCTACGACGCAGCCATCGCGCGCGCCGGCATGCTGCGCGTGGGCACGCTGCAGCAGATGTTCCTGGCCGCCGAGACGCTGGCACGCTTTCGCACCAACCGCAGCGAGCAGTTGGCGATCCTGACGAACGGCAGCGGCGCCGGGTCCATGGCGGCGGATGCTGCCGCGCGGGCCGGTGTGCGGCTGTGCGCCCTCAGTGACGGGACACGGCTTGGCCTGGATGCCCTGCTGGCGCAGCCCGCCGCGAACGCGGCGCCGCTGCTCGTCGCTGGCGACGCGCCGGCCGAAGCCTATGCGCAGGCGATGCAGGTGCTGCAGGACGACGCGGCAGCTCCGGCGCTGCTGCTGATCCACGCACCCAGCGCGGTGGTGCCGAGTGCGCAGATCGCGCGTGCGCTGCTGCCGCTGGCACAACAGATACCGCCGCGGCTGCTCGGCTGCTGGCTGGGCCACGCTGCCGTGGCCGAGGCGCGCACTGTGTTCCAGCAGGCGGGCATTGCCAGCTTCGCCACGCCGGAAGAGGCGGTGAGCGCCTTCTCGATGCTGGTGGCCTATCGTCGCAACCAGGCGCAGCTGATCGAGGCGCCGCCCAGCGCCAACCAGGACATCCGCGTCGACGCCGCCACGGCACGCGCGCTGGTGCAGCGCGCGCTGGGCGCCGGGCGCACCTGGCTGGACCTGGACGAGGCGCGGGCCCTGCTGGCCGCCTATGGCATCGCCGTGCGGGCGACGCACCGCGTCGAGCCCGAACCCTACGCCGCCGCCAGCGCCGCAGAGAAGGCCGGATTCCCGGTGGCGCTGTCGATTGTGTCGCCCGACATCGCGCACGGCGCGGAGCTCGGCGGCCCGCGCCTGGATCTGCGCAGCGCGGTACAGGTGCGCGACGCCGCACGACGCATGCTTTCCGGTTTGCAGCGCTCGATGCCCGAGGCCCGGATCGAAGGGTTTTGCGTGCAGGCGATGACCCTGCCCGGGCAGGCGCGCGAACTGATCGTCGGCGCGCGCATCGACCCGCTCTTCGGCCCGGTGATCCTGTTCGGCCAGGGCGGCGACTCGATCGATGCGGCGGGTGAGCTGGCGGTGGCCTTGCCGCCGCTGAACGTGCCGCTCGCGCGTGCGCTGGTGCAACGCACCGGCGCGCGGCACGCACTGCGCGCTCATGGCGACGTGCCCGCGGCCGACGAGGCGGCACTGCACCGCGTGCTGGTGGGGTTGTCGCAGCTGCTGATCGACGTGTCGCAAGTCGCCGAACTGGACCTGAGCCCGCTGCTCGTCGGCCCGGGCGGCGCCGTGGCCACGCACGCGCGCGTGCGCTTGAGCCTGGAGGCACCCGCCGGCGCGCTGAACTTCGCCATCCGGCCCTACCCGTCGAACCTGGTCGAGACGCTCGACTGGCAGGGGCGGACGCTGACCGTGCGCCCGATCCGCCCCGAGGACGAGGCGCAGCACGTGGCCTTCCTGAGCCAGCTGGACCCGGCCGACATCCGCATGCGCGTGTTCCATACGCGGCGCAGCATCGAGCGCAGCGAGCTGGCGCGCCTGACGCAGATCGACTATGCGCGCGAAATGGCCTTCATCGTTGCCGACACCGACGCCGACGGCAACGAGCGCACGCTGGGCGTGGTGCGCGCGATCTCCGACCCAGACAACGTGAGCGCCGAGTTCGGCATCGTGGTGCGCTCCGACATGAAGGGCATGCGTCTGGGTGCGCTGCTGATGCAACGCATCATCGACTACCAGCGCCGGCACGGCACGAAGAAGCTGGTGGCCACGGTGCTGGCCGAGAACAGCCGCATGCTCGAACTGGCCCGCCAGCTCGGCTTCGTGGAAAAGCCGAGCGACCAGGGCGAGGGAGTGCGCTACATCGAACTGGATCTGTAGGCCCGGCCTCGGCCGGCTGCCGTCTGGCGCGTCGTCGCCGGCACAGTCGGTGCGGCGCGGGGCCATGGAATACTGCGCGCATGCAGGCCAGCCCCCCCAGCACTGACCCCTTTGCAGAGTCGATGCCCCCGCAGCGCATGTTCTTCAGCCTGCGCGGCCGCGTGTCACGCCGCGACTTCTGGCTCTATGGCGTGCTGGCCCTGATCGGTTTGGCGGTGCTGGCGCATACGCTGCTGGGCATCGCGCGTGTGCGGCCGCAGACCGCCGATCTGATCGTCAAACTGACGCTGGTGTGGCCGGCGCTGGCGGTGTCGGTGAAGCGCTGGCACGACCGCGACAAGTCAGGCTGGTGGGTGCTGCTGAACCTGGTGCCGGTGATCGGCTGGCTGTGGGCGTTGATCGACAACGGCTTCCTGCGCGGCACGGCGGGCGCGAACCGCTTTGGCGAAGACCCGTTGTCGGCCAGGCGGCTGCGCTGAACGCGCCCGGGACAGCGCCCAACATACGTCAATAGCGCCCGGTGATGCCAGCCACGCGCAGGTAGGTGCTGGCGCACCAGGCGACGACGCCGCGCGACAGCCAGCGGCGCCAGCCCTCGCGCAGCGGCGTGGCCTTGACTTCGTGCGACAGCGCGACCGCCTGGTCGATGCGCTGCCGCAATTGATGCGCGAATTCGGCGTCGCGTACCACGGCATTGGCCTCCAGATTGAGCAGCAGCGACAACGGGTCGATGTTGGAGCTGCCCACGGTGGCCCAGTCGGCATCCACCACGGCCACCTTGGCATGCAGGAAGGCCGGGGTGTACTCGTAGATGCGCACGCCTGTCGACAGCAGTTCGTCATAAAGCACGCGCGCCGCCAGCCCGGCCAACCGATAGTCGATCTTGCCCTGCAGCAGCAGACGCACGCGCACCCCGCGCCGTGCGGCGCCAAGCAGCGAGCGCCTGAAAGCGCGGGCCGGATAGAAGTACGAGCAGGCGATGTCCACGCTGTCCCGGGCGCCGCGGATGGCTTCGATGTAACTGCGCTCGATGGCACGACGCTGGCGCAGGTTGTCGCGCACGACGAAGGCCACGCGCACCGGCGGCATCGGCAAGGCCGGCTGCTGCTGCGCCGGCGCACGGGGAACGCTCAAGTCCCGCAGCAATTGCCAGGTACGGGCCACCGGCCAGCGACTGCGCGCCAGCGCACGCACCTCGGCGCGCCATTCGTGCCCGAACCTGGCGCGCACGCACAGTGCGTGCACCATGTGCTGCACCAGCTGCACCACCGGCCCGCGCAGTTCGACCGCAAAGTCCAGGCGCGGCAGTTCGGTGCGCCCGTGGCGCAGGTCGATGCGGTCGTCGATGACGTTGATGCCGCCGACAAAGGCCACCGCATCGTCCACGACGCACAGCTTCTGGTGCAGGCGCCGAAGCTGGCTCGGTTGAAACCAGGCCAGCCAGCGATCGAGCGGGCGGAACACCTCGAACGCGATGCCATCGGCCGCCAGCCAGCCCTTCAGTCGCGGCAGCGTGGCCAAGGAGCCGAAACCGTCGAGCACCACGTTCACCTTCACACCACGCTGGGCCGCAGCGCGCAGCACCTCGGCCATCGCTCTGCCCGCCTCGTCGTCATGGAAGATGTAGGTGGCCAGCCAGACCTGCGACCGGGCGCCGGCGATGGCGCCGTGCATGGCCGGAAAGAGTTCGTCACCGCCTTGCAGCAGGCGCACGCGATTGCCGCCCACGAACCCGGCATCCGGCAGCGCATGCCACGCCCACAGCGGCGAAGCTTCGTCGCTGCTGCGTGTGGACATGGCAGAGTCGGCCCGGTTTGCCGCGTCGTCGTCGCGGGCCGGCGCTAGGCCCGCTCCAACTCGGCCAGCAGCGGCAGATGGTCGGACATGCGCGCCCAGGCGGAGCCGCGCGGCACCGAGGTGGACCGGCAGGCCAGCCCGCGCGTGTAGATGCGGTCCATCGCGAACACCGGTACCAGCGAGGGAAAGGTCAGGCGCTGCGCCGCGCGCCCGTGCGGCGATTGCGCGCGCCGCAGGCCCATCTCGCGCATCGGTGCGTCGAGCTTTTCGCCCCAGTCGTTGAAGTCGCCGGCCACCACCAGCATCTCGTCTGCCGGCACCGCCGCGGCGATGAAATCGGCCAGGCGCTGCACCTGGCGCACGCGGCTGCGGTGCGCCAGGCCGAAGTGCACCACCACCGCATGCAGCGCTTGCGCGTTCCATTGCACCGGCACGTGCAGCAGCCCGCGCTGCTCGAAGCGGTGATCGCTGACATCGTGGTGGCCGACATCGCCCAGCGGCCAGCGCGACAGCAGCGCGTTGCCGTGCTCGCCGTGGCGCGTGACGGCGTTGGTGCGGTAGGCCACCTCGTAGCCTTCGGGCGCCAGGAACTGGGCCTGTCCGCCATCGGGCCAGCCGAACCAGGTGCGCTCGAACTGGCGCGCATCGCGGGTGTGGAACAGCCGCACCTCCTGCAGGAACACCAGGTCGGCATCCAGCGCCTCGACACCGAGGCCGAGGTTGTGGATCTCCAGTCGCTTGCGTGGTCCGACGCCGCGCACCCCCTTGTGGATGTTGTAGGTGGCCACGCGCAGCTTCGACAGGTTCATTGCCGTCGAGGCGGCGAAACCAGGCGATGAGAAAGGATTCATGGCGGTTCGACAGGCAGGAAGCGCGGCAGTTGCAGGATGGCTTCGGCGTTGCTGGGCGAGAAGCAGCGGTCGGCTGCCTCGCGCCACGGCCACCAGCCGAAACGCAGATGCTCGCGCGGGTTCAGGCGCACCGACGTGCCGGGGCTGACGGTCAGGCCGAAGACATGCTCGGTGTTGTGGGTCACGCCATCGGCATAGCGGTGGCGCCAGACGGGATAGATCTCGTACACGTTGCGCAGGCCCCAGTCGCGCAGCGCCGCCAGCGGCACGGCGGCGCTGCCGATGACGATGCCGGTTTCCTCCTCGACCTCGCGCACGCAGGTTTGGACCAGTGCTTCGCCGAGTCGGTCCTTGGAGCCGGTGACGCTTTGCCAGAAACCCGGCTTGTCGGCGCGCTCGATCAGCAACACCTCGAGCGCCGGGGTGTGGATCACCACCAGCACCGACTGGGGGATCTTGGCGGCGCGCGCCGTATTGCCTGGGCTCATGCCGGCGAGCATAACGTTCCCCGCGCACCCCGGGGTGCGACCGAAGCTGCCGCCGCTGCCCGCACCCGAGGGCTATTGCGCAGCGGCCTGGGTGTTCCTCAGGCGGATGTGCAGCTCGCGCAACTGCACTTCGTCGACGGGGCTGGGAGCGCCAGTCAACAGGCATTGCGCGCGTTGTGTCTTCGGGAACGCGATCACGTCACGCAACGATTCGGCGCCCGTCATCAGCATCACAAAACGGTCCAACCCGATGGCGATGCCCCCGTGCGGCGGCGCGCCGTACTGCAGCGAGTCCAGCAGGAAGCCGAACTTCGCGCGCGCCTCCTCGGGCCCGATGTTCAGCGCCCTGAAGACCTTGCTCTGCACCTCTTCGCGATGGATCCGCACCGAGCCGCCGCCGAGTTCGATGCCGTTCAGCACCACGTCGTAGGCCTTGGCGATGCAGCGCCCGGGGTCGGTCTGCAGCCAGTCCTCGTGCCCGTCCTTCGGTGCGGTAAAGGGATGGTGCACCGCGTTCCAGCGGCCGGCCGCATCGTCATGCTCGAACATCGGGAAGTCGACCACCCACAGGGGCTCCCAGTCGCCGCGCACCAGGCCATGCGACTTGCCGAAATCGCTGTGTCCGACCTTGACGCGCAGGCCACCGATGGCGTCGTTGACGATCTTCGCCTTGTCGGCGCCGAAGAAAAGCAGGTCGCCGTTGACAGCACCGGTGCGCCTGACGATCTCGGCCAATGCCGCGTCGTGCAGGTTCTTCACCACCGGCGACTGCAGGCCTTCGCGGCCCTTGGCGACATCATTGACCTTGATCCATGCCAGGCCCTTGGCACCGTAGATCTTGACGAACTCGGTGTAGGCATCGATCTCGCTGCGGCTCATGTCGGCGCCGCCGGGAACGCGCAGTCCGACCACCCGGCCATCGGGCATGTGGGCCGGGCCCGAGAAGACCTTGAAGTCGACGTCGCGCATCACGTCGGTGAGTTCGGTGAACTCGAGCTTGACGCGCAGATCGGGCTTGTCCGAGCCGTACCGGTGCATCGCGTCGGCGTACTTCATCACCGGAAACGCCGGCAGTTCCACGCCGATGGCATGGTGGAAGGTGCTGCGAATCATGCCTTCGAACATCGTGCGGATCTGCTCCTCGGCGAGAAAGGAGGTCTCGATGTCGATCTGCGTGAATTCGGGCTGGCGGTCGGCGCGCAGGTCTTCGTCGCGGAAGCACTTGACGATCTGGTAGTAGCGGTCGAAGCCGGCCATCATCAGCAACTGCTTGAACAGCTGCGGGCTTTGCGGCAACGCGAAGAACTGCCCGTCGTGCACGCGGCTGGGCACCAGGTAGTCACGTGCGCCCTCGGGGGTGCTGCGCGTGAGCATCGGCGTTTCGATGTCGATGAAGCCGTTGGCGTCGAGAAACTTGCGCACTTCCATCGCCACGCGGTAGCGCAGCATCAGGTTGCGCTGCATGGTCGGCCGCCGCAGGTCGAGCACGCGATGCGTCAGCCGCGTCGTCTCCGACAGGTTCTCGTCATCGATCTGGAACGGCGGCGACACGCTCGGGTTCAGCACCTCGAGCTCGTGGCACAGCACCTCGATCTTGCCGCTGGTGAGGTTGGCGTTCTCGGTGCCACCCGGCCGCGCGCGCACCATGCCCACGATCTTCAGGCAGTACTCGCTGCGCACGTTCTCGGCCGTGGCGAACATGGCGGCCCGATCCGGGTCGCAGACGATCTGCACCAGGCCTTCGCGGTCGCGCAGGTCGATGAAGATCACGCCGCCATGGTCGCGCCGGCGGTGCGCCCAGCCCATCAAGGTGACGGTCTGCCCCAGCAGGGCTTCGCTGACAAGGCCGCAGTAAGTGGTTCTCATGCAGGTGCTCCGGTTCTGTGGCGCCCCGTGGGCACCTGGGGTTGATTGCGTCGCAGGGCGCTTCCGGACGCTGAGGCCGGGGGTCCGGCCGACCGGTGCCAAGCGTGCGGCGGCGCGCGCTCAGCCGGGCTGATTTCGCGCCTGCGCGGCGGCTATGGGCACGTGCGCGGCGCGGTGCGGCGGCGCGACGACGCCCATCGAGATGATGTACTTGAGCGCCTCGTCCACGCTCATCGACAGCGGCACCACGTCGGCGCGCTGCATCATGAGGAAGAAGCCCGAGGTCGGGTTGGGTGTCGTGGGCACGTACACGCTCACATAGGCGCCCACGAGATGCTGTGCCACCTCGCCACCGGGCTTGCCGGTGACGAAGGCGATGGTCCACGAACCCTGGCGCGGGTACTGCACGAGCACGGCTTCGCGAAAGGCGTTTCCGTTGCTCGAAAAGAGCGTGTCCGAGACCTGCTTGACCGAACTGTAGACCGACTTGACGATCGGAATCTTGTGCAGCAACCGGTTGCCCTGGCGCAGCCACCATTGGCCGAAGATGTTGGTGACGAACATGCCTGACAGCATCAGGCCCACGCCCAGCACCAGCACGCCCAGCCCTGGCACGTGGCGCAGCTTCTCGATGGTGTCGTGCGCAGAAGCGGGCAGCAGCGCCTGCGGCGCGGTGAGCAGCCAGGCGAACACGCTGTCCATCACGCCCAGCGTCCACGACAGCACCCAGATGGTGATGGCCAGCGGTGTCCACACCAGCAGGCCGGCAATCAGGTATTTCTTCACCCTGGCTCCGAGGCGGACGGGCGCGCCTTGTCGGCAGCAGGCGCCGGCGTCACCGGCGCTGCCGCCGCGGGCGTGGTCGTCGGCTGTGCGGGCGGGGTGGCTGGCGCATCGGCGGGTTTCGCATCGGCCTTGTCTTCCGTCGGGGCGACCTGGCCACCACGGAAGTCGGTCGCGTACCAGCCCGAACCCTTCAGCTGAAAACCGGCCGCGGTGAGCTGCTTGGCATAGGCCGCCGCACCGCAGGCCGGGCAGGTGCTCAGCACGGGATCGGAAATCTTCTGCAGCACGTCCTGCCGGTGTCCGCAGGACTCGCATTTGTAGGCGTAGATCGGCATGGGGTCGTTCGAACGCAAAGCCGGTAATTATAGGTTCCGGTCCCGATTGCGCTGCCGTGCGGTCGACACCTGCGCCCGCCACGAGAGGCGGCCGGGTGGCCCCGGCCCTTCAGCCCTTCAGCCCTTCAGCCCGACAATCCGATGATGCGAGCCCCGCTGGTCCTTCACTGCCTGCGGCCCCAATGAACCGAACACCATGCCGACGACAGCCATCAATATGCCGGCGAGTTGCGCCGGGAAGCTCTCGCCTGCCGGAGTGGACAGGAACAGCAGCCAGGCCAGCACGCCGAGCACGATCGAGAACACGGCGCCCTGCGTCGTGGCCCGCTTCCAGTACAGGCCCGCCGTCAGCGGCACGATGGCGCCGACCAGAGTGACCTGGTAGGCGCCAGACACCATTTCGTAGATCGGCTTGCCTTGCAGCCCGATGGCGTAGGCACAGACACAGGCACTGAAGATCAGCACGGTGATGCGCATGGTGCGCAGCTCGATGCGGTCGCCCTGGTGGGGGCGGAACTGACGCCAGATATTCTCGACGAAGGTCACCGATGGCGCCAGCAGCGTGGCCGAAGCGGTGGACTTGATGGCCGACAGCAGGGCGCCGAAGAACAGCACCTGCATGACGAAGGGCATCTTCTCCAACACCAACATGGGCAGCACCTTCTGCGGGTCCTCTGCGAGCAGGGCCTCGGCCCGCTCGGGCATGATGATCAGCGCGCTGACCACCAGGAACATCGGCACGAAGGCGAACAAGATGTAGCAGATGCCGCCGATCACGGGGCCCTTGGTGGCAGCGCTGGCGTCCTTGGCCGACATGACCCGCTGGAACACGTCCTGCTGCGGGATCGACCCGAGCATCATGGTGATGGCGGCAGCGAAGAAGAAGGCCATGTCCTGGAAGCTCGGCTCGGGCCAGAACTTGAACAGGTCCTTGCTCACCGCCAGCGCCACGACGCGGTCGGCACCGCCGGCCTGCTGGCCGGCGAACACCGCCAGGATGAACAGCCCGGCCACCAGGATGATCATCTGCAGGAAGTCGGTGACGGCCACCGACCACATGCCGCCGAACAGCGTGTAGGCCAGGATCGACACCGTGCCGATGATCATGCCCGCCGCCGGAGCAGATGGCGCCGCCGGACAGGATGTTGAACACCAGCCCGAGTGCGGTGACTTGCGCCGAGACCCAGCCCAGATAGCTCAGGATGATGATCAGCGAACACACGACCTCGACCAGCCGGCCGTAACGCTCGCGATAGTAGTCGCTGATCGTCAGCAAGGTCATCCTGTACAGCTTGCCGGCGAAGAACAGGCCCGACGAGGATCAGGCAGGTGCCCGCGCCGAAGGGGTCTTCGACCACGCTGTTCAGCCCGCCGGCAACGAATTTCGCCGGGATGCCGAGCACGGTCTCGCTTCCGAACCAGGTGGCGAAGGTCGTCGTGACGATCATGACCAGCGGCAGGTGTGCGGCCGGCGATGGCGAAGTCGGCCGTGGTCTTGACACGCTTGGCGGCCCAAAGACCGATGGCGATGGTGATCAGCAGGTAGAAGATGACCAGGGTCAGAAGCATGGCAATCGGCGCTTTCGTGGGCTCGGTTGGGCGGCAGCGACGCATGCATTATCCGTGCTCACCAGCGGCAGCCGACCTGACACGACCCGTCCGACGGCGACGCTGAAAGCACTTTCGCTCGATGAACGCTCGATGGCCAAGGCCAGCGGAATGCGCGGCGCAGTGCGGACAGACTTCGGCGCGCTATACGCAACGCTAAGAGTGCAACCACACGCGCACCAGCAGCACCCCCCCCAGGAAACCGAGGGCGCCGAAGAGCAGCGCCTGCAACAGCCAGTTGGTTCGCTTCTGTTCAGCAAGCAAGGCCAACATCGCGGTCGACTCCGTAGCCGCCTGCCCCGGGGCCTGCAGCGCCTGGTGCAGCAGCCGTGGCAGCTCGGGCAGCAACTGGGCGTAGCGGGGCGCCTCGTTCTTCAGACGGTCCAGCAGGCCTTGCCAGCCGACCTGCTGGTTCATCCAGCGCTCCAGGAAGGGCTTGGCCGTGCTCCACAGGTCGAGTTCGGGGTCGAGCTGGCGGCCCAGGCCCTCGATGTTGAGCAAGGTCTTCTGCAGCAGCACCAGTTGCGGCTGGATCTCGACATTGAAGCGCCGCGAGGTCTGGAACAGCCGCATCAGCACCTGGCCGAGCGAGATGTCCTTCAGCGGCCGGTCGAAGTGCGGTTCGCACACCGCGCGGATGGCATTCTCGAGCGCGTCGACACGGGTTGCAGGGGGCACCCATCCCGACTCGACGTGCAGTTCGGCCACGCGCTTGTAGTCGCGCCGAAAGAAGGCGATGAAGTTCTGCGCCAGGTATTCCTTGTCCCACTCGGTGAGCGTGCCGATGATGCCGAAGTCGAGTGCGATGTAGCGGCCGAAGGTCGCGGGTTCGATGCTGACCTGGATGTTGCCGGGGTGCATGTCGGCGTGGAAGTAGCCGTCACGAAACACCTGGGTGAAGAAGATGGTCACACCGTCGCGAGCCAGCTTCTGCAGGTCGACGCCCGCGTCGCGCAGCCGCTGCGTCTGGCTGATCGGCACGCCGTACATGCGCTCCATGACGATGACGGTCGAGGTGCAATAGTCCCAGATCATCTCCGGCACCATCACCAGGTTCAGACCCAGCATGTTGCGCCGCAACTGCGCGGCATTGGCGGCTTCGCGCACCAGGTCGAGCTCGTCGTGCAGGTAGACGTCGAATTCGGCCACCACCTCGCGCGGCTTGAGCCGCTTGCCGTCGGTGCTGATCCGCTCGACCCAGCGCGCCAGCGTATGCAGCAGCGTCAAATCGTCCTCGATGACCTCGAGCATGCCCGGGCGCAGTACCTTGACCGCCACCTCGCGCCCGCCCGCCTCTGCACCCCCAGGCGCGCCGCTCTGCGCTGCCCCGCCCCTCGAGGGGGTCAAGGAGACTTGGGCGCGGCCCGGCGGCTCCTTGAGTGTGGCGAAGTGCACCTGCGCGATCGATGCGCTGGCCACGGGCTCGGTCTCGAAGCTGGCGAAGAGATCGTCGATGCGCCGCCCGAAGGCCTTCTCCACCAGCGCCGCCGCCTGCGCCGCCGGAAAGGGCGGCACGCGGTCCTGCAGCTTGGCCAGCTCGTCGGCCACGTCCAGCGGCAGCAGGTCGCGCCGCGTCGACAGCACCTGGCCGAACTTGACGAAGATCGGGCCCAGGCGTTCGAGCGCCAAGCGCAGGCGCACGCCGCGCGGTTGGTCGAAGCGACGGCCAAGGGTCACGGTCCACGACAGCGCGCGCACCCAGCGCTGCCGGAAACCCGACATCGCCAGCTCGTCGAGCCCGAAGCGCAGCACGGTGAACACGATGAACACCAGCCGCAGCAAACGCCTCATGGCGGAGGCGGCCGCGTGCGCTGGGTCAGCCCGGACGCACCTTGCAGGGCGGCACGCAGGCCGCGCGCCAGCGCCGAACCCAGGCGGTGCAGCGGGTAGGCCACGGTGGGGCCGAAGAGACGATCCATGTCGGCAGCGACGTCCCAGCGCAGGTTCTGCAGCAGCCAGTTCACGTCGCCGGCCAGTTGCGCATCGCCGTCGATCTCGACGGACGGCATGTCACCAGCCATGGCCCGGGCCATCAGCAGCAGCGGGTTCGATGCATCCACACCGACCCGCAGGTCGGCATCCGCCGCCGCATCCGGCCCGCCGCACCACTCGAGCATGCCAGCCGGTGTCACGCGAAAGGCCAGCGTAGGCGGCGCAGGCAGCAGCGAGGGCCACGACTGCATCTGCAACCGGATCACGCGCTGCGCATGCGGCTGCAGGCGGCTGGTGGCTGCGGGCTCGGCATTAAGCACATGGTTCACGACGAGGACGAGCCGCTCCATCAGGGCGGGCGCAAGCATGGAGTTCAGACTGTGCAGCATTGCCCGATTGTAGGGACGGCGTCCGGCCCGGCCCGTGATCGCCACCGCGGATGCCCGCCGGCAATTGGGAGACAATTCCGGTCGGCAGCCCTGGCAATGGGCGCCGCGGCAGGGTTTCGTGAAACGAAGGTCCCGACGCACACGTGATCACCGACCCCCGGCCTGAACCCACCCATGCTCGAAGACCCACTTGGCAAGTTCGACCACCGCAAGGTGTCGCCCGCTGCGATCCGGCGAAGGGCGTCGGCGGCGCACCAGGTGCGCACTGCAACATGACGACCTTGCATGATCGCGGTCCGCGCAAGCGTGAGCGCGCCCGTGGCGGGCCTCTCCCGGTTTCGCGGCCCTGTTGATGAGCGGCACCACGGTACTGCTGACCGGGGCCACCGGTTACATCGCGTCGCACACCTGGCTGGCCCTGCTTTCGGCAGGCTACCGTGTGGTCGGTGTCGACAACTTCGCGAACAGTTCGGCCGAGGTGCTGGCACGGTTGCAGCGGTTGTCAGGGTCCCGGCCAGTCTTCGAGCGCGCCGATGCGTGCGACGCGCCGGCAATGCGGCGCGTCTTTGCCGACTACTCCCCGGATGCGGTGGTGCACTTCGCAGCCCTTAAGGCAGTCGGTGAATCGGCGCTGAATCCACTGGCCTACTACGCCAACAACCTGGGCAGCCTGCTGACCGTCTGCGAGGCGATGCGTGGCCAGGCTTGCAGGCACATCGTCTTCAGCTCGAGCGCCACGGTCTACGGCATCCCCGAGCGCCTGCCCATCGACGAGGATGCAGCCCTGGCCGCGACCAACCCCTATGGTCACACCAAGCTGATGGGCGAGACCGTGTTGCGCGACCTGCAAGCCAGCGATCCGAGCTGGAAGGTGGCCACGCTGCGCTACTTCAACCCCGTGGGAGCGCACGAGAGCGGCCTGATCGGCGAGGACCCGCGTGGCACGCCGAACAACCTGATGCCCTATGTGGCCCAGGTCGCCGTGGGTCGGCGCCCGCACCTGCAGGTCTTCGGCAACGACTACGACACCGCGGACGGCACCGGCGTGCGCGACTACATCCATGTCAGCGACCTGGCTGCAGGCCACGTGGCGGCTTTGCAGTACCTCTTCGATGCCGGCCAGTCCGTCACCGTCAACCTGGGCACGGGCCGCGGCTACAGCGTGCTCGAGGTGATCAGGGCCTACGCCCATGCCAGCGGCCGCGAGCTGCCGTACGTCGTGGCGCCGCGTCGGCCCGGCGACGTGGCCGCCTGTTACGCTGACCCGGCGCGGGCCAGCCAGCTGCTGGGCTGGCGCGCCAGTCTGGGCCTCGAGCGCATGTGCGCCGACAGCTGGCGATGGCAGCAACTGAATCCCAACGGCTTCGAGTCCACGCCGCAAGGCTGAATCCGGACATCGAGCCCGCGCCAATGTGGCACCCGCTTGCCCATCCGTCCAACCGCAATCAGCGCCTACGATGAATTCGATCCCTGTTCAACCCGTCATCATTGCCGGAGGTAGCGGTACGCGCCTATGGCCGCTGTCGCGGGCCCAGTTTCCGAAGCAGTTCCTCGCCCTGCATGGCGCGCACAGCCTTTTCCAGCAGGCCGCAATGCGATTGCGCGCACTGTCCGCCGACGACATCCAGGTGGCCAGTGCCTGCGTCGTGGGCAACGAAGAGCAGCGCTTCCTGGTCCTCGAGCAGATGAACGCCTTGCCCATGCCGCCGGGGACCGTATTGCTCGAACCCGCCGGGCGCAACACGGCGCCCGCCATGACGCTGGCCGCCCTGTACGCCACGCAGCACCAGGACGATCCGGTGCTGGTGGTCACGCCAGCCGACCAAACCGTGGGCGACGAAGCGGCATTCACCGCGGCGGTGCAGCAGGCCGTGCGTGCCGCGGCCGGCGGGGCGTTCGTGGTGCTGGGCATCGCACCCGACCGTCCCGAAACCGGTTACGGGTACATCCGCTGCGAACTCGGCGATGGGCCCTCGATGAAGGTGCTGCGCTTCGTGGAGAAACCCGACGCCGCCACGGCGGCACGCTACCTCGATGAAGGCGGCTACTTCTGGAACAGCGGCATGTTCGTGGTGCGCGCCTCGGTGTGGCTGAAGGCGCTGCATCGGTTTCGCGCCGACATCGATGGCGCCACGCGGGCCGCGTGGGACGGGCGCAGCACGGATGCCAGTTTCGTGCGGCCGGACAAGGCAAGGTTCCTCGCCATCCCCAGCGAGTCGGTCGACTACGCGGTGATGGAGAAGTGCCCGGGCGATTCCGAGTTCGACATCCGCATGGTGCCGCTGAACGCCCGCTGGTCGGACCTGGGCGCCTGGGACGCCGTGTGGCAGGTCAGTCATCGCGACGCGGCGGGCAACGCGGCAGTGGGCGATGCCATGGTGCACGACAGCCGCAACACGCTGGTGCATGCCACCAGCCGCTTGGTGGGCGTGATCGGGCTCGACGACGTGGTGGTGGTGGAGACGCCCGATGCCGTGCTGGTGACAGACCGCAGCCGCAGCCAGGAGGTCAAGCACATCGTCGGCGAGTTGCAGCGTGCCGGCCGCACCGAACATACATTGCACCGGCAGGTGCACCGCCCCTGGGGCTGGTACGACAGCATCGACTCCGGAGCGCGCTTCCAGGTCAAGCGCATCATGGTCAAGCCCGGCGCTTCGCTGAGCCTGCAGAAGCATCACCATCGTGCAGAGCACTGGATCGTCGTGTCCGGCACCGCCGAAGTGACCAACGGCGACGACGTCATCCTGCTCACCGAGAACCAGAGCACCTACATCCCGCTGGGGCAAGTGCATCGACTGGCCAATCCGGGCAAGGTGCCGCTGGAGATCATCGAAGTCCAGTCCGGCAGCTACCTGGGCGAGGACGACATCGTCCGCTTCGAGGACAGCTACGGCCGCGGCTGATCGCCCGCGGCTGCCTCCGTCGTATCACACTCTCTGATTCCCAGGCCAATCATGATTCTCGTCACTGGCGGCGCCGGCTTCATCGGCAGCAACTTCGTTCTCGACTGGCTGGCCCGCGCAGAGGAGCCGGTGCTCAACCTCGACGCATTGACCTATGCCGGCAACCTGGAGAACCTGGCCGCCCTGGACGGCGACAGGCGGCATGTGTTCGTCAAGGGCGACATCTGCGACCGGGCCCTGCTCGACCGGTTGCTGGCGCAGCACCGCCCCCGGGCGATCCTGCACTTCGCCGCGGAGAGCCATGTCGACCGCAGCATCCACGGGCCCGGCGAGTTCGTGCGTACCAATATCGAGGGCACCTTCACTTTGCTGGAGGCCGCGCGCGCGCATTGGGTCAAGCTGGGCGACAAGGACAGGGCCGCATTCAGGTTCCACCATGTCTCGACCGACGAGGTCTACGGCAGCCTGGGCGCCGACGATCCGGCCTTCACCGAAACCCACCTGTATCAGCCGAACAGCCCGTACTCGGCCAGCAAGGCAGCGAGCGACCATCTGGTGCGCGCCTGGTTTCACACCTACGGACTGCCGGTGTTGACGACCAACTGCTCGAACAACTACGGCCCGTTCCACTTCCCGGAGAAGCTGATCCCGCTGATGATCGTCAACGCCTTGGCGGGCAAGCCCCTGCCGATCTACGGTGACGGTCTGAACGTGCGCGACTGGCTCTACGTCAAGGACCACTGCAGCGCCATCCGCACCGTGCTGGCCCATGGCCGCCCGGGCGAGGTCTACAACATCGGCGGCTGGAACGAGCGCACCAACCGGCAGATCGTCGATGCGGTGTGCACGCTGCTCGACGAGTTGCGCCCCGACCCAGCAGGGCCGCACAGCCGGCTGATCAGCTTCGTCACCGATCGACCGGGGCACGATCGCCGCTACGCCATCGATGCACACAAGATCGAGCGTGAACTGGGTTGGCGACCGGCCGAAAGCTTCGAGAGCGGCATCCGCAAGACGGTGCAGTGGTACCTGCAGAACGGAGACTGGGTACAGCGCGTGCTGAGTGGCAGCTATCGTGAGTGGGTAGCGCGGCACTACGGTGCGGCGACCTGAGGCCAAGAACAATTTCGAACGGGGAGCATCCGTGAAAGTAACTGTCGTCGGTACGGGCTATGTAGGGTTGGTTTCAGGTGCGTGTCTGGCCGAAATGGGGAACGACGTGCTCTGCCTCGACGTCGATCCGGCAAAGATTGCGCTACTGAAGGCGGGCGGGATCCCCATCCACGAGCCGGGACTGGACCAGGTCGTGGCACGCAACGTGGCGGCAGGTCGATTGCACTTCACCACCGAGGTGAAGCAAGCCGTGGCTCACGGCACGATGCAGTTCATTGCCGTGGGCACGCCACCCGATGAAGACGGCTCGGCCGACCTGCAATATGTGCTCGCGGCGGCGCGCAACATCGGCCGCCATATGACTGACTACAAGGTCGTGGTCGACAAGAGCACGGTGCCGGTCGGGACCGCCGATCGAGTCAGGGCCGCCATCAGCGAAGAACTCGCGCTGCGCGGTGTCGACGTGCGCCACGCAGTGGTGTCGAATCCGGAGTTCCTGAAGGAAGGCGCGGCGGTCGAAGACTTCATGAGGCCGGACCGCATCATCGTCGGCGCCGACGATGAGCAGGCGATCCTGCTGATGCGCGCCCTCTACTCACCCTTCCAGCGCAGCCACGACCGGCTGCTCGTGATGGACCTGCGCTCTGCCGAGTTGACCAAGTACGCCGCGAACGCCATGCTTGCCACACGCATTTCATTCATGAACGAGCTGGCTCTGCTGGCCGAGCGGCTGGGCGCCGATGTCGAACAGGTGCGTCAGGGCATTGGCAGCGATCCGCGCATCGGCTTCGGGTTTCTCTATGCCGGATGCGGCTATGGCGGATCTTGTTTCCCGAAGGACGTGAAGGCACTGATACGCAGCGCCCAGGACGGCGGCCACGAGCTTCAGGTGCTGCGCGCTGTCGATGCGGCCAACCAGACCCAGAAGCGGGTTCTGGTCGACAAGATCGTCCGACGATTTGGGTCCAGCCTGGCAGGCCGACGATTCGCGCTGTGGGGGTTGGCATTCAAGCCGAACACCGACGACATGCGCGAAGCGCCAAGCCGGGTCGTCATCGAAGAATTGCTCGAACTCGGGGCCAGCGTTTGTGCCTACGACCCCATCGCGATGGACGAGGCTCGTCGCGCGTTGGGCGAGCTTGACCGGTTGAGCTACGCCGATCGAGCCATGGACGCGCTCGAGGCAGCCGACGCCCTGGTGATCGTGACGGAATGGAAGGAGTTCCGCAGCCCGGATTTTGATCTCATCCGCAAGGCCTTGCGGCAGCCCGTGCTGTTCGACGGGCGCAACATGTTCGTGCCTGAATTGGTCGAGGCCGCGGGGCTCGAGTACCACGCCATTGGCCGCATGACGGCGGCCACGCGCGGCAATCTACAAACGCCAGGTGCGGGCGCCGACTGAGGCCAGCTCTTCGACGTCGTAGGCGCTCTTGACGTCGGCAAAGACACCACCGGGCAAGAGCTTGTCGGTCAGTCCTGCCACACCCATGCCCAGGTACGCGCTGTGCGACACCGCGGCCACCAATGCCGCGGCCCTGGGCAGTGCGTCCCAGGGTGTCAACGAGACACCATACTCGTGTTCGCATTCGGCAGTGTCGGCAATCGGGTCATGCACCAGCACCTGGACGCCAAAGCTCTGCAACTCGCGCACCACGTCGATGACCTTGCTGTTGCGAAGATCCGGGCAGTTTTCCTTGAAGGTCATGCCCAAGACGATCACCTGGGCACCCTTGACGGGCAGGTTGCTGGCGATCATCTGCTTGATGGTCTGTTCGGCCACGTACTTGCCCATGCCGTCGTTGATGCGGCGGCCAGCCAGGATGACTTGAGGCGTGTAGCCCAGCATCTCGGCCTTGTGCGTCAGATAGTACGGGTCCACGCCGATGCAGTGCCCTCCCACCAGGCCCGGCCTGAAGGGCAGGAAGTTCCATTTGGTGCCGGCCGCCTTCAGCACTTCGAGGGTGTCGATGCCGATGCGCTGGAAGATGACCGCGAGCTCGTTCATCAATGCGATGTTCAGATCGCGCTGGGTGTTCTCGATCACCTTGGCGGCCTCGGCGACCTTGATGCTGCTGGCCGGATAGACGCCTGCCGTGATCACTCGACCATAGACCTCGGCCACCTTGGCCAGCGTCTGCGGCGTGTCGCCGGAGACGACCTTCATGATCTTAGTGACCGTGCGCTCCTTGTCACCCGGGTTGATGCGCTCCGGGCTGTAGCCGACGAAGAAGTCCTGCTTCCACTTCATGCCCGAGTGCTTCTCGATGATGGGGATGCAGATCTCTTCGGTGGCGCCCGGATAGACCGTCGATTCGTAGACCACGATGGCACCGCGCTTCAGGTTCCGGCCCACGCTTTCGGAGGACTTGAGCAAGGGCGTGAAGTCGGGCTGGTGCGCCGCATCCACCGGCGTGGGCACCGCCACCACGATGAAGTCGGCGTCACGCAGGCAGGAGGGGTCGGTGCTGCACTGCAGGTGAAGCGCAGCTCGCAGTTCCTCGCTGCTGACTTCGCCCGTCGGATCGACATGCCGACCGTAGGACGCCACCTTGTCTTCGGACAGGTCGAAGCCGAGCGTCCTGAACTTCTTGCCGAACTCGACGGCCAGCGGTAGGCCGACGTAGCCGAGGCCAACGACTGCGATGGTGGTCATTCGTGTCTTTCCTTCCAAGAAACATCCCTATGCCGCGGGCCGCTCAAGACTTGTAGTAGCCGCGATACCAGTCCACGAAACGGCCCACGCCCTGCACGACAGGTGTGCCCGGCGTGAACCCGGTCCAGGTCTGCAGTTCCGAGACGTCGGCGAAGGTCGCCGGCACGTCGCCGTCCTGCAGGGGCATGAACGACTTTTGCGCCGTCTTGCCCAACGCCGCCTCGATGGCTTCGATGAAGTCCATCAGCTTCACCGGGTCGTGGTTGCCGATATTGAACAATCGGTAGGGCGCGCTACTGCGCGCTGGGTCGGGTGCCATCGGATCGAAGGCCGGGTCGGCGGTGGCCGCCTGGTCGAGCACCCGGACAACGCCATCGGCAATGTCGTCCACATAGGTGAAGTCGCGAACCATCTTCCCGTGGTTGAAGACCTTGATCGGCTGGCCCTCGAGGATGGCCTTGGTGAACAGGAACAACGCCATGTCGGGGCGGCCCCACGGTCCGTACACGGTGAAGAAGCGCAGGCCCGTCGTCGGCAGGCCGAACAGGTGGCTGTAGGTGTGCGCCATCAGTTCGTTCGCCTTCTTCGTGGCCGCATACATGCTGACCGGGTGGTCGACGCTATGGTGCTCTGAAAATGGCATGCGCGTGTTGCCGCCGTACACGCTGGAACTCGACGCATAGGCCAGGTGCTGCACTCGCGAATGCCGGCAGCCTTCGAGCACGTTCATGAAGCCCAGCACGTTGCTGTCGACATAGGCGTGCGGGTTCTCCAGTGAATAGCGCACGCCGGCCTGCGCGGCCAGGTGAACCACCCGATCGAAGCCGGACTCGCCGAACAGTCGCTCCATGCCAGGCCGGTCGGCCACGTCCAGGCGCACAAAGCGAAAGCCCTCGTGCGGCGTCAAACGGGCCAGGCGGTCGCGCTTGAGTTGCGGGTCGTAGTAGTCGTTCAGGTTGTCCAGGCCCACGACCTGGTCGCCGCGGGCCAGCAGAATTTGCGAAACGTGCATGCCGATGAAGCCGGCAGCGCCGGTGACCAGAACCTTCAAGTCTTGCTTTCCTGTTGTTGTGGCGGTCGCACGATCCCGACGCGCTCAGGCCAGCGAGTGCGCCAGGATCGCCACCGTGCGCTCGGCCGCCTGGCCATCCCAGAGATGCGGCACGCGGCCACGCTTTCCGTCACCGCGAAGTATCTTTTCAACCGCCTCGCGAATGAGCGACGGATCACTGCCAGCCAGCACATTCGTGCCATCCGTCACTGTCACCGGGCGCTCCGTGTTTTCACGCAGCGTGACGCACGGCACGCCCAAGGCGGTGGTCTCCTCCTGCAAGCCGCCGCTGTCGGTCAGCACCAACGCCGCGTCCTTCCACAGGTTCAGGAACTCCATGTACGCCAGAGGGGGCAAGAGGGTGACATTCGTTCCGAAGTCGATACCGAACTTCTCGGCGTTGGCACGCGTGCGCGGGTGCACCGGAAAGGCCAATGGCAGCCGTTCGGCAACACCGCGCAGCGCTTGTGCGATGCGCACGAACACCTCGCGGTCGTCCACGTTCGACGGTCGATGCAGCGTGACAACGCCATATTGCGAGTGGCCGGCCTTGAAATCCGACGAGACACCTTGCTGCGGCGGTGCCCGCATCAGCAGATCGCGCTGGTACAGGACGTTGTCGACCATCACATGCCCGACGTAATGCACGCGGCTGCGTGGTTTTCCCTCGCGCAGCAGGTTCGCCTCTCCGCTGGGTTCGGTGACGAAGAACCAGTCCGATATCGAGTCGGTGACCAAGCGGTTGATTTCTTCCGGCATGGCCATGTCGCCGCTGCGCAACCCTGCCTCGATATGTGCCACCGCAATGCCCAGCTTCTTCGCGACGATCGAGCAGGCCAGCGTGGAGTTGACGTCACCGACCACGACCACCGCGTCCGGCCGCTCGGATTGGCAAAGCGCCTCGAACCCGATCATCACCTTCGCCGTCTGCTCCGCGTGGCTGCCGCCGCCGGCGCCGAGATGATGGTCCGGCTTGGGAATACCCAGCTCGTCGAAGAAGACATCGCTCATCTCGCGGTCGTAGTGTTGCCCCGTGTGAACGATGCGAAACGACAGCTGCTGCGGTCGCTTCGCCAGCGCGCGGACCAGTGGCGCCAGCTTCATGAAGTTGGGGCGCGCGCCGGCCACCAGGTAGAGCATTCGTGTCTTCAAGGCCGCCTTCAATTTGCCCTGCTGCAACTGCAGGTACTTGAATCCACAACGCAGACGTCCATCGCTTCGCGACGGCTCATGGTTGACGGTCCTTCGGACCTGCCCGTCTTGCCACTCGTGACATCAGCGCAGACCCGGCGCAACGGTGGCCAGGCGTACAACGCAGGAGCCTCATTTCGCCGGGGCGCTGGGACTCGACGCGGCATCGACGGCGCCCGCTGCCGCCGCAGCAGGGGAGGACGACGACGCTTCGGCGAACTTGCCCACGTACTCGATCTTCGCCGCATCGCGCAGCGCCTTCAGGTCCTTGGCAATCAGTTCGCGTTTGCGCTCGTTCAGCAGGAACTGCTCGATCGCAGGCTTGGCTTGATCCAGGGTCACGGGTTGCGAGCGCGACCCCGCCAAGACGATGACCTGGGCGCCGGTGGGCGTCGGATTCAGCAGCGCTTGTCCGTCCTTCATGTTGGCAAAGGTGCCGAGGCTCGCCAGCGGCAACTGTTCGGCCGCGCGCACGGCCTGGTTGGCCGTGAAGCGGTAATCGCCGGCCCTCAGGTATTCCACGAACTCCGCGATGTTCTTCGAGTTCTCGAGCCTTGCCTTCAACGCGGCAATCTGCTCGGGCTTGGCTTCGATGGTGATTTCCTGCAGACTGAAGATGCGCCGGTCCTTGAAGAGCGCCGGCTTCTCTTCGTAGTATTGCTTCAGCTCTTCCGGCGTCGGTTTGCTGGCGGCCTCGCCCGCCCTTTCCAGGTAGGCGCGCGACACGACCTCTCGCCTGGCAGCCTCGATTTGCTGGACGACGCGCGGTTCACGATCGAGCTTCAGTTCGGCGGCCTTCTGCAGCGCCAGTTCCTGGTCGATCAAACGCTCGAGTACCTGCTTGGACGCCGCATTCGTCTGCTCCGGCTTCAGGCCGCGCTGTTGCTGCAATACGAAATTGATCTGTTGGGCCGAGATCTCCTGCTTGTTGACCCGCGCCACCGCTGGCGAGCTTTCCTTGTCCTTGCGTCTTCTCTTCGCAGCCAGCGCCGAGAAATGCCATGGCGACGAGCAGCGCCATGGCCACCGGCCGCTGACGAACGGGACAAGTCGAAGGTTTCGCAGAAGGTCATTTGTTCTTGCTCCAGAGCGCCATCGGGCAAGCGCCGCACCAAGGTCGAAGCCCGTACGGGCGATCCCGTGGATCACGCTTTCGAGTGTAAGGGGGATGACCGGGAGCCCATCCAGTCAAACGGGGGTGGCAGTTCGATCGCAACTGCCCGCCGTGAACAAAGGCACGAGCCCATGGCGGCGGCTCGTTCCCGGAGTCGCCTGGCAGCATAGGCTCAACGGCTCAGCACTTCACGCCCACGTGCAGTGCCACCACGCCGGCGCTGAGGTTGTGCACGTCGACGTGCCCGAAACCCGCCACCTTCATCATCGCCTTCAGTTCCTGCTGGTCCGGGTGCATGCGTATCGATTCGGCAAGGTAGCGATAGCTCTGGCTGTCGCCGGCGATCCACTGCCCCAGGCGCGGCAGGATGTTGAAGGAGTACCAGTCATAAGGCTTCTGCAGCGCCGCCGGGACCTTCGAAAACTCCAGCACCAGCAGACGTCCGCCCGGTCGCAGCACACGACACATCTCGGCCAGCGCCTGATCCTTGTGGGTCATGTTGCGCAGCCCGAAGGCGACACTCACCAGATCGAAACTGCCGCTGCGGAAGGGCAGCTGCTCGGCATCGCAGACGATGCTCGGCAGCACCAGGCCCTCGTCGAGCAAGCGGTCGCGTCCTGCGCGCAGCATGGCCTCGTTGATGTCGGTGTGCACCACCTGGCCGGCTGCCCCGGCCTGTCGCGCAAAGGCACGCGTCAGATCCCCGGTGCCGGCGGCAATGTCCAGCACCTTGTCGCCAGGGCGTATGTTGGCCACCGTCACCGCATAGGCCTTCCAGGCCCGGTGCGCGCCCAAGGACATCAGGTCGTTCATCAGGTCGTACTTCGACGCCACCGAATCGAACACCGAGCGCACGTGGCTCGCCTTGTCGGCCTCGGCCACCGTGGCGAATCCGAAGTGGGTCTGCGGCATGGTTGTGGCCCTGAGGGTCAACGCGAACTGCAAGCCGAGCCCGCGCCAGCGGGCATCGGTGCGTCGCGATCGACGCCGGCCGCGGCCAAGCGTTCCTCGTAGCGACGCCACAGCTCGTCCTGTTGCGCCCCCAGGAAGTGCAGATACTCCCAGGAGAAGATGCCCGACTCGTGCCCGTCCGAGAATCTCGGCTGCACGGCGTAGTGCCCGACGGCTTCGACGGAGACGATCTGCACGTCACGCTTGCCGGTCTGCAAGACTTCCTGGCCCGGGCCGTGGCCCTGCACTTCGGCCGACGGCGAGTACACGCGCAGCAATTCGAAGGGGAGCCGGAAGTGGCTGCCATCGTCGAAGCCCACCTCCAGCACGTGCGTCGTCTGGTGCACGGTCAACGAGGTCGGGTTGGGGGTGTCTTGCGTCAGGCCGGCCATGGTGTCATGTGATGCAACGCTGGGGCTCGAAGTGTAGCCGCGCGGGTTTCACACCAGCACCCTCTCGATGCCACCGGCATTGGCTTGCGCCACGTAGTGCGGCAGCCAGTCTGCACCCAGGATGCGCCGTGCCATCTCGACCACGATGTAGTCGGCCTCGAGCAGCCCGTTGTTCAGGTCGTCGCCATAGCGGCTCAGTCCCTGCAGGCAGCTCGGGCAGGAGGTGAGGATCTTCACCGCGCCGGTCTCGCCCACGCTGCCGGTCGCGCGCAGTGCCGCCTCGTCCCTGCGCAGTTCCTCTTCCTTGCGATAGCGCACCTGGGTGGAGATGTCCGGCCGCGTCACGCCCAGCGTACCGCTTTCGCCGCAGCAGCGCTTGCTCTCGATCACGTCGTTGCCGACCAGCGCCTTGACCGTCTTCAGTGGCTCGCGCAGCTTCATCGGGCTGTGGCAGGGGTCGTGGTACAGATAGCCGCC
>CAWGOK010000003.1:0-34069 GCA_963824005.1 uncultured beta proteobacterium
AGACAAACAGCCTGCAAGTTCGCGGTCCGGACCATGGCGGCCTGGCTCGGGCCCCTTCAAGCGCAATGGTCGTCGATGCAGCCACGCATCTGCGTGGCAACGAGGAGACGACTCATGCCTGCTTACATCACTTTCGCGAACTTCACAGACCAGGGCGCGCGCAGCATCAAGGACTCGCCGGCGCGCTTCGAAGCCTTCAAGGCGGCGGCCAGGCTGGGGGCATCAGCATCAAGAGCGTGCACTACGACCGGCGCCTTCGACATCGTGCTCGTATCCGAAGGCTCCGAAGAGGCGATGATGGCGGTGACGCTGAAGACGGCGATGCTCGGCAACATTCGCACGCAGACACTGCGCGGTTTCAGCCTCACGGAGATGAAGAAGGCGGTTGCCGGGCTGGGTTGACGCTGGCGGGCCGGGGCGGCTACTTCGACCAGCCGTCCTTCAGGCGGTGATGCGGTTAAATACCGGAGCCGAAGCCGCATGGTCTTTGCGGTCGGCGACGAAGTAGCCGTGGCGCTCGAACTGGAACTTGTCGTCGGCATTCGCTGCGGCCAGTGAAGGTTCGAGCCAGCCGCGCACCACCTTCTTGCTGTCGGGGTTCAGGCAGCTCTTGAAGTCGCGCCCGGCGGCGTCGGGCTGGGCCTCGGTGAACAGCCGGTCGTACAGCCGTACTTCGGCCGGCAGCGCTTCGTGCGCCGCCACCCAGGTGAGCACGCCCTTGGTCTTGACGGCGTCGGCGCCGGGCGTGCCGCTGCGCGTGTCGGGTACCAGCGTGGCCTGCACTTCCGCCACCGTACTGTCGAAGTTCTTCTTCAACCCGGTGCACTGGATGATGTAACCGTACTTCAGCCGCACCACGCTGCCGGCGATCTGCGCGCCCTTGCCGTCGAAGCGTGGCGGGCTCAGCCGGTGGTAGCCCTTCAGCGGCTCTTCCATGAAGTCCTCGCGCTCGATCCAGACTTCGGGGCCGAGTGTGAAGTGGCGCAGGCCGCGCTCGGGCTGGCCGGGGTGCAGCGGCGCGCTGCAGGGCAGCGTCTGGCCTTTGCCGATGACTTGGGCCCAGTTGCTCAGCACCAGTTTCAGCGGGTCGAGCACGGCCATCGCGCGCGGTGCCTTGGTGTCCAGGTCCTCGCGCAGCGCGATGTCCAGTGAAGCGTAGTCGATCACGGCACCGGCTTTGCTGACGCCACTGCGCTCGGCCAGCGCTCGCAGGCTTTCCGGCGTGTAGCCGCGCCGGCGCATGCCGACCAGCGTGGGCAATCGTGGGTCGTCCCAGCCGTCGACGATGCCTTCTTCGACCATCTGACGCCTCCGTCTGCCGGCGACGATGTAGGTGAGATTGAGCCGCGCGAATTCGTACTGCTTCGGCAGCGGTTGCGCGAGCAACCCGCATTCGGCCAGCCGCTCCAGCACCCAGTCGTAGAACGGGCGCTGGTCCTCGAACTCCAGCGTGCATATGCTGTGGGTGATGTTCTCCAGCGCGTCTTCCAGCGGGTGCGCGAAGGTGTACATCGGGTAGATGCACCAGCGACTCCCCGTGTTGTGGTGCTCGGCGCGCTTGATGCGATATAGCGTCGGGTCGCGCAGGTTGATGTTCGGGCTGGCCATGTCGATCTTCGCGCGCAGCACCATCGCGCCGTCGGCGTGGTGGCCATCGCGATCTCGCGCAAGCGCGCCAGGTTCTCGGCCGGGCTGCGCCGGAACGGACTTTCGGTGCCCGGCGTGGCGAAGTCGCCGCGGTTGACGCGCATCTCGTCGGCGCTCTGTTCGTCGACGTAGGCATGGCCGGCTTCATCAGCGCCTCGGCGGCGCGGTACATGAAGTCGAAATAGTCGCTGGCGTAGTACAGGTGCTCGACGGTCGCACCGTCGTAGGACGCACGCCAGTCGTAGCCCAGCCAGTGCACCATCTCGACGATGGCATCGACGTACTCCTGCTCCTCCTTCTCGGGGTTTGTGTCGTCGAAGCGCAGGTGGCACACGCCGCCGTACTGCTGCGCCAGGCTGAAGTTCAGCCAGATGCTCTTCGCATGGCCGACATGAAGGTAGCCGTTGGGCTCGGGCGGGAAACGGGTGCGGATGCGCGCCGGTCAGCCGGCCCCGCGGCATGGTGCGCGGCATCGCCGGGGCTGCCGGCGAAGCGCCGTGCGGCATAGCTGCCGGCTTCGAGGTCGCGCTCGATCACGGCGCGCAGGAAATTGCCGGGCTTGGCGGCTTCTTCTTCGGGGGCGGAGGACATGCGTCGATTCTATCGACGTGCTCCCTTTCACCGGCCCTGCTTGCGACGCAGGCGTTCCACCTCGTCGTTCAGCATGCGTTCGCGCAGGCCATCGCCGTTCAGGCTGGCGAAGGTCACGAAGCCGTGGATCGCCAAACCCAGGCCCCAGCCGGCCAGTGGCCACAGCGACCAGGCCTTGCCGCCGCTGGCGAAGTTGATCGCCGCCAGGCCCAGATTGACCAGCAGGTACACGGTGGCATGGATGTAGAAGCCCATCTTCTGCTTCACGCGGCGGCGCGCGAGGCGTTGCAGGTCCTGTTCGGTGGCGGCGTTCATGTTGCGATCTCCGGTTGCGAAGGAAAGGGTCAGGAGGCGATGCCGTTCATCGGCGTGCCCCACAGCAGGCTGCCGAGAAAACGCCCCGGCAGCAACGTGAACAGACCGGCCACGATGCAGGCGCCGATGTACAGGCCGGTCATGGTCTTGCGATGGCCCCTGACATTGCCGCGGCGGATGTACCAGATGGCCAACGGCAACAGCACCGCCACCAACAGCGTGAAGCTGTGGATTGGCGTATAGCCGTACAGGTTGGGCAGCCGGTTGTCGCGGATGAACACGCTGGCCAGCGCGGTGGCCGCCCATCAGCGTGACCCAGATCCAGCCCAGCGTGCGGTGGCTGGTGGTGCCCTTGCGCCGGCTGAGCATGACGATGCCGAGCAGCAGCGCGGCCACGGCTGTCACCAGGTGGAAGAAGATCAGCGGGTGGCGCTGCATCAGTCCGAGGGTGGCGTTCATGTGTGTGCTCCTGCGCGCGCCGTTCAGTGCGCAGTCATCGCCGTCACCGCGGCGCGCACGGCCAGGGGTCCAGCGTCAGCGCAACGTGGCCGATGCCCGGCAGCAGCGTCACCGGCACGTCCTTGCCTTCAGCCTGGAACAGCCCGGCATAGCGCTCGGCGAAGAAGGCCTCGTCCTGCTGGCCGGCCGGCAGCCGCATCGGCTGGGTCGCGCTGCGGATGCTCGCCCGCCAGTCGGCACGCGGGCGGAAGTTGGTGGCCAGTGCATAGCTGTAGTACGGCGTCAGCATTAACTTGCCCTGCTCGTTGAGTGCGAAGCGGGTCACCGGCAGCGAGGCGAGGGCGTGCACGCCCACGGCGTCCAGCAGGCTCAAGGCCACGATGCGCGGAATGCCCACGCTGACCCAGCCGCCGCTGTCCGGACGGTAGGTGGGCGCGTCCTGGCCGATGAAGGGTGAGAGCAGCAGGTACTGGTCGAACAGTGTCTGCCGCTCGCCGGCGGCGACGCGCAGCGCGAAGCCGCCGCCTGCCGAGAAGCCGGCCAGCGTGGCCGGGCGCGCCGGCTGCACGCTGCGCATGAAGTCTTCCAGGTCGTCGTCGAGCTGGCCGACATAGGCGATCTGCCCCTTGCTGCCCGAATCACCATGGCCGCGCATGTCCAGGGCATAGGCGCTCAGGCCGGATTCGGCAAACGGCGCGAGCGAGCACGTGCAGGCTGCGACTGCTGGCCGACGAACCGGTGCACCAGCACCACGCTGCCGCGCGGCATGCCCTGCGGCGCGTAGACACGATAGGCCAGGGCTGCGCCATCGCGGGCCGAGTAGCGGCTGAGCGCGGGCAGCTCGGAATAGTCGATGCCTTTGAAGGGGTCGTTGATGCTCGTCATCGGCGCGGGCTCGCCCGGCCCGCCGAAGGCGATGGCGCCGCCCAGCGCGGCGAACAGCAGCAGAGTCACCAGAGGCAGGGTGATCAGGACTTTGCGCATGGTGTGGTGTGGTTCGGTGTGTCGATGGTGCCAGTGTCGGCCGCGAGCGGCCCCCAGGGTCGGGCGGCGCGACGAATCGACGGCTGCGGCGACGAAGTCGTCCACCGTGACGCGAAGCAGGCCGCCGTCGCGGCACCTTACATGCCCTTGAACAGGTGCGCGTAGAGGCGGCTGACGGTCAGCGTCTCGCGCCGGCCCTTCAGTGTCAGGAAGGCCTTGCCCGACTCGTCGCGCCGCGCGCTGGCGATGCAGCGCGCCTGCACCACCGTGCCGCGATGCACTCTGCCAGAAGCGCTCCGGGTCCAGTTGCGGCAGCAGCTCGCGCAGCGAGGTGCGGATCAGGTGCTCGCGCTCGGCGGTGATCACGCGCACGTACTTGTCGGCGGCCTCGAAGTAGAACATCCTCGACATCGGTACCAGCGCACGGTGTTGCCGACCTGCGCCTGGATCACTTCGCAGCCGCGTGCGCCGCCGGCCTGCGGTGCCGACCGAGCAGCGCGCGCAGTTGTTCCAGCGCTGGCGTTGCAGCGCCGGCCGCCGCGCCCTTGCGCGCGGCCAGCGGCCGCTGCAGCCGCTCCACGCAGGCTGCCGAGCCGCGCGCGCGTTCCACCGGCTTGAGCAGGTAGTCGACCGCCTGCGCTCTCGAAGGCCTGCACCGCGTACTGGTCGTAGGCGGTGACGAACACCAGCAGCGGAAACGTGCGGCCGCCGGGCCAGTCCTCGGCCAGCGCGCGCGCCGCCTCCAGCCCGCTCAGGCCCGGCATGCGGATGTCCAGGAAACACAGCGTCGGGCCGCAGCGCCAGCGCCTGTTCCACCGCCTGCTGGCCGTCGCCGGCCAGGGCCACCACCTGCAGCTCGGGCCAGAGCTTCGCGAGATCGGCGCGCAGCGCCTCGGCGAGCAGAGGCTCGTCTTCGGCGATCAGCGCGGTGGCGATGCGCATTCGGACAGCGGCAGGCGGATGCGTCGCCAAGCGTACCGGCGCCCGCGGCGTCCGAAGCTCCAGCGCTGCCGCGGCTGCCGTACAGCGTGCGCCAGCCGCTCGCGCACCTGCGGCAGCCCGAAGCGGGCGTCGCCGGGCAGCGCCGCTGCGCCAGGCCGACGCCGGTGTCGTGCACGGTCAGCACCAGCATCTCGCCATCGCGTGCGCGGCGACCTCGATGCGGCCGCCTAGCGACCTTGGGCTCCAGTCCGTGCTTGATGCTGTTCTCCACCAGCGGCTGCAGCAGCAGCGGCGGCACGGCCGCATCGCGCAGATCGTCGGCAGCGACAGATGCGTCTGCAGCCGATCACCCAT
Source organism: uncultured beta proteobacterium (assembly GCA_963824005.1). GTDB lineage: Bacteria > Pseudomonadota > Gammaproteobacteria > Burkholderiales > Burkholderiaceae_C > Rubrivivax. The sequence goes on from CAWGOK010000003.1 coordinate 5,293, forward strand.
GCGGATGGCCATCAATGCCAGGTAGTCGCCGATGCGCTCGAACTCGATGGCCAGCGGGTGCAGCGTGCTGCGCGAGGCGCTGAGCGTGGCGCGCAGGAAGGCGATCAGCCGGTCGAGCATGGCCTGGGCGCGCGGCGGGTCGATGCCGATCAGCACGCGCAGGTTGGCCAGCGTGTTGAACAGCATGTGCGGTTCGAGCTGCGACTCCAGCAGCTTCAGCTGGTTCTCGGCGGCGGCGCGCCGCGCGCCTTCCGCATCGGCGCGCGCATGCGCCAGGCGCTCGAGCAGCGACAGCGTCAGCACCGCGATGGCCGAGGCCAGCAGCGTCAGCAGCCAGGTGATGCCCTTGGCGCTGCCGGCAAGGGGCCACAGCCCGGGAAGATGGTCGCCGCTGATCTGCGCGGCCAACAGGTTGCCGAGGATCGGGCCGAGCGCCAGGCCCAGCGCGCACAACGCCAGGAGCCAGCGCCAGCCCGGGAAGCCGAAGGGCCGACCGGGCGGCAGGCCGAGGGCGACGCGCCTGCGGTCGCGCAGCGCGGCCACCCCATGGCGGCCGCCGTCGATGATCAGCCAGCACACCGCACCGATGCACATCGACACCACCAGGTTGCCCCTGAACGAGCCGAGTCCGCCGACCGTGAGCAGCGTGGCAATGGCCAGGTTCAGCACCAGCACCATCGCGCCGCCGCGCAGCAACTGCACGCCGGCCTGGCGCCAGGGGCGCAGGCCAGCCGGCGCCAGCGCTCGGGGCAGGGGAGGGTGCAAGGTGGGCATCGCACGCCATTCTGGACCCGTGCTGCCGCGCGGCTGCACCGGCTTGCGACAGGGCGCCGCGTGGCGGCGCCGGACGTCGCCGGCGCGACGCGAGATGCGTTATTCAGCCGCCCGGAGCAGCCAGCGCCTGGCGGATGGACTCGATGCGCGCGCGGTTCACGCCGAAGTCCTTGCGGCCCAGGCGCGATGCCGAGCGCACTTGAACCACGCCGGCGGCCGGGTCGAACCAGAACTCGGCATCGTCGACGAACTTCATCAGCCGGGTGCTGAACTGCACGTACAGGTAGTCGTCGCGGCTTTCGACGACCTTGGCGCCGGGCATCGCCTCGACGACGCGCTTGATGCGCGCGATCGTCGCCGCGCCGTCCTCCTTCAGGGCCAACGGTGCGATGCGCGCATAGTCCTGCATCGGGTGCTGCACCCACATGTCGGCTTGGCTGCTGACGCTGTTGGGTGTCTTCGACGGCGGCTTGAGCCGGCCATCGCGGTGCCCCAGCTGGGTCGGCGGACGGCCATTGAAGGCCCCAAGTTGCGCGGCCAGCAGCGTCAGCGCCGCGAGCGTGACCACGGCCACCAGCAGCCACTTCAGGATTTGCATGCCCGCCTTTCGCGCTTGGGGGATGCGGGCGATTGTGGCGGCTGGCGCTCAGCGCCGTTTCGACCCGCCGCCGAGGATGCCGCCGAGCACGCCGCGGAAGATCTCGCGGCCCACGGCCGAGCCCATGCTGCGCACGGCCGAGGTCGCCGCCTTCTCCACCAGGCCTTCGTGCTTGCCTCCGCGCGGGCCGGTCTTGCCGAAGAGCAGATCCTTCAGCTCGCCCATCATGCCGCCGGAGTCGGCCCCGGCCGCACCGGGGATGCTGGCCTTCGCGGCCATCGCTTCGGCTGCGCCGCCGCTGGCCTCGGCCCGGCCCTTGAGCTTTTCGTAGGCCGACTCACGGTCCAGCGTCTTCTCGTACGCACCGGCCACCAGCGAGCCCTGGATCAGCACGGCGCGCTGCTCGGGCGTGATCGGCCCGATCTGGCTGCCCGGCGGCAGCACATAGACGCGCTGCGTGATGCTGGGCCGGCCCTTCTCGTCGAGAAAGCTGACCAGCGCCTCGCCCACAGCCAGCTCGGTGATGGCAGTCTCGATGTCCAGCCCCGGGTTGGCGCGCATGGTGCTGGCTGCGGCCTTGACCGCCTTCTGGTCGCGTGGCGTGAAGGCGCGCAGTGCGTGCTGCACGCGGTTGCCCAGTTGTGCCAGCACGGTGTCGGGGATGTCCAGCGGGTTCTGCGTCACGAAGTACACGCCGACGCCCTTGCTGCGCACCAGCCGCACGACGAGTTCGATGCGCTCGACCAGCGCCGCCGGCGCGTCCTTGAACAGCAGGTGCGCCTCGTCGAAGAAGAATACGAGCTTGGGCTTGTCGAGGTCGCCGACCTCGGGCAGCTGCTCGAACAGCTCGGACAACATCCACAGCAGGAAGGTGGCGTAGAGACGGGGCGAGTTCATCAGCTGGTCGGCCGCCAGGATGTTGACCACGCCCTTGCCATCGGCGGTCTGCATGAAGTCGGCGATGTCGAGCATCGGCTCGCCGAAGAAGCGCTCGCCGCCCTGTTCACCGATCTGCAGCAGCCCACGCTGGATGGCGCCGATGCTGGCTGGGCTGACGTTGCCGTATTCGGTCTTGAACTGCGCCGCGTTGTCGCCCACGTGCTGCAGCATCGCGCGCAGGTCCTTCAGGTCGAGCAGCAGCATGCCGTTGTCGTCGGCGATCTTGAAGACCATGCTGAGCACGCCGGCCTGCGTCTCGTTCAGCGCCAGCATGCGCGCCAGCAGCAGCGGGCCCATGTCCGAGATGGTCGCGCGCACCGGGTGACCCTGCGCCTTCTTGTCGTCGGCGAACACGTCCCACAACGTGCAGGGGCAGGCCAGCGGCTCGGGCGGGGTGATACCTCGCTCCTTCAGCACCGCGGCCATCTTCGGCGGCATGCTGCCGGCCTGGCTGATGCCGGTGAGGTCGCCCTTGACGTCGGCCATGAACACCGGCACGCCCAGGCGGCTGAAGTTCTCGGCCAGGGTCTGCAGCGTGATCGTCTTGCCGGTGCCGGTGGCGCCGGTGATCAGCCCGTGGCGGTTGGCCAGGGCGGGCAGCAGGTGGCATTCGGTGTCGCCGTGTCGGGCGACGAGGATCGGGTCGGCCATGAATGCGCTTTCGTGTGGGGTGGGTGCCGGAGGGCGAAAAGTAGAATGCCAGTCTATCGAACAACCGATTTCCGCCCGTCGCATCGTCCGGGCCACAGGAGAGCCAACGCATGGCCGGTCATTCCAAGTGGGCCAACATCCAGCACCGCAAGGGCCGCCAGGACGAGAAGCGCGCCAAGATCTGGACGCGCGTGATCCGTGAAATCACCGTCGCCGCGCGCCAGGGCGGCGGCGACCTGGGCATGAACCCGCGCCTGCGTCTGGCGGTGGACAAGGCCAAGGCGGCCAACATGCCGGCCGAGCGCATCAAGTACAACATCGACAAGGCCTCGGGCACGCTGGAAGGCCTGAGCTACGAGGAGATCCGCTACGAAGGCTACGGCATCGGCGGCGCGGCCATCATCGTCGACTGCATGACCGACAACCGCGTGCGCACCGTGGCCGAGGTGCGCCACGCCTTCAGCAAGTACGGCGGCAACATGGGCACCGAGGGCTCGGTGGCCTTCCAGTTCCGCCACTGCGGGCAGCTGATCTTCGCCCCCGGCACCAGCGAGGACAAGGTCATGGAGCTCGCGCTGGAAGCCGGTGCCGACGACGTCATCACCGACGACGAGGGCGCGGTCGAGGTGCTCTGCGCCGTGGGCGACTTCGAGGCGGTGAAGGCCGCGCTGGAAGCCGCCGGCCTCAAGCCCGAGGTGGCCGGCGTGACGATGCGCGCCGAGAACGACATCGAACTGCATGGCGACGATGCCGCGCGCATGCAGAAACTGCTTGACGTGCTGGAAGACCTGGACGACACGCAGGACGTGTTCCACAACGCAGTCATGGACGAGTGATTCGCGAATGAAGGTCCTCATCATCGGCGGCGGCGGGCGCGAGCATGCGCTGGCCTGGAAGATCGCCCAGTCGCCGCGGGTGCAGATGGTGTACGTGGCGCCGGGCAATGGCGGCACGGCGCGCGACCCGCAATTGCGCAACGTGGCCGTCACCGAGTTGCGCGCGCTGGCCGACTTCGCGCAGGCCGAGAAGATCGGCCTGACGGTGGTCGGGCCCGAGCTTGCCCTGGCTGCGGGCGTGGTGGACCTGTTCCGCGAGCGCTCCTTGCGCATCTTCGGCCCGACGCGTGCCGCCGCGCAGCTGGAAAGCTCCAAGGCCTTCGCCAAGGACTTCATGCGCCGGCACCATATCCCCACCGCGGACTACGCCACCTTCGGCGATGCCGCCGAGGCCCACGCCTTCGTGCAGCAGCACGGCGCGCCGATCGTCATCAAGGCCGACGGCCTGGCCGCCGGCAAGGGTGTGGTGGTGGCCACCACGCTGGAGCAGGCGCACGAGGCCATCGACTGGATGCTGGTGGACAACCGGCTGGGCGTGGCGCACAACAGCGGCGGCGCGCGCGTGGTGATCGAGCAATTCCTCGAAGGCGAGGAGGCCAGTTTCATCGTCATGTGCGACGGCAAGAACGTGCTGCCGCTGGCCACCAGCCAGGACCACAAGCGGCTGCTCGACGGCGATGCCGGGCCCAACACCGGCGGCATGGGCGCGTACTCGCCGGCGCCGGTGGTCACACCCAACGTGCATGCGCGCGTGATGCACGAGATCGTGCTGCCCACGGTGGCCGGCATGGCCAAGGACGGTGTGCCCTTCACCGGCTTCCTCTATGTCGGGCTGATGATCGATGCGGCCGGTCACCCGCGCACGGTGGAATTCAACGCCCGGCTGGGTGATCCGGAGGCGCAGCCGATCCTGATGCGCCTGAAGAGCGACCTGCTCGAGGTGCTGCTGCATGCCACCGACGGCACGCTCGACCAGGTGGAGTTGCAATGGGACCGCCGCGTCGCGCTCGGCGTGGTCGTGGCCGCCGCCGGCTACCCGATGGCGCCGCGCAAGGGCGACGTCATTACCGGGCTGCCCGCGCCGGGCGAAGACCTGCAGGTCTTCCATGCCGGCACGGCCGAGCAGGGGGGCCGGCTCGTCACCAGCGGCGGGCGCGTGCTGTGCGTCACTGCGCTGGGCGAGAAGGTCGGCACGGCGCAGCAGCGCGCCTATGCGGCGCTGAGCGGCATCCACATCGACGGCGCGATGCACCGCACCGACATCGGCCACCGCGCCGTCAAGCGATGACAGCAGCACCGTCCACGCGAGAAGCCTTCGACAGCACCCCGGTGCGCGACTACCTGCTCGGCCTGCAGCGCCACATCGTCGAGAGCTTCCAGGCCGAGGACGGCCGGCCCTTCATCAGCGACGCCTGGACACGTCCGCAGGGCGGCGCGCTCGAGGGTGACGGCCTGTCGCGGCTGGTGGAGCAGGGCAATGTGTTCGAACGTGCCGGCTGCAACTTCAGCCACGTCAAGGGCAAGAAGCTGCCGCCTTCGGCCACGCAGCATCGGCCCGAGCTGGCCGGGGCGCCCTTCGAGGCGCTGGGCGTGTCGCTGGTGATGCACCCGCGCAACCCGCATGTGCCCACGGTGCACATGAACGTGCGCGCCTTCGCCGCGCTGCCCGAAGGCCGTTCGCCGGTGAGCTGGTTCGGCGGTGGCATGGATCTGACGCCGTACTACGGTGTGGAAGAGGATGCGCAACACTTCCACCGCTGCTGCCGCGATGCGCTGGCGCCGTTCGGCGCCGACTTGTACCCACGCTTCAAGACCTGGTGCGACGAGTACTTCTTCCTCAAGCACCGCAACGAGGCACGCGGCATCGGCGGCGTGTTCTTCGACGACTTCGCCGAACTGGGCTTCGAGCGCAGCTTCGCAATGACGCGTGCGGTGGGCGATGCCTTCGTCGGCGCCTACCTGCCGATCGTGCAGCGGCGCCGTGCCACGCCCTACGGCGAAGCCGAGCGCGAGTTCCAGCTCTACCGGCGCGGGCGCTATGTCGAGTTCAACCTGGTGTTCGACCGCGGCACGCACTTCGGGCTGCAATCGGGCGGGCGCACCGAGAGCATCCTGATGTCGATGCCGCCGGTGGTGAAGTGGCGCTACGACTGGGCGCCCGAGCCGGGATCGGCAGAAGCGCGGCTGTACAGCGACTTCCTGCCGGCGCGCGATTGGCTGGCCTGAACCACAAGTTGGACAAGCGCATCGGCCTGTTCGGCGGCAGCTTTGACCCGGTGCACAACGCGCACCTGGCGCTGGGTCGGCAGGCCTTGGCCGAGCTTCAGCTCGACGAGTTGCGCTGGGTGCCCGCCGGCCAGGCCTGGCAGAAGGCGCGGCCTCTGACGCCCGCGGCGCAACGCGAGGCGATGCTGCTTCTGGCCATCGACGGCGAGCCGCGCTTCGCGCTGGAACGCTGCGAGCTGGAGCGCCCGGGCCCGAGCTACACGCTGGACACGGTGCGCGAGCTGCAGGCGCGTGAGCCTGGCGCGATGTGGTTCCTGGTCATCGGGCAGGACCAGTTTGCCGGGCTGCACACCTGGCTCGGTTTCGAGCAACTGCTGTCGCGCGTGACGCTGGCCGTGGCGCAACGCCCCGACGCGAAGATCGAAGTCGACGCGCGCGTGCGCGCCGCAGTCATGCGTCGACTCCAGTTGCCGGCCATGGGCATCTCGGCCACCGACATCCGCGCTCGCGTGGCGGCCGGGCTGGACATCGCCGCACTGGTGCCACCTGCTGTGGCGCACTATATTCACCAACACCGCCTCTACCGGGGCCCCCACAGGAGCTGAATGGACATCCGCAAACTGCAGCGCGCCATCGTCGATGGCCTGGAAGACGTGAAGGCCCAGCACGTGGTCGTCTTCAACACCGAGCACCTGTCAGCGCTGTTCGAGCGCGTGATCATCGCCACGGGCGCCAGCAACCGGCAGACCAAGGCCCTGGCCGCCAGCGTGCGTGACTGCGTGCGCTCGCGCGGCATGCAGGTGATGCGTACCGAAGGCGAGGAAAACGGCGAATGGATCATCGTCGACTGCGGTGCGGCGGTGGTGCACATCATGCAGCCCGCCATCCGCGAGTACTACCACCTCGAGGAAATCTGGGGCGGCAAGCCGGTGAAGATGAAGCTGGGCGAGACGCAGGGTACGCGGCTGGTCAAGGCTTCGGAAGAGCCGCCGCACGCCGCCGAGGCGGCGGTCTCGGCACGCTACCTGGCTGCGGTGAAGACCGCACCGGCCAAGGCGGCGGCGAAGAAGCGCGCGGTCGCACGTCGCCCGGCGACGCCGCGTGATGCGGCCAAACCGGGCACCGTGCGCAAGGTGGTGGTCGCCAAGCCCGCCGCCCGCAAGAGCGTGGCGCGCAAGGCTGCCGCGCCGCGCAGCCCGGCAGCGCCCAAGCGGCGTGCATGAAGCTGCTGGTGTTGGCCATCGGCCAGCGCCAGCCCGCCTGGGCCGATGCCGCCTGGGTCGACTTTGCCAAGCGCTTCCCGCCCGAGATGCGCCTGGAACTCAAGGCACTGAAGGCCGAACCGCGCAGCGCGCGCACCGCCGCGCAGTGCATGGCGGCCGAGGCGCAGCGAATCGAAGCTGCACTGCCCAAGGGCGCGCGCCGGATCGTGCTCGATGAGCGCGGCAGCTCCAGCACCACGCAGCAGCTCGCCGAACGGCTGCGCGACTGGCGCACTGAAGGCCGCGACGTGGCCTTTCTGGTCGGCGGCCCGGACGGCCTGGACGCCACGCTGAAGTCCCGCGCCGAGGAGACGCTGCGCCTGTCGGACCTGACGCTGCCGCATGCCTTCGTGCGCGTGCTGCTGGCCGAGGCGCTGTACCGCGCCTGGTCGCTGCTGCAGGGCCACCCCTACCACCGCGAATGAAGCCAGCGCCGCCCAGCTTCATCTACCTGGCATCGCAGAGCCCGCGGCGCAGCCAGTTGCTGCAGCAGATCGGCGTGACGCACCGGATGCTGCCGGCCGGTGACGAGGAAGATGCCGAGGCGCTGGAAGCGCTGGTGCCCGGCGAACTGCCCGATGTCTACGTGCAGCGCGTGACGCGGCTGAAGCTGGCCGCTGCGTGCCGGCGCCTGGCGCAGCGCGGCCTGCCGCCGGCGCCGGTGCTGTGCGCCGACACCACGGTCGCCTTGGGCAGGCGCATCCTGGGCAAGCCGGCCGACGCGGCCGAGGCCACCGATATGCTGCGGCGCCTGTCGGGCCGCACGCACCGCGTGCTGACGGCCGTGGCCGTGCACGATGGGCGGCGTTCGCGTGCCGCGCTGCAGGTGTCCCACGTGCGTTTTGCGGCCATGCCGGAGGCGGCGATCGCGGCCTACGTCGCCAGCGGCGAGCCCTTCGGCAAGGCCGGCGCCTATGCCATCCAGGGCGCGGTCGCGGCCTGGGTGGCGCATATCGACGGCAGCCACTCCGGCATCATGGGGCTGCCGCTGCACGAGTCCGCGCTGCTGCTGCGCGCCGCCGGCGTGGCCGTGCCGGGTGTCGCCTAGACTCATTGCCATGGCCAACCAGGACATCCTCATCAACTGGGCCCCGCAGGAGACGCGCGTGGCCGTCGTCGAAAACGGCGCGGTGCAGGAGCTGCACATCGAACGCGCACTCGAACGCGGCCTCGTCGGCAACGTCTATCTGGGCAAGGTGGCGCGCGTGCTGCCCGGCATGCAAAGCGCGTTCATCGACATCGGTCTGGACCGCGCCGCCTTCCTGCACGTGGCCGACCTCAACCCGCCGGCCGGCAGCGGCGGCGGGCGCGGCGATGCCGCGGCCACGCCGATCGAACGGCAGATCTTCGAAGGACAGTCGCTGACCGTGCAGGTCATCAAGGACCCGATCGGCAGCAAGGGCGCGCGGCTGTCGGCGCAGGTGTCCATTGCCGGGCGCATGCTGGTCTTCCTGCCGCACGATCGGCACATCGGCATCTCGCAGAAGATCGGCTCGCCCGAGTTGCGCGAGCAGTTGCGCGCGCGCATGCACGCGCTGGTCGGCGACGAGCCTGGCGGCTTCATCCTGCGCACGAATGCAGAAGAGGCCTCGGACGCCGAACTGGCCGACGACATCGCCTACCTGCGCAAGACCTGGGCCGGCATCCGCGAGCGCGCCATGGCCTCGCCGCCAGGCACGCTGCTGCACCAGGACCTGAGCCTGGCCGAGCGCGTGCTGCGCGACCTGAGCCATGAGGCCACGCAAGCCATCCGCATTGATTCCGGCCTGCAGTTCGAGCGGCTCAAGTCCTTCGGCGAGACCTACATGCCGCGCAGCGCGGCCAAGCTCGAGCTGTACCGTGGCGAGCGGCCGATCTTCGACCTGTTCGGCATCGAGGACGAAATCGTGCGCGCGCTGTCGCGCCGCGTCGAGCTGAAGAGCGGCGGCACGCTGGTCGTCGACCAGACCGAGGCCATGACCACGGTGGACGTCAACACCGGCGGCTTCGTCGGCGCGCGCAACTTCGAGGACACGGTGTTCAAGACCAACCTCGAAGCCGCCGGCGCCATCGCCCGGCAGCTGCGGCTGCGCAACCTGGGCGGCATGGTCATCGTCGACTTCATCGACATGACACGCGAGGACCACCAACAGGCGGTGCTGGCCGAGTTCCGCAAGCAGCTGGCGCGCGACCGCACGCGCACCACGGTCAGCGGTTTCTCGCAGCTGGGGCTGGTGGAACTGACGCGCAAGCGCACGCGCGAGAGCCTGGCCCACATGTTGTGCGAGCCTTGCCCCACCTGTGAGGGCCGCGGCCAGGTGAAGACCGCGCGCACCGTGTGCTACGACATCCTGCGCGAGATCCTGCGCGAGGCGCGGCAGTTCGCGCCGAAGGAGTTCCGCATCGTCGCCAGCGCGGCGGTGGTGGAGATGCTGCTCGACGAGGAGAGTGTGCACCTGGCGGGCTTGAGCGAATTCATCGGCAAGCCGATCTCGTTGAGCACCGAGCCTTCGCTGAACCCTGAGCAGTACGACATTGTTCTGATGTAGGGTTTCACGGCGTGTCGTGCCGGCCCACTTGCCACCCGCAAACCCGCATGAATGCTGGAGATTTCGGGTTTCGGCGGGGGTCTTGGATCTTGACGTCTCACCAAGTTCCACTCGACACGGCGGCCGGCGCCGAGAGCTGACGATCGGCCGTTACTCCGACATCAGTCTGGTCGATGCGCGCGGCATCGCCACGATCAAGCGCGCCGAGAGCATGCAGGGCCGCAACCCGGCGGCCGATAAGCAGAAGGCCAAGGCCACCGCGGCGAAGGACTGGACGGGGTCCCTGTCACCCGCCGAGCGTTCGGAGCGCATGTCCCATATCAGGGGCAGGAACACGGTGCCGGAACTTGCGCTGAGGCGGAGTCTCCATGCGTTGGGGCTGCGATACAGGCTGCACGAGGCGGCGTTGCTAGGAAGGCCGGACCTCGTCCTACGAAGGTTCGGAGCGGTTGTCTTCGTGCATGGTTGTTTCTGGCATCGGCATCATGGGGCAAGGTCGCCAACATGCCGAAGAGCAACATGGCGTTCTGGCAAGCCAAGTTCGAAAGGAACGTGCAGCGCGACGCCGAGGTTCGACGCGCCCTCAAGCGTCTCGGCTGGCGAGTATTTGTCGTCTGGGAATGCGAGCTGGGCTCCACCGAAAAGTCGGAACGCGTCGGGCGCCGCCTTGCGGAACGAATACGGCAGTACCCGGCAATCGCCAACAGTATGTGAGCTGGGTAGCCTGCAGAGGTGACCTGCCACGCCAAGGTGCCATGATGCTGTCCAATGACTCGAGTTCAACAGCCGATGCTTGCGTGGCCGCTCGCGGGCTGGTGCAGGCGTTCGCATTGATCAGCGAAAGACACGCCTTCTCAACCGACGTACGGTGACCGGAGGTGGCGAGTCTGGTAAAGTAAGGAATCCTTACTTTCCGACCTGATACCGCCATGCTCGCCAAGATCACCTCGAAGAACCAGCTCACGCTGCCCAAGAGCGTGACGCAGGCCGTTGCGCCCGCCGAGTATTTCGACGTGCAGACGCGGGACGGGCAGATCGTGTTGACGCCCGTGCGCATCCAGCGCGGCGACGCCGTGCGGGCCAAGCTGGCTGAACTGAACCTGACCGAGGCCGACATCGGCGACGCCGTGACGTGGGCGCGCGCCTCATCGAACCCGAAGGCTGCCGCCAAGGCCGCAGCCAAGCCCCGCGCCAAGGTGCCGCGCAGCGCATGAGTACTCGCAGGCGCGGCGCACCATCGGCCGACCAAAGTCCCCCCCGCGTCGTGCTCGACACCAACGTCGTGCTCTCGGCGCTGGTCTTCGGCAAGGGCACCACGGCTCGCCTGCGTGCCGCCTGGCAGGGCGGCCACTTCCTGCCGCTGGTCAGCACCGCCACCGCGCAGGAGCTCGTGCGTGTCCTGGCCTATCCGAAGTTCCGCCTCGACGCGCAAGAGCAGCAGGAGTTGCTGGCCGACTACCTGCCCTATGCCGAGGTCGTTCGCATTCCTCAGTCACCACCGCCTGTGCCGTTCTGTCGAGATCGGTTCGACATGCCGTTTCTGCACCTGGCAGTTGCTGGCCGGGCCGACGCCCTGGTCACCGGAGACGCCGACCTGTTGACGTTGGACCGCGTGGGGCGCTGTCCGATCATGACCCCCGAAGCCTTCGTAAGCGGCCTGCCGCCGTCGGTGTCACCCAATCCATGACAAAGCTGCCGCTGGCGCTCGAATCGGCGCCGATGGCTCGCGCGTCTCAGCCAGATCGACGCGCCACAGACGGGCCAGATTGGCGGTGGGCGCGCGGTGATGTGTGAACGAACTTGGTATGTACAGCCTGCATTGCACGAAGAAGCTGCTTGATCGCATCAAGCCCTCGATCGCGACGTCGCCACCGCCGACGACGACGGCGCTCGGCAACTGGTACGCGATGGCGTTGTTCTGGAAGCCTCAGCTCGCGCTGTTCGTGAACGAGCGGACCTTGTTGCCGGTGTTGTGATGCCGCTGGCACCTTCCTCGACTCTGTCTGCGAGGTTCCCGGGTGATCTGGCGGTCGTGTTGCCGGGACCGAGGCCGATCCACCCGCCGCGTTGACGCGGATCAACAGACACCGTGCGCCGCTGGCGCAGCATGCGAGCGTCGACTTCCAACGGAGACATCCATGAAGATCCTGTTGCCCGTGGACGGTAGCAAGTACACCAAGCGCATGCTGAGCTACATCGCCGCGCACGACGAACTGCTGGGCGGCGGCCATGAATTCTTGCTCTTCACGGTGGTCCCACGTCTGACGAGCCGGGCCGCGGAGTTCTTCGACCGGCGTGCGATCGACGAGTACTACCAGGACGAGGCCACAAAGGTGCTGCGTGCCGCGCGCGCCTTCGCCGAGAAGCAGGGCTGGAAGCTGCGCATTGACCATGCCTGCGGCCATGCGGCTGAGGAGATTGCCGCCTATGCCAAGGCGCAGAAGCCGGGCCTGATCGTCATGGGCACGCACGGCCATTCGGCGCTCGCCAATGCCGTGCTCGGCTCGGTCTCCCAGGGTGTGCTGGCGCGCTGCACGGTACCGATGCTACTGATCCACTGAGCCGCACCGGTACCGGCAAAGGCTCGCCAGGAGGCCTAAACTTGGCCCCTACGCCACCACGCACCGAAGACCTGCCATGCACATCGCCTCGCTCAAGGAAGTCGTCAGCGCCGAGGAATGGCAGCTGCGCTGCGACCTCGCCGCCTGTTACCGGCTGGTCGCCGCCTATGGTTGGAGCGACCTGGTGTTCACCCACATCAGCGCACGCATTCCCGGGCCGGAACACCACTTCCTGATCAACCCCTACGGGCTGATGTTCGACGAGGTCACCGCCTCGTCGCTGGTCAAGGTGGACCAGCACTGCAACAAGCTGCACGACACGCCCTTTCCAGTGAATCCGGCCGGCTTCGTGATCCACAGTGCCATCCATGCGGTGCGTGAGGACGCCGGATGCGTGCTGCACACGCACTCGCGCGCCGGCGTGGGGGTCAGCGCGCAGAAGTGCGGTGTGCTGCCGATCAGCCAGCAGTCCATCTTCGTTCTGAACTCGCTCGCCTACCATGACTACGAAGGCGTGGCATTGCGCGACGACGAGAAGGTTCGCCTGCAAGCCGACCTGGGGGACGCCTGCTACCTGATGCTGCGCAACCATGGGCTGCTCACCGTGGCGCGCACCATTGCCGACGCGTTCATGAGAATGTATTCATTTGAAAACACCTGCCGCATTCAGATCGACGCTCAGGCCGGTGGCGAACTGATACCAGTCGATCAGGCCATCGTGCAGGGCGCGGCCCAGGCCAGCCGGACGGTGACGCTAGGGCAAGGCCCGGGCGCCTTGGCCTGGCCAGCACTGCTGCGCAAGCTCGACCGCATGGATCCGAGCTACAAGACCTGAGCTACTTCTTCTCGCGCGGCACGCGGCCCATCAGGTAGAAGGGTTCGTTCGGTCGCATCGCGGTCAGGTTGGCCATGCGATTGCTCAGGCCGAAGAAGGCGCTGATCGCGCCGATGTCCCAGATGTCCTCGTCGTCGAAGCCCTGCGCGCGCAAGGCCTCGAAGTCGCCTTCGTCGATGGCCGCCGAATCGGTGCACACCTGCATCGCGAAGTCGAGCATGGCGCGCTGCCGCGCTGTGATGTCGGCCTTCAGGTAGTTCACCGCCAGCTGGTCGGCGATCAGCGGATTCTTCTCGTATACACGAAGTATCGCGCCATGCGCCACCACGCAGTACAGGCACTGGTTGGCGGCGGAGGTGGCGACGACGATCATCTCGCGCTCGCCCTTGCTCAGGCTGCCCGTTTCCTTGAGCAGCAGTGCGTCGTGGTAGGCCATGAAGGCGCGCCACTCGGCCGGGCGGTGCGCCAGAACCAGGAAGACGTTGGGCACGAAGCCGGCCTTGTCCTGCACCTCGAGAATGCGCTTGCGCAGGTCCTCGGGCAGGTCGGCGATCTCGGGTACCGGGAAGCGGCTGATGGCGGATGTCATGGTTTCTCTCCAGTAGGTAGGGTGCCGAACTGCATGGCATGAAGTCGCGCGTACAGGCCGCCCAGCGCCAGCAGTTGTGCATGCGTGCCCTGTTCCACCACGCGGCCGGCCTCCATGGCCACCACGCGGTCGGCATGTTCGATGGTCGACAGCCGGTGCGCAATGACCAGCGTGGTGCGGCCCCTCATCAGCCGGTCCAGCGCCTCCTGCACGGCGCGTTCGGATTCGCTGTCCAGCGCCGAGGTGGCTTCGTCCAGGATCAGGATCGGCGCGTCCTTGTAGATGGCGCGGGCGATGGCCATGCGCTGGCGCTGGCCGCCCGACAGCTGGCTGCCGTTGTGGCCGATGATCGTGTCCAGCCCCTGCGGCATGCCTTCGGCGAACTCCAGCAGGTTGGCGCCACGCAGCGCCTCGCGCACGCGCTCGCGGTCGATGGCCGTGCCCTGCGGCGCACCCAACGCCACGTTGGCGGCGACGCTGTCGTTGAACAGCACCACGTCCTGACTGACCAGCGCGAACTGCCGGCGCAGCGCACCGACCTCCCAGTCGTGCAAGGGCACGCCGTCGAGCCGGACGCTGCCCGTGCCGGGATCGACGAAGCGTGGCAGCAGATGCACGAGCGTGGACTTGCCGGCGCCCGAGGGACCGACCAGTGCCACGGTCTCGCCGGGGTGCACGTGCAGACTCACCTGGTCCAGCGCGGGCAACTGGTCGTCGCGGTAGCGCAGCGTCACGCCGTGCAGCTCGATCTCGCCGCGAGCCACGCCGCCGTCGTGCGAGCCGCCGCGCTCGAGCGGGCTTTCGTCCATCAGCACCGTGCCGCGTTCCAGCGCGGCCATGCCGCGGGTGACCTGGCCCATCACGTCGGACAGCTTCTTGATCGGCGCCAGCAGCATCAGCATGGCAGTGACAAATGAAACGAAACCGCCCACCGTGGTGCCGCTGGTCCGGCTTTGCCACAGCGCCGCCACGATCACCCCCGACAACGCGCAGGCCGTGAGCGTGTGCGTCACCGGCGTCATCGTCGCGGCCGCAGCCACCGACTTCATCATCAGCCGGCGCAGCAGATTGCTGTGCGAGACGAAGCGCTCGGTCTGCTGGCCCGCCGCGCCGTGCACGCGCACGATGCGCCAGGCGAGCACGTTTTCCTCGATCACATAGGCCAGTTCGTCGGTGGCCTTCTGTGCCGCCAAAGTGATGCGGCGCAGCCGCTTGCTGATCAGCCGCACCGCCACGAAGACCAGCGGGAACATCACGCCGACGAAGAGCGTGAGCTTCCAGTTCAGCCAGATCAGGTAGCCCAGCAGTGCGGCCAGCGTCAGGCTTTCGCGTACCAGCGTGAGCACCGCCACCACCAGCAGTTGCGCGCCCAACTGCACCTCGTAGACCAGGGTGTTCGTCAGGTTGCTCGCGGAATGCCGCGTGAACAGCCCTGGGTGCGCGCTGAGCAGGTGCTCGAACATCGCGCGGCGCAGGTTCAGCACGCCTTCGTTGGCCGCCCAGGCCAGCGCGTACTGGGCGACGAATCCGGCCGCGCTGCGCAGCATGAACAGCCCGACGATGACCACCGGTACCAGCCACAGCGCGATGTCCGCCTGGCCGAAGCCCTGGTCGAGCAGCGGCTTCATCAGTGCCGGCAGCACCGGCTCGCTGATAGCCGTGATCAACGAGCCGACAATAGCCACCACCAGCCCGCGCCTGCCGGACCTGAAGTACGGCGCGAAACGGGCGGATCGCTGCAGCAATGTCGACATGGGGTAGGAGGGGTCTGCACCGTGGGGTGGGGGCGGGCCGCAGCGATTATCACGGCCGGGAGGCGGCAGCAAAGGGCGCTCGCCGGGGTTGCCTACAATCCGGCGCCGATGGCAGATCCTTTTCCTCGGCATGGAACCGTGGCACACCGACGATGCTCTATGCACGAAGCCCGCCCCGGCGGTTGTTGATCAACGATTCAACCATTCAGTGAACCGACGCAAGCGTTTTGTCCCTGCTCCCGAGTCCTGGCCGCGCCGCCGCTTCATCGGCACCCTGGCGGCCGCGGCAGCGGCGCCCGCAGCCGCACAGTTCCGCGTCGAGATCACGGGCATCGGCGGCACACAGATTCCGGTGGCCGTGGCCACCTTCCGCGACGAGGCCAACGCGCCGGTGCCGGTGTCGGCGATCGTGCGCGCCGACCTGCAGCGCAGCGGGCTGTTCCGCCTGATCGATGCGCCGGGCAACTTCGACGAAAGCAGCCGCATCACCGTGCCGGACTGGCGCGGCCGCGGTGCCGACGCGCTGGCGGTGGGTTCGGTGTTGCGCCTGGCCGATGGCCGCTATGACGTGCGCTTCAAGTTGTGGGACCTGATCAAGGGCGAGGAGTTGCTGGGCCAGAGCAACGCCGCGCTGCCGGCCGACATGCGGCTGGCCGCGCACCGCGTCGCCGATTCGATCTACCAGAACCTGACCGGCGAGCGCGGCGTGTTTTCCACGCGCATCGCCTATGTCACGCTGGCCGCCAACCGCTACACCTTGCACGTCACCGATGCCGACGGCGAAGGCGGGCAGATCGCGCTGGCCAGCCCCGATCCGATCATCTCGCCGGCCTGGTCGCCCAACGGCAAGGAGCTGGCGTACGTCTCCTTCGAAAGCCAGAAGGCCGTGGTCTGGGTGCAAGACATCAGCACCGGCAAGCGCCGCATGCTGGCCAACTTCCGTGGTTCCAACAGCGCGCCGGCCTGGTCTCCCGACGGCCGCGACCTGGCACTGACCTTGTCTCGCGACGCGGTGGCACAGCTGTACCTGATCTCGCGCGACGGCGGTGCACCGCGGCGCTTGACGCAAAGCCCGGCCATCGACACCGAGCCGGCGTTCACGCCCGACGGGCGGCAGATCTTCTTCGTCAGCGACCGTGGCGGCGGCCCGCAGATCTACCGCATGCCGGCCAGCGGCGGCAATGCCGAGCGCGTCAGCTTCACGGGCAGCTACAACATCAGCCCGGCCATCAGCCCCGACGGGCGGGTACTGGCCTACATCACACGCCAGGGCCCGTCGTTCAAGGTGATGGTGCAGGAGCTGGCCGGCGGCACGCCCAGCGTCATCACCGACACCAGCGACGACGAAAGCCCGAGCTTCGCGCCCAACGGCCGGCTGCTGGTGTACACCAGCCGCGCGCAGGGGCGCGATGTGCTCATGACCACCACGCTGGACGGCAAGATCAAGAGCCGCCTGCTCACCACCGGCGCCGACATGCGCGAGCCCGCCTGGGGCCCGTTCGGTCGCTAAGCCTCCCACTTTCAGGAGAAACGACGATGTTCAAGTTCCGATCTGCCCTGACCGCTGCCGCCTGTGCCCTCGCCCTGAGCGGCCTGTTGGCTGGCTGCAGCTCCACCAAGCTCGACGAGGCGCCGGTCGAGAGCCGCCCCGTGCCCACCGACGGAACGGCTGGGGCCAAGGGCGGCGCGGCCGGGTCCGCCGGCACGGCCCAGTCGAGCGTGGCCACGGTCGACCTGTCCAAGTCGGCTGGCGGCGCGAACGGCGCGGCCCTGGCGCAGCGCGTCGTGTATTTCGATTTCGACAGCTTCATCGTCAAGGACGACTACCGCCCGATGCTCGAGGCGCATGCCAAGGTGCTCGGCGCCAACCGCAGCAAGCGCATGGCCCTCGAAGGGCATACCGACGAGCGCGGTGGGCGCGAATACAACCTGGCCCTGGGACAGAAGCGCGCCGAGGCGGTGCTGAAGTCGATGGTGCTGCTGGGTGTGCTCGACAACCAGCTCGAGGCGGTGAGCTTCGGCGAAGAGCGCCTGGCACAGGCCGGCAGCGACGAGGCTGCCCATGCCAAGAACCGCCGCGTCGAGTTGCGGGACAGATGAGATGCGTGCCGCCGTGTTGCCGGCCTGCAGTCGCGCCATTGCGGCAGGTCTGCTGTGCCTCCTGGCCGGCGGCGGCGTACAGGCGCAACTCTTCGCCGACGACGATGCACGCAAGGCCATTCTCGACCTGCGTACCCGGCTCGCGCAGAACGAGGAGCAGGCGCGCGCGCGAAATGCCGAGGTGAGCGAACAGCTGCAGGCGCTGCGCCGCAACCTGCTCGAGATGAACAATCAGCTCGAGGCCATGCGTGGCGAGATGGCGCGACTGCGCGGCAGCAACGAGCAGCTGCAGCGTGACGTGTCCGAGGTGCAACGCAAGCAACGCGACATCGGCCAGGCGGTGGACGACCGGCTGCGCAAGGTCGAGCCGCAGAAGGTCACGCTTGACGGCAAGGAATTCAGCGCCGAACCGGAAGAGAAGCGCCAGTACGACGAAGCCATAACGCTGCTGCGCGGCGGCGACTTCGACAAGGCCAGCCTGGCGCTCGCGAACTTCTTGAAGCGCTGGCCGGCCAGCGGCTACAGCGAAGCCGCCCGCTTCTGGCAGGGCAACGCGCTGTACGGCAAGCGCGACTACAAGGAAGCCATTGTTGCCTTCCGTGCCTTCGTGGTCAGGTCGCCCGAGAGCGAGCGTGCGCCCGAGGCGCTGCTGGCGATCGCCAACAGCCAGGCCGAGATGAAGGACAAGGTGGCCGCGCGCAAGACGCTCGACGATTTGATCAAGGCCTATCCCAAGTCCGAGGCCGCGGTCGCCGGCAAGGAACGCCTCGCGTCCCTGAAGTAGCTCGCGCCCCGCGCGGCGCCTCGACAGGAGCCTCTTGCAAGCATGCAGGAATCCGACTTGCCCGGCCTGACGGCCAGCGTGCTGTGGGCCGCCTTCGCACTGGCCGTGGCCTTTGGCGCCGTCGTGCAGCGCACCCATTTCTGCACCATGGGTGCGGTGGCCGACATCGTCAATATCGGCGACTGGACGCGCATGCGCATGTGGGTGCTGGCCATCGGCGTGGCCATGATCGGCTTCAACGCCATGGTGGCAACGGGTTGGATCGAGGCGGCGAACAGCATCTACGCCGGGCCCGGCCTGCTGTGGCTGTCGAACCTCGTCGGCGGGCTGCTCTTCGGTGTGGGCATGGTGCTGGCCTCGGGCTGCGGCAGCAAGACACTGGTGCGCCTCGGCGGCGGCAACCTCAAGTCGCTGGTGGTGCTGTGCGTGCTGGCGGTATCGGCCTACGCCGCGATGCGCGGCGTGGTGGCGGTGGCGCGCGTGGCGACGCTGGATGCCGTGGCAGTGACCCTGCCCACGGGGCAGGATCTGCCGTCGCTGCTGGCCCATGCCACCCGTGCATCGCGCCAGACGCTGGCGCTGCTGGTGGGCGGCGGGCTCGGCCTGGCGCTTGTCGCCTGGGTGCTGTCGCGGCCCGAAGGCCGCGGCGCCGACGTGCTGCTGGCTGGCCTGGGCATCGGCGCGGTGATCGTCGGTGTCTGGTGGGTGTCGGGGCGCCTGGGCTTCGTGCCCGAGCACCCGGTGACGCTGGAACCAAGCTTCCTGGCCACCAACTCGCGGCGCATGGAATCGCTGAGCTTCGTGGCGCCGGTGGCCTACACCATGGACTGGTTGATCCTGTTCAGCGACACCAGCCGCGTGCTCACGCTGGGCATCGTCGCCACGCTGGGCGTGGTGATCGGCTCGGCGGGGGTGGCGCTGGCCAGCGGCAGCTTCCGCTGGGAAGGCTTTGCCGGCACCGAGGACACCGCCAACCACGTGGTCGGTGCGGTGCTGATGGGCGTGGGCGGCGTCACCGCGATGGGCTGCACCGTCGGCCAGGGGCTCAGTGGCGTGAGCACGCTGGCCTTGGGCAGCTTCATCGCGCTGGGCGGCATCCTCGCCGGCGGCGTGCTCGGCGTGCACTACCAGGCCTGGCGCGTGGAGCGCAGCCTTTGAACATCGACCCGGCGATGCAGGCCGACCTGGAACGCCGCTTCGCGGCGCTGCGCCGCCTGTACGGCGACGCCGGCTACGAGCGATTGCGTGCCGCGCGCGTGGCCGTCGTGGGGCTTGGCGGCGTGGGTTCCTGGGCGGCCGAGGCGCTGGCGCGCAGCGGCGTCGCGGCGCTGGTGCTGATCGACCTGGACCACATCGCCGAAAGCAACATCAACCGCCAGGTGCAGGCGCTGGGCCAGACCCTGGGCCAGGCCAAGGTGAAGGCGCTGCGCGAGCGCGTGGCCGACATCCACCCCGGCTGCGCGGTGCACGGGGTCGAGGAGTTCGTCGACGAGCGCAACTGGCCGGCGCTGCTGCCGATTGGCGTGGACGCAGTCATCGATGCCTGTGACCAGGTGCGTGCCAAGGCGGCCATGGCCGCCTGGGCGCTGGCCGGTGCGCACGCCTTCGTGTCGGTCGGCGCGGCCGGCGGCAAGCGCCGTGCGCAGGCCGTGGACATCGAGGATCTGGCCCAGGTGACGCACGATCCGCTGCTGGCGGCGCTGCGCCAGCGGCTGCGGCGCGAGCACGGCGCCGCACGCCAGGGTCGCATGGCGTTGCGCTGCGTGTTCTCGCGCGAGGCCGTGGCCGCGCCGCTGCAGGCTTGCGCGCCCGAGGGCGGCAACGACGGCACCCTCAACTGCGCAGGCTACGGGTCCAGCGTCACCGTGACCGCGACCTTCGGCATGGCGGCGGCAGGCGAAGCCATCGCGCAACTGCTGTCGCGCGCCGAGCTCGGGCCGCCGGGGCCTCCGCTATAATTCCCGCCTCTACTGCATGGGTTGTTAGCTCAGTCGGTAGAGCAGCGGACTTTTAATCCGTTGGTCGCAGGTTCGAATCCTGCACAACCCACCACTCGATCTCTCGAGCGGGTCCTTAGCTCAGTTGGTAGAGCAGCGGACTCTTAATCCGTTGGTCGAAGGTTCGAATCCTTCAGGGCCCACCAATCAAATCAACGGCTTAGGCAATTTGTCTAGGCCGTTGGTCCATCTGGCGTAGCCGCTACGTACCCACCGAACGAATCAAGCCGATTGGCTGCACCCTGCAAGGCCTCGGGTGCAACGTGCGCATAGCGCTCGACCATCGCCCCGGTCTTCCAGCCCCCGAGCCTCTGCAGCTCGTGTGTCGGTGTCCCGGCCTGGCGGTGCCAGGTGGCGAAGGTGTGCCGCAGATCGTGCCACTTGAAGTCCTTGATGCCTGCCCTCTCAAGCGCCGCCGTCCAGGCCTTTGTATTGACCTGGCCGATGGGCTCACCCCGGAAGGTGAACACCCTTGAAGGGTGCTTGCCGAGCTGCTTGCGCAACACAGCCAGAGCCATCTCATTCAAAGGCACCGAGTGCGCTTTGCCGTTCTTATGCTTGTCACCGGGTATCCAGGCATGCTGCCGATCCATGCTCACGTAGGCCCATTCCAGCTCCTTAACGTTCGCCTGGCGTAGCCCCGTAGCTACGGCAAACACGGCCATGTCGGCCAGGTGGTCTGGAAGCTCTGCAAGCAGCCGCTGGAACTCCTGCGGCGACAGGGACCGGACCCGGCCCTCGGCTTCCTTGAACATCTTGAACTTCGGTACCCGGTCGATCCATTCCCACTCATTGCACGCGCGCCGCAGGATGGCGCGGATCAATGCGAGGTAGCGATTCGTCGTGCCCCCGGTGGCGATCTTCTCGCGGTCGAACTTGATGCGATCAATCAGCGTTCGGTCGATCTCGTCGAGTTGTTTGTCTCCCAGGTAAGCATGCAGCCAGCGAAGCTTTGCGATGTCATCTCCGTGCGTGGCCTTGTGCTTCGTTTCCAGAAGCCACCGCTCGGCCGCCTCCTGCCAGTCGTGTCGAGGCTTTACGCCGAGCCTGGCCTGTTCCCATCGTGAGTGAGCGAGTCGGTCATGGACCTCTTGCGCCTCTCGTCGATCGGTAGTCCCAGTGCCTTGCTGTAAAGGCTTCGATTCACCCCGGATGGGCGGTAGTTTGACCCACCAAAACGGTGAGTCCTTGCGTCTGTAGAGCGACATTCGGATTTCTCCTGAAGATCGACCACGGACACGCGCGAGGCTGATTTTGACACCAGGTGCTCGACAAGCAGATGTTCGACGAAAATCCATGCTCGACCGATCTTGCAGGCGGGAACACGGCCGGATTGCGCAAGGCGCTGCAACGTCTTGGGGTGGACCTTCAGGAACTCTGCCGCTTCGCCAAGGCGAAGCGTAGACACCCGCTGCGGTTCGGGAGCACGCGTCTGCGGTGGCCGTCCGGAACGGTTGAGGCTGACGGCGGGGCGCTTCCCGATTGCTTCGGCGCTCGGGCGAATCCGTGATGGCTGGGCCGGCATGTGTGTTGACCATGCATCTGGACATGCTGATCCTGCGAAGGAATACGCCGCAGGATCGCTGCCTTCCCTGCCAGTCTAGAGTCTCGACGTGGTGTGACGCCGATGATTTCCAGCTGAAATCTGTCATGTTGGCGTGCAACTGCCATGTGTGAAGGTCAAGCGCGGTGACGCGGCTTCTGGGCTGCTGCAACAGTTGCGCATTCGCTCGCTGACGGTGGTCAGTGCGGCAGCGTGCCAACCACGGACTCACCGATTAACAGTCCGCGGGGATGGGATCTCCTGGCATCTCCTGAGACAACCCACAACCAAAAACATCTTTACAGATCAACGCATTTACGTCCAAAGTCATCTCAAGCCGTCTCATGCCATGCCAGCCAAAACTGGCACCAGACTGGCACCAGGATCGCACGAGATCGACTACGGACTATGGCCACACTTCAGACTTCAGGCGCTGCGGCGGCCATCAAATCGCTGGAGGGCGGCGTCTTCGTCACACTGCACAGCCGGCTCGACCGTGGCGGCGCGTTGCAGGCGCGCAAGCTGAGCAGCGGGGCGGTCCAGCTGTACTGGCGCTATTCGCTGGCGGGCAAGACCAGCCGCGAACCCATCGGGGTCTACGACCCGTCGGCGCCGCCGAAGAAGTTGCAGCCGACCGCACGCGGCTACGGCATTGCGGCGGCGCTGGAAAAGTGCAGGGCGCTGGCCGACGTCCATGCCGATCGCGCCCACAGCGGCGGCCTGCGCGAAGCCAAGGTCGAGGAGCGCAAGACGTTCCTCGCCCAGAAGACGGCCGAGGCCGAGAAGTCGACGCGAACGCTGGACAAGTTGCTCGATGCCTATGTCGCGCATCTGAAGACCCAGGGTCGGCGCAGCCATGTCGATGCCGATCAGATCTTCAAGCGACATGTCAACGAGGCCTGGCCGACGGTGGCGCAGGCACCCGCGGCGGACCTCACGCCCGACCAGGTGCTCGACATGCTGCGTCGGTTGATCGAAGCCGGTAAAGGCCGGACCGCCAACAAGCTGCGCTCGTACCTGCGGGCGGCGTACCAATGCGCGCTCGACGTGCGCACGACGGCCTCGATCCCGGTGGTCTTCAAGACCTTCGACATCGTCTTCAACCCCGCAGCGCAGACGCGGCGATCCCCACAGTTCGACCGCGCCGACAAGCGGCCGTTCTCGAAGAACGAGTTGCGTGCCTACTGGCAGTTGCTGCGCGACCAGCCGGGCAACGAGGCCGCCGTCCTGCGCCTGCACCTGCTGACGGGTGGCCAGCGCATCGAGCAGTTCGTGCGGCTTCGATGGGTCGATGTCGCGGACGATGCCTTGACGATCTTCGATGGCAAGGGTCGACCCGGGCAGGGGCCGCGTCCGCATCAGATTCCGTTGCTCGAACCCGCGCGCGAAGCGCTCGCCAGCTTGAAGCGGGAAGGGGAGTACGCGATCTCGACGACGGCAGGCAAGAAGCCGATCAGCGTGCGCACGCTGGCGGGCTGGGCTCAAGACATCGTCGCTGATTCGATCGAGGGCTTCCAGTTGAAGCGGATCCGATCGGGAGTCGAGACCTTGTTGGCCGCCCATGGCGTCAGCCGCGAGGTTCGAGGGCACCTGCAGTCGCACGGCCTGACTGGTGTGCAGGCGCGTTCGCATGGGCTGACTGGCGTGCAGGCGCGCCACTACGATGGCCATGACTACATGCGCGAGAAGGGCAGGGCGCTCGAGATCCTGTTGGGTGAGCTTTGCGCCGAAAGCAAATCGCCGTAGACAGGGGTCGAGCGGCGGCCCTCGTGCTGGACGGAACGGATGGGCGGCCACAGCCCCGAAGCTGCGGGTCACCACCGACACCAGATCAAGTGATCGCCTCGAGCCCGAGACACTGGCGCACCCATCGAGCCGATGAACCGTTGCCTGCCGCATTCTCGGCTACGCGTTCGCTCGCCAGCGCGCTGACCCCGAGCGAGGCGGCGGCGGCGAGCGCGTGATCGCGCGCAGCACACACGTCGGCGCAGGTCAGTTCGTAGCCGGCGCCGCGGGCCATCCAGTGCAGCGCGCTCAAGGCCACTTCCAGCGCAAAGCTCGGCTGGCTCTTGACATGGTCGCGTGCGGCACGCACGAGGGTCTTCGGGTCCACGCTCGAGCGCTGTGCCAGCGCCAGGGCCAGGTCGTACTGCTTCAGCGTCTTGGCGGTGGCGAACCATTTACCCTCTTCGCCTGGCGTCGATGCAATCAGGTCGCCGAGGATGCGCTGGGGCTCGATGCCAGGGTAGCGTTTGGCGATCGCCCGGAAGGTGGCGATGTTCGTGTTGGCCGAGGTGGCAACGATGCCGTAGCGCGCATAGGCCTCGTCAATGCGCCCGGCGTCGAGCAGCAACTGCTCGGCCACCGCCGACAGCGCTCTGTCTGGCGCGTACCGGCTGCGCAGGCCCTCGATCAACTGGACCGCGCCGTCCACGTCGCCGCGCAAGGCCAGTACCTTGGCCGCCCATTCTTGGTCATGCCAATACGGTTTGGGGTCAAGCGCCAGCAGCGCCAGCAGTTCGTCATGGCGACCGGCGTGGAACAGTGCGCTGTAGCACAGCGTGCCGGACCGGCTGTAGGCATAGGTGCCGCTGCGCCGGTCGGCCATGACATGCCGGACCAGAGGCAGGAGCTCGTCCGCCCAGTGCGAGGCCAGTGCGGGATCCGCA
This sequence comes from uncultured beta proteobacterium, assembly GCA_963824005.1. GTDB lineage: Bacteria > Pseudomonadota > Gammaproteobacteria > Burkholderiales > Burkholderiaceae_C > Rubrivivax. The sequence continues at coordinate 29,939 of CAWGOK010000003.1, forward strand.
CACAGGGCGCCCCAGTGCTCACCCAGGGATTCGATGTAGGGCGGATCGTCGTCCTGGATGGCGTCAAAGAGTCGTTCGAGCCACTTCTCGCGTACACGTCGAGGCACCTGTGCTGCAGCGATCAGGGGTACCAGGGTCTCGACCACGCCCGCCGTTGCGCTGCCCAGTGCGCCGCTGGAACTGTCGATGTGGCTGACTGCCGGCGAGAGCTTCTCCAGCAGCAGCACCGCACCCTCCGCGGCCAGTGCCGGATCACTGCGTGCCACGTGCTCGATCTCGCTGAGGGCCTCGTTCAGGCGCTCAATCGCTTTGCGCGTGCCACTCCAGCCAAATGCCTGGCGTCTGAAGCGGGCCCTGAAGGCCCAGGTAGGGGCAGTCGTCACAGTGTTTCCAAGTCCATAGCTGCATCCAAAGGTGCTGCGAAACGATCCACCCTTGCGTCATCTCTCGCCCTGCACCGGTATGGGCATCGAATGATGCAACGAGAGCGGGAACTGACGCAGAGCCCAATGCGTCGATTCGGCGCCGCAGTCGGTGCGCGCTTCGCGGCCGCCGCAACGGCTTCAGACCGGAAAGCGCACGCCCGTCAGTTCTTCGGACACCTCCCACAGTTTGGCTGCCACGGCCTCATCGCGCGAGCGTCGACTGGAGCTCTACCTTGACCGGGTCACCGCGCATCTCGCCCATCGACTGCGGACCGCAATAGTCACCGCCTTGGATATCGCGACCCAGCGCCGCATACAAGGTGGGCTGAGCGCCGCCTTCGGCGGACTGGAAGACCAGCGCCGTCAACGGCGCGAACACGTTGACGATCTTGGGCAGATGCTGAAAAAGGTTGGTGCTCGAAACGCCAGGGTGTGCCGCCACTGACAGCGTGGTGTGTCCGGCTCGCTTCAGCCGGCGCTGCAACTCGTAGGCAAACATCAGGCAGGCCAGCTTGCTCTGCCCGTAGGCCAGGCGCTTGTCGTAGCGGCGTTCGAATTGCAGATCCTCGAAGCGAATGCTGCCCCACTGGTGCGCCAGGCTGCTCAGGCTCACGATGCGTGAGCTCGGCGTCTTGATGATCAAAGGCAGCAACAGCCCGGTCAGGGCAAAGTGCCCCAGGTAGTTGGCCGCCAGCTGGCTCTCGAATCCGTCTTCGCTGAGCGAGTAGGGCGGCATCATGATGCCCGCGTTGTTGATCAGCAGGTCCAGCTTGGCATGGCGCCGCTTGTAGGCCGCCGCGAACTTGCGTACCGACTTCAGGCTTGCCAGGTCCAGCGCCATGCAATCGACGACGGCCTTGGGGTGCTGGGCCAGGATGCTGGCTTTGGCGGCTTCGGCTTTCTCGATGTTTCGGCAGGCCAGTACGACCGAACAGCCCTTCGCGGCCAGACCGAGCGCGGTCTCATAGCCCAGACCGATGTTGGCGCCAGTGACGATGGCGATGCGCCCCTTCTGCATCGGGATCCGCTTGAAGTTCCAGGACATGGTGCGGGCTTTCAGGCTGCTGGGAAGCCGACCATAGCGGATTGACGAAGGAATCCTCTGGGTCGCTGTGGCGATTCCTGCAGGGCTCTGGCAGGTGACCGTCTGCCGAGATTGACTGCGGTAAAGCAGCGCAGTCGTTGGCTGGCGCTGTCGCGCCAGGGCTCAGCGCTTGCGCCACACACTCGCCAGCCAGGGCTGTTGCTCGATCGGCAGGCCCGGCGGACGGTAGAAGTGGTCCAACTCGTCGAAACCGGCGGCCGTCACCACGGCGCGCCAGGTGGGCCAGTCGTGGAATACGCCGTAGCGCTCACCGTTCCAGCCCTCCTGGCCATCGCCGCGCGGGTTGGAACTGAACAGCACGCCGCCTGGCCGCAGGCAGGCGTGAAGTTGTCGCAGGACCTGCGGCAGCACTTGGCGTGGCACATGGAACAGCACGGCATTGGCAAACACCCCGTCGTAGCGCTGCGCGGGCAGGTCGAGTTGCAGGAAGCTCTGTTCCAGCACCTCGCAGCCGCTATGCGAGCGCGCCAGGGCCGCTGCGCTGGGCGCGCCTTCCAGGCCGACGGCGCGGTGGCCCAGCGCCTTGAAGGTCTGCAGGTCGCGCCCGGGCCCGCAGCCGAAGTCCAATAGGTCGAAGGGCGGTGGCCCGGGCATGTGCTTCAGCAGCGCCGCGATGTTCTGGCTGACGTCGTGGTCGCGCGTGCCTTCCCAGTAGCTCTGGGCGTGCTGCTCGTAGTGCGCCAGCGTGCGCGCGGCGATGTACTGCAGGTCTTCGGGATTCAGAGGCATGCTGCATCATTCCATGCGGCGACGTCGTGATCCGAACCGCCGGCCGCGAACCGCTGTCGGCCGGTCGGCTCGTCGACGTGGCAGGTGCTGCGCTTCATGCTGTCGCGCAGAGCACGCGGGCGCTTGATGGCGCCGCTGCGCTCGTCGAACTCGGCCACCATCAGGTCGAGCGCGGCGCGCTGCTCGTGCTCTTCCACCGGCAGCCAGGGCGCACCGAGCACGGCCCACTGCGCATCGCTGAGCAGCAACTCACCGGTCAGAAAGATTTGCCGGCCCCTCGCACCAGTGTCAAACGACTCGGCTACGGCCTGCCCGGCATCGCCGGGCCGGCAAAGGCCGTGAGCCATCGTCGGGTCAAATACCAGCAGGTCGCCCGGCGCCAGCGCCAGGCAAACGCCCGCATGCGGCATCACGAAGTCGACCTCGGAAAGGTCGAGCACGAGCAGCCAGAACAGGCAGCGCGACCAATGGCGGCTGACGTCGTTGTGAAAGCCTGCGCCGCGCGCTGCCAGGTAGTCGATGCGCGTGGCCACGCTGCGCCGGTAGTCCGCGAGATCGCTCCCCAGCACGCCGGTCAGCTGCAAGGCGCTGGCGATGTGGCCCGCCAGGTCGGACACGTGGGGCACCGCGGCGGCCAACTCGGGCAGCGTGGTGGTGGCGTAGTCGATGTCCGAGAACACCTCGATGCTGCAGCGTGCGTAGCCTGCGGCGGCCAGGCTGGCCAGCGAGCCGGCATCGAGAAACGCCGTGCGCACGATGTGCACCCAGCCGTAGGGCACGCGCGCGTCGCAGGCATGCTGCGGCTCGTCGCTGCGCACCGCGAAGGATCGAAATGGCGCCGGCACCGCATGCACGTTGGCTGCGATGACACGGTGCGAGAGTGGCGGGGCGTTCGGGAGCACCCTGCGATTGTCGCCATGGTGGCGACCACGCGCCGCACGCGGCGCCAGCAGCCAACGGCGACTAGAGTCGGCTTGTCTTCAACCGCCGACTTCGGGACCCCGCCATGAACCGATTGCAACAGGAACTGCAGCGCCTGTATGGGCCCCAGGCCGACGCACGCCTGGGCCTGGATCTTGACGCCCGCGGCCTGGTCGATGCGCAGGGGAGGGTGCGGGCGATGGTGCTGGAGTTGGCCAGGCCGGCCGATTGGGCCGCGCTCTCAGCCGTCTGGGGCGGCGTTCAGGCCGATATGACGCTGCCCGCGCCGGCCATCGCGGTCAACGGCAGAGATGGCTATCAGCTCTGGTTCTCTCTCCTGGAGCCGGTGCCGGTGCCAAAAGCTGCAGCATTTCTTGATGCCCTGCGGCGCCGCTACCTCGGCGACATCGTGCCCGTTCGCGTGGCCATGCTGCCTGCTTTTGATTCCGCGTCAACGCGGCCGCTCGTTCATGTCCGTCCAGTGCCCACTTTGCAGGCCGACAGCGGAGTCTGGTCGGCATTTGTCGCGTCCGACCTCGCGCCTATGTTCGCGGACGAACCCTGGCTCGATATGCCGCCCAATCGGGATGGCCAGGCTCAGTTGTTGGCGCCGCTGAAAAGCATCCCGCCGGCGGAGTTCAAACTGGCGTTGCAGCAGCTCAGCCCGACCACGGGGCCGGCCGCGCCCGGGCTGGTAACGAATGCTGCAGCGCCGGCAGCTGCCTCGCTCGATCCCAAGCGCTTCTTGCTCGATGTCATGAACAACGACAGCCTGGACCTGGCCCTGCGCATTGAGGCGGCGAAGGCACTGCTGCCCTACGTCGACGCTGCCCTTGGCCATCGGCAGGAACTGGACGCGGACTGACGGCCGTGATCGGAAGCATCACGACATCGCAACTTGGGCGTCGGCTTTGCGGCAATGAGTTTGGCAAGGCGACAGGTTCCTTTCGA
>CAWGOK010000004.1:0-14276 GCA_963824005.1 uncultured beta proteobacterium
CGTCAGCACGCGGTGTGCGGCCCGACAGGCGCCGCAGCGTATCGGTGGCCTCGGCCGCGTCGGCCGGCTTGCCCAGGATGCACCTGCCCAAGGCGACCGCGGTGTCGGCGCACAGCACCGGCGCCGGCGGCAGACCGCGCTGCGCCAGGCGCCGGCACGCAGCGGCCAGCTTCAGCCGCGTCACGCGCTGCACGTAGACATCGGGCAGTTCGCCGGGCACCAGCGCTTCCAGCGCCTCGGCATCTTCCTCGTCACCGGCCGGCAGCATCCGGTGCGTCACGCCGATCTGCTGCAGCAACTGGCTGCGCCGCGGGCTCTGCGATGCCAGGTAGATGAAGCTGGGCGGCGCTGGCTTCATTCGCGGTGGTAGGGGTGGCCCTGCAGCAGCGACCAGGCGCGGTACAGCGCCTCGGCCAGCAGCACGCGCACGAAGGCATGCGGCAGCGTCAGGTCCGACAGGCGCAGCGTCTCCTCGGCGCGGGACTTCAGCGTGGCGTCCAGGCCGTCCGGGCCGCCGACCAGAAAGGCCACGTCGCGACCTTCAGTGCGCCAGTCGCGCAGCCGTTCGGCGAGCCGCTGCGTGGTGCTGGAGCTGCCGCGCTCATCGAGCACGATCCGGCGCGCGCCCTTGGGCAATGCAGCTTCGATTCGCTGCGCCTCGGCCGCCATGCACTGCGCGGCGGTGCGCGCGCTGCGCGGCTCGGCCTTCAGTGCCTTGAGTTCCAGGCGCATCTCGGGCGGGAAGCGCTTGGCAAAGTCGACCCAGGCGGCATCGGCCCAGGCGGGCTGGCGCTGGCCGATGGCCAACACCAGCAGCTTCATGCACGCCGCTTGGGCGCTGCCGGGCTGCGCGGCGCGGCAGCCTTGCGCGCCACGCTCTTGCGGGCGGCGGGCTTGGCGACCACCACCTTGCGCACGGTGCCCGGTTTGGCCGCATCACGCGGCGTCGCCGGGCGACGTGCGACCGCGCGCTTCTTCGCCGCCGCCTTGGCCGGTGCGGTCTTCACCGCAGCCAGGTAGCGTGCCGAGACGGCCGCCTCGGCGGCGTGCGGCGGCTCTTCCGAAGCCTTGACCAGCCGCGTACCCTGCGTTTCGCCCAGCTTCATCTTCACCGGCTTGCCGCCCCAGATTTCCTCGAGGTGGTAGTACTCGCGGATGGCGGGCTGCATGATGTGCACCACCGCCGCACCGCAGTCGACGATGATCCATTCGCCGTTTTCCTCGCCTTCGGTACGCATCACCTGCATGCCGCGCGAGCGCACGCAGTCACGCACGCTGGCGGCCAGGGCCTTGGTCTGCCGGTTGCTGGCGCCCGTGGCGATGATCACGCGCTCGAACAGCGCTGACAGGTGCTCGGTGTTGAAGACGACCACGTGCTGGGCCTTCACGTCTTCCAGGCCATCGACGATGGCGCGCTGCAGTTTGCGGATGTCCATTCAGCTCCTGTGGGGGCCCCGGTAGAGGCGGTGTTGGTGAATATAGTGCGCCACAGCAGGTGGCACCAGCGCGGCGATGTCCAGCCCGGCCGCCACGCGAGCGCGGATGTCGGTGGCCGAGATGCCCATGGCCGGCAACTGGAGTCGACGCATGACTGCGGCGCGCACGCGCGCGTCGACTTCGATCTTCGCGTCGGGGCGTTGCGCCACGGCCAGCGTCACGCGCGACAGCAGTTGCTCGAAACCGAGCCAGGTGTGCAGCCCGGCAAACTGGTCCTGCCCGATGACCAGGAACCACATCGCGCCAGGCTCACGCGCCTGCAGCTCGCGCACCGTGTCCAGCGTGTAGCTCGGGCCCGGGCGCTCCAGCTCGCAGCGTTCCAGCGCGAAGCGCGGCTCGCCGTCGATGGCCAGAAGCAGCATCGCCTCGCGTTGCGCCGCGGGCGTCAGAGGCCGCGCCTTCTGCCAGGCCTGGCCGGCGGGCACCCAGCGCAACTCGTCGAGCTGAAGCTCGGCCAAGGCCTGCCGACCCAGCGCCAGGTGCGCGTTGTGCACCGGGTCAAAGCTGCCGCCGAACAGGCCGATGCGCTTGTCCAACTTGTGGTTCAGGCCAGCCAATCGCGCGCCGGCAGGAAGTCGCTGTACAGCCGCGCTTCTGCCGATCCCGGCTCGGGCGCCCAGTCGTAGCGCCACTTCACCACCGGCGGCATCGACATCAGGATGCTCTCGGTGCGCCCGCCCGATTGCAGCCCGAAGTGCGTGCCGCGGTCGAACACCAGGTTGAACTCGACATAGCGCCCGCGCCGGTAGAGCTGGAACTCGCGTTCGGCTTCGCCGTAGGGCGTGGCACGGCGCCGCTGCACGATCGGCAGGTAGGCGCCGACGAAGGCATCGCCCACCGCACGCATCATTGCGAAGCTGCGCTCGAAGCCCAGTTCGGCGAAGTCGTCGAAGAACACGCCGCCGATGCCGCGTGCCTCGTTGCGGTGCTTGAGGAAGAAGTACTCGTCGCACCAGGTCTTGAAGCGTGGGTACAAGTCGGCGCCGAACGGCGCCAGCGCATCGCGGCAGCAGCGGTGGAAGTGTTGCGCATCCTCTTCCACACCGTAGTACGGCGTCAGATCCATGCCACCGCCGAACCAGCTCACCGGCGAACGGCCTTCGGGCAGCGCGGCGAAGGCGCGCACGTTCATGTGCACCGTGGGCACATGCGGGTTGCGCGGGTGCATCACCAGCGACACGCCCAGCGCCTCGAAGGGCGCCCCGGCCAGCTCGGGCCGGTGCTGCGTGGCCGAAGGCGGCAGCTTCTTGCCCTTGACGTGGCTGAAGTTGCAGCCGGCACGTTCGAACACATTGCCCTGCTCCACCAGCCGCGACAGGCCGTCACCCTCGAGCGCGCCGCCCTGCGGACGTGTCCAGGCGTCGCTGATGAAGGGCCGGCCGTCCTCGGCCTGGAAGCTCTCGACGATGTGGCGCTGCAGGCCGAGCAGGTAGTCGCGCACCGGGGTGCTGTCGAAGGCTTCTCGCGTGGACGGTGCTGCTGTCATCGCTTGACGGCGCGGTGGCCGATGTCGGTGCGGTGCATCGCGCCGTCGATGTGGATGCCGCTCAGCGCCGCATAGGCGCGCTGCTGCGCCGTGCCGACCTTCTCGCCCAGCGCAGTGACGCACAGCACGCGCCCGCCGCTGGTGACGAGCCGGCCCCCTTGCTCGGCCGTGCCGGCATGGAAGACCTGCAGGTCTTCGCCCGGCGCGGGCAGCCCGGTAATGACGTCGCCCTTGCGCGGCGCCATCGGGTAGCCGGCGGCGGCCACGACCACGCCGAGCGCGACGCGGCGGTCCCATTGCAACTCCACCTGGTCGAGCGTGCCGTCGGTGGCATGCAGCAGCACCTCGAGCAGGTCGCTCTTCAGGCGCATCAGGATCGGCTGCGCCTCCGGATCACCCAGCCGGGCGTTGAATTCCACCGTGCGCGGGTGACCGGCCGCATCGATCATCAGCCCGACATAGAGGAAGCCGGTGAAGGGCACACCGTCCTTGGCCATGCCGGCCACCGTGGGCAGCACGATCTCGTGCATCACGCGCGCATGCACGTTGGGTGTGACCACCGGCGCCGGCGAGTACGCGCCCATGCCGCCGGTGTTGGGCCCGGCATCGCCGTCGAGCAGCCGCTTGTGGTCCTGGCTGGTGGCCAGCGGCAGCACGTTCTTGCCGTCGCACATGACGATGAAACTGGCCTCCTCGCCTTCGAGGAATTGCTCGATCACCACGCGCGCGCCGCCGCTGTTGTGCGCCACGCCCAGCCGGTTGTCCACCAGCATCCAGTCGATGGCCTCGTGCGCCTGCTCCAGCGTGGTGGCCACCACCACACCCTTGCCGGCGGCCAGGCCGTCGGCCTTGATGACGATCGGCGCGCCGTGCTGCTGCACGAAGGCGTGGGCCTCGGCGGCATCGCCGAAGGTGGCGTAGTCCGCGGTGGGGATATGGTGCCGGCGCATGAAGTCCTTGGCGAAGGCCTTGGAGCTTTCCAGCTGCGCGGCGGCACGCGTCGGGCCGAAGATGCGCAAGGAGCGCTCGCGGAACAGGTCCACCACGCCCGCAGCCAGGGCAAGCTCGGGCCCGACCACCGTCAGGCCGATCTTCTCGGCCTGCGCGAAGTCGGCCAGCGCGCGCAACTCGGTGACGGCCACGTTGCGCAATTGCGGGTCGCGCGCCGTGCCGCCATTGCCCGGCGCCACGTACACCATCTGCACCCGCGGCGACTGGGCGATCTTCCAGGCCAGCGCATGCTCGCGCCCGCCGCCGCCGATGATGAGGACCTTCATTCGGGAATCACTCGTCCATGACTGCGTTGTGGAACACGTCCTGCGTGTCGTCCAGGTCTTCCAGCACGTCAAGCAGTTTCTGCATGCGCGCGGCATCGTCGCCATGCAGTTCGATGTCGTTCTCGGCGCGCATCGTCACGCCGGCCACCTCGGGCTTGAGGCCGGCGGCTTCCAGCGCGGCCTTCACCGCCTCGAAGTCGCCCACGGCGCAGAGCACCTCGACCGCGCCCTCGTCGTCGGTGATGACGTCGTCGGCACCGGCTTCCAGCGCGACCTCCATGACCTTGTCCTCGCTGGTGCCGGGGGCGAAGATCAGCTGCCCGCAGTGGCGGAATTGGAAGGCCACCGAGCCCTCGGTGCCCATGTTGCCGCCGTACTTGCTGAAGGCGTGGCGCACCTCGGCCACGGTGCGCACGCGGTTGTCGGTCATGCAGTCGACGATGATGGCCGCGCCGCCGATGCCGTAGCCTTCGTAGCGGATCTCCTCGTAGCTCAGCCCTTCCAGCGTGCCCGAGGCCTTGTCGATGTTGTACTTGATGCGGTCGGCCGGCATGTTGGCCGCCTTGGCCTTGTCCACCGCCAGACGCAGGCGCGGGTTCATGCCCAGGTCGCCGCCGCCCTGGCGCGCGGCGACGGTGATTTCACGGATCACGCGCGTCCAGATCTTGGCGCGCTTCTCGTCCTGGCGGCCCTTGCGGTGCTGGATGTTGGCCCACTTGGAATGACCGGCCATGCGTTGGCTCTCCTGTGGCCCGGACGATGCCACGGGCGGAAATCGGTTGTTCGATAGACTGGCATTCTACTTTTCGCCCTCCGGCACCCACCCCACACGAAAGCGCATTCATGGCCGACCCGATCCTCGTCGCCCGACACGGCGACACCGAATGCCACCTGCTGCCCGCCCTGGCCAACCGCCACGGGCTGATCACCGGCGCCACCGGCACCGGCAAGACGATCACGCTGCAGACCCTGGCCGAGAACTTCAGCCGCCTGGGCGTGCCGGTGTTCATGGCCGACGTCAAGGGCGACCTCACCGGCATCAGCCAGGCCGGCAGCATGCCGCCGAAGATGGCCGCGGTGCTGAAGGAGCGAGGTATCACCCCGCCCGAGCCGCTGGCCTGCCCCTGCACGCTGTGGGACGTGTTCGCCGACGACAAGAAGGCGCAGGGCCACCCGGTGCGCGCCACCGTCTCCGACATGGGCCCGCTGCTGCTGGCGCGCATGCTGGCGCTGAACGAGACGCAGGCCGGCGTGCTCAGCATGGTCTTCAAGATCGCCGACGACAACGGCATGCTGCTGCTGGACCTGAAGGACCTGCGCGCGATGCTGCAGCACGTGGGCGACAACGCGGCGCAGTTCAAGACCGAATACGGCAACGTCAGCCCGGCCAGCATCGGCGCCATCCAGCGCGGGCTGCTGCAGATCGGTGAACAGGGCGGCGAGCGCTTCTTCGGCGAGCCGATGCTCGACATCGCCGACTTCATGCAGACCGCCGATGGCAAGGGCGTGGTCAACATCCTGGCGGCCGACCAGCTGATGAACTCGCCGCGGCTGTACGCCACCTTCCTGCTGTGGATGTTGTCCGAGCTGTTCGAGCAGCTGCCCGAGGTCGGCGACCTCGACAAGCCCAAGCTCGTATTCTTCTTCGACGAGGCGCACCTGCTGTTCAAGGACGCGCCGGCGGCGCTGGTCGAGCGCATCGAACTCGTCGTGCGGCTGGTGCGCAGCAAGGGCGTCGGCGTGTACTTCGTGACGCAGAACCCGCTGGACATTCCCGACACCGTGCTGGCACAACTGGGCAACCGCGTGCAGCACGCGCTGCGCGCCTTCACGCCACGCGACCAGAAGGCGGTCAAGGCCGCAGCCAGCACCATGCGCGCCAACCCGGGGCTGGACATCGAGACTGCCATCACCGAGCTGGCTGTGGGCGAGGCGCTGGTCAGCTTTCTCGACGAGAAGGGCCGGCCCAGCATCACGCAGCGCGTCTATGTGCTGCCGCCGGGCAGCCAGATCGGGCCGATCACGCCCGAGCAGCGCGCCGCGCTGATCCAGGGCTCGCTGGTGGCCGGTGCGTACGAGAAGACGCTGGACCGTGAGTCGGCCTACGAAAAGCTCAAGGGCCGGGCCGAGGCCAGCGGCGGCGCAGCCGAAGCGATGGCCGCGAAGGCCGGCATCCCCGGTGCGGCCGGGGCCGACTCCGGCGGCATGATGGGCGAGCTGAAGGATCTGCTCTTCGGCAAGACCGGCCCGCGCGGAGGCAAGCACGAAGGCCTGGTGGAGAAGGCGGCGACCTCGGCCGTGCGCAGCATGGGCTCGGCCGTGGGCCGCGAGATCTTCCGCGGCGTGCTCGGCGGCATCCTCGGCGGCGGGTCGAAACGGCGCTGAGCGCCAGCCGCCACAATCGCCCGCATCCCCCAAGCGCGAAAGGCGGGCATGCAAATCCTGAAGTGGCTGCTGGTGGCCGTGGTCACGCTCGCGGCGCTGACGCTGCTGGCCGCGCAACTTGGGGCCTTCAATGGCCGTCCGCCGACCCAGCTGGGGCACCGCGATGGCCGGCTCAAGCCGCCGTCGAAGACACCCAACAGCGTCAGCAGCCAAGCCGACATGTGGGTGCAGCACCCGATGCAGGACTATGCGCGCATCGCACCGTTGGCCCTGAAGGAGGGCGGCGCGGCGACGATCGCGCGCATCAAGCGCGTCGTCGAGGCGATGCCCGGCGCCAAGGTCGTCGAAAGCCGCGACGACTACCTGTACGTGCAGTTCAGCACCCGGCTGATGAAGTTCGTCGACGATGCCGAGTTCTGGTTCGACCCGGCCGCCGGCGTGGTGCAAGTGCGCTCGGCATCGCGCCTGGGCCGCAAGGACTTCGGCGTGAACCGCGAGCGCATCGAGTCCATCCGCCAGGCGCTGGCTGCTCCGGGCGGCTGAGCAACGCATCTCGCGTCGCGCCGGCGACGTCCGGCGCCGCCACGCGGCGCCCTGTCGCAAGCCGGTGCAGCCGCGCGGCAGCACGGGTCCAGAATGGCGTGCGATGCCCACCTTGCACCCTCCCCTGCCCCGAGCGCTGGCGCCGGCTGGCCTGCGCCCCTGGCGCCAGGCCGGCGTGCAGTTGCTGCGCGGCGGCGCGATGGTGCTGGTGCTGAACCTGGCCATTGCCACGCTGCTCACGGTCGGCGGACTCGGCTCGTTCAGGGGCAACCTGGTGGTGTCGATGTGCATCGGTGCGGTGTGCTGGCTGATCATCGACGGCGGCCGCCATGGGGTGGCCGCGCTGCGCGACCGCAGGCGCGTCGCCCGCGGCCTGCCGCCCGGTCGGCCCTTCGGCTTCCCGGGCTGGCGCTGGCTCCTGGCGTTGTGCGCGCTGGGCCTGGCGCTCGGCCCGATCCTCGGCAACCTGTTGGCCGCGCAGATCAGCGGCGACCATCTTCCCGGGCTGTGGCCCCTTGCCGGCAGCGCCAAGGGCATCACCTGGCTGCTGACGCTGCTGGCCTCGGCCATCGCGGTGCTGACGCTGTCGCTGCTCGAGCGCCTGGCGCATGCGCGCGCCGATGCGGAAGGCGCGCGGCGCGCCGCCGCCGAGAACCAGCTGAAGCTGCTGGAATCGCAGCTCGAACCGCACATGCTGTTCAACACGCTGGCCAACCTGCGCGTGCTGATCGGCATCGACCCGCCTCGCGCCCAAGCCATGCTCGACCGGCTGATCGCCTTCCTGCGCGCCACGCTCAGCGCCTCGCGCAGCACGCTGCACCCGCTGGCCATCGAGTTCGAGCGCATCGGCGACTACCTGGCATTGATGGGCATCCGCATGGGTGATCGGCTGCAGACGCATCTGTCGCTGCCCGACGAACTGCGCGATGCGGCCGTGCCGCCGCTGCTGCTGCAGCCGCTGGTGGAAAACAGCATCAAACACGGACTGGAGCCCAAGGTCGCTGGCGGCCGCATCGAGGTCGGCGCGCAACGCGATGGCGAGATGCTGGTGCTGAGCGTGCACGACACCGGCGTCGGCCTGGGCGCAGCGGCACTGCCCGGCGACGCCCGCTTCGGGCTGCAGCAGGTGCGCGAGCGGCTGCGCACGCTGTACGGCAGCCGCGCCAGCCTGGAGCTTCAGGATGCCGCGGGCGCCGGTACGCTGGCATGCATCCGCCTGCCGCTGTCCAAATGACTTCTCCCACCGCGCTGATCGCCGAAGACGAGCCTTTGCTCGCCGAGGCGCTGCGCGCCGATCTCGCGAAGCTCTGGCCCGAGCTGCAGGTGGTGGCCCTGGCCGGCGACGGCCAGCAGGCGGTGGAACAGGCTCTGGCACTGCGGCCCACGCTGTGTTTCCTGGACATCCGCATGCCGGGCCTGAGCGGCCTGGAGGCGGCGCGCGCGCTGGCCGAGGACTGGCCAGGTGAAGTCAACGGGCCGCACTTTCCGCTGCTGGTGTTCGTCACCGCCTACGACCAGTACGCTGTGCAGGCCTTCGATGCGCAGGCGGTGGACTACCTGCTCAAGCCGGTGGACAGCGCGCGGCTCGCGGCCTGCGTGGCCCGGCTGCAGCGCACGCTGGCCACGCGCCAGGGCGCGGCGCAGGAGTTGCAAGCCAGCGTGGAACGGCTGCGCGCGCTGCTCGGTACGGCACCGCAGGCCGGCGGCGTGCCGCGGCTGGAGGTGATCCAGGCGCAGGTCGGCGCCACCGTGCATCTGGTGCCGGTGTCCGAGGTCATCTACTTCGAAGCCGCGGACAAGTACCTGCGCGTGATCACCGCCGAGCGCGAGCACCTGATCCGAACCTCGCTGCGCGAGCTGCTGCCGCAACTGGACCCGGCGCGCTTCTGGCAAGTGCACCGCGGCACGGTGGTGCAGGCACGCTGCATTGCCAGCGCGCGGCGCGACGAGTCGGGCAAGGCCTTCCTGACACTGAAGGGCCGCAGCGAGACGCTGACCGTCAGCCGCCTCTACGCACACCTGTTCAAGGGCATGTAAGGCGCCGCGACGGCGGCCTGCTTCGCGTCACGGTGGGCGCACTTCGTCGCCGCAGCCGTCGATTCGTCGCGCCGCCCCACCCTGGGGGCCGCTCGCGGCCGACACTGGCACCATCGACACACCGAACCGCACCACACCATGCGCAAAGTCCTGATCACCCTGCCTCTGGTGACCCTGCTGCTGTTGGCCGCACTGGGCGCCGCCATCGCCTTCGGCGGGCCGGGCGAGCCCGCGCCGATGACCAGCATCAACGACCCCTTCAAAGGCATCGACTATTCCGACCTGCCCGCGCTCAGCCGCTACTCGGCCCGCGATGGCGCAGCCCTGGCCTATCGTGTCTACGCGCCGCAGGGCATGCCGCGCGGCAGCGTGGTGCTGGTGCACGGTTCGTCGGCCAGCAGTCGCAGCCTGCACGTGCTCGCTCGCGCCGTTGCCGAATCCGGCCTGAGCGCCTATGCGCTGGACATGCGCGGCCATGGTGATTCGGGCAGCAAGGGGCAGATCGCCTATGTCGGCCAGCTCGACGACGACCTGGAAGACTTCATGCGCAGCGTGCAGCCGGCGCGCCCGGCCACGCTGGCCGGCTTCTCGGCAGGCGGCGGCTTCGCGCTGCGCGTCGCCGCCGGCGAGCGGCAGACACTGTTCGACCAGTACCTGCTGCTCTCACCCTTCATCGGCCAGGACGCGCCCACCTACCGTCCGGACAGCGGCGGCTGGGTCAGCGTGGGCATTCCGCGCATCGTGGCCTTGAGCCTGCTGGACGCCGTGGGCGTGCACGCCCTCGCCTCGCTGCCGGTGACCCGCTTCGCACTCAACGAGCAGGGCAAGTTAATGCTGACGCCGTACTACAGCTATGCACTGGCCACCAACTTCCGCCCGCGTGCCGACTGGCGGGCGAGCATCCGCAGCGCGACCCAGCCGATGCGGCTGCTCGCCGGCCAGCAGGACGAGGCCTTCTTCGCCGAGCGCTATGCCGGGCTGTTCCAGGCTGAAGGCAAGGACGTGCCGGTGACGCTGCTGCCGGGCATCGGCCACGTTGCGCTGACGCTGGACCCACTGGCCGTGCGCGCCGCGGTGACGGCGATGACTGCGCACTGAACGGCGCGCACAGGAGCACACACATGAACGCCACCCTCGGACTGATGCAGCGCCACCCGCTGATCTTCTTCCACCTGGTGACAGCCGTGGCCGCGCTGCTGCTCGGCATCGTCATGCTCAGCCGGCGCAAGGGCACCACCAGCCACCGCACGCTGGGCTGGATCTGGGTCACGCTGATGGGCAGCACCGCGCTGGCCAGCGTGTTCATCCGCGACTACCGGCTGCCCAACCTGTACGGCTATACGCCGATCCACAGCTTCACGCTGTTGGTGGCGGTGCTGTTGCCGTTGGCCATCTGGTACATCCGCCGCGGCAATGTCAGGGGCCATCGCAAGACCATGACCGGCCTGTACATCGGCGCCTGCATCGTGGCCGGTCTGTTCACGTTGCTGCCGGGGCGTTTTCTCGGCAGCCTGCTGTGGGGCACGCCGATGAACGGCATCGCCTCCTGACCCTTTCCTTCGCAACCGGAGATCGCAACATGAACGCCGCCACCGAACAGGACCTGCAACGCCTCGCGCGCCGCCGCGTGAAGCAGAAGATGGGCTTCTACATCCATGCCACCGTGTACCTGCTGGTCAATCTGGGCCTGGCGGCGATCAACTTCGCCAGCGGCGGCAAGGCCTGGTCGCTGTGGCCACTGGCCGGCTGGGGCCTGGGGTTGGCGATCCACGGCTTCGTGACCTTCGCCAGCCTGAACGGCGATGGCCTGCGCGAACGCATGCTGAACGACGAGGTGGAACGCCTGCGTCGCAAGCAGGGCCGGTGAAAGGGAGCACGTCGATAGAATCGACGCATGTCCTCCGCCCCCAAAGAAGAAGCCGCCAAGCCCGGCAATTTCCTGCGCGCCGTGATCGAGCGCGACCTCGAAGCCGGCAGCTATGCCGCACGGCGCTTCGCCGGCAGCCCCGGCGATGCCGCGCACCATGCCGCGGGGCCGGCTGACCCGGCGCGCATCCGCACCCGCTTCCCGCCCGAGCCCAACGGCTACCTTCATGTCGGCCATGCGAAGAGCATCTGGCTGAACTTCAGCCTGGCGCAGCAGTACGGCGGCGTGTGCCACCTGCGCTTCGACGACACCAACCCCGAGAAGGAGGAGCAGGAGTACGTCGATGCCATCGTCGAGATGGTGCACTGGCTGGGCTACGACTGGCGTGCGTCCTACGACGGTGCGACCGTCGAGCACCTGTACTACGCCAGCGACTATTTCGACTTCATGTACCGCGCCGCCGAGGCGCTGATCGAAGCCGGCCATGCCTACGTCGACGAGCAGAGCGCCGACGAGATGCGCGTCAACCGCGGCGACTTCGCCACGCCGGGCACCGAAAGTCCGTTCCGCGGGCGCAGCCCGGCCGAGAACCTGGCGCGCTTGCGCGAGATGCGCGACGGCCACCATGCCGACGGCGCGATGGTGCTGCGCGCGAAGATCGACATGGCCAGCCCGAACATCAACCTGCGCGACCCGACGCTGTACCGCATCAAGCGCGCCACGCACCACAACACCGGCGACCGCTGGTGCATCTACCCGATGTACACCTACGCGCACCCGCTGGAGGACGCGCTGGAGAACATCACCCACAGCATCTGCACGCTGGAGTTCGAGGACCAGCGCCCGTTCTACGACTGGGTGCTGGAGCGGCTGGCCGAATGCGGGTTGCTCGCGCAGCCGCTGCCGAAGCAGTACGAATTCGCGCGCCTGAACCTGACCTACATCGTCACCAGCAAGCGCAAGTTGCGGCAGATGGTCGAAGAAGGCATCGTCGACGGCTGGGACGACCCACGTCTGCCGACGCTGGTCGGCATGCGCCGGCGCGGCTACACGCCGGAGAGCCTGCGCCTGCTGGCCGAACGCAGCGGCGTCAGCAAGGCCGGCGGCTGGATCGACTACAGCTTCTTGGACATCGCGCTGCGCGACGACCTGGACACCAAGGCGCCGCGCGCGATGGCCGTGCTCGACCCGCTGAAACTGGTGCTGAGCAACTGGGATGCGGTCATCGGCAAGGGCCAGACGCTGCCGTGCAGCGCGCCGCTGCACCCCGGCCAGCCCGAGCGCGGAGCGCGCCGCTTCACGCTCGGCCCCGAGGTCTGGATCGAACGCGAGGATTTCATGGAAGAGCCGCTGAAGGGCTACCACCGGCTGAGCCCGCCGCGCTTCGACGGCAAGGGTGCGCAGATCGCGCGGCAGCGTGGTGCGGCTGAAGTACGGCTACATCATCCAGTGCACGGGGCTGAAGAAGAACTTCGACGGTACAGTGGCGGAAGTGCAGGCCACGCTGGTACCCGACACGCGCAGCGGCACGCCCGGGGCCGACGCCGTCAAGACCAAGGGCGTGCTCACCTGGGTGGCGGCGCACGACGCGCTGCCGGCCGAAGTGCGGCTGTACGACCGGCTGTTCACCGAAGCCCAGCCCGACGCCGCCGGACGCGACTTCAAGAGCTGCCTGAACCGCGACAGCAAGAAGGTGGTGCGCGGCTGGCTCGAACCTTCACTGGCCATGGCCCATGCCGACGACAAGTTCCAGTTCGAGCGCCACGGCTACTTCGTCGCCGATCGCAAGGACTATGCGGCTTCGGGCGCCGGTGTTCAACCGCATCACCGCGCTGAAGGACGGCTGGTCGAAGTAGCTGCCCCGGCCCGCCAGCGTCAGCCCAGCCCGGCAACCGCCTTCTTCATCTCCGTGAGGCTGAAACCGCGCAGTGTCTGCGTGCGGATGTTGCCGAGCATCGCCGTCTTCAGCGTCACCGCCATCATCGCCTCTTCGGAGCCTTCGGATACGAGCACGATGTCGAAGGCGCCGGTGGTCCAGTGCACGCTCTTGATGCTGATGCCCGCAGCCTCGGCCGCCGCCTTGAAGGCTTCGAAGCGCGCCGGCGAGTCCTTGATGCTGCGCGCGCCCTGGTCGGTGAAACTGCCGAGTGAGATGTAGGCCTTCGGCAAGTCCTCCTTGGCACAACTCACGGTCAGGTGCGAGGAGTTCCACGAATCCGCCCAGGGGTCGGTGATCGGCGTCTTCTCCAGCCGGTCATGGTGGCCGACCATGGCAAACGCGTTGGCCTCGCGGGTCCACTCGCCGCAGGTCATGTTCGGCTGGCCGGGAACGCCGGGTAGGCCGTGCCGTCGGGCCGCGAGCCCGTCAGGATGTCGTGCATGTTGGGTGTGTCGCCGCGACCGTTCACCACGCCACCCTTTTCGGTCAGCGCCGTCTGCTTGGTCAGGTTGTTGGCGCCGTGCAGCTGGGCCACGTCATTGGCGATCAGCACGCCCTTCACGTTGAACCACGGCCCTTTGCCGATGCGATCGCGGGCGTGGATGGCGGCAGTGCTGGGCGGTATGTAGTTGGTGCTGAGATAGGCGCGCCAGGTGCGGCTGCCCGCACCGGCCGCGGCCGCCAGTTTCTGGCAATGGGCATCGGCACCGGCCAGGCCACCGAGGTTGCCGCCATTGCCGGGTCCGGCGCTGGTGACGAAGAAGCCCATCGATGCGCCAGCCCTCGGGCGTGCGCGTGGCCAGGGTGCGGATGGCGCTGAAGTCCGACCCGGCCGACGGTTCGGTCAACGCGGTGCAGCCCAGGCGCCGGCCGGCCAGCAGATCGGGCACGTAGCGCCAGCGGCGGTGCTTCGCGCGCCAGCTTGGCGGCCACGTTCTGGGTGTTGATCAACGACATGGTGAAGCCGAAGTCGGCCGCGCCCAGCGCTTCGGCCACCTGCGCCTTGATGCCGAAGCCCAGGCCCAGGCCGCCCCACGCGCGGGGCACTTCCAGCCCGGTCAGGCCGATGGCGGCCGCGGTTTCGATCGCCTCGCGGCCGATGCGCTGTTCGGCTTCCCAGCGCGGCGAGCCAGGCAGCACCCCACATCGCGCGCGAAGGCTTCCGCGCTTGCCAGCAGCTGCTGCGCCGTGCTCATCGCTGGCTGCGTGCCTTGCGGCCGTCGATCTGCGCAAACTGCGCCTTCA
>CAWGOK010000005.1:0-172186 GCA_963824005.1 uncultured beta proteobacterium
CGATGCGATCGAGGCCGAGGTGCGCACGCTGCGCGCGGTGTTCGACGAACACGCCGGGCTGCAGGACCGCTTCATCGGCACCGGCCGCGTGAGCCCGGCGCTGGCCGCGCGGCTCGGCCTGACCGGGCTCGCCGGCCGTGCCAGCGCGTTATGCGCCGACCTGCGCTGCGACCACGCCTGGCCGCCCTATGACCGGCTGGCCGTCGAGATGGCCACGCAGCGCAACGGCGACGTCGCCGCGCGCGTGGCGGTGCGCTTCGACGAGGTGTTCGAGTCGCTGCGCCTGATCCGCGCGCTGTGTGGCGATCTGCCCGGCGGTGCGGTGCGTGCGGGGTTGCCGCTGCCCGTCGGCGAGGCCCTTGGTGCCGGCTGGGTCGAAGGCTGGCGCGGCGAGGTCTTCGTCGCACTCGAACTGGGGCCGAACGGACGCATCCGCCGCTGCCACGCGCACGACCCGTCGTGGCACAACTGGCCGGTGCTGGAACATGCGGTGATCGGCAACATCGTCCCCGACTTCCCGCTGATCAACAAGTCCTTCAACCTCAGCTATTCCGGACACGACCTGTAAATGCTGAAGATCCTGCGCCAGATTGCCCGCACCGGCATCGTCACCGAGCCGCCGCCACACGCCATGCCGGCGGACGATGCGGCGCTGCAGCGCATCCAGCGCGATCTGCTCGACATCCTCGGCCAGGCGCTGGCGATTCGCCAGGTCGATGCCGGCTCGTGCAACGGCTGCGAGCTGGAGATCCACGCGCTCGGCAACCCCTACTACAACCTCGAAGGCCTGGGCATCCGCTTCGTCGCCAGCCCGCGCCACGCCGACCTGCTGCTCGTCACCGGGCCGGTGTCGCGCCACATGCGCGAGGCGCTGCTGCGCACCTACGAGGCCACGCCCGAGCCGCGGCTGGTGGTGGCGGTGGGCGATTGCGCCTGCAGCGGTGGTGTCTTCGGCGAGAGCTATGCCAGCTGCGGCCGCGTCGCCAACGTGCTGCCGGTCGACGTCGAGATAACCGGCTGCCCGCCCGAGCCCGTCGAACTGCTGCGCGGCATCCTGCGCGCGGTGCAACGCGGCCGCAACCCATCCACGACAATCCCGGCCCATGCCACTGCACCGCTTCCGACCCCGCCTGCTTGATGCCCTGAAGACCTACGACGGCGCGCAGTTCGGGCGCGACCTGGGTGCCGGCCTTACCGTCGGCATCGTCGCGCTGCCACTGGCGATGGCCTTCGCCATCGCCTCGGGTGTCAAACCCGAAGCCGGCATCTTCACCGCCATCATCGCCGGCTTCCTGATCAGCGCGCTGGGCGGCTCGACGGTGCAGATCGGCGGGCCGGCCGGCGCATTCATCGTCATCGTCTACGGCATCGTCGAGCGCTACGGCCTGGCCAACCTGCTCATCGCCACCTCGCTGGCCGGCGTGCTGCTGTTCCTGCTCGGGCTGTTCAAGCTGGGCGCGCTGGTGCGCTATGTGCCGGTGCCGATCATCATCGGCTTCACCAACGGCATCGCGGTGCTGATCGCGCTGTCGCAGGTGAAGGACCTGCTGGGTCTGCGCATCGAGAAGATGCCGTCCGACTTCTTCACGCAGATCCAGGTGCTGTGGCAGCACCTGGGTTCGATCAATCTGGCGGCGCTGGCCATCGGGCTGGCCTGCCTGGCGCTGGTGGTGCTGTGGCCCAAGTCCTACACCATGCCGCAGGCGCCGACGGGCCTGTGGGGCAAGCTCAAGCGCCTGAGTGCGCACCTGCCGGGCACGATCATCGCGCTGGTCGCGGCCACGGTGATCGTCGTCGTGCTCGAGCTGCCGGTGGAGACCATCGGCTCGCGCTTCGGCGGCATCCCGCAGTCGCTGCCGGCCTTTGCACTGCCGGAGCTGAGCTGGGCCAGCGCCAAGCAGCTGTTCATTCCGACGATCACCATCGCGCTGCTCGGCGCCATCGAGTCGCTGCTGTGCGCACGCGTCGCCGACAACGCCACCGAATATCCGCGCCACGACCCGAACCAGGAGCTGATGGGCCAGGGTGTGGCCAACTTCGTCGCGCCCTTCTTCGGCGGCATTCCGGCCACCGGCACGATCGCACGCACCGTGACCAACGTGCGCGCGGGCGCGGCCTCGCCGGTCGCCGGCATCGTGCATGCACTGACGCTGCTGGCGGTGGTGCTGCTGGCCGCGCCGCTGGCGGTGCACGTGCCGCTGGCCGCGCTGGCCGGCATCCTGATGTTCGTGGCCTGGAACATGGGCGAGTGGCATGAGTTCGGCCGGTTGCGCAGGTTCAGCGTGCAATACCGCACCATCCTGGTCGGCACCTTCGTGCTGACCGTGGTCTTCGACCTGACCGTGGCGGTCGAGGTCGGTCTGGTGCTGGCCTGCGTGTTCTTCATCTACCGCATGAGCACGCTGTTCAGCGTGCGAGCGCATGCCGCCGATGACATGCCACCCGGCGTGATGGTGTTCGAGCTCTTCGGATCACTGTTCTTCGGCGCCGTCGGCAAGATCGAGGCGCTGCCGGCGCAGCTGCCGGCCGGCACGCGCGCGGTGGTGCTGGAGATGCACCTGCTGATCTCGATGGACACCTCGGGCCTGGAGGCGCTGGAGCAGTTGCACCGCGTGCTCAAGCGCCGCGATATCGGCCTGGTACTGGCCAACGTCAACGAGCAGCCGCTGTCGCTGATCCGCCGCTCGGGCTTCGAGGCGGTGATCGGCGCCGACGCCATCGTGCCGAACGTGGCCGAGGCCGTGGGGCAGTTCGGCACGCCCCAGCACGGGCCCTGAGGCCGAGGCGCCGGACGTTGTCGCAGTTCTTCGCGCGCACCGAAGCGGCCTACCAGAATGGCCGGGCCTTGCGCAGGACTGCCAGGGTTCGTACGCAGCGCACGATGGCGTCGTCGCGCTCGTGCGCCAACCAGCCCAATGCAAACATCGCCATCGCGTCCTGAAGACCCTCGGGCTCGAAAAGGGCACGCGCAACACAGACATCGTTGAAGGCGCCCAGCGCGTCCTGCGCGGGCGCCAGTCGCTTCTGGAAGGACTGCAGGTCCCGGGCGCGGAACAAGGCCGCGGCAAATTCGCTCAGGTAGCGCAGGCGCTTGACACGCTTGCGCAAGCGGTGCCGCGCCACGTCATCGAGTTCGGCGAAACGGGCCGCGTCACGCCGCACCTGCCTGAACAGCCGCGCCAGCCGCTGCCTCGCCTGGGGCGCGAAGGACTCGCCGGACAACGTGCTGCCGGCGGCAAAGGCCAACAGTTCGAGCCACAGCCGGGTGGTGGCGGGCTCGCGCAGCGCCGCCTGTGCGGCCGGTTCGGGTTCGATCTGCGGCAGCTCGAGCCCGCAGGCGCCGGCCTTCTGCAAAGCCGGCAGCAGCGTCTGCGCCAGTGCATCACGATCCCGGGCGGTACCCAGCCTGGCAAAGAGGCGGCCCAGCGACCCGGCCCACCCGGCACCGACCTGCGGCGACAAGGCACCCAGTTCGCGCAGCGCCGTGCGCAGCCGGCGCAGGCCCACGCGCAGCTGGTGCAGATGTTCGGGCAGTGTGTCGGCCTCGTGGGCAATCTCGCTGGCATTGCCCAGCACCTGAAGCAGGCAGTTGCCGACCACCGCGCGCAGTGCGGCGTGGCTGTCCACGGCCTCGGGCAGGGCCAGCGGCAGGGCCTTCACCGGCGCGCCCAGGCGCACGCCGCGTGAGAGGCGGTCGCCGCGCTCGGCCTTGGTGCGGATGTCCAGCGTCAGGCCGAAGCGCGCTGCCCAGCGGGCCGCCAGCGCGGCCAGCGCCTCGGCGTCGCCACCTTTGAGTTCGAATTCGAGCTCGCACAGCGGCCAGCGCTGGTCGCCCGCCACCAGCGCTCCGTGGTCGAAGGCCAGCTCCACCAGGCAGCCGCGGGTGCGCAGCAGGCGCTGGGTGCGCGTCACTTCGGTGCCATAGGTCGGCAACAACGTGCCCTCGCCCAGCGCCTGGCGCAGCGCTTCGCCGGCCGGCGTGCCGTCGTGCAGCGCCGGGTCGACCGCCGGCACCCATCGCGCCGGTGCATTCAGCACCACTTCGTGCTCCAGGCGCTGCCAGATGCCGTCCCCGGCGCCCTTGAGTGTCTGCAC
The DNA here is from genome assembly GCA_963824005.1 of uncultured beta proteobacterium. Taxonomy (GTDB): domain Bacteria; phylum Pseudomonadota; class Gammaproteobacteria; order Burkholderiales; family Burkholderiaceae_C; genus Rubrivivax. The sequence goes on from CAWGOK010000005.1 coordinate 4,096, forward strand.
CCAGCGCCGGCCCTCCTTGCGCACACGCAGTGCCAGACCGGCTTGCGCCAGATCGCGCCCGGCCGTGTCGAAGTAGCGGGCGCGCAGCGACACCCGGGTGGCGCTGCGCGTGGCCACGGCACGCAGCACCTGGACACGTCGCGCCGCGGGAACCTGGAACTTGAGTTCAACCTCGTTCATCGCGTCCAAGCATAGACGTTTGCCTCGGACCGCTAAAATCATTCGCTCAGCCCATCGAGCCCAAACCATGTCGTTCTTCGCCCGCGCGCCCTACAAGTCCGAAGTGTCGATGTTCATCGACGAGTTGAAGGCGAAGAAACCCAGCCTGGAAAGTGAACAGCGCGCCGGGCGAGCGCTGCTGTGGGACAAGAAGCTCGACCGCCAGGACCAGGCGGCGTGGCAGGAGGCGCGCGTGCCGCAGCAGCCCTACGTCTACCAGACCAAGACTTCCTGAGGTCCCTTGACTTCCGCGAGCCCGGCCGCGCAGGCGGCCGTCCAAGATGCCGTTGCCGTGGTGGCGGCAACCGAGCCGCCTGAGGCCGCGTTGCCCGAGGTGGTGGATCGGGTGGCGCTGGCGCGCCTGTACGGCGAGCCGCTGTTCAAGCTGCCGCAGGACCTGTACATCCCGCCGGATGCACTGGAGGTGTTTCTGGAGGCCTTCGAAGGCCCGCTGGACCTGCTGCTGTACCTGATCCGGCGGCAGAACTTCAACATCCTCGACATCCCGCTGGCCGACGTGACGCGCCAGTACCTGGACTATGTCGAGCAGATCCGACAGCGCAACCTCGAGCTGGCCAGCGAATACCTGCTGATGGCGGCAATGCTCATCGAGATCAAGTCGCGCATGCTGCTGCCGCCCAAGAAGACGGCCGACGGTGCCGAGGTGGCCGACCCGCGCGCCGAGCTGGTGCGCCGGCTGCTCGAATACGAGCAGATGAAGCTGGCCGCGGCCAAGCTGGACGCACTGCCTGTGCTGGGCCGCGATTTCCTGCGTGCGCAGGTGGTCATCGAACAGTCGATGGAGGCGCGATTCCCCGACGTCAGCCCCGAAGACCTGCGCGAGGCCTGGCTGGCGATCCTGCGGCGCGCCAAGCTGACCCAGCACCACCACATCACGCGCGAACAGCTGTCGGTGCGCGAGCACATGAGCATCGTGCTCAAGCGGCTGCAGGGCCGGCGCTTCGTCGAGTTCCAGGAGCTGTTCGAGCCGACGCGCGGCCTGGGCGTGCTGGTGGTCACCTTCCTGGCCATGCTGGAGCTGTCACGCGAAAGCCTGCTCGAACTGACGCAGGCCGAGGCCTTCGCGCCGATCTACGTGCGGTTGGCCTACACGCCGAGCTGAGCGGGATCGCGCGAACGCAGGTCGCGCGTCGCCACGGGCGGCACAGCGCATACCATGCGCGGGTGAACAGCACCCGACACCAGGCCCTGCAGTGGCTGCTGTGCCGCGACCCCGACGACAAGGCGCGCGGCACGCGCGCGCTCGACCCACAGGCCGAGCCCGGCGCCGCCGAACGCATCGACGAAGCGCCAGGCATTCCCGGCCGCCCGGACAAGCCGGTGCTGGTGGCACACACCCAGCTGAAGCAGCGCTCGGTGGGGAGCCTCGCTGGCCGCGCAGCGCTGCTGCACGCGCTGGCGCACATCGAGCTGAATGCCATCGACCTGGCGCTGGACATCTGCTGGCGTTTCGACGGCCTGCCCGACTTGTTCTATCGCCAATGGCTGGGCGTGGCGCGTGAAGAGGCGCTTCACTTCGAACTGCTGCGCGACCACCTGGCGACGCTCGGCTTCCGCTACGGCGACTTCCCGGCGCACGACGGCCTGTGGCAGATGGCGCAGCGCACGCGGCACGACCTGCTGGCGCGCCTGGCGCTGGTGCCGCGCACGCTCGAGGCGCGTGGGCTGGATGCCTCGCCAGCGGTCAAGGCCAAGCTGGTGGCCGCCGGCGACCATGGCGCGGGCAAGATCCTCGACCTGATCCTGCGCGACGAGATCGGCCACGTGGCCGTGGGCAACCACTGGTACCGCTGGCTGTGTGCGCAGCGCGGGCTCGACCCGATCAGCAGCCATGCCGAGTTGGCTGCGCGCCACGAGGCCCCGCGACTGCGCGGACCCTTCAACCTGCCCGCGCGGCGCGCCGCTGGTTTCGACGAAGCCGAGATCGCCGCGCTGGCCGCGATCGCGCGTTGATCCACACCCCTTCCCCGGACCCCTTGCCCGAGCCCCACCCATGCGCATCTTCGTCGCCGGCTTCCAGCACGAGACCAACACCTTCGCCCCGAGCAAGGCCGACTGGCCGGCCTTCGAGAGCGGCTCGGCCTTTCCCGCATTCAGTGCCGGGGCGGCCATGCTCGAGCGCCTGGGCGGCACGAGCATGCCGATGGGCGGTTTCATCCGCAGCGCACGTGCGCGCGGCTGGACGCTGTTGCCTTCGGCCTGGGCCGGCGCCAGCCCTTCGGCGCATGTCACGCGCGAGGCCTTCGAACGCATCGCCGGGCACATCGTCGGCGACGCGCGCCAAGGCGGCTTCGATGCGGTCTATCTGGACCTGCACGGCGCGGCCGTGGCCGAACACGTCGACGACGCCGAAGGCGAGTTGCTGCAACGGCTGCGCGCGGTGATCGGCCCGACCCTGCCGCTGGTCACCAGCCTGGACCTGCATGCCAATGTCACGCGGCGCATGCTGCAACACGCCAGCGCGATGAGCGCCTACCGCACCTACCCGCATGTCGATGGCGCGGACACCGGCGCGCGCTGTGCCGAGCTGCTGGCCGAACTGTGGGCCCATGGCAAGCCGTGGACCACCTACCAGGTGCGCCTGCCCTTCCTGCTGCCGCTGAACACGCAGTGCACGATGATGCAACCGGCGCGCGGCGTGTACGAGCGGCTGGCCGAACTGGACGAGCGCAGCGGCGTGCGCCTGAGCTTCGCGATGGGCTTTCCCGCGGCCGACTTCGACGAATGCGGGCCGGTGGTCTTCGGCCACGGCCCCGATGCCGGCAAGGTGCACACCGCCGTGCAGCGCGTGGCCGACGAGGTGATGGAACTGCGCCGCGACTGGGCACTGGACCTGCTCGCCCCGGCCGAGGCGGTGCAGCGCGCATTGGCGCTGGCCGAGCGCAGCGAAAAGCCGGTGGTCATTGCCGACACGCAGGACAACCCGGGCGCTGGCGCCGATTCCAACACCACCGGCATGCTGCACGCGCTGCGCGCGGCCGGCGCCGGGCGGCGCTACCCGGGACAAGTGGCGCTGGGCCTGCTGTACGACCCCGCATCGGCGCGCACCGCGCATGCCGCCGGCGTGGGGGCGACCTTGGAGATGTCGCTGGGCAAGGCGGTGCGCTGCTTCGACGGCCAGCTCAGCGATGCGCCCGTGACCGGCCGCTTCAAGGTACTGTGCTTGAGCGACGGCGTGGTGCCGATGCACGGGCCGATGACGGCCGGCGGCACCGCCCACCTGGGATTGAGTGCCTGCGTCGAGATCGAAGGCATCCGCATCAACCTGGTCAGCGGCCAATGCCAGATGCTCGACCTGGACCTTTACCGCTTTCTCGGCATCGAACCCGAGCGCATGAAGCTGCTGGTGAACAAGAGCTCGGTGCACTTCCGTGCCGCGTTCACGCCCATCGCCTCGCACATCCTGGTGGCGGTGGCGCCGGGCCCGATGGCGGCCAACCCCGCGGCGCTGCCCTGGACCCGGCTCGGCGTCGACATGGCACACGTCCCTTGACCGAGCACAACCAAGAGAGGACACATGCGATGTCGAGGATCTGGTTTGCCAAGGGCCTGCGCGGCATGCTCGCCAAGCGCATCCAGTCCGACCTGCTGCGCGCCGGCTTCTTCAGCGGCCCGGTCGACCGCTTCGTCGACGGCGACTTCGGCGGCAACACCGAGACGGCGCTGAAGGCGCTGCAGGCGCGCCGCGGCCTGCCGGTGAACGGCGCGGTGGATGTCGAGACCTGGCAGCAGCTGACCACCGACCCGCTGCCCACGCTGTTCGAGCGCTGCCTGGGCATGACGGCGCAGTTCGAGGGCCATGGCTTCGGGCTGCTGCAGGGCAACTTCGACGGCGCCGGGCTCACCTGGGGCATCATCGGCTTCACGCTGAAGAGCAAGGGCATCCCGTCGATCCTGGCCGATGCCGAGGCGGCCGTGCCGGGCACCCTGTCACGGGTGCTCGGGCCGTTGCTGCCGACCTGGCAGCGCGTCGTGCGCCTGACACTCGCCGAGCAGATCGCCTGGGCCGATTCGATCAGTTCCGGGCCGAGCAAGACGCGCGTGCCACCGCAGTGGAAAGACGCGTTCGCGCGCCTGGGCGACGAGCCGGTGGTCAAGCGGCTGCAGATGCAGCGTGCCTACGACAAGTACTTCGTGCCCTGCGCCGGCAGCGCCTGGACTCTGGGCCTGCGCAGCGAGCTGGGCATCGAGCTGGCTTTCGACGTGCATGTGCAGAACGGCAGCTTCAAGCCGGATGCCTTCGCGTTGGCCGCTGCCCTGCCCGCGAACACGCCCGAAATCGAACGCCGGCGCCGCCTGGCGAATGCCGTGGCCGACAGCGCCAACCCGCGCTGGGTGGAGGACGTGCGCGAACGCAAGCTCGCACTGGCCAACGGCCGGGGCAGCGTGCATGGGCTCGACTTCAACCTGGCGGGCTGGGGTCTGGCCGAGGTGGACGCGGCGTAGCCGGCCATGAAGTCGACCGATGCCAAGGCCGCGACCGTGGCCCAGCCCGTCCCGCGCAGCATCGATGAATACATCGCTGCAGCACCGGCCGAGGTGCGGCCCGTTCTGCAGGCGGTGCGCTGCACGATCCGCCAGGTGGCACCCGCCGCCGAAGAGCGCATCAGCTACCGCATGCCCGCGTACTTCCTCGATGGCGCGCTGGTCTACTTCGCCGCGTTCAAACAGCACGTCGGCCTGTATCCCCCTGTTCGCGACCCGTCGCTGCAGGCGCAGCTGGCCCGCTATGCCGGTCCGAAGGGCAACCTGCGCTTCCCGCTGTCCGAGCCGATGCCGCTTGCGCTGATCCGGCGGGTGGTCGAGGCGCGCATCCGGGAGCAAGCGCTCCACAAGGCAGCTGCCGCCCGGCGGCCGACCCGGTCAGCGCGCGGCTGAGCCTCGCGGCACTCAGCCGCGCGGATGATGCCTGGCGTGCAGCGCCTTCAGCCGCTCGCGCGCCACGTGGGTGTAGATCGTGGTCGTCGAGATGTCGGCATGGCCCAGCAGCATCTGCACCGCGCGCAGATCGGCGCCGTGGTTCAGCAGGTGCGTGGCGAAGGCGTGGCGCAGCGTGTGCGGCGACAGCGGCGCGTCGATGCCGGCGACGCGCGCGTGCTGCTTGATCAGCTTCCAGAACATCTGCCGCGTCATCGGCCCGCCGCGCGCGGTGACGAACAGCGCGTCGCTGGCCTGGCCCTTGAGGATGGCAGCGCGCGCCTCGGCCAGGTAGCGCCGCACCCAGGCGTGCGCCTCGGCGCCGAAGGGCACCAGCCGCTCCTTCGATCCCTTGCCGGTGACACGCAGCGCACCCTCGTCCAGGCTCAGGTACACCGTCTTCAGCGTCACCAGCTCGCTGACGCGCAGGCCGCTGGCGTACATCAGCTCGATCATCGTGCGATCGCGCAGGCCCAGCGGCGTGCCGATGTCGGGCGCGGCCAGCAAGGCCTCGACCTGCGCCTCGCTCAGCGTCTTGGGCACGCGCAGCGGCTGGCGTGCGGCCTGCAGCTTGAGTGTCGGGTCGGCGTCGATCAGCTTCTCCCGCAACGCCCAGCGGCAAAAGCGCCTGAATACGCTCAGCCGCCGGTTGGCGGTGGTGGCGCGCGTGACGGCGTGGCGCTCGGCCATGTAGGCCAGCAGGTCCGATTCGCGCGTGGCGTCGATATTGCGCCCGTACCGCGCCTGCAACCACTGCGCAAACAGGCTCAGGTCGCGTCGGTAGGCGCCCAGCGTCTGCGCCGACAGGCCGTCCTCGATCCACAACGCGTCGATGAAGCGGTCGATCTGCGACGGGCTGTCGTCCATGAAGTCGAAAACCACCGCCAGGCGGATTCGTCAAAGCCACGCTGCGGTGGCTACGATTGCGCTCAGGCTGCCCAGGCGTCTATTCCAGCGTCAACTTCTGCTTGGCCACCACGTCCTTGTAGACCTGGAACTCGGCCGCGATCTGCGCCGCAAACTCCGCCGGCGTATTGCCGATGAGCAGCGAGCCGGTGTCCTCGATGCGCTTGCGCACGGCCGGGTCTTCCAACACCTTCTTCACCGCCGCATTCACCTTGTCGACAACCTCCTTCGGCGTGCCCTTCGGCCCGAGCACGCCGTAGTAGGCCATGCGGTTGACCTGCTCCAGCCCGACTTCCTTGAAGGTGGGCACGTTCGGCAGCACCGCCAGGCGCTGCGGCGCGGCCACCACCAGCGGCACCAGCCGCCCGTCCTTGATGAAGGGCAGCGCCGACGGCATGTTGTCGAAGATGATGAGCACCTGCCCGGCCACCGTGTCGTTCAGCGCAGGGCCTGCGCCGCGGTACGGGATGTGCGTCATGAAGGCGCCGGACAGGTTCTTGTACAGCTCGGTCTGCAGGTGGCCGATGCCACCGGTGCCCGAGCTCGCATAGCTGTACTTGCCGGGGTTCGCCTTGAGCTCGGCGATGAAGGCCTTGTAGTCCTTGGCCGGGAACTTGGGGTTCACCGCGATGACGTTCGGCGTGGCCGCGATGTTGACGATCGGCACGAAGTCGGTCACCGGGTTGTAGCCGATCTTCGGGTTGATGGCCGGGTTGGCCGCGGTGGTCGATACCGTGGCCATGCTCAGCGTGTAGCCGTCGGGCGCGGACTTGATGACCTCGAGCGCGCCGATCGAGCCGCCGCCGCCGGCCTTGTTTTCGACGATCACCTGCTGGCCCAGTTCCTTGGATAGGCCCGGCGCGACGATGCGCGCGACGATGTCGGTGGTGCCCCCGGGCGCGAAGGGCACCACCAGGCGGATCGGCTTGCTCGGGTAGGCCTGGGCCAGGGCCAGCGCGGGCGACAGGGCCAGCACGGCCAGGACGGTCTTCAGCGGTCTCAACGACATGGTCGGTTTCTCCAGTGATCTGCGGATGAATGCGCCGCCGATTGTGACAAAGCTCGGGCAGCCTGCGTCTCAGGGTCGGCGCAGCGAGCGGGCCGTCGCCAGCGCCTGCTCGTGCGCCTGCCGCGCCCGGTCGGTGTCGGCCGCATTCAGTGCCTTCGGGTTCAGGTAGTCGTCGCGCCAGCCGTCGCCGCCGGGCCAGCGCAGCGGGCTTTGCACCGTGGTGCGCGCACCAGGCGCCGCTTCCAGCAGGCGCAGCCCCAGCTCCAGCGTCAGGTCCTGCGAGGCTGGGTCACCGGGCAGTCCGGCCGAGTGGCCCAGTGGCAGGTCGCTGAACAGCAGGCGCGGCACGCCCACCTGTTCGACGATGTCCCTGGCCGCACCCAGGATCACCGTGGCGATGCCGGCGGCTTCGAGCTGCCGCGCGATCAGCGACATCGTCTGGTGGCACACCGGGCAGTTGGGCACCAGCACGGCAGCCTCCACGCGCTCGGCCTGGCACCGCGCCAGCACCTCGGGCGCATCCACCTCCATCGTGTGGCGCTGGCTGCGGTTCGTCGGCACGCCGACGATGTGCGGCGCGATTTCGCCGATGCGCCCCTGCCGCAGCGCGCGGCGCAACGCAGGCAGCGGGAACCAGGTACCGCTGTCGTCGCTGATGTGCGCGCGGTCGATGGCCACGTGCGACACGCGCAGGTCGTGGTCGAGCCTGCTGTCGAGCGAATAGACGTCGTAGAACTTGGCCGCGGCGTTGTACGGTGCGCCGGCACCCTGCCCGCCCAGCTCGGGCCGGTACGGCGCTGCGGTGGTGAGCAGGGCCACGCGCAATGCCGACAGCGGCTTGCGCAGCGGACTGAAAGGCACGTCGGCAAAGCGCGCATAGCGGTACGGCGCATAGCCGAGCGCGCCGTACCAGGCGTGGGTACGTTCGATGTAGCGCACGGGCTGCACAACCGCGGGCATGGGGCGTCCTCGGCCGAAGGGCCTGGCAAGCATAGCCGCACTGGCACACTCGCCGCATGTCGCATGCACTGCTGCTGGTCCCTGATTTCCTGCTCATCCTGTGCGGCTTCGCGCTCTGCCGTTGGACCTCTCTGGGCCGCAGCGTGTGGGACGGCGTCGAGAAGCTGGTGTACTACCTGCTGTTCCCGGTGCTGCTGTTCAACTCGATCCTCAAGTCGCCGCTGCAGCCGGGGGCCACGGTGCACCTGGCGCTGGGCGGCGTCGGCGTGGTGGCCTGCGGCATCGCGCTGGCCTATGCGCTGCAGCGCTGGCCCGGCGTGGATGCGCGCATGCACGCCTCGGGCGCGCAGACCGCGTTCCGCTTCAATTCCTTCATCGGGCTGGCCCTGGCCGAGCGCCTGGGCGGGCCGCAGGGTCTGGCCTGGGTGGCGCTGCTGATCGCGCTGTGCGTGCCGCTGTGCAACGTGGCCGCGGTCTGGCCGCTGGCCCGCCACGGCGGGCAGGGCTATGGCCGCGAGATCGTGCGCAATCCGCTGATCCTCAGCACCGCGGCCGGGCTGGTCGCCAACCTGGCCGGCCTGCATTGGCCCGATGCCGTGTCCGCCGCGTTGCAGCGCATCGGCCTGGCCGCGCTGCCGCTGGGGCTGATGGCGGTGGGCGCCGGGCTGAAGTTCGGCGGCCTGAAGGCATCGCCCGGCCTGGCCGCTGCGCTGCTGGGCATCCGTCACGCGCTGCTGCCGATGCTGGCCATCGGGCTGTGCGTGGCGCTCGACCTGCCGGCGGCGCAGGCCCTGATCCTGGTGGTCTTCGCCGCGTTGCCCACCGCCCCCTCGGCCTATGTGCTGGCGGTGCGCATGGGCGGACAGGGCCAGTTCGTGGCCGGACTGGTGACGCTGTCGACGCTGCTGTGTGCGCTCAGCCTGCCGCTGTGGCTGGCGGTACTGGCAACGCTGTCGGCGCGTTGACCCCGCCGCGCTGCCGCAGCGCCCAGCCAATGTGCTCGGCCAGCAGCTCGCCGGCGCTGCCCAGCCGTGCGCGCAACGCTTGCTCGATCGCCGCGTCGGGCGCGGCACGCAGCGCGTTGCCCAGCGCCACCGCCAGGTTGCGCTGCCAGCGCCAGTGGCCGATGCGGCGGATGGCGCTGCCTTCGGTGCGGCGCAGGAACTCGGCCTCGTCCCAGGCCCACAACTGCAGCAGCGGGGCGCCGTCCAGCGGCGCGCGCGCGTCGAAGTCCTCAAGCGCCGAAACCTGAGCGTACTTGTTCCACGGGCACACCAACTGGCAATCGTCGCAGCCGTAGATGCGGTTGCCCATCAGCGGCCGCAGCTCCGGCGCGATGGCGCCATCGTGCTCGATGGTCAGGTAGGAGATGCAGCGCCGCGCATCCAGCCGGTAGGGCGCGACGATGGCCCGCGTCGGGCAGACCTCGATGCAGGCGCTGCAGCTGCCGCAGTGTGCCGCGGCGGCAGGCGTGGCCGGCAGCGCCAGGTCGATGAAGATCTCGCCGAGGAAGTACATCGAGCCTGCGTCACGCTGCAGGGCCAGCGTGTGCTTGCCGCGCCAGCCGACACCGCTGCGTGCAGCCAGTTCCACCTCCAGCACCGGCGCCGAATCGGTGAACACGCGCGCGCCGATCGGACCGACTTGCGCCGCCAGGCGATCGGTCAAGGTCTGCAGCCGCGTGCGCAGCACCTTGTGGTAATCGCGGCCGCGGGCGTAGATCGACACCGTGGCCTGATGCGCATCACCCAGGCGCCGCCATTCCACCGCCTGCCAGCCGGGCGCGGTGTCGCGCGGCAGGTAGTCCATGCGCGCGCTGATCACGCTCACCGTGCCCGGCACCAGTTCGGCCGGGCGCGCACGCTTCGCTCCGTGGCGCTGCATGTAGTGCATCGAGCCGTGGAAACCCATCGCCAGCCAGTCGTGCAAGCCGGCTGCCGCGCAGGACAGGTCCACGCCGGCCACGCCGATCTGGGAGAATCCGAGCTCACGCGCCCACTCCCGCAGCTGCGCCACCAGTTGCTGTCCGTCGAAGTGATGACGCTCACGCATCCGCCGATTCTAGAAACCCGCACCCTGGAGTGGCCCGACGAGGCCGCCTGCGCCGACTTCGCCGCTACGCTGGCACGCCGCAAGGCCCTGCGCGAGGCCTATGTCGAACTGCGCGGCAGCCTCGGCGCCGGCAAGACCACGTTCGTGCGCCACCTGCTGCGCGCGCTGGGCGTGCAAGGGCGCATCAAGAGCCCGACCTATACCGTGCTCGAACCCTATTGCGTAGACTCGCTGGAGGTCTCGCACTTCGACTTCTACCGTTTCGCTGACCCTCGCGAATGGGATGACGCAGGGCTTTCGCGAGGTCTTCGCTCGGCCGGGCCTGAAGCTGGCCGAATGGCCCGAGAAGGCAGAAGCCGCGCTGCCGACGCCGGACCTGCGCCTGCAGCTCGACGTGCTCGACGACACGCGACGCCGGGTCACACTGCAGGCCTGCACAGCGCGCGGCGTGGACTTGATGGCATGAGCGCGCACGGCCGCTCCGAAGCGCTCATCCCGCAGCGCGCAGCGCGGAGGATGGTCTTGTGAACCGCCGCGCCCTGCCCCGCCGCGCGGCGCTGCAGCGCATGGGCGGCCTGGTACTGGCCTTCGGCGCGGTCGATCTGGCCTTCGGTGCCGTGATCGTCGCCGTGCGCGTGTGGCCGGCCGACGACTACACGCGCTTGACGATCGAGTCCGACCAGGCGCTGAACGCGCGCCACCAGCTGGCGCAGAACCCGCCGCGGCTGGTGGTCGACATCGACGGCCTGGAACTCAGCCCCGCGCTGCGCGAGCTGGTCGGCAAGGTGCTGGCCGACGACCCGTACATCGCCGGCGTGCGCGTCGGCCAGAATGCGCCGCGGGTGGTGCGGCTGGTGCTCGACCTGAAGCAGCCGGTGGCGCCGCAGCAGTTCACGCTCGAGCCGGTGGCCGCCTACCGGCATCGGCTGGTCTTCGACCTGTACCCGACGCAGGAGCACGACCCGTTGCTGGCGTTGATCCGCGAGAAGGAAGCCGCCGACAAGCAGGCCGCGCGCATGGTGCAGGACGCGCTGGGTGAGTTCATCGCGCGTGTTGACAAGGCCGCGCTGCCAGCACCGCCGCAGGCAGCGGCGCCGCCGTTGGTGGCGCGTGCCGAAGCGGCCGCATCGGCGCCGCTGCAGACCCGCGCGCCTGTGCCCGAAGCACCGCCGCCGAGTGCCGCCGAGATGCAGCGCATCGACCGCTTGATCATCGTCGCCCTAGACCCTGGCCACGGCGGCGAGGATCCGGGTGCCGTCGGCCCCAGTGGCCTGCGCGAGAAGGACGTGGTGCTGCAAATTGCGCTGCGGCTGCGCGACAAGCTCAACGCCGTGCCCAACATGCGCGTGATGATGACGCGCGACGAGGACTTCTTCGTACCGTTGCACGAGCGCGTGCGCAAGGCACGGCGCGTGCAGGCCGACCTGTTCGTGTCGATCCATGCCGACGCGTTCTTCAAGCCCGAGGCGCGTGGCGCCAGCGTCTTCGCGCTCAGCCAGGGCGGCGCCAGCAGCGCCGCCGCGCGCTGGATGGCACAACGCGAGAACGCCGCCGACCTGGTGGGTGGCATCAACGTCGCCGCCGTGAAGGACCAGCAGGTCATGCGCGCCATGCTCGACATGAGCACGACAGCGCAGATCAAGGACAGCCTGAGGCTCGGTGGTGAAGTGCTGGGCCCGCTGGGCCGGGTGGGGCGGCTGCACAAGGGCCAGGTCGAGCAGGCCGGCTTTGCGGTGCTCAAGGCGCCCGACGTGCCCAGCATCCTGGTGGAGACGGCCTTCATCTCCAACCCCGAGGAAGAAGCGCGCCTGCGCGACCCGCAGTACCAGGCGCAGCTGGTCGATGCGCTGGCCACCGGCATCCGCCGCTACTTCGCGAAGAACCCGCCGCTGGCGCGCAATCGGCAGTTGTGAAGACGCTGCTGATCGTCTGGCACTCGATGACCGGCGGCAGCCGGCAGATGGCAGAGGCGGCGGCCGCCGCGGCCGCGCAGGAAGACGGTGTCGACGTGCGCTTGCTGCACGCGGCCGCGGCCGGGCCGCACGACGTGCTCGCTGCCGACGGCTATCTCTTCGTCACGCCCGAAAACCTGGCATCGATGTCGGGCCTGATGAAGGACTTCTTCGACCGCTGCTACTACCCGGCGCTGGAGCGCATCAACGGCCGTCCCTACGCCGGGCTGATCTGTGCCGGCAGCGACGGCAGTGGCGCGGCGCGGCAGATCGAGCGCATCTGCACCGGCTGGCGGCTCAAGGCCGTGGCACCCGCGCTGATCGTCTGCACGCATGCGCAGACCCCCGAGGCCATATTGCGGCCGAAGCAGATCGACGAAGCCGAGCTGGCGCGCTGCCGCGAACTAGGGTCGGCCATGGCAAACGGGCTGGTGCTGGGCATCTACTGACGCGCGCTCGGCTGGATGCATCGCGCAGCTCCGCATGAACCTGGCTGCCGACTGCGCGTAGAGTCCGCGCTTCGAAAGGACACGAACATGCTGCATCCTCACGCCCGCGCTCTGCTCGACCTGATGATCGAGCGCGGCATCCCGCCGACGCACACGCTTCAGCCCGCCGAGGCACGGGCCTTCTATCGCGAGCGCCGTGCGGTGACGCAGCCCGATCCGCCGCCGATCGCCGAAGTCCGCGATCTGCAGGCCAGCGGCCCGCACGGGCCGATCCCGCTGCGGCTGTACCACCCGCAGCCTGCAGCGCAGCGCGAGCGTCCGCCTGCGGTGCTGGTGTACTACCACGGCGGCGGCTGGGTCATCGGCGACCTGGACACGCACGACACCTTGTGCCGCGAACTGGCCAACGGCTCGGGTTGCGCGGTGGTGGCGGTGGACTACCGCATGGGCCCCGAGCATCGCTTCCCGGTGGCGGTGGACGACAGCCTGGCTGCCGCGCGCTGGGTGCACGACCACGCCGCCGAACTGGGCGTGGATGCGTCGCGCCTCGCGGTCGGCGGCGACAGCGCCGGCGGCAACCTGGCGGCGGTCGTCGCCATCGCCCTGCGTGACGCCGGCGACCTGCCGATCCGCTTCCAGTTGCTGATCTACCCGGCCACCGACCAGCGGCGCGGCTGGCCATCGCACACCACCAATGCCCAGGGCTATCTGCTGACCGCGGATTCGATGGACTACTTCCACGACCACTACATCCCCGACAAGGCGATGGACCTGGACTGGCGCGCCTCGCCGCTGCTGCACCCCGACCTGTCGAAGCTGCCGCCGGCGCTGGTGGTGACTGCCGGCTACGACCCGCTGCGCGACGAGGCGCTGCAGTACTCGCACCGGCTGACGCAGGCGGGCAATCGTGCCACGCACATCCTGTTCGAGCGCCAGATCCACGGCTTCATCACCATGGGCCGCGTGCTCGACGAGGCGAATGCGGCGGTGGCGCTGTGCGCCGACGCGCTGCGCCGCGCCCTGGCTTGAGCCTCAGACCGACGCGCTCGCGCTGCTGCGCTTGGCCTTCCACGCGCCGAACAACGCAATCAGCCCGGGCACGATGATCATGGCCCAGATGATGATGCTCATGTTGGCCTTGGCCCAGGGCAGGTTGCCGAACAGGTAACCCGCAGTGATCAGGCTGATCACCCACACCAGCGCTCCGGCCACGTTGTACATCGTGAACTTGCGCCGGCTCATCTCCGCAACGCCGGCCACGAAAGGCACGAAGGTGCGGATGAACGGCAGGAAGCGCGCCAGCATGATGGTGATGCCGCCGTACTTCTCGTAGAAGTCGTGCGCCTGGTGGAAGGCGCGCTTGTTGAAGAAGCGTGAATGCTCCCACTGCCACACCTTCGGGCCGAAGTAGCGGCCGATACTGTAGTTGAGCTGGTCACCGGCCACCGCCGCCACCACCAGCAAGGGCATGACCAACCCCATTTCCATCAGCCCCAGGCCGCACAGCGCGCCGACGACGAAAAGCAGTGAATCGCCCGGCAGGAAGGGCATGACCACGACACCGGTCTCGACGAAGATGATGGCGAACAGCAGCGCATACACCCACGCCCCATAGAGCGTGACGAACTCGGCCAGGTGCTTGTCGATGCGCAGCACGAAGTCGAGGGCGAAGGCGACGAAGTCCATTCGCGGGCACTCTACCAGCAGCCCTTGCCGGCCGGAACGCCCGAAGCGTGGGGGCACCAAGGACTTACCCGAACAACCGTGGGGCGCGGCAAGGCTGTCCTGCTGCTAGGCTTGCGACGCCCGCGTCTGGGTCGACCAGGAACTGTCGGCCCACTTTCATTGACACCGCTGTCCCCCAAGCACAAGGAGCGCTTCCATGAGCAACCGTCGCCATTTCCTGCAGCAGTCGGCCGCCGCCGCGACCACCCTCGCCTTCCCGCTGGTCGGCGGCGCGCAACCGGCGGCGGTGAAGATCGGCGTGCTGCACCCGGTCACCGGCGCACTGGCCTTCTCCGGACAGCAGTGCCGCGAAGGCGCGCTGCTGGCCATCGAGGACCTCAACCGGGCCGGCGGCCTGAAGGCCATGGGCGGCGCGAAGATCGAGGCGCTGCTCGGCGATGCGCAGTCGCAGCCGCAGGTGGGCGCGGCCGAGGTCGAGAAGATGAACGAGGCCGGCGTGTCCGCGGTGCTCGGCGCCTACGCCTCCGCCATCTGCCTGGCTACGACACAGGCCGCGGCCAAGCACAACCTGCCGCATGTGGTGGACATCGGCGTGGCCGACCAGATCGTCGAGCGCGGGTTGAAGAACACCTTCCGCTTCGGGCCCGGCTACGGCGTGTGCGCGCAGATCGCGGTGATCAACCTGCACGTGCTCAACAGCACGGCCGGCAAGCCGGCGAAGACGGTGATGATCATTCACGAGGAGTCGCTGTTCGGCACCGGCACGGCCAATCTGCTGGCGCGCGAGCTGCCGGGCTACGGCTTCTCAGTGTCCGAAGTCGTCAAGCACGCCAACCCGACGCGCGACTTCAACAACATCGTGCTGCGCATGAAGGCGCTGAATCCGGACATCGTCATCCCGGCCAACTACTACAACGAATACGCGCTGCTGGTGCGCACCATGCAGCAGCAGAAGGTGCAGCCCAAGGCCGTCTACTCGGTGCTGGGCGGCGCGGCCTCGAGCTTCAAGTTCCTGAAGGAGTTTCCCGACGCGGCCAACGGCATCATCGACTGCAACCACTGGTTCAACCCGAAGGATCCGCGCGCGCTGGCCTTGCGCAAGCGTGTCGAGGCCAAGGGCTTGTTCTTCACCTACGAGATCTTCAACACCTACACCACGATGATGTTCCTGGCCGATGCCATCAACCGCGCGAAGTCCACCGATCGCGCCGCCATCACCGCCGCGCTGGCGAACAGCAGCTTCTCCGATCACTTCATGCCCTACGGGCCGACGAAGATGGTCAACGGCCAGAACACCGGCGCGCAGCCGCTGATGACGCAGGTGCTGGGTGGCGACATCAAGGTCATCATCCCGCGCGAGTACCGCCAGGCCGAACCGGTGTTCCCGATGAAGAGCTGATCGAGCCGCGCGCCGGGCGCACCCGATGCTCGACTTCGACATCCTCTTCCCGTCGCTGCTGAACGGACTGACCACCGGCGCGGTCTACGCGCTGATCGCGCTGGGCCTGACGCTGATCTACGGCGTGCTGCACATCATCAACTTCGCGCATGGCGCGGCGCTGATGCTGGCGCTGTACGGCGTGTACCTGTTGCGCACGCAACTCGGCTGGGACCCGTACCTGGCGCTGCCGCTGGTGGTGGCCGGCATGTTCGCGCTGGGTTATGCACTGCAGCGATTGATCATCAATCGCGCCAGCCATGGCAAGGACGAGAACATCCTGCTCGTCACGCTGGGCCTGGCGATCGTCATGGAGAACCTGGCGCTGCTGGCCTTCAGCGCCGACACGCGAAGCATCGACACCGCCTACACGCTGGACACGGTGCCCATCGGTCCGGCGATGATCTCGCTGCCCAAGCTGATCGCGTTTGCCGGCGCATTGGCGGTGGCCGCGGTGCTGCTGTGGATCGTGCGCCGCACCGACCTGGGCCGCGCCATTCGCGCGGTCGCCAAGGAAAAGCAGGGCGCCAGGCTGATGGGCATCGACGTCGACCATGTCTATGCGCTGAGCTACGGCATCGGCTTGGCCTGCCTGGGCGCGGCGGCGTGCTTCCTTCTGCCGATGTACTACGTCAACCCGCAGGTCGGCTCGGGCTTCGTGCTGGTGGCCTTCACCATCGTCGTGCTCGGCGGCATGGGCAGCTTCAGCGGCGCCTTGATCGGCGGGCTGCTGATCGGCGTGGTCGAATCCATCGGCGGGCTGCTGCTCGGCGAATCACTCGGCCAGGTGGGCATCTACCTGATCTTCATCGCCGTACTGCTGCTGCGCCCGCAGGGCTTGTTCGGGGATCGAGCATGAGGGACCTTGCCGCCATCGCCGGCTTCGTGCTGTTGGTCGGCGGCGCGGCACTGTTCATCGATTCGGGCGTGGCGCTGAACTTCATGATGCTGGCGCTGTATGCCACGCTGCTGGCCCAGGCCTGGAACATGCTGGGCGGCTTCGGTGGGCAGTTTTCCTTTGGCCACGCGCTGTTCTTCGGCAGCGGCGCCTACGTGCAGGCGATGGCGCAATTGCACGGCGGCATGAACCCCTGGCTGGCGCTGCCGCTGGCCATCGCCAGTGCGGCGCTGGTCGGGCTGGGCGTGGGCGCGCTGGCCTTCCGCTACGGGCTGAAGGGTTCGTACTTCGCGTTGATCACGCTGGCCTTTGCCGAGGTCTTCCGCATCCTCGCGCTGTCGCTGCCCTTCACCGGCGCCGGCGTCGGGCTGATGCTGCCGCTGCGCACGGCGGCGTCGAACCTGCAGTTCGAGTCGCCGCGCGCCTTCGTGCTGCTCGTGCTGGGCTTCGTCGCAGTGGCCTTGTGCGTCACCGCCTGGCTGCGCCATTCACGCTTCGGCGCACGGTTGCAGGCAGTGCGCGACAACGAGGATGCGGCGCGCGCGCTGGGCATCGACCCGCTGCGCACCAAGCTCGCGGCCTGCGTGCTGTCGGGCGCTTTCATGGGTGCGGCGGGCGCCTTCTACGTGCAGGTGTTCCACTACATCGACCCCGCCATCGCCTTCGGCCCCACCACCTCGGTGGAGGCGCTGCTCGGCGCCATCGTCGGCGGCATGGGCACACTGTGGGGACCGGTGCTCGGGGCGTTGGCATTGCACCTGCTGTCGGATCTGACGCGCAACCTGTTCGGTGCATTGCCCGGCATCAACATGGTGATCTACGGCGTGGTCCTGGTACTGATCGTGATGTTCATGCCGCGCGGCATCGCCGGCATCGGGCAGTCGGTGCGCGCGCTGTGGCAAGGGGGCCGGCGTGACTGAGCCGCTGCTCGAACTGCGCGAGTTGTCGATCGCCTTCGGCGGCCTGCGCGCGGTGCAGAATGTGTCGTTGCGCGTGCCGCGCGGCTCGCTCACGGCGCTGATAGGCCCCAACGGCGCGGGCAAGACCACGCTCTTTGCGCTGATCTCCGGCTTCCTGCGGCCGGACCACGGCCAGGTGCTCTTCGACGGGCGCGACATCACCGGCGCGCCGCCACACCTGAACGCGCGCGCCGGCATGACACGCACCTTCCAGATCGTGCAGCCCTTCGCGCTGCAGACGGTGCGCGAGAACATCGCCGTCGGCGCGCACCTGCACATTGCCGGCCGCACAGCCGCGCTGGCCGAGGCCGAACGCGTGGCTGCGCGCGTCGGCCTGGCCGGCCAATTGGACAAGCCCGCCGCCGACCTGACGGTGGCCGGGCGCAAGCGGCTGGAGCTGGCGCGTGCCTTGGCCACGCGCGCGCGGCTTTTGCTGCTGGACGAGGTGCTGGCCGGGCTGAACCCGCAGGAGATCGGCGAGATGATCCCGGTGGTGCGCGGCATCGCCGATGCGGGCGTCACCGTGCTGATGATCGAACACGTGATGCAGGCGGTGATGAACCTGGCCGCGCATGTCTGGGTGCTGGCGCAGGGCCAGCTCATCGCCGAAGGCACGCCGGCCGAGGTGACGCGCAACCAGGCGGTGATCGAGGCCTACCTCGGCCCGGGCACCGCCGAACGGCTGCGCAAGGCGCATGCGAGATGAACCACCTGCTCAGCATCGAAGAACTGCGCGGCGGCTACGGCCGCGTCGAAGTGCTGCGCGGCGTGGACCTGCATGTGAATGCCGGCGAGGTGGTGGCGCTGCTGGGCAGCAACGGCGCCGGCAAGTCGACGCTCAACAACACCATCTGCGGGCTGTTCCCGGCCTGGTCGGGGCGCGTCATGTTCGACGGCGCCGAACTGACGCATGCGCACTACCGCGAGGTGGTGCGTGCCGGGCTGATCCAGGTGCCCGAGGGCCGGCGCGTGTTTCCGAACTTGACGGTGCTGGAGAACCTCGAACTCGGCGCCTTCACGCGCGGCCGCGAGCGGCGCGCGCACAACATCGACAAGGCCTTCGCCATCTTCCCGCGGCTGAAGGACCGCGTGGCGCAGCTGGCCGGCACGCTCAGCGGCGGCGAGCAGCAGATGCTGGCCATCGGCCGCGGGCTGATGGCCGAGCCGAAGCTGCTGATCCTGGACGAGCCCTCGCTGGGCCTGTCGCCGCTGCTGGTGGAAGAGTTGTTTGCGCTCATCGCCCGGCTCAACCGCGAGGGGCTGTCGGTGCTGCTGGTCGAGCAGAACGTGGCGCAGTCGCTGGAGATCGCGCACCGCGCCTATGTGCTGGAGAACGGCAGCCTGCGCTTTGCCGGCCTGCCGACCGACCTGCTGGCCAGCGACGAGCTGCGCCGCGCCTACCTGGGCCTTTGAACACGGCCCGCCGATTTGACGAAGGAGCAAGCATGAGCCAACCAATCTACGACCTGCTGATCAAGAACGTGCGCGTCGTGCGACCGCGCGGAAACGTGGTGCACGAAGGCGACATCGCCATCGCCGCCGGCAAGGTGGCGCGCACCGCGCCGGGCATCGACGTTGCGCTGGCCAAGTCGGTCTACGACGGCCGCGGCCGGCTGGCCTTCCCCGGCGTGGTCGATGCGCACATGCACAGCGGCATCTATTCGCCGCTGGCCGAAGATGCTGTCAGCGAAAGCCAGGCTGCGGCGATGGGCGGCGTGACCTCCAGCCTGAACTATTTCCGCACCGGCCAGTACTACCTGAACAAGGGCGGCCCGTACCGCAAGTTCTTTCCCGAGGTGCTCAAGCTCAGCAAGGGCCGCTTCCACGTGGACTATGGCTTCCACCTGGCGCCGATGGATGCGACGCACATCGACGAGATCCCCGAGCTGATCAGCCGCCACGGCGTGGCCAGCTTCAAGATCTTCATGTTCTACGGCTCGCACGGGCTGCACGGCGCGTCGGATGCGCAGCGCGAGTTCCTGATGATCGGCAAGGACGAGCGCTACGACTACGCGCACTTCGAATTCATCATGCGCGGCGTGCAGAAGGCGCGCGAGCTGCTGCCGGCTTTGGCCGCGCAGATCTCGCTGTCGCTGCACTGCGAGACGGCCGAGATCATGACGGCCTACACCAAGCGGGTGGAGAAGGACAAGTCGCTCAGCGGCCTGGCGGCCTACAGCGCATCGCGGCCGCAGCACTCCGAAGGGCTGGCGGTGTTCATCGCCGCCTACCTTGCGCACGAGACCGCGCTGCCCAACATCAACCTGCTGCACCTGAGCTCGAAGAAGGCGGTGCAGGCGGCGCTGATGATGGCCGAGACCTTCCCGCACATCGACTTCCGGCGCGAGGTGACCATCGGCCACCTGATGCTGGACATCAACAGCCATGCGGCCGAGCTCGCCAAGGTGAACCCGCCGATCCGCCCGCGCGAGGACGTCGAATACCTGTGGCGCTCGCTGCTGGCCGGCGAGCTGGACTGGGTCTGTTCCGACCATGCCTGCTGCCGCCACGAGACCAAGATCCCGAGGCGCTACTTCGGCAACATCTGGATGGCCAAAAGCGGCTTCGGCGGCACCGAATACCTGCTGCCGGCGCTGGTGAGCGAAGGCACCAAGCGCGGCATGAGCTACAACCACATGGCCCGCGTCACCGCCTGGAACCCGGCGCAGCGCTTCGGCCTGAACCGCAAGGGCGACCTGGCCGAAGGTTTCGATGCCGATATCGCGTTGGTCGACCCGGCACGCAGCTGGGTGATCGCCGCCAAGGATTCGCCGTCGACGCAGGGTTACACACCCTTCGAGGGGCTGCAGATGTCGGCGCGCGTCGATGCCACCTTCCTGCGCGGCATGAAGGTGTTCGAGGACGGCCAGGTCATCGGCAAGCCGCGCGGCGAATACCTTCACCGGCCGACGGCTTGACGTGAACTCGGCGGCCCGCGTCATCACTGCCGAGCGCCTGCCGCCCGGCACCGAGCGCGTGCAGGCGGCCATTGTCGGCGCCGGCGCCTGCGGCTTCACCGCCGCGATCCGCCTGGCCGAGGCCGGCGTGACCGTGGCGCTGCTGGAGCGCGATGCGCTGCCATCCGGTTCGACGGCGCTGTCCTCGGGTTTCATCCCCGCCGCCGGCACGCGCACGCAGGCTGCGGCCGGCGTGCACGATTCGCCCGAGCGCTTCGCCGCCGACATCCAGGCCAAGGCCCATGGCCGTGCCGCGCCGCAGCTGGTGCAGGCCTACACCCGCGCCATTGCTCCTGCACTGGATTGGCTGCAGGCGCGACACGGCCTGCAGTGGGAACTGCTCGACGGCTTCATCTACCCCGGCCATGCGCTGCGGCGCATGCACTGCCTGGCCGCGCGCACCGGTGCGTCGCTCGAGGCCGCCCTCGACGCCGCGGCGCAGCGCGGCGGCGCAATGCTGTTGACATGCGCACTGGTGCGCGAGCTGTGGTGCACAGCCGGCGGCAGCGTGCTCGGCGTCGGCATCGAGCGACCCGACGGCAGCACCGAACACCTGGGTTGTGATCTGCTGCTGCTGGCCTGCAACGGCTACGGCGGCAACCTGCAGATGGTGCGCGAATGGCTGCCCGGGATGCGCGACGCCGTCTTCGCCGGGCACACCGGCAACGACGGCAGCGCCATCGACTGGGGCCGGCAGCTGGGCGCGGCGCTGGCCGACCTGGGCGCTTGCCAGGGCCATGGCTCGTGGGCCGTGCCGCATGGCGTGCTGCTGTCCTGGGCCTTGATGGGCGAAGGCGCGGTGCAGGTCAACGCACGCGGCGAGCGCTTCCACGACGAGTCGCAGGGCTACTCCGAGGCCGCGGTGCAGGTGCTGGCGCAGCCCGGCGGCATCGCCTGGAACGTCTATGACGAGGCCCTGCTCGCACTGGGACGCAACTTTCCGGACTTTCGCGAGGCCGAGGCCGCCGGCGCACTGAGACCTGCGCGGGACGTGGCCGCGCTGGCGGCGCTGATCGGCTGCGATGCCACGGGGCTGCAGCGCACGCTCGCGGGCGTGCGTCCCGGCCTGACCGACCCCTTCGGCCGCCATTTCCGCCGCGCGCTGGCGCCACCCTTTCACGCGGCGCGCGTCACGGGCGCGCTGTTCCACACGCAGGGCGGCCTGGCCGTCGACGCCGACTGCCGCGTGCAGCGCGTCGACGGTACTCCCCTGCCCAACCTGCTGGCCGCGGGTGGCGCGGCGCGGGGTGTTTCGGGCGACAGCGTCTCGGGCTACCTTTCGGGCAACGGTCTGCTCAGCGCGGTGGCCGGCGGTTATATCGCCGCGGGCACGGCCATCGCTCAGCTCGGCGCCAGCGCTGCATGAGCCTCGGCAGCGACTGGCGCCTTGGCGCCGCGGCTGCCGGCCCTAGAAGGTCGAAGCACCCCGCTGAGGGCTGCGAGGTCTTGACATCGTCGCCACCACCAGCAACATGAGCTGCCATGCGCCTGTTCATGAGTCATGCCTCCGAGGACAAGCCCTTCGTGCAGGCCTTGCAGGCGGCGCTGCCGGCGCATGTGCGCGTCTGGCTGGACGTGGAGAACCTATACGCCGGGCATTCGCTCAGCGACGAGCTGCGCCGCGCTGTGCTCGACGAAAACGACTACCTGGTGCTTTTCGTCAGCCCGCACTCGCTGCAGTCCGACTGGGTGGCGCAGGAGATGCGCTGGGCGCTGGAGCGCGAGGCCGACCTGCTGCGTCCCTTCGTCGTGCCGGTGTTCCTGTCCGGCACCACGGAAGAGCCTCCTGCCGGCAGCCAGTTCGCGCCGCTGTGGAAGCGCACCTACCTGAAGTGCCCCTGCGTGCCACCGACCCACGACCCGCCGATTGCGCCCACGAAGGGCAGCAGTGCCAGCAGGCCGCCACCGCAGGCGACCAGCAGTCCCGACACAGCCACCGCGAGGCCCAGCGAACGAATCTTCATTTCATGCTCCTGTTTGTCATGAGGGATGCCCTTGGCGCAACGCCTTGCGGCATCAATTGGCAACCGTAGACGATCCATGCGGCAACTGCAATCCCCAGCCCCCGAGGCAGCGCAGCAGCGCTGCGGGAGGGTTCAGAATAGGCAGTCTGAAAGGAGAAGTTGCCATGCCGATCTTTGAGTACGCCTGCCAGGACTGCGGCCGCGAGTTTGAAACGCTGGTGCGCACATCCACCGTGCCGCATTGCCCGAACTGTGCATCGACGCAGCTGGAGAAGAAGCTGTCGGTGTTCGCGACGGCGGCGCCAGGTGCCGAGGCCGCGCCGATGGCCGCAATGGGCCCCTGTGGAAGTTGCGGGCATCCGGATGGCCCGGGCTCCTGCGCGATCCACTGACCGCCACCGCTAGCCGCAGCTCGCGCGTTGATGCTTGCCCGCCTGCCCGCGCCGCTGCGCGGCGTTCTCACCGCCTCGATCCTGGGGTTGAACACGCTGATCGTGGCCTCGTGCCTGGTGCCGCCGGCGCTGATGAAACTGCTCGTGCCGGCCAAGGTGGTGCGGCGCGTGTGCGACCGGCTGATGAACGCTCTGGCCTCCGGCTGGGTGGGCGTCAACAACGCCTGGATCGGTGCGGTGTCACCGCAGCCCTGGGACGTGCAGGGCGTGGACCAACTGCACGAGCGCGGCTGGTACCTGGTGTCGAGCAACCACCAGAGCTGGGTCGACATCCTGGTGCTGCAGCGCATCTTCCACGGCCACATTCCGTTCCTGAAGTTCTTTCTCAAGCAGGAGCTGATCTGGGTGCCGGTGATCGGCCTGGCCTGGTGGGCGCTGGACTTTCCGTTCATGAAACGCGGCAAGGGTTCGGGCGCGCGCCAGAACGACCTGAAGACCACGCGCGAGGCCTGTGAGAAGTTCAAGCTGATCCCGACCACGGTGATCAACTTCGTCGAAGGCACGCGCTGCACCCCCGCCAAGAAGGCGGCGCAGCAAAGCCCCTACCGCCACCTGCTCAAGCCGAAGATCGGCGGCCTGGGCATTGCGCTGGCGGCGATGGGCGAGCAGTTCGAGGCGCTGCTCGACGTGACCATCGTCTACCCGCGGGGCACGCCCACCTTCTGGCACCTGCTGTGCGGGCAGATCGACGCCGTGACGGTGCGCGTGCAGCAGCGCGAGATCCCGGCCGAGGTGCTGGGCGGTGACCCGATCGGCGACAAGGCCTACCGCCAGCGCATCGGCGCCTGGGTCGACGAGCAGTGGAGCGACAAGGATCGGCTGATCGACGAACTGCTGCCCGGCGCGCGCGCACCCGGCACGACATAAGCCCGCCGCGACGCCTGCGACCCGTGGTCGGTGGCTTCGGCTGTGACGGACCGTCCGCAGGGACCTACCGTGTCCGACTTTCAGCGCGAGTGGCGCGTCCCGGGGCATTGTCGACCCTCATTGGGTGAGACCGAATTCGCGCTGACGGCCATCAGCGGGTACTGGCGACGGTCCATTAACATGCTGCGGCGGTGAGGCATTGACCTCGCTGCGGCTACGACCAGCGGACCTGGGGTCGTCCAGCCAATGGACCTCGCTGGCAATCCAGGCCTGCAGCACATTGGGAAGGCGACAAATGACCGACCCGGAACTCGGTGCCGACAGTGGCTTTACTGACCCGTCACCTCCGACGGGAAATGATCTGCCATTGATCGGTGACGTGCATGCCGACATCTTGTCGCACATGTTGAACGGCGTGGCCTATTGCAGGATGCTGTTCAAGGACGGGAAGCCTGACGACTTCGTCTACCTCTATACCAACCCGGCGTTTCATGCCCAGACTGGCCTGGGGAATGTCGCTGGCAAGCGCATCAGTGAGGTCATACCCGGAATTCGCGAGTCCGACCCCATGCTGTTCGAGATCTACGGGCGCGTAGCCTCGGGCGGGACTTGCGAGAAGTTCCAGACCTACGTCGTAGGCCTTCAACAGTGGTTCGAGGTCGAAGTCTTCAGTCCTCACGCTGCTCACTTCGTGGCGATCTTCAACGTCATCACGACTCGCAAGCTGCGCGAAGAGGCGCTGCAACAAGCGCAGGAACGACTCGAAATCGCTCAGCATGCATCCAGGTCAGGAATCTGGGACTGGAACATCGTCACAGGAAGGATCGTGTGGTCCGAAGAACTCTTCCGTCTCTTCGGCGTCGACCGGGCCACCGGGGACGCCAGCTTCGAGTCTTGGAGAAGCGTGTTGCATCCGCATGACCGACTGGCGGCCGAAGAACGAATTCTCGACGCGGTGCGCGATCACACGCAGCTGTCCAGCGAGTATCGGATCATCAAGCCGTCGGGTGAGGAGCGCTGGATCAGCGCACTCGGCAACACGGTCTATGACACCCAAGGTCAGCCTCTGCGGATGACCGGAATCTGCCTCGACATCACCGAGCGCAAGCAGTCAGAGGCCGATCTGCGCCTTGCGGCCGCTGCGTTCGAGACCCAGGAAGGCATCATGATCACCGATGCCCAGGGCGTGATCGAGCGCGTCAACAAGGCCTTCACCCAGATCACCGGTTACGTGGCCGACGAGGTCATCGGCTGCAGTGGGGCGCTGCTGCACTCAGGTCGCCACGACGCCGCCTTCTATGCGACGGTGTGGCAAGACGTGCTTCGCACTGGCGCCTGGCAGGGTGAGGTATGGAGTCGGCGCAAGAATGGCGAGGAGTACGCCCAGTGGCTATCGATGACGGTGGTGCGCGACGACAGCTCGGCGGTCGTGCATTGCGTTTGCACGATGCTCGACATTTCGCAGCGCAGACTGCGCGAGGCAGAGGTCGCGCAGCTCGCCTTCTACGATCCCCTGACCGGCCTGGCGAATCGCCGGCTGATGAAGGATCGTTTGCACCAGGCCTTGGCGATCAGTGCCCGCACCGAGCGCGAGGGCGCGCTGATGTTCATCGATCTCGACCGCTTCAAATCCATCAACGACACCCTCGGCCACGACAAGGGCGACATGCTGCTGCAGCAGGTCGCGCAGCGTCTGAGCGGCTGTGTACGCGAGGGTGACACGGTGGCACGCCCGGGCGGCGACGAGTTCGTCGTGATGCTGGCGGCCGATCTGAGCAAGGCGACCGAGGAGGCGGCAGTGCAGGCCAGGGTCGTCGGGGAGAAGATACTGACGGCGCTGAACCAGCCCTACGACATTGCGGGCGACGAATATCACGGCAGTGCGAGTATCGGCGTGGCGCTATTCGGCAACCAGCGGATCCCCATGGACGAGTTGCTCAAGCGCGCCGACCAGGCGATGTACCAGGCCAAGGCCGCGGGCCGCAACACGCTGCGCTTCTTCGATTCGGCGATCCAGCAGTCGCTGCAGATGCGCTCCACGCTGGAAGCGGAACTGCACCAGGCCTTGCAGCACGGCGACTTCGTGCTGCACTACCAGCCGGGCTTCGACCGCGCGGGGCGACTGCTGGGCGCCGAGGCGCTGGTGCGCTGGCAGCACCCCAGGCGTGGTTTGATGTTGCCGGACGACTTCATCAACATCGCCGAGGAGACGGGGCTGATCATTTCGTTGGGCCGCTGGGTACTCGAGGCTGCCTGTATCCAGTTGGCAGCGTGGTCTGCCGAGTCGGAGATGGCGCGGCTGTTCCTGTCGGTCAACATCAGCGCCCGCCAGTTGCATGACAAGCGCTTCGTGCGCAACGTGCTCGAGGCTGTGGAGCGCAGCGGCGCTGACCCGACGCGGCTGAAGCTGGAATTGACCGAGAGCATGATGCTCGATGACGTTGGCGACACCATCGCCAAACTGAAGGCCTTGAAGGTACACGGCGTGGGTTTTTCGCTCGACGACTTTGGCACTGGCTATGCGTCGCTGACCTACCTGAAGCGCCTGCCGCTGGATCAACTGAAGATCGACCGTTCATTCGTGCAGGACATGCTCACCAGCCCGCGCGACGCCGCCATTGCGCGCACGGTTGTGGAGCTGGGTCGCAGCCTGGGCCTGACGGTTATCGCCGAAGGTGTGGAAACATGGGCCCAGCGCGACCTGCTGGCCCAGTACGGCTGCCATGTCTTCCAGGGCAACTTGTTTGGGCCACCGGCGCCGATGGAAGCGCTGCGGCAGCAGGCGCGACAGTCTTCCGGCGGGGCGCAAGCCGACCCGTCCCCAAGCGCGCCAGCTGACTGTGCGTAGCTCGGCGGCCCGTTTGCCAGGGCTCGGCGGCGGCGCGGACACGAGCACGGCTCCCCGAATCGCGTTCGCGTGCATGCGTCGAAAGCCACGCTTGGCCCGTGAGCAGCGCGCCGCAGGCCCGCTTGAAACGGGCTGCAGGCGCTGCATTCGAACGCCTGC
Source organism: uncultured beta proteobacterium (assembly GCA_963824005.1). Taxonomy (GTDB): domain Bacteria; phylum Pseudomonadota; class Gammaproteobacteria; order Burkholderiales; family Burkholderiaceae_C; genus Rubrivivax. Next base: position 30,809 of record CAWGOK010000005.1, read on the forward strand.
CAGAAGTGACCCGCGAACCAAATCCTGGTGGGTCCATTCTTGTGTGCGGCAGTGTGTCAATTCGCGCTGACGCATCGCGTCCCATGGCACTGATGCAAGTCCATGTCTTGAACTTCGGCTTGTCGGCGTCAAGTCCTGGCTGCTGTGGGACCGCTCGGGGTCGAAAGTGCGAGTTCGGCGCTAGGCACCGCATGTCAGCGACGCGCCGAGACCTGCCTCCCGGCGGGTGACGGCCCTCGAAATCCGATCCCGGGTCCGTGTAAGCCGGTTAGGCCCCGGCACCACGAGGCGCTTCCTACAATGCGCCGATGAATGCGCTCATCGCCCCCGCGCCGCGCCGCGCCATCTGTGAGCTGCCGGACGAGCTGGTCAGCCAAATCGCCGCTGGCGAGGTGGTGGAGCGCCCGGCCTCGGTGGTGCGCGAGCTGGTGGACAACGCGCTCGATGCCGGCGCGATGCAGGTGCAGGTGCGCCTGGTGGCCGGCGGCGTGCGGTCGATCGTCGTCGAGGACGACGGCCTGGGCATCCCGGCACACGAGCTGCCGCTGGCGCTGAAGCGCCACGCCACCAGCAAGATCGGCTCGCTGCACGACCTGGAGCAGGTGGCGACGATGGGCTTCCGTGGCGAGGCCCTGGCTGCGGTGGCCTCGGTGTCGGAGCTGGCCATCACCAGCCGCACCGTCGACGCGCCGCATGCCACGAGGCTGGATGCGCGCAGCGGCGAGCTCGTGCCCGCGGCCCGCGCCGTCGGCACCAGCGTCGAGGTGCGCGAGCTGTTTTTCAGCACGCCGGCGCGGCGCAAGTTCCTGAAGAGCGATGCCACCGAAGCCGCGCACTGCCTCGAGGCCGTGCGCCGCCACGCGCTGGCGCGGCCGGATGTCGCGTTTGCCGTCTGGCATGAACACAAGCTGGTGGTGCAGTGGCGTGCCGCCCCTGCCGAGCAGCGGCTGCGCGACGTGCTCGGCGAGGAGTTCGTCGCACACAGCCGGCCGCTCGAAGAGCAAGTGGGAGCACTGCATCTTCAAGGGCGCATCGGCACGCCCGAAGCGGCGCGCGCGCGCGCCGACCACCAGTACGTCTACGTCAACGGCCGCTTCGTGCGCGACCGGCTGATCGCGCACGGTCTGCGCTCGGCCTACGAGGACGTGCTGCACGGCGCGCGCCAGCCGGCCTACGTGCTGTTCATCGGCATCGACCCGGCGCGTGTGGACGTGAACGTGCATCCGACGAAGATCGAGGTGCGCTTCCGCGATGCGCGCGAGCTGCACCAGGGCGTGCGCCACGCTGCCGAGAACGCGCTGGCGCCGACGCGAGCCGGGGGCGCCACCCTGTCCACCGAGGCGGCGCCGCCCGTACCCAGCGCCGTGCGCAACCCCTTCGTGGCGCCGCCCTGGAGCCCCACGCCGGTGGTGCAGGGCCGGCTTGCGCTGCAGACCCTGGCCACGCTCTACGCGCAGGAGCCGGCCGCGCCCTGGGCCGCGGCAGCACCCGCCACGACGTCGGCCGCAACCGAAGCCGAGGCCGCCGCGCACGAACTGCCGCTGGGCCAGGCGCTGGCCCAGCTGGGCGGCGCCTACGTGCTGGCGCAGAACGCGCAGGGGCTGGTCATCGTCGACATGCATGCCGCGCACGAGCGCGTGGTCTACGAAAGGCTCAAGGCCACGCTCGGCGAGCGTGCGCTGCAGGCGCAGCCGCTGCTGATCCCGCTGAGCTTTGCCGCCACGCCGGCCGAAATGGCCGCGGCGCAGCAGCATGCCCAGGCGTTGCTCGAACTGGGGCTGGACGTGTCGCCGCTGTCGGCCGGCACGCTGGCGGTGCGCAGCCGGCCCAGCGCGCTGCCCGATGCCGACCTGGCCGAGCTGGTGCGTGCGGTGCTGGCCGATCTGGCGCAGCTCGATGCCAGCCGGGTGGTGCAGCGCGCGCGCGACGATCTGCTGGCCACGATGGCCTGCCACGGTGCGGTGCGCGCCAACCGGCGGCTGAGCCTGGCCGAGATGAACGCGCTGCTGCGCCAGATGGAAGCCACCGAGCGCGCCGACCAGTGCAACCACGGTCGCCCCACCTGGCGCCAGGTGACGCTGAAGGAGCTCGACGCGATGTTTCTGCGCGGACGCTGAGGACGCGCGCGTGGACGGCAGCGCCAACCGGGTCTTCATCTCCTACCGCCGCGACGATGCCGCCGGTTATGCCGGCCGCCTGGAAGAAGCCCTGGAGCGCCGCCTCGGCCACGGCAGCGTCTTCCGCGACGTGCTCGACATCGCGCCGGGCGAGGATTTCGTGCAGGCCATCCGCGCGCGGCTGCAAGGCGCGAAGACGGTGCTGGTACTGATCGGCCCGCGCTGGGCCGGCGCCGACGCCGCCGGCGCGCAGCGCATCGACGACGCGCAGGACTTCGTGCGCCTGGAAGTGGCGGTGGCGCTGGACAGCGGCGCGCAGGTGGTGCCGGTGCTGCTGCCCGGCGCCGAGATGCCGGCCGAGGCCAGCCTGCCGCTGCCGCTGCAGGCACTGGCACGGCGCAACGCGCTGAGCCTGGGTGACGCGCACTGGGACGCCGACATACAACAGGCTGGCCGACAGCATCGGCCTGCCGAAGCCGCGCTCACGCTGGCCTCTGGCCGCCGGTGCCGCGCTGCTGGCCGCCGCACTGGTGGGCGGCTGGGTGGTGCTGCGCCCCGCCGCAACGCCCGCCCCGCCACCGCCGCCGCCCGATGCCAGCGCGCGGCTGGTCGGCGTGTGGAGCGCGCCGCTGCGCTATGCCTGGGGCGACCGCTACACCGAGCGTTTCGAGTTCAAGCGCCATGCCGGCGAGCTGACCGGCACCGCCAGCTTCCTGGCCTACCCGCGCGCCATCGAAAAGTTGCGTCTGGACGGCAACAACCTGCACTTCGAGACGCGCAGCACCAGCTCGATGAACAACGAGACGCGCGAGGTGACGCGCAGTTACTCGGCCGAACTGCGCGGTCAGCCGCCCGACGAAGTGCTGGCCTTCCGCATGCTCAGCAGCGGCGGCTTCAGCAGCGACAAGCCGATCGAGTTCGAAGCGCGGCGCGTGCAACCCTGAACGCGCACGGCAGTTTGCCCGGTCATCGCCGTCGGACAATGTACCCACCGCCGACCGACGCCGCGCGCTTGTGGCACTCTCACGCCATGAAAATGCGATTCATGCGCCACGGCCTGTGGGCCACGCTGCTGGCCTTGTCGGTGCTCGCCGGCTGTGCCACGCTCGACGAACAGCAGCGCAAATGGGTGTTCCAGCCCAGCAAGCAGAGCTGGTGGGGCGGCAACGCTGCGGCCGAAGGCATGCAGGACGTTTGGATCGAATTCCAGTCCCGCGAAAGTGGCGAGCCGGTGCGACTGCACGGCCTGTGGCTGCCGCAAGCGCGGGGCGACGCGCCCTTGCTGCTGTACCTGCACGGCGCGCGCTGGGACGTGCGCGGCAGCGCCTTTCGCATGCGGCGCATGCACGAGCTCGGCTTTGCCGTGCTGGGCGTCGACTATCGCGGCTTCGGCCAGAGTACCGATACGCTGCCTTCCGAGATGCTGGCCTACGAGGACGCGCGTGCCGCCTGGGACTGGCTGGCGCAGCGCCACCCCGGACCGCCGCGCTACGTCTTCGGCCATTCGCTAGGCAGCGCCATCGCGGTGCAACTGGCCAGCGAGGTGGACGACGAAAGCGGTGTGCTCGTCGAAGGCTCATTCACCTCGCTGCCCGACGTGGTGAGCAGCTTCAAGTGGGGCTGGCTACCGGTGGGCCCGCTGATCACGCAGCGCTTCGATGCCGGCGCGCGCGTGGCGCAACTCGGTTCGCCCTTGCTGGTGGTGCACGGCGGGCAGGACAGCCTGATCCTGCCGCAGTTGGGCCGCGCCCTCTACGACAAGGCCAGCCAGCCCAAGCGCTTCGTGCTCGTCGAAAGCGGCTCGCACCACAACACCAATTCGGTGGGGCAGCCGCAGTACCGCGAGGCCATGCGCGAGCTATTCGGGTTGCGCCAGTAAGCACGGGGCGACGTGGTCCAATCGGCCACCATGTCCGATCGACCGACCCTGAAACTCAAGCCCGGTGCCGCGGCACGCAACCCGCAGCGCCTGCGCGTGCGGGCCACCACCGCGCCGCGCAAGGCGGCAATGACCGCGCAACCTCCGGCCGCCGCCCCGAAACCCAAGACGCCACCGCGCCCGCACTCGCCGCCGAAGCCGCCGCGCGGCCCCAAGACCGCCGGTCCGCGGTCCGCACCGCCACGGCCAACGCCGAAGCCAGCACCAACGGCCAGGCCCGAACGGCGGTTGCTGAGCGCCGCTGCACCGGCGACGGCGGCCGCACAGCAGGCGGCGCAGCGGCCGCGGCCGGTGAACAGCAAGCCGGGCGAAGGCATCCGCCTGTCGAAGGCGCTCACCGAGCAGGGCATCGCCTCGCGCCGCGAGGCCGACGACTGGATTGCCGCCGGCTGGGTACGCGTCGATGGCCGGATGGCCGTACTCGGCCAGCGCGTGCGCCCCGAGCAGCGCATCGACATCGACCCGGCCGCGCGCAAGGAGCAGGCGCGCAGCGTCACGATTCTCTTGAACAAGCCGGTGGGCCATGTCAGCGGCCAGGCCGAGGACGGCTATCCGCCGGCGGCCGCGCTCATCACCGAGGCCAACTTGTGGGCCGAGGAAAAGCGCCCCTTCCACCCCGGCCATGCGCGCGGCCTGGCGCCGGCCGGGCGGCTGGACATCGACTCCACCGGGCTGCTGGTGCTGACACAGGACGGGCGCATCGCCAAGCTGCTGATCGGCGAGAACTCGCTGGTCGAGAAGGAATACCTGGTGCGCGTGGCGCATGCCTTCGAAGGTGGCGTGCCCGATTCGGTGCTGCAACTGCTGCGTCACGGCCTGGAGCTGGACGGCGAGGCGCTGAAACCGGCCAAGGTGAGCTGGGCCAACGAGGACCAGTTGCGCGTCGTGCTGCAGCAGGGCAAGAAGCGCCAGATCCGCCGCATGTGCGAAGCCGTGGGCCTGCAGGTGACAGGCCTGAAGCGCGTGCGCATCGGCAGCGTGGTGCTGGGCAAGCTGCCCGCCGGGCAGTGGCGCTATCTGCGCGATGACGAACGCTTCTGAAGCGCTGCCGGCGACAGCGCGCGAGCGCATGGGACCAGTACTGATCGTCACGCTGCTGGCGCTGCTGCTGGGCGTGCAGCCGATCACCACCGACCTGTACTTGCCGGCGCTGCCCGGGCTGGCGGCGGAGCTGCAATCGCCGATGGGCAGCACGCAGCTGACCTTGTCGGCGCTGCTGTTTGCCTTCGGATTGAGCCAGCTGCTGCTCGGACCGATGGCCGACCGCTTCGGCCGCCGGCCGGTGCTGCTCGGTGGGCTGGCGAGCTACGTGCTGGCCAGCATCGGCGCCGCGCTGGCCGCTGACATCGGTGCGTTGGTCGCGTGGCGCGCACTGCAGGGCGTGGGCATGGGCGCGGCCGTCGTCTGCGCACGCGCCATGGTGCGCGACCTGTACGTGCCGGCCGATGGCGCACGCGTCATGTCCAAGGCGCTGTCGGGGCTGGGGCTGATCGCGCTGGCCAGTCCGCTCATCGGCGGCCTGATCGCCAGCACCCTGGGCTGGCGCACGACGCTGGCCGCCACTGGCGTGTTCGGCGCCCTCTGCCTGGCGGTGGTGGCACTGACGCTGCCGGAGACCGTACGCCGGCTGAACCCGCAGGCGCTGCAGCCGGTGCCGATGTTGCGCCAGTGGGCGCACATCCTGCGGCACCCCACCTTCGTGGCCTGGTCGCTGCTCATCGCCTGTACCTATGCCGGCTTGTTTGCCTTTCTTGCCGGCTCGTCCTTCGTCTTCATCGACGTGCTCGGCAGCTCGCGCATGGCCTGTGGCCTGTACATCGCCGGCTGCTCGGTGTGCTACATCGTCGGCACCTTCTGGTGCCGGCGCTGGCTGCTGCGCCACGGCCTGGCCGGTGCCGTCAAGCGCGGCGCGGCCTTCACCCTGGTCGGCGGGCTATCGATGGTCGGCCTGGCCTGGGCCGGCGTGATCGCGCCCTGGGCCATCTTCGTGCCGCAGTTCGTGTTTTCCTTCGGCCACGGCATCCACCAGCCCTGCGGGCAGGCGGCGGTGGTCGGGCCCTTTCCCCACCATGCGGGTGCGGCATCGGCGCTGGCCGGCTTCATCCTGGCCGCGGCCGCGGTGGGCGTCGGCGCGTGGCTGGGCGTGTCGATGGACGCTACGGTGTTCCCGCTGGTGACCACGGTGGGCGCGATGGCGGTGGCCACCGCGCTGGTGGCGTGGACGCTGGTGCAGCGCCACGGCGATGCCCGATGATCGCCCAGGCCATCTGCCTGGCCGGGCCCACGGCCTCGGGCAAGAGTGCGCTGGCGTTCGAGCTGGCCGATGCGCTGCGTAGCCAGATCGAGGTCGAACTCATCAGCGTCGACTCGGCACAGGTCTACCGCGGCATGGACATTGGCACCGCCAAGCCCGGCATCGACGAACGCGCACGCGTGCCGCACCACCTGATCGACATCATCGATCCGCAGCAGGCCTACTCGGCCGCGCGATTCGTGCACGAGGCCAGGCGGTGCATCGACGACATCCGCGCGCGCGGGCGGCTGCCGCTGCTGGTGGGCGGCACGATGCTGTACTTCAAGGCGCTGCGCGACGGCCTCGATGCCCTGCCCGCCGCCGACCCCGAGTTGCGGCGCCGGATCGACGCGCGCGCGGCCGAACAAGGCTGGCCGGCGCTGCATGCCGAGTTGCAGCGCGTCGATCCCGTCACCGCCGCACGGCTGGCGCCGCACGATGCGCAGCGCATCCAGCGCGCGCTGGAGGTCTGGGAATTGACGGGGCAAGCCTTGTCATCGTTGCACTCGCGGCGCGAGTCGGCCCAGGCAAGCACGCCGGACCCGTGGCCGCTGATCGCGCTGGAGCCCACGTCGCGCGCCTGGCTGCACGAGCGCATTGCCCTGCGTTTCGACGCCATGCTCGCGGCCGGCTTGGTCGATGAAGTGCGACGACTGCGCCTGCGTCGCGAACTGCGGCCGGACATGCCGTCGATGCGCTGCGTCGGCTACCGTCAGGCCTGGGCGGCACTGGACAGCGGCGACCTGAGCGACCTGCGCGACACCGGCATCGCCGCCACGCGGCAACTGGCCAAGCGCCAGATCACCTGGCTGCGCTCGATGACGCCACGCACACGCATCGCGTGCGACGCGCCGGCGCTGATGCACAGTTGCTCGCGGCCGTGCGCCGGCTGCTGGCCTGATTCAGTTCGCGGCCGGGGCCAGCGTCGGGTTGCGTTGTTGCGCGATGTCCTGCATGCGCGTGCACACCAGCTCGATCAGGTTCGGCTGCGCCGGCACGATGTAGAAGCGGTCGGCGACGATCGCGTCGGCCACCGCGTCGGCCACCATGGCCGGGTCGTAGCCCGCCTCCAGCTGCGCACGGAAGTCCGTGGCCCAGCGTTGCGAGGTCTCGGACAAGGCACTCACGTCGGTGGCCGGGCCCATGTCGGCAGGACGGTTGCGCTCGGCATCGAGAATGCCGGTGCGGATCACACCCGGGCAAAGCACCGAGGCCGAGAGCTTCGATCCGGCCGCCTTCAGGTCCTTGTACAGCCCTTCGGTCAAGCAGGCCACGCCGTGTTTCGATGCGAAGTAAGGCCCCGACCCGCTCAGCAGCCCGGCCACCGACGCGGTGTTGACGATGTGCCCTTCGTCACCGCCGGCCAGCATGCGCGGCACGAAGGCGCGCACGCCGTGCACCACGCCCATCAGGTTGACACCCATGATCCATTGCCAGTCGGCAAGGCTGGTCTCCCAGGCCGGCACGCGCAGCGCCGGCGCGGCCACGCCGGCGTTGTTGCACAACACGTGCACGCCACCGAACTCGCGGTAGGCCGCGTCGGCCAGGGCCTGCACCTGGGCATCGGACATCACGTCCACCGACACGCCGATGGCGGCCGCGCCGTCGGCCTGCGCTTCGGCCACTGCGCGCGCCAGCGGCGCGGCCTCGATGTCGGCCAAGACCAGCTTCATGCCCGCGCGCGCGAAGCGCCGCGCCAAAGCCAGGCCGATGCCGCTGGCGGCGCCGGTGACCACGGCCACACGGCCCTGCAGGGTGTGCATGCGATCTCCTCGTCGAGTGGGTGCGGCGCATTCTGGCCCATGGCCTACGGGTCGCCGACAGAGCCCCTGCAAGCGGGCGTCGCGCGGGCCATCGGGCATGATGCGCGGCCATGCTGCAACTGCAACACCTGAGCAAGTCCTTCGGCGACACGCCGGTGTTCCGCGACGTCGGCTTCGAAGTGGCACGCGGTGAGTTCGTCGCGCTGATCGGCGAATCCGGCGTCGGCAAATCCACCTTGCTGAACTGCATCGCTGGGCTGGAGCAGCCCGACCACGGCTCGTTGCAACTGGCCGGGCAGGACGTGCTGGCCTTGAGCGAGGATGCGCGCGCACGCATGCGCCGCGCGCAGCTGGGCTTCGTCTTCCAGGCCTTCCACGTGCTACCGCACCTGAGCGTGGCCGAGAACGTGTCGCTGCCGCTGCTGCTGCTGGGCCGTCCCGATGCGGCGCGCGTGCAAGCGGTGCTCGACGCGGTAGGCCTGGGCGAGCTGGCCGCGCGCATGCCCGCGCAACTGTCGGGCGGGCAGCTGCAGCGCGTGGCCATCGCCCGCGCGGTGGTGCATGCGCCGGCGCTGATCCTGGCCGACGAGCCCACCGGCAACCTCGACCCGGCCACCGCCGAGCGCGTGCTGTCGGTGCTGGTGGCGCAGGTCCGCGACAGCGGCGCGGCCTGCCTGCTGGTGACGCATTCGGACGCCGCGGCGCAACGCGCCGACCGCGTGCTGCGCCTCACGGCCCGCGGCGTGGTCGCTCCGGCTGGTGCCTTGCACCCAGCCGCGTAGCGCATGCCGCCGCTGTCGCTGTGGCGCCTGAGCTGGCGCGAATGGCGTCACCACCCGTGGCGCCACGGCATGGCACTGCTGGCGGTGGCGCTGGGCGTGGCGCTGGCCTGGTCGGTGCACTTGATCAACGCCTCGGCGCTGGCCGAGTTCTCGTCGGCCGTACGCGCCGCCAACGGCGAGCCCGACCTGAGCCTGCGCGCGCAGCGCGACGGCTTCGACGATGCGCTGTTCGAGCGCGTGGCATTGGCGCCGGACGTGGCCCTGGCCAGCCCGGTGCTCGAGCTGGACACCTACGGCCGTTCGGCGAAGGGCGATCGGGTCGCGCTGCGCGTGCTGGGCATCGATGCGCTGTCCATCGCCGACGATGGCGCCGACACTGCTGCCGCGGCCGGCCGCGGGGGAAAGCGCCTTTGCCACGCTCGACCCACAGCGCGTATTCCTGAACACGCGCGCCCGCGAGCTGCTGGGCGTGAAAGACGGCGAGACGCTGGCGCTGCGCTCCGGCCCCAAGTGGCGGTCGCTCACCGTGGCCGGCGACGTGCCCGCCGCCGGCGCCGCCCTGGTGGTGATGGACATCGCAGGCGCGCAGGCGCATTTCGGCATGGCGCATCGGCTGACGCGCATCGACCTGCGGCTGGTGCCCGGCCAGGACGCGCAGCAGTGGCTGCCCCGCCAGACGCTGCCGCCCGGCGTGACGGCCGCAGCGGCCGACGAGGCCGAGCAGCGCTTGTCGAACCTGTCGCGCGCCTACCGCGTCAACCTGACCGTGCTGGCGCTGGTGGCGCTCTTCGTCGGTGCCTTCCTGGTGTATTCGGTGGTCTCACTGTCGCTAGCCCAGCGTGCGCCGGCCTTGGCGTTGCTCGGCGTGCTGGGGCTGACGGCGCGCGAGCGCCGCGTGCTGGTGCTGGCCGAATGTGCCGCGCTGGGCTTGGCCGGCAGCCTGCTCGGCCTGGCACTGGGCGCGGCGCTGGCCGCGGCGGCGCTGCGCTGGCTGGCCGGCGACCTGGGCGGCGGCTACTTCCCCGGCATCGCGCCGGCACTGCGCTGGGACACGCTGGCCGCGCTGGGCTTTGCCGCGCTCGGCACCGCCTCGGCTCTGGTCGGCGGCTGGATGCCGGCACGCCGTGCCGAGGCGTTGTCGCCGGCCCAGGCGCTGAAGGGCCTGGGCGACGCGGCGGCGCCGGCCTCGCCGGCCTGGCCCGGCCTGCTGCTGATCGCGCTGGGCGGGGCCCTGGCCTTCGCCCCGCCCGTCGGCGGCCTGCCGGTGGCGGCCTACCTGTCGGTGGCCGCACTGCTGTTCGGCGGCGTGGTCCTGGTGCCGGCGGTGGTGCAGGGACTGCTGGCCTTGCTGCCGGCCGGCCGCAATCCGTTGCTGCTGCTGGCCGTGCAGCGCGCGCGTTTCCAGCGCCATACTGCCAGCGCGGCGGTGGCTGGCGTGGTCGCCAGCCTGGCGCTGTCGGTGGCGCTGACGGTGATGGTCACCAGCTTTCGCGGCGGCGTCGCCGCCTGGCTGGATCAGGTGCTGCCCGCCGACCTGTACGCACGCAGCGCCGGCGGCAGCGCCGCCAGCGACCAGGCCTGGCTCGACCCGGCACTGGTGGACGCGGTGGCCGCGCTGCCCGGGGTGCAGCGGGTGATGGCTTCACGCGTGCGCTCGCTGCAACTGGCGCCGGACCGGCCGGCCGTGGTGCTGCTGGCGCGGCCGCTGGCCCAGCCGGCGCAGGACCTGCCGCTGCTGGCCCCGCCGCTGCCGCCACGGGCCGGCGAGACCGGCGTGTACCTGAGCGAGGCCGCGGCGTCGCTGTATGACCGGCAGCCGGGGCAGACGATCAGCCTGCCCATCGGCCGCGAACCCGGCAGCCGTAGCGACGCGCGCGTGCTGGGTGTGTGGCGCGACTATGCGCGGCAGTTCGGCGCCATCGCCATCGATAGTGCCGCCTACCGCGTGTTGACCGGCGACGAGCGCATCAACGACCTGGCACTGTGGTTCGCCCCCGGCGCCGATGCCCGGCAGGTGCAGCAGCAGTTGCGCCACCTGGGTGGCGAGACCGGGCTGCTGGAGTTTGCCGCCACGCCCGAATTGCGCAAGCTGTCGCTGGCCATCTTCGACCGCAGCTTTGCCGTCACCTACTACCTGCAGGCGGTGGCCATCGCCATCGGCCTGGTGGGCATCGCCGCGAGCATGTCGGCGCAGGTGCTGGCGCGGCGCAAGGAATTCGGCCTGCTGTCGCACCTGGGGCTGACGCGCTCGCAGATCATCGGCGTGGTGGCCGGCGAAGGCACGGCTTGGCTGGCCGCCGGTGCGTTGATCGGACTGGCGCTGGGGCTGGCGGTGAGCGTGGTGCTGGTGCATGTGGTCAACCCGCAGAGCTTCCACTGGACCATGCAGCTGCTGTTGCCCTGGGGCGAACTGCTGGCGCTGTGCGCCGCGGTGCTGGCCGCCGGCATCGGCACCGCGGCCTACAGCGCACGCGCTGCCGCCTCGCGCGCCGCGCTGTTGTCGGTGAAGGAGGACTGGTGATGCGCCGCCGCGACGGCCTGGCCGCGGCGCTGCTGGCGCTGGGCCTGAGGTCGGGTCCTGTCCATGCCACCGAAGGCGACGCGCCGGTGCGCCGCGGCCGAGCGCTGCATTTTCCGCGCGACCATGGTGCACACCTCGGCGCGGCCATCGAGTGGTGGTACATCACCGGCGACCTGCGCGGGCCCGGTGATCAGCGCCACGGCTTCCAGATCACCTTCTTCCGCAGCCGCACCGGCCTGGCAGCGCAGTTGGACAGCCGCTTCGCGGCGCGGCATTTGCTGTTTGCCCATGCCGCTGTGACCGACCTGGCTGCCAGGTCCCACCTTCATTCGCAGCGCATCGCGCGCTGGTCCGGCGACGAGGCTTCGCTGCTGGCGCGGGCGTCGGCGCGCGACACCGACCTTCTGCTCGGCGGCTGGGCGCTGCAGCGACGTGATGTCGAGGCCGGCAGCGTCTACACCGCCAACTTCGGCGCGGGCGGCTTCGAGCTGGAATTGCAGCTGCAGGCCACGCAACCGCTGCTGCTGCAGGGCGATGCCGGCTTCTCGCGCAAGGGGCCGCACGAGTCGCAGGCCAGCCATTACCTGAGCGAGCCGCAGCTGGTTGTGCAGGGCACGCTGCGGCGCGCCGGCCAACACGTGCCGGTGCGCGGCCGCGCCTGGCTCGACCATGAATGGAGCGAGCAGCTGATGCACCCCGACGCGGTGGGCTGGGACTGGATCGGCATGAACCTGGACGACGGTGCCGCGCTCACCGCCTTCCGCCTGCGCCGTGCCGACGGCAGCAGCCTGTGGGCGGGTGGCAGCTGGCGCACCGTGGGCGGCGCGCTGCAGGTCTTCGACGCCCACAGCGTGCGCTTCACGCCCGGGCGCATCTGGGCCAGCCCCAGCTCGGGCGCGCGCTATCCGCTGCAGTGGACCATCGACACACCGGCTGGGCGCTTCGAGCTGCGCGCGCTGCTCGACGCACAGGAGCTGGACAGCCGCGGCAGCACCGGCACCGCCTATTGGGAAGGGCTGAGCGAGCTGTACGACGCGCAGCAGCGCCGCATCGGCAGTGGCTACCTGGAGATGACCGGCTATGCCGGCCGGCTGCGCTTGGGGGGATGAAGCCGACGTTTCGCGCGGCCCAGGCTCTATGGCCGGCGGCCGCGCAGGCCCGAGGCGGTCGACGGCGGCCGCGCCGGCGTGGCGCGCGGCTGGATCGGCGCGGCACGCACGCAGTTGCGGCCGGCGTCCTTGGCCGCCTGCAGCGCGCCCAGCGCGTCCTGCACCAGCGAATCCAGCGTCACGTGGGTGGCGCCGACCGAGGCCACGCCGATGCTGACGGTGCTGCTGACACCACCGTTCTGCCAGCGCAGCGTGTGACTGGCGATGCGCTCGCGGATGCGCTCGGCGACGTCCAGGGCGCCCATCGGGTCGGTGTTGGGCAGGTAGACGATCAGCGCCTCCGTCGCATAGCGAGCGAGCAGGTCGGGCTGGCGCAGCGACTGCGTCACCAGACGCGTCAGGTCGCGCAGCAGGGTGTCGCAGCAGGCGCTGCCGTGGGTACTCTTCAAGCTCTTGAACTGGTCGGCGTCGATCAGCAGCAACGCACCGTCTTCGGTGTAGCGGCGGCAGCGCGCCCATTCGCGCTCGGCCACTTGCATGAAGTGTCGCCGGTTGTGCGCACCGGTCAGGTCGTCCTGCGTGGCGTTGCTGCTCTGCCGCTGCCGCGCCGCGTCGAGCTGGAACAGCAGACGCAGCAGCAAGGCCGCGAGGAAGGGCGAAAGCACCAGCGCAATGGCGCCGGCCACCAACAACGGCAGCGGCTTGGCGCCCTGCCCGGTCAGCCACAGCGAGGCCTGGGTCAGGCCCAGCACCCCCAACACCAGCAAGGCACTCAGCCCGGCCAACGAAGGCACGAAGCCCAGGCGCAACGCCACCGCGGTGCAGCGGCGCATCCAGCGGGGTTCGGCGGCAGGATCGAACATCGGACGAATGATGACGCAAGTCGGTAGATTCGACCACAAAGCCCGACGGCGCCGCGGTCGAATGGATGAGCGGTGTGATTTTCGCCCGCAGCGGCTGGCACCGCGCTGACGGGCACCGCGGCAGGCGCGCCGCATAGACTCGCGCCCATGCCTCAAGAAGATGCCCGCGCCGCAGCCCGTTCGCCACGCTCGCTGTCCGGCCTGCTACCGTTCCTGCAGCCCTACCACGGCCGCATCGCGCTGGCGCTGCTGTTCCTGGTGCTGGCGGCATTGAGCACGCTGGCCTTCCCGCTGGCGCTGAAGTCGCTGATCGACCAGGGCCTGGTGAGCAGCGACCCGGGCGAGCGCGTGATGGCGCTGCGCCAGCATTTCCTGGCGCTCTTCGGGGTGGGCGCGGCGCTGGGCTTGTTCTCGGCGGCGCGCTTTTACATGGTGAGCTGGCTCGGCGAGCGCATCACCGCCGATCTGCGCAGCGCCGTTTACGCGCATGTGGTCGAGCAGAGCCCCGAGTTCTTCGAGAGCACGCAGACCGGCGAGGTGCTGAGCCGGCTGACCACCGACACCACGCTGGTGCAGACGGTGGTGGGCTCGAGCCTGAGCATGGGGCTGCGCAACACCGTCATGGGCCTGGGCGCGCTGGTCATGCTGGTGATCACCAACCCTTGGGTGATGACGCAGGTGCTGGGCATCCTGGTGCTGGTGGTGCTGCCCAGCCTGTACTTCGGCCGCCGCGTGCGCCGCCTGTCCCGCGCCAGCCAGGACCGCGTGGCCGATTCCAGCGCCATCGCCGCCGAGGTGCTGAACGCCATCCCGATCGTGCAGAGCTACGCGCAGGAGCGGCGCGAGGCGGCGCGCTTCGCCGAGTCCACCGAGCATGCCTTCGAGGTGGCACGCAAGCGCACGCGGGTGCGTTCCTTCCTCGTCGCCTTCATCATCACCGCCACCTTCGGTGCGCTGCTGTGGGGGCTGTACCAGGGCACGGAGGCGGTGATGGACGGCCGCATCAGCGCAGGCCACCTGGGGCAGACCGTGGTCCTGGTGATCATCCTGGTGGGCAGCGTGGCGGTGCTGTCCGAGGTCTACGGCGACCTGCTGCGCGCGGCCGGCGCCACCGAGCGGCTGATGGAGCTGCTGGCGGCACGTTCGACGGTGGCTGAGCCGGCTTCGCCGTTGCCGCTGCCACCAGCGCGCGGCGGCTCCGCCTGCCGGCTGGTGAACGTGCGCTTCCACTACCCGTCGCGGCCGCAGCACGACACGCTGCACGACTTCAGCCTCGACATCGCCGCCGGCGAGACGGTGGCGCTGGTCGGCCCCAGCGGCGCCGGCAAGAGCACGGTGCTGCAGCTGCTGCTGCGCTTCTACGACGTGCAGGCCGGACGCGTGGAGGTGGACGGCGTGCCGGTGCAGCGCGTGACGCTGGCCGAGTTGCGCCAGCGCATCGGCATCGTGCCGCAGGACAGCGTGATCTTCTCCACCAGCGCGCTGGAGAACATCCGCTATGGACGCCCCGACGCCAGCGACGACGAGGTCATCGCCGCAGCGAGAGCAGCCTTCGCGCACGAGTTCATCGGCGCGCTGCCCGAGGGCTACCGCAGCTTTCTGGGCGAGCGCGGCGTGCGCCTGTCCGGCGGCCAGCGCCAGCGCATCAGCATCGCCCGGGCGATGCTGAAGAACCCGCCGCTGCTGCTGCTGGACGAGGCCACCAGCGCGCTCGACGCGGAAAGCGAGCGCATGGTGCAGGCCGCGCTGGAGGCGGCGATGCGCGGGCGCACGACCCTGGTCATCGCCCACCGCCTGGCCACGGTGCTGCGCGCCGACCGCATCGTGGTGCTGGAGGCCGGGCGCATCGTCGACACCGGCACCCACGCCGAACTGGTGGCGCGCGACGGCCTGTACGCGCGGCTGGCGGCGATGCAGTTCGACCTGGAACCGGCGACCTGAGTTCTGCCGGCCGCCGACCGATAATGCGCCCGCCCTCGCCCACCTAGCCCCGCCATGACCCGCCCGATCCGCAGCCAGTACGAAGATTTCATGCGCCATGTGATGACGCACGGCGTGGCCAAGGCCGACCGCACCGCCACCGGCACGCTCAGCGTGTTCGGCCACCAGATGCGCTTCGACCTGACCGAAGGCTTCCCGCTGGTGACGACCAAGAAGGTGCACCTGAAGAGCATCATCCTGGAGCTGCTGTGGTTCCTGCGCGGCGACGGCAACGCGCGCTGGCTGCAGGAGCGCGGCGTCAGCATCTGGGACGAATGGGCCAACCCCGAGACCGGCGACCTGGGCCCGGTGTATGGCGTGCAGTGGCGCAGCTGGCCCACGCCCGACGGCGGCCACATCGACCAGATTGCCGAGGTGGTCAAGCAACTGAAGACCAACCCCGACAGCCGCCGCATCATCGTCAGCGCCTGGAACGTGGCCGAGCTGTCGAAGATGGCGCTGCTGCCCTGCCATGCCTTCTTCCAGTTCTACGTCGCCGAAGGCCGGCTGAGCTGCCAGCTGTACCAACGCAGTGCCGACATCTTCCTCGGCGTGCCCTTCAACATCGCCAGCTATGCCCTGCTGACGCATATGTTGGCGCAACAGTGCGAGCTGCAGGTCGGCGACTTCATCTGGACCGGCGGCGACTGCCACATCTACGACAACCACCATGAGCAGGTGCGCAAGCAGCTCGAGCGCGCGCCTTACCCCTACCCGCTGCTGCACATCAAGCGCCGGCCGCAGTCGATTTTCGACTACGCCTACGAGGACTTCGAGGTGCTGGAGTACCAGCACCATGCCGCCATCAAGGCGCCGGTGGCCGTGTGAAGCTGGCCCTGATTGCGGCGGTGGCGCGCAATGGCGCGATCGGCCGCGACAACGAGCTGCTGTGGAAGGAATCGGCGGACCAGAAGCACTTCGTGGCCACCACGCGCGGCCACGCGGTGGTGATGGGCCGCAAGACCTGGGAGTCGCTGCCGCCGCGCTTCAGGCCGCTGCCCGGTCGCCGCAATGTCGTGGTCACGCGCAACGCCGGCTTCGCTGCGGCTGGGGCCGAGACGGCCGACAGCCTGGAGACTGCGCTGCAACGGCTGGAGGCCGAGCCGCGGGTGTTCGTCATCGGCGGTGCCCAGTTGTATGCGCAGGCAATGCCGCGCGCCGATGAACTGGTGCTGACCGAGATCGACGCCGACCTGCACGGCGACGTGCACTTCCCGGCCTGGGACCGCCAGGTCTTTGCCGAAGCCGCGCGCGAGGCCCATGTCGGCGCCGACGGCACCCGCTTCGCGTTCGTCACCTACCGCCGCAGGCGCTGAGGTCCGCTACCTAGTCGAGGGTGTTAAGGTGGCTTCCACAAGGGAGCACACCATCCAACCATCTTCGCACCCCCAGCGCGGCGGCAACGTCCGCGGCCCCCGATGATCCGCCTGCGCCTGTCGTTGGAACTGGACTACGAAGTCTTCGATCCCGGCTGCGACTTCATCTTCAACATCCACGCCGCGCACACCAACCGGCAGCGCGTGATCGAGGAGTCGCTCAC
This sequence comes from uncultured beta proteobacterium, assembly GCA_963824005.1. Taxonomy (GTDB): domain Bacteria; phylum Pseudomonadota; class Gammaproteobacteria; order Burkholderiales; family Burkholderiaceae_C; genus Rubrivivax. The sequence continues at coordinate 47,716 of CAWGOK010000005.1, forward strand.
CCTCAACCAGGACGTGGCGACGCAGGTGGAGACCGACCCCGCCACCTTGAACCGCTATCTGCGGCTGAGCGCCCGGCCGGGCCCGCTGCACGTGGCCTACCAGGCCACGGTGGAGCTGTCGCACTACATGGCGCTGGCCGGGCAGATTCCCGAAGTGCCGGTGGCGCGGCTTCCGGCGCAGGTGCTGGGCTACATCTACCCGAGCCGCTACTGCCAGTCCGACCGGCTGCTCAAGTTCGCGATGCGCGAGTTCGGCCAGCAGTGGCACGGTTACAGCCGCGTGCAGGGCATTCGCGACTGGGTGCTGCAGCACACGCGCTTCACGCAGAACACATCCGACTCCAACACTTCGGCGATCGACACCCTGCTCGAGACCGTGGGCGTGTGCCGCGACTTCGCGCACCTGATGATCGCGCTGTGCCGGGCCATGAACATCCCGGCGCGCTTCACCACGGGCATCGACTACGGCGCCGACCCGGCACTCGGCCCCACCGATTTCCACGCCTATGTCGAGGCTTACCTCGGCGACCGCTGGTACATGTTCGATCCGTCGGGCACGGCCATACCGATGGGCTTCGTGCGCTTCGGCACGGGCCGTGATGCCGCCGACGTGGCCTTCGCGACCATCTTCGGCTCGGTCAGCTCGTCGGCGCCGCGCATCAGCATCGAGGCCGTGCCCGGCGCGGACGGGCAACTGATCATGCCCCGGCATTGCACCGAGGCCTTGTCCACCGACAGCTAGTGCGACCATGAGACTCGCCACCTGAGTCGTGCATGGGAGTCCGACCACAGGCCCGCGCCGGCCAACACGCCTGTGCGATGCATCGGCTCTGCCCACGCGCCGAAGCGGCGGCATCTCGAAGGTCATGATCCTGGTGCGTGCTGACGCTGGCGCGAGCAGCCGATGCGAGAGCTTCGAAAGGCCACCACCGGCGCGCCCCGAACTAGGGATATGCCGGCTCCGACCCGCGCACTAGAGTGGTTTCGAGTCGGTGCCTTCGCGTTGGTGCCCTCACTTCGCAGGCTGTTCATCTAGACAAGAGGGGATCGACCCATGTTCACCCTGTTGCGGCTGCTGCCCTGGCAGCGTCTGGTGCTGGAGCAGTTGCCCGCCTTCGCCAGCGCCGACGCTGGCGGCCTGGAAGCTTGACGCCATCGACCTGGAAGTCGTCAGCACCAGCATCACCGGCAGCACCATCGTCCTCAGCGGCCGCTCGCCGGTGAGCACCGGCGCAGCCACCACTTTGAGCGCGGCCATCAATGATTGGCTCAAGGCCGAAGACGCGCTGGATGCGTTCGACGTCGGCCTCGTCGACGAAGGCACCGAAGACGCCTACCGCGCGCTGCATGCCTCGGCGAAGCATTTCGACCTGGTGAGCACCGCGCTGGATGGCCTGCGTGCGCAACTCCTGGGCTTTGCCGCCAGCGAAGGCCTGCGCCGGCCTTCCGACAGTGCCGGCGGCACGCTGAACCCGGCACCGGCGGCCGCGCCGCGCTCGCTGGTGGCTGGTGCGATGAGCCTGCTGCGGGCGCGCCTGGTCGATGCCTTCGGTCGTGTCCTGGAGCTGCCCGAGACGGCGCTGAAGGACCCCTGCACGCCTTCGCGACGATGCTCGACTTCAGGCCGCAGTCGCTGGGACATGCGCCGCGCCTGCTGCGGCCGGCGCGTTGGCTGCTGCGATGGGTGGAAGCAGGTACGCCATTGGGGAGGCACGGGTCCACCAGGTGGAGTTACCTCTGATGATCAACCCAGGGTCTGGTTTCCTGCTGCCCGATCACCTCAATGAAAGCCTCGAGGTTTTCGCCATCGACGGCAGCCCGGTCGGCGCGTTACTGCACCGGCCGTCACCCCACTCACCGTCGGTGGCGCACGTGCCGAGACCGATCTTTCCGCCGGCGGCGAGGTGGACAGCTTTGCCTTCAGCATCGCCACCGCCGCCACCTACATCATGACCACCACCGGCAGCATCGACACGGTGCTGACGCTGCACGGCCCCAACGACCCTGGCGTCAGTCCGCCCTCCGCGGAGCTTCGGGCGCGAGTTCAACTCGTCAGTCGTCCAGCCCCAGTTCCTGGATCTTGCGCGTGATCGTGTTGCGCCCGATGCCGAGCTTGTGCGCGGCTTCGATACGGCGCCCGCGCGTGACCTCCAGCGCGGTGTGGATCATCTGGCCTTCGAACTTGCGCGACAGCGTGTCCCACACATCGGGCACGCCGGCCTCGAGCAGGCTGCGCGCCTCGCGCTGCAGGTCACTCAGCCAGGTTGCACCGCTGCCACGCTCGGCAGCGAGTTCGGTGGCCTGCGTGGCCGACGGCAGCGCTGCGGGCAGCGACAGTGCCGCCTCGGTGCTGGCGGCCACAGGCCGGCTTGCCGCCGCCTCACGCCCCAGCAACTCGGGCGGTAGGTCCTTGGCTTCGACCATCTGCGACGGTGCCATCACGGTGAGCCAGTGGCACAGGTTCTCGAGCTGGCGCACGTTACCCGGGAAATCGAAGGCCATCAGCTGTTGCAGCGCCTCGTCGGTGATGCGCTTGGCATCGACACCCAGCTCCTTGGCACTCTTCTGCAGGAACGAGCGTGTCAGCATCGCGATGTCCTCGCGCCGCTCGCGCAGCGCTGGCAGGCGCAACCGGATGACGTTGAGCCGGTGGAACAGGTCCTCGCGGAAGGAGCCGGCGCGCACGCGCTCCTCCAGGTTCTGGTGCGTGGCCGCGATGACGCGCACGTTGCTTTTCAGCGGCTGATGGCCGCCGACGCGGTAGAACTGCCCGTCCGACAGCACGCGCAGCAGCCGTGTCTGCAGGTCGAAGGGCATGTCGCCGATCTCGTCCAGGAACAGCGTGCCGCCGTCGGCCTGCTCGAAGCGGCCGCGGCGCATGGTCTGTGCGCCGGTGAAGGCGCCACGCTCGTGACCAAAGAGCTCGCTTTCCAACAGGTCCTTCGGGATCGCTGCGGTGTTGATGGCGACGAAGGGGCCGCCCGCGCGCGGACTGTGCTTGTGCAGCGCGCGAGCCACCAGTTCCTTGCCTGAGCCGCTCTCGCCGGTGATCATCACCGTCACCGTGCTCTGGCTCAGGCGCCCGATGGCGCGGAACACGTCCTGCATCGCGGGGGCCTGGCCCAGCATCTCGGGCATCGGCGCGGAGGCCGAGTCGCGCACCTCCTCGCGCAGGCTTTCCTCGACCGCGCGGCGGATCAGTTCCACCGCCTTGGGCACGTCGAAGGGCTTGGGCAGGTATTCGAAGGCGCCACCCTGGAACGCCGACACGGCGCTGTCCAGGTCGGAATAGGCCGTCATGATGATCACCGGCAGTCCCGGCAACCGCGCCTTGACCTTGCCCAGCAGGTCGATGCCCGAGCCGCCCGGCATGCGTATGTCGCTGACCATGACCTGCGGCTCTTCCTCGTCCAGCGCGGCCAGCACCTCGCGCGCGCTGGCAAAACTGCGCACCGCGAACTGTTCGCGCGCCAGCGCCTTCTCCAGCACGAAGCGGATCGAGTGGTCGTCGTCAACGATCCAGATGGGTTTCATGCGTTCAGGGGTCCGGCGGGTTCAGGGCAATGGAATCAGGATCTTGAAGTTCGTTCGTCCGGGCACGCTGTCGTACTCGATCGTGCCCTGGTGTTGTTGCACGAAGGTCTGCGCCAGGGTCAGTCCGAGCCCGGATCCGCCCTCGCGCCCCGACACCAGCGGGTGAAAGATGCGATCCCGGATCGACTCGGGCACACCCGGCCCGTTGTCCTGGATATGCAATTCCAGTGCCAGTCGAAAGCGCTGCTTGCCGATAGTTACCTGTCGCGCAATGCGCGTGCGCAGGATCAGCCGCGCGCTGCCCGCGCCGATCTGCTCGCCCAGCGCCTCGGTGGCGTTGCGCACGATGTTCAGCAGCGCCTGGATCAGTTGCTCGCGATCGCCGCGAAACTCGGGGATCGAAGTGTCGTAGTCGCGCTGCACCTCCAGGCCGCTCGGAAACTCCGCCACGATGAGCAGGCGCACGCGCTCGCACACCTCGTGGATGTTGACGTCACCCACCACATGCGGCTTGCGATGCGGCGCGAGCAGGCGGTCGACCAGCGCCTGCAGCCGGTCAGCCTCGTGGATGATGACCTGGGTGTACTCGCTCAAGCCGCGCGCCGCACCCGTGCGCGATGGCTTGGTGCCACGGGACAGGGCGCCGCGCATGCGTGCCAGCCCGGTGGGGCGTGAATTGAGTTCCATTTCCAGCAGTTGCGCGGCACCGCGGATGCCACCCAGCGGGTTCTTGATCTCGTGCGCCAGGTTGCGCAGCAACTCCTTGTTGGCCTGCGCCAGGCCGAGCGCACGTTCCTCGCGGTCCTGTCGCGTCTGCTGCTCGATCTCGACGATCTCCAGCAGCGCCCAGTCGGGCGTGTCCATCTGGCTCACGCTGACGCGCACCAGCAAGGGGTCGGCCGAACCCAGTGGTGCGCGTTTCAGCTGCGCCTCGAAGCGCCCGCTGGTGACCTCGTTGCGGTGCAGCGCCAGCAGCGTCTCGCGCATCGGCAGCGGATCGATGAACCAGTCGAGCACGTTGCCGCGCAGCAGTGCGCGACGCGATACGGCCACTGCGTTTTCGAGCGTTGAGTTGGCCAGCAGGCAATGGCCGTCGGTGCGCGCAATGGCCACCATCGTGGCCAGCTGGTCGTAAGCCTCGTAACCCGGCAGTGGGCCGCCACCGGTCACGGCGGCAGCTTCGCCAGCTCGCGCTTGATGGCGGCGATATCGCCCTCCTTGCGTGCGATGCCGCTCTTCATCTCGGCCACGCGGTCCAGGTATTTTTGATAGTTGCGCTCGTTGCCCTGGCGTTCGGGCTCGCCGTTGTTGTATTCCTTGCGCATCTCGGCCAGGCGCTCTTCCTCGCGCCGCAGTTCGCTTTCCAGGATGCGCCTCGAATCGCTGTCGCGCGCGCGCTGCGCACCGGGGTCGACCCGCGCCTCAGGCGGCCGGGCGGCGGCGTTGCCGGCGGTTCCACCCGCCGGGCGTGCACCGGCCGGTGTGCGGCCCTGGATCACTGTGATCGGCGTGCCTTCGATGGTGCGGCAGCCGCGGTCGCGCGCCTCCTGCGGCGACAACGCGTCGGTGTACAGCACGGGCGGGCCCGGGCAGCGGTATACCGTGGCCGGCGCCGGATTGCCCTGCGCCCGCGCGCCCACACCCAGGCACGAGCCCAGGGCCAGGACGCAACCGCCGATTCCCCACGCACGCAAATTCATGCCTTTACCTTCCGCAGTTCGAGGGCCACCGCCAGCGGCTTTCGGCCATTGTGGCGCAGCCTGCGCTGCCTTCATCATGCAAAAAGGGACGGCTTTCGACCGTCCCTTTGGCTGCGCACGCCACACTCGCGCCCACGTCGAGCACGAGGCGCCGCGCAGGCGCGAGCCCCTATGACTGGGCTCAGAGCGTGTAGTACATGTCGAACTCGACCGGATGCGTGGCCATGCGGAAACGCGTCACTTCCGAAAACTTGAGCTCGATGTAGGCGTCGAGGTAGGTGTCGGTGAAGACACCCCCCTTGGTCAGGAAGGCACGGTCCTTGTCCAGATAGTCCAGCGCCTGGTCGAGGCTGTGGCACACCGTCGGGATCTTCGCGTCTTCTTCCGGCGGCAGGTGATACAGATCCTTGCTGGCCGCATCGCCGGGGTGGATCTTGTTCTCCACGCCGTCCAGGCCGGCCATCAGCAGCGCGGCAAAACCCAGGTACGGGTTCATCAGCGGATCGGGGAAGCGCGCCTCGACGCGCCGACCCTTTGGGTTGGCGACGTGCGGGATGCGGATCGAGGCCGAGCGGTTCTTCGACGAATAGGCCAGCTTCACCGGCGCCTCGAAGCCGGGCACCAAGCGCTTGTAGCTGTTGGTGCCGGGGTTGGTGATGGCGTTCAATGCGCGCGCATGCTTGATGATGCCGCCGATGTAGAACAGCGCGAATTCGCTCAGGCCGGCATAACCGTCGCCGGCGAACAGGTTCTTGCCGTCCTTCCAAACTGATTGATGCACGTGCATGCCCGAGCCGTTGTCGCCGACGATGGGCTTGGGCATGAAGGTCGCGGTCTTGCCATAGGCATGCGCGACGTTCTGGATCACGTATTTCTGCAGCTGCACCCAGTCGGCGCGTTGCAGCAGCGTGCTGAACTTGGTGCCGAGTTCCATCTGCCCGGCGGTGCCGACCTCATGGTGATGCACCTCGCAGGGGATGCCCACCGACTCGAGGATCAGGCACATCTCGGAACGCATGTCCTGGAACGAATCGACCGGCGGCGTCGGGAAGTAGCCGCCCTTGACGGCCGGGCGATAGCCGGAGTTGCCGTGCTCGTATTCCTTGCCGCTGTTCCAGGCGGCCTCTTCGGATTCGATCTTCGAGAAGCAGCCCGACATGTCGTTGCCCCAGCGCACGCTGTCGAAGACGAAGAACTCGGGTTCGGGACCAAAGTACGCCGTGTCGCCCAGGCCCGAGGCCTTCATGTAGGCCTCGGCGCGCTTGGCCAGCGAGCGCGGATCGCGCTCATAGGGCTTGCCGTCGCTGGGCTCGACCACATCGCAGGTCAGCAGTAGCGTCGGTTCTTCGAAGAAGGGGTCGACGTTGGCGGTGTTCGGATCGGGCATGAGCAACATGTCGGAGGCTTCGATACCCTTCCAGCCGGCGATCGACGAGCCGTCGAAGGCATGGCCGGCGCTGAACTTGTCCTCGTCGAAGTGCGAGATGGGCACCGAAACGTGCTGCTCCTTGCCGCGGGTGTCGGTAAAACGGAAGTCAACGAATTTGATCTCGTTGTCCTTCACCATCTTCATCACGTCGGCAACAGTCTTTGCCATCTGGGCTCTCCTAGCTCTCGTATGGGGGATTCGGTGGGTGTTGGGTTCGACCATCCTCGAGGGTGACCCCTGAAGGCGCACGGGAATGTAGCAGAAAGCATGCCCGTGGCCGGGCGCCTCGTGCCACTGCAGCGAGCCCGTTTGGCCGCGCCAGAATTGCCGTGACGGAGTGCCCTGGCCGCAGCACCATCCCACGCTTGGTGCACCGACATGCACTCTACGGGCGCATCGTGTTTCAGCTTCGCACCATTTCAGGGCCGCATCGGGCCGGCAGCAGATCCAGGCCTCTTCGAAGCACCACGAAGGCGTCGTCGACGAGGGCTACCGGGCCTTTCACGCCGAGTTCGATGTGGCGGCCCCATTGGTGGTCTGCATCGACGCAAGGCAGGCTGAACACCTTGATGCCTGCGAAGCGGCGCTCCACATCCTCCATCAGCGGCGTCAGGGTGGCTTCCATGCTGCCGAAGACGATGACCGAGCGCTCGCGCTGCGCTCGCAGGCCATGCAAAGCCGTGTAGCGGGTATCGAGCACCCACTCGATCATCGGCCAGGCCATCACCGGAAATCCCGGCACGAAGTACACGCTGCCGACCGAAAAGCCAGCGATCTTGTTGTAGGGGTTGGGGACCAGCGCTGCGCCTTCGGGAAAGGTGCCCATGTTGAGGCGGTGCAGGTTGTCGTGCCGCTCGGGCTCGAATGGGACGCCCTGTTCGGCAGCGACATCGCGCATGCGCTCGAGAATCAGCTCACGCGCCCCCGGGTGCAGCACCAGCGGCACACCCAAGGCCGCGGCCGCGCACTGCCGGGTATGGTCGTCGGGCGTGGCGCCGATGCCGCCGCAGCTGAATACCAGGTCGCCACTGCCGAAGGCGTCGCGCAGCACCGGGGTGATCACGGCGCGGTCGTCGCCGGCATAACGCGCCCAGGACAGTGCCAGGCCGCGCGCGCCGAGCAAGTCGATGACTTTGGCGAGGTGTTTGTCCTGGCGCTTGCCGGAGAGGATCTCGTCGCCAATGATGATCAGGCCGATGTTCATGGTGGTGGCAGCGCGGCCGGGGCGCGGGCTTCGATGGCCGGATGCGGCGGTGGCGTGGCTGGTGCAGGCATCGGCACCGGCTCGACCGCCTGCTGCATGCGCAGCCGCTGCAACGCGGCCAGCGCAAAGTGTGCGAACCACAACGAGGAAAAGGCGAACACCAGCGTATACAGCCACACCGACAGCACCACCAGCACCGGCGCCAGCACCAGCGTAGCCGCGCTCACGGCCCACAGCAAGGTCGGCGCGGCACCCAGGTAGCCGGTGACGACGCCGATGGCCAGCAGCGGCCAGTGCAATTCGCGCATCAGCTGGCGGCGCTCATCGCTGCTGGCGTGTTCGGCCAGCACGTCGAAACTCATCACCTTGTAGGTCAGCCAGCCCCAGATCAGGGGCGGCAGGATCAGCACCAGCGGCGGGATGAACCACAGCGGCAGGCTCAGCAGCAGCAGCACCAACGCCAGCAGCATGCAGCCGATCGACCATGACGCGGCCGTGAACCAGCCCGCCCCGCGCTTGCGTTCGAGCGAGTCGAAGCGGCGTGCCGCCACCAGGCCGACCAATGCCGGCGTCATCAGCCAGGCCACCAACATCAAGGACAGCACCACGATCACCGGCACGGCCAGCGCCACCACGATCAGCGGCGCCAGCACGACATGGAAACCGGCGGCCCCGACCGAGTCGAGCCACTGCAGGAAGCTCACGACCAGCGACCACTGCTCCAGCGCCCCGCGCACGCCGGCGACCGCCGCTTCCCAATAGAACCAGCTCAGGCCCAGCACCAGTGCCACGGCAAACACCAACGGCAGCAGCGAGAGCAGGATCACGCGCGGATGCAGGCAGTAGGCCGCCGCGCGCCAGAAGGCATCGAGCAACTCTTTCATGCGCGCAGCATAGGGCAAACGCCGCTGCACCAAGCGCCCCGGCGCGCGACGCGAACATGCGTCGGGTTGTGAGCGTTGCACCGCACACCGACGCATCCTGTTGCAAACAACTCCTTCGGGCAGGGAGCTTTCACATCGACGGGCCATCACAATTTCGCTGATGGATGCGGCCTGGCCCTCAATGCTTTTCGCCACCGCCACGGTGGGGGCATCCGCAGCCGCGCTGAGCGCGTTCCAGATGACTCAGCGCACCTACCTGGGCTTTGCGTGGTGGAGCGGCGCGCTCTGGCTGAATGCGGCCGCGGCGGCGCTGCTGACCCTGCTCGACGGCACACCTCTATGGACCCCGCTGGCGCAGCTGTTGTTCGTCCCATGGCCCTTGTTGTGTCTACTGGGCCTGCGCCGGTTCCATGCGCGCACGATCCTGCCCGCGAGCGAGCGAGCCGACATGGCGCTGCTGGCCGCGCTGATGTGCATGTCGGTGCTGGCCACGCTGGCATCGGACGAGAAGGCGCTGACGACGCGGATAGCGCCCCTGGCCGCCGCCGCCGCGCTGCTTTATGCCGCCAGGGTGGTATGGCGGGCGCCGCTGGAGCGCGACCTCGTCAACGTGCGCGCGCTGGGCCTGCTTTGGGTGGTGGTGGCGTTGATGCCTTTGCTCGGCCCGGCGTGGATGCCGGACCCGCGCGCCGCGGCCCCGATGCAGACCGGCATCGTGGCGCTGGGGTCGCTGGTCGCGGCATTCGTGCTGCTGGCGTTGAGCAGCCAGCGCACCGAACGCGAACTGCGCGACTCACGCCGCAAACTGCGCGTCCTGGCCAACATCGACATGCTGACGCAGGTACCCAACCGGCGCCGCTTCGAGGAACTGGCCCGCCGCGCACTGCACGCCGATGAACCGGGCAGTGCCACCTTGCTACTGGTGGACATCGACCACTTCAAGCAGATCAACGACAAGCTCGGCCATGCGGCTGGAGATCGCGCCTTGAAGCTCGTGTCGCGATGCACGCTGGACCTGCTGCGATCGCACGACGTGGCCGGGCGGCACGGCGGCGACGAATTTGTGTTGCTGCTGCGCCGCAGTTCGACACAGGACGCGATGCACGTGGCCGAACGCCTGGTGGCGCACCTGCAGACCCAGGCTCACGCCCATGCCTTGCCCCGCCTGACGCTGAGCTTCGGCATCGTGCAGATGCGAAGCGGTGAAAGCATCGACGACACGCTGCAGCGCGCCGACCTGGCGCTGTATGAGGCCAAGCGGCTGGGCCGCTCACGCGCCGTAGCTGCCGATGGCGACGAGGACGACCATCCGGTCTTCCGCAGCAGCGAGCGCCTCGGACTGACTGCGAACTGAGGCCGAGAAAGAGATGGCCAGGCATCGAGCCTGGCCATCGGACTTGGTGGAGCCGGCGGGAATCGAACCCGCGTCCGCAAGCCATCACCGGGCAGTTCTACATGCGTAGCTGGCTGATTTGAGTCTCACGCCCCGGGTCGCGCAGCAGCACGCTACCCTTGGCGCCAGTCACTTGATCTTGTCCTGTGCCGAGTGACCCGGCGCAAGACACAGCCTATGTGTATGACCTCGCAGCCTTCGGTCTTGCGACCTCAGGCCCAGCCCATGGGCCAACTGTTGCGAGGCTCACCGGTTTTAAGCGGCGAGGGCGAAACGTTCGTCGTTCGCAGTTACTTTGTTTCCAGTGGATTTACGAGCGAACTGGTGCTCGGCATGCCCTACGTCGATTCCGAACCCACGTCGAAGCCAAGTCGGCCCCAAGGCATACAGTTTAGGCCATTCCCAGCCAATTCAAGAGATCTTCCGGATGGGCCAACACGGCGTCGGCGTTCCAGGAGTCGATCGACTCGCCGCGACCCAGGTAGCCCCAGGCCGCGACCAACGTGGCCATGCCCGCGCCGCGCCCGGCCTGCACGTCACGCAGGTCGTCGCCGATGTACAGGCAACGCTGCGGCGTTACACCCAGGCGGCGCGCCGCCTCGAGCAGCGGCTGCGGATGTGGCTTGGCATGGGAGGTGGTGTCGCCGCTGATCAGAACCGCACAGCGCTGCATCAGCCCCAAGCCGTGCACCAGCGGCACGGAAAAGCGAGCGGCCTTGTTGGTGACGATGCCCCAGGGCAGGGCCGCGCGCTCCAGCATCTGCAGCACAGGCTCAATGCGCGCAAACACGCGGGTCTCGCGCAGGATCCTCGACTCGTAGCGCGCCAGAAAGTCCTCTCGCAAGGCATCGAAACGCGCGTCGGCCGGCGAGATGCCAAAGGCCGCCTCGAGCATGCCCCGGGCACCAGTGCCCACCATCGGCCGCAAGGCCTCGAACGCCATTGCAGCCAGGCCGTGCGCCTGGCGCAGTTCATTGGCGGCACCCGCCAGGTCGGGCGCACTGTCGACGAGCGTGCCGTCCAGGTCGAACAACACCGCGTCGACCGACCGACCCGACGTCAGGATTTCAGACGTTGCGCGCGTCACGTTCGCCTGCGGCAGGCCAACAAATAGTTGACACTGGTATCGGCTGACAGCCTATAGCGCCGGGTGAACGGGTTGTACTCCATGCCCCGGCTGGCCTCGACCTCCAGGCCGGCATCGCGGCACCAGCGCGAAAGTTCACTGGGCCGAATGAAGCGTGCGTATTCGTGCGTGCCCTTGGGCAGCAGTTGCAGCAGGTACTCGGCACCGACGATGCCAAAGAGGAAACTCTTCGGGTTGCGGTTCAGCGTGGAAAAGAACACCCACCCGTCCGGCCGCACCGCCGCGGCGCAGGCCTGCACGATCGACGCAGGCTGCGGCACATGCTCCAACATCTCCATGCAGGTCACGACATCGAATTGCGCCGGCCGTTCGGCCGCCATCGCCTCGGCCGAGAGCTCGAGATAGTCGATGTTCTCGACGCCGGTTTCCAATGCATGCAGGCGCGCCACACCGAGGGGCTTGCCCGCCAGATCGATACCGGTGACCGTCGCGGCGCGGCGCGCCATCGACTCTGCCAGGATGCCACCGCCACACCCGACGTCGAGCACGGCCTTGCCGTGCAATGCAGCCAACGAATCGATCCAGTCCAAACGCAGCGGGTTGATCTCGTGCAGCGGGCGGAACTCGCTGTGCACGTCCCACCAGCGGTGTGCCAGTTCGCTGAACTTGGCGAGTTCCTGCGGATCCACATTGCCCATCGTGAGCCCCTGCTGACTGAGTTCCCGGCCGCTTGCATGCGGCGCGACGCTGATTGTGAGCGGTGCCTTGGGCTCCACAACGAAAAACCCCGCCGAAGCGGGGTTTGCGTCTCGAACCCTTGCGGGTTGTCGATCAGGGGGCAGCGCGCGTGCCGACCACCTCGATCTCGGTACGGCGGTTCTTGGCGCGGCCTTCGGCCGTGCTGTTGCTGGCGATCGGCTGCTTCTCGCCCTTGCCTTCGGTGTAGACACGGTTCTTCTCGATGCCCTTGCTCACCAGATACTCCTTGACCGCATTGGCGCGGCGCTCGGACAGGCCCTGGTTGTATGCGTCGCTACCGATGTTGTCGGTGTGGCCGACGGCAATGATCACTTCGAGCGCAATGCCCTTGGTCTTGGCGACCAGGTCATCCAGCTTGGCCTTGCCTTCGGGCTTGATCACCGACTTGTCGAAGTCGAAGAACGTGTCGGCAGCGTAGGTCACCTTCTGCGCAGCCGGCTTCGGCGCAGGCGCTGCGGGCGGCGGAGCCGGCGGGCGGCGGCGGCGGCGGGACAACCACCGGAGCAGGCGGCGGGGGCGGCGGGGGCGGAATGGCAGCGCCATCGCAACCCGGATAGGCCGTGTTCGGCGTCCACTGCGAATCGCGCCAGCAATACTCGTTCGTGCCATTTATCCAGGGCTGGCCCTGCGAGTCGCGCCATTGCTCAGTGCCGTTGGCGTACTTCCATTGCTCGGCAGTGGGATTGGTAATCGGCTGTGCCGGAACCCCTTGGTACGTCACCCCTGGGGTCCCTACCACCCCCGGGGCCGGCGTCTGTGCCCGCAGGGCCAACGGTGCCGCGAGCGCAAGCGAAGCCAAAAGCACCGCCACCTTATTCAGTTTCTTCATGGTTGTCCTCTCAAGGAAAGCCGCAGTTTCCTGCGATATGTCCACACTCAAAATCGTGATGAATGGTCTCAAACCCCACCCGGGCGGGCTCTCCGCCACCGACAAACTCATTGTGCCATACGGTGCCGGCTGGGCTGCATTTTGGCGCCAGAGCCGACACTTGCAGCCACCGTTGTTGCGCAGGTGCTACAGAGCCGGGCACTTAGAATCCGCCCTCCAGCGTGCTCGCGCGCGGCCGTCTCGATCGAGCCGGACTTCCTCATCCTCGGCATCGCATGACCCAGTTCGCGAAAGAAACCTTGCCCATCAGCCTCGAAGAGGAGATGCGGCGGTCGTACCTCGACTACGCGATGAGCGTGATCGTCGGCCGGGCCCTGCCCGATGCGCGCGACGGCTTGAAGCCAGTGCATCGGCGCGTGCTGTTCGCGATGCACGAGTTGAGCAACGACTGGAACCGGCCGTACAAGAAGAGCGCGCGCATCGTCGGCGACGTCATCGGCAAGTACCACCCGCACGGCGACACGGCGGTGTACGACACCATCGTGCGCATGGCGCAGGACTTCAGCCTGCGCCACATGCTGGTCGACGGCCAGGGCAACTTTGGCTCGGTCGATGGCGACAACGCCGCGGCGATGCGCTACACCGAAATCCGCCTGGCGAAGATTGCGCACGAGATGCTGGCCGACATCGACAAGGACACGGTCGACTTCGGCCCCAACTACGACGGCTCGGAAAAAGAGCCGCTGGTGCTGCCGGCGCGCGTGCCCAACCTGCTGGTCAACGGCTCGGCCGGCATCGCGGTGGGCATGGCGACGAACATCCCGCCGCACAACCTGAACGAAGTGGTCGATGCCTGCCTGCACCTGCTGAAGAATCCGCAGGCCACGATCGACGAGGTGATGGAGATCATCCCGGCGCCGGACTTCCCCACCGCCGGCATCATCTACGGGCTGAACGGCGTGCGCGAGGGTTACCGCACCGGCCGCGGCAAGGTGGTGATGCGCGCAAAGTGCCACTTCGAGGACATCGACAAGGGCTCGCGCCAATCGATCATCGTCGACGAGATCCCCTACCAGGTGAACAAGAAGACGCTGCTCGAGCGCATTGCCGAGCTGGTGCACGAAAAGAAGCTCGAAGGCATCAGCCACATCCAGGACGAGAGCGACAAGTCGGGCATGCGCGTGGTCATCGAGCTCAAGCGCGGCGAAGTGCCCGAGGTGGTGCTGAACAACCTGTACAAGCAGACGCAACTGCAGGACACCTTCGGCATCAACATGGTGGCGCTGATCGACGGCCAACCGCGCCTGTGCAACATCAAGCAACTGCTCGACATCTTCCTCGAACACCGCCGCGAGGTGGTGACGCGGCGCACGGTGTTCGAGCTGCGCAAGGCGCGCGAGCGCGGCCATGTGCTCGAAGGCCTGGCCGTGGCACTGGCCAACATCGACGAGTTCATCGAGACCATCAAGACCAGCCCGACGCCGCCGGTGGCCAAGGCCGCGCTGATGGCCAAGAGCTGGGATTCGTCGATGGTGCGCGAGATGCTGGCGCGGGCCGAGGTCGACACGCCGGGCGGGCGCGCCGCCTACCGGCCCGAAGGCTTGCCCGACCACTACGGGCTGCAGAGTGACGGCCTGTACCGCCTGTCGGACGATCAGGCGCAGGAAATCCTGCAAATGCGCCTGCAGCGCCTGACCGGGCTGGAGCAGGACAAGATCATCGGCGAGTACAAGGACGTCATGGCGGTGATTGCCGACCTGCTCGACATCCTGGCCACGCCGGCGCGCGTCACGACCATCATCACCGACGAACTCACCGCTCTGAAGCAGGAGTTCGGCCAGACCAAGATCGGCGCGCGCCGCAGTGTCATCGAGCACAACGTGCAGGAGCTCGGCACCGAAGACCTGATCACGCCCACTGACATGGTGGTCACGCTCAGCCATACCGGCTACATCAAGAGCCAGCCGCTGGCGGAGTACCGCGCGCAGCGTCGCGGCGGGCGCGGCAAGCAGGCCACCCAGACGAAGGAAGACGACTGGATCGATCAGCTCTTCATTGCCAACACGCACGACTGGATCCTGTGCTTCAGCGACCGCGGCCGCGTCTACTGGCTCAAGGTCTGGGAAGTGCCGCAGGGCGGGCGCGCCAGCCGCGGCAAGCCCATCGTCAACATGTTCCCGTTGCAGGCCGGCGAGAAGATCACCGTCGTGCTGCCACTGACCGGCGCATTCCGCAGCTTCCCGGCCGATCACTACATCTTCATGGGCACGGCGCTGGGCACGGTGAAGAAGACCACGCTCGACGAATTCAGCAACCCGCGCAAGGCCGGCATCATCGCCGTCGACCTGGACCCGGGTGACTACCTGATCGGCGCGGCACTCACCGATGGCCGGCACGACGTGATGCTGTTCAGCGACGGCGGCAAGGCGGTGCGCTTCGACGAGGACGACGTGCGGCCGATGGGCCGCCAGGCGCGTGGCGTGCGCGGCATGATGCTCGACGATGGCCAGAGCGTGATTGCCATGCTCGTCGCTGAAGACGAAACCCAGAGCGTGCTCACTGCCAGCGAGAACGGCTACGGCAAACGCACCAGCATCGTCGAATACACGCGCCACGGTCGCGGCACCAAGGGCATGATCGCGATCCAGCAGACCGAGCGCAACGGCAAGGTGGTGGCGGCGACTCTGGTGCGGCCGCACGACGAGATCATGCTCATCACCGACAAGGGTGTGCTGGTGCGCACGCGCGTGTCGGAGATTCGCGAACTGGGCCGTGCCACGCAAGGCGTGACCCTGATCGGCCTGGACGACGGCGCCAAGCTGTCGGGGCTGCAGCGCATCGTCGAGAACGACGCAAACGATAGCAATGACGCCGAAGCCAACGGCGACCCTGAAACCGATGCCGGTCCCGCTGGCGAGGAGAACAATTCTTGAAGACCCGAATCCTGCTGGGCGCGCTGCTGCTCTGCGCCGGCACCTTGACCCAGGCACAAGGCAACACCCCATCACCCGCCAAGAAGGAATTGGTGCAGAAGCTGCTGGCCCTGCAACAGCCCGGCATCGAGAACGCCGCGCGCAACATCGTCGAACGTCCGGCCGCGGTGATGATGCAGGAAGCCGGCCGCGTGCTGCAGACGCAGTTCCCGCCCGAAAAGCGCGAGCCCATCGGCAAGGCGATCGAGGCCGACGCAAAGAGGTATGTGGAGGAAGCCTATCCGCCGGTGCGCGAGCGCGCACTCAAGCTGGCGCCATCGACCCTCGGCGCCTCGCTCGAGGAGAAGTTCACCGAAGACGAACTGAAGCAACTCATCGCCTGGTTTGAATCGCCGGTGAACAAGAAATTTCAAGCGGCCAGCGGCGAGATGCAAAACAACTTCATGCAGAAGCTCGTGGCCGAGGCACGGCCGCTGCTCGAGCCGAAGTTGAAGGACCTGGAGCAGAAGGTGCGCACCGCACTGGGTGCGCCTGCGGCCGGCGCACCGGCCGAGGGCGCCGCAGCGCCCAAGGCCGCCGCCAAACCGCCAGCTCGGGCGGCGAGCAAGTAAGTGCCGCAGGCGCTGCAAGACATGCGCGCTGGCGCCACGCGCCGGCCTGCGCAAGGGATGTGCCGATGAGCAGCACGCCCGAGCCGACTGACGGCGCGTTGTTCGCGCTGCGCACGCAGATCGATGGCGTCGATCGCGAGTTGCTGGGCCTGCTGAATCGCCGCGCCGGTCTGGCACTGCAGGTCGGCGAACTGAAGAAGCAGACCGGTGGCGTGGTCTTCCGCCCGGAACGCGAGGCGCAGGTCATCGACGGCTTGAAGGCCATCAACGGCGGGCCGCTGCAGACCGACAGCGTGGCGCCGATCTGGCGCGAGATCATGTCGGCCTGCCGTGCGCTGGAGCGGCGCATGCGCGTGGCCTACCTCGGCCCCGCGGGTACCTTCAGCGAAGAGGCCGCATTGGGCTTCTTCGGCTCGTCCATCGATCGCCTGCCTTGCACCAGCATCGACGAAGTCTTCCGTTGCACCAGTGCGGGTGCGGCCGACTTCGGCGTGGTGCCGGTAGAGAACTCCACCGAAGGCGTGGTCGCGCGCTCGCTCGACCTGTTTCTGCACACGCCCTTGTTCATCATCGGCGAAACCAGCCTGTTCGTTCGCCACAACCTGCTGCGGCGCGAAGCCTCGCTCGACGGCATCCAGGCGGTGCTGGCTCATCCCCAGGCGCTGGCGCAATGCAATGCCTGGCTGAACCTGCACCTCCCGCAGGCCGAGCGCCGGCCAGCGCTGAGCAATGCCGAAGGCGCGCGCCTGGCGGGCCTGGATGCTTCGCTGGCGGCGATCGCCAGCACACGTGCCGGCAGCGAATATGGCTTGCACGTGGTGGCCCCGGCCATCCAGGACGATGCCCACAACCGCACGCGCTTCGCCATCGTCACCCATCCTGACGCACACCCCGCACCCAAGGCCAGCGGGCACGATTGCACGAGCCTGGTGGTGTCTGTTGCCAACCAGCCGGGCGCGGTGCACGACATGCTGGTGCCGTTGAAGAACCACGGCGTGTCGATGACGCGCTTCGAGTCGCGGCCGGCGCGCTCCGGGCAATGGGAGTACTACTTCTACGTCGATCTGCAGGGCCATCCCGAGCAACCCCATGTCGCCGCGGCGCTTCAGGAACTGCGCAACGTTTGCGCCTTCTTCAAGGTGCTCGGCACCTACCCCGTTGATGTGCACTGACGAACCTGCTCGCCCCACCGCGACGGGGTGGGAGCGCTGATGTTCAACCAGCTCGGCGTCATCGGCTGCGGCCTGATGGGCGGCTCGTTCGCGCTGGCGCTGAAGCGCGGCGCACTGGTCAAGCGCGTGGTCGGCTACAGCAAGTCGCCCTCGACCACCGAACGCGCATTGCGCATGGGTGTGATCGACGTCGTCGCCGACTCCGCGCTGCAGGCCGTGGCCGGCTCCGACCTGGTGCTGCTGGCCGTACCGGTGGCGGCCACCGAGACCACGCTCAAGGCGATTCGCCACCTGGTCGAACCCGGCGTACTGGTCATGGACGTGGGCAGCACCAAGCGCGATGTGGTCGATGCCGCGCGCCGCGCGCTGCGCGAGCGCATCACCAGCTTCGTGCCTGCACATCCGATCGCCGGCAAGGAAGGCTCGGGCATCCAGCATGCCGATGCCGCGCTGTACGGCGGCCGCCAGGTGATCTTGACGCCCTTGCCGCAGACCGCGCCGGCGCTGGTGCAGAAGGCCACCGACCTGTGGTCGGCGATCGGCGCCCAGGTGCTGAAGATGACGCCCGAGAACCATGACAGCGCCTTCGCCGCGGTCAGCCACCTGCCGCATCTGCTGGCCTTTGCCTACTTCGGCGGCGTGCTCGGCCAGCCGGCCGGGCGTGACTTGCTGTCGCTGGCGGGACCGGGCTTCCGCGATTTCACGCGCATTGCCGCCAGCGACCCGACAATGTGGCGCGACATCCTGATGGCCAACCGCGAAGAGGTGCTGAAGCAGTCTCAGCGCTTCAGGCAGTCGCTGGACGCGCTCGAGCAGGTGATGCTGGCCGGCAATGGTCCGGCCTTGCAGGAGTTGCTTCGCGTGGCCTCCGAGGGCCGTGGGCAATGGCAGATGAGCACGCCGCGGCTTCCGCCGGCACGCTAGGCCGCCCGGGCGCCGACCGTCGATCGATGTTCGACATCCCGTTTCTCGACATTCCGCCGCTGCGCGGCGCCTCGGGCACGGTGCGGCTGCCGGGTTCGAAGAGCATCTCCAACCGCGTGTTGCTTCTCGCCGCTCTGGCCGACGGCAGCACGCTGGTGCACGAGCCGCTGGATTCGGACGACACACGCGTCATGCTCGACGCGCTGCGCGCACTGGGTTGCACGGTGCAGGCCGAGAGTCAAGGCGCCTTGCGCATCGGCGGTCTCGGCGGACGACTGCGCGTGCATGAGGCGGCGCTGTTCCTGGGCAACGCGGGCACCGCGATGCGCCCGCTGGCCGCCGTGCTGGCGCTGCTGGCCGCCACCCAAGGAGGGCGTTTCGAATTGTCGGGCGTGCCACGCATGCACGAGCGGCCGATCGGCGACCTGGTCGACGCACTGCGCGCACTGGGCTGCCATGTCGACGAACTCGGCCAGCCGGGCTATCCGCCGTTGCGCGTGGGCAGCGAGGCCGGGGGCACGCTCGAGACACGGGCGCCGATCCGTGTGCGTGGCGACGTCTCGAGCCAGTTCGTCAGCGCCTTGCTGATGGCCCTGCCCTTGGTGAGCGAACACGACGACATCGTCGTCGAGGTGCAGGGCGAACTGATCTCCCGGCCCTATGTCGACATCACGCTGAAGCTGCTGGCAAGATTCGGCATCGCTGTGCAGCACGATGAGTGGCGGCGCTTCACCATCAAGCGCGGCAGCCGCTACCGCTCGCCCGGCGAGATCCACGTCGAGGGCGACGCATCGTCGGCGTCGTATTTCATCGCGCTCGGGGCGATCGCCGCGGCCGGCGGCGCGCCCTTGCGCATCGAGGGTGTTGGCGCCGACTCCATCCAGGGCGACATCCGCTTCCTGGAGGCTGCCCAGGCCATGGGCGCCAAGGTGCAGGCCGGTGCGACTTGGCTGCAGGTGTCGCGTGGTGCGTGGCCGTTGCGCGCCATCTGCCTTGACTGCAACCACATCCCGGACGCGGCGATGACGCTGGCGGTGATGGCGCTGTATGCCGACGGTCCGACGCGACTCACGAACATCGCCAGCTGGCGCGTCAAGGAAACCGACCGAATCACAGCCATGGCAGCCGAGCTGCGCAAGCTCGGCGCCACGGTCCGCGAAGGGGCCGACTTCATCGAAGTGATACCGCCAGCCAGTTGGCATCACGCCACGATCCGCACCTACGACGACCACCGCATGGCGATGTGCCTGTCGCTGGCGGCCTTCAACGCATTGGCCGGCACCGACGCCGGCGACGGCCCGGGTCTGCCAGTGCGCATTCTCGACCCACGCTGCGTGGCAAAGACATTCCCGGACTACTTCGAAGCGCTGTTCGGCGTGGTCAGTGCCGAGCCCCAGGACGTGCCGGTGATCACCATCGACGGGCCCACCGCCTCGGGCAAGGGCACCTTGGCCGCGGCCCTGGCGCAGCGCCTGGGTTACCACCTGCTCGACTCCGGCTCGCTTTACCGGGCCACGGCGCTGGCCGCGTTGCAGGACGGCGTGAGCGATGGTGATGCCGCTGCGCTGGCGCGTATCGCCTCGTTCCTGGACCTGCGCTTCGAGGGCGAGCGCATCGTGCTGCGCGGCAGTGTCGTCAACGAGGATCTGCGCCTGGAGCATGTCGGCGCCATGGCCTCCAAGGTATCTGCCCAACCCGCCGTGCGCGAGGCCCTGCATGGGCTGCAACTGGCCTTCCGGCGTGCCCCGGGGCTGGTGGCCGATGGCCGCGACATGGGTACCGTGGTCTTCCCGACGGCGACGCTCAAGGTCTTTCTCACCGCGGATGCCACCCAGCGCGCGATGCGCCGGCATAAGCAGTTGATTTCAAAGGGAATTCAGGCTAGACTCGACGACCTTCGCGCAGACCTCGAGGCGCGTGATGCGAGGGACAAGTCCCGCAGCATCGCGCCCTTGAAGCCGGCAGAAGATGCGTTGTCGCTCGACAACTCGGCGCTGTCCATCGATGAATCGGTTGATGTCGTGCTGGGTTGGTGGTCGCAGCGCCGGCCCTTCGGCTGAAGCCTGCCAAGCAATTTGCAGCATCGGCCGCTAGGCCAAAGAGCGCACCGCCCTTCCCCGCAGTGGCCGTCAGGTCCGAAGAGGGTGGTGCATGGTCCACTACGGCAACTTCGGTTGCGCCAACCCCGTCGGCATTCGGGCCGACCCCAGGAAACATCAACATGCAAACCCAGACCGCCGCTCCTGCCGGCATGGAATCTTTCGCCGCCCTGTTCGAAGAATCGCTGAAGTCCAACGACATGCGCGTCGGCGAGGTCATCTCCGCCGAAGTCGTGCGCATCGAACACAGCCATGTGGTCGTCAACGCCGGCCTGAAGAGCGAGTCCTACGTTCCGATCGAAGAATTCAAGAACGACCAGGGCGAAGTCGAAGTGCAGGTCGGCGACTTCGTCTCGGTGGCCATCGACGCCGTCGAAAACGGCTACGGCGACACCATCCTGTCGCGCGACAAGGCCAAGCGCCTGGCCTCGTGGATGTCGTTGGAGAACTCGCTCGAATCGGGTGAGTTCGTCTCCGGCACGGTCAACGGCAAGGTCAAGGGCGGCCTGACGGTGCTGGTCAACGGCATCCGCGCCTTCCTGCCCGGCAGCTTGCTCGACACGCGCCCGGTCAAGGATATGAGCCCGTACGAGGGCAAGACCATGGAGTTCAAGGTCATCAAGCTCGACCGCAAGCGCAATAACGTGGTGCTGAGCCGCCGCGCGGTGGTCGAGGCCTCGATGGGCGAAGAACGCGGCAAGCTGCTGGCCACGCTGCACGAGGGCGCGATCGTCAACGGCGTGGTGAAGAACATCACCGAGTACGGCGCCTTCGTCGATCTGGGTGGCATCGACGGGCTGCTGCACATCACCGACATGGCCTGGCGCCGCGTGCGCCACCCGAGCGAGGTGGTGCAGGTCGGCCAGGAGCTGCAAGCCAAGGTGCTGAAGTTCGACGCCGAGAAGAACCGCGTCTCGCTCGGCATCAAGCAGCTCGGCGACGACCCGTGGCACGGCGTGGGCCGCCGCTACCCGAATGGCACGCGCCTGTTCGGCAAGATCACGAACATCGCCGACTACGGCGCCTTCGTCGAGATCGAGCCCGGCATCGAAGGCCTGGTGCACGTGTCCGAAATGGACTGGACCAACAAGAATGTCGCACCCAGCAAGATGGTCACGCTCGGCGACGAGGTCGAGGTCATGGTGCTGGAGATCGACGAGGACAAGCGCCGCATCAGCCTGGGCATGAAGCAGTGCAAGGCCAACCCGTGGGAAGAATTTGCCGGCACCGTCAACCGCGGCGACCGCGTCAAGGGCCCGGTCAAGTCGATCACCGACTTCGGCGTCTTCGTCGGCCTGGCGGCCGGCATCGACGGCCTGGTGCACCTGTCCGACCTGTCCTGGCACGAGCCGGGCGAGACGGCGGTGCGCAACTACAAGAAGGGCCAGGAGGTCGAAGCCATCGTGCTGGCCGTGGACGTGGAGCGCGAGCGCATCTCGCTGGGCATCAAGCAGCTCGACACCGATCCGTTCACCAGCTTCACCACGGTCAACGACCGTGGCGCGCTGGTCAGCGGCAAGGTCAAGACGGTCGACCCGCGCGGTGCCGAGATCCAGCTCAACGACGACGTCACCGGCTACCTGCGCGCCAGCGAGATCTCGCGCGACCGCGTCGAGGACGCGCGCAACGTACTGAAGGAAGGCGACGAGGTCTCGGCCATGATCATCAACGTCGATCGCAAGACGCGCTCGATCCAGTTGTCGATCAAGGCCAAGGACAACGCCGATCAGCAAGAAGCGATGCAGCGCCTGTCGCAGAGCAACGAGCGCGAAACCGCCGGCACCACCAGCCTGGGTGCGCTGCTGCGTGCCAAGCTGGACACGCAGAAGGAGTAGGCCCGGCACCGCACCGGTTGCCGCGATGTGGCGACCGGTGCGGTATGCGCTCGCTGCGCTCAAGGAGCGCGGCGCTTTCCGACACTGCCCCGCACAGCCCGAGCCCCTTCGATGACACGCTCCGATCTCGTGGCCCGCTTGGCCGAGCGCTTCGCGCAACTCACGCAGCGCGACACCGAGTTCGCCGTGAAGACCATCCTGGACGCGATGTCCGACGCGCTGGCGCGCGGGCACCGCATCGAGATTCGCGGCTTCGGAAGTTTCTCGATCAACCGGCGGCCGCCGCGCGTCGGGCGCAATCCGCGCAGCGGCGAGCAGGTGGTCATTCCGGAAAAGCTGGTACCTCACTTCAAGCCCGGCAAGGCTCTGCGCGAGTCGGTCGACGCCCACATCCCGCTCGATGGGGTCAACCGCGCCGCCGAGCGCTGACCTTCCACGCCGCCGCGGGGCCCAAGGCCCCGCAACGGCAGTCTCCTAGAATGGGACGAGCATGCGAATCCTCGTCTGGCTCTTCAGGGCGCTCATCTTCTTCACGCTGTTCGCGTTTGCGCTGAACAACCAGCAGCAAGCCAACGTGCGCTGGTTCTTCGGCGTCGAGTGGCATGCGCCGATGGTCATCGTGGTGCTGGTGGTGTTTGCCGCCGGCTGCGCGCTCGGCGTGCTGGCCATGGTGCCGAGCTGGTGGCGGCATCGCCGCGAGGCGCTGCGCCTGTCTCCAGCCCCATCGCCCGCACCGACCACGGTCTCGCGTACCGACAGCACGATTTCGGAGTTTGCCCCCGAGCACCCGCCGCGCGAAGGCCTTTGAGCTCCATGGACTTCGACCTGCAGTGGTTGCTGATTGGCCTGCCGATCGCATTCGCGCTGGGCTGGATGGCCTCGCGCTTCGACCTGCGGCAGGTGCAGCGCGACGATCGTGCCGCGCCGAAGGCCTATTTCAAGGGGCTGAATCTGCTGCTCAACGAGCAGCACGACAAGGCCATCGACGCCTTCATCGAGGCGGTGCAGCACGACCCGGACACCACCGAGCTGCACTTCGGCCTGGGCAACCTGTTCCGCCGCCGCGGCGACTTCGAGCGCGCCGTACGCGTGCACCAGCACCTGCTGGAACGCGGTGACCTGAAGACCACGGAACGCAGCCGCGCACAGCACGCGCTGGCCGACGACTTCATGAAGGCTGGCCTGTTCGAT
Organism: uncultured beta proteobacterium; assembly: GCA_963824005.1. GTDB lineage: Bacteria > Pseudomonadota > Gammaproteobacteria > Burkholderiales > Burkholderiaceae_C > Rubrivivax. The sequence goes on from CAWGOK010000005.1 coordinate 71,300, forward strand.
CGTGCCGAGGCGGCTTACAAGGCGCTGGAAGGCACCGACTTTGACGATGAGGCGCGCCTGGCCTTGCTGTCGCTGCATGAGCGGGCACGCGACTGGCATGCGGCCACCGAGGTGGCGACGCAGCTGGAGCAGCGCGGCAGCGGCTCCTTTGCCACGCGCATCGCCCACTATGCCTGCGAGATGACGCTCGAGGCCGATGCGCGCGCGCAGGATCAGCAGGCCGATCAGGAACTGCAACGCGCACTGGCAGTGGCGCCGCAGGCGGTGCGCCCGATGCTTCTGGCCGGGCAGCGGCTGGCGCGCGCAGGCGAGCATCGGCGGGCATTGCAGCAGTGGAATGAGCTGCTGGCAAAGCACCCTGCCGCCTGGCCACTGGTGGCACAGGACTACGCGCGCAGCGCCGTCGCTTGCGGCGACTGTGACGCCGCCCGCGAGAGCCTGCTCCAGGCCTACATGGCCGAGCCCGACCTCGACCTGCTGCAGGCGCGGCTGGAGATCGAAAGCTCGCAAGCGCTGCGCCACCAGCTGGTGCTCGACCACCTGCATCGCCAGGGCGTGCTCGGTGCCGCGGCCAAGGTGCTGGAGCTGCCCGTGGCAACCTGGGACGACGCGACGCCGGCACGGCTGCACGGTGTGGTCGCTGCCGCGGCCAAGCCGCTGCAGCGCTACCGCTGCGCCGCCTGCGGCTTCGAGGCACACCACTACTTCTGGCAGTGCCCGGGTTGCCAGGGCTGGGACACCTATCCGCCGCGGCGCATGGAGTCGCTGTGAGCGACGTCGCCGGCGAGCGCATCGTGCTGTGCATGAAGTGGGGCACCAAGTACGGGCCGCAGTACGTGAACCGCCTGTATGGCATGGTGCGCCGCCACCTGAGTGGTGACTTCCGCTTCGTCTGCCTGACCGACGATGCCCACGGCGTGCGCAATGAGGTGCAGTGCCTGCCGCTACCGACGCTGGAGCTGGCGCCCGGCGCCGACCGCGGCTGGCCCAAGCTCACCACCTTCAAGGCCGACCTGCACGGCCTGCGCGGGCGCGCGCTTTTCGTCGACCTGGACATCGTCGTCGTAGGCAGCCTGGATGACTTCTTCCAGCTGCCCGGCGAGTTCCTCATCATCCACGACTGGAAGCGGCCGTGGCGCGTGACCGGCAACTCCTCGGTCTACCGCTTCCGCATCGGCGCGCATGCCGACGTACTGCAGCGCTTCATCGACGACCAGGCCGGCGTGCGCAAGCGCTACCGCAACGAACAGGAATACCTGTCCCACGCGATGCATGAGCAAGGCAAGCTGGCCTACTGGCCCAGGGGCTGGTGCCGCAGCTTCAAGTACCACTGCCTGCCGCGCTGGCCGCTGAATCATTGGCGCGTGCCGTCGATCCCATCGGGCACGCGCATCGTCATCTTCCACGGCGAGATCAATCCGCCCGATGCCATTCAAGGGGGCCGCACCGCACGCGGCCGCTTCCTGCTGCCATCGCCCTGGGTGGCCGAGCACTGGTCGGCCTAGACTTCGACCTGACATGAGCTTGAAACGCGTCAGCCCGCTGCTCGAGCGCGAGACCGCAACCACGCCGCTCGACGTGGCCCCTGCGCCTTGGGTCGTGCGCCAGTGCCAGGAATCGGGCCTGGTGTTCCTGGAGAACCCGCCCGGCTACGAGAGCCTGCAGTCCGAGCTGGCCTGGGAGGTGACCTGGCAGCGCGAGGCCGACAAGCGTGCCGCCGACGAGCCCGCGCTCTACGCCATGAGCACGGCAGCCAAGAAGTTCCGCCACCGCGTGCTCAAGCGCAACAAGGTCGCCGAACTGGCCACCGCCATCGTGCGCGCCTCGAGCTCGGCACAGATCCGCATGCTCGACCTGGGTTGCGGCGAAGGCCAGTTGCTTGGAACCGTGATGGACCGGCTGCCGGCCGACGTGCGCGGCCGCTGCCAGCCGCATGGCGTGGAGATCAGCAACGAGCTCGCGCGCCGGTCGCAGGCGGCGCTGGCGCCCTACGGCGGCAGTTGCGTGCATGCCAGCGCACTGGACGGCATGGCCAGTTTCGAGGCCAGCTTCTTCGACCTGATCGTGATGTCGTCCTTCCTCGAGCACGAGATCCAGCCGCTGCCGCTGCTGCGCGAGGCGGTGCGCGCCCTGCGCAGCGGCGGCCAGGTGCTGATCAAGGTGCCCAACTACGCCAGCTGGAACCGCGTGATGCGCGGGCCACGCTGGTGCGGCTACCGCTGGCCGGACCATGTCAACTACTTCACCCCGCAGACCCTGACCGCCGCCGCGCGCTCGGCCGGGCTGCAGGTGCAGCGCATGAACCTGCTCGACCGCTTTCCGCTCAGCGACAGCCTGTACGCCGTGCTGCGCAAGCCTGGCACCTGAAAGCATCGCCGCGCTGGCCGCGGTCCTGGCGAATTTCGAAGCCCGGCAAGCGAAGCCACCGCCGTCGGCGCATCCCCCGAAGGTGGGCCCCCATCGAGCCTGCCCTTTGGCGGATTCCCTCGACAGGGCCTGATTCGCAGAATCCCTTCCAGCCCGACACGTTGTCGGGCCGGTCCTCAACCTAGTCCTGAAGGAGATTCGCCATGTTCCGCATCCTCGCAGCATTCGTCCTCGCCGCCTTCGCCTTCGCCGCGCACGCCGCCGTCGACGCCAACAAAGCCAGCCAAGCCGAGCTCGAAACCGTCAAGGGCATTGGGCCGGGGCTGTCGAGCAAGATCCTCGACGCGCGCAAGACCGGCACTTTCAAGGACTGGACCGATCTGGTCGAGCGCGTCGGCGGCGTCGGCCCGGGCAACGCCGCGCGCTTCTCGCAAGCCGGGCTGACGGTGAACAACGCTGCCTACAGTGCCAGTGTCGCAACAGCGCCGGAAAAGGCCGCGGTGGCGCGCAAGGCGGCCAAACCGGCCGATGCCGCGCCCGCCACGGCGCGACAGTAAGCACAGGCCCGAGGCCGGGGGCTTCAGGCCCCGGCCGCCGCGGCCGGCCAGTGAAAGAAGTCCAGCACCTCGCCGCGCCGCGCGGCCACGTCGGCTTCACCCAGCGCCATCAGCTCGCGCGTGTAGCCGGCTTCGAACAGCAGGTAGCTGGCCAGTGCCGCGCCCTGCGCGGTGCGTCCGCTGCCACTGACACCCACGCCGCGCAACAGCCCGCGCACGGTGGCCGGCAACTCGCCCACGTGCCGAGCGGCAATCTCGTCCAGCCGCTGCGACGGCGCGATCACCAGGGCATCGATCGGCCGCAGCGGCGTGGCCAGCCGGGCTTCGTCACTGAGCAGCGCCAGCGTCCGGTTGATGCGCTGCAACCGCTCCACGTCGGCCGTCAGCGCATCCAGGAAGATGCCCGACAGCGTATGCCCGGCGACCTGCGCCAGACTGGGGTAGCCGGTGTTCTCGACGCGGCGGCCAGGCGGCTCGTGCATGCGGCCGGCGCCGATGACCAGCAGCCGCTGCGCGCCCAGGTGGATGGCCGGCGACAGAGGCGCGGTCTGGCGCATCGAGCCGTCGCCGAACCATTCGAGCTGTCCGCCGATGGGAAGCTCGGCCGCCGGGAAGACGAAGGGAATCGCCGACGAGGCCAGCAGGTGCGCTGCGCTCAACTCGGCAGGCGCCGCTACGCGCTGCGAGCGCACCCAGGCATCGACCGGCGCAGCCGACTGGTAGAAGGTGACGTGTTCGCCCGAGCTGTAGTTCGAGGCCGTCACGGCCAACGCCTGCACGTGGCGCCCGCGCAGCATGCGCGGCAGCCGCTGCAGCGGCACCATCTGCGTCAGCAACTCGGCCAGCGGCGCATTGTCGAGCAGCGAGCGTGGCCGCGCCTTGCGCCAGCGTGCCACCAGCCAGCCGATGGACAGCATCGTCAGCCACTGCGCGCCGCTGCGGATCACACCCAGCGAATCGGCGCGGTATACCTGCTCGGCGCGGAAGCTTTCCCAGACCTGCGCAATGCCCTCGACCGCGGCATCGAACTGGTCGGCGTTGCAGGCCAGCGCCGCGGCGTTGATGGCGCCAGCCGAGGTGCCACAGATCACGCCGAAGGGGCAGCGCCGCGGCGGCGCGGCCGTGCTGCGGCGCAGGCGCGAGATGGCGCGCAACACGCCGACCTGGTAGGCGGCGCGCGCGCCGCCTCCGCTGAGCACCAGTCCGGTGATCGGGGTCTCGTACATGGGCGTCGAATTTAGCCCTGGAGCGCCGCTGCCAAGCCTGCATCTGGCAGGCCTTGCAGTGGCTGATCAGCCGTAGACGACGCTCGCCCGCCCTCCATCGGCCACGCTGCGCCAACGCGCCAGCGCCTCGTCGCAGGGCCAGATGCGAGCCTCATCACCGAGGTCCAGGTCGGCCATGGCATCGGTGCGGCGCAACTGCAAGCGCACGCTCAGGCCCTGATCCAGGTCGCCTTGCTCGGTGTGCCGCTTGCGCGCCGGCCACTGGCGCAGCAGTTCGTTCAGCGGCAGCGGGACGCCGTTGACCGCCACCGCCAGGTAGCGGCCGAAACGGGCGCGTGCGCCGGCCAGGTCCCACAGCTGCGCCACGTCCAGGCGCAGCCCGCCGGAGAAGCGGTCGAGCTTGACGCGGCCCTGCACGATCAGCAGTTCGTCCTCGCGCAGCAGTTCGCGCTGCGCCTCGAACAGCGCCTCGCTGGCCACGGCCTCGATAAGCTCGCTGCGGTCGTCCAGCTTGAAGATCATGACGCGGCCGCGCTGCCCGTTGACGATGCGCAGCTCGCTGGCGATGCCGGCCAGCAACTGCGGCTCGCGCGAGTCGGCCAGGCCGGATATGGGCGTGCGGCAAAACTGCCGCACTTCGGCTTCGCTCTGCTCGAACAGGTGGCCCGAGAGGAAGAAGCCGATGGCCGTCTTCTCCTGCGTCAGCCGTTCCTTGATGTCCCAAGGCGCGGCCGCCACCAGCGCTGGCTCGTGCGTGGACGCGGCATGCGAGTCGCCGAAGTCGAACAATCCGCCCTGGTCGGCATGCGCGGCCTGGGTATCGGCCCAGTCCAGCGCCAGGCTGACGCTGGCCAGCATCGAGGCACGCTCGGGGTGCAACTTGTCGAAGGCGCCGGCCCTGATCAAGGCCTCGACCACGCGCTTGTTGATGCGCTGGCGGTCGACCCGCGCGCAGAAGTCGAAGAGGCTGCGGAAGGGCCCACCGCCCTCGCCCGCCAAGCCTTCGCGCGCGGCGACGATGGCCTCGATGGCCGCCTGCCCGGTGCCCTTGATCGCCCCCAGGCCGTAGCGCACGCACTTGTCGTCCACCGGCTCGAAGCGGTAGACACCGCGGTTCACGTCCGGCGGCTCAAAACTCACACCAAACTGCTTTGCGTCGTTGAGCAGCACCTTCAGCTTGTCGGTGTCGTCCATTTCCACCGTCATGTTGGCGGCGTAGAACTCGGACGCGCAATGCACCTTCAGCCAGGCGGTGTGATAGGCCAGCAGCGAATAGGCCGCGGCATGGCTCTTGTTGAAGCCATAGCCAGCGAACTTCTCCATCAGGTCGAAGACTTCATCGGCCTTGGGCGCCGGGATGCCATTCGCGGCCGCGCCGGCACGGAAGACTTCGCGCTGCTGCGCCATCTCCTCGGGTTTCTTCTTGCCCATCGCGCGACGCAGCATGTCGGCGCTGCCCAGCGAATAACCGGCCAGCAACTGCGCGGCCTGCATCACCTGTTCCTGGTAGACCATCACACCGTAGGTCTCGCCGAGCACGGTCTCCAGCAGCGGGTGCGGATAGGACACCGCTTCCTTGCCGTTCTTGCGCGCGCAGAACATGGGGATGTTCTCCATCGGGCCGGGGCGGAACATTGCGTTCAGCGCGAACAGGTCCTCGATGCGGTTCGGCCTCGCCTCGCGCAACATGGCCTGCATGCCGCGGCTTTCAAACTGGAACACGGCCTCGGTCCGGCCTTCGGAGAACAGCTTGTAGACCTTCGGGTCGTCCAGCGGCAGCGTCTCGTAGTCGAAGTCCTGCAGCGTCGGCCGGCGCGCGCGGATGAAGTCCTTGGCCAGTTCCAGGATGGTCAGTGTCGCCAGGCCCAGAAAGTCGAACTTCACCAGGCCGATGGCCTCGACGTCGTCCTTGGCGAACTGGCTCACCGCACTGGCGCTGCCCGGCTGCTGGTACAGCGGGCAGAAGTCGGTGATCTTGCCGGGCGCGATCAACACGCCGCCGGCATGCATGCCGACGTTGCGCACCAGGCCCTCGACGCGCATCGCCAGCGACAGCAGTTCGGCCACCTCTTCCTCCGCGGCCTCGCGCTGCTCCAGTTCGGGCGCCTCCTTGCGCGCGTAAATGACGCCGGGGTCGGGCTTGTCGGGCACGCGTTGCAGCGTCACCTGCTTTCCCGGCGGCGCCGGCACCAGCTTGGCGATGCTGTCTACATGCCCGTAGCCCATGCCGAGCACGCGGCCGACGTCGCGCAGCGCGGCCTTCGCTGCCATGGTGCCGAAAGTGGCAATCTGACTGACCGCGTCGCGGCCGTACTTGTCCTTGACATAGTCGATGACACGTTCGCGGTTCGCCTGGCAAAAGTCAATGTCGAAGTCCGGCATCGACACGCGCTCGGGGTTCAGGAAGCGCTCGAACAGCAGGTTGTATTGCAGCGGATCCAAACCGGTGATGAACAGCGAATAAGCCACCAGCGAGCCCGCGCCGGAGCCGCGACCCGGGCCCACCGGACAGCCGTGCGCGATGGCCCACTTGATGAAATCGCTGACGATCAGAAAGTAGCCGGGAAAGCCCATCTTCAGGATCGTGACGATCTCGAATTCCAGCCGCTCTGTGTAGCGTGGACGCTGGCGCTCGCGCTCGGCCGCTTCGGGGTAGCGCACGGCCAGACGCTGCTCCAGGCCCTCGACCGAGACCTTGCGGAAGTAGTCCTCCAGAGGCATGCCGTCGGGGATCGGGAAGTTCGGCAACTGCGGTTTGCCCAGCGTCAGCTGCAGGTTGCAGCGCTGCGCGATCAGCAGGCTGTTGGCCAGCGCCGACGGCACATCGGCGAACAGCGCTTCGATCTGCTGCTGCGACTTGAAATACTGCTCGGCGCTGAAGCGCTTCACGCGCCGCGGGTTGGCCAGCGTCTCGCCCTCGGCGATGCACACCCGCGCCTCGTGCGCCTCGAAGTCCTCGGCACCGAGGAACTGCACCGGGTGCGTGGCCACCACCGGCAAGCGCAACTGCGCGGCCAGCGCCACGGCGCGCTTGACATGGGCCTCGTTCGAAGCCAGGCCGGCGCGCTGCAACTCGATGTAGAAGCGGCCCGCAAAGCACTGACCAAGGCGCTGCGCCAGCGCCATCGCGCGTGGCCCATCGCCGGCCAGCAGCGCCATGCCGATCACGCCGCCGTCGGCGCCCGACAACGCGATCAGGCCCTCGTTCAGGTCGTCCAGCCAGGACCACTTGATCCACGCCTGCGTGCGCTGCGCGTTGCGCGTCCAGCCGCGTGCCAGCAGCTCGCACAGGTTCAGATAGCCCTGCATGTTCTGCACCAGCAGCAGCAGCCGGCTGGGCTGCTTGTCGCTGCCTTGCGGCTCCATCCACAGATCCACGCCGACGATCGGCTTGACGCCTTGGCCGCGACAGGCCTGGTAGAACTGCACCGCGCCGAACAGGTTGTTCAGGTCGGTGATGGCCAGCGCCACCTGGCCGTCAGCGCGGGCGGCGCGCGCGGCGTCGTCGATGCGCAGCATGCCGTCGACGATGGAGAACTCGCTGTGCGTGCGCAGGTGTACGAAGGACATGCGTTCATTGTAGGCAGCCGCCCATCGTCGACGGCCTTCTAGAATGTCCGCGGAGCATGCCCTTCGCTGTCCAGCAAACCATGAAAGCCCTGGCGCTCAAGCTGGTCGGCGCCTTGCTGTTCCTCACCGCCATCGCGATGTGGCTGTCGCGCGCGCCCGACTGGCCGGTCGAAGCCCTCGTGGCACGTTGGGCGCCGCCGCCGTCGGACTTCATCGACGTCAAGGGCCAGCTGGTGCACCTGCGCGATGTCGGGCCGCGCAACGACCCCGAGCCGCTGGTGTTGGTGCACGGCACTTCGGCCAGCCTGCACACCTGGGAAGGCTGGATCAAGGCGCTCGGCCCGGGGCGGCGCATCATTAGCTTCGACCTGCCGGGCTCCGGACTCACCGGGCCGAATGCCACTGGCGACTACCGTGGCGACACCTATGCGCGCTTCGTGCTGGACCTGATGGACCAGTTGAAGGTGCAGCGCTTCGTCATCGCCGGCAATTCGCTCGGCGGCGAGGTCGCCTGGCGCACCGCGCTGATGGCGCCGCAGCGTGTGGCCAAGCTCATTCTGGTGGACGCGGTGGGCCCGGATTTCAAGTCGGATTCAGTGCCCATCGGCTTCATGCTAGCCCGGGTCCCCGGGCTCCACCGCATCGTCGACTGGGTACTGCCGCGAGCGATGGTCGAGTCGAGCGTGCGCAACGTGTATGGCGACCCGTCCCGGGTCGATGCAGCGCTGGTGGACCGCTACTACCAGCTTGCCCTTCGCGAAGGCAACCGTCGTGCGCTGATGCAGCGCTTCCGGCAGAACCAGCGCGGCCAAGACGCTGGGCGCATCCGCGAGCTGAAGCTGCCGACACTGATCTTGTGGGGTGGGCGCGACCGGCTCGTGCCGGTCGCAGTGGCACAACAGTTCCAGCAGGACATCGCGGGCAGCCAGCTGGTCGTGTTCGACGAGCTCGGGCATGTGCCGCAGGAGGAAGATCCGGCTCGCAGCGTGGCGCCGGTCAAGACCTTCCTGCAACGCCCGTGACGCCGGCACGCCCGCCCAGCGCGTCAGGACCGTTCAAGCACCCGCAGCACTTCGGAGCGGAATTCGCGCCAGTACAGAACCCATATCACGCCCGCGCTGGCAGCCAGCATCGCCCACGGCGAGACGAACCAGGACAGCGCCGCGAAGGACATGTAGTACGCACGCAGACCGTCGTTGAAGGATTCCGCCGCAAGCCCCATGACGCGGCCGGCGCGGTCGGCAAAGTCCTGGCGCTGTGCCTCGTCGGCGATGGCCGCCGCTTCGGGTGCGGCGGCGACCAGCAGCACGCCCACGCTGTACTGGCGGATGCACCAAGTGAAGCGGAAGAAGGCATAGACGAAGATCGCCGCCAGCACCATGAGCTTGAAGTCGAAGACCAGCAACGAGGTGCGCGCCGCAAACGGAATCTCGCGCACCAGGTCGCTGGCCTTCTCGGTGGCACCGAGCACGGCCACGATCGCGCCGACGATCAGGATCGTTGTCGAGGCGAAGAACGATGCCGTGCCCGACAGCTGCTGCACGACCACGCCGTCGAGCACGCGTACCTCGCGGTAGGTGGTCTGCAGCATCCACTGCCGGCGCACCCGGTTCGAGCTGGCCAGGAACGACGGCCGGGTGCGCGCGCGCCAGCGTGCAAAGACGGCGTAGGCGGTCCACGCGGCAAAGAAGCACAGCAGAGCGGCCCAGTCGGCCAGAGGCAGCAGGTGTAGCAGAACGCTCAGCCGATCCATGCCCGGCACTGTATCGGCAATGGCGCCGGGCCCGCGCAGCGCGGCGCGGAAATGTCAGCGCGCGAGGTCGAAGACCAGCACCTCGGCGGCATGGCCGCGGTCGAGCTGCAGCTTCGATTCGCCGTCGAGCCGCGCCGCGTCGCCGTCGGCCAGCGCGACGCCGTTGACGCGCACGCGACCCCGCGCCACGTGCACGTAGGCCAGCCGCCGCGGGTCCAGCGCCAACTGGGCCGACTCGGCACCATCGAACAGGCCCGCGTACAGCGCGGCATCGGCATGCACCGTCACCGAGCCGTCGCGTCCATCAGGCGATGCGATCAGTCGCAGCCGGCCGCGCTTCTCGGCCGCGGGAAAGCGCTTTTGCTCGTAGCCCGGATCGATGCCGCGATGCTTGGGCTCGATCCAGATCTGCAGGAAGTGCGTGGTCTGGTCCGGCGCATGATTGAACTCGCTGTGCATCACGCCGCGCCCGGCGCTCATGCGCTGCACGTCGTCGGGTGGAATGACGCCCGCATGGGCCGCCCCGGCCACGCCGTTGCCCATGCTGTCCTTGTGCGCGAGCGCACCGCTGAGCACGTAGCTGATGATCTCCATGTCGCGGTGGCCGTGCGTGCCGAAACCGCTGCCCGGGGCGATGCGGTCCTCGTTGATGACGCGCAGGTTGCCGAAGCCCATGTGCGCCGGGTCGTGGTAGCCGGCAAAGGAAAAGCTGTGGTAACTCTGCAGCCAGCCGTGGTCGGCATGGCCGCGTTCGTTCGCGGGGCGAAGGGTCATCATGCTGCGGCTCTCCTTGAGTGGTGCTCAGACACATTGAATGTAGATCCAGGCTCGAGGTCGCGCAGCCGTTTCGGCTTGAACACGGCATTCAAATAAGATGAAGGCGCACCTCAGCTCCGGCTCGTCGCTCACCATGCCGCAACCCCACCACGCCCTGACGCCCGATGCGCTGTCGATGATCGACATCATCGCCCGCACCGGCAGTTTCGCCGCGGCTGCGCGCGAGCTGGGCAAGGTGCCGTCGGCGCTGACCTACAGCGTGCGCCAGCTCGAGGAGGCGCTGGACGTGCTGCTCTTCGACCGGCGCTCGCGCCAGGCCAGGTTCACGGCCGCGGGCGAGGAACTGGTCAACGAAGGGCGCCGGCTGCTCGCCGAGAGCGCGGCGGTCGCCAACCGCGTGCGCCGTGTCGCCTCCGGTTGGGAGACACAGCTCAGCGTGGCCGTCGACGACGTGATCTCGAGGCTGACGCTGTTCGAACTGTGCGATGCGTTCTATGCGCTCGATCCGCAGGGCAAGGCCGGCGGTGGCACGCTCGGCAACGGTGGACCCGGCACGCGGCTACAGCTGCGCACCGAGGTGCTGGCGGGGACCTGGGAGGCGCTGGTCAGCGGCCAGGCCGATCTAGCCATCGGCGTGGGCCTGAACAGCCCGCCACCTGGCGTGGCAATCGAGCCGCTGGGCGAGCTGGCCTTTGTCTTCGCTCTATCGCCCCAGCATCCGCTGGCGTCGGCCAGCGAACCGATCAACGACGTGGAATTGCTGCGTTACCGCGCGGTGGCCGTGGCCGATTCCGCGCATCAGATGTCGCCGCTGACGCTGAACCTGCTGCCCGGCCAGGACGTGCTCACCGTGTCGAGCATGGCGGCAAAGATCGAGGCGCTGTTGCGCGGCCTGGGCTGCGGCTTCATCCCCGAGCCGATGGTGCGCCAGCACCTGCAAGCCGGCACGCTGCTGGCGAAGCGAACCTTGCGGCCGAGCGCCGCCGCGAAGATGGGTTACGCCTGGCGCTGCGGCAGCGGCAGGAAGGAGCGCGCGGCACTCGGGCTGGCGCTGCAGTGGTGGCTGAAGCAGCTGGCCGCGCCGACCACGCGCCGTGCGCTGCTCGATCGCCAGAACGAAGCGCAGCGATAGCGCCGCACATGGCGTCGTCGAGTGCCTTGCGCCCCACCGGCCGGTTTGCACCCTCGCCCACCGGGCCGCTGCATGCCGGCTCGCTGGTGGCGGCGCTGGCCAGCTGGCTGGACGCGCGCGCGCACGGCGGCCGTTGGCTGGTGCGCATCGAGGACATCGACACACCGCGTTGCCTGCCTGGCATGGACGGCGTCATCCTGCAGCAACTGGCCCGCGTCGGCCTGGTGCCCGACGCAACGCCGATCTGGCAATCGCAGCGCTGCCCAGCCTATGCGCAGGCGCTGGAGCGACTGCTGGCCTCGGGCTGGGCCTACCCCTGCGGCTGCTCGCGCAAGGACATCGATGTCTCCCTGGCCGAGGCTGGCCAAGCGCGTGCGCGGCATGAGCAAGCGGTGTATCCCGGCACCTGCCGCGATGGCTTGAAGGGCAAGCAGGCCCGCGCCGTGCGGCTGCGCACCCGGCACGGCGGCGTGGGCCCGCGCATCGACTGGCGCGATCGACGCCTGGGCGCGCAAACGCAGGACGTGGAGCACGAGGTCGGCGACTTCGTGCTGAAGCGCGCCGATGGCCTGTGGGCCTACCAACTGGCCGTGGTCGTGGACGATGCATGGCAGGGCGTCACGCACGTGGTGCGCGGCGCCGACCTGGCCGGCAACACGCCGCGGCAGATCCTGCTGCAGCGCGCGCTGGGGCTGCCCACGCCGAGCTATCTGCACACGCCGCTGGTGCTGGGCCCCGACGGACACAAGTTGTCGAAGCAGAACGGTGCGCAGGCGCTGGACCTGCACGACCCCGTGCTCGCGCTGCGCGGTGCCGGCCGGGTACTCGAACTGCCGGACATCGACGCCGTCGACTGCATGGCCTGGCTGCATGCCGCTCTACCAGCCTGGGCGGCGCGCTGGATGGCATGATGCGCAGCCCCAAACCCACAGGAATCGCTTCATGATCACCACCCCTTCGGGCCTGCAGTACGAGGACACCGTCGCCGGCGCCGGCGACACGGCGCGCAGCGGCCAGCACGTCAGCGTGCACTACAGCGGCTGGCTGCACGACCCCACGGCCCCCCATGGCCGCGGCAAGAAGTTTGACAGCAGCAAGGACCGCGGCCAGCCCTTCAGCTTCGGGCTGGGTGGCGGGCAGGTCATCGGCGGCTGGGACGAAGGCGTGCAGGGCATGAAGATCGGCGGCACACGCGTGCTGCTGATCCCGCCGCAGCTGGGTTACGGCGCGCGCGGAGCCGGCGGCGTGATCCCGCCGAACGCCACGCTGGTCTTCGAGGTCGACCTGCTGTCGACCTGAGCCTTCAGCGAGCCGCGCGTGGCTTGGTGCTGCGTGCGCCGGGCTTGGCCCAGGGCGCGGCTGCGCCAGGGCGACGTTCGACACTGCCGAAGCCGGGGCGCGATGCGCCCGGGCCGGCGCGGCGCGCCTTGTCGCGCGACAGCGCAAAGCGCTCCGGCTGGGCCGGCTTCGGCTCAGGGCGGCGCGGCTCCAGGCCGGCGATGGTGGCCGGCGGAATGCGCTGCGTGGTGAAGCGCTGGATGCTGTGAATCATCGACGCGTCGCGGCGCTCGGCCAAGGTCACCGCCAAGCCGCTGCGCCCGGCACGGCCGGTGCGGCCGATGCGGTGCACGTAGTCCTCGGCCTTCATCGGCAGACCGTAGTTGATGACGTGGCTGATCGTCGGCACGTCGATGCCGCGCGCGGCCACGTCGGTGGCCACCAGCACCTTCAGGTGGCGCGAGCGCAGGCCTTGCAGCACGCGATTGCGCCGGCCCTGCGGCATGCCGCCATGCAGCGAGGCCACCGCGTGTCCCATGTCGGCCAAGCGGTCGGCCAGCCAGTCGGCGTCGCGCTGCGTGCTGGTGAAGACCAGCGCCTGCTCGACGCTGCGCTCGGTGAGGATGTGGTCGAGCAGCGCGTTCTTGTGTTCATGGTCGTCGGCCCAGTGCAGCCGCTGCTCGATGTCGGCATGGGTGTCGGTATGCGAGGCCACGTCGATGCGCTGCGGTGCGCGCAGCAGCTTGGTCGCCAACGCGCCGACGTTGCCGGCGAAGGTCGCGCTGTACATCACCGTCTGGCGCGTCTTCGGCGTCGATTCGGCAATGAGGTGGATGTCGTCGATGAAGCCCATGTCGAGCATGCGATCGGCTTCGTCCAGCACCAGCATTTCGATGTTGGCGAGCACGGCCTTGCCGTTTTGCAGATGGTCAATCAACCGGCCCGGCGTGGCGATCAGCACGTCCAGCGGACCACGCAGCGCCTTGAGTTGCGCTGGATAGGGCACGCCACCGACCACGGTAGCGACGCGCAGCCCTGGCACATGGCGCCCGTAGGTGACCGCGGCCTTGGCCACCTGCATCGCCAGTTCGCGCGTCGGCGTCAGCACCAGGATGCGCGGGCCGTGCATCACGCCCTTGTCACGCGCCTTGCTCGCGTCGCCCCGCGCGGCCAGCACACGTTGCAGCGCCGGCAGGATGAAAGACGCGGTCTTGCCGCTACCGGTGCTGGCCGAGACCATCAGGTCCTGGCCCTTCATTGCGGGTTCGATGGCGCGCTGTTGCACCTCCGTGGCCTGGGTATAGCCGGCATCGAGCACGGCGCGGGTGATGGCCTCGTGAAGGCCCATGTTCTCGAAATTCATTTGATGCTTTCGTCTAGACGACGCGCTCACGCACGCCGGCGACACGCAATGTGTCGTCGCTGGTCAAGTCGCAACAGGATTGACGTTCCCGGCCAGAACGGACGGGGCGGACGGATCAGGGCGACGGCATCGCCGCCGACCCATGTCCCGCAAGGGGAGCTATCTCGTCCAGGCCGCGCAGCAAAGGCGCTGCGGGAAGGACACGACGAAGGTCAACAGGGATGAACGGAAGGCTTCAACTTCAAGCCAAGAGGCGGATTGTAGCCGACTTGGGGTTTTCACCGATTCGGTCGACACGCTGGGCCCTTGCAGGGCCTAAATCTGCAGGAAGTGCTGCCGGTAGTGCAGCAACTCGTCGATTGACTCGTGGATGTCGGCCAGCGCGGTGTGCGCCTGCGCCTTCTTGAAGGCGTCCAGGACGCTGGGCTTCCAGCGCCGCGCCAGTTCCTTCAGCGTGCTGACATCGAGGTTGCGGTAGTGGAAGAAAGCCTCCAGCACCGGCATGTAGTTGACAAGGAAGCGGCGGTCCTGGCAGATGCTGTTGCCGCACATCGGGCTCTTGCCTGCCGGCACGTACTGCTTCAGGAAGGCGATCACCTGCGCCTCGGCCGCGGCATCGTCGATGGCCGAGGCCTTGACACGGTCGATCAGCCCGCTGCGACCGTGCGTGCCCTTGTTCCACGCGTCCATGGCGTCGAGCGCGGCGTCGCTCTGGTGCACCGCCAACACCGGGCCTTCGATGCGCTGCGTGATCTGCGCATCGGTCACGACCACGGCGATTTCGATGATACGGTCGGTGGACGGCGACAGGCCCGTCATCTCCAGGTCGATCCAGATCAGGTTGTGCTCGTTCGGCGGCAGCACGGCGTCGGTCATTTGGGGTTCTTCCCAGAGCACAGCAGCGCCGATTCTCGCCGAAGCCTACACTTGCGTCCCCATGCAGAGTTCGACCCTCACCCTGGCCTTCGTGGCGGCGCTGCTGCTGTCGCTGCTGGCCAAGTTCTGGCTGGCGACGCGCCAGATGCGCCATGTGGCTGCCCATCGCGACCAGGTGCCCGCCACCTTCGCCGCCAGCGTCACACCCGAAGCGCATCGGCGCGCGGCCGACTACACGCTGGCCAAGGGCCGCTTCGGCCTGCTTGCCACCGCCTTCGGCACGCTGGTGCTGCTGTGCTGGACGCTGCTCGGCGGGCTGGACGCGCTGAACCTGTGGCTGCTCGAGGTCGTGCAGGCGCGCTTCGGCAACATGGCCTACCAGCTGACGCTGCTGACGGCATTCGCGCTGATCGGCGGTGCACTGGACCTGCCTTTCGAGGTGTACAGCACCTTCCGCATCGAGCAGCGCTTCGGCTTCAATCGCATGACGCCAAGGCTCTTCGTCGCCGACCTGCTGAAGAATGCGGCCGTGGGTGCGTTGATCGGCCTGCCGCTCGCGGCGCTGATGCTGTGGATCATGGGCGCCACCGGCGGGCTGTGGTGGCTGTGGGCCTGGGGCGCGTGGATGGCTTTCAACCTGGTGCTGCTGGTGCTGTACCCGACGGTGATCGCACCGCTGTTCAACAAGTTCGAGCCGCTGGCCGACGGCGAATTGAAGTCCCGGGTGCAGGCGCTGATGCAGCGCTGCGGCTTTGCCGCGAAGGGGCTGTTCGTGATGGACGGCAGCCGGCGCTCGGCCCATGCCAATGCCTACTTCACCGGCCTGGGCGCGGCCAAGCGCGTGGTCTTCTTCGACACGCTGCTGCAACGCCTGTCGCCCGGCGAGGTGGAGGCGGTGCTGGCGCATGAACTCGGCCACTTCAGCCATCGCCATGTGCAAAAACGTATCGCCGGCATCTTTGCCTTCAGCCTGTTGGGCTTGGCGCTGCTGGGCTGGCTGTCGGGACTGAGCAGCTTCTACGAGGGGCTGGGCGTGACGCCAAACATGCAGGCGCCGAACGACGCCCTGGCGCTGCTGCTGTTCATGCTGGTGCTGCCGGCCTTCGCCTTCTTCGTGTCGCCGCTGATGGCGCATTTCTCGCGCCGCCACGAGTTCGAGGCCGACGCCTATGCCTGTGCGCGGGCCAGCGGGCAGGACCTGGCGAACGCGCTGCTCAAACTGCACGAGGACAACGCGTCGACGCTGACGCCCGACCCGGTGTATGTGCGCTTCTACTACTCGCACCCGCCCGCGTCCGAACGCCTGGCGGCCCTGGCCTTGAACACCCGTTGAGCGCGATGAACGACCTGACGCAACAACGCTGCAAGCCGCTCGAGGGACAGCCGGCGATGTCTGCGGCACAGGTCGAGTCCCACCTGGCAAGGGTTCGCGGCTGGGTGCTGAAGGATGGCGCCATCGAGAAGAGCTGGCACTTCGGCAACTTTCACGAGACCATGGCCTTCGTCAACGCGTTGGCCTGGATCGCGCATGCCGAGGACCACCATCCCGACCTGGCGCTCGGCTACAACCGTTGCACCGTGCGCTTCAACACCCACTCGGTGGGCGGCATTTCGATCAACGACTTCATCTGCGCCGCCAAGGTCGACGCCTTGTTGCCTTGAGTCGTTTCCAGGGCCTGGAGGTGGCGCGGGTGGTGGCCGCGCATGGCCGCCATGCCTTCATCGAGACGGCGCAGGGCCGTCGCGTGTTATGTCACCTGCGTGGGCGCAAGGCCGATCTGGTGGTCGGCGATCAGGTGCGCTGGCAGCCCGCCGGCGACGAAGGCGTGATCGAGCAGGTCGAACCGCGCCGCAATCTGCTGTTCCGCCAGGACGAGTGGCGCACCAAGTCATTCGCCGCCAACCTCGACCAGATCCTGATGCTGGTGGCCGGCGAACCGGTGTTCAGCGAATCGCAGCTGACGCGTGCGCTGATTGCCGCCGAGAGCGCCGGCATCCCGGCACACATCGGGCTGAACAAGATCGACAAGCCCAGTGCGGCTCTGGCACGTGAGCGTCTGCAGCCCTATCGCGCGATGGGCGTGCAGGTGCTGGAGTTTGCGCTCAAGGCCGACCCCGCCGCTGCCAGCGCGCGCCTGTTGCCGCTGCTGCAGGGCAGGACCACGCTGGTGCTGGGCCCCAGCGGCACCGGCAAGAGCACGCTCATCAACCTGCTGGTGCCGCAGGCACAGGCGCAGGTCGGCGAGATCTCGCAGGCGTTGAATTCGGGCCGCCACACCACGACGAGCACGCTCTGGTACTGGCTGGATGCAGCCCGCGAAGGTGCGTTGATCGATTCACCCGGCTTCCAGGAGTTTGGCCTGTGCCACATCGACGCGGCGCATCTCGCCGCCTTGATGCCCGACCTTCGTGCCCAGCTGGGCCAGTGCCGCTTCTACAACTGCACACACCGGCACGAGCCGGGCTGCGGCGTACGGTCTGCGGCTGAACGTGGTGACATCGCGCCGCAGCGCTACAGGCTGTACGCCGAGATCCTCGACGAGCTGGTGCAATCGCGCCGTTAGCCGAGAATGTTGGCCAGCGTCAGCAGCGCCAGCAGCAGCATCCACAGCACCACCGAGCGCCAGACCAGCCCGACCACGCTTTGCAGGTGGCCCGGCTGCAGCGGCACGCCGGCAGTCGACCCTTGTGCGGTTCCGATGCCGGCCTGCAGCCCGCTGCTGAAGGTCTTGGACCGGTCGGGCGTCACGCCAGGCGCCGCATGGCCACCGAGTTGCACGCCCACCGCACCCGCGGCGGCCGCGAGCAGGATGCCCTCGTTGGGCTGCTGCCAGAGCCCGGCATCGCGGCGCCAGCCGTTGACCGCCTCCTCGAAATTGCCGACCACCGCAAAGCCGAAGGCCGTCAGTCGCGCCGGCACCAGATCGACCCAGCCGAAGACCTGCTGCGACACCTGAAGCAGCCGCTCGTTGGCGGGCGCGTCGAGCGTGCGTTGGCGATAGGCCCAGTAGCGGCTGGCGAACTCGGCCATGCGATAGAACACCGCGCCCGCCGGCCCGAGCCCGAGCGCAGAGCACACGATGAACCAGAAGAACACGCCGAAGACATGCCGGTGCGAGGCCAGCAAGGCATGCTCCACCACGTGGCGCAAGACTTCCGTGCGCGGCAACTCGCTGGCATCGAGATGCAGCCATTCGGCCAGCAGGCGGCGCACCTCGTCCTCGTCGCCACGGTCGAGCGCGTCGCGCATGTCGGTGAAGTAGTGGCTGAACTGGCGAAAGCCCAGCGTGAAGTACAGCACTGCCACATCGAGGGCCATGGCCAGCAACAGGCTGTAGTGACTGACGCCAAGGTAGAGCAGCGCGACGAGAAGTGCCGGCACCAGCACCGACACCCACCATACAACCCACACATGGCGCGCCTTGCCGGCATCGAAGTTGCGGCCGGCCCAGCCCACCCAAGCCACCAACCTGTCATGTACCCAGTTGTCGCGCGGCAGGGGCTTGAGTTGTTCGATCAGCAGCGCGAACAGGACGGCGAAGAAACTCATCGTCGTCGATGATACCCAGCGTCTGCCGAGGCTCAGGCGCTGAGGAAGGCGTACAGGTTGCGCAGCATCGCCGCGGTGGCGCCCCAGATGAAGTAGCGGCGCGGCGCGCCCTCGCCACCGGCGTCTTCCCAGGGCATGGACAGGAACTGGCGCCGCCGACCCTGCAGTTCGACCTCGTGGCGCTGGTGGTGTGCCGGCGTCATCAGGTAGGACAGCGGCACCTCGAAAGCCTCGGCGACCTCGAAGCTGTCGAGTTGCAGCGCAAAAGGCGGGCGCACCAGTGCGACCACCGGCGTGACGACATAGTTGGTCACGGTGACGTAGTCCGGAAGCCGCCCAATGACATCGACCGCATTGCGCGGCAGGCCGACCTCCTCTTCCGCCTCGCGCAGCGCCGTGGCCACCGCATCGGCATCATGGTGCTCGACACGCCCGCCGGGAAAACTGATCTGGCCGGCGTGGTCGCGCAGATGGTGGGTGCGCTGCGTGAGCAGGACCCGCATTCCGCCCGGACGCAGCACCAGAGGCACCAACACCGAGGCCGGGGACAGGCCGCCTGATTCGAAGCCGGCGTCGCCGCGGATGTGTGCCTGCCAGTCCTGTACCGCCGCGAAGCGCTGGCGCAATGCCTCGGGCGTCAGCCGTGCCGGGTCGACCGGCGGCAGGTGGTGGTCGGTGCCGAGCACCGGAATGGCCTGCGGGTCGAGAATCCGGGGACGGGTCATAAGAGGCAGACCGAGACGAACCCCTCCAGAGGCCAGTTTCTGAGGCTGGCGGCTTCGCCGCAACGCCTCGAAAGCTGGCTTCGCGCTGCGCACGACCCGCGGCGACGCCGCGGGCTGAGCAAGGCTCAGGCCAGCTTTTCCTTGATGCGCGCCGACTTGCCGCTGCGCTGGCGCAGGAAGTACAGCTTGGCGCGGCGCACGTCGCCACGGCGCTTGACCTCGATGCCGGCGATGATCGGGCTGTACAGCTGGAAGGTGCGCTCCACGCCTTCGCCGTTCGAAACCTTGCGCACGATGAAGCTGCTGTTCAGGCTGCGGTTGCGCTTGGCGATGACGACGCCTTCGAAGGCCTGGACGCGCTTGCGCGTGCCTTCGACCACATTGACGCTGACAATCACCGTGTCGCCGGGGGCGAAAGCGGGGATCTTCTTGTTCAGGCGTGCGATTTCCTCGTGCTCGAGGGTACTGATCAGGTCCATCGGGGTTCTCCAGGCGATCGTGCCCGCGCGGTTGGGTGTTATGGGGCGAGTCGCCCGCGGGGGCGCAAGGCCCTTGTAGTACGCAGCAGAGGATCGAAAAGCTTTTAATTATAGCCCGAGGCCGCGCAGGAACTGCTCATCGCTTCGGTCCAGCCGGCCGGCGGCCCGCGCGGCATCGATCAGGTCGGGGCGACGCCGGGCGGTCAGCTCCAGCGAGCGCTCCCGACGCCAGCGGGCCACCTCGGCATGATGGCCGGACAGCAGCACCGATGGCACCGGCACCGGTCCACCTTCGGCGGTCTGCAGCAGCTCGGGCCGGCTGTACTGCGGGCCCTCGAGCAGGCCATCCGAAAAGCTGTCCTGCTCGTGCGACGGCGCGCTCAGCACGCCCGGCATCAGCCGGGCCACCGCGTCGAGCAGTGCCAAGGCCGGCAACTCCCCGCCCGACAGCACGAAGTCACCCAGGCTGACCTCGCGCGTGACCTGGGTGTCGATGACACGCTGGTCGACCCCTTCGTAGCGGCCACAAAGCAGTATCGCGCCAGGACCGGCGGCAAACTCGCGCACCAGCGCCTGGTCGAGGTGTCGTCCACCGGGGCTGAAATGCACCACCGCAGGTGCCCCGGTGTCGTCGCGCTGCGCGCGCACCGCCGCCAGGGCCCGAAGCAGCGGCTCGGCCAGCATCACCATGCCCGGCCCTCCGCCATAAGGGCGGTCATCCACACGGCGGTAGTTGTCGTCGGCATGGTCGCGCAACGACCACAGCTTCACCTGAACCAGGCCCGCATCGAACGCGCGGCGCGTGATGCCGTGCGTCAGGTGCGCCTCGAACAGTTCCGGAAAGAGCGTGATGACGTCGAAGCGCATCGCCCGTCTCAATAGTCCAGGCCCCAGTCGACGCCGATGCGCCGTGACGTCAGGTCCACCTGGTCGATGTAGGCCGCGACGAAGGGGATCAGGCGCTCGTCGGCGGGCGCGTCAGGCACCGCACGCACACGCAGCACGCTGTGCGCGCCGTTGTCGATCAGGCCGGTCACCTCGCCCAGCAACACGCCGTCGCGGTTGACGACCTCCAGGCCGATCAGGTCGACCCAGTAGAACTCATCGCTGGCTGCACTGGGGAAACTACTGCGCGGTACGAAGATGCGTGCGCCGCGCAGCGCTTCGGCCTGGTTGCGATCGGTGATGTCCCGCACCGAGGCGACCACGTCTTCGCCGTGCTCACGCGCTTCGATGATGCGCAGCAGTGGCGGCAGAGCCACCGTGGCCTTGGGTGCAGGGCGTGCCGGGTTCGGTTCGGGTGGCCGCAGAAACCAGCGTCGGGCCGAGAACAGTGCCTGCGGGGCCTTGGCGTAGGGCTGCACACGCAGCCAGCCCTTGACGCCCCAGGCATCGAGCACTCGGGCGACCTCGACCGCATCCGCGGGAAACTCGGCATCGGGCGCCGAAGGATCCGACGCGGCGGCCACCCGTGCTGCTTCAGGCGGCCGTCTTGGCCTGGTCGACCAGCCGCGCCACGGTAGGCGACAGCTGCGCGCCGACGCCGGACCAATAGCTGACGCGGTCGATCGCCACACGCAAAGGCTGCTCGCCGCCCGAGGCCATGGGGTTATAGAAACCCACGCGCTCGATGAATCGGCCGTCGCGCCGTTCGCGCGAGTCCGAAACCACGATGTTGTAGAACGGGCGCTTCTTCGCGCCGCCACGAGCCAGTCGGATGACGACCATGATGGAACTGTCCTTCAGTGAAAATCGAGCGCCGTGCCGGATCAACCGTTCAGGGCAAGCCCATCGTTCGATACCCCGCATCGGGCTTGGTGCAGCCGGCATCGAAAACCCAGCATTATAAACTCACGCGGAATCCGCCCGCCAACCGTCATGAGTTCCCCTGCCCTGTTGATCCGTCCGAGCGTTGCGGCCGATCTCGCTGCCATTCGCGAGATCTATGCCCATGCAGTCGCGCATGGCACCAGCACCTTCGAGCTCGACCTGCCCGACGGAGCCGAGATGGCGCGCCGCCGGGACGACGTGCTGGCCAACGGATTGCCCTGGCTGGTGGCCGAGAGTGGCGGCCAGGTGCAGGGATATGCCTACGCCAGTCATTTCAGGCCACGCCCGGCCTATCGCTTCTGTGTCGAGGACTCGATCTATCTGCGGCCCGACACACAGGGGCGTGGCGTCGGTCGGGTGCTGCTGGCCGAATTGGTGGCGCGCTGCGCAGCCGCGGGTGCACGGCAGATGCTGGCCGTCATCGGCGACAGCGCGAACCTTGGCTCCATTGGCGTGCACCGCGTGCTGGGTTTCGAGCGTTGCGGGTTGCTCGAGTCCGTCGGCTGGAAGTTCGGCCGTTGGCTCGACGTGGTACTGATGCAGCGACCGCTTGGCCACGGCGCCCACAGCGCGCCCTCGGGCGGTGCCGCGTGAGCCGCTACCGCTCGAAGACGTTGGCCACATGGATCGCCGTGCTCACGGGCCCCCTGGGCCTGCACCGCTTCTACCTGCAGGGCTGGCGCGACCTGCAGGGCTGGCTCTACCCCGTGCCGACGCTGCTTGGCCTGGCCGGATTGCAGCGCATGCGCGTTTTCGGGCAGGACGACCGCGTGGCTTGGCTGCTGATTCCGCTGCTGGGACTGATGATCTCGCTGGCCATGCTGACGGCCATCGTTTATGGCCTGACCCCCGACGACAAATGGGCGGCGCGCCACAACCCCGGCCTGCCGCTGCGACCTACAGGCTGGGGGCCGATTCTGGGCGTGATCACCGCACTGCTGCTGGGCGCCAGCGTGCTGATGGGCACGGTGGCCTTCAGCGGCCAGCGCTTCTTCGAGTGGCAGCTGGAGACTGCAGCGCAACGCCCGTAGGCGCAGGCACTAGAAAAGTGCCTTGCCGATGAAGTACGAGATCGCCGCGACGAAGGCCGTCGCCGGGATCGTCAGGATCCAGGCCCAGACGATGTTGCCGGCCACGCCCCAGCGCACCCTGGCGGCGTTGCGCACGGCACCGACGCCTACGATCGCCCCAGTGATGGTATGGGTGGTCGATACCGGGATGCCCAGTGCGGTAGCCATGAACAGCGTCAGCGCGCCGCCGGTCTCGGCGCAGAAGCCGCCCACCGGCTTGAGCTTGGTGATGCGCTGACCCATGGTCTTGACGATGCGCCAGCCGCCGAACAGCGTGCCCGCGCCGATCGCCAAGTAACACGCCCAGATCACCCACACGGGCGGCGACTTGTCGCTGGCGGCGACCGCGCCGGAGGCGATGAGCAACATCCAGACGATGCCGATGGTCTTCTGCGCGTCGTTGCCCCCGTGCCCCAGTGAATACAGACCTGCCGAAACGAGCTGCAGGCGGCGGAACCAGTTGTCCACGCGCAGTGGCGAGCTTCGTCGGCAGATCCACGACACCAGCACCATCAGCAGCCCCGCCAGCACGAAGCCCAGCACCGGCGAGATGACGATGAAGGCCACGGTCTTGAGCACACCGGCAAGCACCAGCTTGCCGGCCCCGGCCTTGGCCACGGCTGCACCGACGATGCCGCCGATCAGCGCGTGCGAGGAACTCGACGGGATGCCGTACCACCAGGTGAGCAGGTTCCAGCTGATGGCGCCGATCAGCGCGCCGAAGACGACGTACTGGTCCACGACGTCGGCTTCCACGATGCCCTTGCCCACGGTGGCGGCCACCTTCAGCTGGAACACGAAGATCGCCACGACATTGAAGAACGCGGCGAAGAGCACGGCCGTCTGCGGCCTCAGCACGCCGGTGGAGACCACGGTGGCGATCGAATTCGCCGCATCGTGGAAGCCGTTCATGAAGTCGAAGACCAGCGCCAGCATCACCAGCACGGCGACAACCCAGAAGCCGATCTGCATGCTTTGCATGGCGCCAGCGGCTCAGGAGTTCTCGAGCACCACGCCTTCGATCATGTTGGCCACGTCCTCGCAGCGGTCGGAGATCGACTCCAGGTGCTCGTAGATGGCCTTCAGCTTGATCAGCTCGCGCACGTCGGCCTCCTCCCGGAACAGCCTCGACATCGCCGAACGCATCACCCGGTCGGCGTCGGATTCGAGCCGGTCGATCTCCTCGCAGGTCTTGATGGCGGCGTCGGCCACCGCGGCATGGCTCAGCCGCGGCATCAGCGAAACCGCATGCTGCACACGCTCGCAGCACTTCGCGCTGATTTCGCCCAGCCGCAGCACGTCCTCGGTGAGCTTGCGCACGTCGTACAGCGACAGCGTCTCGGTCGCGTCCTGCAGCAGATCGACGATGTCGTCCATCGCATTGATCAAGCCGTGGATCTGCTCGCGGCCAATAGGCGTGATGAAGGTCTTGTGCAACAGTCGGTTGACCTCGGCGGTGACGCGGTCGGCAGAGTGTTCGGCAGCATCCACCTCGGCGGCATGCTTGTCGCGCAGCGCGGCATCGTCGTAGTTCTGGATCAGCAACATGAAGGCCCGCGCCCCCTGCGTGATGTAGCCCGCGTGCTGGTCGAACAATTCGAAGAAGTTCCCCTCGCGGGGCAGAAGTTTGCCGAACAGCATCGATTGGTCTCCTGGCCCACGCGCACATCGGCGTTCACCGCGCAGCAATTGTAGGTGTCGCGCCACGCGCGACACGATGCCTGGATCAAGCCGCGTCGATTCTCTCGATCGCCTGGTCGGCCGCTTTGGCCAGCCAGGGCTCGAGCGACCCCACTCCGGGCAGTTCCAGCCCCGGCTCGAGTTCAGCCAGCGGCCAAAGCACGAAGGCGCGCAGATGGGCGCGCGGATGCGGCAGCTCCAGTTCGGGTCCCGACATCACGCAATCTCCGAACAGCAGCAGGTCCAGGTCGAGCGTGCGCGGGGCGTTGCGCACACTGCGCACCCTGCCGAAGGTCCGCTCGATGGACTGCAGTTGATGCAGCAGCGCCATCGGGCCCAGCGCCGTGCGCAGCTCGGCCACGGCATTCACGAAGTCGGGCCCGCTGGCCTGCACCGGCGCGCTGCGATACAGCGATGAACAGGCGATCAGGTCGGTGTCGGGCAGTTGCCCCAGGATACGCAGGGCGGCACGCACCGTGGCGATCGCATCGCCGAGATTGGCGCCAACGCCCACGAAGGCACGTTGTGGCAAGGCGGGCATGCTCAGTCGGGCAGTGCGGGCACCGGGCCTTCGGGCGAACGCGTGTCCGCGCCCTCCGACGCCGCCGGTTTGCGGCGGCGGCGGCGGCGCTTGCGCGCCGGAGCGTCCGCGGCCGGCGGCGCATCGGCGGCGCGGGGTGTCGCCGACACGACGCGCCGCGGCGGCTGCAATTCCCGCGCCGCCTGCAACAGGGCCACGCGCTCGTCCTCGTCACCCAGTGCGAAGTCCTCCCACCACTCGGCCAGTTCGGCATCGACTTCGCCCGCATCGGCGCGCAGGCGCAGGAAGTCGTAGCCCGCCCGGTAGCGCGGCTGCTCGACCAGCGCGCGCGGCGTGTTGCCGCTGCGCCGTTCGAATCGCGGCTGCATGAGCCAGATCTCGCGCATGTCCGCGGCCAGCTTGCCGCGCCCGGAGATGTCGCCGATGCGTGCGTCGAACACCGCGTCCACGGCCTGTTGCAATGCCGGGAACGGCGCGTCACCGCTCGCCAGCAGCGCGTTCCAGCGCTCCAGCACCTCGTACCACAGCAAACAGGCGAGCATGAAACTCGGTGCCACCGGCAGGCCCTCGGCCACGCGGCGGTCTGTATCGGCCAGGGCCAACTGCACGAACCGGCTCTGGCCGTCCTGCCGATCGCCCTGGGCCAGCACGGCGTCCAGGATCGGGAACACACCGCGTTGCAGGCCCTGCTTGCGCAGTTCTTCCAGGCTCTTCAATGCATGGCCGGTCTGCAGCAGCTTGATCATCTCGTCGAACAAACGCGAGGCCGGCACGTTGGCCAGCAGCGAAGCCATCTCCTTGATCGGGCGCTGCGTCGCCGGGTCGATGGCGAAGCCCAGCTTGGCGGCGAAACGCACGACGCGAATGATGCGCACCGGGTCTTCGCGGTAGCGCGCAGCCGGGTCGCCAATCATGCGCAGCACACGCTTCTTCGCGTCCCTGAACCCATGGTGGTAGTCGACGACGACCTGTTCGGTCGGGTCGTAGTACAGCGCATTGACGCTGAAGTCGCGCCTTGCGGCATCCTCGATCTGCGGGCCCCAGACGTTGTCGCGCAGCACGCGACCCGCTGCGTCGACCACATGCGACTTGCCGCTGAGCTCCTGCTTCGAGGTCTTCTCGTTGCCGCTGACTTGTTCTGCCGCCGCCGAGTCGAGCAGCGCGCGGAAGGTCGAGACCTCGATCACCTCGTGGTCGCGGCCGCGGCCGAAGATGACATGCACGATGCGGAAGCGCCGGCCGATGATGAAGGCACGGCGGAAAAGCGCCTTGACCTGCTCGGGCGTGGCGTTGGTGGCGACGTCGAAATCCTTCGGTCGCAGCCCGACCAGCAGGTCGCGCACTGCGCCGCCGACGATGTAGGC
The DNA here is from genome assembly GCA_963824005.1 of uncultured beta proteobacterium. Taxonomy (GTDB): domain Bacteria; phylum Pseudomonadota; class Gammaproteobacteria; order Burkholderiales; family Burkholderiaceae_C; genus Rubrivivax. The sequence continues at coordinate 97,438 of CAWGOK010000005.1, forward strand.
CTCGTGCCCGGCTTCCTTGAGCGTGCGCACCACGCGCACCGCGCGTTCGTCCAGCAGGCTCTGGTCGATGCCGTGTTCGGCCGCGCCGACTTCTGCGCGCTTGCCCAGTGGCACCGCCGGCTTCGACGCTGCGGCGCCCTTGCCGAGCAGACGGTCGATGAATTTCTTGATCATGCAAAGAGCCTGAGGATGGGCCAGCCGCGCTCGAGTGCGATGCGTTCGAGCGCGGGGGCCGGGTTGGTTGCCACCGGGTGGCTGACGCGCTCGAGCAGCGGCAGGTCGTTGGTGGAATCGCTGTAGAACGTGATGCGCTCGAAGTCCGCGCAGGCCAAGCCCTGCTGCGCCAGCCACTGCTGCACGCGCGTGACCTTGCCTTCGCGGTAGGCCGGCACGCCCAATACCGCGCCGGTGACACGGCCGGCGGCATCGCGCTGCAGTTCGGTCGCGATGAGTTCGTCGACACCGAAGAGCATGGCGATCGGCCGGGTGATGAATTCGTTGGTGGCGGTGACGATGGCCACACGGTCGCCGGCTTCGACATGCCGGCGCAGCAGGGCGCGCGCCGAGTCCTCGATGGCGGGCTGGATCAACTCGCGCGTGAAGCGTTCGCTGGCGGCGGCAAGCTCCTGCGCGCCACGCTCGCGCCAGGGCGAGGTGGCAAAACGGACATAGGCGTCCACGTCCAGGCACTCGGCCTTGTACTGCGCATAGAAATGGTCGTTGGCCTGGCGGAAGGCTTGGGCATCGGCCCAGCCAAGAGACACCATGAACTCGCCGAAGGCATGGTCCGAATCGATTTCCAGCAGCGTGCCGTCCAGGTCGAACAGGGCCAGGTTCAAGACGCTGTCCCCTGCTCGTGCAAGTCTTCCTGCAGCATCTGGCGCAGCAGCGGCACCGTCACGTGCCGCTGGCGAGCCAGGGCGAAATGGTCCATGCGATCGAGCAATTTCATCTGCGTCGTCAGGTCCCGCGCCGAGCGCGTGAGCAGGTAGTCGATGACCTCGTCGGCCAGAAAGATGCCGCGCCGGTCGGCCTCGCGGCGCAACGCTGCGCGTGTCTCGTTCTCGCTCAGCGGCTGCAGGGCGAAGACATGGCCCCATGCCAGCCGGGTGCGCAAGTCGTCGCGCAAGGGCAGATCCACCGGCGGCACGCGGCCGGCGGCCGCCCACTGCACCCCTCTGTCGGCAGCCTCGATGAACAGTGAGAACGCTGCCTGCTGCCGCTCGGCGTCGAGTTGCTCGCAACGGTCCACGACCACCAGCATCCATCCATCCTGATAGACCCAGGGCGCCGGGTCGGCGGCATCGAAGCAGGCGGCCCGTTCACCGGCGCGTTGGCGTTCATGCACCAGCGCACGCAGCAGGTGGCTCTTGCCACTGCCTGCAGGGCCCCACAGATACACCGGCGCTGACGGCATGCTCAGCGCACGCAGGTGCTCCACCGCCGCGGCATTGGCACTGTTGAGGTAGGTGTCGAAGGTGGGCAGCGCTTCGTGGCCGATCGCCAGCGGGATCTGCTTCATCGACGTGTGGTGGCACCCATGGGCCCGCATTTTAGGCGCCCGCCTGCGCGCTCGGCCGCCAAGGTCGTCAATGCAAGGGGCCGCGGCGGCCGTCGCTCAACTCCTCGAGCCGCTGGCGCAGCGACGCCGCGTCCTCGGCATTGGGCATGTGCTTCAGGTAGGCCGCCAGGTCGGCAGCAGCCGCCTCGTCATGGCCCAGTTCGGCCTGCGTCAGGCCACGGTCGCGGCGCTCTTCCCAGGCCTGCGGCAACAGCACCACCAGGCGTTCACACACGGCCAGCAGTCGCGGCCAGTCTTCCGCGGTGCGGTGGATCTCCTTCAGGTTGCGCAGCAGCCGGGCGATCACGTCGCGCGGTGCCGCCGCCTGCAGGAACAGCCCGAGCGGCACGTCGAACTCACCGGTGAGCCCGCGCTCGCGGCGGTAGGGCGCCAGTCGTTCCTCGAGATCCTCGCGCGACAACGACTGCCCGTTCAGCGGGTCGATCACCACTTCACCCTTGGTGGCGCGCAGCTTGACGAGAAAGTGGCCTGGGAAGGAGATGCCGCGCGCTCTCAGGCCGATCTGCGTGGCCAGCTCGGTGTACAGCAGCGCCAGCGTGATGGGAATGCCGCGCCGCGTGTTCAGCACCTCGTGCAGGTAGCTGTTGCGCGGGTCGTAGTAGTTGTTGACGTTGCCGGCGAAGCCCAGGTCCTGGAAGAAGTAGCGGTTCAGGAAGCGCAGCCTCTGCAGCACCGCGGCATCGGCCGGAATGCGGCGTTTGAGCCGATCGGCCAGCGCATCGACCTGCGCCAGCACGCCCTGCGGGTCGAGCTGAGGGTACTCGTCCTGAGCGACGGCAATCGCCGCCTCGAGCAGCGCAAAACCCTGGTCCTCGGCCACCAGCGAGGCGAAATACTGCAGCGCGGTGGGCACCTCGAAGCGCAGCGTATCGCCCATCGTTCAGCCTGCAAGACGCGTCATGCGGCGCAGTGTAGGTCAGGCCCGGCGCCGGAAGTGCGCCGGCCGCAGGCCACTGGCCAGCAGCACTGCAAAGTACAGCAACGCCGCCCCCGCCAGCACCGCCGCCATCCAGCCGGCGCGCTGGCCCCAGTGCGCCTGCAGGCCGAGCCAGTCGATGGCCAGGCCGGCCCAGGCCAGCAGCAAGCCCAGCGCGGTGCAAGCCAGCAGCACCCGGGCCAAGAACACGCCCCAGCCAGGCAGCGGCTGGTAAACCCTGGCCCGGCGCAGGCCGATCAGCAGCCAGCCGGCGTTCACCAGCGCACCCAAACCGATCGACAAGGCCAGACCTGCATGGCCGAGCCGGGGCACGAGCAGCGCGTTCATCGCCTGGGTGGCGACGAGCACGACGATGGCAATGCGCACCGGCGTGCGGATGTCGTGGCGCGCGTAGAAGCCCGGCGCCAGCACCTTGACGCCGACCAAGCCCATCAGGCCGACGCCATAGCCCATCAAGGCGCGCGTGGTCTGCGTCACGTCCTGCGGCTGGAACTGGCCATAGTGGAACAGCACCGCCACCAGCGCTTTCGGGAAGACGATCAGCGCCACGGCGCAGGGCAGCGCCAGCAGCACCAGCATGCGCAGACCCCAGTCGAGCATGTCGGAATAGGACTGGGTGTCATCACGCGCCTGCGCTGCGGACAGCTGCGGCAGCAGCACCACGCCGAGTGCTACGCCGAGCAGTGCAGTCGGAAACTCCATCAGCCGGTCGGCATAGGTCAGCCAGGACACCGCGCCGACTCCGACATGCGAGGCGATCTGGGTGTTGATGAGCAGCGAGATCTGCGCCACCGACACGCCCAGCAAGGCCGGCACCATGCGACGCAGCACCCGGCGCACGCCGGGATGGTTCCAGGCCGCTCGCAGCGACGCGAAGCCCAGGGCAAATCGCGGCATGCAGCCGATGGCGCGCAGCGCGGGAATCTGGATCGCCGCCTGCAGCGCGCCACCCAGCATCACGCCCGCGGCCAGCGCCAGCACCGGGTTCAGCCCCCAGGCATTGAACTGCGGCGCGCCCCACCAGGCTGCGCCAATCACCGCCAGGTTCAGCAGCACCGGCGTCACCGCTGGCACCGCAAAGCGCTTCCATGTATTCAGAATCCCGGCCGACAGCGCCACCATCGACATGAAGCCGATGTACGGGAACATCCAGCGCGTCATCGTTGCCGCCAGGTCGAACTCGGCCAATCCGGAACCGATCAACCACACCAGCAGCGGCGCGCCAGCCATGCCCACCGCGCAAGTCAGGAGCAGCGCCCACGCCAGCACGCTGGCCACCGCGTCAATCAGGCGATGCGTGGCGGCGTCGCCTTCGCTCTCACGCGTGGCGGCGAGAATCGGCACGAAGGCCTGCGAGAAGGCGCCTTCGGCGAACAGCCGGCGCAGCAGGTTGGGGATGCGAAAGGCGACGTTGAAGGCGTCGGTGGCAGCGCTGGCGCCGAAGGCCGCGGCGATCAACTGCTCGCGCACCAGGCCGGTGATGCGCGAGGCCAGCGTGAGCAGGGAAACGGTGGAAGCGGCCTTGAGCAGGTTCATCGCTGGCGGACAGCAAAGCGCGTCGGTCCTGCTGCAAAGCGGCGGATTATAGGCAGCCTCACCGCAGCTCAGCCACGGTACGCGAGCTTGCTGCTATACTGCTCGGCTTTGCACCTTACTGCCAAAGATTAAAGCATGGCCACCACGACCAAAGCCAAGAAGAAGACCGTCCGCCTCGCCTCGGGCCGCAAGCGCGCGCGCCAGGACGTGAAACTGAACGCGGCCAACACCTCGCTGCGCTCGAAGTTCCGCACCGCCATCAAGAACGTGCAGAAGGCCGTGCTCACTGGCGACAAGGCCAAGGCCACCGATCTGTACAAGTCGGCGCAATGTGTCATCGACTCCATCGCCGACAAGGGTCTGTTCCACAAGAACAAGGCCGCGCGACACAAGAGCCGCCTTTCGGCCAAGCTGAAGGCGTTGTCGGCCTGACACGGCGAACCCCAAATCGCCCGCATCAAGAGCCTGCATCGCAGGCTCTTTTGCATTGCGGCGAACCCATCTCCCTAGAATCTCCAACAGCAGCCGGAGGAATGCCGATGAACGCTCCCGACAAAGCCATCACCTCGCCGATGCCGCACGTGATGAACACCTATGGTCGACTGCCAATCGCGCTGAGCCATGGCCGCGGCTGCTGGGTCTGGGACACCCAAGGCCGCAAGTACCTGGACGGGCTGGGCGGCATCGCCGTCAACACGCTCGGCCATGCGCACCCGAAGCTGGTGCCGGCGCTGCAGGAGCAGGTGGGCAAGCTGATCCACAGCTCAAATTACTACGAGGTGCCGCTGCAGGAAACGCTGGCGGCCAAGCTGTGCGAACTGTCGGGGCTGGACGCGGTGTTCTTCTGCAGCACGGGGCTGGAAGCCAACGAAGGCGCGCTGAAGATCGCGCGCAAGTACGGCCATGACCGCCTCATCGAACGCCCGGAGATCATCGTCTACGAAGGCGCCTTCCACGGCCGCTCGATCGCCACGCTGTCGGCCACCGCCAACCCCAAGATCCAGGCCGGCTTCGGCCCGCTGGTCGAAGGATTCGTGCGCGTGCCGCTCAATGACCTGGCCGCGGTGGAGCGCGTGGCGCGCGAAAACCCCAATGTGGTGGCCGTGTTCCTGGAGACCATCCAGGGCGAAGGCGGCATCAACCCGACACGCTGGGACTACCTTCAGGGTCTGCGCAAGCTGTGCGACCAGCAGGAATGGCTGCTGATGCTGGACGAGGTGCAGTGCGGCATCGGCCGCACAGGCAAGTGGTTCGCGCACCAGTGGGCCGGCATCCGGCCCGACGTGATGCCGCTGGCCAAGGGCCTGGGCTCGGGCGTGCCCATCGGTGCGGTGGTCGTCGGCCCGAAGGCCAAGCACGTGCTCGGCCCGGGCAACCACGGCACCACCTTCGGCGGCAACCCGCTGGCCATGCGCGCCGGCGTCGAGACGCTGCGCATCATGGTCGAGGACGGCGTGATGGACAACGCTTCCAAGGTCGGCACCTTGCTCAAGGAAGGCCTGCGGCGCGAGTTGCAGGGCGTGGCCGGCGTGGTCGAGGTGCGCGGCCAGGGCTTGATGCTGGGTATCGAGCTCGACCGCCCGTGCGGCATCCTGCTCCAGCGCGCAGCCGGGGCCGGGCTGATGCTCAGCGTGACTGCCGAAAAGGTCATCCGATTGGTGCCACCGCTGATCCTCTCGGCCGACGAGGCCGCACAGATCGTCGCCATCCTGTGTCCTTTGATCCGCGCATTTCTCGAAGAGAAGGCATGAAGCCGGGCCTCACGTTGATGAAGCATTACCTGCAGTTCAAGGACCTGCGCGCCGAGGAGTACGCCTACCTGTTCGAGCGCGCGCGCATCATCAAGACGCGCTTCAAGAACTACGAGCGTTACCAGCCGCTGGTCGACCGCACGCTGGCCATGATCTTCGAGAAGGCGAGCACGCGCACGCGCGTCAGCTTCGAAGCCGGCATGTACCAGATGGGCGGCTCGGTGGTGCACCTGACCACCGGTGACAGCCACCTGGGTCGCGCCGAGCCGGTGGAGGACACCGCACGCGTCATCAGCCGCATGTGCGACATCGTCATGATCCGCACCTACGAGCAGGCCAAGATTGCCGCCTTCGCCGCGTTTTCGCGCGTGCCGGTGATCAACGGTCTGACCAACGAATATCACCCCTGCCAGATCCTGGCCGACATCTTCACCTTCATCGAACACCGTGGTTCGATCCAGGGCAAGGTGGTGGCCTGGGTCGGCGACGGCAACAACATGGCCAACACCTGGTTGCAGGCGGCCGAGATCCTGGGCTTCACGGTACACGTCAGCACGCCGGGCGGCTACGAGGTCGACCCCGCCGTGGCCGGCATCTCGCGGCGCGATTGCTACAAGGTCTTCAAGGACCCGATGGACGCCTGCCGCGGCGCCGATCTGGTGACCACCGACGTGTGGACCAGCATGGGCTACGAAGCCGAGAACCAGGCACGGCAGAAGGCCTTCACCGACTGGTGCGTCGACTTGGAGATGATGGCCGTCGCCAAGCCCGAGGCGCTGTTCATGCACTGCCTGCCGGCGCACCGCGGCGAGGAAGTCGCCGCCGACGTGATCGACGGCCCCCAGTCCGTCGTCTGGGACGAGGCGGAGAATCGCTTGCACGTGCAAAAGGGACTCATGGAGTACCTCTTGCTCGGCCGTATCGGCTGACAGGCCGATCCGGCGGCACGCGTGCCGGCAAGCGATTCCGGTGCAGGCTCACATTGCGCAGCGCCGTGCCGTAGCCAGAACAGACTTCACGTTCAGAAGCGACTCATGGCATACCTTCTGCTCGGCCGGACCGGGTAGTTCGGCGGGGCGCGGCCCCGTCGAATGCGAAGGCCCCGCGCCCGCCGCAGAGCGCGGACGGCAGATTCGCGGCGAGGCCGTGACTTTTGTGCAACCCGGCAGGTCTTGTCGGCGCTAGATTCGCGCCACCTCCCGGTCCTGGCCCGCCGATGTTCCCTTTGCTGCGGTACTACTCGCTGACCGCCTTTGTCTCGCTGACGCTGGCAGCGGCATTGTTGACCGTACTGTTTCGCCAGGCGGCGGAATCCGACCTGATATCAGCCGCCGAGCGTGCCAACGGCGTGCATGCCGCCGTCTTTGCCAACGCGCTGAACGCCAAGCTGGGCGAGGAGGCCTGGGCCTACCTGCAACGCGAGGCACCGACGCTCAGCGCCGACCAACTGCGCGCCCACCCGATGACCGAGCGCATGCATGAGGTGCTGCGCCAATTGGCCACCGGCACCAGCGTCGCCAAGGTCAAGTTGTTCTCGCTGCAGGGCCTCACGCTGTATTCGAGCGAGGCCTCGCAGATCGGCGAGGACAAGCACAACACCGGGCTGGTGCAGCGCGCAACGCAGGGCGAATCCGTCAGCACCATGAGCCAGCGCGAGCGCTTCCTATCCTTCGATGGCCAGATCTACAACCGCAGCCTGGTGTCGACCTACATCCCGGTGCTGCCACCGGGCCGGCGCTCGCCCGTGGCGGTGTTCGAGCTCTACGACGACCTGACACCGCTCAAGCAGGACATGGACCAAGCTCACCTGCGCCAGTTCCTGATCGTGGTGTCCGTGATGGGCCTGCTGTACCTGGTGCAGTTCCTGATCGTGCGCCGCGGCGCGCGCATCATCCGCCGCCAGCACAACCACCTGCAGGCCGCGCACGGTCAGCTCGAGCTGGCGCGGCGGGCGGCCGAAGAGGCCAACCAGGCCAAATCGAAGTTCCTGGCTCACATGAGCCACGAGATCCGCACGCCGATGAATGGCATCCTGGGTATGGCCGAGCTGCTGTCGCGCTGCCGGCTGGACGATGCGCAGGCGCGGCAGGTGCAGGCCATTGCGGGTTGTGGAAAGTCGCTGATGGCAATCCTGAACGACCTGCTCGATCTGTCGAAGATCGAAGCCGGGCGCCTGCAGCTGGAAGCGCAGGTCTTCGACCTGCACCAGGCCGTGCGCGACTGCTGCGAGCTGATGTCTGCCCACGCGTCCGACAAGGGTCTGTCGCTGATGGTCGAACTGCCCGACAGTGTGCCCCGACATGTGGTGGGCGACTTGCTGCGCCTGCAGCAGGTGCTGCGCAACCTGCTCGGCAATGCGCTGAAGTTCACCCCGCAAGGTGCCGTCACCGTGGCGGTGGGACATGGCCCGCGCCCCGGCGAACTGCGCCTTTGCGTGCGCGACAGCGGCATCGGCATCAGCGCCGAAGCCTGCGAACGGCTGTTCAAGCCCTTCGAGCAGGCCGACAGCAGCACCTCGCGCCGCTTCGGCGGCACCGGGCTGGGGTTGTCGATCTCGCGCGACCTGGTGCAGATGATGGGCGGCAGCATCGGCGTGCATAGCACACCGGGCGTCGGCTCGGAGTTCTTCTTCACGCTGCCCTTGCCGCTGGCGCCTGAAGGCGCGCAGCGCGCTGCGTCGCTGCCCGCACAAGCCCCCGGTACGGGCTGGACCGGCGCGCCGCAGGTGCTGCTGGTCGAGGACAACGAGGTCAACCTGCTGTATGCCGAAGCGGTGCTGAAGGACATGGGTGCCGCCGTCAGCGCGGCCCGCGACGGCGCGCAAGCGCTGGCCGCGGTGCAACAGCGGTCCTTCGACCTGGTGCTGATGGACTGCAACATGCCCGGCATGGACGGCCTGAGCGCCACGCCGCGGCTGCGCGAGATCGAGCGCCGCCTGGGTCGCCGCCGCACTCCCGTCGTGGCTTTCAGCGCCAACGCCATGGCCGAGGATCGTGATGCCTTCGCCGCTGCCGGCATGGACGACTTCATCGCCAAGCCCTACCGCGGCGATGAACTTCGGGCGGTCGTTGAACGCTGGTGCGCGCGCACCCAGGCCTGCGCCGACCTCGCTTGAGCCTGACCGCTCTGCCCGCGTATTGACGCGGCCCGGCGCAGCCGATATAGTTTAGTTCTAAAGTATTGCTGCGGGCAGCGAACACCGGCCCGCGCACAAGCCTCCGCACCATGCCGCGCCTGTGGGACATCTCGCCGCCCGTGCACGCCGCCTCGCCGGTGTTCCCGGGCGATGTGGCCTTCAGCCAGGACTGGTCGGTCCGCATCGGCCCGGGCTGCCCGGTCAACGTCAGCACGCTGCGGTTGTCGCCGCACACCGGCGCCCATGCCGATGCACCGCTGCACTACGACGATCGAGGCGCTGCGGTCGGCGAGCTCGACCTCGAGCCCTACCTGGGCCGTTGCCGCGTGGTGCATGCCATCGGCTGCGCGCCGTTGATCGAATGGGCCCACATCGCGCATGCGCTGGGCGGCCTGCCGCCGCGGGTGCTGGTACGCACCTATGCGCGCGCGCCTGCGGGCTGGGACTCCGATCTCGCCGCCTTCGCGCCGCAGACCGTCGAGCGCCTGGCCGACCTGGGCGTGTGGCTGATCGGCATCGACACCGCCAGCATCGACCCGGCCGAGAGCAAGGCACTGCCCAGCCACCAGGTGATACGACGTCGCGGCCTGCGCGTGCTCGAGAACTTGTGGCTCGACGAGGTGCCCGAAGGCGACTACGAACTGATCGCGCTGCCGCTGAAGCTGATCAGTGCCGACGCCAGCCCGGTGCGTGCCGTGCTGCGAGAACTGGAGAGCCGATGAAGACCCGCGAAGACGCCCTGGCGCTGGACGCCACCGACCCGCTGGCGCACTTGCGCGAGCAGTTCGCCCTCCCGCCCGGGCTGATCTACCTGGACGGCAACTCGCTCGGCGTGATGCCCAAGGTCACGCCGGCGCGCGTGCAGCAGGTGGTGACGCAGGAATGGGGCGTCGGACTGATCGGCAGCTGGAACAGCGCCGGCTGGATGGAGCTGGCGCCGCGCATCGGCGACAAGATCGCGCGCCTGATCGGCGCGAAGCCCGGCGAATGCGTGGCCGCGGATTCGACCTCGGTCAACCTGTTCAAGGTGCTGAACGCCGCGCTGAGCATCGCGCGCGCCGACCACCCGAAGCGCACGCGCATCGTCTCCGAGCGCAGCAACTTCCCCACCGACCTGTACATCGCCGAAGCCACCGCCGCCGAGCGCGGCTGCGAGCTGGTGCTGGCCGATAGCCCCGAAGCCGTCCCCGCGCTGCTGGACGAACGCTGCGCGGTGCTGATGCTCACGCACGTCAACTACTCCGACGGGCGCATGCACGACATGGCGGCGCTGACGAAGGCCGCGCACGACGCCGGCGCGCTGGCGCTGTGGGACCTGGCGCATTCGGCCGGCGCGGTGCCGGTGGACCTGTCGGGCAGCGACGCCGACTTCGCCATCGGCTGTGGCTACAAGTATCTGAATGGCGGGCCCGGCGCGCCTGCTTTCGTCTGGGTGGCGCCGAAGCATGCCGAGCGCTTCTGGCAGCCGCTGGCCGGCTGGATGGGGCATGCGGCGCCCTTCGAGTTCACGCCCGGCTACCGGCCCGCGCCCGGCATCCGCCGCTACCTGTGCGGCACACCGGCGGTGATCTCGCTGGCCGCACTGGAATGCGGCGTCGACACCGTGCTTGCCGCGGAATCGCAGGGTGGCATGAACGCGCTGCGCGCCAAGTCCCTGGCGTTGACACGCAACTTCGCCGAGCTGGTGGAACAACGCTGTGCCGGCCTGGGCTTGACGCTGGTGTCGCCGCGCGAAGATGCCCTGCGCGGCAGCCAGGTGTGCTTCGCCCACCCGACGCACGGCTATGCGATGGTGCAGGCGCTGATCGCGCGCGGCGTGGTTGGCGACTTCCGCTCACCGCAGATCCTGCGCTTCGGCTTCACGCCGCTGTACCTGCGCTTCGTCGATGTCTGGGACGCGGTCGAACACCTGCGCCAGATGCTGAAGAACGAAGAATGGCGCGAGGCGCGCTTCAACCAGAAGGCGGCCGTGACATGAACCCACCCCAAAGCACCGAAGGCATCGTGCGCGACGAGGGCGCCAAGCTCGACTTCGCGCGCGACATGAGCTACGGCGACTACCTGCACCTGGACCAGGTGCTGAACGCCCAGCATCCGCTGTCGCCCGACCACAACGAGATGCTGTTCATCGTGCAGCACCAGACCAGCGAGCTGTGGATGAAGCTGATGCTGCACGAGCTTCGCGCGGCCATCGGCTGCGTCGCGCGTGACCAGATGGCGCCGGCCTTCAAGATGCTGGCGCGTGTCAGCAAGATCATGGAGCAGCTGGTACACGCCTGGGACGTGCTGGCGACGATGACACCGCCGGAGTACAGCGCGATCCGGCCGTACCTGGCCAACAGCAGCGGCTTCCAGAGCTGGCAGTACCGCTGCGTCGAGTTCAGCCTGGGCAACAAGAATGCCGCGATGCTCAAACCGCACAGCCATCGCGAAGACCTGCTGATGCACGTAAAGGCGGCGTACGAGCGGCCATCGTTGTACGACGAGGCGCTGCGCCTGCTGGCGCGGCGCGGCCTGCCCGTGCCGGCGTCGCACCTGGAGCGCGACTGGACCCAGCCCTATGCCGCCAGCGACGCGGTCGAGGCCGCCTGGCTGCAGGTCTACCGCGCGCCGGACAAACACTGGGAGCTGTACCAGCTGGGCGAGGAACTCACCGACCTGGAAGACGCCTTCCGCCTTTGGCGCTTCCGGCATGTGACCACGGTCGAGCGCATCATCGGCTTCAAGCGCGGCACCGGGGGCACCGGCGGCGTCAGCTACCTACGCAAGATGCTCGACGTGGTGCTGTTCCCCGAGATCTGGAAGCTGCGCACGCAGTTGTGATGGCGTGCGGCGGCGCGGCCTCTCAGGGCTGCGCTCAGAAACGCAACCGAAGCCCCGCGAACACGCTGCGCGGCGCGCCCGGCCCGACGAACAGCGCGTCGCGCCCTTCGCCGTTGAAGCTGCCGTTGGCGTTGAACACGGTCTCGGCGAGCGCACCGAAGCTCTGGCCGCGCTTGTCGGTAGCGTTGTTGACCGTGAGGTAGAACTCCCACTGCGGGTTCGGCCGCCAGCTCGCGCGCAGGTTGAGGATGCCGTAGCCGGGCAAGCTGAGATCGACACGCTCATCGCCGTCGTCTTCGATCAGGCCGTCCTCGTTGCCGGCCACGCCGCGTTCGCTCACCGCCTGCAGATCGGCGCCAACGCTGAAGCCCGCGCCCACACGCCAATCCGCCGAGAGCTTGAGCAGTTGGCGCGGCAGGCCGGCGATGCGCGTGCCGGGCGTGATCGCCACGTTGCGCTCGCCCTGCCGCAGCACGCCGTCGGCCTGATAGGTGGCGTCGAGCAGGCTGAAGGCGGCCAACAGGTCGAGCGCTCCGACGCTGTAGCCGAGCTCGAAGTCGGCGCCCTGGTAGCGCGTCTTCGGGAAGTTGGCGAAGTAGCCGAGCTGGCCGTTGACGCTGACGCTGCGAAACAGGATGTCGTCGCGGTTTTCGCTGCGATACGCGGCCACGCCCACGCGCCAGCCCGAGGGCGCTCGCCAGCGCACCCCGGCCTCGACCGTGGTCGAGATGACCTGCTCGAGGTAGGGGTCGGCCTGCAGCCCGGCCGGCAGCCGGCACGGCTCCTGGGGGTCTGCGCAGCCCAGCTCGATCACCGTCGGCACCCGATTGTTTCGCGCCACGTTGGCAAACAGCGTCGCCCCGCTCTCGCCCAGGCGCTGGGCGATGCCGAGCGCGGGGTTCAGGCTGGTGTAGGTGAAGCTCTCGCGCGGACGCACCTCGAACTCGCCGCTATCGTCATCCACGCTCGACAGCGTGTTCTCCACCCGCGCCCAGTTGAAGCGCAGCGTGCCGGTAAGCCAGGTGCCGCTCGTCACTGTCCAGGTGTCGCTGGCGAAGGCGCCCCAGACCGTCTGGCGGCCATCGACATCGACGCTGAGTTCACGCGCCTCGCCGGCGATCGGCATCACACCGCGATCGGACGTGAAGCTGCCCTCCTGCTCGAACTGCTCGTAGGTGACCTTGCTGGCATCCAGCGTCGCGCCGAGCTGCCATTGATGATCTCCGCTCTTGCGCTCGAAGCCGATCGCCGCGCCGTAGCCGGTCTGGCGCGTCTTGGTGGTGTTGAAGGCGGCGTTGACTTCGGGTTCATTCGGTTCGAACTCCTCGGCCTCGTCGCCATTGACCGTTTCGCGCCGGCTGTTGCGAAGGTAGACCAGGCCGGTGATCGCGCTGTGCTCGTCGAGCGCGTGGCGCAGGTTCAAGCTCAGCTGACCGAGCCGGTTGCGGGTCTGGTCGGGGTGGGTATAGACCGCCTCTCGGCGCATGGCGTACAGGTCGGGTGTGAAGGCGATGGTCTCGGCGGCGTCGTCCTCCTCGATGGCATACCAAGGCACCAGGCCATTGCCGACCAGTTTGCTCTGCGCGTACAGCGCGCTCAGGCTCCACGCGGTGCGGCCGTCGTCGTGGCCGAGCTTGGCCAGCACGTTGCCGAGTTGGCCTTCGGAAAAGTCGCGCCAGCCGTTCTCGCGAAAGCCGGTGCCGCCGACATAGGCGTGCCAGCCCGAATCGAAGCTCGCGCCATAACTCATGGCCAGCTGAGCGCGGCCGAAGCTGCCGCCGGAGAGCTCGGCGCGCACGCCGGGCGCGCTGCGCCCGTCGAAGGTGGTGTACGACAGCGCGCCGCCGAGCGAGTTCAGGCCGAAGGCCGGGTTGGCGCCCGGCACCAGCGCGATACTCGACACCGAGAACTCGGGGATCAGGTCGAAGTTGATGACATCGCCGAAGGGCTCGTTCATGCGCACGCCGTCCATGAAGGCCGAAATTCCGGCGCTGCTGCCGAGCAGCCCCGAGGCGCGGAAACCCCGATAGGTGAAATCGTTCTGGAACGTGCTGCCCTGTATCTCGTTCATCTGTACACCAGGCACGCGACGGTTGAGCAGGTCGTTCAGGGTCTCGGCGTGGGTTTCGTCGATGCGCTGGCGCTTGATGATGTGGGTCGAGTAGGGCAGCAAGTCGCGGTCGATGCCCTGGCCGGGCAGCGGGCTGGTGCCGATTACCTCGACACTGCTGCCGACTTGCGCCGCCGCCGGAGCGGGCGGCACGCCGGCCAGCAGGACCAGCATTAGGGCAAGCCCTAGGCGATGCGGGCCGGTGCCAGCGAGCGCGCCGCGTCTCGGGCGTTGCATTATCGCGTGCTGTGCTCCAAACAAACCCCATTGCCGCGCCATGAACCACCCTCGTTCTGTAGACGACCGAAGTCTTGCGCCATTTGGTCCCGTCAGCGCGCCGCTCGGACCGGGAGAAGTTCCCGATCGCTTGCGGCCGGCTCGCGCCGGACGGCCGCGCACCCTGACACACGTGGTGATGGCGCGCGCGCTCGCGCTCGCGCTGGCGTGCCTGGTGCTGGCGCTGGTGCTGGGCCTGGCCCGGGCCCAGCTGGACATGCGCGAGGAGCTGGACGACGCGCTGGCCGGCGCCGAGATGACCGCGTTGCTGTTCCGCCTTGGCACGCGCAGCGATGCGCATGCGCTGGCCGAGCTGCGCCAATTGCAGCCGCCGGCCGACGCGCGCCACCTTCACCTGGAACTGCGCGACGGCGCAGGCACGCTGCTGCTGGCGCCGCCGCAGCCAAGCGCGCCAGGGCCGGCCATGGGCGCGCTGGTCAGGCTACACGCGCTGCTTTTCACGCTGCCGGCGCCGCGGTCGATCGAATGGCAACTGCCGCGCGCCGATGGCGGTGTCTGGCAGATGCGGCTGGTCGCCTCGTCCGACCGCGAACAGCGCGAGGCGCTGTCCAACTGGGCCGAGATGTTTGCACTGCTGCTGGCCGGATGCCTGGGCATGCTGGCGCTGATGCGCTGGAGCCTGGTGCGCTCGCTGGCGCCGCTGCAGCCGGTGCTGGCGGCGATCGAATCGCTGCAGCTTGGCGAGCTCGACGCGATGCAGCGGCTGCCGCTGCCGATGCCGGTGCGCGAACTCGACGCGGTAACGCGCGCGCTGCAGCGCCTGGCGCACTCGCTGGCCGCAGCCGAGGCCGCGCGCCGCCTGCTCGCGCAACAGGTCTTCAGCCTGCAGGAAGACGAACGCGCTCGGTTGGCGCGCGAGCTGCACGATGAGTTCGGCCAGCGCCTGACGGGGCTGCGCGCCGATGCGGCCTGGCTGCAGCGCCAGTTGCAGCAACAGCCGGCGCTGCTCGGCGTGGTCGACGGCATGGCCGAGCAATGCCGCTTGATCCACGAAGACACGCGTGCGCTGCTGGCCCGCCTGCGCCCGCTCGGAGGTGATGAGGGCGGCCCGGGTGGCGCCGCCGCCGACGTGCCGGCCGCGCAGTTGCGCGAGATGCTGACACGGCTGGTCGCGGCTTGTTCGGGGCGCGCGCTCGAGGTGCGGTTCGATTGGCATGAGCCTGCGCCCCAGGCCGCCGAGCCGCTGCCCGCGGCGCTGGCGCTGGCGCTGTACCGCATCAGCCAGGAGGCGCTGACGAATGTCGCGCGCCATGCGCGGGCCCGCGTTGCGCGGCTGCGGGTGGTATTCGAGCGCGACCCGCAAGGCCGCGCCACGGCGCTGTTGTGGTCGGTCGAGGACGACGGCATCGGCATGGGGACGGATGGCGCCGGCGCCGCCGGCCAGGGCATCGGCCTGGCCGGCATGCGCGAGCGGCTTTGGGCGCTGGGCAGCGAGCTCGTCGTCGCCGCCGGCAGGCGCGGCACGCAGCTCGCGGCACGCCTGCCGCTGGCGGCGCTGGCATGAGCCGCCGGGCCGTTCCCAGGGCGAATTCCGTAGCGCGCAGCGCGGAGGTTGCTCGATGAGCCCGCCCGGCCGCCCGCAGGTCGAAACCCGCAATGTGCAGCACGAAGACACATCAGCCGGCGCGCACGCGATCGTGCTCGCCGACGACCACGCGGTGGTGCGCGCCGGCTACCGCCGCCTGCTCGAGCTCGAGCCCGAGCTGACGGTGGTGGCCGAGTTCGCCGATGCCGAAGCTGCGTACCTCGGGCTGACGCAAGCCGCGCTGCGCGATATCGCGTTGCTGGTCCTAGATCTGTCGATGCCCGGCTGCGGCGGCCTGGTGATGCTGCGCCGGCTGCGCCAGCGGCTGCCTGCACTGAAGGTGCTGGTGTTCACGATGCACGACAGCACCACACTGATGGCGCGCTGCCGCGACGCCGGTGCCAGCGGCTATGTCACCAAGAACAGCGAACCCGCGCTGCTGGTGGCCGCGGTGCGCGCCGCGCTCGCCGGCAAGCC
Organism: uncultured beta proteobacterium; assembly: GCA_963824005.1. Taxonomy (GTDB): domain Bacteria; phylum Pseudomonadota; class Gammaproteobacteria; order Burkholderiales; family Burkholderiaceae_C; genus Rubrivivax. Next base: position 113,612 of record CAWGOK010000005.1, read on the forward strand.
GGTGTGGCCGGACGCGCTCGCCGCCGAAGGGCGCAACGGCGCGCCGCACGAACGGCTGTCGGCGCGCGAGTTCGATGTGCTGCAACACCTGATCGCCGGGCGAGGCGTCGAGCAGATCGCGCACACGCTGCACCTGAGCCCCAAGACCGTGGCCAACTGCCAGACGCTGGTGCGGCAAAAGCTCGGCATCGGCACCGCGATCGAGCTGCTGCGCTATGCGCGCGAGCATGGCCTGACTGCGGCCCGATAGATTTGCCGCAGCGAGCCATCGAGCGGCCGCACAGTGGCTTCAGCGACGATGAGATTGCCACTGCGGCCTGCACCCGCCCGTGCGCCTGAGCACTCCCGGCAAGGCCTGCATCGAAGCATGGTGCCGCTAGTTCAACGCCTTCAGCGCGCGTTCGAAGGTGGCCACCGTGCGCTCCACGTTCTTCAGCTTGTCCAGGCCGAACAGGCCGATGCGGAAGGTCCTGAAGTCGGCCGGCTCGTCGCAGGCCAGCGGCACCCCCGGGGCAATCTGCAGGCCTTGTGCGGCAAAGGCGCGGCCGTTGTGCCACTCGGGGTTGTCGGTGTAGCTGACCACCACACCCGGCGCCTCGAAGCCCGGTGCCGCGACGCTGGCGATGCCCTGGGCCTGCAGCAGCGCGCGCACGCGGTCGCCGATCGCCTGCTGCGCCGCGCGCGCATTCTCGAAACCGAAAGCCGCCGTCTCCTGCATCACCTCGCGCAGCTGCGCCAGGCCGTCGGTGGGCAGTGTGGCGTGGTAGGCGATGGCGCCTTTTTCGTGCGTCTCCATGATCGCCAGCCACTTCTTCAGGTCCATCGAGAAACTGCTGCTCGTCGTGCCGTCGATGCGTTCGCGCGCGCGCTCACCCAGCATCACCAGCCCCGCGCAGGGCGTGCTGCTCCAGCCCTTCTGCGGCGCGCTGACGAGCACGTCCACACCGGTCGCCGCCATGTCGACCCAGATCGCGCCCGAGGCCACACAGTCCAGCACGAACAGCCCGCCGTGTTCGTGGACCGCGGCGGCCACCGCGCGCAGGTAGTCGTGCGGCAGCAGCAGGCCGGCCGAGGTCTCGACATGCGGTGCGAACACCAGGTCGGGCTTGTCGCGGCGGATGGTGGCCACCACCTCATCGAGCGGCGCAGGAGCAAACGGCGACTGCGGCGCGCTGCCGGTCAGGCGCGCCTTCAGCACCGTGGTCGCGGCGGTGATCGCGCCCATTTCGAAGATCTGGCTCCAGCGGTAGCTGAACCAGCCGTTGCGGATGACCAGCACCTTCTTGCCGGTGGCGAACTGCCGCGCCACCGCCTCCATGCCGAAGCTGCCGCTGCCCGGCACGACGATGGCCGAGCGCGCACCGTACACGAGCTTCAGCGTGGCCGACACGTCCTGCATCACGCGCTGGAAGCGCGGCGCCATGTGGTTCAGCGCACGGTCGGTGTAGACCACCGAATATTCGAGCAGGCCATCGGGGTCGACGTGGGGGAGCAAGCCGGGCATGACGCCTCCTAAAGGTGAATACCGAGCCCGCAGGTTAGCAGCCGCTGGGCATTCAGGGCGGGCAGGACGGCATGCCCGCACCTAGAATCGAGTGCTGACACGCACCCGCGGGAGCCGCGATGGACACACGTACTTCACCGATCCGCATGCGGCTGGCGCAGTTGCGCGAAGAACTGGCCCGGTGCGGCATCGACGCGCTGTTGGTGCCGAGCAGCGACCCGCACCTGTCCGAATACCTGCCGGAGCGCTGGCAGGGCCGCGTCTGGCTGTCCGGCTTCACCGGCTCGATGGCCACGCTGGTGGTGGGCAGCCAGCGTGCAGCGCTCTTTGCCGACAGCCGCTACTGGGTGCAGGCTGAAGGCCAGCTGCAGGGCACCGGCATCGAGCTGGTACGCATCCACTCCGCCGCGTCGCCGGCGCACTTGGACTGGCTGGTCGAGCAGGTGCCGCGCGGCGGCAGTGTCGCAGTGGATGGTCAGGTGCTGGGCATGGCGGCGGCAACGGCGCTGAAGTCGCGGCTCGACGCCGCCGGCATCACACTTCGCACCGCGCCCGACGTGCTCGACGCCATCTGGCCCGACCGCCCCGCGCTGCCCTCGCAACCGGTGTATGCCCACCAGGCTCCGCATGCACCGCGCCCGCGCGCCGTCAAGCTGGCGCTGGTGCGCGAGGCGATGACGCGGCAGGGCGCGACACAGCACTTTGTCTCCACCGTCGACGACATTGCCTGGCTGACCAACCTGCGTGGCAGCGACGTCGAATACAACCCGGTGTTCCTGGCGCACCTGCTGCTCGATGCCACTGGCGCGCGCCTCTTCGTCGGCGACGGCAAGATCGGCGATGCGCTGCGCGCCGAGCTGGCGGCCGACGGCATCCGGCTCGCGCCCTATGCCGCGGCCGCGTCGGCGCTGGCCGCACTGGGCGCTCACGACGTGCTGCTGCTCGACCCGAAGCGCGTGACGCTGGGCTTTCGCGAACAGGTGGGCAGCGGCTGCCGCGTCATCGAGGCCATCAACCCGAGCACGCTGCTGAAGAGCCGCAAGACCGAGGCCGAGGCCAGCTTCATCCGCGAGGCGATGGCCGAGGACGGCGCGGCGATGTGCGAGTTCTATGCGGGGTTCGAAGCGGCGCTGGCGCGCGGCGAGCGCCTCACCGAACTCACGGTGGACGAGCGGCTGTCGGCTGCGCGACAAGGCCGCAAGGACTTCGTCGGCCTGAGCTTTTCCACCATCGCCGCGTGGAATGCCAACGGCGCGATGCCGCACTACCGCGCCATGCCCGATTCCTTCGCGTTCATCGAAGGCGACGGGCTGCTGCTCATCGACTCCGGCGCGCAGTACCTGGGCGGCACCACCGACATCACCCGCGTCTGGCCGATCGGCCAAGTCAGCGCAGCGATGCGGCGCGACTACACGCTGGTGCTCAAGGGCACGATGGCCCTGAGCCGCACGCGCTTCCCGCGCGGCACGCTGTCGCCGATGCTCGACGCCATCGCGCGCGCGCCGCTGTGGGCCGAAGGCCTGGACTTCGGCCACGGCACCGGCCACGGCGTGGGCTATTTCCTCAACGTGCACGAAGGCCCGCAGAGCATCAGCCGCAGCCCGCCCGACGCGCACATGGCGATGGAGCCGGGCATGATCACTTCGATCGAACCCGGCGTGTACCGCCCCGGCCAGTGGGGCGTGCGCATCGAGAACCTGGTGATGAACGTGCCGGCGCACACGCCCGAGGGCAGCACCTTCGGCGAGATGCTGGAATTCGAGACGCTCACGCTGTGCCCGATCGACACCCGCTGCATCGACCGCACGCTGCTGCGCGCCGACGAGATCGACTGGCTGAACGCCTACCACGCCACGGTGCGCGAGCGGCTCGCGCCGCGCGTGCAGGGCGACGCACTGGCCTGGCTGCTGCAGCGCTGCCAGCCGATCTGATGCCAGGGAGCCGATCGCTCGGCATCGACCTGGGCGGCACCAAGATCGAGGCCATGCTGCTGTCGGCGCAGGGCGAACAGCTCTGGCGCAAGCGCATCGACACGCCGGCCGGCGACTATGCCGGCACCCTGCAGGCCATTGCCGCGCTGGTGGTGCAGGCGCGCAACGAAGGCGGCGGCCCGTGCAGCGTGGGTCTGGGCACGCCGGGCAGCCAGACACCCGAAGGCCTGATGAAGAACGCCAACTCGCAGTGCCTGAACGGCCGACCGCTGCGCTGCGACCTGCAGCAGCTGCTGGGCCAGCCGCTGCGCCTGGCCAACGATGCCAACTGCCTGGCGCTGTCGGAGGCCACCGACGGCGCCGGCGCCGGTGCCGAGGTGGTGTTCGCGGTGATCCTGGGCACCGGCACCGGCGCCGGCATCGCGGTGCATGGCCGTGTGCTCGGCGGCCCCAATGGACTGGCCGGCGAATGGGGCCACAACCCGCTGCCTTGGGCCGTGCCCGACGAGGACCCGCTGTTCGACTGCTACTGTGGCCAGCGCGGCTGCATCGAGACCCTGCTCAGCGGTCCCGGGCTGGCGCGCGAGCACCGGCACTTTGGGGGCGCCGAGCTGAGCGCGGCACAGATCGCCGACGCGGCGGCGCAGGGCGATGCAGCCTGCCAGGCCACGCTGCAGCGCTACTGTGGACGGCTGGCGCGCGCGCTGGCCAGTGTCATCAACCTGCTCGACCCCGATGTCATCGTGCTGGCCGGCGGCCTGTCGAAGATCGGCCTGCTCTACGAGCAGGTGCCGCAACTGTGGGGCCGCTGGGTGGTTTCGGGCGGGCTGCAGGACGTCGTGCGCACCCGGCTCGTACCCAGCCGCCACGGCGATGCCTCGGGCGTACGCGGCGCCGCCTGGCTGTGGCGCGACGCGGACGCGACGCCATTGCGTCGCTGAGACTGCCGAGTCAGGCGGGGTCAGCTGCCCATCAAGTGCCGGCGCGCAGCATCTTGGCGGCCAGCGCCTGCGCCAGGCTATCGGCGCTGTCCTGCAGATGGGCCCGCGTCGCGGCGTCCATCGAGGCGCCGCGCTTCAAGGCCTTGTCGAGCTGCAGCTGCAACTGCACTGCCTGCACCCGCATCAGGCTGCGCGCATCGGCACGGGCCTGCGGGCTCGGGCGCAGCAAGGCGTTCGACACGCGGTTGACATGGTCGCGCTGCAATTCTCGGCGCGTGGTGCTGATCGGGCCGCCCTTGGCCAGCTCGCTCCAGATGTCGCGGTTCAACCGCGCATACAGCTCGGACAACTGGAATGCCGCTTCCGGCCGTTCGGCCTTGCCGACGCTGTCGAGGATGCGCGCGGCGACCGCGTCACTCATCAACTGGTTCAGCACCACGCGCTGCAGGTCGAGCAGGCGCTGCGGCACCGAATAGTCGGTCGGCAGGCCGGGCAGCTCGCTGCGCTCGTCGAAGTCCGGCGCCAGCCGGCGCTGCAAGGCCGGCGTCACCGCCAGCCCGTCGATGGACAGCACGTTCAGCGAAATCAGCTCGAGCGCCTGGCGCTGCGTGGCGGCATCGGTAGGCTGCAACGGGTCGCGGCCACTGCCGGGATGGTCGCGCAGCGTGCGCACGCCGCCGATCTGGCGCACCAGCACACCGACCGCACGCCCCGCGTCGGCAATCGCGTAGGCCAGCGAGCGGCGCAGCACCGCGTAGTTCTGGTCGGACCTGAGCTCGCGCGTTTCCTGCCGGTGAAACAGGTCGCGCGCGATCTCCAGGCGCTTGGCCGCATAGGCGATCGGGTCGGCACCCAGGTCGAGCTGGATCGTCTCCGGGTCGATGCCGAAGGCGGCGTCCTCGTCGGTGCCGAAGGCGAGCAAGGGCTCGTGGCTGCGCGCGGCGATGCGCTGCAGTTCGGCAGCCTCCTGGGCTGGCGCGATCGGCTTGTACGCATACTCGATGGCCCAGTAGTCGTAGGGCCCCAAGGTGGTCATGAAGGGCACGCCACCGGGCTGCCCCGGCCGCGGCAAGTTGATGGCGTTGTATTCCATCGCCGAGCCGGTGGTGCCGTTGGCGCGCGTGAACTCCGGGTCGGCCAGCTGCTGTTCGTTGTACACGCGCGAGGCGCGGAAATTGTGGCGCAGGCCGAGCGCATGCCCGACCTCGTGCATGATCGTGTCCTTCACGTAGTCGAGCACGAACTGCTCGGTCTGCGGGCCGTCGGGCTCGATCTCGCCGCGTGCCTCGAGCACATCCAGCGCATAACCCAGCTGCTCGGCGGCCATGTCGCCGAACAGGCACTGCGCATGGCCGATGTGCTCGGCATGCCCCAGCACCGCGGTGAATGCGGCCGCCGGGGCCAGCGTCTGGGTACGGATGCTGCGTGTCGAGCGCGAACTCAGGCTCTCGAAGGCAATGTCGGCGTCGAGAATCTCGCCCGTACGTGGATCCACATGCCGCGGGGCGAGAGCGCCGAAACTGGGCACTGCCGACATCATCCAGCGCACCGACGAATAACCCAGGTCGAGGGTGTCGAAGTCGGCATCGTCGGCTTGCTGCCTGACCACGATCGCGTCCTTGAAGCCGATCTTCTCGAAGGCCTTGTTCCATTCGAGGATGCCGGCGCTCACCACCGCGCGGTATTTCAGCGGCACGTTGCGGTCGATCCAGAAGGTGATCGGCTTGACCGGTTCGGACAGTGCCGCGTCGGGTTCCTTCTTCTGCAGCCGCCAGCGCTCGATCATGCGCTGGCGCGGCGAGCGCGCCAGGTCGTCGCTGAAGTCGAGCACGCTCTGCGTCATCAGCCCGATGCGTGCGTCGGCGCGGCGCGCCGCCATCGGCTCCGTCGGCAACGGCGCCAGCGAATAGTGGTGGCCGACGAACAGGCTGCGCGTGTCGGGCAGGTACTGCGGCACGGTGGGCACCGGCATGCCCGGCGGCGTGCCCGGCTGCGCCGTGGCAATGCTGGCCGCGTAGTAGTGGTTCTGGGTCTGGATCTCCAGCGATTGCGGCGAGCCGCGCACCGAGCTGATGACGCTGTTGCGCGGATCGAGGCTGTAGCCCTGGCGGAAGGCGCGCTGCAGTTGCATGCCCACGCCCAGCAGGTCGCTCAGGAACAAGCCGTTGGCCTCGATCAGCACGGTCTTGCGCTGCGGGTGCGGCTGGCTGGCCACGATCGCGGCACCCAGCAGGCTGGGTGAATACGACACCGCCGTGGCGCGCGCCTCCGGCGTGCCGGCCTTGGCCATCACCTCGAGGTTGCGCGCCAGCAGCCGCACCGTGTTGTGCACGCGCGCGAACTCGACGACCTGCTGCCCTCCCGCGCCGTTGACCGGGTAGGCCATCAGGCCGCCCAGCACGTAGGCCTCGCCGATGCCGGTGTCGAGCTTGGGTGACAGGACGAAGAGCCTGCCGAAGTCCTCGGGCGCGAGTTCGAGCCAGAGCTTGTCGTCCTTCCGCCAGGCCGTGAGCGGGCCGTCGATCTGCTTCGCGTCCTTCGTGACCACGGCAAAGGGCGGCGGGCTGCCCGGCGGCGGCGCAGCGGGTGGCGCCCCGGTAGCGGCCGACGCCACGCGGGCAGGCGGTACCGCGCCCGCCACCCCGGGTGCCGTGCGCGGCCCAATCGCCGGCACGGCTGGCGCGGTGGTCGTGGGCAATCCGGCGGATGCCGGCGTGCTGCCCGGCGCGGCGGGCGTGACGGTCGCCGCGGCCAGCGGTGGCTGTGTCGGCTGCGTCGGCGACATGGCGGCACAACCGGCCAAGCAGCACCATTGCCAGCGGCGTCGAACAGGAGTAGTTGCGCATCAGGTTAGTGGGTTGGATCGGTAGCAGTAGCAGCACGGTCCGCGCCGGCATGCGGCCATCATCCGCTTCCGAGTCCATGCAAGCGGGTTTGGTTCACCGACGCGGATTCATTGATTGTCCGGCATCGACGCCCGGGCCGTTCGGCTCGAGGCGCGGGCGATGCGCGAGCTCAGCACCAGGCCAAGCAAGGAACACACGCCGGTGGCCACCCAGGTCCACTGCCAGCCGCCGCTGCGAGCGGCCACCCAGGCCACCAGCGGCGGCCCGGCAAACTGGCCCAGTGCCGACCATTGCTGCATCCAGCCGACGCTGGTGGACAGCGTCTGCTCGCCGGGCGCCAGGCGCAGCGCCAGCAAGAACAGTGTCGAGGGAATCAGGCCTCCGAGCATGGAGAACAGCAGCAGCGCAAGGTAGCGCCACGGCGCCGGCAGGGCCACGCCGTCGATGGCAGCAAAGGCCAGCACCGCGGCCAGGCCCATGGCGACGAAGCCGATGTTCAGCAAGCGCGTCGGCCTCACCCCGGCGTGCAGCAGCCGGCCTGCCGCCAGGTTGCCGAGCATGTTCACCGCGGCGGCCAGCGCGGTGAGCACGCCAGTGGCGGCGCCGGACACGCCCGCCTGCAGGTAGATGGTCGGCAGGAAGCCGATCACCGCCAGCCACTGTCCGGCATACACGGCGAAGCTCATCGCCACCAGCCAGGGGCCGGAAGCGGACAGCGTCTGGCGCAGACGCTGCTCCCACGGCAACGCCGGCGCCTTGGCATGGGCTGCGCGCAAGTCCGGCACGGCACGGGCCAACCACAGCGCCATGGCCATCGACAGGCCTCCCAGCAGCCACCACCAGGCGCGCCAGCCCATGCCGCCGATCCAGATCGGACCGGTCAGCAGCGCCAACGCCGCGCCAAAGGGCATGTAGCTGCCCCACAGCCCGAGCCACAGGCTCAGTCGCTGCGGCGACACCAACTGCCGCATGAGCCCGGGCGCGGGCAACACCACCAGCAGGAAGCCGAAGCCTTCCAGCACACGCAGACCCATCAGCAGCGGCACGCCTTGGGCAGCGCCTCCCAGAGCGCTGGCCGCCGCCAGCAGCCACAGGCCGAGCAGCATGCTGCGCTTCAGGCCCAGGCCGTCGGCCAGCGCGCCGAAGGCCACGCCTGCCGTCATGCCGGCGACCTGCACCAGCGACAACAGGAAGCCGGCCTGCAGCAACGATACGTCCAGCGCCTGCTGCAAGGCAGCGATGGCCGGCGGCAGCTTGGCGACGTGCAGCGCGGCGCACACGCCGGCGAGCATCACCACCAGCGCGGGGTCGACGCCGCGATGGCGAGCGCTGCCCGGTGCCTCGGACACGCAGGTGCCGGCGCGCGACGGCGGGCCGCCTACTTCAGTGCCTTGAAACGCAGGCGGTGCGGCTTGGCACCCTCTTCGCCGAGGCGCTTCTTCTTGTCGGCCTCGTACTCCTGGTAGTTGCCGGCATAGAAGAACCACTGCGAGTCGCCCTCGGCCGCCAGGATGTGGGTGGCGATGCGGTCCAGGAACCAGCGGTCGTGGCTGATGACCATGATGCTGCCGGCGAATTCGAGCAGCGCGTCTTCCAGCGCGCGCAAGGTTTCCACGTCGAGGTCATTGCTCGGCTCGTCGAGCATCAGCACATTGCCGCCCTGCGACAGCGTCTTCGCCAGGTGCAGCCGGCCGCGCTCGCCCCCGGACAATTGCCCGACGAGTTTCTGCTGGTCGTTGCCCTTGAAGTTGAAGCGGCCCAGATAGGCGCGCGAGGGCATGACGAACTTGCCCACCACCAGGTTGTCCAGGCCGCCGGAGACGTCTTCCCATACCGTCTTCTCGCCGGCCAGGCTCTCGCGGCTCTGGTCGACGAAGGCCAGCCGCGCCGTCGGGCCGACCACGACCTCGCCGCTGTCGGGCTTTTCCACGCCCTGGATCATGCGGAACAGCGTCGACTTGCCAGCGCCATTGGGGCCGATGATGCCGACGATGGCGCCGGCCGGCACCTTGAAGCTCAGGTTGTCCATCAGCAGCCGGTCGCCGAAGCTCTTGCTGACGTTCTTGAACTCGATGACCTGATTGCCCAAGCGCTCACCCACCGGGATGAAGATCTCGTTGGTCTCGTTGCGCTTCTGATATTCGACGTCGCTCAACTCCTCGAAGCGCGCCAAGCGGGCCTTGCTCTTCGACTGGCGGCCCTTGGCGTTGGAGCGCACCCACTTCAGCTCCTCCTTCATTGCCTTGGTGCGCGCGTCCTCGGTCTTTTGCTCCAGTTCCAGCCGCTGTTCCTTCTGGTCCAGCCAGTCCGAGTAATTGCCCTTGTAGGGAATGCCGCGGCCACGGTCGAGTTCGAGAATCCACTCCGCCGCGTTGTCCAGGAAGTAGCGGTCGTGGGTGATGGCCACCACGGTACCCGGGAAGCGCTTGAGGAAGATCTCCAGCCATTCCACCGACTCGGCGTCCAGGTGGTTGGTGGGTTCGTCGAGCAGCAGCATGTCGGGCTTGCTCAGCAACAGACGGCACAGCGCGACGCGGCGCTTCTCGCCGCCTGAAAGCTGCGCGATCGACGCGTCCCACGGCGGCAGGCGCAGTGCGTCGGCGGCGATCTCGAGTTGCAGATCGGTGTTCTCGCTGCCGGCCGCGGCAATGATCGCTTCCAGCTCGGCCTGCTCGGAGGCCAGCTTGTCGAAGTCGGCATCCGGCTCGGCATAGGCGGCATAGACCTCGTCGAGCCGCGCCTTGGCGGCGAGCACGCCGCCGATGCCCTGCTCCACCGCCTCGCGCACGTTCTGCGTCGGGTCGAGCTGCGGCTCCTGCGGCAGGTAGCCGATGTTCAGGCCGGGCATCGGCACGGCCTCGCCTTCGATGTCCTTGTCGATGCCGGCCATGATCTTCAGCAAGGTGGACTTGCCCGAGCCGTTGAGGCCGAGCACGCCGATCTTCGCGCCGGGGAAGAATGACAGGTTGATGTCCTTCAGGATCTGCCGCTTTGGCGGCACGATCTTGCCGACGCGGTTCATGGTGTAGACGTACTGGGCCATGGGAGTGTTCTCGGGAATCGTGGAAAGCGCGCGGCCGCCGGCGGCGCGAAACCCGTTATTGTCGCCGCTTGGAGGAACTGCCTTGACCCGAAGCCACGACACCGCGCCCGCGAGCCAGCGTCCCACCGTGCGCGAAGCCACCTTCGAACTGCTGCGCGGCCTGGGGCTGACGACGATCTTCGGCAACCCCGGCTCGACCGAGCTGTCGATGTTCCTCGACTTCCCGGCCGACTTCCGCTACGTGCTCGGGCTGCAGGAATCTGTGGTCGTCGGCATGGCCGACGGCTTTGCGCAGGCCGCGCGCAACGCCGCCTTCGTCAACCTGCATTCGGCGGTGGGTGTCGGCCACGCCATGGGCGCGATCTTCACCGCCTACAAGAACCGCACGCCCTTGCTCATCACCGCCGGGCAGCAGGCGCGGGGCATCCTGCCCTTCGACCCCTTCCTGTCGTCGGCGCGGGCCACCGAGCTGCCGCAGCCCTATGTCAAGTGGGCGGTGGAGCCGGCACGTGCCGCCGACGTGCCGCGCGCCATCGCACGCGCCTACCACCTGGCGATGATGCCGCCGCGCGGGCCGGTGCTGGTGTCGGTGCCGGCCGACGACTGGGGCATGCCGAGCGAACACGTGGCGCCGCGACGCGTCAGCCAGTCGCTGCGCCCCGAGCCGGCGCTGCTGGCCGAGATCGCCGCGGCGCTGAACGCCGCCGAGCGCCCGGCCTTCGTCGTCGGCGCGGCCATCGACCGCGACGGCGCCTGGGACGCCACGCTGCAACTCGCGGAAACGCACAAGGCGCGTGTCTTCCATGCGCCGATGTCCGGCCGCTGCGGCTTCCCCAACGGCCATGCACAGTTCGCCGGCTACCTGTCGCCGATGCGCGAGCGCATCGTGGAAAAGCTGGCCGGCCACGACTACGTGCTGGTGATCGGCGCACCGGCCTTCACCTACCACGTCGAGGGCCACGGGCCGTTCCTGCCCGCGGGCACGCGCCTCGGCCAGCTGATCGACGACCCCGCCGTCGCCGCCTGGGCGCCCGAAGGCAGCGCCGTGCTGTGCAGCATCGGCCTGGGCGTCCAGGATCTGCTGGCGCTCTCGGCGCCGCGCGCGCGCACCTTGCCCGCACCGCGGCCGCAGCCAGCGCGCGCCGAGCCACCGGCCCACGGCGAGCGCCTGTCTGTGGCCTATGTGCTGCAGACGCTGGCCGAAACGCGCGACCCCGGCAGCGTGATCGTCGAAGAAGCGCCGAGCGCCCGCCCGGTGATGCACGAACGGCTGCCGATCCACGCTGCCGAAACCTTCCACGAGATGTGCAGCGGCGGCCTCGGCTTCGGCCTGGCGGCCGCCGTCGGCGTGGCGTTGGCGCGGCCCGATCAGCGCGTGATCGCGCTGATCGGCGATGGCTCGGCGATGTACACGATCCAGGCGCTGTGGAACGCCGCGCAGGCCAGGCTGCCGATGGCCATCGTCATCCTGAAGAACCGGCGCTATGCGGCGCTGCAGGACTTTGCGCCGCAGTTCGGCTTCGCGCCGGGCGCCAGGGTCGAGGGCAGCGAGCTGCCGGACCTGGACTTCGTCGCGCTCGCGGCCGGGCAAGGCGTGGCCGGACGACGCGTCGAGGATGCGTCGACGCTGCACGAGGCCCTGGCCCAGGCGCTGCGCGCCGAGGCGCCGATGCTGCTGGAAGTCGAGGTTGCCTGAGCTCTTCCCCCACTCACTACCCATTGGAGATTCACATGAACAAGTTGCTGCGCCTCGGCGCATTCGCCCTCGCCTGTGTGCTGGCCCCGGCCGCACAAGCGCAAGCCTGGCCGAGCAAGCCGTTGAAGATCGTCGTCAACTTCCCGCCCGGCGGCGCGGCCGACCAGATCGCCCGCGCGGTGGCCCAGCCGCTGCAGGCCAGCCTGGGCCAGACGGTGGTGGTCGAGAACCGCGCCGGCTCCGGCGGCAACATCGGCGGCGACGTGGTCGCCAAGTCGCCGCCCGACGGCTACACCCTGCTGATGAGCTCGGGCGGCATGGTTTCGGTCAACCCGCACATCTACACGAAGATGCCCTTCGACCCGGCGAAGGACTTGGTGCCGGTGGCCGCCGCCGCGCGCGTGCTGGTGTTCCTGGTGCTGCGTACCGAGAACCCGTCGAAGGACTTCAAGGCCTTCCTCGCCGACCTGAAGACGCACCCCGGACAGCGCAGTTTCGGCTCGCCGGGCAACGGCAGCTCGCCGCACCTGGCCACCGAGATGATGAAGGCGCAGACCGGCACCTTCGCCGTGCACGTGCCCTACCGCGGCGCCGCGCCGGCGCTGACCGACCTGCTCGGCGGACAGCTCGACTTCCTCTTCGATCCGGGCATCGCGATCCCGCACGTGCGCTCGGGCAAGCTGCGCATGATCGCCGTGGGCAGCCCGCAGCGTTCGCCGCTGTTCCCCGACGTGCCCACGCTCGACGAGCTGGGGCTGAAGGGCTTCGACGCCGACACCATCTTCGGCTTCTACGCGCCGGCCGGTACGCCCGAGCCGGTGATCGGCAAGCTGAACGCCGAGATCAACCGCATCCTGGCCACGCCGGCGCTGAAAGAGCGCATCACCGCGCTCGGCGGCGTGCCCGCGCCGATGAGTCCGGCCGAATTCGCGGCCAAGGCGGCCGAGGACTCGAAGCGCTTCGGCGCCATCGTGCGCGAGCGCAAGATCATTGGTGACTGACCCAGGGCGCATGCCGCGCCTGCTGTTCCTGTTCTCGGCGATCAACCTGATCATCGGTTCCAGCGCGTTCGTGCTGGCCAGCATCGTCGAACCGCTGGCGCGCGAGCTGCGTGTCAGCGTGGCGGCGGCCGGGCAGGCGACCACGGCCTATGCGGTGGGCACCGCGTTGCTGGCGCCGCTGCTGCTGCTGGCCACCGGCCGCTGGCCGCGCAAGCGCGTGTTGCTGCTGGCGCTGGGGTTGTTCACGCTGGGCAACGGGCTGTCGGCACTGTCCAACCACCTGGCGCTGTTGCTGCTCGCGCGCGTGCTGATGGGGGCCGGTGCGGTGTTCGTGGCCGTGGCCGCCGGCATCGCCGTGGCGCTGGTGGCGCCGGCCAGGCGCGGCCAGGCGCTGTCGCTGGTGTTCCTGGGGATGAGCCTGAGCTACGTGATCGGCGTGCCCGTCGGCGCGTGGCTGGGCCTGCGATTTGGCTGGGCCACCCCCGTGTGGCTGGCCTGCGGCATGTCCGCGCTGGCACTGCTGGCGGTGGCACTGGGGGTGCCGCGCGATATCCAGGCGCCTGGCGCGTCTTTCGCCGGGCTGGGCACGCTGCTCAAGCGCCCGGAGGTGGCGGCGTCCCTGGGCGTCACGCTGCTCTACTTCGGCGCGATCTTCAGCGTGTTCTCCTACATCGGCCCGGTGCTGCGCGCACTGTCGGTGCGCTCCGATACCCAGCTGTCGCTGACACTGATGATGTTCGGGCTGTCGGGCGTGTGCGGCACGCTGCTCGGCGGCTGGGCCACCGACCGCTTCGGTGCGCAGCGCACGCTGCGCACGCAACTCGGCCTGTTCCTGCTGACGATGAGCCTGGTGCCGCTGACGCAGGGCCGCTACCCGCTGATGCTGGCCGCCTTCATGTGCTGGGGCGTGTGCGGCTTCGGCATGATGGCGCCGCAGCAGTCGCGGCTGGTGGCCATCGACCTGCCGCGCTCGCCGGTGCTGCTGTCGCTGAACAGCTCGATGATGTACTTCGGCATGGCCCTCGGCGCTGCGCTCGGCGGCGCGCTGCTGCCGGCGGTGGGCTTCGAGCGCCTGGCCTGGGTGGGCGCACCGCTGGCGCTGGCGGCGCTGGGCTTGCTGCGCTGGTCCGACCATCGCGCCGCGGCGCGCGGCCGTGATGGCTTCGTGACATCCCGCTGACGGCCCCCACGCCGCCGCTGCCCGGCAGCATGCGGCTGAAGGCCGGCCGCGGCGCCGGGGGGCCACGAGGACCGAACTCGCGCGAGCTCAGCGCTGCAGCCCAGCCAGCGCCAGGCTTTGCAGATGATGCTCGCGGTCGGCCGCGTGCCGGTAGTGCAGGCTGGCGAGGTACTCGCCCAGGTCAAAGGGCGGTGCAGCCTCCATCAACCGCCGCACTCGCGCCTGCGCGGCCGGCAGGTCGCCGAGCCGGGCCTCGCAGCCCGCGACGAAGGCCTGCAGCGAGGCGTCGGGCGTGCGCACATGTTTCACCGCCTCCAGCGCGTCGGCGTAGCGCCGCGCGACGAAGTGGGCACGCCCCAGGTGCGACCAGAAGCGCTCGGGGTGGTATGGGTTCAGCCGCATCGCCTTGCCGATCCACTCGGCGCCTTCGTCACCCTGGCCGCACCAGGCGAGGATCTCGCCGTGCTGCACGACCACCAGGTCGTCGTTCGGATTCAGGCTCAGCGCGCGCTGCTGGTGATGCAGGCACAGGTCGAAGTTCTCGTACACCAGGTTGACCGCGGCCAGGATGCGGTGCACGTCGCTGTCGTTGTCGTCCAGCGCGAGCGCCGTCTCGAGTTCGGCGACGATGACCGGCTCGAGCGCCTTGCGGTCCTCGCACCAGTTGTAGCCCCAGCGCTGGCCCAGCGTGCAGGCCCTCCAGGCGTGGGCATGGGCATAGTTCGGGTCGAGCGCGATCGCGCGGTCCAGCAGCTGCAGCGCGCGCTCGTTGTCGGCGCGGTTGCTGCGGTGGTGCAGGCGCTTGCCGGTGAGCACGCATTCGTAGGCCGCCATGTTGTCGGTGGTCTTGCGCGCGGCACGGTCGTGCGACGCCGCCTCGACGCGGCCCGGCAGCGTGGCGACGATCGACGCGGTCACCTCGTCCTGGATGGCGAAGATGTCGCGCAGTTCGCGGTCGTAGCGCTCCGCCCAGACATGGCGGTCGGTGGCGGCGTCGATCAGCTGCACCGTGATGCGCACCCGGTTGCCGGCCTTGCGCACGCTGCCCTCGACCACGTACTGCACGCCCAGCTCGCGCGCCACCTTCTGCACCTGCACCGGCTGGCCTTTGTAGACGAAGGACGAGTTGCGCGAGATGACGAACAGGTCGCGAAAGCGCGACAGCTCGGTGATGATGTCCTCGGTGATGCCGTCGGCGAAGAACTCCTGCTCGGCATCGCCACTCATGTTGGCGAAGGGCAGCACCGCGATCGCCGGCTTGTAGCCCGGCTCGGGCGGCGGCGCTGGCTGCGCGGCGCGGCCGGCGCCGGCAGTGCGCGGTGCATGCGGTAGGCGCGCACCGGCTTGGCCAGGTTCTTCAGCGTCTTCTCGCCCAGATCCTCGAAGCGCGCCGGCACGCGGTGCCGCACCGCGCATTCCACCGTGTCGGAGACGCTGACGCCACCGGCATCGGCCAGCGACTCCAGCCGCGCCGCGGTGTTGACGCCGTCGCCGTAGATCGTGCCGTCGGCCTTCTCGATGACGTCGCCCAGGTGGATGCCGATGCGAAAGCGCATGCGGCAGTCCTCGGCCTGGCCGGCGCTGCGCTCGGCGATCTCGTCCTGCACCGCGAGCGCGGCGTTCACCGCGCCGGCCGCGGTCTCGAACAACGCCAGCACCGAATCGCCGGCCATGTCGACGACACGCCCGGTCTGCGCGACGATATGCCGCGCGAAGACCTCGCGCGCCGCGTCCAGTGCACTGACCGTGCCGGCCTCGTCACAGGCCATCAGACGCGAATAGCCGGACACGTCGGCGGCGAGGATCGCGGCGAGGCGCTGGCGGGTGCTGGATTCGGCCAAGGACGGTTCCACCATGGCGGCTGAGTCGTAGCGCGATGGTAATCCTGACGCGCCAGCGCGGCGGGCCGCTGCGCTGGCACCGAAGCGCTGGCGGGGCTGTGTCCGCCCGCTGCGGCGGCGGTGGCATCGCCATGCTGATCCAAGACAGACCTTGCCGACCGCGGGCCACGGCCGACACCCGCGCCGACCTGATGCTGCAGCGTGCGGCCCGGCGGCGTGCGATCGGCACGCGGGGCGCATGCGTATCCCCTCGCGCCCGCAGGCGTCAATACGTGGCGTCGTGCATGGGCCACCTCCGACCGTGGGCGCGATGAGCGCACACGAACTCGCCGTCTCGTCAAGCTGTGCGGGGATGCGGCAGCATAGTCCCGCGGTCGCCGGCCGTACAGCCCCGCCGATGCGGCACCGAGCAGCGTGCGGATAGAATGCAGACTTGCGCCGCGGCCTCCAGTCATCGCGGTGCGGTCGATTCCGACACCTCAGACTCTCGCGCCCGCAGACTGGCGCACCCGCAAAGGGTCGCCGCAGGTCGCGAACATGGCTCGCCTACGAGCCCGAACTCCAATATGAACTTCACAGACCTCGGCCTGGTCGAGCCCATCGTGCGTGCCGTGCATGAACACGGTTACGACACGCCCACTCCGATCCAGGCACAGGCCATCCCGACCATCCTGTCCGGCGCCGACCTGCTGGGCGGCGCGCAGACCGGCACCGGCAAGACCGCCGGCTTCACGCTGCCGATGCTGCAGCGGCTGATGACGCAACCCGCGGTGCGCGATGCCAAGGGCAAGCTGCCGATCCGCGCGTTGATCTTGACACCCACACGCGAACTCGCCGCACAGGTGGAAGAAAGCGTGCGCGTCTACGGCAAGTACAGCAGGCTGACGAGCATGGTGATGTTCGGCGGCGTCGGCATGCAGCCGCAGATCGACAAGCTGCGCCGCGGCGTCGACATCCTCGTCGCCACCCCGGGCCGTCTGCTCGACCACCATGGCCAGCGCACGCTCGACCTGAGCCACATCGAGATCTTCGTGCTCGACGAGGCCGACCGCATGCTCGACATGGGCTTCATCCACGACATCAAGAAGGTGCTGGCCATCGTCCCTGCCAAGAAGCAGAGCCTGCTGTTCAGCGCCACCTTCAGCGACGAGATCAAGGCGCTGGCCGACAAGCTGCTGAACAAGCCGGTGCTGATCGAGGTGGCGCGGCGCAACCAGACCGCCGACAACATCGCGCAGAAGGTGCACCCGGTGCCGCGCGAGCGCAAGAAGGAACTGCTCGCGCACCTGATCCGCAAGGGCGACTGGCACCAGGTGCTGGTGTTCACGCGCATGAAGCACGGCGCCAACCGCCTCACCGACTACCTGAACGAGCAGCGCATCAGCGCGATGGCGATCCACGGCAACAAGAGCCAGACCGCGCGCACCAAGGCGCTGGCCGACTTCAAGCGCGGCGAGCTGCAGGTGCTGGTGGCCACCGACATCGCCGCGCGCGGCATCGACATCGACCAGCTGCCGCATGTCGTCAACTACGAGCTGCCGAACGTGCCCGAGGATTACGTGCACCGTATCGGACGCACCGGCCGCGCCGGAGCCACCGGTGAAGCCATCTCGCTGGTGTGCGTGGACGAGGACATCTTCCTGCGCGACATCGAGAAGCTGACCAAGAACACCATCCCGCGCGAGGTGGTGCCCGGCTTCGAGCCCGACCCGCGCGAGAAGGCCGAGCCGATCGTGCTCGGCCGCATGACCATCGGCATCGGCGGCACGCGCCGCAACGCCGGTGGCGGTGGCGGCGGGCGCGGCGGCAGCAGCCGCGCCGGCTCGGGCGGTGGCAGCGCCTCCAGCGGGCGCAGCTCGCCGGCCGCACCACGCCGCGACAACGGCGCTGCGCGCAGCTCATCGGGTGGCGGCTACAGCGGCGGCGGCCGGGGGCGCAGCGGTCGATAGGGCCTGCAGCCGGCATCGCCGCACCCGATACAGTCGGGCCTGATTCGCAAGAGGGCCCCGACGATGGACACACGATCATGAATGCGCGCGCTTCCGCCCGCGCCGTGTTGCTGGCCGGTGGCACCGGCCTGATCGGCCACGAAGTGATGCAACAGCTGCTCGCCGAAAAGCCGGCGCCGCGCCTGCACCTGCTGGCGCGCAAGCTGCCGGACGGCGCCGACGCGCGCGCAACGTGGCACTGCGTGGACTTCAGCGCGCTGCCCGAGCTGCCCGCGGCGCGCGATGCCTATTGCTGCCTGGGCACCACGATCAAGCAGGCCGGCTCGCAGGCGGCCTTTCGCGCGGTGGATTTCGATGCCGTGCTGGCCTTCGCGCACGCGGCGCGTGCCGCCGGCGTGCAGCGCTTCGCCGTGGTCTCGGCGTTGGGTGCGAGCGCACGCTCGGCCACCTTCTACAACCGCGTCAAGGGCGAGATGGAGGCCGCCGTGGGCGCCCTGGGCTTTGCCAGCGTGGTCATCGCGCGGCCTTCGCTGCTGGCCGGCAACCGCGCCGCGCTGGGCCAGCCGGTGCGCGCCGGCGAGCGCCTGGCGCTGCTGCTCACCGGGCCGGTGGCCGGGCTCATCCCCAAGAGCGTGCGCCCGATCAATGCGCAAACCGTGGCACGCGGCATGATCGTGGCGTTGCGGCAGGCACAGCCGGGTGTGCGCGCCGTCGAATCGGCCGAATTGCAGGATCTGGGCAAGCCCTAACCATGCACATCACTTTCCACGGCGCGGCGGACACCGTGACCGGCTCGCGCCACCTGGCGCAGATCGGCAGCCAGTGTCTGCTGCTCGACTGCGGGCTGTTCCAGGGCTACAAGGTATTGCGCGAGCGCAACTGGGCCCCGCCGTCGCCCGATCTGCTGCAGGCCGACGCGGTGGTGCTGAGCCACGCGCACCTCGATCACAGCGGCTGGCTGCCCGCGCTGGTGAAGCATGGGTTTCGCGGGCCCGTGTATGCCACGCAGGCCACGCGTGACCTGGCCGAGGTGCTGCTGCTGGACAGCGCGCATCTGCAGGAAGAAGACGCGCGCCGCGCCAATCGCTACGGCTATTCGCGCCACGAGAAAGCGCTGCCGCTGTACACGCGCCGCGACGCGCAGCGCGCGATTGCCAAGATCGTGCCGGTGCCGCCGGGCCGCGAGAAGCTCTGCGGCGACGTGCGCATTGGCTTCACCCCCGTCGGCCACCTGCTCGGCGCCTGCGCCGTGACGCTCAGGCATGGCCAGGAGCGGCTGGTGTTCTCCGGCGACGTGGGCCGCAGCGACGACCTGCTGATGCCCGCGCCGCAGCCGGTGAGCGACGCCGACGTGCTGCTGGTCGAATCGACCTACGGCAACCGCGCGCACCCCAAGGACGATGCGCCGGCGCTGCTGGCGCAGATCATTCGCGAGACGGTGCAGCGCGGCGGCTCGGTGCTGCTGCCGGCCTTTGCGGTGGGCCGCGCGCAGGCGCTGATGCTGGTGCTGCAGCGGCTGAAGTACGCCGGCGAAATCCCCGCGGACCTGCCGGTCTACCTGGACAGCCCGATGGCCGTACGCGCCACCGAGCTGTATCACAAGCACCGCCGGCTGCTGCGCGTCGCCGCGCGCGAGGCCGATCACCTGAGCGACGGCGTGCGCATGGTGAGCGATGCGAAGCAGTCGATGCGCCTGACGCAGTCGCGCTGGCCCAGCGTGATCATCTCAGCCAGCGGCATGGCCACCGGCGGGCGCGTGTTGCACCACTTGAAGGCGATGGCGCCGGTGGCCAGGCATCACATCGTCTTCGCCGGCTTCCAGGTGGGCGGCAGCCGTGGCGCGCGGCTGGTGGCCGGCGCGTCCGAGGTGAAGATCCACGGCGAATACGTGCCGGTGCGCGCCGCCGTCAGCCAGTTGGAGGGCTTCTCAGGCCATGCCGACTCGGACGAGCTTATGGCCTGGTTGCGCGGTTTTCGCAAGGCGCCGCGGCAGA
The DNA here is from genome assembly GCA_963824005.1 of uncultured beta proteobacterium. Taxonomy (GTDB): domain Bacteria; phylum Pseudomonadota; class Gammaproteobacteria; order Burkholderiales; family Burkholderiaceae_C; genus Rubrivivax. Next base: position 133,538 of record CAWGOK010000005.1, read on the forward strand.
CTTTCGTGGTGCATGGTGATCCCGATGCCAGCGACGCGCTGCGCCTGCGCATCAAGGATCAACTGGGATGGGCGGTGCGCGTGCCGCAGCACGGCGAGCAGGTCGAGGCCTGAGCCGCGGCCTCAGCCAAATACCCCCTCGCGCAGCCACTTGGTGGCGACCCACTTCTCGCCTTCGGTCACCGGCGTGCCGCCATGCAGCGTGCCGGTGGCTTCGTGCGGCCGGTCGTAGCTGAAGAACACCGCATGGCCCTTGATGGGGCCGACTTCCAGTTGCACGTCGGGGAAGCTCGTGGCGCCGCCGCGCAGCGGCGTGTTCAGGTACATCACCAGCGTGCCCACACGCTGGCCACCGTGGCGCAGCACGGCCGCGGTACCGGGCTGCGCCGGATCGAAGTAGTCGAAGTGCGGCCGATACTGTGCACCCGGCCGGTAGCGCAGCACCTGCAGTCCTTCGCCGCGCTCCACCGGCCAGTGCAGCAGCGCGGCGATGCGCTGCTCGATGCGCGCGACCAGCGGCGTCTCGCCGCGCTGGAAGAACATGCCGTCGCTGGTGCGCGCGGCATTCACCTCGTTGCCGCCGCTGTGGTGATCCACCGTTTCCGAGCGGGCCAGGCGTGGCCGCGACAGGTCCATCAGGCCGTCGCACTCGGCATCCGACAGGAAGCCGCCGAACAGCACCACACGCGGGCGCTGCATCGTCAGCAGCACCGTCACGTCGCGGTCGGGCAGGTGCAGCACCGGCGGCGAGCCGGCGAGCTCGGGCTCGGGCACCGGCACGCCCGTGCCCGGCAGCTGTGCGGGCAGCTGCGGCAAGGCGGCGGTCACGGGCTGGGCCGAGGCGGGTTGCAGCGTCTGGTCCAGCGCCGCGCGTGCCACGGCGGCGTCCCAGCCGCTGGCGTGCATGGCCGCGAGGATGTCGGCGGCGGCGCAGCCGGCTTGCGCTTGCGCGAGGATCCACTCGCGCAGCTCCGGCGTCACGGCCTGGCTGAGGTACTCGATTTGCATGGCGTGATTTTGGCAGCGCTGCGGAGACGACTTGTAAACAAGCGCATTCGGTGCGGGCTGCGCGGCCTCAGCGGAAATTGCGGCTGCGCGTGGCCAGCCCGTTGAGCAGCGGCGAATGGTCGACCAGCTTGCGCGCGATCAGGTGCATCACCGCGCGTGCGCCCTCGCCTTCGCGCTGCCAGACGCCATATACCGTGAGCAGCGTACTGCCCAACAGCGGCTTGCGCTGCGCTTCGGCCACGTCGGGCCAGACGATGATGTTGACCGTGCCGGTCTCGTCTTCCAGCGTCACGAAGACCACCCCTTTGGCCGTTTCGGGCCGCTGGCGGTGCGTGACCAGGCCGCTGGCGCGCGCCAGCTGGCCACTGCGAAAACCGCGCAGCACACAGGCCGGCTGCACCTTGAACGCGGCCAGCTGCTCGCGCAGCAGCGCCAGCGGGTGCGTGTTCAGCGACAGCCCGGTCGACCGATAGTCGGCCAGCATCTCCTCGGCCAAGGCCGGCGCGTGCAGCGCGGCCGCGGCCTCGTGCGTGCGCGTGCTTTTCAGCAGCGGTGTGGCACGTGTGTCCACGCCGGCCACGGCCCAGGCGGCCTGGTGGCGGTGGCCGGTGATCTGCAGCAACGCATTGGCCTGCGCCAGCAGCGCGAGTTGCCCGGCGTCGAGTGCGGCGCGACGCGCCAGGTCTTCCGGGCTGCTGAAAGGCGCCTGGGTGCGCGCGGCCAGCAGCCGCTTGCCAGCATCCTGGTCGAGACCAGCGATGCGGTCCAGCCCCAGCCGCACCGGCCACAGCGGCGATCCTTTGCCCCCAAGGCCGCCGCTTTGCGGCGGCCACCCCCCCGAGGAGGAGCGAGCAAACTTGGGGCAGCCCGGCGCTTGCTCAGCCCCACTCTCGAGCACCGAGTTCCACTGGCTGCAGCACACATCCACCGGCAGCACCGTCACGCCATGCGCCTTGGCGTCGCGCACCAGCTGCGCGGGCGCGTAGAAACCCATCGGCTGGCTGTTGAGCAGCGCGGCCAGGAAGGCATCGGGGTGGTGGCACTTGATCCACGCGCTGGCATACACCAGCAGCGCAAAGCTGGCGGCGTGGCTCTCGGGGAAACCGTATTCACCGAAGCCTTCGATCTGCTTGAAGATGCGCTCGGCATAGTCGCGCTCGTAGCCCTTTTCCACCATGCGCCCGACCAGCCGTTCGTGGAAGGGCCCGAGGCCGCCCTTGCGCTTCCACGCGGCCATGGCACGGCGCAGCTGGTCGGCCTCGCCGGCCGTGAAGTCGGCGGCGAGCATGGCGATCTGCATCACCTGCTCCTGGAAGATGGGCACGCCCTTGGTGCGCATCAGCGCGGGCTTGAGCTCCTCGGAGCAGTCGATCTGCTCGTCGCTCAGACCGCGGTTGCGCAGGTAGGGGTGCACCATGCCGCCCTGGATGGGGCCGGGGCGCACGATCGCCACCTCGACCACCAGGTCGTAGTAACAACGAGGTTGCAGCCGCGGCAGCATGCTCATCTGCGCGCGACTCTCGACCTGGAACACGCCCACCGTGTCGGCCGCGCACACCATGTCGAAGGTGGGCGTGTCGTCGTCGGGGATGCTCGACAGATCGAAGTCGGCCCCCAGTTTGGCGCCGACGAAACGCATCGCGCGCTGCAGCGCGCTGAGCATGCCCAGGGCCAGGATGTCCACCTTGATCAGCCCCAGCGCGTCGAGGTCGTCCTTGTCCCACTGGATGACGCTGCGGTCGGGCATGGCGGCGTTTTCCACCGGCACCAGGCGCGCCAGGTCGTCGCGCGCGATGACGAAGCCACCGGGGTGCTGGCTCAGATGGCGCGGGAAGCCGATCAGCGATTGCGTCAGCTCCACCCACAGCTTGCAGATGGGCGCTTCGGGGTCGAAGCCGTTCTCGCTCAAGCGCTCGGCGCTGACCTTGCGGCCGTCGAACCACTGGGTGGATTTGGACACCGCGTCGATGCGATCCAGGTCGATGCCCAGCGCGCGGCCCACGTCGCGCAGCGCCGAGCGCGGCCGGTAGCTGATGACCACCGCGGTGAGTGCGGCGCGATGCCGGCCGTATTTCTTGTAGATGTACTGGATGACCTCTTCACGCCGCTGGTGCTCGAAATCGATGTCGATGTCGGGCGGCTCGTTGCGCTCGGCGCTGATGAAGCGGCCGAACAGCAGCGTGGCGCGGCGCGGGTCCACTTCCGTCACGCCCAGGCAATAACACACCAGCGAATTGGCGGCGCTGCCGCGGCCCTGGCACAAGATGCCCTGCGCACGCGCCCAGTGCACGATGTCGGCCACCGTCAGGAAGTAGGGCTCGTATTTGAGCAGCGCGATCAGCGCCAGCTCGTCTTCCAGCGTGGCGCGGTACGCGGCCGGCATGCCCTGCGCAAAGCGCCGCTGCACGCCGGCCTCGGCCAGATCTCGCAGCCAGCTGGTGGGCGTGTGGCCTTCGGGCACGATCTCCTCGGGGTATTCATAACGCAGCTCGTCCAGCGAGAACGCGCAACGCCCCGCGATGTGCAGCGTGGCGGCCAGCCAGTCGGCCGGATACAGCGCCGCCAGCCGCTGGCGCGAGCGCAGGTGTGCCTCGGCATTGGGCTGCAGGCCCAAGCCGCAGTCGGCCACCGGCGTGTTGAGCCTTGTCGCGGTAAGTACATCGTGCAGCGGCTTGCGCGAGCGCGCATGCATCAGCACGCCGCCGGCTGCCGACAGCGGCAGGCCCGTGCTGTGCGCCACGCGCTGCGCGACGTCCACCAACTGCGCGTCGTGCGCGTGGTGCAGCAGTTCCACCGCGATGAAGGCGCGCTCGGCGCCGAACCAGGTCTTCAGCCACATGGCGTGCGCGAACACCGTCTCGAAACTCTGCAGCGCGCCGGGCAGCAGCAGCGCGATGCAGTCGGGCAGCCCGGCCAGGTAAGGCGCGTGCGGCACGCGCCCTTCCACGTCGGACGGGAACGCCAGATACTGCCCCTTGGCGGCGCGGCGCCGCGCCACCGTGACCCACTGCGACAGGTTGCCGTAGCCGCGGCGCGACTGCGCCAGCAACACCAGCCGCGGCGCGGGCCCGGCCTCGCCCTTGCCCTTGGCCACCGGGTGCGCAAGCTGCATCTCAGCGCCGACGATCAGGTGCAAGCTGGCGCGCTTGGCCTCGGCATGCGCGCGCACCACGCCGGCAAGCGAACATTCGTCGGTGAGAGCCAGCGCGCTGTAGCCCAGCGCCTGCGCGCGCACGACCAGCTCTTCGGGGTGCGAGGCGCCGCTCAGGAAGCTGAAGTTGCTGCGGCAGTGCAGCTCGGCATAGGCGGGGAGCATGGCGCGGTCGGGCGCATCAGGCGACCTGCAATGCATCGAGCGGGCTGCGCACCGCGCCGCCGGCGACTTCGAGCGCGCGCGTGTAGATCATCGTCGTGCTGACGTCGCCGTGGCCCAGTAGCTTCTGCACCGTTCTGATATCGGTACCCGACTGCAGCAGGTGCGTGGCGAACGCATGGCGCGGCGTGTGCGGCGTGGCCGGGCGCGCGATGCCGGCGGCAAGCATTGCGCGCTTGAAGTCGCGCTGGAAGGTCTGGTCGTACAGGTGGTGTCGCCGCTGTACACCGCTGCGCGGTTCGACCAAAAGCGTGGCCTGCGGGAAGGTCCAGAACCAGGACCACGAAGCGCCGGCGCGCGGGTACTTGCGCTCGAGCGCATCGGGCATCTGCACGCCACCGCGCCCGGCGCGCGCGTCGGCCAGCCACAGGCCATGGGCGCGGCGCAACTGTGCCTTCAGCGCCGGCACCAACGTTGCCGGCAGCATGACCACCCGGTCCTTGCCTGCCTTGCCATCGCGCACGACGATGACGCCGCGTTCGAAGTCGACATCCTTGGTGCGCAACTGCAGGGCCTCGGTGATGCGCATGCCGGTGCCATAGAGCAGTTGCCCCAGCACGGCATGCGTGCCGTCGAGCAGCGCCAGCACCGCGCGCACCTCGGACACCGACAGCACCACCGGCAACCGCGGCTTGCGCTGCGGACGATCGAGCTCTTGCATCCAGGGCAATTGTTGGCGGAACACCTTCTGGTACAGAGGGAGCAAGGCCGCCAGCGCCTGCCGGTGCGTGGACGTGGATACCGACACCCTCCGCTCGGTAGCCAGCCAGGCGAGAAAGGCCTGCACCTCGGCAGCGCCCATCTGCCGCGGATGGCGCAGGCCGGACCAGCGGGCGATGGCGCGCACCCAGTGGACATAGGCCTCCTCGGTGCGCAGGCTGTAGTGCCGATAGCGCAGTTGCTCACGCAATTGATCCAGCAGAGGCCGCGGTGGCGCCGCCGCGGCATCCGGCTGCGCAGGTGCAAGCACGCCAAGCGGCGACGCTCTGGGGACCGGCGACTGTTTACTGTACATGCATACAGTATATGAGTACGTACCCCGACCCGCAAGCAGGGGCCGACTGCCGCGCACCCCTAACCAGTTAGCCCATCAATCGGCGCCCCGAACAGCCGAAACGGCACACCTTGTGCCCTTGAGGGCGCATGTGCTGGAATCGAGCGAATGAAAACACGTTAGGCCACACAGTCCATCGATCTCGCGGCCAAGTCAGGACTCCGGATCAAACATGATCTCGCGGACCTCCTGCGCGCACCGACACGCTTCGGCGATGCAGGCCGCCCAAACGAGCGCCTCATCGCGCGAAGGCACCTCGATTATCGAGAACCCGCCGATCACCGCCTTTGTCTGCGGCTCGGGCCCGACTTTGATGGTCCCGTCGGTCGCAACGATGGCCGACTGCTGGCGCTGGACCCCGCCGCCGAAGATCCAGACCCCGGCGGCCTTGGCCTGCCGAACCCACCGCGTGCGCCGCCTCGCCCACCGCCAGCCAGTCCTCTTCGGGAATGTGGTCCATCGAGCCGTCGTCGAACGAAATCAGGTACCGAGGCATCGCAGTGCTCCTTCTGCAAGGCAGCCGCTGCTGGCCCGGCCGGCCCTCAATCTTGCTACAAGCGGGCCACACCAGCCCCTGGCCACTCTCTGCCAGGATGAGAGCAATCCCAACCCACCGTCCAAGCGCAAGTGTGGCCTGACCCCTCGCTCGAGGGGACGGGCACCGGCATGGCACCTCAGCTCAAGCGTTAGGCCGCGCAGAACGGTTGTTGCGGTCCGTACGTCTTTGCCGTACACTGCCGCGTGCTGACGATCTACGAAACGCCGACTTTCGTTGCCGAGGCTGCGCGGATCTGGTCCGACGACGAACGATTGGAGTTCTTCTCCTGGATCGCCATAGATCCTGAAGCCGGAGCGGTCATCAAGGGCAGCGGCGGGTGCCGCAAGGTTCGGTGGTCGCGCCCCGGCAGCGGGAAGAGTGGTGGTGCACGAGTCATCTACTTCACTCACCTCGCCGCCGGTGAGTTGTGCATGTTGCTCGTCTATCCAAAGGCCAAGCGTGACACCATCCCTGGTCACATCCTGAAGGAGATCAGAAAGGAGATCGAAGATGACCGTACGTAAATCTGTCAAGTCACCCTCGTCGGGCGAAGACCTCGGCCGCAAGTTGCTCCAGTCGGTTCGCGAGATGAAGGCGCGCAAGTTTGCACGCGTCACGGCGGTTCCACTCAACGAGGTCGTTGAGGCGCGGCAAAGCACTGGCATGTCGCAGGCGGAGTTTGCTTCCGCACTCTGTATCTCGAAGCGCACTCTTCAGGAGTGGGAGCAAGGCCGCAGGGCTCCTTCCGGCGCGGCCCAGGCGCTTATCCGCATTGCTCGGAAGCACCCCCGCATCGTGCGCGACGCCCTCGCGTGAAGGCGCGGTCTAACCCTTCGCTCAACACCGGACCCGCGACCCAATCCAGAACCCGACGCCGAGAAGGAGAGATGTCTGATGCCTAAGCTCTCGCCCAACGCACAACTTGTGACTGACATCTTCGAAGAAGTCGCCAAGGGCAATGGCGCTCCGTTCTGGGAGGCCTGTCACGATGACATCGTCTGGCGCACGATCGGCGCAGGATCTTGGAGCGGCGAGTTCGTTGGCAAGCAGACAATCATCGACGAGATCTTCCGGCCCTTGAACCGCGTTCTGGTCGAGCGCGCAACAATCCCCACTCGACTGATCGACGGCGGTGATGTCATCGTCGTTCAGGCAATGGGCAGGAACCTCACCCGAGACGGTCAGCGCTACGACAATGACTATGCGTTTGTGATTCACTTCAGGGACGGACGGATCGCTCGATACGAGGAGTATTGCGACACCGACTTGATCGCTCGCGTGCTGCCAGACCGCAACGCCGCCAAGTCGCTGCCTAAACCCGGCTGAGGCCCTTGACTCATGGAAGCACGGAGGTGCCCGAACATGCAGACGGTGATTCCTGTGGTGACCGCTGAAGCCTTGCAGGCCTTTGCCGACGCGTGGAATCGCCACGATGTCGATGCCCTCATGTCGTTCATGACCGAGGACTGCGTCTTCGAGTCCTCTGCCGGTGCCGACGTCTGCGGAACCCGATATGTAGGCATCGAGGCCGTGCGCGCTGGCTTTGCCGAGGTCTGGGCAGTGTTTCCCGACGCCCACTGGGGGAATGCACGCCACTTTGTCCATGGCGACCGGGGCGTATCGGAGTGGACGTTCACGGGAACACGGGCGGACGGTACTCGCGTTGAGGTCCATGGCTGCGATCTGTTCACTCTGCGCGACGGCAAGATCGCCCTGAAGAACTCCTACCGCAAGAACCGCCCGCCCTTGGCGAAGTCATCGCAATGATGTCCCGCCCTGCGTTCTCTGGCGGGTCGGCTGAATCGCAATCCGGGTAGCGGAAGGAGGCAAGCGTGACCCTGCGAATCGTCAGACTCGGCTCACCCCGGCATGCAAACGAGGGGACCCGAATCGGCACCGTCCGCCGCCCGCCCCGAGGCATACCGAAAGATCGGTTCGCGTCCGGGAACTGGTACGACGTCTGGTTTCCGGTACTTGCTCCGAGCGTCGAGACCATGAAGCTGGGCCAGGCCGCTGTTACCGCGGCGCTATGGGCCGCATTCCGCGCAAAGTACAAGTCCGAGATGTCGGCGCCTGAGGCAGAGCATTCCCTCAAGTTGTTGGCCGCGTTGTCGCACGGCGCGAACTTGTCCGTGGGCTGCTACTGCGCCGAGGAGAGCCATTGCCATCGCTCGGTGCTGCGGGAGTTGCTGCTGGCCCGGGGCGCGGAGATCGAGTGAGCCACGACATCACCTCGCACTACACGCGCGGCGACCTGCTGCAGCGCCTGAACGCCGCGCTGGCCGAGGACGGCGCCGACCCGTCGCGGCCGACGCTGGAGGCGCTGGCGCCCTACGACCAATTCCATGGCCGCGGCCTGGAAGCCACCGCCGAGATCGCCGCGCTGGTGCAACCCGGGCATGCCGATCACATCCTCGACATCGGCAGCGGCATCGGCGGGCCGGCACGCCATTTCGCCGCGCGCTTCGGCTGCCGTGTCAGCGGCATCGACCTGACGCCGGAGTTCTGCGAGGTGGCACGCCACCTGTCGCAGCTGCTGGGCCTGGCGCACAGGACCGAGTTCCACGTCGGCGACGCGCTCGCCATGCCCTTTGCCGATGCCAGCTTCGACGGCGCGTATTCGATGAACGTATCGATGAACATCGCCGACAAGGCCGCGTTCTACCGCGAGATCCGGCGCGTGCTCCGGCCCGGCGCGTGGCTGGTGCTGTCGGAGATCGCGCGCGGCAGCGGTGCCGAGCTGGACTTCCCCACCCCCTGGGCCCGCAGTGCCGCCAGCAGCTTCCTGTGCACACCCGACGAGACGCGCCAGGGCCTGGTCGAGGCCGGCTTCGAGGTGCTGCGCCTGCACAGCACGCTGGAGCAGGCCAAGGCCTTCGGCGCACGCTCGCGCGCCATGGTCGAGCGCGGCGAAAAGCCGCCGCACCGCGCCGTGATGCTGATCCATGGCGAGATCGCCACGCAGGCCATGGCGAACATCGCCCGTGGCCTGTCCGAAGGGAGTGTCGTGCCCATCGAGGCGCTGGCGCGCAGGCCGGGGCCATCGTGATCGCCGTCTGGGCCTGCGGCCTGGCCGCACTGGCGCTGTTCGCCGGCCTGGCCTGGTACCTGGCGCCGCTGCAGCCCAACATCCTGGTGCTGCAGTTCGCGTTCACGCCGCTGTCCTTCGCACGCGTGGCGCACGCCTGGCCCGACGAACACCTGCAGCGCTATCTGGCCCACCTGCGCATCGACTACCTGCTGCTGGCCAGCTATGCGGCTTTCGGCTACCTGCTGGCGACGCGCAGCGCACTGTTCGCGGCGCAACCCACGCTGGTGCGCCGCGCAGCCCGGTGGCTGCTGCCGCTGGCCGCGCTGTTCGACGCCGTGGAAAACGCGCTGCACGGTTGGCTGGCGGCGGCGCCCAGGTTCGGCGTCGGCTGGGTGTATGCCGTGTCGGCGACGAGTTCGACGCTGAAGTGGCTGCTGTTGCTGGCCTTCGGCGTGCTCGTGGCGCGGGCGCTGGCCGGCCACGAGGCGTGAAGGTCCGTGGCGATGAACATGCTTGCACGGCTGCCGCACAAGGCGCGGCGCACAGACATCGCCGGCATGCGGCGCGGACGATCTCAGTTGCAAGTCAGGCCGCGATGAACAGCGCCGGGTCGACCATGGCCCGGTTCAGCATCACCGACCAGTGCAGGTGCGGCCCCGTCGCACGGCCGGTGGCGCCGACGGCACAGTAGCGCTCGCCGGTCTGCAGCAAGTCACCCACCTTCACGTCGATCGAACTCAGGTGGCAAACCATTGTCAGCAGCCCGCCACCGTGGTCGAGCCACACCGTGCCGCCGTTGAAGAAGTAGTCGCCCGTGTCGATGACTCGTCCCGCCAGCGGCGCCAGCACCGGTGTGCCGATGCCGGCCGCGATGTCCATCCCACTGTGCGGATTGCGTGACTGGCCGTTGAATACACGGCGCAGGCCGAAGGAGCCGGAGCGGCGGCCTGGTACCGGCACGCGCATGTGCAACGACTCGGGCGGCGGCTCGGTGAAGGTCGCCATCACGGCGGCCAGGTGCACACGTTCGCGGTTGTAGCGTGCTTCGTCCTCGGGCGACAGATCGACTGTTGCCGGCGGGACGCTGAGGCGCTGCTCGCTGTACCGCTTGGCTGCGATGGTGTAGGAGATGTTGCGCGATGCACCGCCCTCGGCCTGCTGCACCGAGATGTGCGCCTTGCCGGGCTGCGTCACAAGTGCAATGCCGACCAGCGCGGTCCACTCCATCGGGCTGCCGAGCACGAGCACGGGCACCTCGCCGGCGCGCGCTGTCGGCCGCGCAGCGGCAGGGCCGAGCGAGAGGCGTGCGACGCCACCCGGCACGGGGGACGTGCGCGGCCACGCGGTCGGCGGCGGCGACGGGGCGGCGGCAACGGGCGCTGCGGGCAGCGCAAGCAGTCCCACCGCACCCAGAAGGGCATCGCGGCGATTCAATGACGACGAATCGAAATCGGCAGGGTCGCTCGGCATCGCTTCAGAGTCTAGCGGCGTCGTGCGGTGCCTGGGCAGCGAAGCGTCAAGAGTGAGACGCTGCAGCAGTTCTGGCTCAGGCACGCCAGAAGCACCGCCGAGCGTCCGCCACGGTGATGGCATGAACACCATCGCTCCGACAATGGAGAACAACGTCATGCAACCCCAACACCCTCATGAAGACGTGCCCGGTGGGCGTGCCCCGGAAGGCTGCCAATCAGCTGCTACGCGGGGTTGCTGTCTCGGCTGGAACCCCCGAGCCCGCGCTCAGCTCAGCAGGGTTCAGCTGAGGCCCGTCACCGGCAGCGCCGCGCCGTGCACCGCGCGCGCGCCGTCCGATGCCAGGAACTGGATCACCCGCGCCAGATCCTGCGGATCGACCCAGCGCGTGGGGTCGGCATCGGGCATCGCGGCACGGTTCTCGGGCGTATCGATGATCGTCGGCAGCACGCAGTTGACGTTGATGTTCTTGTCGCGCAGTTCGGCCGACATCGCCTCGGTCAGGCGAATCACCGCGTCCTTGGCCACGCAGTACGCCGCCATCCGGGCCTGGCCCTGGCGGGCGGCGTAGGCTGCGACATTGACGATTCGGCCGCCGCCCTGGCCGAGCATTGCCGGCACCACCGCACGCGCCGTGTGCAGCAGCGTGCGCGCATTGAGGTCGAGCAGGAAGTCCCAGGTCGAATCGGCCGTCTCATGCACCGGATCGCCCATGCGGAAGCCGCCAGCCAGGTTGCACAGCACGTCGATGCGGCCGAAGCGGCCGAGCGCTGCGTCGACGCAGGCCTGCACCTGCGCGGCATCGAGCAGGTTCGTCGGCGCGAAATGCATCGTCCGAGCTTCGGTGCCGAACGCGAGTTCGAGGCTCGCGCGCGTCAGGTCGACCAGCACCAGGTTCGCAGCTTCCTGTGCGAAGGCCACAGCCACGGCGCGGCCCAGGTTGCCGGCGGCGCCGGTGATCATCACGGTGCGAGGAGGGTTCGCCATGTCACTGCCCCTGTCGCCGGAGTTCGGCATAGCGCCCCGTGCCGCGATGCAGTACACGGTCGCTGTCGAGCACCTGGCCGGGTTCGAACTCCGACAGGCTTTCGACACGCTGGTACAGGGGCAGGAAATCGATGTGCGCCAACTCGAGCAGTTCGTCGAGGCCACCGAGCACGAAATAACTCTCCTGGAAGTCGTCGATGCGGTAGCGGGTGCGCATCACCCGTTCCAGCTCGAAGCGAATGCGGTTCGGCGAGGCATCGTCGAGCGCGAACACGCTCTCGGTGGCCGACGAGGCAATGCCCGCGCCGTAGATGCGCAGTCCGTCGCGCTGCTGCACCAGGCCGAACTCGACCGTGTACCAGTAGACGCGCGCCAGCTGGGCCAGCTTGCCCAGGCGCTGGGCGCGCAGGCCGCCTTCGCCGTAGGCCTGGATGTAGTCGGCGATCACCGGGTTCATCAGCATCGGCACGTGGCCGAAGACGTCGTGGAAGACATCGGGTTCCTCCAGGTAGTCGAGCTCGTGCGGCTTGCGGATAAAGTGGCCCGACGGAAAGCGCCGGTGGGCCAGGTGCTCGAAGAACACCTCGTCGGGCACCAGCCCCGGCACCGCGACCACCTGCCAGCCGGTGCGTCGCATCAGCACCTCGGACAGGCGGCGGAAGTCGGGGATCTGCTCGGCGCCGATCGGCAGCTCGCGCATGCCCTGCACGAACTCGTCGCAGGCGCGGCCGGGCAGCAGCTTCGTCTGGCGCTCGTACAGCGTCTTCCAGGTGGCGTGCTCGGCGGCGCTGTACTTCTCCCAGCCCTGGTCGATGGTCCAGTCGGCGCGCTCGGGTCGGGCCTCGGCCCCGGCCGCCAGGCCGTGCTTGACGTTCTCGATCAACTGGCGTTGCATCACCTTGCTCCCTGCATCGATTCGAATGCCGCGTCGGCGATGTGCGCCATGTCGATGTCGCGCTGCGACAGGCCCTGGCAGTCGTGCGTGGTCAGCGTCATGTCCACGCGGTTGTAGACGTTGAACCACTCCGGGTGGTGGTCGGCCTTCTCCGCGCCGAGCGCGATGCGTGTCATGAAGGCGAAGGCCTGGGCGAAGTCGGCAAAGACGAACTCGCGCCGGATCGCGCCGCGCGTCTCGTCGAAGCTCCACTGCGGCAGCGCCGTCAGCCGTTCGCGCAGCCTCGGCGGGGTCGAGCTTGCGGATCATGAGGACTCCTTCGTCGATGGCACAGGCGGCAGCACGGTCGCCGTGCAGTGCCCGAAACCGATGCGACGGAAGCCATCGCGCCGGCAGTGTCCGCGCAGCGAGACCGAGTCGCCGTCGAGCAGGAACGTGCGCTGCTCGCCGTTGGACAGGATGATCGGCTTGCTCCCGCCCGCGCTGAGCTCCAGCAGCGAGCCGGCCTGTTCGGGCTTCGGCCCGGAAAGCGTGCCCGATCCGAACAGGTCGCCGTTGCCCAGGCTGCAGCCGTTGACCGTGTGGTGCGTGACCAGCTGCGCCACCGTCCAGTAGGCGGCCTCGGCGAAGTTGGAGCGGCTGATGCATTCGCCGCCCTGCCCGGCCTCGCGCATCCTGGCTGTCTGCAGCCAGACCTCCAGGTCGATGTCGAAGGCGCCTTGCGCGCGGTTGTCCTCACCGCCCAGATATTGCAGCGGTTGCGGATCGTCCGCCGCGCGGACGAAGGTTCTGCGGAACGGCGCCAGCGCTTCGAGCGTGACAATCCACGGCGAAGTCGTGCTGGCGAAGTTCTTCGACAGGAAGGGCCCGAGCGGCTGGTACTCCCAGGCCTGGATATCGCGTGCGCTCCAGTCGTTGAACAGCGTCAGCCCGAAGACATGGTCCTCGGCGTCGTCGATGGCGATCGGCTGACCCAGGGCATTCGGCCGGCCGATGAAGATGCCTAGCTCCAGCTCGATGTCCAGCCGCTGTGTCGGCGCCAGGCGGGGGGCCGGATCGTTCGGCCCTTTCAGCTGGCCGCAAGGCCGCGGGAAGGCGTGGCCGCTGGCTTGCACCGTGGAGGCCCGGCCGTGGTAGCCGATCGGCACCCACTTGTAGTTCGGCAACAGCGGCGCATCGGGCCGAAACAGCTTGCCCACCGCCGTGGCGTGATGGATGCCGACATAGAAGTCGGTGTAGTCGCCGATCTGGCAGGGCAGCCCCATCTGGACGCGGCTCATCGGCAGCAGCGCGGAGCGCCAGGCGGCTTCCTGCGGGCTGCCCATCTTCAGGCCGTCGGACAGCGCCTGGCGCAGCTCGCGCCGCGTCTGCGGTTGCTGGCTCATCAGCCGCTCCATCTCGGCATGGTCGATCAGTCCGGCGCGTCGCAGGTCGAGCACCTGGTCGCCGATGGCCACACCGATGCGCCAGTCCATGTCGGCGGCCTGGCGAAAGCGCCCGAAAGGCAGGTTCTGGATCGGGAAGTCGCTGCCCGGATCGTTGGCCGACTCGACCCAGCTGCGCCGATCCGGGTCGTGCGTGGCGTCGATCACCGGTTTCATGCGTGGAACTCGCGCTCGTGCAGGAAGGCCGCGTGCTTGGGCGCGCGCCGGGTCTTGCTCCACTCTTCGAGCATGTCCCACTTCACCGCGTCGAGCTTGGCGTGGATCGCCACCTCGTCGGGATCCGGACAGGCCAGCTCGACACGGTGGCCGTTGGGGTCGAAGAAGTAGATCGAGTGGAAGGCACCGTGGTCGGTGACACCGAGCACCTCGACGCCCTCGGCCTCGAGATGCGCCTTGTACTCCAGCAGCGTGGCGCGGTCCTTCACGCGGAAGGCGATGTGCTGCACCCACTCCGGCGTGTTCGGGTCGCGGCCCATCGGGGCTTGCGTCGGCAGCTCGAAGAAGGCCAGCACGTTGCCGCCGCCGGCGTCGAGGAAGACGTGCATGTACGGGTCCGGCGCCTTGGTCGACGGCACCTGGTCCTCGGCAATGGCGAGAACGAAGCCCATCTTCAACATCTTGCCGTACCACAGCACGGTCTGCTTCGCGTCCTTGCAGCGGTAGGCGACGTGGTGGATCCTGTCGATCTTCAGCATCTCAAGCCTCCGTGACCAGCGCACCGCGGCGGATCTGGTCGCGCTCCAGGCTCTCGAACAGCGCCTTGAAGTTGCCTTCGCCGAAACCCTCGTCGTTCTTGCGCTGGATGAACTCGAAGAACACCGGCCCGAGCAGCGTCTCGCTGAAGATCTGCAGCAGCAGCCGCTTGTCGCCGCCGTTCGTCGATCCGTCGAGCAGGATGCCGCGCGTCTGCAGCTCCTTCACCGGCTCGCCGTGGCCGGGCAGGCGCTCTTCGAGCATCTCGTAGTAGACGTCGTTCGGCGCGGTCATCAGCGGGATGCCGGCCATCTGCAGTGCGTCGACGCTTTGCATCAGGTCGTCGCAAAGCAGCGCGATGTGCTGGATGCCCTCGCCGTTGAACTTCATCAGGAACTCTTCGATCTGGCCGCTGCCGCCCTTGCCGGACTCTTCGTTCAGCGGAATGCGGATCAGGCCGTCGGGGGCGGTCATGGCCTTGCTCGTCAGGCCGGTGTATTCGCCCTTGATGTCGAAGTAGCGGATCTCGCGGAAGTTGAAGATGCGCTCGTAGAACGTGCTCCAGAAAGCCATGCGGCCACGGTAGACGTTGTGCGTCATGTGGTCGATGATCTTGAAGCCGTGGCCCCTGGGATGGCGTTCGACGCCCGGCAGGAACTCGAAGTCGATGTCGTAGATGCTCTTGCCGTCTTCGTAGCGGTCGATCAGGTACAGCGGCGCGCCGCCGATGCCCTTGATCGCCGGCAGCTTCAGCTCCATCGGACCGGTGGGCACGTCCACCGGCTGTGCGCCAAGCTCCAGCGCGCGGGCGTAGGCCTTGTGCGAGTCGCGCACGCGAAAGGCCAGCGCGCAGGCGCTGGGGCCGTGCTCGGCGGCGAAGTAGCCGGCCAGGCTCTTGGGCTCGCGGTTGACGATGAAGTTGATGTCGCCCTGGCGGAACAGCACCACGTCCTTGCTGCGGTGCTTGGCCACCAGCGTGAAGCCCATCTTCTCGAACAGCGGCTCCAGCACGTTGGGCGCCGGCGAGGCGAACTCGACGAATTCGAAGCCCATCAGGCCCATCGGGTTGTCGAACAGATCTGCCATGGTGTGGCTCCTGGTTAAACGAGTTGGTCGAGCGCGATCTCGAAGGCCGTGCTGGCAATGCCCACGGTGCCTGTCGAGCGATCGTGACAGCGTTGCAGCGCGCTGGCAATGGTCGTCGACACGTCGCCGAAGATCGCCTCGTCGGAGATCTCGACGCTGCCCTGCATCAGGAAGGCAAAGGCGCGCGCCATGCCGCAGTTGGCGATGAAGTCGGGGATCACCGCGACCTGGGTGTCGGCCTGTTCGTAGATCGGGCCGTAGAAGATCTCCTTGTCGGCGAAGGGCACGTTGGCGCCGCTGGACACCACTTGCAGGCCGCCGGCAACCATCTGCTCGACCTGTTCGCGGGTGACCAGGCGCGAGCCGGCGCAGGGCAGGAACACCTCGGCGCCGAGGCCCCAGATGCGGCGGTTGACCTCGTCGAAGCTCAGCATGCCCTCGGCCTTCAGCTGGTTGCCGTTCTTGCCCAGGAACAGCTCACGGATCTGCTCGAAGCTGAAGCCGTCGGCGTTCAGCAGCCCGCCGTCGCGGTCGATGATGCCGACCACCTTGGCGCCGGCCTGGGCCAGGTAGTAGGCCGCCGCCGAGCCGACGTTGCCCCAGCCCTGCACGATGACCCGCTTGCCCACCGCCGAACCGCCGTAGATGCGGTAGTAGTGCAGCACCGATTCGGCGACGCCCCAGCCGGTGATCAGGTCGGCGACGACGAACTTGCGTTCGATCGACGGCGTGTAGCGCTCGTCCTCGACCACCTTCTTGACGCCCAGGCGCAACTGGCCGACCTTCTGGATGCGTTCGCTGTCGCTGGGCTGGAAATGGCCGTTGACCACGCCTTCCTGCGGGTGCCACAGGCCGTAGCCTTCGGTGATCGGGATCACCTCATGCACCTCGTCGACGTTCAGGTCGCCGCCTGTCCCGTAGTAGGTCTTCAGCAGCGGCGTCACCGCCTTGTACCAACGGCGCAGCACGCCGTCCTTGCGCGGGTCGGCCGGGTCGAAGTCGATGCCCGACTTGGCGCCGCCGATCGCCGGCCCGGAGACGGAGAACTTGACCTCCATCGTCTTGGCCAGCGATTCGACCTCGCGCCGGTCCAGGCCCTTGCGCATGCGCGTGCCGCCGCCGGCGGCGCCGCCGCGCAGCGAATTGATGACCACCCAGCCCTTGGCGGTCGTCTCGGCGTCGTGCCACTCGAAGACGATCTCCGGGGCCTTGGTTTCGAAGCGGTTCAGCAGTTCTTTCATCGCAGTCTTTCGGTGTTCGGTTGATTGCGGCCGCAGGCCGCCTTGTGATTCAAACTGGAGCCCCCTCCCGGAGGGGGCTCGGGGGAGCGGTATGTTCAACGGAGTTGTTGTTGGCCGCTACGCGGCCAGCAACAACTTGTCGTCGTCCAGCTTCTCGCCGCGGGTCTTCTCGAACATGTGCAGCAGATCGGGCACGTCCAGGCCGGTGCGCTCCTTGCCTTCGACGTCCAGGATCACCCGGCCGGCATGCAGCATCACGGTGCGCGTGCCGTAGTCCAGCGCCTGGCGCATGCTGTGCGTGACCATCATCGCGGTCAGCTGGTTCGCCTCGACGATCTTCGCGGTCAGTTCGAGCACAAACGCGGCGGTCTTCGGGTCGAGCGCGGCCGTGTGCTCGTCCAGCAGCAGGATGCGCGACGGCTGCAGCGAGGCCATCAGCAGGCTCACCGCCTGGCGCTGGCCGCCGGACAGCAGGCCGATGCGGTCGGCCAGCCGGTTCTCCAGACCGAGCTTGAGGATGCTTAAGCGTTCGCGGAACAGCTCGCGCAGCGTGCGGTTGAGCGAGAAGTGAAAGCCGCGCTTCGCGCCGCGCTTCCAGGCCAGCGCCATGTTCTCCTCGATCGTCAGCGCCTCGCAGGTGCCGGCCATCGGGTCCTGGAACACGCGCGCCACCTGGTCGCTGCGCTGCCACGCCGACTTGGCCGTGACGTCCTGGTCGTCGATGCGGATCGAGCCGCGATCGACCATCAGGTCGCCGCTGACGGCGTTGAGGAAGGTCGACTTGCCGGCGCCGTTGCTGCCGATGACGGTGACGAACTGGCCCGTCGGGATGATCAGGTCCAGGCCGCGCAGCACGCGGTTCTCGATCGGGGTGCCGGGGTTGAAGGTGATTTCGAGTCCTTGGGCTGACAACATGATCAGGCCTCCTTGGTGACGATGGCCGAAGGGCTGCGCCGGGCCGGCCACAGCCTGGCCAGCTTGCGCTTGTAGGCGGGGACGAGCAGCGCGAAGGCGACGAGCACCGCGGTCACCAGGTTCAGGTCCTGGGCCTGCAGGCCGATGAAGTCGCTGTTCAGCGCCAGCGCGATGAAGAAGCGGTACAGCAGCGCGCCGACGATGCACGCGGCGGTGGTGATCACCAGGCTGCGGGCCGGCAGGATGGTCTCGCCGATGATCACCGCGGCCAGCCCGATGACGATGGTGCCGATGCCCATCGAGATGTCGGCACCGCCCTGGCTCTGCACGAACAGCGCCCCGGCCAGCGCGACCAGCGCGTTCGACAGCGCCAGCCCGAGCACCGTCTGGCGGTCGGTGCTGATGCCCTGGGCACGCGCCATGCGCGGGTTGCCGCCGGTGGCGCGCATCGCCAGGCCGGTCTCGGAGGCGAAGAACAGGTCGATCAGAATCTTCGCGGCGATGACGATGACCGCCAGCACCAGCGGCTTGAGCACGTAGTCCGGCAGGCCGCCGAATTCGACCAGGCTGAACACCGTCGGGTCGTTGATCAGCGCGACGTTGGGCTTGCCCATGACGCGCAGGTTGATCGAGTACAGCGCGATCATCACCAGGATGCTGGCGAGCAGCTGCATGATGCGCAGGCGCACGTTGAGCCAGGCGGTCAGCGCGCCGGCGCTGGCGCCGGCGATGATGGCCGCGGCCGTGGCGGCGAAGGGGTTGATGCCGGCGACGATCAGCGCCGCGGCCACGGCACCGCCGAGCGGGAAGCTGCCGTCGACCGTCAGGTCGGGGAAGTTGATGATGCGGAACGAGAGGTAGACGCCGAGCGCGACCAGTCCGAATATCAGGCCGATTTCGATCGCGCCGAGCGATGCGATGAGTGACATGGGTAAGACCTTTGGGATGAGCTTGGCCGGGCGCGCGGCGCGCGCCGGGCTGGAGACATGACCGGGTAGGGCGATGGCGCCGATCGACGCCACCGCTTATGCATCAGGGATTCAGCGCACCACCACCTTGGCCGACTTCAGCAGTTCGTCGGACAGCGCAATGCCCTGCTTCTGCGCGGCACCCGGGTTCACGAAGAGTTCGTAGGTCTGGCTGGTCTGCGCGGCGATCTTGCCCGGCGCTTCGCCGTTGAGGATGCGCACCACCACCTTGCCGGTCTGGCGGCCGATGTCGTAGTAGTTCAGGCCCAGCGCCGCAACGGCGCCGCGCTTGACGCCATCGGTGTCGGCCGCGATCACCGGGATCTTCGATTGCTGCGCCACCTTGACGATGCCTTCGAAGGCCGACATGACGTTGTTGTCGGTCGGCGCGTAGATCACGTCGACCTTGCCCACCAGGCTCTGCGCGGCACTGGCGACGTCGACGCTGCGCGCCGCCGAGGCTTCGACCAGCACCAGGCCGGCGGCCGGCGCGGCCTTCTTCAACGCCTCGACGATGGCCACCGAGTTGGCTTCACCGGGGCTGTAGATGACGCCGACGCGCTTGGCCTGCGGTGCGACCTTCTTCACCAGTTCGAGGTGCTTGTCCAGCGGCGACATGTCCGACACGCCGGTGACGTTGGTGCCCGACGCGTCCCAGCTCTTCACCAGCTTGGCCGCGACCGGGTCGGTCACGGCGCTGAACACCACCGGGATGTCCTTGGTGGCGGCGACCACGGCCTGCGCCGACGGCGTGGCGATGGCGACGATGGCGTCGGGCTTGCCGCCGACGTACTTGCGCGCGATCTGCGCCGCGGTCCCGGTGTTGCCTTGGGCACTCTGGTATTCGTACTTCAGGTTCTTGCCGGCTTCGAAGCCCGCGGCCTTGAGTTCGTCACGCACGCCGTCGCGCACAGCGTCGAGCGCCTGGTGTTCGACGATCGCGGTGACCGACACCGACTTCTCGGCGGCCTGGGCGAAGGGGGTGGTGGCTGCCAGCGCGAGCGCAAAGGCGGTGAGGCGGTGGCGAAGGAAAGAATGTTGCACAAATGTCTCCTTAAACGATGGGACCCGGTAGGGCACGGATCGGGACATCGTCACCAGCGCAGGCCTCTTGAACCTGAGCACAGCGTCGTTGTCCGCAGGCAGAATTTTGGGCGGCGAGGCGTGGAATGGGCTTTCGTCAGGAGTGCGGGCAAACCCTAGAAGGCGAAATATGATTGCTCCAGTGCAGCAAATCAGGAGACGATCTTGTACGACCTTGATCTGGATCGAATCGACCGCAAGATCCTGGCCTTTCTTCAGGCCCGTGGACGAGCTTCAAACCTGGAGCTGGCCGAAGCCATCGGCCTGTCTGCGGCGCAATGCCACCGGCGTCACAGGCGACTCGAGGAGCAGGGCTACATCACCGGCTACGCGGCGCGACTGAATGCCACGCGGCTGAATCTGGGAGTGACTGCCTTCATTGAAGTGACGATGGAGAAGGGCCACATCCGCGACCTGAAGAAGTTCACCGACGTGGTGGTCGACATTCCGGAGATCATGGAGTGTTATTCCGTGACCGGCGATTTCGACTATGTGATCAAGGTGGTCGCGCGCGACTTGAAGTCACTGTCCCAGTTCCTGATGGAGCAGCTGATGCGTCTGCCTGGCGTGAACAGCGTGCGCTCGAGCATCTGCCTCGATGAGATCAAGTGCAGCACCGCGCTGCCTCTGCCCGAATGACGCTGGCCAGTCGCGCCCATGCCTCAGGGCGGTTCCGATGCCGATTGGCATCTCTGCGCGCTGCGCATGCAGCACCGCCGCCAGTTCGTTTGCGGCGCCCGCGGACCGACGTTGCCTCGGCGCAACTTCCGATGGTGCTGATCGTGCGATGCTTGCGGTGCACTGACGCGATTGATTGCGACATTAACTGACCCACGCAGCAGGCGCGGACGGTACGAGTCATTGCCGGCCGCGCGAAACGCCCTGATGTCTGCCAGTGACGTTGCCTTTGCGATGACCGCAGCCATGCAGGCTGTGCTGGCCGTGGTCTGGCTGCTCGGCGCGCGCGTGGCCGGAGCTCAGCGCACCGCCGCGCTGTATTGGGCTGCCTTTGCCTTGGCCAGTGCGATCAGTTTCGTGTTGCTCATCCTCGCGCGGCAGGGGAGCACGCCGTTGCAGATTGAAGGCATGCGCGCCTGCGGCAATGTCATTGGTGTCGTCGCGTTCATCGCCTTGCAGCGGGGTGTCGCGCGGTTCGTGGATCAGCCGACCAGCGCACGTTGGGACCTGCTGGCGATCGCCATCGTCGTCGGCGCCTCGGCGATCGGCCTGATGCCGGATGGCGGCCGGCTGCGCGTCGGCATCTTCTCCGCAACCGTCGGGTGGATCTTCCTGGCGATGGCTCGTTCGCTGCATGCCCATGCGCGCGATCGGCTGCACTTGCGGCGCCCATGGCTCCTGGCGGCGCCTTGTTTGTGTGCGGCAGCAGCCGCCTGGTACCGCGCACTGACGGCGGTTCTGTCGTCCGTGCAGCTTTCCAACGAGGCGGCCGCGAGCATCGGCCTGGACGTACGCGCGGCGCTCGTCTACATGGTCGTTGCGCTCGCGGTTCACGCCACGCTGGTGTCGCTGGTGGTGGGCCGGCTTCTTGCCGAGCTGCGGCACAAGGCCAGACATGACCCCCTCACGGGCCTGCTGAACCGGCGTGCCATGGAAGAGGCGATTGGCACGCAAATGCAACGCGGTCGCCGCACCGGCGAGACCCATTCGTTGCTGATGCTCGACGTCGATCACTTCAAGTCGATCAACGACCGTCTCGGTCATTCGGTCGGCGACTTGGTTCTCCAGAACGTGGCAACGATTCTGCAAGCGCACGTACGCAAGATCGACCATGTCGCCCGGGTTGGTGGGGAGGAGTTTCTGGTGCTCATGCCCGGGGCATCGTTGGACACGGCACGACCCGCTGCCGAACGCCTGCGCGAACAACTTGCGGCTGGCTTGCCACAGCTCCAAGAGGCGAACGTAAGCCTTTCGGCGAGCATCGGCATTGCCGAATGGGCGGACCATACCGAGGACATGTCACGGCTTCTCGTACGTGCAGATGCCGCGCTCTATCGGGCCAAGGCACAGGGGAGAAACTGCGTTGTCGCGTCCGATGCCGACGACACGGTGGGTGAATCTTCGGTCGGGTCTTCGGCCTGAAGCAGAGGTGATCCCGATGCCGAAGGTCCTCTGGGTCGCGCTGCCGCTTCTGATCGCGGCCGCGGTACTCGCCGTGCAGGTTCTGCGCGGCCGTGCACCGTCGCGCCACGCGATCAACGTCGCCGCCAGCGTGCTGCTGCTCGTGTACGTGGCGACCACGGCCGGCCTGGGCATCTTCTGGGTCGCCAACCAGCAGTTGCCGGTGTTCGACTGGCACTACCTGTTCGGCTACGGCACGGCACTGCTGGTGTCGCTGCACCTCGCCTTCAATTTCCGGGTGGTGTGGCGCTTCTTTGCGCGGCGCTGGACGACGGCCGCCGAGGCGACGCCGACTCGCTCCCAGGGTCCGCCGAGCGAAAACCGGCGTGGCGTGCTCGGCGCGCTCGGAGTGATCGCGGCCACCGGCGCAGCCTTCGCGCTGGGCCTGCGCAGCGGCCGAAGTGAATTGAAGATCGAAATGCCGCGCGGCCGCGATTCGCCGGCGGGTGCCACGTCGTCCGATCCTGCAGCGCCGGCGCTCGCACTCGTCGAGCGCTTCCACTCCCTCTCGTCGCACTCGCGTGCCGGCGTGCTGACGCGCGCACCGGCCGTCGACTGGGGCGACCCGCCTGCGCCGTTCAAGCGCGATGCCGGTGCCCCCGCGATGCGCCTGCCGCCACCCGGCGCGACGCGCGTCACGCTCTTCGATCTTGGGGCCCTCGCCGACATCCTCTGGCACACCTCGGGCGTGACCGAGACTCGGGGCGGCCTGCACTTGCGCGCTTCACCGTCGTCGGGCGCGCTGTTCTCCACCGAGTTGTACGTGGCCGCGCGCGCGCTGCCCGGTCTCGCCCCCGGTCTGTGGCACTACGACCCGCAGTCGCATGCGCTGTCGCCACTGCGCCATGCGGGGGCCGGCGCGCTGCTGCCAGGGGCCCTTGCCGACGACGCCTTGCGCGACGCGCCGGCCCTGGTCGTGGCCACCGCGATTTTCCGGCGCACGGGCCGCAAGTACGGTGACCGCAGCTACCGCTACGTGCTCGCCGATCTCGGACACGCGTTGGAGAACCTGCGTGTCACGGCCGGCGCCCTCGGCGTGAGCACGCGGTTCGTTGCCGCGTTCGACGAGTCGCGAGCGGCGCATGCACTGGGGGTGGACGAGGCCGAGGAAGGGGTATTGGCGGTGGTCGCGCTGGGTGCGCCTGCAGCGGCGGCAGAGCCGAGTGCATCGACGCCACCGGGGGCGGCGGCGCCACCTGACGCAGCATCCCGGTGGCTCGCAGCTTCACCTGCCGCGTCCGGCGCAGCGCTTGGTGTGACGGCCGCCGTGCACGCCGCGACCTCGCTGCGCGTGGCCTCCGCGCCAACGCCGGCATCGGCGACGACGCCGGTTCACCGCCCCTTGGCGCAGGCGCTCACCGCGCTGCCGCCCGCTGCGCCCGTCGCGCCGGATTGGCTGGCGGTGATCGCGAAGCGCCGCTCGGTGCGTCGCTACACGAAAGCGCCGATTTCGCTACCGGTGCTGGCCGAGGTGCTGGCGCGCATGAGTGCACTTCACGGCCCGGTGTTGTCTGCTGCCGTACGCGTGAACCTGGTGGCGCATGAAGTCGCCGGCCTCGCGCCCGGCGCCTATCGCTACGAGCCCGCGCGTCACGCGCTGGTACCACGCCGCGTGCCGTCGGCCATGCGCGCCGCCGCCCGCGCCGCCGCCCTCGACCAGGACGTTGTCGCCGACGCCGCGGTGGTGTTCGTGCTGTCGATCGACCGCGCGATGTTCTCGGCCGATCCGCTCGGGCCGGCGCGTGGTTTTCGGCACGCGTTCCTCGAAGCGGGGCTCGTCGGCGAGCGTGTGTACCTGGAGGCCGGGGCACGCGGCCTCGGCGCCTGTGCGGTGGGCGCCTTCTACGACGACGAGGCGGCTGCTCTGGTCGGGTGGACCCTGCGCACGAATGGGTCGTGCACTTCGCGGCTCTGGGGGTCAAAGCGTAGGCGTCCGGTTTGCGCCGCCGAGATTCGTCGGGTTCGGCCCTCACGCGCAAACCCTGGTCGGTGGTGACGCTGCCGTTGAGACGAGTATGGAATCCGTCCCCAGCGTTGTCCTAATGCGCGCCGGATTTCGGCCTGGCGACGTCGCAAGTCATGACGACGAGGTCGTTCTTGCGCCCATCCCGACCGATCACGAAGTCGTGCAGAACCGCCTCGTGCTTGAACCCGGACCGCTCGACCAAGGCGATCGCCTGCCTCTGGTCGCCTGTCATCTGCGCCACGATCTTTTCGATGCCAAGATCTGACGCTATGGCGAAGACCTCCTTGCCCAGCAGGCCGCCGAGCCCGCAACAGCGGTAAGCCTGTCCGACCTGGATGCGAAGCTCGCCGAGGTGACGTTGCCAGCTCACCTGGTCGTTGTGCACGCTCGCGTAACCGACGACTTCGTCCCCCACTTCCGCGAGCACGGTGATGGTCCGCCCGTCCTTGACGTTCTGCGCCCAGAGCATCACGACCATGAGCCGGGTGATGTCGACGCGCAGGAACTGCAGGTCGTCCTTGGGCAGCGAGGACGCGAAGGCGTGCAGACGGTAAACGTCTCCACCCGGCGTCATCAGGCGCAACCGAACCTGCCTGTCATCGGACAGGGTCACGGTACGCGGATAGGCTCGGTGAACCTGCCCGGGCTCAGTCTGCACATCGCTCATGGGGATGTCCCTCAAACTTGTTCCACTCCAAATCTCTGGCGTCGGACTGGCGCCTCTCTATGACCACCTACGCTGGCGGAATGCTGCACTTGGCACCGGCGCCTGCATTGAGCGCACTCAATCCTGGGTCAAGTGAATCCTCCGGCCTGGGGCCGCGCGCGCCGCACGGTTTTTTGGAATCGCGTCGTCTGACTATCCCATTTCTGGCGTCAGGCCTCAATCTGCCGCCGACAGGTCAGCGTCGCGTGCCAGCATAGCCGGTTGGAGGCTGATTGACCGCTGTTTGGCACATACCTGAGTTCGCGGGTTGAATGCCCGCAATGGGTACGTCAGCGGCCGCAGGGTGTCGTCACCCCGCGGGCAGCCCGCGGCCAATTCCGGGCGCTCGTGAGAACCGGTCTGGAGCGATCCAGTTGAAGTGCTGTCTCGGTTTGCGCTCAATCGCGTTCGAGGTCGCCTCGAGCGCCACGCGAACTGCGGCGGTGGCAGGGCTTCGCGCCGACTGCCTGATGTCGATACTTGCATCGGAACCTGGCACTGAATCTGCAACGGCGGACGCGCCGTCGAACGACGAGTGAACCACGCCGCCAAGTCCTGCGACCGGCGCAGGTTCCAAGGCAGATCCATGGATTGCCCTTGCCACCAGGGCTGGGGTAATCCCTTGGAGGGCGAACCCTATCGGCGCAAGTGTCCGCGTAGTGCATGCTTGGCATTTACTGGCCAGGCGTTCATGATTTCGGCGGCGCTTGCCACCACCGACTACCCCCTGTTCCATCGCGTCGCGGCGCGCAGACCACGATGCAGTTCGAGGAGACAACAACGATGATCCCTCCGGTTTTCGACTATCACGCCCCGGGCTCGGTGGCCGACGCGGTTCGGCTGCTCGGCGACCTCGGCGCGGACGCCAAGCTCCTGGCCGGCGGTCACAGCCTGCTGCCGATGATGAAGTTGCGTTTCGCGCAACCCAGCCACCTGATCGATCTGCGCAAGATTGCAGAACTGCGCGGCATTGCCCAGGTGGGCGGCGAGATCCGCATCGGCGCCATGACCACCGAGCATGAGTTGTTGAACTCTGCGTTGCTGGCCGACAAGGTGCCACTGCTGGTCGAGGGCGCTGGATGGATCGCCGACCCACAGATCCGCTACAAGGGCACGATCGGTGGCGACATCTCGCACGGCGACCCTGGCAACGACCATCCGGCACTGATGCTGGCGCTGGATGCTTCGTTCGTGCTCACCGGTGCGAAGGGTGAACGGGTGGTCAAGGCCGACGGCTTCTTCCAGGGCCTGTATGCAACGCTGCTGGAGCCCGACGAGATCCTTACCCAGATTCGCGTGCCC
This sequence comes from uncultured beta proteobacterium, assembly GCA_963824005.1. GTDB lineage: Bacteria > Pseudomonadota > Gammaproteobacteria > Burkholderiales > Burkholderiaceae_C > Rubrivivax. The sequence continues at coordinate 159,437 of CAWGOK010000005.1, forward strand.
ATCCCCGCGGCGGGCTCGGGCTGGTCGTACTGCAAGCTCAAACGCAAGACCGGCGACTTCGCCACCGCCGCCACCGCGGTGATGCTGCAGATGAAGGGCGCCGTGGTGGCCCAGGCGCGCATCGCGCTGACCAACATCGCCGCAACGGCACTCAGGGCCGAGGACGCCGAGGCCGCGCTCGTGGGCAAGGCCATCGACGACAGCAGCCTGAACGAGGCGGCCAAGCTGGCGATGGGCGTCTGCGACCCGATGGCCGATCAGCGCGGTGATGCCGAATACAAGCGCGCGATGTGCGGCGAAATGACGCGCCGTGCGCTGCAGGCCGCATTGGCACGCGCCGTCAAGCCCTGACCTGCCTAGGAGACCAAGATGGCGAACACGCACAAGGTGTCATTCAAGCTCAACGGCAAGGGCGTTGAGGTGGAGGTGGAACCGCGCGAGCTGCTGATCCACACGCTGCGCGAGAAACTCGCGCACACCGGTCCTCACATCGGGTGCGAGACCTCGCACTGCGGCGCCTGCACGGTGGACCTGGACGGCATGTCGGTCAAGTCCTGCACCGTGCTCACCGTGCAGTGCGACGGCAGCGACATGCTGACCATTGAAGGTTTCGAGAAGGATGGCGTGCTGCACGCGCTGCAACAGGCCTTTCACGAAGAACACGGGCTGCAATGCGGCTACTGCACGCCGGGCATGATCACGCGCGCCTATCGGCTGCTCCAGGAGAACCCGAACCCCAGCGAACAGGACATCCGCTTCGGCATCGCCGGAAACCTGTGCCGCTGCACCGGCTACCAGAACATCGTCAAGGCGGTGCAATCCGCTGCGAAGAAGCTGGCCGCTGCGGCCACCGCCACGGCTTGAAGCCGGCGCGTCGAAACAAGTCACCGGAGATACCTCTCATGGGCAATATGACGGAAGTCCAGGAACGCGAAGACAAGCTGCAGGGCATGGGCACCTCGCTGCTGCGCAAGGAGGACGCCAAGTTCATACGCGGCCAGGGCAGCTATGTCGACGACATCAAGCTGCCGGGCATGCTGTTCGGCGCCATCGTGCGCAGCCCCTACGCGCATGCGCGCATCAAGGGCATCGACAAGAGCAAGGCGCTGGCCTGCCCCGGCGTGGTGGCGGTGCTCACCGCCGACGACCTGAAGCCGGTCAACCTGCACTGGATGCCCACGCTGGGCAGCGACGTGCAGGCCGTGCTGGCCGACAAGAAGGTCTGCTTCCAGATGCAGGAAGTGGCGATGGTGCTGGCTTCCGACCGCTACGCCGCCGCCGACGGCGCCGCATTGGTGGAAGTGGACTACGACGAACTGCCGGCCATCGTCGACCCCAAGCACTCGATGGACAAGGACGCGGTCGTCATCCGCGAGGACATCGCCGACAAGACCGAGGTCGGCCACGGCCCGCGCACCCACCCCAACCACATCTTCACCTGGGAAGCCGGCAACAAGGCCGCTGCCGACGCGGCCTTTGCCGGCGCCGCTGTGACCGTGCGCGAGGAGATCCTCAACCCGCGCGTGCACCCCTGCCCGCTGGAGACCTGCGGCTGCGTGGCCAGCTTCAACAAGGCCACCGGCTACCTGACGGTGTACATGACGACGCAGGCGCCGCACCTGGTGCGCACCGTGCTGGCGATGCTGTCGGGTGTGGCCGAGAGCAAGATCCGCGTGGTTGGTGGCGACATCGGAGGCGGCTTCGGCAACAAGGTGCCGGTGTACCCCGGTTATGTCGTCGCGATCGTCGCGTCGATCGTCACTGGCGTGCCGATCAAGTGGATCGAATCGCGCATCGACAACATCAGCACCACCGGTTTCGCCCGCGACTATCACGGCGTGGGTGAACTGGCGGCCGACGCCAACGGCGTGATCAAGGGCCTGCGCTTTTCCGCGCTGGCCGACCACGGCGCCTTCAACTCGCATGTCTCGGCCACCAAGTTCCCGGCTGGGCTGTTCAGCATCTGCACCGGCAGCTACGCGATCCCGAACGCGTATTGCCGCGTCGATGCGGTCTATACCAACAAGGCGCCGGGTGGCGTGGCCTACCGCTGTTCGCTGCGCGTGACCGAAGCGATCTACCTCATCGAACGCATGATCGACGTGCTGGCGCTGAAGCTAGGCATCGACAAGGCCGAGATCCGCCGCCGCAACTTCGTCAGGAAGGAGCAGTTCCCCTTCACGACTCCTTTCGGCTGGACGCTGGACAGTGGCGACTACGACACCGCGCTCGCCAAGGTGCTCAAGGCGGTGGACTACGAAGGCCTGCGCAAGGAGCAGGCCGCCAAGCGCGCCGACCCCCACTGCCCGACGCTGATGGGCATCGGCCTGTCGACCTTCACCGAGATCGTCGGTGCCGGGCCGACCAAGGTGTGCGACATCCTCGGCATCGGCCTGTTCGACAGCTGCGAGATCCGCGTGCACCCCACGGGCGGCGTGATCGCGCGGCTGGGCACGATGACACAGGGCCAGGGCCACGCCACCACCTACGCGCAGATCATCGCCACCGAGTTGGGCCTGCCGGCGAGCGACATCGTCGTCGAAGAGGGCGACACCGACAAGGCGCCCTACGGCGCTGGCACCTGGGGTTCGCGTTCGACGCCGGTGTCCGGTGCGGCCACCGCGATGGCGGCGCGCAAGATCAAGGACAAGGCGAAGAAGATCGCCGCGCATCTGCTCGAAGTGGCCGAAGGCGACCTGGAATGGGAGATCGACCGCTTCAAGGTCAAAGGAAATCCGAGCCAGTCGAAGACCATGAAGGACATCTGCATGGTCAGCCACACCGGCAACCTGCCCGCAGGCATGGAGCAAGGCCTGAATGCGGTGTCGTACTACGACCCGCCGAACATGACCTTCCCCTTCGGCGCCTACCTGTGCGTGGTGGACATCGACAAGTTCACCGGAGAGACGCAGGTGCGACGCTTCTACGCACTGGACGATTGCGGCACGCGCATCAATCCGATGGTCATCGAAGGCCAGATCCACGGCGGCCTGACCGAGGCTTTCGCGGTGGCGATGGGCCAGCAGATTCCCTTCGACGAGAACGGCAACCACCTGGGCAACAGCTTGATGGACTACTTTCTGCCCACTTCGATGGAAACCCCGCACTGGGAGACCGACCACACCGTCACACCCTGCCCGCACCACCCGATCGGCGCCAAGGGCGTGGCCGAGTCGCCGCACGTCGGCGGCATTCCCTGCTTCAGCAACGCGGTGATCGACGCCTTCGCGCACCTGGGGGTGACGCATATGAACATGCCGCACAGCGCCTACCGCGTGTGGCAGCAATGCCATGCATTGGGCGTCGACCGACGATGAGTGAGGCGAGCTTCACGGTGAACCGCGGATGAAGGTCGAACTCGACAAGGCCTACCCGATGCCGGCGTCGGCCGAGGTCGCCTGGACGCTGCTGCAGGACATCGAACGCGTGGCCGGCTGCATGCCGGGTGCCAAGATCACCGAGCGCCTGGACGACAAGCACTACAAGGGCACCGTGGCGGTGAAGTTTGGCCCGGCGAGCATGTCCTTTCGCGGCGAAGTCGAGGTCGGTTTGGTCGACCCAGCGACGAGGACCCTGCAACTCATCGGCAAGGGCACCGATACCACCGGCAGCTCGGGCGCCTCGATGGACCTGACGGCACGCGTCGATGCCGGCGACGGCGCCAGTTGCACGCTGGTCGGTCACAGCGAGGTGTCGATGAGCGGCAAGGCGGCCACTTTCGGCGGCCGCATGATGGGCTCGGTAGCCGACCAGGTGCTCAAGCAGTTTGCCGCCAACTTCGCCAGCCAGTCGCAGGCCATGCAGTCGCGGTCGGGCACAGCCGCGCCGGCCGACGCCGTCGAGCCGAGCGCAGCGTCGCCGGCATCGATTGCGGCCGCGCCAGCGGCACTGGTGGCACCGGTGGCACCGCCCGAGCCAGCGCAACTCAACGGCCTGGCGCTGATCTGGGCGGTGTTCAAGGATTGGCTGCGTTCGCTGTTCGCCCCGAAGAAGACATGACTAGCGAGCGCTCGACGGCCCTGGCGGCGTTGCAGCAGGAGCTTGCCGGCGCCGGCTATATCGCCGAGCCCCAGCTCACTGCCGCTCTGTTGCTGATGCATGACCTGGGCCGCCCGCTGCTGCTCGAAGGTGATGCCGGCGTGGGCAAGACCGAGGTGGCGAAGGTGCTGGCCCAGGTGCGCCACACCCGCCTCATCCGCCTGCAGTGCTACGAGGGATTGGACGCACATGCGGCGATGTACGAGTGGAACTACCAGCGCCAGTTGCTGGCCATCAAGCTGCTCGAGCATGACGAGCGCGCGAGTTCGAAGGACCTGGCGCAGAAGGAACAGGACATCTTCTCCGAGCGCTACCTGCTCAAGCGCCCGCTGCTCGAAGCCATCAGTTGTGACGTGCCACCGGTGCTGCTGATCGACGAGGTCGACCGCGCCGACGAGGCCTTCGAAGCCTACCTGCTCGAGCTGCTGTCGGACTTCCAGCTGTCCATTCCCGAACTCGGCACCGTGCGCGCCGTCAGCAAGCCGCTGGTGCTGATCACCTCCAACGGCACGCGTGAGCTCTCCGATGCGCTGCGCCGGCGTTGCCTGTACCAGTACATCGACTACCCCGACTACGCCAAGGAGTTCGCCATCGTGCGCATCAAGGCGCCGCAGGCGGCCGCGGCGCTCGCGCAGCAGATTGTGGCCTTCGTGCAAGGGGTGCGACGCATCGAGCTGCAGAAGCGCCCCGGTATCGCCGAGACGCTGGACTGGACCGCAGCGTTGCTGCGCCTGGGCATCTCCAGCATCGACATCGGTGGTGCCGAGGCCATCATGGACACGCTCAGTGCCCTGATCAAGACCCGTGACGACCGCGCGGCCTTGCCACTCGAGGTGATCGCCCGGCTGGCTGCGACATGTTGATCAGCCAGGCCCCGGCAATCGCCCAGGCCGCGGCACGGTTGGGCGGATTTCCCGCCTTCCTTCGCGCCAACGGCTTCGACGTCGGCGGCGGCGACGCGGTGCAGGTGCTGCGCACTGCCCAGGCCGTGGGCGTGCTCGACGCACAGCCACTGCGCTGGAGTCTGAAGGCCTTGCTGTGCGGCCGCCGCGAAGAGTGGCAGCGCTTCGACGCACTGTTCGACGCCTGGTTCCTGCCCGCCAACCGCTGGCAGCAGCCTGAGCGGCGCGGCGCCGACGAGCATGCACCGAGCGGCCGCTGGCCGCACGGCCAAGCCGGCGACGATGACACCGAAAACGAGTCCGACCACCTGCACCCGCGCCAGGCCGCCAGTCGCCAGGAGACACTCAGCTCCGCTGACTTCCGCAACCTGACCGAACGCGAACACATGCTCGATATCGAGGCATTGATGCGGCGCTTCGCGCGGCAGCTGAAGCATCTGCAACTGCGCCGCGAAGTTCGCGCCCGGCACGGCCGCCGCCTGGATCTGCCGGCCACCATCCGGCGCAGCGTGGCCAGCGGCGGCACGCCGTTCAATCTGGCGTGGAAGAACCGGCGCCGCGTGCGCCCACGGTTGGTGCTGCTGATCGACGTCAGCCGTTCGATGGCGCAGTACAGCTTCTTCTACCTGCGGCTGGCGCGCGCGCTCGGGGCCGAGCTGACCGATGTGCAAAGCTTCATCTTCCATACCCGCGTTACCGCGGTGTCGCAGGCGCTGCACGACGCCGACCCCTGGCGCGCGCAGGAGCGGCTGCACCTGATCGCGCAGGGCTGGGCCGGCGGCACGCGTATCGGCGAAAGCCTGGCGCAATTCAACCGCGAGCACGCGCCACGCGCGGTGCACTCGCGCACCGCCGTCATCGTGATGAGCGACGGCTACGACACCGGCGATCCGGCGGTGCTGTCTGAGGCGCTGGTGCAGCTGCGCCGCCGCGCACGCCGCATCGTCTGGCTCAATCCGCTGTGCAACCAGCCCGGCTATGCGCCGATCAGCCAGGGCATGCAGGCGGCCCTGCCGCACCTGGACCTGCTGGCGCCAGGGGGCGATCTCGACAGCATCGCTGCGGTATTGCCGGAGATCGTCGAAGCGTTGCGATAAGCAGCATACTGGGCCAGACATCAGCCGAAGGACATCGATATGAGTTGCATGCTCAAGGGCAACCGGGGTCTGTACGCGCGCATGACCGTGGGCGCGGTGCTGCTGGCCGCCGGAGCCGGCGAAAGACTGGGGCGGCGGCCGAAAGCGCTGCTCGAGCTCGGCGGCGTGCCGCTGATCCTGCGCCAGCTGATCGCACTGTCGGGCGCTGGCGTGGACGAGGTTGTCGTCGTGCTCGGCCACCACGCCGAGGCGGTGGAGGCCGCAATACGCACCTTCCCGATCACGCTGGCGCACAACCCGGCACCCGATGACGGCCAGGCTTCGTCGGTACGCGTCGGCCTGCGCGCTCTGTCGCCGCGCATCGACGCGGTGATCGTCGCCCTGGCCGACCAGCCGCTGATCGATGCGCCCGACATCGTCGCGCTGATCAGTGCCTACAAGCAGCGTGGCGATGCGGCGATGGTGGTACCGCGCGTCAGCACCCACGGTGAGCAAGCCGAACCCGGCAATCCGGTGATGTTCGATGCTGCGCTGCGCCAACAATGGCTCGACGGCGCTGCCAACTTGGCCTGTCGCCAATGGCGCCAGGCCAATCCTGGGCGGGTGCACTGGTTCGATACCGACAACCGGCGCTACAAGCTCGACATCGACACACCCGAAGACCTCGAGCGATTCGCGGCCAGCACCGGCCATGTGCTGAGCTGGCGCGACTCGCCCGCGTCGCAGGGGTCCTGATGGTCAGATCTGTAGGCGATTCTCCGATGCTGCGCCTGACCCTGGCGCGTGCCGCCGCGTGGACGCTGCTCATCGCGGGCTGGGTTGGACTGGGAAGTCTTGCGATGGTGCTGGCACCGGATATCGGCAGTGCCTTCGCGCTGGTGGCGTTTTGGTTGCTGATGCTCGGCGGTGCTGCGTCATTTGCCGGCATCGACGCAAAGCACGCCTGGGTACGGCGCCTGTCCATAGCGGCGTGTGCCGGCATCGCTGCAGGCGGATTGCTCGCCGCCCCGCGTGGCGGTGGCCTGCCGGCACTGGTGCTTGCCCTGGTGGCCTGGGCAGCACTGACGGCGCTGGCCTCGGGCGTCGTGCGCAGCCTGCGTCTGGCACAGACCGTCCGCCCGGCACCACCGATCGGCGCCGCCAGCCTGGGCGCCTTGTGCGCGGGTGCAGCGCTGGCCGATCTGGGCGATCTGCATGCGCTGGCGATCCGGCTGGCCTTGCTCGTCGCGCTGTCAGCCACCCTGCTCGTGGCCCTTCAGCCCGGCGACGGCAATCGCTTGACAGGCCGCCGCTGCCGCGCCGGCCTGTTCGATTGTTCGCTGCCGGCCTGGCCAGCCGGTGCCTGGCGCGATGTGAATCAGTGGCCCACCCTTCTGGCCGGTCTGGCGATGCTGCCGATGATGGCCACCTTGCCGTTGATGGTGGCCTGGTGCCGAACCGATGGCATCGCGCCGCAAGCGATCGTCGTGCTCCACCTGGCCGCGATGTTCGGGCCCGCACTGTTGCTGCGGCACACGATCCTGAACTGGTCGCCGCGCAGGCTTGCGGCGGTGTGTGCGCTGAGCCTGGCAACAGGCGCCGTCCTGGTGCTATGGACCCCCGCGCCTTGGAACCTGGTCGGCCTCGCCGTCGCGCATGGTGCCGCCTGGGGAATAGCCTGGGCGGGGCAATTGTGGTCGCCCGAGCGCCGAAGTGGCGCGGGCACCTCGCCCTGGCGAGCTGCGCTCGGCTATGCGTTGCTGACGATTGTCTTTGGCGGCGTGGTCGGGCAGTTCGGTACGCAGGGTGTCGCGGGCACACACGTGGCGCTGGGCGCATTGGCCTTTGCGGCGTGGTTGTTCAGCTGTGCGGCGATCGCCTGGGTGCAGGCCCCAGCGACCGCGCGGCGTGCGCCGCCGGAAACTCCTTCGCAGCCGCGTCGCGAAGGCGCCTGATTGACCGTTGCGCCGACCTGGATGCGGCGAAGGCCTGCGCGGCTGGACACCAGCGCTCGACATGCCGCCGTCGCCCACAAGAAAACAATCAGAGCCTCGACTGACGGGGCTGGCCACCCGATCGCCCCAATCGACACGGAAAGAATGGGGCTCTTGAACGAACTATCCTTTGCCATGTCCCGGGCGCGCGTTACCCGATGAACCCCGCCCTGCTCGATCACTTCGCCGAGCAGGCGCGCTTCTGCGACGCGTACGGCTCGCCCTTCACGGCGCGACTGATCGAGGCCATGGCGCGCGACCTCGAGGGCGGCGGGCCGACCGCCGAGCTGGTCGGGGACTGGCCGCGCTCGCCGCGCGCCGACGCCGTCTCGCTGCGGCTCGCGGGTGCACTGCACTCGGCGGCACTCTCCGGGCGCGATTCAGCGCTCGCCGCTGAATACCCCGCGCTGCGGCCGGCCTGGGACGCCGCCGCAGTCTGGCGCGTTGCGCGCGCGTTCCTGGCCCGCGAGCGCGCCTGGGTCGCGGACTTTCTCCGCTGCGCCCCGCAGACGAACGAGACGCGCCGCGCGATCGCGCTGCTGGCTGGCTTCCTCGAGCTGGCCGCGCGCTTCGATCTTCCGTTCGACATGCTCGAGATCGGCGCGAGCGCAGGCTTGAACCAGTGCTGGGATCGCTTCGCCTATCGCACGGCCTCGTGGTCGTGGGGCCCGAGTAGCCCCGTGCAGATCGACACCGACTGGATGGGGTCTCCGCCGCCACTCGACGTCCACCCGCACGTACGCTCGCGCGCGGCGTGTGATCTCGAGCCCCTCGACCTGCGCTCGCCCGAGCAGCGCCTGCGCCTGCGCGCTTACGTCTGGGCGGACCAGGCCGATCGTCTCGCGCGCTTCGACGCGGCAGCCACCCTGGCCGTCGCACACGACGTGCGCGTGGAGCGCGCCGATGCCGCGGCCTGGCTCGAGGAGCGCCTCGCGCACCGCGCGCCCGACGCGCTCACCGTCGTCTACCACTCGGTCTTCTACCAGTACCCGCCGCAGGAGATACGCGAACGCATCGCGGCCGCGATCGAGCAGGCAGGGCGCGCCGCGGCGGCGCCGCTCGCGTGGCTGCGGCTTGAGCCCGAGGCCGCGCTCGGCGGACCGCGAGAGAGCGTGCGCTTCCTGATCGATCTGATCACCTGGCCCGGAGGCAAGCGGCGCGTCCTCGGCACCACCGACGGTCACGTGCGCTTCGTCGACGCGCGGGTGTCTGCAATCCAGCGCCAAGTACCGTGTATCTGAGCCCTTCCGGACTCACGGACCTACGTTGATTGACCATTTTCCGCCGCAGGCAAGTTGACCGGACTTACCTCAGCAACGGGTCGCAAGCCCCTGGCGGCGGCTTGTGGAAGCTGCCACTATTCAGCCACCTGCGTGGGGAATGCTCGTGTCACCGGCTTGATCGACTGATCGACAGCGCCCAGGCGGCCTTCACAGGAAACAAAGGGAGCCTGACGACATCGTCAGGCTCCCTGCTTTACCTATGGTGGGCCCTGAAGGATTCGAACCTTCGACCAACGGATTAAGAGTCGCTCTCCAAGCACTCAATGAACCCGGCCAACGGGCACGCGCACAGGGCAATGGGGAGCGATTCGGATCCTAGAAGAGCGTTCGAACCGGTCAGGTAGCTACGATTTGGCTACGCTGGGCAAGGGCCGATTCGCCGTCCTGAAGATCACCCTGCACTTACCCGCCTGGCCGCTTGCCCGCGCCGACGTGACCTGCGTTCGCGGTAGGCGCGTGGCCCGCGAGAGACGAGAGCAACCTGCGTGCGTCTTTGAGGAGCAGAAGCAACTGTTGCTCGCGAATCGGCGAGCGCTCGAAACCGAACCGTTGGTAGAAGCGCGAGGCCTGGTCGTCGATTGGGTGTGTCAACAATGCCCGTACACCGGCTTGATCGGAAATGGCCACCGCGCGCCTGATCGCTTCTTGAAGCATGCCAACACCAATGCCCCTGCCTTGGTCTTGGAGCGACACCGCCAGTCGGGCGAGGATGACCACAGGTATTGGATAGCTGCCCATGCCTTTTCGAATGCGCAACGGAGCTTCGAGTACGTCAGCCTGTCCTACCGTCAAGCTGAAATAGCCAGAGACTCGAGCACCTTCAACGACAACGTAAGTCTTCGCCGAACCGCTGGCCTGCGCCTGTCTCGCGTGACGGATCAGCCACTCGTTCAGCGCCGGCCTGCCACAGTCGAATCCATCCAACAGATGGTTGGCATCGAGCGCTTGCGGCGCACCTGCCATCACTTGGTCCAGGGCACGCTTCGAGAGAACAAATCCTTGAGACCAGCGTTTTCCTGCTCAGGACGATCGAGCAAGTCGAGCAAAGCATCCGACTGGCCACCCGTCATCAGGAACAGTCGTTGGTCGAGCAGCGTTTGCTCGGCAGCCAGGTAGGCGCTGTCAAGGATGAAGTCGGTCATGGACTTGTGCGACACCTCAGCTGCTCGACGCAACACCGCCTCTTGCTGAGGCGTGGTGCGTAGACCAAGGCGGGCGGTACGGGCAGCAGCGGTCATGGCGGTTCCTTGCGAATTATGCGAGATGTTAGTACAATCGACGTACAGAAGCAACCATCTGCACATCCGGTAGCCCACTGGATCAAGACGCCGGCGACGTGCACGCTTGAGACACAGTGATCTCCTGTCGGCCATGAAGTGGGATGCTTTGACGGTTCGGCACGTCGCACGCGCGGTCGCAGGTCGGCTAAGACACTGGCGGCAAGCGTCAGGTGGCCGCGCACGTCGCCGGCCAGCGTGTCGAGCATCTCGCGGTAGCGCCTGGCGGGCTCGACATTGGCTTGGCGCAGCAGCGCGGTCAGGCGGTGAATGTTCCTGCTGAGGGTCGAGAGTTCGGCGCTGGAGGCGATCAGTGCGGCCAGGTGGTCGGTGCGGCTGGCCCCGTTCGTCAGCACAGGCACGCCCGCCACCAGGCCAGCGATGAAGGCGCCTGCAGGCAGTCGGCATTGCGAGCTGCCGCAAGGATGACCATGGCCTCGTCGCGGCTCACGCTTCTCATCCTGATTGACGCGCAGCATCGCTGCAGCCTGGCCGGCGTCAACTATCCTGGCCGGCGTGCCAGCCTAATTGTCGCCAACCACTGCAGCCGCTGTCGCGGCGTGGGTGTCGGCCCCCACGCAGTGACCGCCCTCGCCTCTCAGACGCCGGCGCGCAAGTGATTGGCGCGGCGCCAACGGCGTCGGGCCTGCCCTGCCTCAGATCGGGACCTTCGTTCCACCTTGCGCAGGTGTTGCTCGAGCAACGGAATCATCTGCGCTGCCCCGTCCAGGTTCGGGTTGACCTCGACCGCTCGGCGGAAGAACTCGAGCGCCCTGCGCGGGTTGCCCAGCTGCAGGTGGATCTGACCGACGCCCGACAGCGCACCGAAGTGCTCGGCGTTGCGCTTGAACACCTCTTCGCAATCCGCCAGTGACTTCTCGTTCTGGCCGAGCAGGAAGTAGATCGTGGCGCGCTTGTTCCAGCCTTCGGCAAAGTCAGGCTTGCGCGACACGATCTCGTTGAAGGTGGTCAGCGCGTCGTCCAGCGCAGCAGCCTGCATCTGCTGAACTCCCTGCGCAAACAGCTTGTCGATCTGCGGATCGCCAGATCGGCTCCAGATTCGCCAGATAGAGGCCTGCGCAGCCGGTCGAACTCGAGCACCGCTATCGCGCAAGCGATCGAGTACTCGATCGGCATCGGCCATCGTGCCAATCTCGGCCAGCCGGTCGACGCCGGCCAGGCGCTCCACGGGGTCGGGTTGCACCAAAGCCGCGAGCGCCTGCGTTCGTGTCCACTGGTCGGCCTGCGACGCCGCCGAAAGCACTACAGCCGCCAGCATAAAGCCGCAGAGTCGAAGAGCCCGCATGATGTGCCTCCGTCGCAAACCGGCGCTGCCCATTGTGCCGCCGTGACCCGCAGCGAAGCTGCTGTGCAGATCGACATTGGTGCACCATCGACACCCCCGCTACGGCCAACCGACCCTAGCCAAGACGAGACATGGGCTACTCGTACCAGAGGTACCTCGTCGCCATGGACGACACGCTCTACCGCATGGCGAACACCGCGTTCGAACGAGTTCTCAGCGAGCCGACACGCTATCGCGTGCCGGAGCTCGCCTGCCAAAGAGTTCGCACGGTCGAGGTGGTGGTTGAACTCGCCGGGAGGGAACCTGTCGCCGTAGTGCGCCAGGCTTTTGCTGTACTCGCGATCGATGCGGCAGGTAGGGTTGACCTTGCCAGGCTGCGCAAACAGCAATACGCACGGATTGAAACTGCGCTGGCCCCGGTGTTTTCGGACCCCCACCGTGACGAGAAGATCGTCGACGCCGGCGAGCAGTTCATTGCCCAAGGCGGCACATGGACACCGTCGCCATCACTGGCAAGGGCCATCGACGACGCAGCCCTGGGTCGCCAAAGGTGCCCGCGCCTGGGCGCACGTACCAGCGGCGCTTGATTCACCTGCGTTCAGCTGGTTTGCGGCATCGGCAACCAGCAAACTCGGCCGGATCATCTGATCAGGCTGCTGAAAAGCGGCCGGTCATGGGGACCCGGAATCGGCCATAACCGGTCGTACGGGCAGCCGAAAGATCACGTTGCCACCGACCGGTTTACGGGTACAGCGGACGTAGGCCGTCGTCCGTTCGCGGGGTCGAAATTCCGAAAGCAGCCGCTCGATGCTTGTCGATGCCAAAGACACGTCGACCGTCCGCAGCTCACGACGTCGAATGGGCACTGCCGACC
>CAWGOK010000006.1:0-334396 GCA_963824005.1 uncultured beta proteobacterium
CGATGGCGACGAAGCGGCCCTCGTCGATCAGCACGCGCTGGTGTTCGCGGCCGTCGGGCAGGGTGGCATTGGTGATCGACAGCATGGCGATGGTCTCGGTCCTTGGGGCACGCCATCCAGGAAACACCTATCGGCCAGCGTGCGCGCTCAAGCCATGATGCCATCCGCCGCGCCAGGTCGCGGTGAAGCACGGAGACAAGGGCATGAAGATCTGGTTGCGGCGTGGGCTGGTCACTGTATTGGTGGTGGCGATCGCACTGCTCGGCGTCGTGGAATATGCGCTGTTCCAGGCGCGGTCGCGCATGGACCGGCGCATCGACATCGCGGTCTACAACGTCGCCATTCCCAACGAGCCCGCGGCTGTCGAACGCGGCAAGTACCTATTCAGCACCCGCGGCTGCGTTGACTGCCACGGTGCCGACGGCGCTGGCCGGGCCTTCATCGACGACGGCAGCATGCGCGTCAAGGGCGCCAACATCAGCCCCGGCCCGGGCAGCGTGGTCGCGACGTACACACCGGCCGACTGGGAACGCACGCTGCGCCATGGTGTCAAGCCCGATGGCCGGCCGGTGCTGATCATGCCCAGTGAGGACTACAACCGCCTGACCGACGTCGACCTGGGTGCGCTGGTGGCCTACATACGCCAGCTGCCGCCCGCCGCGGGCGGCGCCGCGGAGCTGGTGCTGCCGCTGCCGCTGCGCGTACTGTACGGGCTGGGGCAGGTCCCCGACGCGGCGTCGATCATCGATCACCAGCGCAAGCCGTCGTTGCCGGTGGCCGAAGGCGTGACGGTCGAACACGGCGTTTATGTCTCGGCAATGTGCATCGGCTGCCACGGCGAAGGGTTGTCGGGCGGCAAGATCCCCGGCGGCCCGCCTGACTGGCCGCCGGCGCCGAACCTGACGCCCGGCGAAGGCAGCATCATGCCGCGCTACCCCGACGCCAAGGCGCTGACCGCGATGCTGCGCCAGGGCAAGCGACCCGACGGTACAGTCATCGCGGTGATGCCCTTCGACTCCTTCAAGAACATCACCGATACCGACGTTGCGGCGCTGCATCTGTACTTGAAGAGCTTGCCGCCGCGGCCTGCGGGCGGGCGCTGAGACGCGCACCCTTCGCGGTGCGCGTCAAATCAATCGCCGCGTCCGTGCCCGTGGCCTGAAGCGCCGCGGCCGGTGCAGATCCAGTTGGCAGCGAGTTCCGCGTCGCCCCTGCCGCGATAGCGGGCCGTTGCCGGGAAGGGGCACAGCGGACGCGTCCGGTTGGCCGACCAGCTGGGCGGCACCTCGGGGTTCGCGCCGCCCGCATTGCCGGGGCCACGCGCCGTGGCGATGAGGGCGCCGGGCGCGACGCCATGCTCTACCCATTGCACCAGTGGCGTGATGAAGTCGGCCTGATCGGCGGTGGGCCCGCCGGAGCAGTGACCCATGCCGGGCACCGGATAAAGGCGCGCGAACTCGTCGGCGCGGTTGCCGCTGGAGCGGTCGATGCCACGGTACCAGGTGATGGTGTCATCTATCGAGAAGATTGGATCGCTGACGCCGTGGTAGGCGAGGATCTTGGCGCCGCGGCGGCGCACGTGGTTCATGTCCTGTGCATCCGGGGGCGTCATGAAACTCATCGCTGCTTCGGTGAAGGTCGCGTCCGTCGCATACAGCTGGGCGAGTGTCTGGTCGATGTCCAGGCCCAGGCTGAAGGCCGCGCCGTTGCTCAGCGCCGCGGGCGACGGCGGCACCTTGAAGATCACCCCGACCGCGCCCGAATCCAGCACCAACGGCGCGGTGAACTCCCAGAACGGGATGCCGCCGCTGCCGATGCCGCTGTCGAACGGAAACGACGCGTAGAACGATCGCCCGTTGGCTGTGGTCGCACCGCTGAAAATCGGCGCCAGCGCGAGCTTCTGCGCCTGCGACAGGCAAGTGCCGTCGCGCGCACCGGGGCAGGTGGGCACGTGGCGCATCAGGTCGAACTTGCGCTGGCAGGTGTGCGTGGCCTGGATCAGGCCGTCGTTCGCGCCATCGAGCGCGTCGCAGCGCGCCAGCACCGAGGCGGCCAGCGTCTTGCGCTCGGCGGTGGTGAAGGCCGTTTCCAGCCCCGGCGGCGTGGTCGGGTCGCCGGTGGCGACGCTGGCGTAGCGCTGCGCGCCGAAGATATTGGCCAGTGCCGCCAACGGCAGGTTGTAGCCCGGCGCGCCGGCAAGATAGCCGTCGTAGTCGTCCGTGTAGCGCGCGGCGGCCACCAGCGTGTGGCGGCCGCCGTTCGAACAGCCGCCGAAGTAGCTGCGGTCCGGACCCTTGCCATAGGCCACGGCGATGGCCTGCTTGGCCATCGGCGTGAGCTTGCCGACGGCCTGGTAGCCGTAGTCCAGCCGGGCCTGCGGGTCCAGCCCGAAGGCCGGGCCGCCCTGGGCATTGCTGTGGCCCGCATCCGAGCTCAGCACGGCAAATCCCTGCAGCAGCGTGCTCGTCGTCGGCCCGCCGCCGAAGCTGCTGTTGGCGGTGACCACGCTGCCGTCGATGCCGCCGTTGCCCTGGTGGAAGAAGCGGCCGTTCCAGGCCTTGGGCAGGCGCATCTCGAAGCCGATCGCGTAGTTCTTGCCGTCCACCGGGCTGATGCGCTCGAACATGCGGCCGGTGACGCGGCAATGCTCGGGCACGGGCTGGCCGGCCACGACCAGCGTGCCCGCAGCCACCGTGGTGGCGTCGGTGATCGTCGTCTTTGCCAAACCGGACAGGCTGCCAAGCAGGTCTTCGCAATTGCCGATCAAGGTGCCTGGCGTGGCCGGCGCGAGTTGCGGCAGCCGGTGTCGCTTGCCGCCGTCCGCGGCGGCCGTACCAGCCCAAAGAGCCCCTAGAGCCAGGCTGCAAGCAGCGATACCGGCGGTGCGGACGCTTCGCCTCACGTGACAGTGCATGATGGTTCCCTCGATGAAGTGATGGTGCGCAACGGTGCCGAACTCGGCGGCCGCGAACTCCGTAAATAGATATGCTACTTATCCAATATGCGCGCGCGATCTGGCACAAACCCTGTACGGATGCCTTGAAACTCGATAAGAACATTCACCGATGACGCCATCATGAGCTCACGCCGGCCTTCGATTCCGGTCGCGCAGCGCACGCCGCAAGCCCAGCTCAGCGAGGCGGGACTGCGCGGCATCGTCGGCTATCAGCTGGCGCAAGCCAGCATCGTCACCGACAAGGTGTTCGAGGACACCGTCGGCCGCCCCATGGGCTTGCGTCCGGTGGAATTCACGATCCTGGCTCTGGTGCAGGCCAATGGCGGCGTGGCGGCGCGCCAGCTGGCGCGTGCCCTGGCGGTGACGCCGCCGAACGTTGCCGTCTGGCTCGACCGGCTCGAATCCCGCGGACTGATCGAGCGTGAGCGCAGCGCCGCCGACGGCCGTCTGCAGCACATCCGTATCAAGGTCGACGGCGGTGCGCTCGTCTCGCGCGCCACCAATGCGTTGCTTGAAGCCGAGCAGCTGATGCTGGCCGGCCTGAGCGCAGCGGAACGTGCAATGCTCGTCGAACTGCTGCACAAGGCCGCACAGGCGCGCCAGCGTCGCGAAGGCGTTGCCTGATTCAGGCCGTGCCAGTCAACGCTCGCCCTTGCGATAAGGCTTCATCAGCGCCTGCGGATAGGCGGCACGCCGCGCCACCAGCACCAGCGCGACGATGCTGAAGGCATAGGGCAGCATCAGGTACACCTGATAGGGCACGGCGATGCCGAACAGGCCGCTGCCCGACTGCTGCAGGCGCAGCTGCAGCGCATCGAACAGCGCGAAGAGGACCGCACCGAGCAGCGCCTTGCCCGGCCGCCACGACGCAAACACCACCAGCGCCACGCAGACCCAGCCGCGGCCGTTGACCATGTTGAAGTAGAAGGCGTTGAAGGCGGCCAGCGTCAGGAAGGCGCCGGCCACGCCCATCAGCGCCGAGCCGGCGGTGATCGCCGCATAGCGCACGGCGGCCACGCTCAGGCCCTGGCCTTCGGCGGCGGCCGGGTTCTCGCCGACCATGCGCACCGCCAGCCCGGCAGGCGTGCGGTAGAGGAACCAGCCGATCGCCGGCACCAGCAGCAGCGCCAGCAGCGTCAGCGGCGTCTGTGCACTCAGCACCGGCACCGGCAGCCAGACCATCTCGGCAAAGGGCTCGATCGTCGGCGGGCTGTCCACCTTGGGGAAGCTGACGCGATAGGCATAACTCGCCAGGCTGGTGGCAAACAGCGTCAGGCCGAGGCCCGAGACATGCTGCGACAACGACAGCGTCACCGTCAGCAGCGCGTGCAGCAAGCCGAAGGCTGCGCCGACCAGCGCCGCCACTGCCACGCCGGACCACAGTCCCAGGCCGTTGTAGACCGCCAGCCAGCCGCTGAAGGCGCCCGCGACCATGATGCCTTCGATGCCCAGGTTCAGCACCCCGGCACGCTCGCACAGCAGCACGCCCAGCGTGCCCAGGATCAGCGGCGTGGCGATGCGCAGCACGGCCACCCAGAAGGGCAGGCTGAAGAGCAGCTCGAAGGTCTCAGCCAGCATGGGCGGCGCGCCTGAAGACGAAGCGGTACTGCGCGGCCATCGTCGCCACCAGCATCGACAGCAGCGACACCGAGACGATGACGTCGGCGATGTAGGTGGGCACGTTGACGGCACGGCTCATGCTGTCGGCGCCGACCAGGATGCCGGCCACGAACACCGCCGCGGCCACCACGCCCAGCGGGTTCAGCGCCGCGAGCATGGCGATGACGATGCCGCTGTAGCCGTAGCCGGGCGACATGTCCAGCGTGACATAGCTGGTGCGCCCGGCCACCTCGATGGCACCGGCCAGACCGGCCAGCGCGCCGGACAGCAGCGCGACCTTGACCGTCACCCAGCCCACCGGCATGCCGGCAAAGGCCGCGGCGCGGGCATTCGCGCCGACGGCGCGGATCTGGAAGCCCAGCGTGCCGTACTTCATCAGTGCCCACAGCGCCACGGCCAGCGCTAGCGGCCCAGAGCAGCCCCGTGTGCACACGCGTGCGCGCGACCAGCTTGTCCAGCTGCAGGGCATCCTGCAGCACCACGCTCTGCGGCCAGCCCATCGCGGTGGGGTCCTTCATGGCGCCGTCGAGCATCATCGACACGAACAGCAGCACGATGAAATTGAGCAGCAGCGTGGTCACCACCTCGTCCACGCCCAGGCGGCTCTTCAGCAGCGCCGGACCCAGCAGCAGCAGCGCGCCGGCAATGGCCGCCGCGGCCATCATCGCCGGGAACAGCAGCGCCGGGTGCAGCGCGAAGCCCTCGCCGCCGTGCAGCCCGCCGATGGCCACGGCGGCCAGCGCGCCGGCATAGAGCTGGCCTTCGGCGCCGATGTTGAACAGCCGCGCGCGAAAGGCCACCGCGGCCGACAGGCCCGTCAGGATCAGCGGCGTGGCGCGGGTCAGCGTCTCGCTCCAGGCGAAGGTGGAACCGAAGCCGCCTTCGAGCAGCAGCGCATAGGCCTTGCCCACCGGCGCGCCGGCCCAGGCGACGAGCAGCGAGCTGACCGCCAGCGTGAAGGCGATGGCCAGCAGCGGCGCGGCCAGCTGCAGCCGGCGCGACGGCACGGCGCGCTTTTCAATGCGCATGTTCGGCCTGCGACCCCGCCATCGCCAGGCCGATGTCGGCCAGCGTCCAGTCCGCTGCGGGACGTGCCACGCTGAGCCGGCCGTGGTGCAGCACCGCCACACGGTCGGCGAGGGCGAAGATCTCGTCCAGGTCCTCGCTGATCAGCAGCATGGCGGAGCCGCGGGCGACGGCGTCGAGCAGCTGCTGGTGCACATAGGCCACCGCGCCGATGTCCAGACCCCAGGTCGGCTGGTCGGCGACGATCAGGGTCGGCGGCTTGTCCGATCCGGGGTCGCCGACCAGCGCGCGGCCGAGGATCAGCTTTTGCATGTTGCCGCCCGACAGCGCGCGGGTCGGCGTGTCCAGTCCCATCGACTCGGTACCGCGCACGTCGTAGCGTTCGACCAGCTGCCGTGCATGCGCCTGCGCTGCCGCGCGCTTGACGATGCCGGCGCGGGCGAAGGCGGCGGTCGCCACTCGCTCCAGCACCGCGTTCTCCCACACCGGCAGGTCGCCGACCATGCCCACCGCATGCCGGTCTTCGGGAATGCGGGCCACGCCGGCGCGCACCCAGTCGGCCGCGCGGGCCGGCATCGCGCGGCCCTGCAGATCCAGGCGCCCGGAGCTCAATGCATGCTGGCCGAAGAGCAGTTCGGCCAGCGCCTGCTGGCCGTTGCCGGCGACACCGGCGATGGCCACGATCTCGCCGGCGCGCAGCTCCAGGTTCACGCCGTCGAGCGCCGGTCGGCCATCGGCCGACTGCACGCAGGCGTCCTGCAGACTGCACACGGTGGCGCCGGGTTCACGCGGCCGGCGCGTGGGCATCTGCACCTGCCGTCCAACCATGGTCTCGGCGAGCAGTGCCTTGTCGGCGCCGGCGGCCGGCAGCACCGCGATCAGCTTGCCGGCGCGCAGGATGGCGATGCGCTGCGACACGCGCAGCACCTCGTCGAGCTTGTGCGAGATGAAGATCACCGACAGGCCTTGTTCGATCAGCTGGCGCAGCGTGCCGAACAGCGATTCGACCTCGGTGGGCGTCAGCACCGCGGTGGGCTCGTCCAGGATCAGGATGCGCGCCCCGCGCACCAGGGCCTTGAGGATCTCGACGCGCTGGCGTTCGCCCACCGACAGATCGGCGATGCGCGCGTCCGGGTCCACGCCCAGGCCGAAGCGCTGGCCGGTGGCCACCAGCTTGTCGCGTGCGGCGGCGCGGCGCGACAACGGCCACCACAGCGGCTCGGTGCCGAGCATCACGTTGTCGAGCACGCTCAGGTTGTCGGCCAGCGTGAAGTGCTGGTGCACCATGCCGATGCCGGCGGCCAGCGCCGCCTTCGGCTGGCCTGGCGGCAGCGACTGGCCAAACACTTCGATCGAACCTGCGTCGGCGACATAGTGGCCGAACAGGATCGACACCAGTGTGCTCTTGCCCGCGCCGTTCTCGCCCAGCAGCGCCAGCACTTCGCCGCGCCCAAGATCCAGCGAGATGGCGTCATTGGCCACCAGGCTGCCAAAGCGCTTGGTGATGCTGCGCAGGCGCAGGACGGTGTCGGGTTGCATCGGTGGGCCGAAAAAATGCCCGGCGTGGGCCGGGCACCGGGACGGCCAGCCTGGCCCTACTTGGCCGTCGGCTTGGGCTGGTTGTCGTCGACGGCAACCTTGAAGCTGCCGTCGAGGATGGCCTTCTCCTTGGCCTTGACCTTGGCGATCAGGTCGGCCGGAATCTTCTTCTCGAAGCTGCCCAGCGGCGCGAGTTCGCTGCCCTTGAACTGCATGGTCGAGTACTTGCCCAGATCCTCGGCCTTGAATTGGCCGGACTTGACCATCTTCAGCGCCACGTCGATGGTCGGCTCCATGTTCCACAGCGCGCTGGCCACCACGGTGTCGGGGTACTTGTCCTGGGTGTTGATGACGTTGCCGATGGCCAGCTTGCCCTTTTCCTTGGCCGCGTCGCTGACACCGAAGCGCTCGGCGTACATCACGTCGGCGCCCTTGTCGATCATCGCGAAGGCGGCTTCCTTGGCCTTCGGCGGGTCGAACCAGCTGTTGATGAAGGTGACCATGAACTCGGCCTTCGGGTTGGTTTCCTTCGCGCCGGCCATGAAGGCGTTCATCAGGCGGTTGACTTCAGGGATCGGGAAGCCGCCGACCATGCCGATCTTGTTGCTCTTGGTCATGCCGCCGGCGATCATGCCGCTCAGGTAGGCCGGCTCCTGGATGTAGTTGTCGAAGACGGCGAAGTTGGGCTCCTGCGGCTTGCCCGAGCTGCCCATGACGAAGCTGACCTTCGGGTAGTCCTTGGCCACCTTGCGCGCGGCGGCCTCGACGGCGAAGGATTCGCCGACGATCAGCGTGTTGCCCTTCTCGGCATAGCCGCGCATGACACGCTCGTAGTCGGCATTGGCCACGTTTTCGGAGAACACATACTCGATCTCGCCGCGCGCCACCGCCGCCTTCAGTGCCTTGTCGATGCGCGACACCCATTGCTGCTCCACCGGCACGGTGTAGATGGCGGCGACCTTGATCTTGTTCTGGGCCCAGGCGGGTAGGCTCAATGCGGCCACCGCGGCAGCGGCGGCACAAAGGGTCAGGCGGCGGGTAAGAGTCATTCTTTTCTCCTGTTGACGATGGGGTTGAAGTTCCTGCGATCGATGGATCAGAGGCTCTGACACAAGCAAAGGATCGAGTCGATTCATTCTCTGGGGCGGCTAGCGAAAGGAATAGCGACCATCGACTGGAAGGGTGATTCCGGCAATGAAGTCGGCAGCACGAGAGGCCAGGAAGACAGCTGCCACGACACTCTCATCGGGCTGCCCCCAGCGCTTGGCGGGCGTGCGCGCGAGTATGGATTCGTTCATGGGCGAGTTTCGGGTGCTGGCTGTCATGTCCGTTTCGATCCACCCTTGTGCGATGGCATTCACCTGGACGATTTGAGGAGCCAGATCGATGGCCATCGATCTTGTCAGCTGCACGACGGCGCCCTTTGCAGCGCTGTATGCAGGCACGAAGCCCGAACCAAAGTACGAATACATGCTCGCCAGATTGATGATCTTGCCGCCCTTGCGGCTGGCCATTGACCGCGCGGTCAACTGTGAAAGCAAGAAGCATGCGTTCAGGTGCGTCTCGATCGACAACTCGTCGAGGTAGCCCGACTATGCGGCCACGCCGGCACGCTCCAGCATCGCATGCAGCAGCACGTTGCAGCCGGCCGTGATGTGTTCGGGCTTCGCGTCCTCGATCTCGTTGTGGCTGATGCCGTCCTTGCAGGGGATGAAGATCATGCCGGCAGGCGCCAACCGCGCCATGTACACCGCATCGTGCCCCGCGCCGCTGACGGCGGGCATGTTGCTGTAGCCGAGCTTGCTGGCCGCGCGCTGCACCGCGGCGATCATGTCGGGGTGGAAAGGCTGTGCCGGGTAGGCCGATACCTGCTCGATGACGATCGGCAGGCCGGTTTCGGCGCTGAGACGGGCGGCCACGGCGCGGATGTCGGCGTCCATCGCGTCGCAGATCGCGTCGCTGGCGTTGCGCAGGTCGATGCTGAACTTGACGCGACCGGGGATGACGTTGCGGCTGTTCGGATGCACCTGGACCATGCCCACCGTGCCGCGGCCATGCGGCGGGTGGCGCATCGCGCAGGCCACCACCTCCTGCATCAGCTTGCTCGCCACCTGCAGCGCGTCCTTGCGCAGCGCCATCGGCGTCGGTCCGGCATGGGCTTCCATGCCGGTGACGGTGCAGTCGTACCAGCGGATGCCGAGCACGCCGCTGACCACGCCGATGGTCTTGTCGTGGTCCTCCAGCACCGGGCCCTGCTCGATGTGCGTCTCGAAGTAGCAGCCGATCGGGTGCGCACCGGGCTCCTCGGCGCCGATGTAGCCGATGCGCTCCAGCTCTTCCTTCACCGACTTGCCCTCGGTGTCCTTCGCGGCATAGGCATGTTCCAGCGTGAAGGCCTTGGCGAACACACCCGAGCCCATCATCACCGGTACGAAGCGCGAACCTTCCTCGTTGGTCCACCAGGCCACCTCGATCGGCGCTTCGGTCTGGATGCCGTGGTCGTTGAGCGTGCGCACCACCTCCAGCCCGGCCAGCACGCCGTAGTTGCCGTCGAACTTGCCGCCGGTGGGCTGAGTGTCGATGTGGCTGCCGGTGACCACCGGCGGCAGCGCGTTGTTGCGCCCGGGGCGACGCAGGAAGCCGTTGCCGATTTTGTCGATGGTGATCGTCAAACCGGCCTCGCGAGCCCATTGGCTCACCAGATCGCGGCCCTGCTTGTCCAGATCGGTCAGCGTCAGGCGGCACACGCCGCCCTTCGGCGTCGCGCCGATCCGGGCCAGTTCCATCAGCGAGTTCCACAGCCGCTCGCCGTCGATGCGCAGCTTGGCAATGTCTGCCTTCACCTTGGTGTCCATTCGAATGCTCCTTTCAACAGGGCAGGGTGCGCACGGTCGGCGTCAACGCGCCGGATCGCGTTGCGCCGCGATCGTGCGCGGCTGGCGCTGGAGCGAATCCAGCTCGAGGAATCGCACCACGGGCCGGCCGCGATAGGCGGCGTAGTCGTCGATGAAGGCCTGGGCCGTGGCATAGGGCCCGGCAATGTGGCCCGGGCGCTCGGAATCGGCTAGGAAGAAGATCTGCCCGTCGCGCCGGAACGAGGCGATCCAGTGCAGACGCAGCGTATGTCCGTTGATCGTGACCGGCTCGAATTCGATCATCAGGTAGCGCGGCTGCGCTTGCGGGTCGACCCGGCGCAGCGTCTCGACCGCGAAGCGCGACAGGTCGAGGCAGACGCCGGCCGGTGCGTCGAAGAAGGCCGCCGGCTCGGCGATGGCTGGCGGCGTCGAGACGCTGCGTTGAGTCGCAGAGAACTGCAGCGCGCGTGCCGGGTCGTAGCTGAAGCGCTGCCCCGCCCAGGCGCTCAGGTCCTCGGGCGTGCGCCAGGTCTGCAGCACTTGCGCGTAGGACGCTGCGTCGGCGGCCGCCGGCAACGTGCTGCACGCCGCGACCAGCGGCATCCACGGCGGCAAGGCTCCGCGCAAGGCCGTGCTCCTAGCGGGCGACTGCCGTCGGCGCCAGCGTCTCGGCGCGGCGCTTGACGGCGTCGAAGTTCGCGCCGAAGGGCTGGCGCTTGAGATAGCGCCCGGCGCCCTGCGCGGTGCGCAGTTCGCCCTTGGCACATACCACCTTGCCCTGGCTGATCGTCGTCACCGGGATGCCGCGCACCGCGCGGCCTTCGAAGATGTTGTAGTCGACCTTGCTCTTCTGCGTCTTCACCGACAGCGTCTTCGTGCCGGCCGGGTCCCAGACCACCAGGTCGGCATCGGCGCCGATGGCGACCAGGCCCTTGCGCGGGTACAGGTTGAAGATGCGCGCCGCGTTGGTCGAGGTCACGGCGACGAACTCGTTCGGCGTCAGCCGGCCGCTGTTCACGCCCTCGTGCCACAGCACGGCCAGCCGCTCCTCGACACCGCCGCAGCCATTGGGAATCAACGCGAAGTTGGCCTTGCCGGCCGCCTTCTGCGGCGCGCAGAACACGCAGTGGTCGGTGGCGGTGGTGTGCAGGCTGCCGGCCTGCAGGCCGCGCCAGAGCATTTCCTGGTGGCCCTTGGGCCGGAACGGCGGGCTCATCACGTGCGCGGCGGCGGTGGCGAAGTCCGGGTTGCGGTAGACGCTGTCGTCGACCACCAGGTGCCCGGCCAGCACCTCGCCGAAGACACGCTGGCCGCGTGCGCGTGCGCGAGCGATGGCTTCGGCCGATTCGATGCAGGACACGTGCACCACGTAGATCGGCACGCCCAGCACGTCGGCAATGGCGATGGCGCGGTTGGCGGCTTCGCCCTCGACCATTGGCGGGCGCGAGAGCGGGTGGCCCTCGGGGCCGGTGATGCCCATCTTCGCGACTTCGGCCTGCAGCAGGTAGACCAGCTCGCCGTTCTCGGCGTGCACCGTGGGGATCGCGCCGAGTTCGAGCGCACGCTTGAAGCTGTTCACCAGCGTCTCGTCGTCGCACATGATGGCGTTCTTGTAGGCCATGAAGTGCTTGAAGCTGGTCACGCCTTCATCCTGCACCAGCGTGCCCATGTCGCGGTGCACCGACTCGTCCCACCAGGTGACGGCGACGTGGAAGGCGTAGTCGGCAGCCGCCTTCTCGGCCCAGCCGCGCCACTTGCGGTAGGCGTCGATCAGCGGCTCCTGCGGCGCGGGGATGACGAAGTCGATGATCGTCGTCGTGCCGCCGGCCAGTCCCGCACAGGTGCCGTCGTAGAAGTCGTCCACCGCCACCGTGCCCATGAAGGGCAGCTGCATGTGGGTGTGCGGGTCGATGCCGCCGGGCATGACCAGCGCGCCGCCGGCCTCGACCACCTCGGCGCCGGCGGGTATCGGCAGATCGGCGCCGACGGCGCGGATGAGACCGCCTTCGCACAGCACGTCGGCGCGCTGGCTCAAGTCGGCATTGACGACGGTGCCGCCGCGGATCAATAAGCTCATGTCGACCTCCTTGCCAGGGCAGGGCGGCACGAGCCGCCCGCCCACTTTCCTGCTTGTTGCCTACTTTCCGGTAGCTTTATTCCAGACCGCGTGCGTCCACGCGTCGGCGCCCGGGTCCTTCTTGATCACCGGGTCGCTGCCACCGGCCAGCAGCACCTTCACCGTGCGCTGGTAGGCGGCCGGCTCCAGGAAGCCCATCTTCGGGCCGTTGGCCACGGTGATCAGCTTGGCCACGTTCTCCAGCTGGCGCTTCTGCACCGCGGCGGTGGAGCCGCCCGAGGCATCGGCCGCGAGCACGATCTTCACCGCCTCGTCCTGGTTCTTCAGTGCGTATTCCCAACCCTTCATCGACGCGGCCACGAACTTGCCCATCCTGGCCACGAAGGCCGGGTCCTTGAGCTTCGGCCCCAATGCGTACAGGCCGTCTTCGAGCGTGGCCACGCCCTGGTCTTCGTAGGCGAAGGTCACCAGCTGGTCGGGCTTGACGCCGGCATCGATGATCTGCCAGTACTCGTTGTAGATCATCGTGGACACGCAGGCCGCCTGGTTCTGCAGCAGCGGGTCGACGTTGAAGCCCTGCTTCAGCACCTTGACGTCGGGGTTCGCGCCGCTGGTCTTGAAGCCCAACGTGCCCATCCAGCTGAGGAAGGGGTACTCATTGCCGCCGAACCACACGCCCAGCGTCTTGCCCTTGAAGTCCTTGGGCGTGCTCACGCCGCTGGCCTTCTTGCAGGTGAGCATCAGGCCACTGCGATTGAAGATCTGCGCCACGTTGACCATCGGCACGCCGGCCTCGCGCGCGGCCAGCGCGCTGGGCATCCAGTCCACAGTGACGTCGGCGCCGTTGGCCGCCAGCACCTGCGCCGGCGCGATGTCCGGGCCGCCCGGCTTGACGGTCACGTCCAGCCCGGCGTCCTTGTAGAAGCCTTTGGCCGCGGCCACGTAGTAGCCGGCAAACTGGGCCTGGGGCAGCCACTTCAGCTGCACCGTGACCTTCTCCTGCGCGGTGGCGGCGCCGGCAGCCAGCAGCAGCGACATCAGAACGGTGGTCTTGCGCATCGACTTAAACTCCTCTTTGGTTGGCCTTGCGGCAGTTTGAAACTACATCATCCCATGCGGATCGACGGGTGCCAGAAGGTGCTGCGCCGCTCCACCCATTCGAGCGCCGCGTAGAGCAGCGAGCCAGCCACCGCGGCTACCACGATGGCCGCCCACACCAGCCCCATGTTCAGCCGCGCCGCCTCGGTGCTGATGCGAAAGCCCAGCCCCGACACCGGCGAGCCGAAGAATTCCGCCACGATGGCACCGATCAAGGCCAATGTCGAGTTGATCTTCAGCGCGTTGAAGAGGAAGGGCAGCGCCGCCGGGATGCGCAGGCTGAACAGCGTGCGCCAGTAGCCGGCGCCGTAGCTGCGCATCAGGTCGCGCTCCATATGGCCGGACGCGGCCAGCCCGGCCAGCGTGTTGACCAGCATCGGGAAGAAGGTCATCACCACCACGACGGCGGCCTTGCTGTGCCAGTCGAAGCCGAACCACATGACCATGATCGGCGCCACGCCGACCAGCGGCACGGTGCTGGCCAGCGCGGCCACCGGCAGCAGCCCGCGCTGCAGGAAGGGGCTGCGGTCGATGAGCACGCCGACCACGAAGCCCAGGCCCGAGCCCAGGCCCAAGCCGATCAGCACCGAATGCAGGACGGTCTGGATGAAGTCGGTCTGCAGCGTGGGTGCGCCGTGCAGCAGCGAGGCCCATACCACGCTGGGCGCGGGCAGCAGCACCTTGGGCACGTCGAAGCCCTGGGTCAGCAGTTCCCAGAACAGCAGCACCCACAACCCGAAGAGCAGCGGCGTGGCAAAGCGCACCTGCCAGCCCTTCGGGTCCAGCGCCGACAGCCGGCGCAATGAGACCACCGCCAGTGCGACCAGCACGATCAGCAGCGCGAAGAAGGCCCAGCGCCCGGGGTGCCCGGCCAGCGCCCAGCCCAGCAGGGCTCACTTGCGCCCTCCCGGTGTCAGCCATTTCTCCGCCCAGGCCACTGTGCCGGTGAGCACCAGGCCCAGCAGCGCGGCCATCACCAGTGCCGACCAGATCTGCACCGTGTTGCCGTAATACGAGCCGGTGAGCAGCCGCGCACCCAGCCCGGCCTGGGCGCCGGTGGGCAGTTCGGCGACGATGGCACCGACCAGCGCAGCGGCGATGCCCACGCGCAGCGAAGGAAACAGGAAGGGCAGCGAGGCCGGCACGCGCAGCTTCCAGAAGGTGTGGCCGGCGCTGGCGGCGTAGGTGTGCATCAGCTCCAGCTCCATCACGCCGGGCGAGCGCAGGCCCTTGACCATGGCCACCGTCACCGGGAAGAAGCACAGGTACATCGAGATCACCGACTTCGGGAACACGCCCGTCAGCCCCATGCTGCCCAGCGCGACGATGACGATGGGCGCAATGGCCAGCACGGGCACCGTCTGCGAGGCGATGATCCACGGGAACAGGCTGCGGTCGAGCGTGCGCGAGTGCACGATGGCCACCGCCAGGCACAAGCCGAGCAGCGTGCCCATGACGAAGCCGACCAGTGTGGAGGCCGCCGTCACCCCCGTGTGGAAGAGCAGGCTGCGCGGCGAATCGAGCGGCCAGTCGACGATGGTGCGCCACATGTCCAGCGCGATCTGGTGCGGCGCCGGCAGCACCGGCCGTTCCATGCTCCAGGTCAGTGGCAGCAGCTCGACCAGGCCCCAGCCGGGCCGGTCGGACAGGACGCGCTCGATGACCTGGGGCGCATTCAGCCAGGCCGCCGCGGCGTACCAGACGACCAACAGCGCGCCCAGTACCGTCAGCACCGGCAGTACCCGCGAGGTCGATGCCGTTGCCGTTGCGGCACGCGGCCGGGGCAGGGCGGCAGCGCTAGTCATGGGCGTCTCGAAGGGCCAAACGAACGCGATGAGCAATGTCTATGAACTCCGGCGTCTCTCGGACATCCAGCGTGCGGTCGGCCGGCAGCTGCGATTCGATGACCTCGACGATGCGACCCGGCCGCGGCGACATGACGACGATGCGCGAGGACAGGAACACCGCCTCGGGGATCGAATGCGTGACGAAGACGACGGTGCGCCGCTCGCGCTCCCACAGCCGCAGCAACTGCTCGTTGAGGCGGTCGCGGGTGATCTCGTCGAGCGCGCCGAAGGGCTCGTCCATCATCAACAGCTTGGGTTCGAAGCCCAGCGCCCGGGCGATCGACACGCGCTGCTGCATGCCGCCGGACAGCTGCCACGGATACTTGCTCTCGAAGCCCTTCAGGCCCACGCGTTCCAGCTGCATCCGCGCGGTCTCGCGCGAGTGTCCGCGCGGCACGCCTTGCACCTCCAGCGGCAGCGTCACGTTGGCCAGCACCGTGCGCCACGGGAACAGCGCCGGCGCCTGGAACACATAGCCGTAGGCGCGGGCCAGCCGCGCGTCGTGCGAGCTCATGCCGTTGACCATCACCCGGCCCGAGCTCGCCTGCTCCAGGTCGGCGATGACGCGCAGCAGCGTGGTCTTGCCGCAGCCCGAGGGGCCGATCAGCGAGATGAACTCGCCCTCGGCGATGTCCAGGCTGACGCGGTCGAGCGCGATCACCGGCGGCTCGCCGGGGAACTGCACCGACATCTCCGCGACCTCGACCACCGGCCGGAGGTTCACCTCCACGGGTTTCATGCTCTCGCGGGATTGTTCGGATGCGTGGTCCAGTTGGCGTACTCGCCCGACACCACCAGCCCGGTGCGCTTGTCCACCTCACCCGGCTGCAGCGCCTTCATGCTGATGCAGCCCGGCACCGGGCAGATCGACGCGCACAGGTTGCAACCGACGCATTCCTCTTCGATCACCTCGAAGTGGCGCTGGCCGTTGCGGGTGGCGCTGATGGCCTGGTGCGAGGTGTCCTCGCAGACCACGTGGCAGCGGCCGCACTGGATGCACAGGTCCTGGTCGATGACGGCCTTCTCGATGTGGTTCAGGTTGAGCTGGTTCCAGTTGGTGATGCTGGGCACGGCCAGTCCGACCATCTGTTCGACGCTGCGGTAGCCCCGCTCGTCCATGAAGTTAGACAGACCGTCGCACAGATCCCGCGCGATCTTGAAGCCGTAGACCATGGCGGCGGTGCACACCTGCACGGTGCCGGAGCCCAGCGCGATGAACTCGGCCGCGTCGCGCCAGGTGGTGATGCCGCCGATGCCGCTGATCGGCATGCCGGCGGTGGCCGGGTCGCGGGCGATCTCGGCCACCATGTTCAGCGCGATCGGCTTGACCGCCGGCCCGCAATAGCCGCCGTGCGAACCCATGCCGCCGACGTTCGGGCTCATGCGCATGGTGGCCAGGTTCACGCCCATCACCGAGTTGATGGTGTTGATCAGGCTCACCGCGTCGGCGCCGCCGGCATGCGCGGCCCGCGCCGGGTGGCGGATGTCGGTGATGTTGGGCGTGAGCTTCACGATGACTGGAAGACGGGTGTACAACTTGCACCAGCGCGTCACCATCTCGATGTATTCCGGCACCTGGCCCACGGCCGAACCCATACCGCGCTCGCTCATGCCGTGCGGGCAGCCGAAGTTCAGCTCCACGCCGTCGCAGCCGGTGTCCTCGACCATGGGCAGGATGGCTTTCCACGCGCCTTCCTCGCAGGGCACCATCAGCGACACCACCAGCGCGCGGTCCGGGAAGTCGCGTTTGACGCGGCGGATCTCCTCCAGGTTGGTCTGCAGCGGCCGGTCGGTGATGAGCTCGATGTTGTTGAAGCCGATGACACGCCGCTGGTCCGACAGCAGGCTTTCGTAGCGCGGGCCGTTGACGTTGACGATCGGCGGGCCCTCTTCGCCCAGTGTCTTCCAGACCACGCCCCCCCAGCCGGCCTCGAAGGCGCGGCGCACGTTGTATTCCTTGTCGGTGGGCGGCGCGCTGGCCAGCCAGAAGGGGTTCGGGCTCTTGATGCCGGCGAAGGTGGTGCTCAGGTCAGCCATGATGTGTCTCCCTCAGGCGCGCAGCTGGCGGTCGATGGCGATGGCCGCCACCTTGCCGTGTTCGACGGCCTCGACCGTCAGGTCGCGGCCGCCGGCGCGGCAGTCGCCGCCGGCCCAGATCTTCGGGTGCGAGGTCTTGCCGTCGGCGTCGGTGGCGATGCGCCCGCCCTGCAGCGTCAGCGACAGCCCCAGCGGCTGAGCTTGGAAGCTCTGGCCGATGGCGGTCAGCACCGTGTCGGCCTCGATGTCGAAGCGCTCGTCGGTTTCGATCAGGCGTTCGCCCTGCATCGCCGTGCGCGCGAAGCGCACGCCCCGCACGCGGCCCTCGGCCAGCAGCATCTGCTGCGGCGCACCCCAGTGCTTGATGCGCACGCCATTCGTCTGCGCCCATTGCTGCTCGTATTCGCTGGCCGACATGGCCTCGGGCCCGCGCCGGTAGACCATGGTCACGTCCTCGGCGCCGAGCAGCCGGCTCTGCACGGCGGCGTCCACCGCGGTCATGCCGCCGCCGATGACGAGCACGCGCCGGCCCACCGCCACCTCGGCCGGCGAGGCCGCCTGGCGCAGCTCTGCGATGAAATCGACCGCCGCGCGCGCTGCCGCATCCGCCGGCTCGGCAATGCCGAGGGTGTTGACACCGGCCAGACCCAGGCCCAGGAACACGGCGTCGTAATCGCGCGTCAGCGCGTCCAGATGCATGTCGCGCCCGAGGCTGTGCTTCGGCCTGACCTCGATGCCGCCGATGGACAGCAGCCAGTCGATCTCCTTCTGCGCAAAACCGTCCACCGTCTTGTAGGTGGCCAGCCCATACTCGTTGAGGCCGCCGAGCTTGGGCTTGTCGTCGAACAGCGTCACCGCATGGCCCAGCATCGCCAGCCGGTGGGCGCAGGCCAGCCCGGCCGGGCCGGCGCCGACCACCGCCACGCGCTTGCCGCTGGCCGGCGTGCGCGTGAACAGCGGCGCGCCCGGCCGGGCGAAATAGGCGTCGGTGGCATGGCGCTGCAGCGCGCCGATCTCGACTGGCTTGTCCTCCTGCGCATAGCGCACGCAGGCCTGCTCGCACAGCACCTCGGTGGGGCACACGCGCGCGCACATGCCGCCGAGCACGTTTTCTTCCAGGATGGTGCGCGCTGCACCACGTAGGTTGCCTTGCGCGATGCGCGCGATGAAGGTCGGAATGTCGATGCCGGTCGGGCAGGCCGCCGTGCAGGGCGCGTCGAAGCAGTAGTAGCAGCGCTCGGCCTCCAGCAGCGCCTGCACCGCCGTCAGCGGCGGGTGGGCATCGGCGAAGTTGCGCGCGTACTCGGCCTGTGACAGCCGGCCGGCGGCCACATCGGACGGTGTGCTGGGCAAGCTCATGTGTGCATCCTTGGAAGCCAGGGTGGGCGCACCGTTTTACCACCCGGCCCGTCCCTCCTGGTGCATAGCAGGATCGGTGCCGACCCCTAGAATCCGGGCTCCCTACGCGCCGCCCGCCGCATGAAGCCATCCCCCCTGTCCGCACTGTCCCCGCTGGATGGCCGCTATGCCGCCAAGGTGGCGCCGCTGCGCCCGCTGCTCAGTGAATATGGCCTGATGCACCGCCGCGTGCAGGTCGAGGTGGAATGGTTCATCGCGCTGTCCGACGCCGGGCTGGCCGAGTTCGAGCCGCTGGGCAAGTCCGCTCGCCAACGGCTGCGCCGCCGGGTCGCCGACTTCTCCGAGACGGACGCCCAGGCCATCAAGGACATCGAGCGCACCACCAACCACGACGTCAAGGCGGTGGAGTACTGGATCAAGGCCGGTTTCGCCGGCGATGCCGAGCTGTCGGCCGCGGCCGAGTTCGTGCACTTCGCCTGCACCAGCGAGGACATCAACAACACCAGCCATGCGCTGATGCTCAAGGCAGCGCGAGCCGAGGTGCTGCTGCCGGCGCTGGACGCGCTGGTGGACAAGCTGCGCGCCATGGCGCATGCGCTGGCCGAGCTGCCGATGCTCAGCCGCACCCACGGCCAGACCGCCAGCCCGACGACGCTGGGCAAAGAGGTGGCCAACGTCGTCGCCCGGCTGGCGACGGCGCGCGCGCGCATCGCCGCGGTGCCGCTGCTGGCCAAGATGAACGGCGCGGTCGGCAACTACAACGCCCACCTGGCGGCCTATCCCGGCGTCGACTGGGAGGCCTTCAGCCGCCAGGTGGTGGAAAGGCGCCTCGGCCTGACGCTCAACCCGCACACCATCCAGATCGAGCCGCACGACTACATGGCCGAGCTGTTCGACGCCTTCGCGCGCTGCAACACCATCCTCATCGACTGGGCGCGCGATGTCTGGTCCTATGTGTCGCTGGGCTACTTCAAGCAGCGGCTGAAGGAAGGCGAGATCGGCAGCAGCACCATGCCGCACAAGGTCAACCCGATCGACTTCGAGAATGCCGAGGGCAACTTCGGCCTGGCCAACGCGCTGCTCACGCACCTGAGCCAGAAGCTGCCGATCAGCCGCCTGCAGCGCGACCTGAGCGACAGCACCGTGCTGCGCAACATGGGCGTGGCGCTGGGCTACACGCTGCTCGGCTACGACAGCCTGCAGCGCGGGCTGGACAAGCTGCAGGTCAACGAGGCGGCGCTGGCCGCCGACCTGGACGCGTCCTGGGAGGTGCTGGCCGAGGCGGTGCAGACGGTGATGCGCCGCCACGGCCTGCCCAACCCCTACGAGCAGCTGAAGAAGATGACGCGCGGCAAGGCCATCACCGCCGCGGCGATGCGCAAGTTCGTGGCCACGCTCGAGCTGCCGGCCGCCGACAAGAAGCGCCTGCTGGCGCTGACGCCGGCCGGCTACACCGGGCTGGCGGCCACGCTGGCGCGACGGGTGTAGCTTGAAGTTCAGCGACATGCTGCGCCAGGCGCAGCAGGCCCACGACTCGATGCTGTGCGTTGGCCTGGACCCGGAGCCGGCCAAGTTTCCCGCCGACTGGCGCGGCGAGGCCGAGCGCAGCTTCGAGTTCTGCGCCGCCATCGTCGATGCCACCAAGGACCTGGTCTGCGCCTTCAAGCCGCAGATCGCCTACTTCGCCGCGCAGCGCGCCGAAGAGCAGCTCGAGCGGCTGATCGACCACATCCACCGCGCCGCGCCGGGCGTGCCGGTGATCCTGGACGCCAAGCGCGGCGACATCGGCGCCACCGCCGAGCAATACGCCCGCGAGGCCTTCGAGCGATACCGGGCCGACGCGCTGACGCTGTCGCCCTTCATGGGCTTCGATTCGATCGAACCCTACCTGCGCTGGCAGGACAAGGGCCTGATCCTGCTGTGCCGCACCAGCAACCCCGGCGGCAGCGACCTGCAGTCGCAGCGCCTGGCCGGCGGCGAGATGCTCTACGAGCACATCGCCCGGCTGGCCTCCGGGCCTTGGAACAGCGGCGGCCAGCTCGGCCTGGTGGTCGGCGCCACCTTCCCGGGCGAGGTCGCGCGCGTGCGCGCGTTGGCGCCGACGTTGCCGCTGCTGATCCCGGGCATCGGCGCCCAGGGCGGCGATGCCGAGGCCACGGTGCGTGCCGGCTGGCGCCCGGATGGACCGATCATCGTCAGCTCCTCGCGCGCCATCCTCTATGCCTCGGCCGAAGCCGGCTTCGCCGAGGCCGCCCGCCGCGTGGCGCAAGCGACACGCTTGCAGCTGAACGCGGCACGCGGCGTGAACTGATACCCCCTGGCGGGGAAAACGAGGCTGCGCTGGCGCCCCCTTGGCGCCAAACTTGCCGACTTGCACAAGACGTCGGCGAGGACCCTACCGGTCATGAAGCCCGCACTGTTCCCATCACCCCCTGCGTCGATCGAAGACGCCGACGCGCAGCGCGCGGTACGGCACCTGATCGCGCGGCACTTCTTCGGCACCGCCGTGGCCGTGGCATTGCTGGCTGCGCTGGTGTTCGTGTTCCTGCCCGGCGACATGGCGCCCGGGGCACGCTGGCCGCTGGTGCTGGCTTTCTGCGCACTGGGTGCTCTGGCTGCCACGTCGATGCGTGCCGGCGTCACGCGCATGGAAGACCTTGTGTCGATGGTGGTCATCGTCGCCATTGGCGTGATCACACTGGCCGTGACGCTGCTCGACTGGGGTATCGCCGGGCCGGGCATCGGTTTCTTCGGCCTGCTGACCTGCATGGTCTGCGCCGTGGCCGGGCTGCGCCTCGGGCTGCTCGTGGCCGGGCTCAGCGTCCTGGTGGTGCTGGCGCTGGCCTTCGCGCAGGTGAGGCAATGGCTGCCAGCGGTCAATTCATCGATGTCGATGGAAAGCCTGGGCCTGCGCGCGCTGATCCATGTCGTCGTCATCGGCGCCGGCCTGGCCGGGGGCATGCTGGTGTCGCGGGTGGTGTCGCGCCACGTTAAGTCAGCCGAAGAGCGCGAACAGCGCTTTCGCGGCCTGCTGACCATCGCGGCCGATGCCTACTGGGAGATCGACGAGCAGTACCGGCTCGTCACCTTCCGGCAACAGGGCCGTGCCGCGGGTCCGATGGGCCCGGCCAGCGCGGTTGGCCGTGTGCCCTGGGAGGTGCCCGAATTCAGCCTCGACGAGGACACCCTCGACCTGCTGCGCGCCCACCTCGAAGCGCGCGAACCCTTCCGCGACCTGCCGATGCAATGGCTGGGCGTGCCGGGCCGGGTGCGCCACTATCTCGTCAGCGGTGAGCCGCGCCATCCGGTGCAGTCGGTGTTCCAGGGCTATTGGGGCGTGGCGCGCGATGTCAGTGCCGACGTGCAGGCACGGCAGGCGCTGCTGGCCACCGAATCGCGCTACTTGGATCTCTTCGCGCGCATCCCCACGCCGCTCGTGCTGCACACCCAGGGGAGCGTGCTCGACGCCAACCCAGCGGCGCTGGACATGTTCGGCTTCGCCGACCTGCAGTCGATGATCGGGCAGGACTTGCTTTCAGTCTTCGAGAGCGGCGACTCGCGCGAACGCGCGCGCCGCCGGCTCGAGGCGCTGCACGCGATGCCTGCGGGCGAGGCGCTGCCGGTGGTCGAGTTCCGGCTGCTGGGGCATGAAGGGCGCCGCATCGTGGTACGCGCCACTGGCGTGCGCGTGGATGCGCATGGCGCCCCGGCGGTGCTGTCGATCTTTGTCGACGACACCGAGCGCAAGAAGGCCGAGGACGCGGTGCGTCGTTCCGAGGCGATGTTGTCGCACCTGGTGGCCACCAGCCCGGACCTGATCACGCTGACCGACCTGAAAACCGGCCGCTACGTGATGGTGAACAAGACCTTCGAGCGTCACACCGGCTACAGCGCCGCCGACGTGGTGGGGCGCACCTCGATGGAACTCGGCCTCTGGCGCCATCCGCAGGACCGCGAGCGCTTCACCGCCGCCATCCGCGACCAGGCTCTGGTCCAGGACATGCCGACCGAGTTTGTCGCCAAGTCGGGGGCGGCGCTGTCGATGCTGGTGTCGGGCGCGCGCTTCGCGATGGACCGGCGCGAGTTCCTGGTGCTGAATGCACGCGATGTCAGCGAAAACGAGCGTGAACGGCTGCAGCGCGAGGCCATCCTGCAGAACGCGTCGATCGGCATCGCCGTCACGCGCGAACAGCGCTTCGTGCTCACCAACCCGTGTTTCGAGCAGATGTACGGCTGGCCGCCGGGCGCGCTTATCGGGCAGAGCGGGCGCGTCGTCTGGGACAGCGACGACGACTACCAGCGCATCGGTGCCACGCTCGGCCCGTTGCTGGCGCGCGGTGAATCGGCGGAGATCGAGATCCAGGCGCGGCGATTCGACGGTAGCACCTTCCTGGGACGTGTCACCGGCAAGGCCATCGACCCCACGCATCCGGCCCGGGGCGGCACGATCTGGATCGTCGAGGACATCACCGAGCGGCGTCAGGTCGAACAGGCGCTGGCGCGCGCGCGCGACGCTGCCGAGGCCGCCAACCGTGCGAAGAGCGCGTTCCTGGCCAACACCAGCCACGAGCTGCGCACGCCGTTGAACGGCCTGCTCGGGCTGGCACGGCTGGCGAACCTGCCCGACACCGGCGCCGAACGTCGGCAACAGTACCTGGGGCAGATCGCCGACACCGCACAGGCGCTGTCGGCGATCATCTCCGACATCCTCGACCTGTCGAAGATCGAAGCCGGCAAGCTTGAGCTCGAGACCGTGGCCTTCGACCTGGGTGAGCTGCTGCGCACGCAGCAGCGCGCTTACGCCACCTTGGCCGAGCCGCGGCCGATCCGACTGAGCCTGGACATCGGCCCTGGCGCAGACGGCATGGTGCTGGGCGACCCGTTGCGCACGCGTCAGATACTCAGCAACTACCTGAGCAATGCGCTGAAGTTCACCGCGCAAGGTGAAGTGCGGCTGAGCGCCATGCGGCTGGACGAAGGGCGCGTTCGTTTTGAGGTGCGCGATACCGGCCCGGGTATCGACGCCGACGCGCAGCAGCGCCTGTTCCGCCCCTTCACCCAGGCCGACGAATCGACCACCCGCCGCTTCGGCGGCACCGGACTCGGGCTGTCCATTTGCCGCGAACTGGCCACGCTGATGGGCGGCGAGGTTGGCATGCAAAGCCAGTTCGGCGAGGGCAGTTGTTTCTGGGCCGAGCTGCCCCTGCCGGCCGCGACCGTGTCGGCGCCAGGCCCGCAACCGCAGGCCGACGACGCGGCGGCGCTGAGCGGCGCGCGTGTCCTGCTGGTCGAGGACAACTCGGTCAACATGCTCATTGCGGTGGAGATGCTCAGGCGCTGGGGCGTCAGCGTCGACCAGGCCAGTGATGGCCAGCAGGCGGTCGCCGCGGTGCAGCGCTGCGCCGCCGCCGGGCAGCGCTACGACGCCGTGCTGATGGACGTGCACATGCCGGTGATGAGCGGGCATGAGGCCACGCGCGAACTGCGGCGGATGCATGCCCCCGAGGTTCTGCCGATCATCGCGTTGACGGCGGCCGCACTCGTGAGCGAGCGCGAACAAGCCCTGGCTTCGGGCATGAACGACTTCCTGACCAAGCCGATCGACGAGCAGCGCCTGTTGCATTCGCTGCAACGCTGGGTCGTGCGCCGGCCGGACCCTAGAACTTGAGGATGGGAGCGAAGACGCTGGCGTCGGTGCTCAGCAAGTCCAACGGGTAACGCCGGCCCGCCAGGTGGTCGGCGATGCACTGCCACACCAGTGGGCTGCGGTGGCGACCGCGGCTGGCCTGCACATCCTGCGGCGTGAGCCACAACGTGCGCACGATGCCGTGGTCCAGCGCGCGCCCGGGCTCGGGGTCGCCGACCGTGCCACAGAACGCAAAGCGCAGGTAGGTCACGTCCTCTCCGGTCGAGTCTCGCTGCAATCGCGCCAGGTACACGCCCACCAGCGCCTGCGCGTCGAAATGGCAAGCCGTTTCTTCCAGCGCCTCGCGCACCACGCCCTGCAGCGGCGATTCGCCCCGGTCCAGGTGACCGGCCGGGTTGTTCAGGCGCAGGCCTTCGGGGGTGTGCTCTTCGACCAGCAGGTAGCGGCCGTTGCGCTCGACGACGGCGGCGACGGTGACGGAGGGGCGGAAACGTTCGGTGGACATCTAACGACGATGGTAGCCGGCGATGACCGCAGGCACGAGGGCGCGGGCAAGTCTTGTGTTAGCTTCACGCGTTTTTGACAACATCGACCTTCGCGAGGAGAACACCTATGCGCATCGGAGTTCCGAAGGAAACGGCGGCAGAAGAGAAGCGCGTCGCAACCGTCCCCGACGTGGTGGAAAAGCTGATCAAGCTGGGCTTCTCGGTGGCCGTGGAAAGCGGCGCCGGCGACGCCGCGAACTTTGCCGACGACACTTACCGCGCCGCCGGTGCCGAGGTCGTGCCGGGCGCTGCCGAACTCTGGGCCGTTTCGGACATCGTCTTCAAGGTGCGCGCCCCGAGCCCGACCGAAGTGGGTCTGATGCGCGAAGGCGGCACGCTGATCGGCTTCATCTGGCCGGCGCAGAACCCGGAGCTGATGCAGCAGCTGGCCGCGCGCAAGGCCACCGTGCTGGCCATCGACTCGCTGCCGCGCCAGCTGTCGCGCGCGCAGAAGATGGACGCGCTGACCTCGATGGCCGGCATCAGCGGCTACCGCGCCGTGATCGAGGCGGCCAACGCCTTCGGCCGCTTCTTCAACGGCCAGATCACCGCCGCCGGCAAGATCCCGCCGGCCAAGGTCTTCATCGCCGGCGCCGGCGTCGCCGGCCTGGCCGCCATCGGCACGGCCGCCAACCTGGGCGCCATCGTGCGCGCCAACGACACGCGCGCCGAGGTCGCCGACCAGGTGGTGTCGCTGGGCGGCGAGTTCGTCAAGGTCGACTACGAGGAAGAAGGCTCCGGCGGCGGCGGCTACGCCAAGGTGATGAGCGAAGGCTTCCAGCAGGCGCAGCGCGAGATGTACGCCAAGCAGGCGAAGGACGCCGACATCATCATCACCACCGCGCTGATCCCGGGCAAGCCGGCGCCGAAGCTGATCACCGCCGAGATGGTGCGCAGCATGAAGCCGGGCAGCGTCATCGTCGACATGGCGGGCGAGCAGGGCGGCAACTGCGAACTGACCGTGCCCGGCGAGGCCGTGGTGCGGCACGGCGTGACCATCATCGGCTATACCGACCTGGTCAGCCGGCTGGCCAAGCAGTCGTCGACGCTGTATTCGACCAACCTGCTGCGCGTGACCGAGGAGCTGTGCAAGACCAAGGACGGCGTGATCAACGTCAACATGGACGACGACGCCATTCGCGGCCTGACTGTCATCAAGGAGGGCAGCGTCACCTGGCCACCGCCGCCGCCCAAGCTGCCGGCCGTGGCACCGGCCAAGCCGGCCGCCGCAATGGCCGCCGCGCCCAAGGGCCACGGCCACGGTGCCGGTGCGCCGATGTCGGCCAAGTCCCTGGCGATCGTTTTCGGCCTGGGCGCGCTCGCCTTCGGGCTCGTCGGCCTGTACGCGCCGGCCAGCTTCCTGTCGCACTTCACCGTGTTCGTGCTGGCCTGTTTCGTCGGCTACATGGTGGTCTGGAACGTGACGCCGTCGCTGCACACGCCGCTGATGAGCGTCACCAACGCCATCTCGTCGATCATCGCCATCGGCGCATTGGTGCAGGTGGCGCCGCCGCTCACGGGTGCCGGTACAGATCGGCCGAATCTGCTGATCCTCGGCCTAGCCGTCTTCGCGCTCGCGCTCACGGCCATCAACATGTTCGGCGGCTTCGCGGTCACGCGTCGCATGCTGGCCATGTTCCGCAAGTAAGGGGCCGACCATGACATCAAGCCTGGCCACCGTCGCCTACATCGGCGCCACCATCCTCTTCATCCTCAGCCTGGGCGGTCTCGCCAACCCCGAGACCGCGCGCCGGGGCAATCTCTTCGGCATCATCGGCATGGCCATCGCCGTGTTCGCCACCATCCTCGGCCCGCGCGTCACTCCGGCCGGTTATGCGTGGATCATCGGCGCCCTGGTCGTCGGCGGCAGCATCGGCCTCTTCGCCGCGAAGAAGGTGCAGATGACGCAGATGCCCGAGCTCGTCGCGCTGATGCACAGCCTGGTGGGCCTG
Source organism: uncultured beta proteobacterium (assembly GCA_963824005.1). GTDB lineage: Bacteria > Pseudomonadota > Gammaproteobacteria > Burkholderiales > Burkholderiaceae_C > Rubrivivax. Next base: position 26,559 of record CAWGOK010000006.1, read on the forward strand.
GCTGCCTGCCTGGTCGGCTTCGCCAGCTACATCGACACCTCGACCGTGTTTCCGACCGCGGCCGAGAAGTCGATCCACGAAATGGAGATCTACATCGGCATCCTCATCGGCGCCGTCACCTTCTCCGGCTCGATCATCGCCTTCGGCAAGCTGTCGGGCAAGATCGGCGGCAAGCCGCTGCTGCTGCCTGGCCGCCACTGGCTCAACCTGGCGGGCCTGCTGATCGTCATCGGGTTCGGCCGCGAGTTCCTCAACGCCCACGACATCCAGGACGGCATGCTGCCGCTGCTGGTGATGACCGTGGTCGCGCTGCTGTTCGGCGTGCACATGGTCATGGCCATCGGCGGCGCCGACATGCCGGTGGTGGTGTCGATGCTCAACAGCTACTCGGGCTGGGCCGCGGCGGCCACGGGCTTCATGCTCAGCAACGACCTGCTGATCGTCGTCGGTGCGCTGGTCGGCTCCTCGGGCGCGATCCTGTCTTACATCATGTGCCGGGCGATGAACCGCAATTTCATCAGCGTCATCGCCGGCGGCTTCGGCACCGGTGGCGGTGCGCCCGCAGCGGCAGCAGGCGGGGCGCAGCCGGCCGGCGAGGTGGCACCGATCGCTGCGGTGGAAACCGCGGAACTGCTGCGCGAGGCCAAGAACGTCATCATCGTTCCCGGCTACGGCATGGCGGTGGCGCAGGCGCAGCACACGGTGTACGAGATCACCAAGTTCCTGCGCGACAAGGGCGTCAACGTGCGCTTCGGCATCCACCCGGTGGCCGGCCGCATGCCCGGCCACATGAATGTGCTGCTCGCCGAAGCCAAGGTGCCCTACGACATCGTGATGGAGATGGACGAGATCAACGAGGACTTCCCCAAGACCGATGTCACGATGGTCATCGGCGCCAACGACATCGTCAACCCGGCCGCGCAGGACGACCCGACCAGCCCCATCGCCGGCATGCCGGTGCTGGAAGTCTGGAAGGCCAGGACCTCGATCGTCATGAAGCGCAGCATGGCCTCAGGCTACGCCGGTGTCGACAACCCGCTGTTCTACAAGGACAACAATCGCATGCTCTTCGGCGATGCGAAGAAGATGCTCGACGAGGTGCTGGCGGCGTTGAAAGCTTGAGCCAGACTGCCCCGTGCAAGGACTTCACTCGATGATCCGCTCGGCCCGTACCAGCATCGAGCGCGGGATTTTGAGCCCGAGGACTTGCGCGGTCTTGAGGTTGAGCACCAGCTCGAACCTCGTCGGCTGCTCGATCGGCAAGTCCCCCGGCCGGGCGCCCTTGAGGATCCGGTCCACGTAGCCGGCCGCACGGCGGAAATTGTCGCGAAGGTCGACGCCATAGGTCATGAGGCCTCCCGCTTCCGCGTACTCCCTGAAGGCGTAGGTCGACGGCAAGCGGTTCGTGGCGGCCAGTTCCGCAAGTCGTTCGCGGTGACCGAAGAACATCGAACCGGCAAGGATGATGAGGGCTCCGGCCCCTTTGGCCACCATCACCGAGAAGGCTTCGCTGAGTTCACTCGGAGCCCTCGCTTCCACGACCACGAGGCGCACCTTCAGCGGCTGGGCCCCCGTCTGCAGCTCCTTCACGTCCCGCTGGTGCGACGGAGCGGCCGGATTCGAGAGAACGGCCACGCTCGTGAGCTGGGGGACAGCCTCCTTGAGCAGTTGAAGCTGCTTGATGCGCAGGTCGGGACTCAGCAGCGACAGTCCGGTGATGTTCGCCCCGGGTCGCGCGAGGCTCGCCACGAGGCCGCTGCCGATCGGGTCGGGATGGATCGGCACGACGATGGGGATCGTCGACGTGGCCCGCTTGGCGGCCTCGGGTGCCGGCGGCGTCCCGGCCACGATCACGTCGACCGGGAGTCGAACCAGCTCGGCCGCGAGCGCGGGCAGCCGGTCGACGTCTTCGCCGTAGAACCGGCCCTCGACGACCAGGTTGCGACCCTCGACATAGCCCCGTGTTCGCAGCGCTTCGAGGAACGCGCCCCAGAGGTGCCCAGCCTGCGGACTGCCCGGGCTGGAGCCGCCTAGAAGTCCGACCCGCGCCTGCCGCGCGGGTGGCCACGGCTGCGCGGCCAGCGCCGTGCTGAACAGACCGAGCTGCGTTGCGAGCCATTGGCGTCGATCGATCATGAGGCCTCCACGACACCGACGCGTCGATGGTGATCGGCGCCGACGACATCGTCAACCCGGCGGCGCAGGACGATCCGACGAGCCCGATCGCCGGCGTGCCGGTGCTCGAAGTCTGGCAGGCCAAGACATCGATCGTCATGAAGCGCAGCATGGCCAGCGGCTACGCCGGCGTCGACAACCCGCTGTTCTACAAGGACAACGAGCGCCTGCTCTTCGGCGACGCGAAGAAGATGCACGTCGATGTGCTGGTGGCGTTGAGGAGCTGAACCCCGACCACCACCGCGCAGGCTCCACCTGCCGCCGCGTGATCGTAGGGCCGGCCTTGCCGGCCCTTCTTGCCTGTCAGCTCCGCGGCCGCAGCAGCCGAGCCAGCGGCCAAAGCCAGATCAGCAGACACAGCACACCCAGCGTGCCGGCGATAGGCCGCTCGAAGAACACCAGGAAGTTGCCGTCGGCCTTGATCAGGCTGCTGAAGAAGTGCTCTTCCAGCATCGTGCCCAGCACCACGCCCAGAATGGTCGGCGCCACCGGGAAGCCCCAGCGCTCCATGCAGAAGCCGACGATGCCGGCGATGAGCATGATGACCACGCCGAACAGGCTGTTGTTGATGGCGAAGCTGCCGACCACGCAGAACAGCAGGATCAGCGGCATCAGCAGCGCCGCCGGGATGCGCAGGATGCGCTTGGCCGCCTTGATCGCCATCCAGCCCAGCGGCAGCATCAGCAGCTGCGCCAGGATGAAGACGATGAATACCGCATAGATGTTCTGCGGGTTGTTGACGAACAGCGTCGGCCCCGGATTCATGCCCTTCAGATACAGCACGCCGATGGCGATGGCAGTGATCGAATCGCCCGGAATGCCGAACACCAGCGCCGGAATCCACGCGCCGCCGAGTGCGGCGTTGTTGGCTGCGCCCGACTCGACGATGCCCTCGACATGCCCGGTGCCGAACTTCTCGGGCTCCCTGGAAAAGCGCTTCGACATGCCGTAGGACATCCACGCCGCGATGTCGGCGCCGGCGCCGGGCAGCGCACCGACCAGCGTGCCCAGCGCCGAGCCGCGGATCAGTTGCAGCGGGTACTTCTTCAGCAGCGCCCACATGCCGGAGAACACATTGCCGAAGGGCCGGTCGGTGGCCATCACCGGCTTGACCACGACCGCGGCGTAACGCAGGATCTCGGACACCGCGAACATGCCGATCATCAATGGGATCAACGAGATGCCGCCCATCATCTCGGCGTTGCCGAAGGTGTAGCGCGGCGCGCCGGCCGGGTTCTCCAGCCCGACGGTCGAGATCAGCAGGCCGATCAGCAGCGACACGACACCCTTCAACGGGTCGTTGCCGGCGATGAAGATGGCGCAGGTGAAGCCCAGCATCACCAGCCAGAAGTATTCGAAGGAACTGAACTTCAGCGCCACCTCGGCCAGCGCCGGCGCGGCGACGATCAGCACCAGCACGCCGAAGATGCCGCCCAGCACCGAAAACACCAGACCCGCACCGAGCGCGGTTTCAGCCTGCCCCTTCTTCGTCAGCAGAAAAGCTTCGTCGGTGTAGGCCGCCGAAGCCGGTGTGCCGGGCATGCGCAGCAGCGCGCTCGGGATGTCGCCGGAAAAGATGGCCATCGCCGTGGCGGTGACGATGGCCGCCACCGCCGGCACCGGCGCCATGAAGAACGTCACCGGCACGAGCAGGGCGGTGGCCATGGTCGCCGTCAGCCCCGGGATGGCACCGACGAACAGGCCGTAGGCCGCCGACAGCAGGATCACCAGCAGCACATAGGGTTCGAATACCAGGGCGAAGGCGGTGGTGATGGCATCCATCAGGTCGCCTGCATGTCAATAGAACGGCGTTACCGGGCCCCAAGGCAGCGGCACACGCAGCATTTTGTAGAACGCAAAGTGCACCACCAGCGTGCCACCGATTGCCCAGTACAGCGCCGTCTGCCAGCGTACGCGCAGCGCCAGGAATACCGCCATCAGGCACAGCGGCGCGATGAACAGGAAGCCGATGCGCTCCGACAAGAAGATGTAGGCCAGCACGGCGCCGACGATGACCATCGCGCTGCCGAAGTGTTCTTCGACTTCAGGCGCAGGCTCGGCTTCGGAGTAGGCTTTGCTTCGAAGGCTGCGCAGTACCAGCGCCAGGCCGCAAAGCAGCAGGCCTGAGCCGACGATCGTCGGCAAGAAAGAGGCGCCGAGCTTCTGACCCGGCACATTGGGGAAGGCGCTGCTGCTCCACAGCACGGCCAGCGCGAGGACGGCCAGCGCGACGCCGACCCAGCGATCGGTACGCTGCACGCGTGCTACTTGGCAATGCCCACGGCCGTCATCACGTTCTTCATGTCGGCGTCGCCCTTGGTCATGAAGGCCGCGAATTCCTGGGAGTTGCCCCACAGCACACCGAAGCCGCGCTGCGCCATGAAGTCCTTGTATTCCTTGCTGTCGTAGGCTTTCTTCACCGAGGCTTCGAGCTTGGCCTGCACGTCGGCCGGCAGGCCCTTCGGTGCGGCGATGCCGCGCCACGCGCCGGTGGCCCAATTCGAGCCGGTCGCCTCCTTCAGCGTCGGCACGTCGGGGAACAGCGTCGAGCGCTTGGTGTCCATCACCGTCAACGAACGCACCTTGCCGGCTTCGATCAGCGCACGCGCTTCGGGCAGCGAGCAGGGCACGAATTCCACGCCACCGGCGGCCAAGTCCTGCAGGCCCGGCGCCGCGCCGTTGCTCGGCACCCAGGGCACGCTCGCCGGGTCGATCTTCAGGTCGCTGAGCATGCCGGCCAGTGCCAGGTGCCAGATGCCGCCCTGGCCGGTGCCCGAGGCCTTGAACTTGCCGGGTGGCGCGGCCTTGATCGCGGCGAGCACGTCGTTCATGTTCTTGTAGGGCGAGTCGGCACGCACCTGGAAACCGGCCGGGTCGAGATTGACCAGCGCGATCGGCGTGTAGCTGGCCGGGTTCAGCTCGGTCAGCTTCTGGTGGTGCATCATCGTGATCTCCACGGTGATCATGCCGATGGTGTAGCCGTCGGGCGCGGCCGAGGCGATGGCCGAGTGGCCGACCACGCCCGAGCCGCCGGTGCGGTTGACCACGTTGACCGGCTGGCCCAGGTCCTTTTCCATCAGGCTGGCGATGAAGCGCGCCACCGCATCGGTGCCGCCGCCTGCGCCCCAGGGCACGACCATCGTCAGCGGGCGGTTCGGGTATTGCGCGAAGGCGCTCGCACTCAGGCACAGCGCCGCCACGGCAAGCAAGGCGCGAAAGGATTGAAACAGGCGGATCATCGTGTCTCCCAATGTGGTTGAAGGAACGGCCCCGGCGGCGAATTTGGCATTGCCGTTGTCCCGAGGGCAACGCGGGGAAACCCCTTCAGGGCTTCGACAAGCCCCTTGCGGACTTCACCAAACCCCTGCGTAGCGCTATCGAATCCCCTGATGCTGACGCTGTCAGCCAGCCGTCAGAATCCACGACTGCACCTGGAGAGCGTGGATGGAGAAGATCTGGTTGAAGCACTACCCGGCCAGCGTGCCGGCGCAAGTGCGCACCGATCGCTACCCCTCGCTGCTGGCGCTGCTGGACGAGGGCTTTCGCAAACACGGCGCGCTGCCGGCCTACAAGTACATGGGGCGCAGCTTCAGCTTCGCCGACATCGATGCGCATGCACGCGCGCTGGCGGCCTATCTGCAGAGCCTGGGGCTGGAGCGTGGCGACCGCGTCGCCATCATGCTGCCCAACGTGCCGCAGTACCCGGTGGCGGTGGCGGCCACCCTGCGCGCCGGCTACGTGGTGGTCAACGTCAACCCGTTGTACACGCCGCGCGAGCTGGAGCACCAGCTCAAGGATTCGGGCGCGCGCGCCATCGTCGTGCTGGAGAACTTCGCCGCCACGCTGCAGCAGGTGCTCGACGCGGTGCCGACGAAGCAGGTGATCCTGGCCTCGATGGGCGACATGCTCGGCACCTTTCAGCGCGCGCTCGTCAACCATGTCGTGCGCAAGACCAGGAAGCTGGTGCCGCCCTACCAGCTGCCGGGCGCGGTGCGCTTCAACGAAGCGCTGGCGCTGGGTCGCAGCCGCAGCTACACCGCGCCGACCCTGGGGCCCGAGGACATCGCCGTGCTGCAGTACACCGGTGGCACCACCGGCGTGAGCAAGGGCGCGGTGCTGCTGCATCGCAACCTGGTGGCCAACGTGCTCCAGGCGGAGGCCTGGAACCAGCCGGCGCTGAATAGAGTGCCGAGCGGCGAACAGCCGACGACGGTGTGCGCGCTGCCGCTGTATCACATCTTCGGTTTCACGGCGAACATGATGCTGTCGCTGCACATCGGCGGCTGCAACATCCTGATCCCGAACCCGCGCGACATCGGCGCGGTGCTGAAGGAGCTGGCCAAGCACCGTTTCCACAGTTTCCCGGCGGTGAACACGCTGTTCAACGCCATGGCCCACCACCCGGCATTCAATACCGTCGACTGGAGCCACCTGGTGCTGGCGGTGGGCGGTGGCATGGCGGTGCAGCAGGGCACGGCCAGACTGTGGCTGGACAAGACCGGTTGCCCGATCGTCGAGGGCTATGGCCTGTCGGAAACCAGCCCCTCGGTCACCTGCAACCCGGTGGACAGCACCGCCTACAGTGGCAACATCGGCCTGCCGTTGCCGAGCACCGAGCTGGCGCTGCTCGACGATGCAGGCCAGGAAGTGCCGCCGGGCATGGCCGGCGAGATCGCCATCCGCGGGCCGCAGGTCATGGCCGGCTACTGGCAGCGCCCCGACGAGACCGCCAAGGTGATGACGCGCGACGGTTTCTTTCGCACCGGCGACATTGGCATGGTCGACGAGCACGGCTACTTCCGCATCGTCGACCGCAAGAAGGACATGATCCTGGTCAGCGGTTTCAACGTCTACCCGAACGAGATCGAGGATCTGATCAGCACTCTGCCCGGCGTGCTCGAATGCGCTGCCTTCGGCGTGCCCGACGCCAAGGCCGGCGAGGCGGTGAAGCTGGTCGTGGTGAAGAAGGACCCGGCCCTGAGCGAGGCCGACATCCGCAACTTCTGCGAAGCCAACCTCACCGGCTACAAGCGGCCGCGATGCATCGAGTTCCGCGACGAGCTGCCGAAGAGCAGCATTGGCAAGATCCTGCGCCGCGAGCTGCGCGAAGCCAAGGCCTGAGCCGGACATGAGGCCGCGCGCAGTGCGCGGCCAAATACCGGCGAAGGGGTGAGCGCATGCAAAGCGCGAGCGTGGGCTGCAAGCCTGAGCAGGCGGCACACCGGCGGCAGCGCGCTGCATTGCGCCTAGACTTCATGTCTGCAGGCGCTTCGGGAGCGTGCGACTTGCATGCCAACGGACCCCACCCCCCATGACCGTGCGCCTGTTTGTCGATGCTGCGCTGGAGCGCGACGCCGAGATCGAACTGCCCGCCTCCGCGGCGCGCCATGTGCAGGTGCGCCGCTTGCAGCCGGCCGATCGGCTGGTGCTGTTCAATGGCCAGGGTGGCGAATGGGCCGCAACGGTCGTGCGCATGGGGCGCAACCAGGTCTGGGTGCGTGTCGTGTCCTTCGATCCGCTGGAGCGCGAGCTGGCCATGCACGTGACACTGGCGCTAGGCATGCCGGCCAACGAGCGCATGGACCTGCTGGTGGAGAAGGCCACCGAGCTGGGCGTGCAGGGCATCCAGCCCTTGCTGTGCGAGCGTTCGGTGCTGCGTCTGGCCGGCGACCGGGCGCTGCGCAAGCGCGAGCATTGGCAGGCCATCGCGGCTGCGGCGGCCGAACAATGCGGCCGCACGCGCGTGCCGCGGGTCGCACCGGTGCTGCTGTTCGAGCGCTGGTTGAGTTCGTTGGACGACACGGCCACGCGTGTGCTGCTCAGCCCGCGCGCAGAGGTGCCTGCCTTGCATGCCGTGGCTGGCGCAGCGGCGGCGCTGCTCACGCTCAGCGGCCCCGAAGGCGGGCTCAGCGCGGCCGAGGAAGCAGCGGCGCTGGCCAAGGGTTTTGTCGCCGCCCGGCTGGGTGATCGCGTGCTGCGCGCCGAAACCGCGCCGCTCGCCGTGCTGGCCTGGATCGCACTGAAAGAATGAATCGCAACCTGTTGCTGCTGACGCTGTGCCAGGGCCTGTTCCTGACCAACAACGTGGTCTTCATCGCCATCAACGGCCTGGTCGGCCTGCAGTTGGCGCCCTCGGCATGGATGGCGACGCTGCCGTTGACGGCGTATGTGGCCGGCGGTGCGCTGAGCACCGGGCTGGTGGCCAGGCACCAGCGCCGCGTCGGCCGCCGGCGCGGCTTCCAGACCGGGCTGCTGTGGGCCATCGCGGCCACCGCGCTGTGCGCGCTGGCGGCCTGGCAACGCAGCTTTGCCTTGCTGGTGCTGGGCACGGTGATCGCTGGCTACTACCAGGCCAATGCCTCGCTGTACCGCTTTGCCGCCGCCGAGGTGGTGCCGGCAGCCGCGCGCGAGAAGGCGATCTCCTGGGTGCTGGCCGGCGGCATCATCGGTGGCGTGTTCGGCCCGAACCTGGCCTCGGCCACGCGCGACCTGCTGCCGCAACCCTTCACCGGCGCATACCTGTCGCTGATCGGCGTGGCGCTGCTCGCGCTGGTGCTGGTCAGCTTGATCCAGTTCCCGCCCATGCCCACCGCCGCGCAGGCGGCAGGTGGCCGGCCGCTGCGCGAGATTGCGCGCCAGCCGGTGTTCATCATCGCCGTGGCGGCCGCGGCCCTGGGCTACGGCGTCATGAACCTGTTGATGGCGGCCACGCCGATTGCCATGGCACAGTGTTCGCACCCTTTCGCCGATGCCGCACTGGTGCTGGAATGGCATGTGCTGGGCATGTTCGTGCCGAGCTTCTTTACTGGCCACCTGATCCGCCGCTTCGGTACGCTGCCCATCATGACGGTGGGCCTGCTGCTCAACCTGGCCTGTGTGGCGTTTGCGCTGTCGGGCACCGACCTGATGCACTTCATCGGTGCGCTGTTCGTGCTGGGCGTGGGCTGGAACTTCCTCTACATCGGCGGCACCACGCTGCTGACCGAGGCCTATCGCCCCGAAGAGCGCACCACCGCGCAGGGCGCGATGGACTTCTGGGTCTACAGCACGATGACGCTCACCTCGTTCAGCTCCGGCGCGCTGGTCACGACGGGCGGCTGGACCTCGATGAACCTGGGCACGCTGCTGCCGCTGGGGCTGCTGGGTGCGGCGCTGCTGTGGCTTGCCAGTCACCGGCGTGCCACGCAGAATTGCACTACAACTTCAGGGGGGTGACATGGGCTTGCTGGACATCGTGGGCGGCATGCTGGGCGGGCAGGCGGGTCAGGGCGGCGCGGGCGGGGGCCAGGCCGATCTGTTGAAGATGATTCTCGGCATGCTGGCGAATGGCGGGCAAGTCGGCGGACAAGGCAGCGGGCAGGGCGGTGGCCTGGCCTCGCTGGTGGAGCAGTTCCGGGCGGCCGGCCTGGGCGAGCAGGTCAATTCCTGGATCTCCAGCGGACAGAACCTGCCGGTCTCGCCCGAGCAGCTGCAAGGTGCGCTGGGCTCCGACCAGATGTCGCAGATGGCAGAACGCATGGGCCTGTCCACCGGCGACCTGAGTGCGCAGATGTCGCAGATGCTGCCGCAGGTGGTGGACCATTTCACCCCGGCTGGCCAGATGCCCGAAGGCGGGCTGGGCAACCTCGGCGACCTGCTCGGCAGCCTGATGCGCCGGTAGTTCAGTCGGCGGTTCAACCGCCGGCGGCGGGCTTCGGCGTGCGCGCCGAGCCGGCCACCAGTTCGAAGCGATACAGGCGGCACTCGATCGGGCCGTTCCACATCGGCACGCGCAGAGAGGCTTTCAACCGCATCGCACCGGGCAGCTTCATATCCGGGCTCAGCAGCCAGGCGGTCCAGCCGGCCGGATGGCCGGTGTAGGCGCGCTTCCAGTGCGCAGACAACCGCGGGAAGAAGTCGCCCGGCGTGTCACGGTCCTCGGCCGAAGGGCGCGCCGCCTTGCCCGCCACCTCGATGCGCTCGCCATAGGGCGGGTTCAGCATCAGCGTGCCGTGCAAACCGGGCGGCAGCGGCGGAGGCGGACGCTCCAGCGCGTCGCCGCCGTGGAACTCGATCGCGGCCTCGACGCCGGCGCGTTGCGCGTTGCGCCGTGCAAAGTCGAGCATGCGGAAGGACACGTCGCTGGCCGTGATCGGCACGGCCGGCGCATGCACGCGGGCCTGCGCCTGGCTCTTCAGCCGCTGCATCAGCGCGCGCATCGGTGGCGTGGCGAAGGGCAGCAGCCGCTCGAAGGCGAAGCGACGTTTCAGCCCCGGCGCGATGCCGCAGGCGATCTGCGCCGCTTCGATGGCGATGGTGCCGGATCCACAGCATGGATCGTGCAGTGCGCCGCCTTCGTCGGGCGTGCCGCGCCAGCCCGCGGCCGCCAGCATGGCCGCGGCCAAAGTCTCCTTCAGCGGCGCGTCGCCCTTGTCCTCGCGCCAGCCGCGCTTGAACAGCGACTCGCCCGAGGCGTCGACGTACAGCGTGGCGCGCTGCTCGCCCAGGTGCAGCACGAGCTGCAGGTCGGGCGAACGCGTGTCGACGTTCGGGCGTTCGCCGCTGCGCTCACGCAGCTGGTCGCAAACCGCGTCCTTGATGCGCAGCGCGGCGAAATTCAGGCTGTGCAGCGGGCTGCGCTGGGCGGTGGTGTCCACGCGCAGCGTGTGCCGTGGCGTGATCCAGGTGCGCCAGTCGACGCGCTGCGCCATGGCGTACAGGTCGTCCTCGTGGCGGTACTCGCACCCGGCTACATCGATCAGCACGCGCTGCGCCAGCCGGCTGCCCAGGTTCAGCGTCATCAGGCCTGCGGCGTCGGTGTCCAGGCCGACGCCGCCGCGCCGCGGCTGCACCGGCACGCCCGGCAGCAGGCCCGCCACCTCGTCGCGCAGTAGGGTCTCGACGCCGGCCGCGCACGGCAGGAACAGGCGCAGCGTGGCGTCGTTCGGCACGGCAAGTCGACCCTAGGCCCTGCGCAGGTTGGCCGGGGCGATCTTCAGCGCCTCGCGATACTTGGCCACGGTTCGCCGCGCCACCGAGATGCCCTGTTCGTCGAGCATCTGGCTGAGCTGGCTGTCGGACAGCGGCTTGGCCAGGTCCTCGGCGGCCACCAGTTGCTTGATCAGGGCGCGCACCGCGGTGCTCGACGCGTTGCCGCCGGACTCGGTGTTCAGCGAGGAGCCGAAGAAGTACTTCAGCTCGAAGGTGCCCATCGGCGAGGCCAGGTACTTGGCGGTGGTGACGCGCGAGATCGTCGATTCGTGCAAGCCCAGCTCGTCGGCGATTTCGCGCAGCACCAATGGCTTCATGGCGATCGCGCCGTGCGTGAAGAAGGCCTTCTGCCGCTCGACGATGGCGCTGGAGACACGCAGGATGGTGTCGAAACGCTGCTGGATGTTCTTCATGAACCAGCGCGCTTCCTGCAGCCGTGCGCTCAGGCCGGCATGGTTGCCACCGCCGCCGCGCGTACCGCGCACCGCCTGTGCATACAAGTCGTTGATGCGCAGCTTGGGCATCACGTCCGGGTTCAGCGCCACCTTCAGCCCACGCCCCGAGCGGCGCACGATGACATCGGGCACCACGGCATAGGTTTCGGTGTTCTCGAAGGGCCGGCCGGGCTTGGGTTCGCACTGCACGATCAGCGCCTGCGCCTCGCGCACCAGCGCCTCGTCGGCGCCGGTGGCGGCGGCCAGCCGCCTGAAGTCGCGCTTGGCCAGCAGGTCCAGGTGGTGGTGGCAGATGAGCACGGCGATGGCCTGGGCGGCGTTGCGCGGGCCGGCCAGCAACTGCAGGCTCAGGCACTCCCCCAGGTCGCGGGCGCCCACGCCCGGCGGATCCATGCTGTGCAGCCATTTCAGCGCGCACTGCAGGCGCGACATCAGCTCTTCGCGTGCCTCGTCGTCGTCGGCTGGCAGGCCCAGCATGTCGGCCAGACGCACGGCAATGTCGTCCAGTGCATCGGCCAGGTAGCCGTCGGCGTTGAGCGACTCGATCAGCACCTCCAGCGCGGCACGGTCCTCGGTCGACAGGCGCATGCCGGCCATCTGCGTGCGCAAGTGCTCCTGCAGCGAGATGCTGCCGCCGCCGCGCTCGAATTCACCGCCATCGTCTTCACCCGAGGATGCGCTGCCGGGCATGCCGGGGGTTTCGCGGATGCCGTCGAAATCGTCGCGCTCGGTGCCGTTCTCCCAGTCCTCGCGCTCGGTCGTGCCGAACTCGTCGCCCTTGACCTCGGCCACGCCGGACTCGGCCTCACCCGAGTCCGGTTCGTCACGTTCGCGCAGCTGTTCGCCGTTCAGCTCGGTGCTGGATGCGCGCTCCGAAGGGGCGGTATCAAGCGACGTGGCCTCGTCGTCGGTCTCCAGGAAGGGGTTCTGCTCGAGCATCTGCTCGATTTCCTGCTGCAGCTCGAGCGTGGACAGCTGCAGCAGCCGGATCGACTGCTGCAGTTGCGGCGTCAGGGCCAGGTGCTGGGACAGGCGGACCTGCAGCGACGGTTTCATCATCACGACACGGGGGTCCTACATGCGGAAGTTCTCGCCCAGGTAGACCTTGCGTACCTCGGCGTTGTCGATGATCTGCTGCGGCGTGCCTTCGGCCAGCACCTGGCCGTCGCTGATGATGTAGGCGCGGTCGCAGATGCCCAGCGTCTCGCGCACGTTGTGGTCGGTGATGAGCACGCCGATGCCGCGCAGGCGCAGGAAGCTGATGATGCGCTGGATCTCGATCACCGCGATCGGGTCGATGCCGGCAAAGGGCTCGTCGAGCAGGATGAAGCGCGGCTGCGTGGCCAGTGCGCGCGCGATCTCGACGCGCCGCCGCTCGCCACCGGACAGCGCCGGCGCCGGCGAGTCATGAAGCTTTTCGATGCCCAGGTCGTGCAGCAGGCCACTGAGCTGCACGTCGATGGCCGCTTTCTTCAGCGCGCGGCCGTGCTCGTCGACCTGCAGCTCGAGCACCGCACGCACGTTGTCCTCGACGCTGAGCTTGCGGAAGATCGACGCCTCCTGCGGCAGGTACGACAGACCCAAGCGCGAGCGCCGGTGGATCGGCAACCCATGCACTGGCTGGCCGTCGATCTCGATCGCGCCGGCGTCGGCCCGGATCAGCCCGACCACCATGTAGAAGGTGGTGGTCTTGCCGGCGCCGTTGGGTCCGAGCAGGCCGACCACCTCGCCGGCACTGACGGCCAGGTGCACGTCCTTGACCACCATGCGCGAGCCGTAGCTCTTGCGCAGCCCTGCGGCCTGCAAACGGCTGGCCGGGCTTTGCGTGGCGCTGGGCTCCGCGCGTGCCGATCCGCTCAACGCGGCACCCCGATCGACCGCGAAGGTTTCAGCGGCAGCGCAGCGCCGGTGGCGGGCGGCGCCGACGCCGCGCCCTGCTCGCGCGGCGCGAACACCGCCCGCACCCGGCCGGTCGGGTTGGTCGGCGTGACCGCGCCGCCGGTCACGCTGAACAACTCGCTGGTGTTGTCCCAGGTGATCAACGAACCGGTGATCTCGTCGGCCACCACCCCGGCGCGCAGCCGCCGCACCGCCGCATTGCCGACGAGGCGCAACGTGTCGGTGCGCGCATCGAATTCAATGCGCTCGGCCGCGCCTTCGACGGTTTCATCGACACCGTCGCGCTTCTGCCGGAAGTTGGCCGGCCGCTCGGCATTGCCGATGGCCTTGGCCTCGCGGTAGCCGTCAGGGCGCTCGCGCAATTCCACCCGGTCGGCGCGCAGCACCATCGTGCCCTGGCTGATGACGACATTGCCATTGAAAATCACCACCTGGCGTTGCAGGTCGACGCTGCCGGGTTGGTCGGCTTCGACCGACATCGGCTTGCTGCGGTCGGCTTTCTCCGCCTGTACTGCCGGGCTGAAGGTGCAGGCGGCGGCCAGCGCAGCGGCGAGCAGACCGCGGCGGAACGGGGAGGTGGACGGGGTGGGCACGATATCGGCACGAAACTTGCAGGCCATTCTAGCCGCATGTTTCGGCCGAACGGGCCGCCAAGCGGCCCGAAGCGTGAAGTTCGTGCGCGACGCGCGCCGATCAGGTGGGCTTGCGCAGGCCTTGCACCAGGCTGTCGGTCACCGCCAGGGCGCGCTCGTTGCTGCCGGCCTGCGAACCCGAGGTGACGAAGCGCCCCTGCACACCCATCGCCGGCACACCATCGATCTTGTAGCTCTGGCTGAGTTGCTGCGCCTGCTTGGCCTTGGTCTGCACCGAGAAGGATTTGTACAGTTCGAGGAATTTGGCGCCGTCGACGCCATTGGCCGTCATGAAGGCGGCGATATCGGCCTCCTTGTCAAGGCGCTGGCGCTGCTGGTGGATGGCGGCGAACACCTTGCGATGCATCGGCTCCAGTTGACCCATCGCCTCCAGGGCGTAGTAGATCTTCTGGTAGTTCTCGTACAGCGCATTAAAACCCACCGGCACGCGCTTGAAGACCACGTCGGCCGGCAAGCGCTTGGCCCAGGGCTCGAGCGTCGGCTCGAGCGAATAGCAGTGCGGGCAGCCATAGGAGAAGAACTCCACCACTTCGATCTTGCCGGGCGGCGCCGACACCGGCGCCGGCTGCGACAGCCGCGTGTAGTGCGTGCCCTCCACCGGGGCGCCCTGCGAGTGCGCTGCACCCGCCCAGACCGTGCCCAGGCCGGCAGCGGCCAGCTGCAATGAAAAGTCACGCCGTTTCATGTGCTTCCTTTGGATGATTCGAGATCGATTGAGTAGGCCAAGCGGGCGAAGTTCATTGCCGTTCCACGCGCACCAGCGACGAATCCACGCCTGCAGCCTGCAGTTTTTCGAGCATGGTGTCGGCCTGGGCGCGCGCGTCGAAGGGCCCGACGCGCACACGATAGATGGTGCGCCCGGACTGGTCGCGTTCGCTGACCTTGGCGTCCACGCCGAGCAAGGCCAGCTTGGCGCGCTGGGCTTCGGCATCGTCCGCCCGCGTGTAGGCGCCGGCCTGGGCAAAGTAGATCATGGGGTCGGCGCCGGGTTTGAGCGGCTTCGATGCCGCAGTCGCCGCGGCGGGCCGCGCGGCGGAGGCTGCGGGCGCCAATGCCTTGGCCGGGGGCGGTGACGTTTCCGCGGGCGCGGCCGACACGGCACCCGAGGCGGCGGCACGGCCGGCCGGCTTGCCGCCCAGCGGCGCGTTCGGGTCCCAGTTCCGGTTGCGTTCGACTTCGGCCGCGTCCTGCTCGGCCGTGCGCTGCGGCACCTTGTTGATGAAGGGCAGCGGTACCTTGGTCACGTACAGTGCCACGCCCAGCGCCAGCGCCAAGCCGAGCAACAGACCGACGACCAAGCCGACCGCGAAGCCACCGAATTGGGATCTCATGGCGCATTCTCCGGCATCGCCGTGGCCTCGCGCGCCATGGCCTCGGGTGCGCTCACCCCAAGAAGTGACAAGGCGTTGCGCAGCACCTGGCGCGTGGCGCCGAGCAAGGCCATGCGTGCACGCATGAGCGCCTCGTCATCCACGAGAAATCGCTCGGCCGCGTAGTAGCTGTGGAACGCCGCGGCCAGCTCGCGCAGGTAGAAGGCCAGGTCGTGCGGCGCCAGCTCGGCCGCGGCACGCGACAGCATGTCGGGGTAGTCGGCCAGCTTCAGCATCAGCGCGTATTCGGTCGGCGCCGCGAGCAGCGACAGATCGGCCTGCGCCAGCGTGCCCAGGTCGCCACCGTGGGTGGCGGCAAACTGCGCCAGCACCGAGCAGATGCGCGCATGCGCGTACTGTACGTAGAACACCGGGTTCTCGTCGTTGGCCTTGCGCGCCAGGTCGATGTCGAAGACGAATTCGGTGTCGGCCTTGCGGCTGATGAGGAAGAAGCGCACCGCGTCGCGGCTGGTCCAGTCGATCAGGTCGCGCAGCGTGACGTAGCTGCCGGCGCGCTTGGAGATCTTCACCTCCTGGCCGCCGCGCATCACCGTCACCATCTTGTGCAGCAGGTAGTCCGGGAAACCCTGCGGAATGCCCAGATTGGCGGCCTGCAACCCGGCGCGCACGCGCGCCACCGTGCCGTGGTGGTCGCTGCCCTGCACGTTGATGACCTTGGCAAAGCCGCGCTCGAACTTGTCGATGTGGTAGGCCACGTCGGGCACGAAGTAGGTGAAGTCGCCACCCGACTTGCGCATCACCCGGTCCTTGTCGTCGCCGTAGTCGGTGCTGCGCAGCCACAGCGCACCGTCCTTCTCGTAGGTCTTGCCGGCGTCGACCAGGCGCTTCACCGTGGCATCGACGCGGCCGCTGGTGTAAAGCCCGGATTCGAGGAAGTAGTGGTCGAAGCGCACGCCAAAGGCCTGCAGGTCCAGGTCCTGCTCGTGGCGCAGGTAGGCCACCGCAAACTGGCGGATGTCGTCCAGCTTGTCCACGTTGCCAGAGGCCGTGAACTCCCGGTCGTCGGCCCTGACCGTGGAGCGCTCGCGGAAGGCGGCAGCGATGTCGGCGATGTAGTCGCCGTTGTAGGCGCTCTCGGGCCAGCCGGCATCGCCGGGCTTCAGGCCCTTGAGCCGGCATTGCGTGGACAGCGCCAGTGTGGCGATCTGCACGCCGGCATCGTTGTAGTAGAACTCGCGCGTCACCGCATGGCCCTGCGCCTCGAACAGGTTGCAGATGCAGTCACCCAGCGCGGCCTGGCGCGCATGGCCCACATGCAAGGGGCCGGTGGGGTTGGCGGAGACGAATTCCACCAGCGTGCGCTGCGCATTGGCCGGCCGGCTCCCGAACGCAGCGCCGGCTTGCAACACTTCGCAGACGATGGCCTGCTTGGCGGCCGGCGCCAGCCGCAGGTTGACGAAGCCCGGCCCGGCAATCTCGAAGGCCTGCACCCAGCGCGTCGCGGCGGGCTGCGCAGTCAGCTGCTCGACCAATTGCTGGGCCAGTTCACGCGGGTTCTTCTTCAGCGATCGGGCCAGCGGCATCGCGGCGGTGATGGCCAGGTCGCCGTGGGCGGCGACCTTGGGCGATTCGAACGCGCTCGGCACACCCGCGCCCGGAGCCATCTGCGCGAGCACTGCCTCCAGCGCCTGCAACAGCTCCTGCTTGGCTTGGATCATGACGCGATTCTACTTTTGGCTTCCTGCATCGGCCGGCTGCGCGGCACGCACCTGCGGACAGGCCCAAGCGCCACGGGGCCGTGAAGGATGCCGCTTTGCCGGCCTTCTAGCGCGGGCGATGGCTGCGTAATGCATGCACCATGCGCAGCGGTGCCCGTGCTTCGCGGTGTGCCGATGCCGCCATGTCCGTCCAAGCGCCCCCCTCGACCGCCGCTCGCCACAATGCCATCGAGTTGCCGGCGCAGATCGGCAAGTATCTGGTGCGCGCCAAACTGGGCGAAGGCGCGACCAGCGAGGTCTTCCTGGCGCACGATGCCTTCAACGCGCGCGACGTGGCCATCAAGCGCGTGCGCCCGGGGCTGGCGATGGACACGCCGGAGGGGCACTTCCAGCAGCACTTCTTTGCCGCCGAAGCCGCGCTGGTGGGCCGCCTGCACCACCCCAACGTGGTGCAGATCTACGACGCAGTGGACGATGCCGAGTTGCCCTACCTGGTGATGGAGTACGTGCCCGGCGTGACGCTGCGCCGCTACTGCCGTGCCGACACGCTGCTGTCGCTGGAACAGGTGGTGGAGATCGGCTTCAAGTGCGCGATGGCGCTGGGCTACGTGTTCCGCCAGGGTCTGATCCACCGCGACGTCAAACCGGCCAATATCCTCGCCACCACGCGCAACGAGCTCGTTACCGATGTCAAGATCAGCGATTTCGGCAGCGTCATGAACCTGCAGTCCGAGCGCACGCAGGTGTTTCGCGTCGGCTCGCTGGCCTACATGCCGCCGGAGCAGCTGGATGGCGATGCGCTCGACTGCCGCGCCGACATCTACGCGCTGTCGGGCGTGCTTTACCACCTGATCGCCGGGCGCGCGCCATTCGACGCCACGCAGCAGCCCGCGCTGATGCACCAGATCTACCATGCCGACGCGGCGCCACTGCACCTGCTGCGCGAGGGCGTCCCGCCGCGCCTGAGCCAGCTCATCGCGCGCGGTCTGAGCAAACAGCGCGAGCAGCGCCATGCCGACTGGGAGAGCTTTGCGCAGGAGCTGTCGTCGCTGGTGGCCAACGGCGAGGTGCCGCGCGGCCCGCTGCAAGGGGTGCTCGACTCCGAGCGCTTCAACCTGCTGCGCTCGCTGGAGTTCTTCTCCGGCTTCGGCGATGTCGAGTTGTGGGAGGTGGTGCACCGCGCCACCTGGCAACGCTGCGTGTTCGGCCATGCGCTGTACCGGCATGGCGAGGAGGGCAACAGTTTCCACATCATCGCGCAGGGCCAGGTGGACGTGTACCGCGACGGCCAGCGCGTGGCGCAGCTCGGTGCCGGCACCTCGGTGGGCGAGATGGCCTACCTGGCGCCGAGCCCGGCGCTGCGCATGCACAGCGCCGACGTGGTGGTGTCGGAACCGGCGACCACCATCTCGTTCACGCCGCAGACGCTGGAGCAGTTGGGCCTGGGCACGCGCCGCCTGTTCGACGCCGCCTTCATCCGCGTGCTGGTGCGCCGGCTGCACGCCGCGCACGAGGCGTTGGCGCATCCGCGGCGCATCCTGTAGTTGCGGTCGGTGGGCGGCGGCCGCGCCGCCGCGTCGTGGTCCAATCGGTGCCGGCAAACACGCCACAAGCGATAACACTCCGACGGAGCAACCATGAAGACCTTGTTGAGCATCCTGACCCTGACGGCCGCGGCCTTCTCCACTTCGGCCTTCGCCGCCAATGCCGCCTGCGAGGCGACGGCCAAGGAAAAGAAGCTGGCCGGCGCGGCCCTGACCAGCTTCATGACGAAGTGCGAAGCCGATGCCGCAGCTGCCGGCAGTTGCGAAGCCCAGGCGGCCGAGAAGAAGCTTGCCGGTGCAGCCAAGACCAGCTTCGTCACCAAGTGCGAGAAGGATTCCGGTGGCAGCAAGGCCGCCGCAGCCTGCGAGGCCCAGGCGACCGAGAAGAAGCTCGCCGGGGCGGCAAAGACCAGCTTCACCAAGAAGTGCATCGCCGACGCGGGCGGCTGAGCCAGCGCCGGCTGTGCCGCGCGCTCGGCTCAACGCATGCCTTGGCCCTGCCAATAGGCCGCGTCGCCGTAGGTGTGCTTGACGAAGTCGATCCACAGCCTCACGCGCAATGGCAGGTGCTTGCGCTGCGGAAACACGGCGTAGATGCCGTTCGGTGGTGCGTGGAAGTCCTCGAGCAGCGCCACCAGCCGACCTTCGGCCACTTCGCGCTCGACCTCCCAGGTGCTGCGCCAGGCGATGCCCATACCCTGCAGGCACCAGTCGTGCAGCACCTGGCCGTCGCTGCAGTCCAGGCGGCCCCCGGGTCGCAAGTGGACCAGCTCGCCTTCCACCAGGAACGCCCAGCCGCGCGTCTGGCTGGCGTCGGACGACAAGGCGAGACATTCGTGCCGCGGCAGCTCGGAGGGATGCGCCGGCACGCCGGCGCGCTTCAGGTAGTCGGGTGAGGCCACACACAGGCGGCGGTTGTCGGCCAGGCGCACGCTGACCAGGCTCGAATCCGGCAGGTCGCCGACACGCACCGCGCAGTCCACGCTTTCATTGACGATGTCCACCACGCGGTCGCTCAGGTTCAGCGACAGGCTCACTTCCGGGTGCTGCTGCAGGAAGCGCGGCACCAGAGGTGCCACGTGGCGGCGCCCGAAACCGGCCGGCGCAGTGATGCGCAGATGCCCGCTGGCCTTGACACCGCCAGCGCTGACACTGGCTTCAGCGTTGGCGATATCGGATAGCAAGCGCTGACAATCCTCGAGAAAGGCACTGCCCTCGTGGGTCAGCGTGATGCGCCGCGTGGTGCGCACCAGCAGCTTCACGCCCAGCCGTTCCTCGAGCGCGTCGATGCGCCGCCCGATGACTGCCGGCGCCACGCCCTCGGCATGGGCCGCCGCGGTCAGGCTGCCCTTGAGTGCGACGGCTACGAACGATTCGATTTGCTTTAGTCTGGCCATGTGCACAGATTAGCCGCGCGCTGATCACAAATCAATCCGAAGCCCCGGCCCGGCAGTGCGTTCGAAAAGGTCACAAATCCAAGACCTTTGACGTACTCAATGCCGGCGTGGGTTCCGAATAGATTCAAGCCATGGAAAAGCCGCCCTCGCGATCGCGTGTGCAGGCCGTGCCGCGCGCGGTGCTGTTCGACGCCTACGGCACGCTGTTCGACGTCTACAGCGTGTCCATGCTGGCCGAGCAGCTGTTTCCCGGCCACGGCGAGCGTCTGAGCATTCTGTGGCGCGACAAGCAAATTGAATACACGCGGCTGGCGTCGATGAGTGGCCCGCAGGGCGAGCACTACCGGCCGTTCTGGGAGATCACGCGCGCTGGCTTACGCTATGCGGCGCTGCGCCTCGGCTTGGCCCTGGACGCCACGGCTGAGGGCCGGCTGATGAATCAGTACCACCACCTGAGCAGCTTCCCGGAGAACAAGCCGGTGCTGCAGGCGCTGCGCTCGCGCGCCATCCCGGCCGGCATCCTGAGCAACGGCGACCCGCAGATGCTGTCGGTGGCGGTCAAGAGCGCCGGCCTCGAGGGCCTGCTCGACCCGCTGCTCAGCGTGCACGAGACCCGCCGCTACAAGACCGATCCGGCTACCTACGCACTGGGCCCGGCGGCGCTGAAGCTGCCGGCGCGCGACATCCTGTTCGTCTCCAGCAACGGCTGGGACGCCATCGGTGCCACCTGGTTCGGCTACACGACGCTGTGGGTCAACCGGACCGGGCTGCCGCTGGAACAGCTGGACACCGAACCCACGCGCATCGGCAGCAGCCTGCGCGCGGTGCTCGACTTCTTTCCCACCCCACCGAACCGACCGACGCCATGACTGAACGCACCACCGCCCACCGCCTGCAAGTCGCCACCGAGCTGTACCGCTTCATCGAGGATCAGGTGCTGCCCGGCACCGGCGTCGAGGCCGCCGCCTTCTGGCAGGGCTTCGACCAGATCGTGCACGACCTGGCACCGAAGAATGCCGCGCTGCTGGCCGAGCGTGACCGGCTGCAGTCCGAGATCGACGCCTGGCACAAGGCCAACCCCGGCCCGATCAGGAACATGCGCAAGTACCGCGCCTTCCTGCAGAAGATCGGCTACCTGGTGCCTGTGCCGTCCAAGGTCAGGGTGACGACGAAGAACGTCGACGCCGAGTTGGCGCTGCAGGCCGGGCCGCAGCTGGTGGTGCCGATCACCAACGCGCGCTATGCGCTGAACGCGGCCAACGCGCGCTGGGGCTCGCTCTACGACGCGCTGTATGGCACCGACGCCATCGCCGAGGACGGCGGCGCCGACAAGGGGCAGGCGTACAACCCCATACGCGGTGCCAAGGTCATCGAATACGCGCGCCATGTGCTCGACCGCTGCGCGCCGTTGAAGAAGGGCTCGCATCTCGATTCCACGACCTACCGCGTGGTCGACAGCAACCTGGCGGTGACGCTGAAGGATGGCGGGACTGTCGGCCTGAAGAACCCGGCGCAGTTCGTCGGCTTCCAGGGCGAGATCGACGCGCCGTCGGCGGTGCTGCTGTCGCACCATGGTCTGCACCTGGACATCCGCATCGACCGCGCGCATCCGATCGGCCGCGATGACCCGGCCGGCGTCAGCGACCTGGTGCTCGAGTCGGCGCTGTCGACCATCATGGACCTGGAGGATTCGGTGGCGGTGGTCGACGCCCAGGACAAGGTGCAGGCCTACGGCAACTGGCTCGGCATCCTGCGCGGCACGCTGACCGAGGAGGTGGCCAAGGGCGGCAAGAGCTTCACGCGTGGCCTGAACCCCGACCGCCAGTACAGCGGCCCGCGCGGCGAGGACGTGGTGCTGCACGGTCGCGCTTTGCTGTTCGTGCGCAACGTCGGCCACCTGATGAACAACCCGGCCGTGCTGTGGGGCGATGGCGCGGAGATCCCCGAAGGCATCCTCGACGCGGTGGTCACGACCACCATCGCGCTGCACGACCTGAAGCGAGCGCACCCGAGCCTGCGCAACTCGCGCCACGGTTCGGTGTACATCGTCAAGCCGAAGATGCACGGGCCCGCCGAGGTGGCCTTCGCCGCCGAGCTGTTCGGCCGCATCGAGCAGTTGCTCGGCCTGCCCAAGGCGACAGTCAAGCTCGGCATCATGGACGAGGAGCGCCGCACCAGCGTCAACCTCAAGGCCTGCATCGCCGCCGCGGCCGATCGCGTGGCCTTCATCAACACCGGCTTCCTCGACCGCACCGGCGACGAGATGCACACCGCCATGCACGCCGGGCCGATGATCCGCAAGGCCGACATGAAGTCCAGCGCCTGGATCCAGGCCTACGAGCGCAGCAACGTGCTCGTCGGGCTGGAATGCGGGCTGCGCGGCAAGGCGCAGATCGGCAAGGGCATGTGGGCCATGCCCGACCTGATGGCTGCGATGCTGCAGCAGAAGATCGTGCACCCGCGCGCCGGCGCCAACACCGCCTGGGTACCCAGCCCCACCGCCGCCACGCTGCACGCGCTGCACTACCACCAGGTGGATGTGTTCAAGGTGCAGAAGGAACTGGAGAAGACCGACGTCGATGCCGAGCGCGAGGCCATCCTCGAAGGCCTGCTCACCATCCCGGTGGCCAAGAAGCCGAAGTGGAGCGATGCCGACAAGCAGCAGGAGATCGACAACAACGCGCAGGGCATCCTCGGCTACGTGGTGCGCTGGATCGACCAGGGCGTCGGCTGCTCGAAGGTGCCGGACATCCACGACGTCGGGCTGATGGAAGACCGCGCCACGCTGCGCATCAGCAGCCAGCACATCGCCAACTGGCTGCTGCACGGCGTGGTCGGCCCGGCGCAGGTCAAAGCCACGATGCGGCGCATGGCCAAGGTGGTGGACGGGCAGAACGCGGGCGACCCGCTGTACCGGAACATGGCCGGGCGCTTCGAAGAGTCGGCCGCCTTCCAGGCTGCGAGCGACCTGGTGTTCAAGGGCCTGGTCCAGCCCAGCGGCTACACCGAGCCGCTGCTGCATGCCTGGCGGCTGAAGGTGAAGCAGTCTGGCCGCTGAAGGGCCGGGCCGTCAGCGCGGCGCCGGCAGCATCCGCCGCAGCGCCTCGAAGAACAGCTCGGACTGTTCACGCTCGCCCTGGATCTGCTGGGCCACGCGCGCTGAAAGCGCTTCGTCGACGCGCGCCAGGGGCTTGCCGGTGCCCATCGCCAGCACCTGATGCAGGCAGGCACGTTCCAGGTAGTACAGGTCGTCGTAGGCATGGGCCACGGTGGCGCCGGCGACGATGACGCCGTGGTTGCCCAGGAAGGCCACGTCCTTGCCCTGCATCGCGCGCGCGATGCGTTCGCCTTCGCTCCAGTCCAGCGCCAGGCCGTTGTAGTCGGTGTCGATGCCGATGCGGCCGTGGAAGCGCATCGCGCCCTGGCTCGAGCAAGGGTCGAGCGCGCGTTCGGCCGTCAGCGTCAGCGCGGTGGCATAGGGCATGTGGGTGTGCAGCACCACCGCCTGCCCGGTGATGCGGTGCGCCGCGGCATGAATGAACATCGCCGTCGGCTCGACGCGGTGGCGGCCCTGCAGCACCACGCCCTGTTCGTCGACGAGCACGATGTCCTCGGGCCCGACCTCGCTCCAGTGCAGCCCGCGCGGGTTGATGAGGAAGCGGCGCGTATCGTCCGGCAGCGCCACGCTGAAGTGGTTGCACACGCCTTCGGACAGGCCGTGATGCGCCGCGGCGCGCAGCGCCAGCGCCAGGTCTTCGCAGAGCGTCTTCAGCACGGCGGGGTCAGTGGCATCGGGCATGGCGGTCTCGGGCGTGGTGGGGGGTCGCGGCTGCAAGCATGGCACAGCATGCGCGGGCCCGCGGCCCGAGCCGCCGTGTGACGCTGGCTGCCTACAATCCGCGCTGCCCAATTCCCCCCGAGCCACCGCTTCGCTGTCCGATGTCCGACACGCCCTTGCCCGAATCCTGTGACGTGCTGGTCGTCGGCGCTGGCCCGGCCGGCAGTGCCTGCGCGCAGATGCTGGCGCGCGCCGGCCTGCACACGGTGCTGGTGGACCAGCATGCCTTTCCGCGCGACAAGATCTGCGGTGATGGGCTGATCCCAGATGCCCACGCGGCGCTGCACAAGCTGGGCGTGCACGACGAGGTCATGGCGCAGGCCCAGCCGGCGTTGCATGTGGGCTGCATCGGCCCGCGCGGTGGGCGCGTCGACGTGCCCGGCTCGGTGGCTGTGCTGCCGCGCAAGGTGCTCGACCATATCCTGGTACGTGCCGCACAACGCGCCGGGGCGCAGTTGCATGCCCCCGTTCGCTTCGAGGCGCCGCTGTGTGACGGCAATGCCGACGACGGCGACACCGCACGCGTGCTCGGCGCGCGGCTGAAGTTCGGCGAGCAGGTGCAGGAGCTGCGCTCGACCTGGGTCGTGCTGGCCACCGGTGCGGTGCCGCAGGCCATGATCGCCAGCGACCTGTGCCTGCGCCGCACGCCCACCGGCATCGCGCTGCGCGGCTATGTCAGGAACGAGGCCATGGTCGGGCGCATCCGCGCACTCGAGATCGTCTGGCACAAACGGCTGAAGCAGGGCTACGGCTGGATTTTCCCCTGCCCCGACGGGATGTTCAACATCGGCGTCGGCCTGGCCGATTGTTTCGGCCTGGCGGGCACGGGCCGCCTGCGCATGCAGGACGTGAACCTGCGCGATCTGTTCGCGGCCTTCTGCGACCTGTACCCGCCGGCGCGCGAGTTGATGGCCGGCGGCACGACGGTGGGCGAGCTCAAGGGCGCGCCATTGCGCTGTTCGCTCGATGGCGCGCGCTATTCGCGTGTCGGCATGCTCGCCACCGGCGAAGCCATTGGCAGCACCTACGACTTCAGCGGCGAAGGCATCGGCAAGGCCATGCAGACCGGCATGCTCGCCGCCGAGGCGATCGTGCACGGACACGCGCAGCGCCAGGACGATGCCGCCGTGCGTGCCGCGTACGAAGCCTCGCTGCGCGCGCTGCAGCCGCGCTTCGAGCTGTACCGCAAGGCCAGCCGCGTGAATGCGCACCCCTGGTTGGCCGACCTGGTGATCTGGCGCGCGCGCAACAGCCCGCGCATCCTGCGCCGCATGAGCGGCGTGCTCGAGGAGACCGCCAATCCGGGCAACCTGGTCAGCGCGCGCGGCCTCGCCAAACTCTTCCTTCCGATCCGGTAGCGAGTCATGTGCCAATTGCTGGGCATGAACGCGAACACGCCGACCGACGTGATGTTCTCGTTCACCGGCCTGGCCACGCGCGCCGACGAGCACAAGGACGGCTTCGGCATCGCCTTCTTCGAGGACAAGGGGCTGCGGCTGTTCGTCGACCCGGCCAGCGCCGTGAACTCGCCGGTGGCTGACATGGTGCGCCGCTATCCGATCAAGAGCGACAACGTCATCGCCCACATCCGCAAGGCCACGCAGGGCCACGTGGCGCTGGAGAACTGCCACCCCTTCGTGCGCGAGCTGTGGGGCCGCTACTGGGTGTTCGCGCACAACGGCGACCTGAAGGACTTCCATCCGCGGCTGCATGGCGCGTTCCGTCCGGTGGGCGGGACCGACAGCGAGCGTGCGTTCTGCTGGCTGATGCAGGAGCTGGCCAAGGCGCATGCCGGCGTGCCCGGCATCGACGAACTGAGCACCACGCTGCGCGAACTGCTGCCGCAATTGCACGCGCGCGGCAGCTTCAACCTGCTGCTGTCCAACGGCCAGGCGTTGTGGGCGCATGGTGCGACCAAGCTGTGGTGGCTGCAGCGACAGCACCCATTTCGGCAAGCGCGGTTGGCCGACGAGGACCTGAGCGTGGACTTCGGTGCGCTGACCCAGCCCAGCGACCGCGTCGCCGTGGTCGCCACCGAGCCGCTGACCGCCGACGAGGCCTGGTTTCCCTTCGCACCGGGCGAGCTGCGCGTGTTCGTCGGCGGTGTGCCGGTGGCCTGAGGGCCGCGCCGGCCACGACACCGACAATGCCGCGTCGTCTCGCTCCCGCCGACCCACCATGCCTGACATTCCCGTGCCCCGCTTCGACCGGTTCTACCGCCACGCCGAACTGACGCGCCTGCTCACCGACTATGCCGAGGCCCGGCCCGAGCTGGTGCAACTGCGCTCCATCGGCAAGAGCTTCGAAGGCCGCGACATCTGGCTGGCCACGCTGACCAACAGCAACACCGGTGCCGACACCGACAAGCCGGCCTTCTGGGTCGACGGCAACATCCACGCCGCCGAGCTGACCGCGAGCACTGCCTGCCTGTACTGGCTGCATCACCTGGTCAGCCACTACGGCGGCAGCGACGAGGTCGGCCGCCAGGTGACGCATCTGCTGGACACGCGCACGGTGTACATCGTGCCGCGCCTCAACCCCGACGGTGCCGAGCTGGCGCTGGCCGACCGGCCGCGGCACATCCGCAGCGGCACGCGGCCCTATCCCTTCGACGAGCCGCATGTCGACGGCCTGACGGCCGAAGACATCGACGGCGACGGCCGCGTGCTGTCGATGCGCATCGCCGACCCGCACGGCGGCTGGAAGAAACATGCGCAGGAACCGCGGCTGCTGGTGCCGCGCGAGCCCGGCGACTTCGGCGGCGAGTACTTCCGCGTCATGCCCGAAGGCTTGCTGAAGAACTACGACGGCCTGAGCATCAAGACCAACCCGGACCGCGAAGGCCTGGACCTGAACCGCAACTTCCCGGCCTACTGGCGGCAGCAGTTCGAGCAGACCGGTGCGGGCCCGTACCCGACCAGCGAGCCCGAGGTGCGGGCCATGGTCGACTTCATCGTCAAGCACCCGAACATCGGCGCGGCCATCAGCTTCCACACCCACAGCGGCGTGATCCTGCGGCCGATGGGCACGCAGAGCGACGACGACATGACGCCCGAGGACCTGTGGATCTACAAGCGCCTGAGCGAACTCGGCACCCGGCTCAGCGGCTACCCGGCGATCAGCACCTTCCACGACTTCAAGTACCACCCGAAGGAGGTCGTCACCGGCACGCAGGACTGGATCTACGAGCACCTGGGCGCGCTGTTCTGGACGGTGGAGCTGTGGGCGCCCAACCGCGAGGCCGGCATCACCGACTACGACTGGATCCACTGGTACCGCGAGCACCCGCCGGAAGACGACCTGAAGCTGCTGAAGTGGAGCGACGAACAATGCGGTGGCCAGGCGCACGTGGACTGGTACGCGTTCCAGCACCCGCAGCTGGGCGCGGTGGAGCTGGGTGGCTGGGACAAGATGAACTACTGGCGCAACCCGCCGCCGGCGCTGCGCGAGCGCGAGGCGGCGCGTTTCCCCGGCTGGATGACGCAGGTCGCGTTGTCGCTGCCCAAGCTGGAGGTGCTGCGCGCGGAGGTGCGCGCGCTGGGCGAGGACACCTGGCGTGTGCGCTTCGCGGTGGCCAATGCCGGCTACCTGCCGGCATACATCAGCAAGCGCGCGCTGGAGCGCAAGACGGCGCGCGGCGTGGTCTTCACCATCCACCTGACGCCGGGCCTGAGCCTGGTCAGCGGCGTCGAGCGCATCGTCGGCCCGCAGCTCGAAGGCCACGCGCCGAAGACCTCGATGCAGGCCTTCCTGCCCAACCCGGGCATCACCGCCGACCGCGCGGTGGCCGAGTGGATCGTGCGCGGCCCGCGCGGCGCGCCGCTCGGCCTGAGCGCCGTGGCCGACCGTGCCGGCGCGGTGCATGCCGAGGTGAGCCTGGACTGAGCGCCGCTACCGGATCAGCCCGTTCTTCAAGGCGTAGTAGGTCAACTCGCTGTTGCTCTGCAGCTTGAGTTTTTCCAGCACCCGCGTGCGGTAGGTGCTGACGGTCTTGACACTCAGGAACATGGCCTTGGCCGTGTGGCCGATGGTCTCGCCCTGGGCCAGGCGCAGGAAGACCTGCAACTCGCGTTCCGACAGGCTTTCGTGCGGCGGCCGCTCGCCGCCCCCGGTCATGCTGTCGGCCAGCAACTCGGCCACGGCCGGTGAGATGTAGCGCCGGCCAAGCGCCACGGTGCGGATGGCCTTGCCGATCTCCTCGGGATCGGCATCCTTGTTGAGGTAGCCGCTGGCGCCGTGGCGCAGCAAGGTGGTGGCGTAGTGCGATTCCGGGAACCCGCTGAGGATCAGCACCGCCAGGTCGGGGAAGCGCGCCTTGATGGCGGCGAGCGCATCGACACCGCTCTGATCGGGCATCGAGATGTCGAGCAACATCACGTCCACCTCGCCGCCGCGCGCCATCTCCAGCGCCTCGCGGCCGTTGCCGGCCTCGCCGGTGACGCGCAGGTCGACCTGATCCGACAGGAACTGGCGCAAGCCGGTGCGCACGATGGCGTGGTCGTCGACGATGCCGACTTTGATCACGGAGGACTCCTGCCCTGGGCCGAGTTGCAGGGCAGCTTAGCAGCGCGAACTGCCCAGCGACATCGGACGATTCCTACGCGGCGCGACCACGGCAGCCTACAGGTGACGCCCTGCTCGCTGCCTACAGTGCCTTCACGCCGCCAAGACCCCATCGGGACCTGACGGTGACGCAGGCCGAACGCCACAGGCGACGGCCCCGTTGTTGAACCCACATAGGAGCTACACCATGAACTGGGAACGCATCGAAGGCAACTGGAAGCAGCTGAAGGGCAAGGTCAAGGAGCAGTGGGGCAAGCTGAGCGACGACGACTTCGACGTCGTCGCCGGCAAGCGCGACCAACTGGCCGGCAAGGTGCAGGAGCGCTACGGCGTCGCCAAGGACGAAGCCGAGCGCCAGGTGCGCGACTGGGAGCGCCGGGCCGACGACACCTGGATCGACAAGAACTACCGTCAGTAACCTGCCTGCTGCGGCCGGCCAAGCCAGGGCCGCGGGGACGGCCGCACTCGCAAGGGTGCGGTCTCTTGCCGTGGGTCCTTGGCATCGCGCTGTAGTCGGCGTCCGACAGGCCGAAGTGGCAATCGCCTATCGCGGCGTCCGGGGCAGTTGCCTAAGGTGATGACCGCGCCGGGATCTTTCCCGCCGCGCTTATCGCAAGGAGTTCATCATGACAGTCGATACCTCACGCACCCTGGCGACCGCGTTGTGCGCCGTGGCGGCCGCGGTCGCACTGGTTGCCTGCGACCGACCCGTCCAGGAGCGCAACGCCGATGCCACGGTCGCGACGGCGCAACGCAAGGCCGCAGAGGCCGGTGCCGAAGCCCGCGCTGCGGGCAGCGAAGCCAAGCAGGCCGCTGGCGAGGCAGTGGACACCGTGGCCAACAAGGTCGGCGACGCGGCCATCACCACGCTGGTCAATGCCGAACTGGCGCGGGACAGCCAGCTCAGTGCGCTGCGCGTCGATGTCGACACTGTCGACGGCCGCGTCACGCTGCGCGGCGACGCGCCCAACGCAAACGCGCGTGATCGCGCCACCGCACTGGCGCAGCGTGTCGACGGCGTGAAGTCGGTCGACAACCAGCTCAGCATCAAGGCCGACGGCTGATCGCGCCGGCGATTTCACTTGTCGTCTCAGTCGTCCTTCCACCTACCAGGAGATTCGCATGAAAGTCCGCCAAGTCCTGATTGCCGCCGCCGTGTCGGCAGTCGCATTGGTCGCCGGTACCGGCTGTTCCGTGATGCGCGACCAGCAAAGCGTCGGGTCCTATGTCGACGACACCACTGTCACCACCCGCGTCAAGGCGAAGTTCGCCGAAGACCCGGTCGTCAGCGCCATGGCCATCAGCGTGGAGACGCTCAAGGGCGTGGTCCAGTTGTCCGGTTTCGCCAAGAGCGCACAAGAGAAGGCCGATGCCGAACGGCTGGCGCGCGCGGTCTTTGGCGTGCAGTCGGTGAAGAACGACATCGTCGTGCGCGCCTGAGCGATGCGTGTCCGCGGGCCGCAACCGTTCGGCCCGCGATGTGTTCCAGTTTTCAAGGCGATAGGTAGGAATCGTCCTACGTCCAGAACAAGGTGCGCCAGACGACAATCCCATGATGGACCGATGCGCTGCGCATCGGTCTCATCGAAGCTCATCCCGCAGGCGCATGCCTTGAACACCTTCATCGTCGAAGACAGCCCGTTGATCCTCGAGAAGCTGGTCACGACGCTTGAAGAACTGACGCCCGTGACGATCGTCGGCACGGCCGCCGACGAGCGCAATGCCGTAGCCTGGCTGCAGCAGCCGGAGCACAAGGCCGACCTGCTGATCATCGACATCTTCCTCAAGTCCGGTTCCGGACTGGGGGTGTTGCGCTCGGTCAACGACCTGGCGCTGCCAGGCAAGCGCGTGGTGCTCACCAACTACGCCACGGCCGAGATGCGCGAGGCCTGCAGCCGGCTCGGCGCCGACCGCATCTTCGACAAGTCCAGCGAGCTCGAGGAGCTGCTGGCCTATTGCGAGCGGCTGGGCAAGGGCGCGGACAGCGCGCCCGGCGATCTGAACTGAAGACGCTGCGCAGCGTCTTGGCACAGGAGACATGCTCATGGCCTACAACCCGCTGGCGCGCCTGCGCCTCGGCGCCTATGCGCTGCCGCTGGCCTTGATGGCCGCGCTGGTGCTGGTGATGATCAACGAAAGCGGTTATCGCAATGCCTTGAGCGCGCAGCGTTCCACGGCCGAGCGGGTGGATGCGCAGGCCGAACTGCAGGAACTGCAGCGCCGCCTGCTCGACGCCGAAACCGGACAGCGCGGTTACCTGCTGAGCGGGCGCGAGGGTTATCTGGAGCCCTACCAATCCGCCCTGGCCTCCATCCCAGGCACGCTGCAACGGCTGGACGTTTTCTATGGCAGCGACCAGCGCAGGCGCGAGCCGATCCGCAAGATCGAGCGTGCTGCCCAGGCCAAGCTGTCCGAACTGGCGTTGACGCTGCAGCTGCACCGCGAGGGCAAGCACGAGCAATGGCACCAGCTGATGCTGTCGGACATCGGCCACGAGCAGATGGACGAATTGCGGCGTCGTCGCTGGACGACCTGGGCCTGAATCGGCGCTGGAAATCCAGGCGCGCGAGTTCGCGCAGCGTACCGAGCTTGTCGTGCGCTGCGAGCTTCAGCCGGTGCAGCTGAGCGAGCGTGCGCAGATCACCGTGTACAGGCTGGTGCAGGAATCGTTGACCAACATCGCCAAGTACGCCAAGGCCACCGAGGTGACAGTCCGCCTGGTGCCTCAGGGCGATGCGCAGGTGCGGGTGTCGGTGCGGGACAACGGCGTCGGTTTCGACCCCAAGGTCACGCAGCCGCGTGCGCACGGTCTGCTCGGTATGCGCTACCGCATCGAGGCCGAAGGCGGCGCCATGACGGTGGAATCCGGCTCCCGCTCGGGCACGACCATCCAGGCCACCTTGCCGGCCGCGACCGCGCCGGTTCCGGCCGTATCCGAAGACGTGCAGCGCTGAACGTCGCCTGACCGCGGGTCTTCAGGCCGCTGCGGCAACGGCCTGCATGCGCGCGAAGTCCTTACGGTACTGCAAGGCCAGCCGCCGCTTCTGCGTGTTGCTGAGCAGCTTTCCCGACACCTGGAAGAACTTGCTCTCTTCCTCGCGCAGGTGATGGCGCACCTTGTGCGACAGGGCGCGCGCCATGTCGCCCCAGGCCTCGCCCGCCGGGTCCAGCGTCTGCAGCTGTTCGATCAATTCGTCGATCTCGTGATGCTCCGACAAGGCATGGCGCGCGCTGTTCAGCCCCGCGTCGTGCAGCAGGATCGGCACGTACAGGTAGCGCTCCTCGGCGGCGGCATGTGCCGCCAGCTCGATGCGCAGCTCGCGTTGCAACGCGCGCCGGCGTTGCGGTCGGTGGCCGCGGCTGCGTACCAGCGCCGTGCAAAGGCTGCGCTGCCTGCCATGGCTCTCCCTCAGGGCGTCGTACAGATTCGTCATGGCCGGCTCACCGAGAGTTGGGGGTGAGCGGCAATGTGCCCGCATTCAGCGCAGGCCGCTGTAGTCGGCTGCGCGCAGCCTGCGTAGGACAGCGCTGCAGCATGGCGCGCGGGTACTTGTCCTACAGCACGCCTGCTGCCTGGACGACAGGCCGCGCAAAGGGCTACTTCTACATTGGGGCAGCAGCAAGTTCGCTGTGCACACCGTCGAGGAGTCCGCCATGTTGCACTATGCCGTCGTCTTCTTCGTCATCGCCCTGATCGCCGCGCTGTTCGGCTTCACCGGCATTGCCGCCGGCGCCGCCAGCATCGCGCAGACGCTGTTTGTCGTCTTCCTGATCCTGGCCGTGATCGCCTTCCTGTTCAACGTGTTTCGCGGACGCACCTGAACCCACTATTCCATCTGAATGAAAGGCAAGCGATGAACAACCCAGCCACGCTCCATTTGCAGAATGCCGGTGAGGCCGCCAGGCAGGTCGCTAGCGAACTCAAGGCCGGCGCCGTCGAAGGCGCGCTGGCCGCCAGCGATGCGGCCGCGCGCGAAGCCGCGCGCCTGCGCGAAACGACCCACGACTGGTGGCAACGCCAGACCGGCCTGGCACGCGACGCCGCCGGCATGGTCAAGCAAGAGGCCCAGGTTCTGGGCGACCACACGCGCATGTATGTGCGCAATGAGCCGATGAAGTCGCTGCTGTGGGCGGCGCTGGCCGGTGCGCTGCTTACCGGGCTGGCGTGGGCCGGCTCGCGGCGCGGCGGATGAGACGGCACGGCGCATTCATGGCCACCGCCCTGACTGCCGTCACCGAGCCTGGACCTGGCACCTGCGCTTTGGTCGCCGGGCCGGCGCGGCCTCAGCGGTAGAACGGCTCGACCTTGCCCTTGAGCTTGATCAGCAGCGGCTGGCCGCGGCGGTCGCGCGCGCGGCCGGCGGGCACGCGCACCCAGCCTTCGCTGATGCAGTATTCCTCGACGTCGAAGCGCTCCTTGTCGTTGAAGCGCATGCCGATGTCGTGCTCGACCACCGCCGCCACATGGTGCGGGCTGCGCGGGTCGACGCTCAGGCGGTCGGGGAAGTCGGGGCGGGTCGGGGTGTCGGTCATGGAGGTCAGGGCCGGTCAGCCGCGTAGCGCCGGCACACCCCAGATCGTCCAGGCGGCCATCAGCGCCCAGGCAGCCAGCGTGGCCAGCAAGTTGCGCCCGGCGTTGTTCTGCGCGAACAGCGCCCAGTTCCAGTAGGCCACGGTGGTGCCGGCCTGCGGCCAGCCGGGCACGAAGCGGCGCACCTGGGCGATATAGGCTTCATAGGGCGCGCCGAAGATCGGCTTCAGGTGCGCCTCCTCGCGTTGCACGCGCGCGTCCATGTACATCCAGTAGATCACCGCATAGGCCAGCAGCAGCCACCACTGGCCCAGCAGCATCAAAAAGCCCAGCGGGATGAAGAAGCGCCCCAGGTACATCGGGTTGCGCACCATGGTGTAGGGCCCACGGATGGTCAACGTGGAATTCTTGTCCAGCGAGGCGAAACACCAGACCTGGATGAACTCGCCGAACATCGAAACGATGAAACCGGCGAGCAGCCATTCGCGCCGGGCGAACAGCGCCAGCACCACCAGCACCGCGATGAACAGCGGCAGCCGCGTCTTGATCAGGAAGCTGCGCAGCCCCGGGTGCTGGAACAGGCCGTCCGATGTCTGTTTCATGCTGCCATTGTCGCCCGGCCGGGCGAGGGGCTACTTGCGCCACCCGAAGTAGCCGCGGAAGACCCACAGCCGCCGCCAGCGATTCATCCGTTCGAAGCGTTCGCGCCGCTGCTCGCCCATGGCCTCGGGCTGGAAGCGCAGCCACTTCTTGTAGATGCCGCCCAGGTCAAGACCCTCGAACCAGCGCCGCAGCACGCCCGGCATCCAGCGCGTGGAAACGGCGGCCTGGAAGTCGATGATGCCCGGCGCCCCGTCCGGCATCATCAGAAGGTTGTTGCCGCCGCGCGTGTCCAGATGCACCAGGCCGCGCGCGTGCACCTGCTGCAGCAGCGCCTCCAGCGCAGCCAGGTAGGCGGCGCTCATCTGCCCCTCGTCCATCTCCACCCGACCCAGCGTGCGCCCCGGCACGAAGCGCGCTGCCATCGCGAAGCCATCGACGCGGAAGGCCCGCGAAGGGATGCCGGGCAGGCCTTCGAGACGGCGCAGCGCACGCACCTCGCGGCCCAGCAGGAAGCGGCCGAAGCCGTGGCGCACCCACCAGGCGCGCGAGGCGAAGTCCTTGAAGATCCAGTCCGCGCCGTCCAGCCGAACGCGCTCGACGCGCGCATTGGCGAAGCGCCCGTCGCGCAGCAAGTGGTGCTCGGCGCGCACCAGGTCGGCACGGGTGAAGGGGTGTGGCATCACAGCCTTAGAACCGACAGCCATTCGCGCTGCGCGTCGTTCAGTGCGTCGTCCGGCGTCAGCATCGAATACTGCAGCGCGCTGCGGATCTCCGGGTCTTCCTCAGGCGACGGGCCGGCGAGCAGCGCGTCGAGCAGCGCGCGGGCGCGGTCCAGGCTCTCACGGTACTTGGCCAGGATGGCGCTGACGCTGACATGCATGGCCGGGTCGTCCATCCAGCAGTCGTAGTCGGTGGCGATGCACACCGTGGCATAGCAGATCTGCGCCTCGCGCGCGAGGAAGACCTCGGGCACGTTGGTCATGCCCACCAGCTGGCAGCCCACCTGGCGCATGAACAGGCTTTCAGCGCGCGTGCCCAGGCGCGGGCCTTCCACGCAGGCATAGGTCACGTCGCGATGCAACCGGATGCCCATGGCCGAGGCCTGGCCGGCGGCCCAGTCGATCAGCTTCGCACTGGCCGGTTGCGCCGTCGATACGTGCGCGGCCACGCCCTCGCCGAAGAAGCTGCGCGCTCGGGCGCCGCGCGTCCAGTCGAAGTACTGGTTGGGCATCGCCAGGTCGCCCGGCGCGATTTCCTGCACCAGGCTGCCCACGGCCGAGAAGCCCAGGATCTGCGTCGCGCCGGCGCGCTTGAGCGCGTAGATGTTGGCGCGGTAGTTCACCTCGTGCGGCAGCAGCTTGTGGCCGGCGCCATGCCGCGCCAGGAACAGCAGTTCGCGCCCACCCAGTCGGCCCTTGACGATGCTGCCCGAGGGCGTGCCGAAGGGCGTGGGCCCGCCCAGGTGTTGTTCCACCTGCATGCCGGCCAGTTCGTAGATGCCGGTGCCACCGATGACTGCGAGCATGTGCCCTCCAGAGTTCGAACAAGTGCAACGGCATTCTGCCGCGCCGCCAGCCTCTAAGATCGCGCTTCCAACGGCCCGGAGACTATCGATGAAACTGCGATCGGCCGAGGCGCTGTGCGCTGGCCCGTTGCTGGCCAGTGCCCAGCAGCGGCCAAGCTATTCGTCGCGCTGCTCAGGTTGCGCGGCCGCTGCAGGCGCGTGCTTCATGCCCGCCTACGCCGCAAACGGCATGTTGAACAATGTGGTGCCCACACCTTGACCGAAGCGAAACGGAAACCCCGATGCATCTGAAGTCCATCGCCGCCGCGCTCTTGGCCGCCGCGCTGTTGTCGGCCTGTGTGTCACAGAGCCGCTACGACCAGCAGGTCGAGAAGACCGCCACCTACCAGCAGTTGGACGCGCAGATGAAGGGCGAGATCGCCGCCGATCAGATTCAGATCGAGCAGTTGCCGAAGCTGCTGAGGCTGACGCTGGCCGGCGACCTCCTCTTTCCCGAAGGCGGCTGGGAACTGAACGATGCCGGCAAGTCGGTGCTGGCGAAGGTGGCACCGGCGCTGAAGGGCCTGAGCGGCCAGCGCATCGTCGTCAAGGGCTTCACCGACAATGTGCCGATAGGCACCGAACTGCGCGCCCGCTTCCCCAACAACGTCGAGCTATCGAAGGCGCGTGCCGATGCCGTGGCGAAGTTTCTGATGGCCGAAGGCGTGCCGTCGAACATCGTCTACGCCACCGGCCTGGGCGAAACGCACCCGGTGGCGTCGAACGAGACACCTCACGGCCGCGCGAAGAACCGCCGCGTTGAGATCGACATCGTCCAGGCCCCCGAATGAACTGGACCCGCGACAAATAGCGCGGTGGGTACCGTCGTCTTACTTGTCGGGTTCAACCGGGCCTAGCACCAGTTGGCCGTCCCGCACGGGAATCTGCTTTCCGGGATTGAACGACATGCGTACCGTGCCTTCCTTGCCCTCGAGTCGGTAGGTCACGTCGTAGCCCAGCAGCTTTTCGGAGCGCACATTGACTGTCCTGCAGCGGGCCTCGGTCGAGTTCACGACGTCCTTCTCTTGCATGTTCTTCTGCACTTGGTTGCCGCCGTAGGCGCCCGCCGCTACTCCAGCTACGGTCGCAACAGTCTTGCCCTTGCCGCCGCCGATCGTGCTGCCTAGCAAGCCGCCGGCCACACCGCCGATGATGGTGCCAGCGGCACGGTGCTCGTCCTGGACGGGCGCCTGCTTCTGCACCTGCACCAGATCACATTTCTCCTGTGGCGTTGTGATTGTCTGCTTGGCTTCTTTGACCGCCACGACCTCGGCAAACGTCGGCTTGGTCATGGTTCGATAGCCGGTGACACCGCCCGCCGCCAGCACCACCATGGCGATACCGCCGATCAATACACCCTTCACCATCGACTTGTCCATATCCCGAACCCTTCTGGTTACTGCACCGCGGCAGAGGGTGCCGACCCGTTCGTCCATGTCGAAGCGTTGCTCGTGCATGTCAGCGCCATCAAAGTCAATGGCAATGACTGCGCGGCCAACGAACTCTCTGGCTGAGCCGATTATCTGAAGCGCCGTGAACGGCAAACAGCCGACCGCAGCCCGATTTACTGTAGTAGTTCTCCTACATCGCCAGCTCGCAGCACTCGGAGTCCTTGTCCCGTCGTGGGCGTTCGGAGATGGCTCGGGATCAGACCTCCAGACTTGTATGACCAGTCCTCGGTCTGGAAATTGCCGAGTTCGTCGACTCAAGTCGACCCTCAGCTGAACTTCGATCCATCCAACTCGAGGCCGCAAAGCGGACGGCCGATAGGAAATCTTGATCATTGACCAAGCGCGTGGCTTGGCGCACCGTGGTGATTCGAAGGCAGCAGAGGGTCGCCAGTCTTTGACTTACCTAGTAAGCCACACTAAGATGGACATCATTCACTGGGCCTGGAAACCAACATGTCGACGCTACTCGTCTCCTCGAAAGGCCAGATTGTGTTGCCTGCCGCATTGCGGCGCCGACTCGGCATGGGTGCAGGCGCCAGGATCGAAGTGCTCGAGGAATCGGACGGTCTGAAGCTGCGCGTCGTACGATCTGTCGCGACGGCCGACCTGACCGGGATGGCAGGCATGGTCAAGGCGCCGGCTCGCGGCGTCCCACGTCGCCTGGAGGATTTCGATCCGGCGTCGCTGCTGACCCGTTCGCGGCGCAGCAAGCGATGAGGGCCCTGGATACGAACGTCTTGGCGCGGTTCTTCGTCGATGATGCCGATGATGCACAGGCCGCCAAACAGCGACCCGCCGCCGTCGCGGCGCTCTCCGGACGGTCGTTCGTCTCGGTGACCGTGCTGCTGGAACTGGAGTGGGTCATGCGTGGGTTCTATGAACTGCCAACGAGGGACATTTCCCGCGTATTGCGGGCGCTGGCGAGCATCGAGCACGTCACGCTCGAAGATCGCGACGCTGTCCTGGTGGCGGTCGATGCGTTCGACAAGGGTCTCGATTTCGCTGATGCGCTGCACCTGGCGCACAGTTCGCGCGCTTCCGGATTCGCGACATTCGACCGACGACTGGCGAAGCAGGCAAAAGGTCTCGGGCTGGCGCCGCCAGTCGAGTTGCTGGTCTGAACCTTTGTTGCGGCCTCCGTGGGCCGGGGCATGGACTCTCTCATCGCCGCCGCCGCCCGCGCCCTGGCCGCAGGTGACACGCTGGGCGCGCTGAAGCACGTGGCGCTGCGCGGCGACCCGCCTGCGTTGGCGCTGCGCGGCATCGCCATGGCGCGGCTGGGCGAGTTGGCACGCGCGCGCGAACTGCTGCGCCGTGCGGCGCGTGGCTTCGGCGCGCATGAGGAACTGGCGCGCTCGCGCTGTGTCGTTGCCGAGGCCGAGGTGGCGCTGGCCCAGCGCGACCTCGGCGGCTCGCCGCGCACGTTGGCCGCGGCCACTGCCGCGCTGGACGCGCGTGGCGACCGCGCCAACGCAGCACAGGCGCGATTGATCGCTGCGCGCCGCGCGCTGCTGCTGGGCCGCCTGGACGAAGCCGCCGCGGCGCTGCCGCACCTGGATGCGCAGTCGCCGCCGGCGCTGTGGGCCGTAGCCGAACTGACCGCTGCCGAGTTGGCGCTGCGCTCGCTGCACACCGCAAAGGCCGAAGCCGCGTTGGCGCGCGCGATGGCTGCGGCCGAACGCGCCGGCCTGCCCGCGCTGCAGGCAGAGGTGGCCGAAGCCCGCGCAGCGCTCGAACGCCCGGCCGCGCGCCTGGTCACGGCGGGTGCAGAGCAGCCGCTGCGCCTGGGCGAAGTGGCGGCACTGCGCGCGTCCGGCGCACTGATGGTCGACGCCTGCCGCCACGGCCTGGGCGCAGGCGACGTCTGGCTGCCATTGGCACGGCGGCCGTTGCTGTTCGTGCTGGCGCGCGCGTTGGCCGAAGCCTGGCCAGGCCAGGCAACGCGCGAGGCACTGATCGCGCAGGCCTTCCGCACCCGCCACCCCGATGAGACGCACCGAGCGCGGCTGCGCGTGGAGATCGGCCGGCTGCGCGCGTTGGCCGCGCCACTGGCCGGCATCGATGCCATCGCGCGCGGCTTCCAGCTGCGGCCGCATCACGGGCGCGGTGTGGTCGTGCTGGCACCGCCGGTGGATGGCGAGCAGGGCGCCCTGCTGGCGCTGCTGTCCGACGGCGCGGCCTGGTCCACCTCGGCACTGGCGCTGGGCTTGGGCGAAAGCCAGCGCAACGTGCAGCGCGCCTTGGCCGAGTTGCAGGAGGCCGGCCGGGTGCGCAGCACGGGGCGCGCGCGCTCGCAGCGTTGGCTGGCGCCGCCGCTGGCCGGATTCACGACGATCTTGTTACTCCCTGCCGCGCTGCCGTCTGATTAGAGTTCCTCCACCGCGCCGAACCCGGCGCATGAAAGGAACCCGATGACCACGACGACGTTGAACAAGCGCACCGACGCGCCATTGCAGCCCGCCGAGATCGTGCGCGAATACGGCCCCTTCGGCGGCGACGGCCGCGTGCACGGCGTCAGCCACGACGGCCGACAACGTCTGGGCCGCGCTGGGCACGCAGCTGCTGGCCTTCGACCCCGCCAGCGGCCAGGCCGTGCACAGCCTGTCGCGCACCTGCGACGCCGGCACCGCCTTCGACGGCAGGCACCTGTACCAGATTGCCGAAGCGCGCATCGACAAGATCGACCCGGCCACCGGCCAGGTGCTGGCGTCGATCCCCGCGCCCGGCAGCGGCAGCGATTCGGGCCTGGCCTGGGCCGAAGGCAGCCTGTGGGTGGGGCAATACCGCGACCGCAAGATCCACCAGATCGATCCGGCCACCGGCCGCGTGATCCGCAGCATCGAATCGAACCGCTTCGTCACCGGCGTCACCTGGGTCGACGGCGAGCTCTGGCACGGCACCTGGGAAGGCGACGAGAGCGAACTGCGCCGCATCGACCCGGCCAGCGGCCAGGTGCTGCAGCGCCTGGCCATGCCCGAAGGCAGCGGTGTCAGCGGGCTGGAATCCGACGGCGCCGCGCTCTTCTACTGCGGCGGCGGTGGCAGCGGCAAGGTGCGCGCCGTGCGCCGGCCCAAGGCCTCGTGACCCCTTCAATCCAGGAGCAAGCATGAACACCACCACCTCCCCCCGCGTCGTCTCACGCGAGCACTGGCTGGCCGAGCGCCTGGCGCTGCTCGCGCGCGAGAAGGAACTGACCCACCTGCAGGATGAACTGGCGCGCCGGCGCCGCCAGCTGCCCTGGGTGCGCGTGGACAAGCGCTATGTCTTCGAAACGCCGCAAGGCCCGCGCGCGCTGGACGAACTGTTCGACGGCCGGCGCCAGCTGCTGGTACAGCACTTCATGCTCGCGCCCGGCTGGGACGAAGGCTGCAAGAGCTGCAGCTTCATGGCCGACCACCACGCCGGCATGCAGCCGCACCTGGCGCAGCGCGACGTGACGCTGCTGGTGGTGTCGCGCGCGCCGCTGGCGCAGGTCGAGGCCTTCCGCAGGCGCATGGGCTGGACTTTCCGCTGGGTGTCGTCGCACGGCAGCGATTTCAACCACGACTACGGCGTCAGCTTCACGCCCGAGCAGAGGGCGCGCGGCGCGGTGCCCTACAACTACCAGCAGCAGCCCTTTGCGCACGAAGAGGCGCCGGGCATCAGCGTCTTCATCCGCGACGACACGGGCACGGTATTCCACACCTACTCGCGCTACGGTCGCGGTGTCGAAGTCATGATGGGCACCTACGCGCTGCTGGACCTGGTGCCGCGCGGCCGCGACGAGGATGCGCTGGCCTACGGCATGGAATGGGTGCGCCATCACGACCGCTACGAGCCGGCAGCCCCAGCCAGGACCGGCAGCTGTTGCGCCGCGCGGGCCTGAGGCCGGAGCTGGCCGGGCAGTTCGTCATCGAGGCCTCGGGCTCGCCGCAGCAGCTGCCGGACTTCTCTGTCGAAGTGGTGCGCCTGCTGCTGGCGCACGCGCAGGACATCGACGCTGCGGCGCTGGAGCGTGCGCCGAGGTGCTGCAGGCGCTGCAGGAGGTCAGCGCCGAACAGATGGGCGATGGCTTCGCCGCGATGCTGGGCCGCCGCGCGGCGGTAGCCGTGGCCGGCAAGCTCGGCCGTGGGCTGGAGCCGATGCTGCGCGAATGGGCCGCAGCCATGGCTGCAGCCGCACAGACCCTGAGATCCGCAGGCTCAGTGCGCCCCGGCGGTCGGCTTGGGCAGCGGTGCCAAGGTTGCGCGCAACCGCTCGAGTGCGTCGACGGCGGTGCCGACCGACTTGCCGAGCGCATCCTCCACCTGGCCGATGTGGCTGAGCATCAGCTCGATCGCGCGTTCGGTGTCGCCGGCCTCCAGCGCATCGACGATGTCGGCGTGGTCGGCACATGACGCGCGCGCATCGTGCGTGGACTGGTAGAGCGCAGCGACCAGCATGGTGCGCGCGGTCAGGTCGCGCAGCATCCCGGCCAGCAGCTTGTGGCCCAGGCATTCGGCCAGGCAGACGTGGAAGTCGGCGA
This sequence comes from uncultured beta proteobacterium, assembly GCA_963824005.1. GTDB lineage: Bacteria > Pseudomonadota > Gammaproteobacteria > Burkholderiales > Burkholderiaceae_C > Rubrivivax. The sequence goes on from CAWGOK010000006.1 coordinate 67,755, forward strand.
GCAGGAAGGCGCGCGTCGGCGCGTCGGCTTGGTCGATGGCCTGCTGCTCGTCGGCAATGTGGCCGCGCAGCCGGCGGATCACCGACTGCAGCGGACGGCCGGCGGCATCGAGTGGGGCGTTGCGCAGCAGGCCGGATTCGACCGCACGCCGTGCGGCGAAGGCGTCGCGCGCTTCGGCGATCGACGGCTCGACCACGTACCAGCCCTTGCGCGAGCGCACCTCGACGAAGCCGCGCGCCTGCAACTGCATCAGCGCCTCGCGCACCAGCGTGCGGCTGACGCCGAACATGTCGGCCAGGTCCTGCTCGCCCAGGCGTTCGCCCGGGGCCAGCTTCTGCGACAGGATGGCCTCGACCACCCGTTGCGCAATTTCGATCTGGCTCGCCATGACCGACTTTAGCCTCAGGCGCGAGCCGGCAGCGGCTCGATGGCGACGTCGGCATCGTCCTCGGTGGCCGGCACTGGGCGACCGTCGAGCACCGCATGCGCGCGCTCGCGGTCGATGTCGCCTTCCCAGGCAGCGATGGCGACGGTGGCGACGCAGTTGCCGATCAGGTTGCCCAGTGCGCGGGCAATGCCCATGAACCAGTCGACCGACAGCACCAGCACCAGGCCGATCGCGGGAATGGCCGGGATCGCCTGCAGCGTGGCCGCCAAGACCACGATGGCGGAGCCCGGCACGCCGTGCGCGCCCTTGCTGGTGACCAGCGAGATCGCCAGGATCGTCAGCAGGTCGGTCATCGTGATCGGCGTGTTCGTCGCCTGCGCGATGAACACCGCCGCCAGCGTGATGTAGATCGAGAACGCGTCCAGGTTGAAGGAATAGCCGGTCGGGATCACCAGGCCGACGGTGCTGTCGCGGATGCCCATGCGCTTGAGCTTGCTCATCACCTGCGGCAGCACGCTGTCGCTGGACGTGGTGGCGAAAACCACCATCAGTTCCTCGCGCAGGTAGGCGAGGAACTTGAAGATGCTGAATCCAGCCAGCTTCATGATGCTGCCGAGCACGACCACGACGAAGATGATCACCGCGCCGTAGAACAACACGACCAACATGCCCAGCTGCTTGAGCGAGCCGATGCCGTACTTGCCGACGGTGAAGGCGATCGCACCCAGCACGCCCAGCGGCGCCAGCTTGATGATGATGCCCATGATCTTGAACAGCACATGGCCCAGCGTGTCGATGAAGGTGGCCACCGGCGCGCCGCGCTCGCCCAGCATCGCCAGTGCGCAGCCGAACAGCACCGCGAACAACAGCACCTGCAGCACGTCGCCGGTGGCGAAGGCGTTGACCACCGTGCTCGGGATCAGCTTCATCAGGAAGTCGACCGTGCCGCCACCGGTCAGTTTGCTGGCGTTGTCGGCGTAGGCGCTCATCGCCGCCGGGTCCAGCGCCTTCGGGTCGACGTTCATGCCGACGCCGGGCTGAAACACGAAGGCCAGCACCAGGCCCAGCGCCAGCGCGATGGTGGTCACGACCTCGAAGTAGATCAGCGCCTTGACGCCGACGCGGCCGACACGCTTCAGGTCGCCGGCGCCGGCGATACCGTGCACCACCACGCAGAACACCAGCACCGGGATGATCATCTTGATCAGCTTGATGAAGGCGTCGCCCATTGGCTTGAGCTTGACGGCGAATTCGGGCACGGCGAAGCCGACGATGACGCCGACCACGAGGGCCAGCACGACCTGGCCGAACAGCGAGCGCAGAAACTTGGGCATGGGACCTCCAGGGTGGGGTGAGACGCAAGTCCGTCTTTGATTACAAGCTTGCATACAAGCAATGTATGCCAAATGGACGCAGCTGTAACTCGGGTTTTCCCGCAGCATTCGGCTCTGGAGTCGGCAGAGGGACCTGCAGCGCGCCGATAGCCGCCGCCGGCTTCTATCCTGCTACTGGCAGGTCGCCATCAGGCCTTGAGCTTGTAGCCCGTGCGGAAGATCCAGGCGATGGCGCCCAGGCAAAGCAGCATGAACACCGCGGTCATGGCCAGGCTGAGACCCACGCCGACATCGGCCACGCCGTAGAAGCTCCAGCGGAAGGCGCTGACCAGGTAGACCACCGGGTTGAACAGCGTCACCTGCTGCCACAGCGGCGGCAGCATGTGGATCGAATAGAAGCTGCCGCCCAGGAAGGCCAGCGGCGTGACGATCATCACCGGCACGATCTGCAGCTTCTCGAAGCCGTCGGCCCACACGCCGATGACGAAGCCGAACAGGCTGAAGGTCACCGAGGTCAGCACCAGGAAGGCCAGCATCCACACCGGGTGCGCGATCGAGAAGTCGACGAACACGCGTGCGGTGGCCAGGATCAGCAGGCCGAGCACGATCGACTTGCTGGCCGCGGCGCCGACATAGCCGATGACGATCTCCAGCGCCGACACCGGCGCCGACAGCACCTCGTAGATGGTGCCGGCGAACTTGGGCATGTAGATGCCGAAGGAGGCGTTGGAGATGCTCTCGGTCAGGATGGCCAGCATGATCAGCCCGGGCACGATGAAGGCCGCGTAGCTGATGCCGTCGATCTGCGCCATGCGCGAGCCGATGGCCGAGCCGAAGACCACGAAGTACAGCGAGGTGCTGATCACCGGCGCGGCAATGCTCTGCAGCAGCGTGCGCCAGGTGCGTGCCATCTCGAACAGGTAGATGGCGCGGATCGCGTGCAGGTTCATGCCTCTTGCTTCCTGACCAGGCTGACGAAGATGTCCTCCAGCGAGCTCTGCGCCGTCTGCAGGTCGCGGAACTCGATGCCCTGCGCGGCCAGCGCGCGCAGCAGCTCGGCGATGTGCGAGCGCTGCTGCTGCGCATCGAAGCTGTAGACCAGGCTCTGCCGGTCGACCGACAGCTCCAGCCGCCAGGCGGCCAGCGCTGCGGGCACCTCGGCCAGCGGCGCGGGCAGCTGCAGCGTCAGCTGTTTCTTGCCCAGCTGCTGCATCAGCCGCACCTTGTCCTCGACCAGGATCAGGCGGCCCTTGTCGATGACGCCGATGCGCTCGGCCATCTCCTCGGCTTCCTCGATGTAGTGCGTGGTCAGGATGATGGTCACGCCAGTGGCCTGCAGGCCGCGCACCATCTGCCACATGTCGCGGCGCAGCTCGACGTCGACGCCGGCGGTGGGCTCGTCCAGGAACAGGATGCGCGGCTCGTGGCTCAGCGCCTTGGCGATCATCACGCGGCGCTTCATGCCGCCGGACAGCGTGCGGATGCGCGCATCCTTCTTGTCCCACAGCGACAAGTCCTTCAGCAGCCCTTCCAGCAGCACCGGGTCACGCGGCTTGCCGAACAGGCCGCGGCTGAACTGCACCGTGTTCCACACCGTCTCGAAGGCGTCGGTGTGCAGCTCCTGCGGCACCAGGCCGATGGCCGAGCGTGCGCCGCGCCAGTCGTGTTGGATGTCGTGGCCGTCGGCCACCACGCTGCCGCGGCTGGGCGTGACGATGCCGCAGACGATGTTGATCAAGGTGGTCTTGCCGGCGCCGTTGGGGCCGAGCAGCGCGAAGATCTCGCCGCGGCGGATGTCGAGGTGGATGTCGTCCAGCGCGACATGGCCGGAGGCATAGGTCTTGCCCAGCCCGGTGATGGAGATGATCGGTGGCATGGCACTCATTGTGGGTCAGCGCCGCACGACAGAATCGGGCGGTGAAGTCCCTCAGCGCCGGCATCCTCGTCCTCAACCCGCACAGCGAGCTGCTGCTGTGCCATGCCACCGGCACCGTGGTCTGGGACATCCCCAAGGGCGGCGGCGATGCCGGCGAATCGACGTTGGCCACGGCCATCCGCGAGACCGCCGAGGAGACCGGCCTGCGCTTCGCGCCCGAGGAACTGCTCGACCTCGGCCACTTCAGCTATCGGCCCACCAAGGACCTGCACCTGTATGCCGCGCTGCGCGAGCGCTTCGATCCGCGGCAATGCCATTGCAGCAGCCACTTCACCGATCTGTGGGGCCGGCGCCGGCTGGAGATGGACGCCTACGAGTGGATCGCCTTCGAACGCGTGCATCGGCGCTGCGCGCGCCGCATGGCGGAGGTGCTGACCCAACGGCTGTCGCTGCCGCGCGTGCTGCGCAACTGCAGCAGCGCAAGCCCTAGGATTCGGTCGGCGGCGCTGTCGCCGGCTGTTCGGGCAGCCCGGCCAGGTGTGCATCGTCGGCCCAGCATTCCAGGTCCAGGTTGCCGTCGCGCCAGCGCAGGCGGTTGATGCCGGTGTTCGGGATGGCGCAGTCGCGCGGTCCGTGCAGCGGGTGCCCGTGCACCGTGCGCCACAGCATGTCGAGCACGCCGCCGTGGGTGACGATCAGCAGTCGGCGGCCCTCGTGCTGGCGCACCAGCGCGCGCACCGCGTCGACCACGCGCGCATGGAAGCGGCGCACGCTTTCGCCTTCGGGCAGGCAGTAGTCCGCGTCGTGGCGCAGCCACTGCGCCCACAGGTCCGGGTGGCGCGTCTTGATCTCGTCCACGCTCAGGCCTTCCAGCACGCCGAAGCCCTGCTCGCGCCAGTCGGCCTGGGCCAGCGCCGGCCGGGCCTGCCGCTGCTCCAGCGGCGCCACCGTCTGGCGCGCGCGCTGCAGGTCGCTGCTGATCAGCAGGTCGAAGCGTTCGCCGGCCAGCGCCGCGGACAGGCGCTGCGCCTGCAAATGGCCGGTGGCATTCAGCGGCACGTCGATCTGCCCCTGGAAGCGCTGTTGGCGGTTCCAGTCGGTCTCGCCATGGCGGATGAAGATCAGTTCGGTCATCGCGTGCAGTCCCCGCCGGCGGCCGACTTGCTGTGCTCCAGCGGCCGCACCTTCAGTGCCAGCAGCGGCTTCAGCACCTCGCGCTCGAAGGCGCGCATCGAGGCGTCGCTGTGCTTGCCGGGGCGCGAAGCTTCGATCAGCGTGCTGCCGTCGGCAAGCTGCCACTGCTCCACCTTCAGCTGGCCAGAGACCAGGCGCGTCATCGTGCTGCCGCACGCCTTGGGCCGTGGCTGCAACGCCGCGGGTGGCTGCAGGCCGAGGTCGCGCGATTCGACACTGCAGCTGCGCGAATACGCCGTCAGCACCCGGCCGGCCTCGCCGAAGGTGACATCGACTTCATCCTTGCGGTCCTTGCTGGCGCCCAGCGGACAGGCCCACTTCTTCAGCGTCGGCTCGGCCGGCAGCGGCTCGCTGCCGCGCAGCTTGAAGGTCAGCTCGGCCTCGCCATTGCTGATGCGCTTGCGCAGGATCGGTTCGAAGCCCGGTGGCAAGCCGTCCGGCGGCGCGATCTCGAAGTACTGCACCTCGAATCGGAGCGGCTCGGACGCCTTCAGGCGCAGCTCACGCAGCGCCTCCTGAGGCGTCGCGGGGCCGCCCAGGCGCGGGTCCCAGCGCACGGCGAATTCGGCGTCCGGTGACGCGGCGCGGGCCGGCAGCGCTGCCGCCGTGGCCAGCAGCAGCGCGGCCGCGAACCTGAAATCCAAGATTGGCATGCACTCAGTGTAGATGGGGCTGCGTGGCCGAAAGGGCCTGCAACAGCATCGGCGCCGAAGGTGACGGACTTCGCGGCTTCGCGGCCTTTGCTCGGGGTCCAGAGCTGCGCCGGCGTGCCGGCATGCCGAATCCTGCCTTCACGCGGCGCTGTCGCGGCCGAAGAATGAGGCCATGTGCCAGCTGTTCGCCCTGGAAAGCAACGCGCCGACGGCGGCCACCTTCTCGCTCAGCGGCTTTGCGGCCCGTGGCGGGCACACGGCAGAGCATGTCGACGGCTTTGGCGTGGCCTTCCATGAAGCCAGCGGTTGCCGCGTCTTCGTCGATGCCGGCCGCGCCAGCGAATCGCCGTTGGCCGAATTCCTGTGCCGGCATCCGATCCGTGCGCAGCGCATCGTCGCCCACATCCGCAAGGCCACGCAGGGGCCGGTGGGACTGGTCAACTGCCACCCTTTCCGCCGCGAGTGGTGGGGCCGCAGCTGGACCTTCTGCCACAACGGCGACCTGAAGGGTTTCCAGCCGCGGCTCGACGGCCCCTTCGTGCCGGTGGGCCAGACCGACAGCGAGCGCGCCTTCTGCTGGCTGCTGCAGCGCCTGCGCGAGTCGCTGGGCGACGATGTCGTGCCGCACTGGGCTGCCGTGGCGCCGCGGCTGGCCGAACTGTCGGCCGAGATCGCGCGCCATGGCGCCTTCAATTTCCTGCTCTGCGACGGCCAGGCGCTGTATGCACACGCCACCCACCGGCTGCACTGGCTGCAGCGCCACCACCCTTTCGGCCGCGTGCGCCTGGTCGACCGCGACCTGGAGATCGACCTGTCGCAGGCCAACGGCGCGCAGGACCGCATGGTGCTGGTGGCCACCGAGCCGCTGACGCACGGCGAGCGCTGGACCGCCTTCGAGCCCGGCGAGCTGCGCGTCTTTGCCGACGGCCGCGCGCGCTGGCAGTCGGTGGCCGCCGAGACGGCCGCTATGGCAGCCGGGTGATCGCCGGCGGCTTCCAGCTGCCGTCCAGGATCGACGGCGCCTTGTCGGCAGGCCAGTACATGCGCAGCGTCAGGTTGAAGGCGCCCGCGTCGGCCGGCAGCCAGTTGCTTGCCTTGTCCTTGCCCGGCGACTCGGACTGCACGTACAGGTCGAGCGAGCCGTCGGCGTTGTTCTTCAGCGGCATCCAGCTGCTCAGCGCGTAGCGGTTGATCGGGTTGGCCACGAAGAAGGAGTCCGCGTTGTACATGGTGATCGACCAGAAGGCGTTCACCGGCGGCGTCTGGCCCTTGTCGAAATGGATCACGTACTTGTGCGCGCCGTCCAGCGGCTGGTTGTCGGCGTCGACGAAAAGCGACGGGTACACCGCGTCGGCCGGCAGGTTGGCGCCCAGGCCGATCAGCGCCACCACGGCGCGCGTGCCGTAGTCGGTGCCGAAGTTGCCCAGCACCATCGGTGGCACGCGCCAGCCATTGACCGGCGCGCCGCTCTCCTTCGACGCGGCCAGCAGCTTTTCCATGGCCACGGACACCGACTTCTCCAGGGCCTTGGCCACCGCGGGCTCCAGCTTGGCCGGGTCGAACTTTTCGCCGGGCACGATGCCGATGGCCTTGAGCTTGTCCAGCAGCGGCGCTTCGGCTGCCGGCGGCGGGTTGCTTTTCAGGAGCCCGGCCAGTCGGTTGAAGTAGGCCTCGCTGCTCATCTTCTGCAGCTGCTCGACCGGCGGCGTCTTCATGTCGACGTTCGGGTCGACCTGGCCCACCGGTGCTGCGTAGGGCTTGCCGAAGGCCGACAGCGGCACCAGCTTGTAGCCGTCCTGCACCTTGTGCACGGCGGCGTAGTCCTTGGGCCCGTTGGTCTGCGTGCGGCCGATCAGCCAGACCATGTTGGTGGGTGACTTCAGCTCGGTCACGCCCTTGGGCAACTCCCCCGTCCAGAGCGGACCGGTGATCGCGAAGTGGCCCGGTTTGGTGCCGGTGGTGCGCTTGCCGGGCGAGGCGAAGATGTTGGTCCACGCGTCCATCAGCGGCATCAGGTAGTAGCGGGCCTGGGTGTCGGGCACCGACAGCACCAGCGGCTCGGCCGACAGGTCGAGGAAGGCCGACGAATACAGCGTGTCGACGTTGGCCCGCACCACGTCCTTGAACGACGCGTCGGGGAAGCTGCGCACGTGCACGAACTGGTTCACCGGGGCGGCAAAGCCTTCGGGTTTGGCGACGTTGGTGACCTTCTCGCGCGTGATGTCCATGATCACCAGCGGCAGGCCGTAGACCACGGCCTCGACGCCGAGCTTCAGCGCGTCCTGCGCCTTGGCCGCGTCGGCCGCGGCCTGGGCCTGAGCGGCCGACGCGGCAGCGGCTTCGGCCTGCACCTTGGCGGCATCGGGCGCGCTCGGCGTCTCGGCCTTCTTTTCGCCACATCCGGCCAGGACCAGCAGCGCCGCTACGGCCACCATCGAAATCGCACCCTTCTTCATGCTTTAAGCCTCCATCGAAAAACAGCCCAGGCGCGATGCTAACCAGACCCGGTGGAGTCGTCGTGAACTCGGCCGCCGCGCGGCGTAAGCTGCCGGCTTCGCCTTCGCTCCGGACCCGACGCCAATGCCCGCCGACCGCACGCTCGACCTTGCCATCGTCGGCGCTGGCATTGCCGGCGTGATCCACCTGCACTACGCGCGCCAGGCGGGGCTGGACGCGATCGCGCTCGAAGCGCGTTCCGGCATCGGCGGGCTGTGGCGCGAACTGCCGGCCTGGCAGGACATCCAGATCAGCACGGCCGATTGGGCGGTGGGCGAACTGCCGGTGGCCGGACCGCTGGCACCGCAGATCCTGGCCAACATCCAGGCCTGGGCCGGCCGCTTCGCGCTGGCCGACGGCATCCGCCTGGACTGCCCCGTGCGCCGCGCGCGCCATGTCGGCGACGCCTGGGAGCTGGACACGCCGCAAGGCACGGTGCGCGCGCGCCACCTGGTGGCCGCCAGTGGCGGCCACAACACGCCGCTGATTCCACCGGTGCAGCGCCGCGACAGCCGTGTGGCGGAATGGCATGCCAACGCCCTGCACGAGCCAAGAGCGCTGGCTGGCCGTGACGTGATGGTGGTGGGCGGCGGAGCCTCGGCCTTCGATCTGATCGACCAGTGCCTCGAGCATGGCGCGCGGCGGCTGATGTGGGTGTACCGGGGCGTGCGCTGGTTCACGCCGACGACGCGGCCCAAAGCCATCGCCGGCAGCGTGCGGCCCTTTGCCAAGATGCAGGCCAGCGGCATGAGTGCCGATGAGCAGAACGCCGCGATCGGTTCGGACATGATCGCGCGCTACCAGAAGTTCGGCATCCAGGCGATCCAGCCCGACCGCCCGCCGGACGTGCTGCACGACCAGCTGATCCCGGGGCGGCCGCGAATGATCCAGAACTTCGAGCGAATCGAACGCTTCCAGGGCACGGTCGAGGCCATCGAAGGCTCGCGAGTCACGCTGTCGGACGGTGCCCGGCTGGATGCGCACACCATCCTCTGGGGCACCGGCTACGCCACCGACCTGAACTACTTCGAGGATCCGCGGCTGGCCTCGATCCGCAGCGTCAACCAGCTGTGCTCACGCTGCGCCTGCATTTTCCGCAGCCTGGACGCGCCCGACCTGTACTTCCCCGGCGTGGGGCTGGACGGCATCGGCGCCGCGCCCTGGGCCTACATGCTGATCGCGCGTTCGATCATGTCGCACATCCGCGGCACGGCGCGGCTGGACATGTTGAAGATCGACCACAAGGTCAACCACTTCGACATCGTGCGCCACCTCGAGCCGCGCGACCCTGGCAGCTATCCCCAAGGCCGCGGCTGGGCGTTCTATCGCGACATCGCGATGCACACGCTGGATGACCGGCCTTACCCTCTGTTGTAGTCAGCGCGGCCCATCGACGATGCGCGGCGTCTCGACGCTGACGCGCACCCGCCGCGCCTCGATCGACCCGGCGCATAGGAAGAGGAACCGATGTGCTTCAGGGCGTGATGACGATCAGCACGTTGCACGGTGCGAACTCGATCAGGCTCTGCGACACGGACGCGCCGCGCCACCAACGCGCGGCCCAGCTTTCAAGGTGCTTGTGGCCGAGCACGATCAGGTCGGCGCGCACGGCAGTGGCCACGCGGATGATCTCGTCTACCGCGTTGCCCACGACCACCTGGCCCTGGGCCTCGAGCCCGGCGTCGCGCAGGCGCTGCAGGCCCACGTCGAGCACCGACTGGTAGTGCGCCTTCTCTTCGCTTTCGACCGTCGGGCTGAAGGCCCAGGCATCGACCGCCACCAAGGCCATGGGCGGTGCCATCACCGCCACCAGGTGCAGCCGCGCCTGGCTCCACTGGCCGATCTCCTGGCAGTCGAGCAGGGCCCGCTGCCCCGATTCCGAGCCGTCATAGGCCAGCACGATGGTCTTGTACACGTCCACTCTCCTCGCATCGAGTCATCGACTTGCCGCTGCACGGGCTGCGCCGCGCCGCGGCAATCGTAGGCGGCGCTGCGGGGTTCGGCAATGCCGCTGCTGAACTGCCTTGCGCCGCTACCATGCGGCGCATGCCCGCGACACCATTCCACGTTGCCTGCCTGTGCGCCGCCTGGTGCCGGCTGTGCGAGGAGTATGCGCCGGTGCTGCGCCAGGTGCTGGACGAGCTGGCCGCAGCCGGCGTGCCGCTGCGGGCGCACTGGATCGACATCGAGGACGAGGCCGAGCTGCTGGGCGACTTCGATGTCGAGACCTTCCCGACGCTGGTCGTCGTCGATGCGCAGGCGGTGCGCTTCGCCGGGCCGCTGACGCCACAGGCCGACACGCTGCGGCGCGTGCTGCGCGCCACGCTGCAGGACGCCCTGGCCGGCGCGCCTTGGCCCGCGCTGGCCGAGCCGATCGAGGCCTTTGCGCGCCGGCTGCGCGAGCAGCGCGGGGCTGCCGATGGCGCCTGATCCGGTCGCGGCCGGCAGCGCCTGGCCGGTGCGCCTGCAGCCCGGCGACGACCTGCGCCTGGCGCTGCAGGCCGTGGTCGCGGCACGCGGCCTGAGCGCGGCCTTCGTGCTGGCTGGCATCGGCAGCCTGCGGGACGCCCAGTTGCGCCTGGCCGGTGCGGCGCAGCCGATCACGTTGCATGGCGACGTCGAGCTGCTCAGCCTGAGCGGCAGCATCGCGGCCAACGGCTCGCATCTGCACATGAGCGTTGCCGATGCCGGCGGACGTGTGCATGGCGGCCACGTCGCGCCGGGTTGCATCGTGCGCACCACGGCCGAGGTGCTGCTTCAATTGCTGCCCGGCTGGGACTTCCGTCGGGCGCCTGACGCCGGCACCGGCTGGGCCGAACTGCAGATCCGGCCGCGCGGCTGAGGGCACGCCGCAGTTGGGGCGAAATGCGCTTTGCGCATGTGCTGCGGCACATTGCTTCGTTCACAGCTGCCGCCGCGCTGCGCACCATGGCCGCTCCACGCAAAGGAGTTGTGGCCCGACACGCCGGTGGCCGCTGTGCTGTTGGTAGCCCCGGCCGACCCCGACAAATTCGGCCTCGGCGCCGCGCTGCCGACGCGACCACTGCCTACTGTCGCAACCATGGTGCTCAGCCGAACCGATCCCTGGCTCAGCCTGGCCGCCGGCCAGCGTTGGGCCGCGCGCTGGGGCTGCCATGTGGTGGACCTGGGCGACGCCGGGCACATCAACCTGGCCTCGGGCTTCCGCAGCCTGCCCTTTGCCGCGCGCTGGGTGACACAGATGCAGCAGCGCCTGGCGCGCCAGGCGCGGGGGGAGGCGGCTCGCTCCAGCGCGGTGGCGTAGTTGCAAAGCGCATAAGCAACGACGTTTTCATTCGTTCTCCCGCGCAGTCGGCGTTCTTAGCATCGCCGCCTTGCATCTTGATCCCAGGAACCATTCCATGACCCGCTTTTCATTTCTCCGCTTTCTTCAACGTTCGGCCGTGTTGGGCACCATCGCTCTCGCCGCCGGTGTTGCCCAGGCCAAGGACATCACCCTATTGAACGTCAGCTACGACCCGACGCGCGAGCTGTACGTCGATTTCAACAAGGCCTTTGCCGCGCACTGGAAGGCGAAGACCGGCGACAACGTCAGCGTCAAGCAGAGCCACGGCGGCTCGGGCAAGCAGGCGCGCTCGGTCATCGACGGGCTCGATGCCGACGTGGTGACGCTGGCGCTGGCCTACGACATCGACGAGTTGCACGACAAGGCCAAGCTGATCCCGGCCGACTGGCAGAAGCGAGCGCCGCACAACAGCAGCCCCTACACCAGCACCATCGTCTTCCTGGTGCGCAAGGGCAACCCGAAGAACATCAAGGACTGGGACGACCTGGTCAAGCCCGGCGTCTCGGTGATCACGCCCAACCCCAAGACCAGCGGCGGTGCGCGCTGGAACTACCTGGCGGCCTGGGGCTACTCGCTGAAGAAGACCGGTGGCGACCCGAAGAAGGCCCAGGAATTCGTGGCCGCACTCTTCAACAACGTGCCGGTGCTCGATTCGGGCGCGCGCGGTTCATTGATCACCTTCACCGAGCGCGGCTGTCGGCGACGTCTTCATCTCCTGGGAGAACGAGGCCTTCCTCGCCACCAAGGAACTCGGCCCGGACAAGTTCCAGATCGTGGTGCCGTCCTTGAGCATCCTGGCCGAGCCGCCGGTGACCGTGGTCGACAAGAACGTCGACCGCAAGGGCACCCGCGAGGTGGCCACCGCCTACCTGCAATACCTGTACACCCCGGAAGGCCAGGACATTGCGGCGCAGAACTACTACCGGCCGATCGATCCCAAGGTGGCGGCCAAGTACGACAAGCAGTTCACCAAGGTCAGCCTGTTCAACATCGACGAGGTCTTCGGCGGCTGGGCCAAGGCGCAGAAGACGCACTTCGCCGACGGCGGCGTGTTCGACCAGATCTACACGCGCAGGTGAGTTCGCTCGCGAGCAGCAGATGTAAACCCTGGACGACGCAGCGCTTCAGCGGACGCCGAAGGCCGCGGCCCCAAAACTTCGGCCTGCGTCCACTGCAGTCATGATCAACTGCGTCTGCCCGTTCGCCAGCGTATACGCCACGGCGATGCCCTTGGCCTCTCCACCGGCCGGGGAACAGACCACGGTCCCGAATTTCAGCGCGAGGTCGAAGACGTTCTTGCCGGTCGCTCGGGGGATCGCCGTCCCGGTGAAAGCGCATCCCAGACTCGATCCGGCCAACGCGCCGGTTGTCGATATCGTCACATCCACGGCGTCGCCGTTCACGCCTGTCATCGACCATATGCCTTCGATCCGCGCAAGCAGAGCGGGCGTCTCGTAGACATACTGCGCAGCCGGCAGGGGCCCGCCGCTGAAAGCCAGCGAACCCGCAGGGAAGCTCAGAGTCCCGGAGATGGTCTTGGCGGTCGCGTCGTAGCTCGCACTGACGCTGCCGGCTATGGGCGGATCGCCGCCAAAATCCTTCGCATTCGCCGAACTGAAGCTGCCGTTGTCCGATGTGCCGGTGCCCTGGACAAAGCCAGCGAGTTGGAAGCCGTCGCCGGTCTCCTCGCCATACAGGGTCCAGTACTCGCCAGTCTCGAGTATCAACGTGCGGAAAGAGTTGTACGTGGCATTGGTCAGCGTGCCGCCATAGGCGCCCTCGGCCGTGGGTCCGGGGTCCGACTCGCCATCCCCGCCACAACCGGCAAGCATGGCCGCCGTAACCAATGCAGCCCACGCCACTGATCGAATTGCAAACGCGCGTACGACGATCGGCTTTCGATTGCTTTTCATGCTCATCCTTGGTTCGGCGCCGCAATGGCGCGGTGAGGCGCTTGTGGTCGCAACAATTGACGACGTGACTCAAGTATCAGCCGGAAAGAGATCCATGTCACCGTTCAGCCGAGTTCTGCAACCGGCATCCGACGACCGCATAGCGGCCGCGAGGCATCGGCCGGGACGCCGCCGGACACCGCCGACACCGCGACACTCGCCGACACGCGATCGTCGAAGCCGTCAAGACCAACCCTAATCCGGAAACCGGATAAGCAAGCGCGAAATGTTTCGTTGGTCTGCGCGCAGGCACTGTCTAGGATGCGCGGTTTTGATTCCCTTCGGGATTACCATGATTCGCCAGAGATTCCCCCGTGGCCGCCGCGCCCTATTGCTTGCCGCGCTGCTCGGCGCCGCACTGCCCACGCTGGCCTTGGCCCAGACCACGCTGCTCAACGTCAGCTACGACGTGTCGCGCGAGTTCTACAAGGACTTCAACACCGCCTTCGCGGCGCAGTGGAAGAAGAGCAGCGGCGAGGACATCACGCTGAACCAGAGCCATGGCGGCTCCAGCCGGCAGGCGCGCAGCGTGGTCGACGGCCTGGAGGCCGACGTCATCACGATGAACCAGGCCAACGACATCGACATCCTCTACGAGCGCGGCAAGCTGGTGCCGCAGGACTGGGCCAAGCGGCTGCCGTTCAACAGCTCGCCGACCACCTCGGTGTCGGTGATCCTGGTGCGCAAGGGCAACCCGAAGAAGATCAATGACTGGAGCGACCTGGGTCGCCCCGGCGTCGGCGTGATCATCCCCAACCCCAAGACCAGCGGCAACGGCCGCTACACCTACCTGGCTGCCTGGGGCGCGGGCCTGAAGGCGGGCTTGAGCCCCGACGCGGCCAAGGCGCTGGTGACGCGCATCTTCGCCAACGTGCCGGTGCTCGACGGCGGTGGCCGCGGCGCCACCACCACCTTTGCGCAGCGCAACCTGGGCGATGCACTGGTCACCTTCGAGAGCGAGGTGCCGCTGATCATCAAGGAGTTCGGCGACAACTTCGAGGTGATCTACCCGAGCCGCACCATCCTGGCCGAGAACCCGGTGAGCGTGGTCGACAAGGTGGTGGACAAGAAGGGCACGCGCAAGCCGGCCGAGGCCTACCTGCAGTACCTGTACACCGACGCCGGCCAGGAGATCGCCGCGCAGCACAACCTGCGCCCGCGCAGCGAGAAGGTGCTGGCCAAGTACGCCAAGCAGTTCCCGAAGCTGAACACCTTCACCGTGGACGAGGTCTTCGGCGGCTGGACCAAGGCGCAGAAGGACCACTTCAACGACGGCGCCACCTACGACCAGGTGATCGCCGCGGCGAAGGCCCGCTGAGCGCCGAGAGGCATCGATCGTGATCCTGAGCCGCACCCTGCTCAAGCGCCACAGCGTGCTGCCCGGCTTCGACCTGGCGCTGGGCTTTGCGCTGCTGTACATCAGCCTGATCGTGCTGCTGCCGCTGTCGGCCGCGTTCCTGAAGACCTTCACCATGACCTGGGGCGCGTTCTGGGACGCGGTGAGTTCGCCGCGCGTGGTGGCCTCGTACCGGCTGACCTTCGGCGCGTCGCTTCGCGGCGGCGCTGCTCAATGCCTTCTTCGGCCTGATCGTCGCCTGGGTGCTGGTGCGCTACGAGTTCCCGTTCAAGCGGCTGATCGATGCGCTGGTGGACCTGCCCTTCGCGCTGCCCACGGCGGTGGCCGGCATCGCGCTGACGGCGATCTACGCCGAGAACGGCTGGATCGGGCAATGGCTGCCCTTCAAGGTGAGCTTCACGCCGCTGGGCGTGTTCGTCGCGCTGGTCTTCATCGGCGTGCCCTTCGTCGTGCGCACGGTGCAGCCGGTGCTGGAGGACGTGAACCGCGAGCTGGAAGAAGCCGCGGCCACGCTCGGCGCCAGCCGCTGGCAGACCTTTGCCAAGGTGATCCTGCCGATCGTGCTGCCTGCCCTGCTGACGGGTTTTGCGCTGGCCTTCGCGCGTGCACTCGGTGAATACGGCAGCGTCATCTTCATCGCCGGCAACATGCCGATGATCAGCGAGATCACGCCGCTGCTGATCATCACCAAGCTCGAGCAGTACGACTATGCCGGCGCCACCGCCATCGCGGTGGTGATGCTGGTGACCTCGTTCGCGCTGCTGCTGCTGATCAACAGCCTGCAGACCTGGGCGCGCAAGCGCCAGGGGGGCGTATGAACACGCTGGCGGTCGCTGCGCCTGTGACGCCGGATATCGGCTTGGCACCGCGCGCAATCCGCGCGGCCACGGCCGAAGCGCCGTGGGTGCGCCGCGTGCTCATCGGCGCGGCGCTGCTGTTCCTGACGCTGTTCCTGTTCGTGCCGCTGGTCACGGTGTTCTACGAGGCCTTCAAGAAGGGCTGGGATGTCTATCTGGCGGCCATCCTCGAACCCGACGCGCGTTCGGCGATCGCGTTGACCTTGCTGGCCGCCGCCATCAGCGTGCCGGCCAACCTGGTCTTCGGCGTGTCCGCGGCCTGGGCCATCGCCAAGTTCGACTTCCGCGGCAAGAACGTGCTGCTGACGCTGATCGACCTGCCCTTCAGCGTGAGCCCGGTCATCGCCGGCCTGATCTACGTGCTGGTGTTCGGGCTGCAGGGCTGGTTCGGCAGCTGGTTCATCGACCACGACCTGAAGATCATCTTCGCGGTGCCGGGCATCGTGCTGGCGACCATCTTCGTCACCTTCCCCTTCGTGGCGCGCGAGCTGATCCCGCTGATGCAGGCGCAGGGCCAGGAGCAGGAAGAGGCGGCGCGCGTGCTCGGCGCCAGCGGCTGGCAGATGTTCTGGCGCGTCACGCTGCCCAACGTGAAGTGGGCGCTGCTCTACGGCGTGATCCTGTGCAATGCGCGGGCGATGGGCGAGTTCGGCGCGGTCAGCGTGGTCTCGGGCCACATCCGCGGCCAGACCAACACCATGCCGCTGCACATCGAGATCGTCTACAACGAATACCAGTTCGCTGCGGCCTTTGCGGTGGCCTCGCTGCTGGCATTGCTGGCGCTGGTGACACTGGGGCTGAAGTACGTCATCGAGCAGCGCGTCAAGGATCAGAAGCGCGCCGTCGGCGACCGCGCGGAATAGGAAGTCGCACCATGAGCATCGAAATCAGGAACCTCAACAAGCGCTTTGGCGCCACCGTGGTCTGCGACAACCTCAACCTGGACATTCCGGCCGGCGAGCTGGTGGCGCTGCTCGGGCCTTCGGGCTCGGGCAAGACCACGCTGCTGCGCATCATCGCCGGGCTGGAGGTGCCGGATTCAGCGGCCACGTGCTGTTCCACGGCGAGGATGCGACGAACACGACCGTGCGCGAGCGCAACGTCGGCTTCGTGTTCCAGCACTACGCGCTGTTCAACCACATGACGATCTTCGAGAACGTGGCCTTCGGGCTGCGTGTGCGACCCAAGGACAGAAGGCCGGCCGAGCGCGAGATCAAGGCCAAGGTCATCGAGCTGCTCAAGTTGGTGCAGCTGGACTGGGTGGCCGACCGCTACCCGCACCAGCTGTCCGGTGGCCAGCGCCAGCGCATCGCCCTGGCGCGCGCGCTGGCGGTGGAGCCGAAGGTGCTGCTGCTCGACGAACCCTTCGGCGCGCTCGATGCCAAGGTGCGCAAGGAGCTGCGCCGCTGGCTGCGCCGGCTGCACGACGAGATGCATGTCACCAGCGTCTTCGTCACCCACGACCAGGACGAGGCCATGGAAGTGGCCGACCGCATCGTCGTCATGAACCACGGCGCGATCGAGCAGCAGGGCACGCCGGACGAGGTCTACGACCACCCGGCCAGCCCCTTCGTGCTGCAGTTCCTGGGCGACGTGAACCTGTTCCACGGCCGCTTCGGCCATGCGCCCGGCAGCGTCGACGGCGAGGCCGACGTGAGCTATGTGCGCCCGCACGAGCTGGACATCGTCGGTGCGCGCCGAGGCCGGGGCACTGCCGGTGACGCTGTCGCAGGTGCTGAGCGTGGGCGCGCAGACGCGCATCGAGTTCAAGCGACAGGACGACGGCAGCTACGTCGACGTGGAGATGCCGCGGATCGAGTTCGCCGCGCTGCGCCAGCGCCTGGACCTGCGCAGCGGCAGCCAGGTGCACCTGCGCGCGCGGCGCATCACGCGCTTTGCCGCCGGCGGCAGACAGCAACAGGAGCTGTCGGACCCGGCGGCGATGATCTGACTACGGGCGCCCAGCACGCCGCGTTGACTTCAGATCTCGAAACTCGTGCCCGGCGCCTGGGCCAGTGCCTGGTCGACCAGCGCGCGCGTCAGCGGCGGCGCAAAGCTCCTGATGAACTCATAGGCATAACCACGCAGGAAGGCGCCGCGCCGCACGGCCACGCGTGTCATGTTGCTGGCAAAGAGATGGCGCGCGTCGATGGCCTGCAGGCCGGCATCGCGCGTCTCGTCGAAGGCCATCGCCGCAATGATGCCCACGCCCATGCCGAGTTCGACGTAGGTCTTGATGACGTCGGCGTCCATCGCCGACAGCACCAGGTTCAGGCCAGGCCGCGGCGCTTGAAGGCCTCGTCGATGTGCGTGCGGCCGGTGTAGCCCGGCTCGTAGGTAATGATCGGGTGCTGGGCCAGATGCTCCAGCGTCAGCGCCTCGCCCTGGTCCGCCTGCGCGCCAGTGCATGGCCCTTGGGCACCACGACCGCATGCGTCCAGCGGTAGCTGGGCAGCGCCACCAGCTCGGCATACTGCGCCAGCGCCTCGGTGGCCACGCCGATGTCGGCCTCGCCGCTCAGCAGCATCTCGGCCACTTGCTTGGGCGAGCCCTGGTGCAGCCGCAGCAGCACCTCGGGGTGGCCGGCGCTGAAGTCGCGCACCGCCGGCGGCAGCGCATAGCGCGCCTGCGAGTGGGTGGCGGCGATGGTCAAGGTGCCACGGTTCTGCGAGGCGAAGTCCTCGCCGGCACGCTTCAGGTTGTCGGCTTCCATAAGCAGTCGCTCGACGATTGGCAGCACCGCCTCGCCTGGCGACGTCAGGCCGGTCAGGCGCTTGCCGGCGCGGTGGAACAGCTCGATGCCGAGCTCGTCTTCCAGTTCGCGGATCTGCCGGCTGACCCCCGGCTGCGAGGTGTGCAGCACGGCGGCCACGCCGGTGAGGTTGAAGCCCTGGCGGACGGTTTCGCGTACGGAGCGCAGCTGCTGGAAGTTCACGGTGCGCCGCGCTGGAAAGCGGCCTGCTTATGCGATTTCCGGATTATCCGGTCGCTCCAAGCGCGCCAATCGAATGATTACTTCTATCGATAGACGCTGCGCACATAAGCGCGCGCGGGATCAGCCAGTGGCGTACTTGACGCTGCAACCATAGGGCGTGGCGCTGGGCGTGCTGACCGGCTTGCCGGCCATCGCTTCGCCGAGCGCGGCGCGTACGAAGTTCTTCGCCGTCTTCACGTCGTCGGGGTTGGCCGAACGCTTGTCGTCGATGCCGCCGGCATACAGCAGTTGCCCCTTCGGGTCGATGACGTACATGTGCGGCGTGGTGCGCGCCCCATAGGTCTTGCCGACCTTGCCGCTGTCGTCCATCAGCATCGCGGTGGGTGCGGCACCCCATTGCTTGTACTGGGCGACCAGCGCCGCTGGCGCCAGATAGTCCGAATGGCCATGCGCGGTGGAGCTGATGGCCAGCCAGACCACGCCCTTCGCCGTGGCCTCCTTCTGCAGCGACTGCATGTTTTGCGAGCCGTAATGCTTGAGCACGAAGGGACAGCCGGGGTTGGTCCATTCCAGCACCACGTAGCGGCCTTTGAAGTCGGCCAGCGTCACGCTCTTGCCACTGGCATCGGTGAGTTCGAACGCGGGGGCGGGCTGGCCCGGCGTGGCATCGGCCAGCGCGGCCTGCGGCAGGCCGATCGACGCGGCCAGCAACGCACCGGCCAGGACCGCGGCGCGGCGGGAGAAGGTGCTGTACATGCTCAACTCCTCGGGTCTTGAAGCGTGGAAAGGGCCTCGCGCAGGCTGCTCTGCGTCAGGATCTCGGGTAGCAGCAAGGTCTCGCGCCCCGGCCGGAACAACGCATACACCGGCACCCCATTGCGCCCCAGCCGGGCCAGCGCCTGGGTGATGACGGCATCGCGCCGTGTCCAGTCGGCACGCATCAGCACGACCTTCGACTGCGCAAAGGCCGACAGGGTTTCATCGGTGTTCAACACCAGGCGCTTGTTCACCTGGCAGCTCACGCACCAGGCCGCGGTGAAGTCGACGAACACCGGCTGACCCTCGGCGACGAAACGGTCCAGCGTCGCTTCGTCGAAGGGCAGCCAGGCGTCGGCCGCCGTGGCGCGCACGCTGCCGGCCTGCGCCACGGGCAGGGCAGGCAGTTCGCGCGGCCAGCTCCAGGCCAGCAATGCCGCCACGCCCAGCGCGCCGAGGCCCTTGCCGAGCCAGCCGCGGGCGCCGCCGATGCCGGCCAGCCAGACCAGCAGGCCGAGGCCGACCACGGCCATCAGCAGCCGCGCCATCGCGCCCACGCCCGCCTGCTGCCCCAACACCCACAGCAGCCACACGGCGGTGGCGAACATCGGGAAGGCCAGGCCCTGCTTCAGGTGCAGCATCCACACGCCCGGCTTGGGCAGGCGCTTGCGCCAGCCGGGAAGCAGTGTCAGCAGCATGTACGGCAGCGCCATGCCCAGGCCGAGGGCCGCGAACACCGCCAGTGCCATGGCGGCCGACTGTGTGAGTGCATAGCCCAGGGCCGCGCCCATAAGGGGCGCGGTGCAGGGGCTGGCCGCGACCACCGCCAGCACGCCGCAGCCGAAGGCGTCGCCGGCGGGGCTGCGCGCGCTCCACTGCGCCAAGCGTTGGGGCAGCAGATTGGCGAACTCGAGCGTTCCCATCAGGTTCAGCCCGATGGCAAAGAACAGCAGCGACAGCACGAACACCACGCCCGGCTCCTGCAGCTGGAAGCCCCAGCCGACCGCGCTGCCGGCGGCCTGCAACGCGATC
Source organism: uncultured beta proteobacterium (assembly GCA_963824005.1). Taxonomy (GTDB): domain Bacteria; phylum Pseudomonadota; class Gammaproteobacteria; order Burkholderiales; family Burkholderiaceae_C; genus Rubrivivax. The sequence continues at coordinate 87,910 of CAWGOK010000006.1, forward strand.
AGCGCGACGGCCAGCGCCAGAAAGCTCAGCAGCACCCCCGCGCCGTAGGCCAGCGCATGCGTGCGCAGCGCAACCGGCTGCGCCGCCTGGCGGGCCAGGCCCAGCAGCTTGATCGACAGCACCGGGAACACGCAGGGCATCAGGTTCAGCAGCATGCCGCCGACAAAGGCCAGCAGCAATGCTGCCCAGCCACTGGTGCCGGCCAAAGCGGCGATGGGGGCGCCGCCCGGCGCGGCCGCCGGCGCGCCCATGCGCTGCGCCCCGGCGGGCAGCTCGATGCGCGCCACCTCGCGCCAGGCCGCGTCGAATTCCGCCGAGGGGCTGGCCGCGCCCCACGCAGTCCCAGTGGCGGCCTGCGCTACGGCAATGCCTTGCAGCCGCGTCGGTGCCTTGGCATCGCCCAGCAGCCGCAGCTTGAGGGCGTAGCCGTCGCTCAGGCGGTACAGCTCGTGCACCGCGGGCTCGATCAATTGTTCGGCATATGGAAACACCTGCACGCCCGGCGCCGACACCGGCAGCGCCACGCCACCCGCCGAGCGCAGCGTGAGCAGCGCATCGCGCCCGCTTTGCTGCACCTCGGCCGACCAGCCCTGCAGCGGCGCGGCGCGCGACGCGGCGGCGCGCTCGAACAGGGCGCCGTGGGCCGTGGCGCCCGGCGTGGCGTCGGCGGCCACCACCGGCAGGCGCAGTTCGAGCGTCGCGCTTTCGGGGATGCACACGTCGTGGCACACCAGCCAGGTGGCGTTGGCGCGCAGGCGCAGTTCCTGGCCCGGGCGGGCGTCTGCCGGCGCGGTAAAGCGCAGCGGCAGCAGCAGATCGCCTTCGTAGCCATAGTTCACCAGCGGGCCGATGGGCAGGCGCTTCGGCGCCGGCCACTCGATCTCGCCGACGGCGCTGCCGGCGGGCAGCTCCCAGGTGATGCTCGTCGGCAGGCCCGAATCGCCGGGGTTGCGCCAGTAGGTGTGCCATTGCGGGATGTGCTGCAGGCGCAGCCCGATCTGCAGGCTGCCGCCCGGCTGCACCGCGCTGCGCTCGGCCACCAGTTCGGCGGTGACGTGATCGGTCCGCACCACGTTGGCCTGCAGCGCGGGCGACAGCGCCGCCAGCATCAAGCCCAGGGCAAAGATCCAAGAACGGCGCAACGACGACTCCGCAAACGCAAGGGCTTCGAGCATAGCCTGTACCTCTGGCAAACTGCCGCGCTTGCTTCCCATCACCTTGCTTCCCGGTTTGGCTTGCGACGGCGAACTCTGGCGCCACCAGGTGGCCGCGCTTTCGTCACGGTGGCCGCTGCGGCCGGTGCGGGTGAGCGACGTGCACGCGCGTTTCGCCACGCTGCCGCAGATGGCGGCGGCGCTGCTGGCCGAGCACGGCGGCGAGTTGCTGCTGTGCGGTACCTCGATGGGCGGCATGCTGGCGCTGGAAGTCGATGCGCCAGGCGCCGCAGCGCGTGAGGGCGCTGGCGCTGCTGGCGAGCAGCGCCCGGCCCGACACGCCGGAGCTGATCCGGCTGCGCAGCGACGCCATCGAGCTGTTCGCGCAGGGGCGCATGCGCGACGTGCTGCAGGCCAACCTGGCCTTCGCCTTCCACCCGGCGCATGCCGCGGCGCTGGCGCCAGCCTACCTGGCGATGATCGAACGTGCCGGCGCGCTTCAGCTGATCGCGCAGAACCGCGCCGTCATGGCGCGCGCCGACCTGCGGCCGCTGTTGCCGTCGGTCGCCTGCCCGACGCTGGTGATGTGCGGCGAGTCGGACCTGCTGACGCCGCCCGAGCATGCGCAGGAAATGGCCTCGCTGATTCCCGGCGCACGTCTCGAAACGCTGCAGCGATGTGGGCACCTGCTCACCTGGGAACAGCCGCAGCGTGTGAATGCGCTACTGATCGACTGGCTTGCGGGCCTTTGACGGCTGGCTCGCGGCCCACAGCTCGGCGCGCTGGATCACGCCGCCACCCAGGCAGAGCTCGCCGTCGTAGAGCACCGCCGACTGGCCGGGCGTGACGGCCCATTGCGGCGCGTCGAAGTCCAGCCGGATGCCGCCTTCGGCCGGCACGGCCAGCGCGCAGGCGGCATCGGCCTGCCGGTAGCGCGACTTCGCCGCAAAGCGCCCCGGCGCCGGCGCTACGCCGGCGACCCAGCTGCAATCGTCCGCCCACAGGACACGCGATTGCAGCTTGGGGTGGTCATGCCCCTGCACCACCTGCAGCACGTTGTGCGGCAGGTCCTTGCCGGCCACGTACCAGGGCTCGTGCTCGGCGCCACCCCGCGCCACACCTCGCTCCTTGACGCCGCCGATGCCCAGCCCCTGGCGCTGACCGAGCGTGTAAAAGCTCAGCCCCACATGCCGGCCGAGCGTGCGCCCGCGCTCATCGCGAATCGGGCCGGGCTCATGGCTCAGGTAGCGGTTCAGGAACTCGCGGAACGGCCGCTCGCCGATGAAGCAGATGCCGGTGGAATCCTTCTTCTGCGCGTTGGGCAGGCCGATCTCGGCGGCGATGCGGCGCACCTCGGTCTTCGGCAGCTCGCCCACCGGGAACAGCGTGCGGCTCAGCTGCGCCTGGTTCAGCCGGTGCAGGAAGTAGCTCTGATCCTTCAGCGGGTCCAGGCCCTTCAGCAGTTCGAAGCGGTGCTCACGCTGGCGCACGCGGGCGTAGTGCCCGGTGGCGATGGCTTCGGCACCGAGGCGCAGCGCGTGGTCGAGGAAGGCCTTGAACTTGATCTCGGCGTTGCACAGCACGTCCGGGTTGGGCGTGCGGCCGGCGCGGTACTCGCGCAGGAACTCGGCGAACACGCGCTCGCGATACTCGGCGGCGAAGTTGACATGCTCGATCTCGATGCCCAGCACGTCGGCCACCGCCGCGGCATCGACGAAGTCGACGTTGGCGCTGCAGTAGGCGTCGTCGTCGTCGCCTTCCCAGTTCTTCATGAACAGGCCGATCACCTCGTGCCCGGAGCGCTTCAGCAGGTACGCGCTGACGGCCGAATCGACGCCGCCGCTCAGGCCCACCACGATGCGCTGTGTCTTCACATCGGCGATTATCCTGGCCTGTTCGGCACATGCAGGAGCGGCATGGAACACAAGGGATCGGTACTGGTGGTGGGCGCGGGCGATGCCACCGGCGGCGCCATCGCGCGGCGCTTCGCGCGCGAGGGACTCGCGGCCTGCGTGGTGCGGCGCAACGCCGACAAGCTGGCGCCGCTGGTGCAGGGCATTCAGGCCGAGGGCGGCACGGCGCATGCCTTCGGCTGCGACGCGCGCAAGGAAGAAGACATGGTCGCGCTGGTGGCGGGCATCGAGCGCGACATCGCGCCGCTCGAAGTGGCGGTGTTCAACATCGGCGCCAATGTGCGTTTCAACGTCACCGACACCACCGAGCGCGTGTACCGCAAGGTCTGGGAGATGGCGGCGCTGGCCGGCTTCCTCACCGGGCGCGAGGTCGCCAAGGCGATGCTGCCGCGCGGCCGCGGCACCATCATCTTCACCGGCGCCACCGCCAGCCTGCGCGGCGGTGCCGGCTTCAGCGCCTTTGCCGGCGCCAAGCATGCACTGCGCGCGCTGGCGCAGAGCATGGCGCGCGAACTCGGGCCGCAGGGCATCCACGTGGCGCACGTGGTCATCGACGGCGCCATCGACACCGCGTTCATCGCCGAGAACTTCCCCCAGCGTTATGCGCTGAAAGATCAGGGCGGCATACTCGACCCGGGATCGATCGCCGAGACCTACTGGCAGCTGCACCGCCAGCCGCGCAACGCATGGACGCACGAACTCGACCTGCGTCCCTGGATGGAGAGCTTCTGATCATGGCCAAGACGCTGGAATTCTTCTTCGACTTCGGCAGCCCGACCTCGTACCTGGCCTACACGCAGTTGCCGAAGCTGGCGGCCGACCGTGGCGCGACGCTGGTATGGCGGCCGATGCTGCTGGGCGGCGTGTTCAAGGCCACCGGCAACACCAGCCCGGTGACGGTGCCGGCCAAGGGGCGCTGGATGTTCCAGGACATGGCGCGCTGGGCGCGGCGCTACGGCGTGCCCCTGGCGATGAACCCGCATTTCCCGATCAATACGCTGACGCTGATGCGCGGCGCCGTCGGCCTGCAACTGCGTCAGCCGGCCGACTTCGAGCGCTACGTCGACACCGTCTACCACGCCATGTGGGCCGTGCCCTGCAACATGGGCGACGCCGCCATGTTGGCCGACACCCTGCAGCGCGCCGGCTTTGACCTGGCTGCGTTCAATGTGCTGGTCAACGACACCGAGGTCAAGGCCGCGCTGGTGGCCAACACCGAGCAGGCCGTGGCCCGCGGCGCATTCGGTGCGCCGACGATGTTCGTCGGCGAGCAGATGTTCTTCGGCCAGGACCGGCTGGACTTCGTGCGCGAGGCGCTGGCCTGAGCCGCGGGCAGCGCGCCCCGGCCCGGCCGGCGTTCAGCTGAGCCGCCCGCGCCGCGACGCGCCATAGCGCACACGTTCCAGCTTGCCGCTGCGTGCGTGGCGCAGCGGTGGCGCGCTGCCGTAGTCGACTGCCACGTGCGGCAGCCCCTGCGCGCGCAGGTATGCCGACAGTGCGGCCTGGGCACGTCGGAAGGTCGCCCGCGGCTCCGCGACTTCCGCTTCGAAGCGCAGTTCCAGCCGGTCGCTCGCCGTGCACAGCAACTGGAACTGCGTGACCTGGGCGCCTTCTTCGATCACCGTCGTCAAGGCCAGCGGCAGCAGCCGCACCTCGTGATGCCGCGTGTCGCGCAGCACCAGCGTGTGGTCGGCGCGGCCCTGCACCTCGATCGCCGGAAAGCCGCTGCCGCAGGCACAGCCTTCGCTCAGGAAGCGCACACTGTCGCCCAACTCGTAGCGCAACAGCGGCTGCGTGCGGTTGGCCAGGTTGGTCAGCAGCACGGAGTGCGAAGCCTCGCCGGGCGCCACCGGCCGCAGCTGACGATCCACCGGTTCCAGGATCAGCCAGTCGTGGTTCAGATGCAGGCAGCCCTGCGCACATTCCCAGGCCATGGCATAGAACTCGGACGAGCCGTAGTTGTTGCGCAGCGTGCAGCCGAAGGCGGCGCGGATGCGCAAGCGCTGCTCGGCCGAGAGCTGTTCGCCACCCACCCACACCTGCGACAGCGCCAGGTGCATCGCGCCTTCGGCCTGCAATTGCGCCAGCGCGTCGGCGCAACTGGGGTAGCTGATCAGCACCGTCGGCGCGAAGTCCTGCAACTGTGCAGCCAGCCTGGCCAGCGGATCCTGCACCGAAAAGGTCTGCACCACCGGCGCCAGCCATGGCAACGCCGAGCCGGCGATGCGCCGCAGCCGCTCGATGCTGGCCACGCCGGCAAAGTGCCCGCCGGTGGCGGCGACAAAGGCATATCGCGGCTTGCCTGCCCAGGCGGTCCACGGCTGTGGCCCCGCGCCCATGCCGTGCAGGCGCAACGCGTCGAGCGCGTCGAAGGCCGCCAGGCTCTGCTCGTCCTGCACGAAGATGCCGGGCTCGCCGGTGGTGCCCGAACTGGTCCACACCAGGTACTGCCCGAGGTAGGCGTCGCCCACGTGCGCGAGCTCGCCCAGGAAGGCATCGACGCTGGCGCGGGTGATGCGCCGATCGGTGGCCCAGTCGTCGAAGTGACGCATCAGCTCGGCCTTCTCGACCGGCTCGATTTCGTCCAGGCGCGGCAATGCGACGTGTGCGTGCGGCCTGCGCGAGCGATAGAACGGTGACCCGGCGAATGCCGCCGACATCAGGCGCGCCAGGCGCGCGTCGCGCTGGGCGCCGGCCACGCCCACCGGGTCCAGGCCAGCGGCATAGGTTTCCCCCATAGTCTGCGACCAGAGCCACGGGTTCATCGGCAGCGGCGGATGCAAATCCATCATATTCGGCGCAAGCTATGCGCGATTGCATCATCGGGCCGGGTTTCGCGCCGATGATTGCGCCGCGTCAACGTCGGCGGCCAGGGCAGGCCAGATGGGCGAAATCCTCTTCGCCTTGAGCAGGCTCAATCGCCGGCGGCAGCAGCGTTGCACGATGCGAGGCGAGGGTTCGATAGGGGAAGGAAGATGGCCGTCAAGCAACTGAGCTTCGGCGACGAAGCGCGCGAGAAGATCCGCCGCGGGGTGGACACGCTGGCCGAGGCGGTGAAGGTGACGCTCGGCCCGCGCGGGCGCACCGTGATCCTGCAACGCGACTTCGGCGCACCGCAGATCGTCAATTCCGGTGTGCTGGTGGCCAAGTCGATCGAACTGGCAGACCCTTTCGAGAACATGGGCGCGCAACTTCTTCGCGAGGTGGCCGCGCGTACCAGTGAGATGGCGGGCGATGGCACCACCACGGCGACGGTGCTGGCCCACGCCATGATCCACGAAGGCCTTCGCTTCCTGGCCGGTGGCATGAACCCGATGGACCTGAAACGCGGCATGGAGCAGGCCATCGAAGCGGTGGTGGCCGAGTTGAAGCGCATCGCGCGGCCCTGCGCCAGCTCGCAGGAGATTGCGCACGTGGCCTCGATCTCGGCCAACAACGACCGCTCGATCGGTGAATTGCTGGCGCAGGCGATCGACAAGGTAGGCCGCGAGGGCGCGATCTCGATCGAGGACGGCTCGGCGCTGGCCAGCGAACTGGAAGTGGTCGAGGGCCTGCAGTTCGACCACGGCTACCTGTCGCCGTACTTCATCAACAACGCCGAACGGCAGAGCGTGGTGCTGGAAGACGCGGCAATCCTGCTGTGCGAGCAAAAGCTCTCGTCGCTGAAGGACCTGCTGCCGCTGCTCGAAGAGGTGGTCAAGGCCGGTCGCCCCTTGCTGGTGATCGCCGAGGACGTCGACAGTGATGCGCTGGCGGCATTGGTCATCAACACCATACGCGGCACGCTCAAGACCTGTGCCGTCAAGACGCCGGCCTTCGGCGACCGCCGCAAGGCCATGCTGCAGGACATTGCGGTGCTGACCGGTGGTCGCGTGGTCAGCGAGCAGACCGGCTTGGCGCTGGCCAAGGCCACGCTGGCCGACATGGGCCGCGCGCGGCGCATCGAGGTCGACAAGGACCACACCACGCTGATCGGCGGCGCCGGCGACGCGCGTCTGATCGCCGAGCGCATCGCCGCCATCCGCAAGGAGCGCGAGGCCGCGACCAGCGACTACGACCGCGAGAAGCTCGAGGAACGCGCCGCCAAGCTGTCGGGCGGCGTCGCGCTGATCAAGGTCGGCGCCGCCACCGAGACCGAGCTGAAGGAACGCAAGATCCGTGTCGAAGATGCGCTGCACGCCACACGGGCGGCGGTCGAGGAAGGCATCGTGCCCGGCGGTGCGGTGGCGTTGCTGCGTGCGCGGCATGTGCTCGATGCGCTGAAGGGAGCGACGCTGGACCACGATTGCGGGCTGCGCATCGTGGCGCGCGCGCTCGAGGAGCCGCTGCGGTGCATCGTCGCCAACGCCGGCGACGAGCCCTCGGTCGTGCTGCACCGTGTCGACCAATCCCCGGTGCCGGCCTTCGGCTACAACGCCGCGACCCGCGAATACGGTGACCTGCTGCAGATGGGCGTGATCGACCCCGCCAAGGTCACGCGGCTGGCGCTGCAGAACGCCGGTTCGATATCCGGCCTGATCCTTACCACCGACTGCCTGATCGTCAACGCAGCACAACGCGTGCCGTCGGCGCCGGGGTTGCCGGGGGGTGCGGCGGAGTATTGAGCGCCGCGCTGCGCAGGTGAAGCATCATGCCGGCGTCCTTTCCGATCGATACCGTTCGGCGCTTGCCGGGGACGGAGGCACGCATGGGACAGCGCATTCACAGCCAACAGGTACGGGTCGGGCCGACGGCGCTGCCCGGCGACCTGGACATTCCGGAACAGGCGCGATCGCTGGTGCTGTTCGCGCATGGCAGCGGCAGCAGCCGCCTGAGCAGCCGCAACCGCTGGGTGGCCGAAGTGCTGCAGCAGCATCGACTGGCGACGCTGCTGTTCGACCTGCTCGACGACGACGAGGCGGCCGACCGGCGCAAGGTCTTCGACATCGCACTGCTCAGCCAGCGTGTCGAGCAGGCCCTGGACTGGGCCGCGGGGCAGGCTGCGCTGGCGGGCATGGGCTTCGGGCTGTTCGGTGCCAGCACCGGCGCCGCCGCGGCGCTGTGCGCGGCGGCGTCGCGGCCCGGCAGCGTGGCGGCGGTGGTGTCGCGCGGTGGGCGGCCCGACCTTGCGGCGAGCAGCCTGTCGCGGGTGAGCGCGCCGACCTTGCTGATCGTCGGGGGTGCCGACCGCGAGGTGCTCGAACTCAACCGCCAGGCGCTGCGCGAGTTGCGCTGCAACAAGCGGTTGGAGGTCGTGCCCGGGGCGACGCACCTGTTCGAGGAACCCGGCGCGCTGAGCAGTGTGGCGGAACTTGCTGCCTCCTGGTTCGAGACCCATCTCGGCCGCGGGCACCACCCGGTATGAGCCCCGCCCGGCCAGCCGAAGGGGCTCATTTCCGCTTGGCGGGACCGGCCGAAGGAAGTAGGGTGCACCAGTGAACGCGCGCTTTGCCGATCGTGCCGAGGCCGGCCGGGCGCTGGCCGAGCGGCTGCGGGCGCTGCGGCTGAGCCCGCCTTTGGTCGTGCTGGCGCTGCCGCGCGGCGGCGTGCCGGTCGCTGCCGAGGTGGCGCGGGCACTGAAGGCGCCGCTCGACCTGCTGCTGGTGCGCAAGATCGGCGCTCCCTGGCAGCATGAGCTGGCGCTGGCCGCCGTGGTCGAGGGCGAACCGCCGGATATCGTCGTCGACGAGGAGGTGCAGCGCAGCGCGGCCGTGGACGCGCACTACATCGAAGCGCAGGCGCAGCTCCAGCTGCGCGAGATATCGCGGCAGCGGCAGGCCTACCTGAGTGGCCGGCCGGGCGTGCGCGTCGAGGGCCGCACCGTGATCGTCGTCGACGACGGCATCGCCACCGGCACCACCATGCGCGCCGCGCTGAAGGCGCTGCGCCGCCGCCATCCGGCCGCTCTGGTGCTGGCCGTGCCGGTGGCGCCGCGCGACACGCTGAGGCTGCTGCGCCCCGAGGTGGACCAGCTCGTCTGCCTGGCCACGCCGCATCCGTTCTTCGCCGTCGGTGAACACTATGTGCGCTTCCATCAGGTCGACGACGATGAAGTCATCGAGGCGCTGGACGCGGCCGCCATCGCGCCCAAAGAGGGATGAACCCATGACCACGCATCCGCCGGGGGCGGTGCATTTCAGGAGCACGACGATGAAGATTTTGATTGCAGTCGACGGATCGGATCACGCAGGTCGCGCCATCGAGGCTGCGGCGCGGCTGGCCACTGAACTCAAGTCGGTGGAGGCGCTGCTGTTGAACGTGGGTGATGCCATGGTCTATTACGGCGAGTTGCCCCCCTTCGATTACGAGGCGATCGAAAGAGCGCAGCGCCAGCACCAGGAGCAAGTGCTCGAGCAGGCCTTGGCCCAGGCCCGCGCCTGCGGGCTGGAGAAGGTCAGCACCCAGTCGGCGGTGGGCGCGCCGGCCCAGGAGATCGTGCGCGTGGCCGAAGAACGCGGCGTCGACCAGATCGTCATGGGCACGCATGGCCGCGGCACGATGGGCGCGCTGTTCCTCGGATCGGTGGCCCAGCGCGTGGTGCACCAGGCCAAGGTACCGGTGCTGCTGGTGAAGTAGGTTGCCGCCGCCGAGCGCGCGCCCCGGTGCGATACCGGGGCGTGGCTTCAGGCGTCGCTGCGGCTTGGCGGCACCAGGGCGTCGTTGGCGACGGGCGGCGGGTTGACGTAGGCCTCGGCACCCAGCCAGGCCTGTGCATCGGCAGGGTCATCGCTCCGCGCGCGCCCGACGCGTGTTCGCCAGGGCCAACGCGTCGGCGCCCAGCGCGCCAGCCGGCAGAGGGCATGCGCCGCCGATCGCAAGCCGGCCCCAATGTCACCGCGCGCACCTGTCACCGTGGCCATGGCAGAACTCCTTGTCGCGAACCGAATCCCTGGCGCGTCCTGCATATTTCACACCCCACCGGCACGCGCACCAGCCGTTGCTGCAGTGTCCAGCGGCCGATTCGAGCCACCATTGAGCATGCGCAACGATCGGGTTGCGTGGCCTCAAGGGGAATCGGCCGGGACGCGCGCAGGCTTCAGTTGCGCACGAGCGCGATGCGAGTTGTCGCGATGCTGCCCCTTGCCTACCCCCACCGATGCCCTGCAGAGCCAGCGCTTGGCCCATCGCGTGGGCGCGAGCCGCTGATGGACGGTGTGCAAGAAATCCCGGGCGGGCTGATGCGGCCCTTGGTGCAGAAGTTGATCGATGCGCTGGGCGCACGCTCGGCGACGCCTTTCGCGCTGGCCTTGCCCGACGGCAGCGTCTACCGCAGCGGCGGCGGCCCCCCGGCCTTCAGGCTGGTGTTCCACAGCGACACCGCCCTGCTGGCAACGATGACGCGCGGCCATATCGGCCTGCTGGAGTCGTACTTCGACCAGCAGGTGGACGTCGAGGGCGACCTCGGCGCCGCCTTCGCCACCGGCTTGATGGCCGACATCGACCCGCGTTTCAATCCGGTGGACAAGGTCCAGAACAACCTGCACGAGCTGCGCCATTCCAACCGCAGTGCGGCCCAGGCCAGGACCAATGCGCGCGCCCACTACGGCCTGGGCACCGAGTTCTACAAGCTGTGGCTCGACGACCCGCTGCTGATGTACACCTGCGGCTACTGGAGCGAAGGTACGCACACGCTGGAGCAGGCGCAGCGCAACAAGATCGACCATGTGTGCCGCAAGATCCGCCTGGCGCCGGGCGAGCGCTTCGTCGACATCGGCTGCGGCTTCGGCGGCTTCATGTTGCGCGCGCACGCGACGCGGGGTGCGGTCGGCACCGGCATCAATACCACGCCCGAGCAGGTGCAGTGGCTGCAGGCCGAGATCGCCCGGCACGGCCTGGCCGGCGCGCTGCAGGTGCAGGAGGCCGATTTTCGCGAGCTGGGCGGCCCCTACGACAAGCTGGTCTCGATCGGCGTGCTCGAGCATGCCGGGCGCGACCAGCTGGCCGAGGTCATTGCCGCGCATGCCGCCTGCCTGAAGCCCGGCGGCCTGGGCATGCTGCACTTCATCGGCCATGTCGGCCGCTTCGACACCGAGCTGTTCATCCGCAAGCATGTCTTTCCCGGCGGCTGGATCCCCAGCCTGGCGGACACGCTGGTCGAGATGGAGCGTTGCGGGTTGGAGGTGATCGATATCGAGAACCTGCGCCGCCACTACGCGCTGACGCTCGACGCCTGGGCCGAGCGCTTCGAGCGCCGCTGGCCGCAGATCCATGCGCTGGACCCGCAACGCTTCGGCGAGCGCTTCCGCCGCATCTGGCGCAGTTACCTGGTGGGCTGCGCGGAGATGTTCCGCTCGCCGGCCGGCTACACGCACCTGTTCCAGATCGTCTTCAGCAAGGGCAATCTCACTCGCGACAGCTACCCGATGAGCCGTGCGCACCTGTATGAACGCGCCGCTGCAGACGCCCACTGAGATTGCGGCCTACACACAGCGGGTGCAGGCGCTGCTCGATCGCTTGCAGGGTGAGGGCGCGCCGAGCGCGCCCCTGGGCTTGGCCAAGCCCAGCTCCAACCTGTTCCGCGACCGCCACGAGGCGCCGAAGCGGCGCCTCGATCTGCACGACTTCTGCCATGTGCTGCAGGTCGATGCCGAGGCCGGCTGGGTCGACGTGGAAGGCCTGTGCAGCTATGAGTCGTTGGTCGACGCGACGCTGCCCCACGGCGTGATGCCGGCGGTGGTGCCGCAGCTGAAGAGCATCACCGCGGCCGGCGCGGTCGCCGGCGTCGGCATCGAGGCCACCTCGTTCCGGCACGGCCTGGTGCACGACACGCTGCTGGCCGTCGACGTGCTGCTGCCGGACGGCGAGGTGCTGCACTGCACGCCGCACAACGAGCACCGCGAGCTGTTCTTCGGCCTGCCCAATTCCTACGGCACGCTGGGCTATGCGCTGAAGCTGCGGCTGCGCACGCTGCCGGTGAAAGCCTATGTGCAGGTGCAGCACCAGCGGCACGAGCATCCGGACGCCTTCTTCGCTGCCCTGGCCGGGCAGTTCCATGGCGATGCCGATTTCGTCGACGGCGTGGTGTTCGCTGCGGACCGGCAGGTGCTGAGCGTGGCGCGCTTCGTCGATGACGCGCCCTGGCACAGCGATTACACCTTCGAGAAGATCTACTACCGCTCGCTGCTGCAGCGCGAGACCGACCTGCTGGCCACGCGCGACTACCTGTGGCGCTGGGATACCGACTGGTTCTGGTGCTCCAAGCAGTTCGGCGCCCAGCACCCCCTGGTGCGGCGTCTGATCGGCCGGCACCGATTGAACTCGCGCACTTATACCCGCTGGATGCGCTGGAACGCGCGTTTCGGCCTGTCGAGGCGCTGGTCGCGCTGGCGTGGCCGCTTCAGCGAATCGGTGATCCAGGACGTGGACATCCCGTTGGTGAATGCGGCCGCGTTCCTGCAGTTCCTGTTGCGCGAGATCCCGATCCTGCCGATCTGGATCTGCCCGATCCGTGCCGCCGACGCGCAGCGCAGCTTTCCGCTGTACCCGCTGAAGGCTGACACGCCCTATGTGAACTTCGGCTTCTGGGACGTGATCGACATGCCGGCGCCGCAGCCGCCCGGATACTTCAATCGACTGGTGGAGCGCAAGGTGATCGAGCTGGGCGGCATCAAGTCGCTGTACTCCGACAGCTTCTTCACCCGCGACGAGTTCGCCCGAGCCTATGGCATGTCGCGTTATGCCGAACTGAAGGCGAAGTACGACCCGCAGCAGCGTTTGCTGGGGCTGTACGACAAGTGCGTGCTGCGTGGTTGAGTCTGGCTTGCGCGCAAGCGAACCCGACGCTTTGGCAGGGGGCGGCGCTTGGCTTGCTGGCGGGTGTCGCCCTGGCGCGACGTGCCGAGCTTCGAACGCGACAGCGGACTCTCGTGGACAGCCGCACTGCGCCGACTCCTGTCGTCGACGCGCTCCCGCGGTCTTCGCCGCAGCACCGAATGCGCATCGGCGCAAGACAGGTGTTGCGTGGCGCCGTTGCGCTGCGTCAATCAGGGCATCTGCGTGCCGCCTATGCTGCATGCACGGTCGATGCCGCATTGATGCGCGCGAAAGTCGGGTGGGCCGAGCATGTCCAGGTTGAATAGGCGCCGTGCAACAGCCGAGGAGGCGAACATGTTGAAGTTGCTCATCGCGGTGGATGGGTCGGATCAGGCATTGCGCGCCGTCGATTGGTGCGCGCGCATGGCGCGCGGCGGCGTGCCCCTGCAAGCCGTGCTGCTGCACGTGCGTCACCTGCCGGTGCAGTACGGCGAAATCTCGGCCGCCAACGTCGCCGCGCTCGACGCGGCACAGAAGAAGCTGCAGGAGCAGGCGCTGGCCCAGGCGCAGTCGCGCGCGCTCGGCGGCGGGCTGGACCTGCGTGCGCTGCTGCGCGCGGCGGGCCTGCCGGCACAGGAGATCGTGCGCGTGGCGGTCGAGCAGGGCGTGGACCAGATCGTCATGGGCACCCACGGCCATGGCGCGGCGGGCAGCCTGTTCCTCGGCTCGGTGTCGCAGCGCGTGTTGAAGTTGTCGCCGCTGCCGGTGCTGCTGGTCAAGTGAGGCCGCGGCCGGGCCCCGTGCCGGGCGGTCCGCTACCGCCGGTGTCGTCGGCCTGGTCGAGCTGGTGCTCCAGGCCATAGCGGATCAGCGCCGCCGTGTTCGGCAGCTGCAGCTTGTCCTGGATGCGGCTCTTGTGCGTGCTCACCGTCTTCACCGACAGGTGCAACGCCGCGGCGATCTCGGTCGGGCGCTGGCCGGCGACGATGCGCTGCAGCACCTCGAGCTCGCGGTCCGACAACTGGGCGTGGCGCGGCGCGAGCGTGGCGCCGCTGAGCTGCTGCACCACGCGCTCGGCCAGGCTGGCGGTGACGTACGCGCCGCCCGCGGCCACCTTGCGCACGGCGGCCACCAGTTCGGCCGAGGCACTGTCCTTGGTGACGTAACCGTTGGCGCCGGCCCTGAAGGCGCGCAGCGCATATTGCTCCTCGGCATGCATGCTCAGCACCAGCACCACCAGGCCGGGGTACTCGCTCTTGATGCGCTTGATCAGCTCCAGCCCGCTCATGCCGGGCATCGACAGGTCGACGATGGCCATGCTGAAGGCAGCGCGGCGCAGGCATTCCAGCGCCTGGAAGCCGCTGCCCGCCTCGGTGATCTGCCACTCGTCGGCCACGGCTTCGAGGATGCGCTTGAGCCCCTCGCGCACGATGGTGTGGTCGTCCACGAGCAGCAGCCCATGGCGACGATCGATGCTTGTCGGGTTCATGTGCGGTCCTGCTCCTGCGGTGTCTGCGCCGCGTCATCGGCCGGGCGCAGCGGCAGGCGCACGGCGATGCGGCCGCCGCCGCCGCGCGCGTTGCCGATCTCGAGGGTGCCGCCGAGCATGTAGGCACGCTCGCGGATGCCCATCAGGCCGTGTGCTCCGTCGCGGTACATCGACGCCTCGGCAAAACCCACGCCGTTGTCCTGGACCGTCAGCAGCAGCGTGCCGCGGCTGTGGCGGATCTGGATGCGCACCTCGCTGGCGTTGGCATGGCGCGCGATGTTGGTCAGCGCCTCTTGCACCATGCGAAACAACGCAATCGCCGCGCTGTCGCCGATGTCCGGGTCGCTGCGGCCCAGCTGCAGCTTGACCGCGATGCCCATGCGCGCCGCCCAGCCATGCGCCAGCCAGTCGATGGCGGCGTTCAGGCCCAGGTCGTCGAGCATCAGCGGGCGCAACTCGGTGGCGATGCGCCGCACCGTGGCCACGGTGTCGTCGACCATTTCGAGCATCGCGGCGAGACGCTCGCCGCGCGCCGCGGGTCGCGCCTGCGTGTCCAGGCTGGACAGCTCCATCTTCAGCGCGGTCAGGCGTTGGCCCAATTCGTCGTGAAGCTCGCGCGCGATGCGGCGGCGCTCGTCCTCGCGCGCGTCGACCATGCTCGCCGACAACCGCCGCAACTCGCGACCCGAGCGCTCCAGCTCGCGCTCCGCCCGCGCCCGCTCGGTGACGTCGGTGATGACCATCTGCACGGCGGTCTGGCCATGGTCCGGCAGCGCGGCCACGGCGATCACCACCTCGCGCACCTGTCCGTCGAGCCGGGCAATGCGTTCACTCAACGTCGGCACCGGGACATCGTCGGCCAGCGCCCGCGCCACCACGCCGCGCAGCTTGTCGTGCGATTCGGGCAGGAGCAAGCGTGTAGATCGATCGGCCGATCAGCTGGTCGGGCGCGTCGGCGCCGAACAGCGAGGCGCAGGCGCGGTTGGCGAAGACGATGTGGTCGGCGTCGGTGATCCAGATGGCCACCGGCGCCAGTTCGAAGACCGTGCGCATGTGCAGGTTCAGCGCATCGAGCTTCTCGCGCAGGGCCTGCTCGTGGCTCAGGTCGCACAGCAGCGCGGTGAAGTAGCGGCTCGTGCCCGCGCCGCCCTGCATATCGACGCGCGAGATCGAGGCCATCGCCGGAAACACCTCGCCGTTGGCGCGCAGGCCGCTGACGATGCCGCGCTCGCCCATCGAACTTTCGGTCTGCCCGGTAGCGTCGAACTCGCGCACGTGCCGTGCATGCGCGGCACGGCTCGCCGCCGGAATGAAGCGCGACAGGTCGGCGCCCAGCGCGTCCGCGGCAGTGCAGCCGAACATGCGCAACGCCGCCGGATTGATCATCACGATGCGCTGCTGCTCGTCCACCGTGACCATGGCTTCGAGCGCGGCGTTCACCGCACCGCGACGCACGCTGTCAACCGGCACAGGTCCCGGCCGGTGCGCGGCGGAGCGAACCTTGTTCATCGGCGCGGCACCGGCATGCCCACTACGTACGGGCTGGCCCGGCCGCCATTCCCAAACTCATGCATCCGCTTGCGCATGCCGGGCATCGTAATTTGGCCGCCTCGCGCGCGCCATCGGGAAGCACCCGCGCGCGCTCGACGGCAGCGGGATCAACCCACCGGCAGGCGCTTGGCCGAGGTCTTGGTCTTCTTCGGCAATGTCAATTCGAGGATGCCGTCCTGCACCTTGGCGGCGGACTTGGCTTCGTCGACCTCGCAGGCGAGCGTGAAGCTGCGGCTGGCATAGCCGTAGTGGCGCTCGGAGCGGATGACGCGGCCGTCCTTCTTTTCCTCCTGGTCCTTCTTGACCTCGGCGCTGATCGTCACCTGGCTGCCGTCGATGCGCACGTCGATGTCGTCCTTCTTCACGCCGGGCACTTCGGCCTTGACGGTGTAGCTGGCGTCGCTTTCGTGCACGTCGAGCTTGATCTGCGGCGCGCGCTCGGCCAATTCGGCACGCCACGGGCGCAGCATGTTGCGAAACATCGCATCCATCGGTTCCATCCCAAAGGGATCGTTCACGCGCAGTTCGTTCATGACTTCACTCCTTGATCGCTTGGCTGATAGAGAGAAACAGGCGGCGTTCTACCGCCAACGCTGAGTGTCGACCTGAGGATGCGAGCGCGCGTTGAGCCTGCGCAATCGCTCCGTCGGTCCGTACCCGGTGCGAGGCCTTCGGAATATTCCGAAGGCCTTGTAGGACTTTTCCGCAGCGCTGAGGACGGCGCCGACCCAAAGTCCGCTGCGCCGCCGATATGAAAGCCGCGGCGGCTGCGGCAACCTAGCGTTGTGGCTGCAGAGCATTTAGTGGCAATCAAGGGGTCGGTGATGAGCAACGTGATCAGGCTTCAGGACGGTCGGGAGCGGCAGACCGGGGCGTCGCGTATGGCATGGCCGGGGTCCGAGGGCAACAACGGCATGGCCGAGTTGCTGCGCATGCTGGGTGCCAACCTGAGCGAGATGCGTGGGGTGGATCCGATGCCGGTCACGGTGCGCCGGTTGCATGCCGGGGACATGCTGTTTCACGAGGGTGCGGGGGCCGAGGCCATGCACTTCGTGCGCGCCGGCACCTTCAAGATCTTCCGCACTGCCGAAGATGGCTACGAACAGGTGCTGGGCTTCGCCGGGCGCGGCGAGGTCATGGGTTTCGACGCCATCTCCGCGGGTACGCACCCCACCGCAGCCATGGCGTTGGAGGATTCGAGCGTCTTCGTCGTGTTGTTGTGCGACTTCTTCTCGCTGGGTCAGCGCATCTCGGCACTCGACACCTTGGTGCACCGCGCGGTGAGCGGCGCGCTGGCCAATCGTGCCGAGTTGGCCGACGTCATGGCGGCGGTGGCGGCCGAGGTGCGCCTGGCGCGCTTCCTGCTGCAGCTGTCGCAGCGCATGGCGGCGTGCGGGCAGTCGCCGCGCCGCTTCCACCTGCGCATGAGCCGCCGCGACATTGCCAGCTACCTGGGCGTGGCCCACGAAACCGTCAGCCGGTCGTTCAGCGCGCTGGTGCGCTGGAGGCTGTTGCAGGTGGACAACCGCGAGGTCGAAGTGATGGACATGCCCGGGCTGAGGGCCTTTGCGCTGAACACGCGCCGCCAAGTCGACGAAGGCATCGGCGCATCCTTTGCGCGGGCGCAAACCTTGACCCACGCCCTTGACGCGCAAGTGTCCTGATGCCACCGGGGTTTGCGGTAGCCTACAGGCTGGCCCGTCGGAAACCGGGCCGCAGAGGAAGGCTCCGATGACACGCAAGCCCAGCACCCCCACCCCCAAGCCGCGCGCCAGGCCAGCCGCTAGGCGTGCGCCTGCGACGACGCCGGCCGCAGTGCCGGCACCCGATGAGGAAACGCTGGATACCAGCGATGGCAGCGAGCGCGTTTTCGCGCGACCGGACGGCTACTACTGGCTGGCCCCCGACGGCAAGCAGGAGGTCGGCCCCTTCGACAGCTTGGCCGAGGCCATGGCCGATATGGACTCGGGTGACGCGGCGGGCTGGGTGCCCGGCGAGACCCTGGCCGAGGCCGAGAGCGAGATCGGCGTCGCCGACTGGATCGATCCCGACAGTGGCGCCCTGGCCGAAGGCCATGGCACGACACACCTGGAACGCGAGTAGGCCGCGGCCAGGTCCGCAGCTTCGCTGAGGCACGCCGGCCGCCCGCCGCCGCGATGCGCCGCTTCGACGTCTGCAATGGCGATGCCGACGGCCTGTGCGCGGTGCTGCAGTGGCGTCTGGCGATGCCGCAGCCGGCCACGCTGGTGACGGGGCTGAAACGCCAGATCGATCTGCTGCAACAGGTGCCGGCCAGCGCCGGCGACGAGGTGCTGGTGTGCGACCTGTCGATGCAGCGCAACCACGCGGCGCTGCTGCGGCTGCTTCAGCTGGGGGTGCAAGTGCGCTACTTCGACCACCACAAGGTCGATCACATCCCGCAGCACCCGGCGCTGCAGGCTTGCATCGACTTCGATCCGCAGGTGTGCACCAGCCTGCTGATGGACCGGCAGCTCGGCGGCCGCTCCCGGGCCTGGGCGCTGGTGGGCGCCTACGGTGACAACCTGACGCGCGTGGCCGACGAGTTGGCGACCGGCATGGGCCTGGGCGAAGCCGAGCGCCGCCAGTTGCGCCTGCTGGGCGAGGGCATCAACTACAACGCCTATGGCGACGAGGCTGGGGACCAGCACATATCGCCACAGCGCTTGTACGCACGGCTGTCGCGCCATGCGCAGCCGCTGGACCTGCTGCGGCAGGACAGCATCGGCAGCGAACTCGACGCGCTGCGCCGCGCCGACCTGCAGCAGGCGCTGGCCCAGGACATCCATGCGGCCGGCGGTGGCGCACGCTGGGTGCGCCTGCCCGATGCGGCGTGGAGCCGGCGTGTCATCGGCGGCCTGGCCAATGAACTGGCCTCGCGCGCGCCGCAGCAGGCCCATGCCGTGCTCAAGGCCGACCGGCTGGGCGGCTATGTCGTCAGCCTGCGTGCGCCGCAGAGCGCGCCGTCGGGGGCCGACGAGTTCTGCCGCCGCTTCGGCGGCGGCGGTCGTGCGGGTGCCGCCGGCATCGACCATCTGCCCGCGGCCGAGTTGGCAGCGCTTCGTGGCCGAACTGGCAGCCATGCGCTGGGGCGAGCCGCCGCTGGCGCCCACGCAGACCGCTTGAGGCCGGCTCCGCGCCGATGCGCATGCAAGCTTCCCACGGCGCCGGCAAGACAACCGGCTTGAGCCTGGCCGGACAGCGCGATGCCGTGGCCGCGCTGCGCCAGGCGCTGGGTGCGCAGCTGATCGAGACCCACATCTCTTTCGTGTTGCTGGCGCACGGGTTGGCCTACAAGATCAAGAAGGCGGTGGACCTGGGTTTCCTCGACTTCACGACGCTGGCGCAACGGCAGTTCTTTGCCACCGAGGAACTGCGCCTGAATCGCCGCACCGCGCCGGACTTGTACCTGGACGTCCAGCCGCTCACCGGCAGCGCGACGCAGCCTCGACTCGGCGGCGAGGGCGAGCCCATCGACTGGGTGCTGCGCATGCGCGCCTTCGCGCAGGACGGGCTGTGGGACCGGCTGGCCTCGAGCGGTGGGTTGCAGCCGGCACACATCGACGCCGGGGTCGAGGCCCTGTGCGCGCTGCACCGCGATGCCGCCGTGGCCACGCCCGACGACCCGGTCGGCCAGGCGGCGCAGGTGCGTGCCCCGCTGCGCGACAGCCTGGCGGCGTTGCAGGGCCTTTGCAGGACGACGGACGAGCGCGCACGGCTCGAGGCGCTCGACACCTGGGAGCAGCGCGCCTTCGACACGCTGCGCGGCCACTTCGACCAGCGCCAGCGCGACGGCCGCGTGCGCGAGTGCCACGGTGACCTGCACCTGGGCAACGTCACGCAGTTCGAGGGCCGCACCACGCTGTTCGATTGCCTGGAGTTCAGCGCCGCGCTGCGCTGGACCGACGTGATGAGCGATGTTGCCTTCTTGGCGATGGACCTGAAGTCGCACGGCCTGGGTCGGCTGAGCCATCGTTTCGTCAATGGCTATGTCGAGCGCAGCGGCGATGTCGCCGGCCTGCGCGTGCTGCGCTACTACCAGGTGCACCGCGCGCTGGTGCGGGCCAAGGTGGCGGCGCTGCGCGGCGCGCAGCTGCCGGCCGGCGACGCGCAGCGCACGCAGGCGGGGCGCACGCTGGACCACTACCTCGACGTGGCGCTCGAACACAGCCGGCCTTCGCCGACGGTGCTGATGCTGACCCACGGCCTGTCGGGCAGCGGCAAGACGCTGCTGACGCAGAGCCTGCTCGAGCTGAGCGCCGCGATCCGCCTGCGCGCCGACGTCGAGCGCAAGCGGCTGTTCGGCCTGGACCCGATGGCGCGCAGCGACGCGGCGCTGAAGGCGACGCTGTACTCCGCCACCGCTACGCAGGCCACGCAGGCGCGGCTGCGCGAGATGGCCGCGCTGGCGCTGCAGGCGGGCTACAGCGTGATCCTCGACGCCACCTTCCTGGCGCGCCCGCAACGGCAGTTGGCGCGTGCGCTGGCACAAGGCCTGGGCGTCGGTTTCGTGCTGCTCGACTTCCAGGCCAGCGAGCACACTTTGCGCGAGCGGGTGCGGCGGCGCGCATTGCAAGCTGACGATGCCTCGGAGGCCGATCTGTCGGTGCTGCAGCAGCAATTGCTGCTGGCGCAGCCGCTGGACGACGACGAGCGGGCCGAGGCTTTCGAGGTCGACGCCGAGATGGCCTTCGACGAAGCCGCCATGCCCACGCGCTGGGCGCCGCTGCTGCGGCGGCTGGGCATCGCTGCGGCCTGAAGCACCGGCGCCCGCACCATGGCGGGTGCCTGGCCCGGGCTCAGACGGTTGAAGTGCTTTGCGAGCTGCGTGATGGTGTGGGCACGGTTTGGCCTGGCCCCGTGCTGACGCGGATCGACGCGCTGCCGACGCTGCCCGCTGCCGCGTCCGCGCGCACGAGGCTGCGGTCCATCCAGTCGAGCGCCAAGCAGGCAAAGGCTTCGAGCGCCCCGGCCGCCGGCCGCGGCCGGGTCGGCAGGCTCAGCATCTCGAGCCGATAGCTGGCCGGGATGTCGCGCAGGGCCACACGCTGCCGCGCGAGCAAACGCGCATTGCACTGGCCCAGCACGAACAGCGTCGGCGCGTTCAGGCGGGCGAGGTGACGCGTCAACTTGTCGACGCGAGCATCCAGCAGCACCAGCGAACAGATCTCGATCCTGTCACTGCGCGCCGCCATCGCGACGCAGACCGACGCCGCATCGCCCACGCCGATCAACGCCAGGGGAGGGGCGCCCCGGCCGCGCTGCTGAAGCACCCAATCGAACAGCCCGCGAAGACGCAGCCGGCCCTGCACCATGCCGGGCGGCGGCAGCCCTGCTGCCGCATCGTGCGACGTATGCAAGCTGAAGGGCAGCGTGGCAAAACCGTTGGCATGCAGCACGTCGGCCACAAAACCCTGCCCCGCCTGTCTGCGACTGGTTTCGTCGGGGTGGGCAATCAGTACCAGCGCACGCGCACCCACCGGCACCGACAGGCCACGCTTCACGGTCACGGAATCAAGCAGGCTCGAGTCAGGGGAAATTGGCAATCTCATGCAGACCCAACGAAGTGCAGACAGATACCCACCGTTGCCAATATCGCGCAGCGACGAGGCCTTGGCATTGCGCCTGCGCAACGCCATGCACCACCTGCCCGGCCGCCAGGGCAAACCCGGCGGACTATGTGCATCCCGCGTGACGCTGTCATCCCCAAGGCGGATGACGCGTTGCCGCGGCGCCGGGCTTCAGCCGCAGGCGCGATCAGGCCTTGCCCGCAGGCGGCTCGGGCTCCGGAATGCGCGCCAGATCCGCCAGCCAGACTTCGGCTTCGCCATCGCTCGGCGCGCGCCAGTCGCCGCGCGGCGACAGCGAACCACCCGAGCCGACCTTCGGCGCATTCGGCACGCAGGAACGCTTGAACTGGCTGGTCTTGAAGAAGCGGAACAAGAAGGTGCGCAGGTGGCGCTTGATGGTCGCCAGGTCGTAGGCCTGGCGCTGCACCTGCGGGCCCTCGGGCCAGGCGCCTGCGGCAGCATCGTGCCAGGCGGCATGCGCCAGGAAAGCCACCTTCGACGGCGCGAAGCCGAAGCGCAAGGTGTAGTAGAGAAAGAAGTCGTGCAGGTCGTAGGGCCCGAGCAGGTTTTCGGTGCTCTGGCCGGGCTGGCCGGCGGTATCGCCCGGCACCAGCTCGGGGCTGATCTCGGTGTCCAGGATGTCGAGCAGCACCTGCGCATCGGCCACCCGCGCGCCGCCGCTTTCGGCCACCCAGCGCACCAGGTGCTTGATCAGCGTCTTCGGCACGCTGGCGTTGACGTTGTAGTGCGACATGTGGTCGCCCACGCCGTAGGTGCTCCAGCCCAGCGCCAGCTCGCTCAGGTCGCCGGTGCCGACGACCAGCGCGCCGTTGAAGTTGGCCAGCCGGAACAGGTGGCTGGTGCGCTCGCCGGCCTGCACGTTTTCGAAGGTGATGTCGTACTGTGCCGCGGCCCTCGGCATGGGGGTGGCCCAGGTCCTCGAGCATCTGCTCGCAGCTCGGGCGGATGTCGATCTGGCGCGACTCGCAGCCGATGGCGCGCATCAGCCGCAAGGCCTGGTCGAGCGTGCGCGTGCCGGTGGCAAAGCCCGGCATCGTCACGCCGATGATGTGGCTGCGTGGCAGGCCCAGCGCGTCCATCGCACGCGCACACACCAGCAACGCATGCGTCGAATCCAGTCCGCCGGACACGCCGATCACCAGCTTGCTCGATGCCGCTGGCCGCAAGGCGCTGCGCCAGGCCCTGCACCTGGATGTGGTAGACCTCGTGGCAGCGTTCGTCGCGCCGTGCGCGGTCCGCCGGCACATAGGGGTAGCGCTCCACGCTGCGCCGCAGGGTGGCACCGGCCGGCACGTTGCCACGTGAAGGGCACGCAGCGAAAGCGCGCCAGCCGGTCGGCATGGCGCGCGGCCGACTGGCCGAAGCTGGTCTGGCGCAGGCGTTCGCGCGCCAGGCGTTCCAGATCGACGTCGGCCGTGATCAGGTGCGAGTCGGCGGCAAAGCGCTGCGACTCGGCCAGCAACTGGCCGTTCTCGTAGATCAGCGACTGGCCGTCCCAGGCCAGGTCGGTGGTCGATTCGCCCTGGCCCGCCGACGAATACAGGTACGCCGCCAGGCAGCGCGCCGATTGCGACGCGGCCAGGCCATGCCGGTAGGCCGACTTGCCGACGGTGGCGTTCGACGCCGAAAGGTTGAGCAGCAGCGTGGCGCCGCCCAGCGCCGCGTACGACGAGGGCGGGATCGGCACCCACAGGTCTTCGCAGATCTCGACGTGGAACTTGAAGTGCGGCAGGTTCGTGGCCTCGAACAGCAGCGCCGCGCCGAAGGGCACGGCTCTGGCCGAGCAGCTGCACTTGCGTGGCCTGCGCATGGTCGGCCGGGTTGAACTGCCGCGCCTCGTAGAACTCGCCGTAGTTCGGCAGGTAGGTCTTGGGCACCACGCCGAGCAGCCGGCCGCGGTGCAGCACGGCCGCGCAATTGAACAGCGAGTGGTCCACGCGCAAGGGCAACCCGAGCACGGCCACGGTGTCGATGCCTTCGCTGGCCGCGACCAGCCGCGCCAGCGCGGCCTCGCAGCCGTCGAGCAGCGCGCGCTGGTGGAACAGGTCGTCGCAGGTGTAGGCCGACAGGCCCAGTTCGGGAAAGGCCACCAGCGCCGCGCCGGCGCTTGCGGCCTCGTGCAGCAGCGCCACGCTCTGCTCGGCATTGAAGGCCGGATCGGCCACGCGGCAGCGCGGCACGGCCACCGCCACGCGGGCAAAACCCTGGCGGTACAGGTTGAAGAAGTCGGCGGGGTCGTTCAAGGCGCGCTCTCCTGGGCCAGGCGCTGCCGCGGGGCTGGAAGCCGTGGTGCGCGCTCGCCTGGGGCGATTGTGAGCCCGCGCGCGGCGGCGCGGGTCGTGAACGCGCTCACGCTCCACGACCCACCGCCGCGCGCCCTTACCAGCCCTTACCCCTGGGTCCGGGCTTGTTGGATAGCCTGCGACGCATGCTCGACACCGCCGCCTCCATCCCTCGCGCCAGGCGCGCCGCCGCAGGCTGCACGCTCACGCTGCTGCTCGCGCTGCTGGGCGCCTGCGGCGGCGGCGATGGCGCCGACACCCCGGCGGCCGACATACAACAGCCTGCGGACGCGCAGGCGGCGCCGGCCACGCCGGTCGTGGCGGCCGAGGCCAGCTGCGGCATCGCCGACTTCGCGGCCAGTGCGCTGGTGGTGATCAATCAACGCCGCGCGGCCGGAGCCACCTGCGGCAGCCGCGGCAGTTTCGCCAGCGCCGCGCCGCTGCGCTGGAATCCGCTGCTGGCCCAGGCCTCGGCAGCGCATTCCACCGACATGGCGGCGATGGACTATTTCTCCCACACCAGTCTCGATGGGCGCAGCATGAGCGACCGCGTCAACGCCACCGGCTACGCCTGGGCCAGCCTGGGCGAGAACATCGCTGCCGGCTACCCCGACATCGACAGCGTCATCGACGGCTGGATGCGCAGCGACGACCACTGCGCCAACCTGATGAACCCGGGCTTCGACGAGCTCGGACTGGCTTGCGCGCCGGGCGCGGCCGGCAGCCGCTTCCCGCAATACTGGACACAGAACCTGGCGCGTGCGCGCTGAATGCGCGCCTCGCGTCCGGCCCTCGGCCGCCCGCTTCAGCCGACCAGCAGCACCGGGCAACGCAGTCGCTCGAGCAGGCGCGCGTCCAGCGGCGCGCGCGGCAACACCAGCACGTCGGGCCACGGCCCCCTGCCCAGACTGCCGGCCGCGCCGAACAGGGCTGGCGTGGCGTCGCTGCACGTCGTGTCGAGCACGCCAGTCAGGGCGTGCGCCAGCTGCGTGGCAATGGCCAGTGCCCGGCGGCTCGCGTCGCTGTCGTCACGCAGTACGGTGACCACCGGGCGCCGCCGCGTCGGACGCGATGCGCTGGCTTGGGGCGTCGGCACGGGTGGGCGCTTGGCCAGCAGCAGCAGGTCGGACTCGCGCTGCAGATCGAGGGCTGCCTCACTCAGGCTGCCGCGCATGATGCGCAGCGAGCAGTGCAGCGCATCGCGCAGCGCAATGCGCGCCGTCAACTCGCGCAAGCGCGCCGCGTGGGCGCGAAAGCCCTGCTCGACATCGGATGACTGCAACGGCACCCATGTCGCGCCGCCGGGCGGCAGCACCTGGGTGAAGGGCAGCGCCGCCGCGACCAGCGAGCCTGCGTTCTCGACATAGACCACCGACAGGTCGCGCCGCAGCACGCGCGCCAGCGCCGACGACAGCTCCAGCAGCGATGCGCCGGCCGCGGCATCGTCGAGCAGGGCCATCACCTGCGGCGCATGTGCTGCCCCATGCGTGCCACCCGATGCAGCCGCGTGCCACACACCGCCTGGCGGTTTCATGACTCGGCCTTGCTGCCGCGCGGCGCCCGGGGCACGCCGGGGCGCCTGAAGCGCCGGTCACCGCTGCGCAGCAGCGAGTACTCGCGCAGCCGTTTGGCGATGCGGCCATTGACCGTCGTGTCACCCGGCGTGGCGGCGTCACCGCGGGGCAGCCCGGTCAACACCTCGAGCGCGTCGTCTACCGTGTGCACCGCATGCACCGCAAAGCGGCCTTGCGCCACGGCCTCGACCACGTCGTCGCGCAGCATCAATTGCGCTGCGTTGCTCAGGGGCACGAGCACGCCGTGGCTGCCGTCGAGCCCGCGTGCGGCGCACAGGTCGAAGAAGCCCTCGACTTTTTCATTCACCGCGCCCACGGCCTGCACCGTGCCGAACTGGTCCACCGAGCCGGTAACGGCCAGGCACTGGCGCACCGGCACGTCGCCGATCGAGGTCATCAAGGCCACCAGCTCGGCGAGCGAGGCGCTGTCGCCTTCGACCAAGCCATAGGTCTGCTCGAAGACCAGGCTGCCAACGATCGAGTGCGGTTGAAAGCGCGAGAAGCGCGCCGCGAGGAAGGACGCCAGGATCAGCACACCCTTCGCATGCACCGGACCGGCCAGGCGCGTCTCGCGCTGGATGTCCACCACCTGACCCTGGCCCAGGCGCGTGGTGGCGGTGATGCGCGAGGGCGCGCCGAAGGTCTCGTCGCCCACCTGATAGGCCGCCAGGCCGTTGACCTGGCCGACCTGCACGCCGGCGGTGGCAATGGCCAGGATGTCGCGCAGCATGGCCTCGCGCACGCGCTCGTCGACGCGGCTGGCGCGCTCGCGACGCGCGGCGATGACGGTCGACACGTCGGTCGCCTCGAGTTGCGTGTGCCGCGCCGCGCGTGCCAGATGGTCGGCCTCGTGCATCACGTCGAGCAACAGGCGCACGCTGGCACTCAGCCGCGTGGCGTCGCCGCTGCGCCGTGCCCCGTGGTCGATGAGTCGTGCCATCGCCGCCGCACTCGGCGGCAACAGCGCCGCCGCGCGCATCTGCGCGGCCAGTGTCGACGCCAGCGCACGCTGCGTGTCGGGTTCACGCGGCAGATCGTCGCCGAGGTCGGCGACGACGCGGAAGAGCTTGTCGAACTCGGGGTCGTTGGACTGCAGCAGCTGCCAGATCATGCGCTCGCCGATCAGCACCACCTTGACGTTCAAGGGGATCGGCTGGGGCTCGAGCTGGATGGTCGAGACCATGCTGAACATCTCGGCCATCGACTCGATGCGGATCTCGCTGCCCAGCAGTGCGCGCTTCAATGCGGCCCAGGCGAAGGGCTGGGTCAGCAGCTTGATCGCGTCGACGAGCAGGTAGCCGCCATTGGCACGGTGCAGCAGCCCGGACTTGATGTGACGGAAGTCGGTGACGAGCATGCCGAAGTGCGCGATGTGGTCGACCCGCCCGATCAGGTTCTGGTACGAGGGCAGGTCGGCGGCGACGATGGGCGCGCCATCGCCGCCACCGGCATCGACCACCAGGTTCACCTCGTAGCGTGCCAGCTCACCTTGCTGCGCGGCCAGGGTGTTGGCGTCGCCATCCTCGTGCGAGCGAAATGCATCGGCGTTGTCGATCACCGCGGCGCGCACCGCCTCGAGGTAGGCGCCCACCTGGGGCAGATCGGCGTAGACCGCCTTGGTCTCGTCCACGACGTGGTCCACGGCAAGCTGCGTCGTCGAACGGTTCAGCGCACGCAGCCGGTCGGCATGCTCCTTGCGCAGCCGCATCGCGTCGCGCAGCGCATGCACCAGCTTGTCCTGCAGCTGGGCCACGGCTTGCTGCAGCCGCGTGCGCTCGTCCAGCGGCAAGGCCTCGAACTCCGGGGGCGCCATCACCTCGCTGCCCTTCTGCGGCGCGAAGGTGAAGCCCACCGGCGTGCGGATCATCACCAGCCCCTGCCGTTGGGCCTCTGCGCTGACTTCCAGCAGCGCATGCTCGGTGCGTTCCTTGAAGTCGGTGTTCAGTCGCTCGAGCTCGGTGGCGTACTCCTCCGACTCGAATGCCGCGGGAATGGTGCTGCGCAGCTCGTCCACCAGTGCACGCATGTCGCCGCGCAGGCGCGCCCCGCGGCCGGCCGCCAGCTGCAATGCGATCGGGCGATGCGGCGTCTCGAAGTTGTTCACGTACACCCAGTCCGAGCGGTGCATGCCGCCGTGCGCCACATGCGCATCGATGGCGCGGCGCACCAGACTGCGCTTGCCCGAGCCCGGCGGGCCCATCACGAACAGGTGATAGCCGGCATGACGCATCGCGATGCCGAACTCGACGGCGGCGCGCGCCCGCTCCTGCCCGACGATCCCAGCGCCGTCGCCGGGTGCCGCCGCGTCCAGTTGCAATGCGGCGGGGTCGCAGTGTGTCGCCAGTTCGGAGGCTTGCAGCGGGCGGGCGGTCATGGGCTTCTTGGCGGGGAGGATTGGCGCCATGAGATGCTAGGCCTGCTTCAACGACGCCGCTTGAGCCGCATCAACCCCCGATGGTTGTGGCAAGGAGACCCGAGATGAGCCCGACCCCCGCGCACCCGATACCCGACCGCCATGGCGTCAACCTGTTCACCAGCGATCCGGCGCTGCGCGAACTGCTGCCCTTGTACCTGCCGGCGGAACTGGTCGCGCACCTGCAGCCGCACCTGAGCCGGCTGGGCGCACTGGCCGGCGGCGTGCTCGACGAACTGGCGCACAGCGCCGACCAGCATCCGCCGACGCTGCAGCCGCGCACGCGCAGCGGCATCGACGCGCAGCGCATCCTCAAGCATCCGGCCTACGTCGAAATGGAGCGCGTGGCCTTCGGCGAGTACGGGCTGGCAGCCATGTCGCACCGGCCTGGTGTGCTCGGCTGGCCGGCGCCGCTGCCGCCGGCGGCGAAGTACGCACTGAGCTACCTGTTCGTGCAGGCGGAGTTCGGCCTGTGCTGCCCGCTGTCGATGACCGATTCGCTGACGCGCACGCTGCGCCGCTTCGGCGCGCCGGCGCTGGTCGAGCGCTTCCTGCCGCGGCTGACGACGCAGGTCTTCGACGACCTGGCCCAGGGTGCGATGTTCATGACCGAGCAGGGCGCCGGCTCCGACGTGGCCGCCACCGAGACACGCGCCGTGCCCGACGGTGACGGCTGGCGGCTGTGGGGCGACAAGTGGTTCTGCTCGAACCCCGACGCCGACCTGGCGATGGTGCTGGCCCGCCCCGACGCTGCGCCGGCGGGCATGGCTGGCGTGTCGTTGTTCCTGCTGCCGCGACGACTCGACGACGGCTCGCCGAATGCCTTTCGCATCCTGCGGCTGAAGGACAAGCTCGGCACGCGCTCGATGGCCAGCGGCGAGATCCGCCTCGAAGGCGCGCGCGCCTGGCTGGTGGGCGAGCGCGGCCGCGGCTTCCAGCAGATGGCCGACATGGTCAACAACTCGCGCCTGTCGAACGGCATGCGCGCCGCCGGGCTGATGCGCCGCGCATGCAGCGAGGCGCTGTTCGTCGCCGGCGAGCGCAAGGCCTTCGGCAAGCGGCTGCGCGACATGCCGCTGATGCGAAGGCAGCTGCTCAAGCTGATGTTGCCCACCGAACAGGCGCGCACGATGATGCTGCAGACGGCCGAAGCGCTGCGCCGAGCCGACGCGGGCGACGCGGATGCCTATGCGCTGGTGCGCATCCTCACGCCGCTGATCAAGTTCCGCGCCTGCCGCGACGCGCGCAAGGTCAGCGCCGACGCGATGGAAGTGCGCGGCGGCTGCGGCTACATCGAGGAATGGGGCGACGCGCGGCGCGTGCGCGACGCGATGCTGGGCTCGATCTGGGAAGGCACCAGCAACATCGTTGCGCTCGACGTGCTGCGCGCCATCCGCCGCGACGACGCCTTGAGCGCGCTGACCCAGCATC
Organism: uncultured beta proteobacterium; assembly: GCA_963824005.1. Lineage (GTDB taxonomy): Bacteria > Pseudomonadota > Gammaproteobacteria > Burkholderiales > Burkholderiaceae_C > Rubrivivax. Next base: position 117,058 of record CAWGOK010000006.1, read on the forward strand.
TGCGCACCCTGCTTGCCGAAACGCCGCTGCACCCGCAAGCCCGGCGGGTGTTCGAGCACACGCTGCAGCAAGTGGCCGAACGCGCCGCGGCGGTGGCCGGCAGCGGCGAGCGTGGCCAGACACAGGCGCGGCAGCTGGCCTCAGCCCTGTACCACAGCACCACCGCGCTCGCCATGGCCTGGGAAGCCGGGCGCACCGGTTCGGCGCGGCGCATGCACCTGGCGCAATGCGTGCTGCGCCAGCGCGTGCTGCCGCAGGACCCGCTGGCCATCGAAGACGAGCCCGGCTGGCTGAGCGCGCTGCTGGACGAAGCGGGGGCCGGCCCGCAGGGCGGTGTCGAGGCGGTGCAGCTGTTCTGAGGCGCGACATGCCACGCAACATCGAGATCAAGGCGCGCATCGACAGCGTCGAAGCCATGCTGCCGCAGGCACGCGCGCTGGCCGACGGCGAGGCTCAATGCATCGACCAGGAAGACATCTTCTTCGGCGTGCCGATGGGCCGGCTGAAGCTGCGCGAGTTTGGCGACGGCAGTGCCGAGCTGATCCACTACCACAGGCCGGACCTGCCCGGGGCCAGGGCCTCGGACTACGTGCGCGTTCCGGTGGTCGATGCAGCGGCGCTGCGCGAGGCGCTGGCGCGCGGCTGCGGCGTGCTCGGCCGCGTGCGCAAGCGCCGGCTGCTGTTGCGGGTCGGCCCCACGCGTGTGCATCTCGACCGTGTCGAAGGGCTCGGCGATTTCATCGAACTCGAGGTGGTGTTGCACGACACCCAGTCGGACGACGAGGGCCTCGTCATCGCCGAGCAGCTGATGCAGCGCCTGGGCCTGGGCGATGCACCCAGGCTGGCCGGTGCCTACCTGGACCTGGGCCCGGCCGGCGCCGAGGCCGAAGCTCGACGCGGCGCCGCCTGATGGCCCTGCCGGGCCGTTGGGCCAGTTCAGCAGGCGGACGCCCTCAAGCCTTGAGACCGACCGAGCATCAGTTCCTGGATCCATAGCGACGACTTGGCGACCGGTTCGAGGCAGCGCACCGGTTGGTGGCGCAGGCCGATCGCCACCCGTCCGGTCCACCAGATGCGCTTGCCGGTGCCGGGAATCACGAACTCGCCGATATGACCGCGGGGAATGGCCACCGGCGGCGCAGCCGAACTGTGGTCGATGCCGATGCGCAGTTCGGTGGCAGTGCTTCGGGTTTCACCAGACATGCAGAACTCCTTGAAGTGATGCATCGATGCTGCGGGCGCTCGGTCGGTGTCGCATCACCACAATGAGGGGGTGCGCCACAGTCTCGGACCGCCTGATCGCGGGGGTTTGACGTGCCGGTCCGTGAGCAATTTCTCGCTCTCGACGTCGGTCGATTCTTCAGCAACGCACCTGCAAAGAGCCCACTGCTCGCCAACTTCACTCGGTCTGCGATAGCCGGTGCCGATTGCAGTGCGCACGAATCGCGCGTCGCCCCTGCACCATGTCCTGCAGCAAGCCAGCCAGGACATCGGCTCGCGGCCCATGGCCGCCGCTGCATCAACCCGCGAGGCTCTTCAGTACGCGTACGGTCTCCGTCACCGCCACATCGGGCGCCAGCGCCGTGTCGGCAATGTTCGCGATGACCTTCGACTCATCGTGGTCGAGCTTGCCTGGCTCGGCCCAGGTTTCGACCTTTGGTGCGGACATGTAGACCGAGAACGAATGATGCTCGGAACCCGGGCGCTCGCCGATCAGGTGCAGCATCGCGCAGCGGGACTGGCGATCGGGCATCTTGCCGAACAGCACCTCACCCGCTCGATAACCGGCGCGCACGCGTCCCGACTTGCAGACGATGGTCTCGGGGGCGACCTTGTAGCCTTCCTTGTCCAGCGCGGTACGCAGTAGCGGCAGGAACTTGTCGACGTGCCCGGGGTCGGTGATCGCATTGCCGTTCAGGCCATCGGAGATCATGATCTGCACGTTGTACTTGCCGGCCTGCGCGTCGCGCAGCTTCTCCAGCGCCGGCATCGACACCGCGTTGATGACTTCGCCCGTGGGCGGATGCAGGATGTAGTCGTCGCGGTTGCCTGACGTCGTCATGATCGCCACGGCCGGCGCCACGGTGCTGGCGAAACTGTCGGGCAGCACCGTGTAGATCATCTTCTTGCCGTCATCGACCAGGTCGCGGATGTACTTGTCGAGCTTCGGCTCGATCGACCACGGGTGCGCGCCATGTCCTTGTGCGATCCACACGCCATGGCTGCGCACCGTGGCCAGCTTCTTGTCGGCCTCGGCCATGATCTGCGCGTCGGGTCTGCGGTCGTTCTTCGCACGCAGGTACTGCAGGTAGACCCACTTGGGGTCGCCAAAGTGCGGCCCCGGCGTGCCGTCGGCGTTCACCACGCCCAGCGACTGGTAGAACTGCCACATCGCGTCGTTCACCTTGTAGCCGAACTTGCTGCGCACGCGCACGTGGTCCTGGCTGGCCGTCGTCAGGTACGACAGCATCGGATCGTTCTTCGTCGGCAAGGCCATCAGATAGGCCGGGTTTGCCGGCATGATCTGGTCGATGCACCAATCGAGGTCGTCAAGACCCACCGACATGTGCAGTGTCGAACAGATGTCCAGGCCGATGGGCAACCCGTGCAGCTTGCCCATGGCGATGTCCTCGAGGCAGCAACGCACCAGTTGCTCCTTGGTGCGGAACACCTCCGGGCCGATGAACCCGGCCACGTCGTTCAGGATCACCCACGATTCGGCACTTTGGCCGGCAGCCTTCCTGGCATCGGCTACCTTGAGCTTGAGTGCGCGTGCGAAGCCGTACTTGCGCGCCTCGTGCACCACCATGTCGAAGCCGGCGCCCATGCCGTTGGTGGCGTCTGCGCCCTGGCCGGTCTCGAAGTACAAGGCATAGGGACCACTGCGCATCGCGGCGTACTTCAACATCTTGTCGACCGTGACGTCGAACACCGCGTTCGCGGCCACCGTGCTGCCCAGGCTCTGGAACCACAGCGCGGTGGAACCGGGGAACTCTGCCTCGACCTTGGCCTGCGCGTCGATATGTGCCAGGCAGCAATGCGGCATCGTGCTCTCGAGCTTGAAGGCCTTGAGCACATCCAGCAGCGCGAGTTCGATGCCGGCAATCTTGGCCGTTTCGCCGGACACCGGGTTGTTGCCGAGCACCACGTCGCCGACACCGAAGGAAAAGCTGTCGAAGACCTGCCAGACGATGTCGTCCGGGTCGTCGGTCGGCGAGTTCGGCTGTACCCGCGCCCCCATGTAGCCCTTGGCGCCGACCTTCGAGCCGGGAAGCGGATTGAAGACGGTCTGGCCGATTTTGGTCAACTCGTCATTGCTCATCAGCTTGACCGCGATGCCGATCACGTCGCTGGGCAGCCCCACCATCACGGCCTTGATCTCGCCTTCGTTCTTCGTCAGCAAGTAGGTCTTGAGCTCCGACATCTTCCAGCCGCGCACACGCTCGAGTGCGGACTTGTCGGTGGTCTGCAGGATCAGGTCATACACCGCATCCGAGTGCATCGGCCGGTCGACCAGACTCCCCGATGCGCGTGTTGGCGATCAGTGTGCGTGCGTTTTCGCGTGTTGCGGGCGTTGCCGCGGAGATGCCCAGCGATTCGTCGCCTTCCTTGTAGTCATTGGCGCAGCCAATCACCGCCTTGTAGAACTCGTGATCGAACTTGCCCCGCGTTCGCGTCACGTAGGCCACGACGTCTTCGCCAGGCATCAACTCCGCGATGGAAACCTTGGCCGTGCCTTCGCTGACAGTGGCCGCCGCAGGTGGCGGTTTGCTCTTGTCGCAACCTGTGGCCAGCAGGGCTGCACTCGCAAGAGCGCCAAGCACAATCGAGCGTCGCTCTTGCCCGTAGTGGACCAGGGCTTCATTCGGGCCAAATCGCAAATGAGATGCAAGCATCGGTTGCTCCTCGGCGCGCCGCGCAGGCTGCGATTTATGCGATCAGGTCTCCACCGCGTCAATGGGGTTCGTCATTCAAATTAGGGATGAAAGTCGATGGTGAGTCGCGTCGCCGCGCGCGAGTCCGCCGACTGCCGCAACCTGCCCGAGCCGTTCGCGTGGTCGACCGCAAGTCGCTGTCAATGCGCCGTCGGCAGCACGGTCTGATGTGTGGCCAGCACGTCGTCGAGCGCGGCGACGAACTGCTCGGCCTCGGCGTCGCCGAAGGGCAGCGACAGCGCCACCATGCCGCGCCGCGCCATGAACACGCCGCGTTCCAGCAGCGCGAAATAGATCAGGTCCTTGACTCTTGGGTCGCTGCCGGCCAGGTCGGACACGCTAAGCAGCGGCCGGTCGGTGGCATGCAGCGTCATCAGCGAGCCCAAGCCGCTGCATTGCAGCGCCAGGCCGCGTGCGCGGAACAGCGTGTTGCAGCGCTCGCGCAAGCGCTCTCCACGGTGGTTGAGCGCTTCCAGCGCTGCCGGCGTCCACAGCTCGCGCAGGCCGGCCAGGCCGGCGGCCATGCTGAGCACGTTGTTGTTGAAGGTGCCGGCATGGCCCAGCGCGTCGGGTCGCCGCGGGTCGAAGCGTTGCATCACGTCGCGCCGCCCGCCAAAGGCACCGAAGGACAGGCCGCCGCCGAAGTACTTGCCCAGCGTCGTCAGGTCGGGCTGCACGCCCAGTTGCGATTGGCGGCCGCTGAAGCCCAGCCGTGAGCTCATGACTTCGTCGAACACCAGCAGCGCGCCGCAATCGTCGGCCAGGCGGCGCAGGCCCTGCAGGAAATCGGGCGTGCCCGGTATGCAGCCGCCGGCGCCAAGCATCGGCTCCACCAGGATCGCGGCCAGCTTGTCGCCGTCGCGCTGCGCATGGGCAGCCGCGGCCGCGAGGTCGTTGTACGGCGCGAGCAACCACTCGTGCGGCACGTTCACCGAGCCGGCCGTGCCGCCGAAGGACAACACGCCGCCGTGGTACGCGCCTTCGAACACCAGCACCTTGTGCCGGCCGGTGTGGGCCACGGCCACGGCCAGCGCCAGCAGGTTGGCCTCGGTGCCGCTGTTGGTGAAGCGCAGCAGTTCCATCGACGGGAAGCGGCGCACGATCTCGCGTGCCAGCTCCACCTCCCGATGTGTGTGCGACGACAGGCTGATGCCGCTGTCCAGCGCGGCGACGATGGCCTCGCGGATCGGCGCCGCCGAATGACCATAGAGCCCTGCCGTGAACTCGCCCAGCGCATCGAGCAGCCGGTGGCCGTCGGCGTCCCACAGCCAGCAGCCTTCGCCGCGCACCATCAGCAGCGGGAACGGCGACTGGAACAGCACGCTGCGCGTGTTGCCGCCGGGCATGACTTCGGCCGCTTGTTCCAACTGTCGCGCGCTGGCCGGGTGGCGGGCGCGGTAGCGCTCGATGGCTGCGGCCAGGGCCTGGTCGAGCGCGGCTGAGTTCGCGGGCGAGCGGGTCATCGTGTGTCCTGGTGAAGAAGTTGGAAGCATAGGGCGCGCGGCGACGCACCCGAAAGCGAGTCAATGCGCCGCGGCCTGCAGATGTTCGGCCAACAGCCGCGCGCTGGCTGATCGCAGCGGCTGCGGGCGCGTCGCGACGACGAAGCGGCGCACGGCCCAGGCGTCGCTCAGCGGCACCAGCGCCAGCCGTCCAGCGCCGGCGTGCGGCACCGCAGCTTCGCGCGGCAGCACCGCCAGCCCCAGCCCGGCGGCGACGATACGGCAGGCGGCGTCGATGCTCGACACCTGGATGCGGTGCACCGGCGAGCGGCCGATCAGCGCGGCCTGGCGACGGGTCAGCTGATCCATCAGCCCGCCGGGCGCGACACCAACGGAGACTTCGTCCAACGTGTCGGCATAGGCCAGCGTCGGCCGGCGCGCCAGCGGATGGTTCGGCGCCATCGCGGCGCACAAGTGGTCGCTGCGGTAGGGCATGGTGTGCAAGCCGGACAGGTCGGCCAGATCCCACAACACCCCCAGGTCGGCCGCACCTTCGCGCAGGCAGCGCACGATGTCGGGACTGGTGCGCTCATCGAGGCTGACGCGCAAGCCCGGGTGCAAGGCCAGGAATCGTGCGATGTCCTCGGGCAGCATCTCGGCCAGCACCGACGGGCTGGCGAGCACGCGCACGCTGCCCTGCACGCCCAGACCGAAGGCACCGAGTTCAGCGCGCAGCCGGTCCAACGCCGACAGCAGCTCGCGCGCGCGAGCCAGCAGCGTCTCGCCGGCGGGTGTGGGTTCGACGCCGCGGCGGCGGCGCAGCAGCAGCGGCACGCCGACCTCGGCTTCGAGCGCGCCGATGCGCTTGCTCAGCGCCGAGGCGACCAGCGCCTCGCGTACCGCGGCGCGCGCGATGCTGCCTTCCTCGCACACGGCGACGAAGTGCTGCAACGAGACCGGGTCGAGCGGACGGGCCATGGGCTAGACGCGATTTACCGTTCCCGATTGGAACGCAAGACATGAAAACAAAGCATTCGTGCATTCACCAGGGAACGCCTACAGTGCGGCGACATGAACACCAACCAACCGGTCACCGTGCGCGAAGTCGGATTGCGCGACGGCCTGCAGAGCATCGCCCGCACCCTGCCCACCGAACACAAGCTGGCTTGGCTGCGCGACGCCCATGCCGCAGGCCAGCGCGAGATCGAGGTCGGCTCCTTCGTGCCGGCGCGGCTGCTGCCGCAGCTGGCCGATACCGCCGAGCTGGTGGCGGTGGCGAAGACGCTGCCCGGGCTGGTCACCTCGGTGCTGGTGCCCAACCTGAAGGGCGCGATGGCGGCCCTGGACAGTGGCGCCGACGCGATGCTGCTGCCGCTGTCGGCCAGCCATGCGCACAGCCTGGCCAACCTGCGCAAGACGCCCGACGAGGTGGTGGCCGAGATCGGCCGCATCCGCGCCGAGCGCGACGCCAGCGGCTCGCGCTGTCTGCTCGAGGTGGGCATGAGCACGGCCTTCGGCTGCACGATCCAGGGTCGCGTCGACGAAGCCGAGGTGCTGCGCTTGTTGCAAGCCGTGTTGGATGCCGGCGCCGACCGTGTCGGCCTGGCCGACACCGTCGGTTATGCCGACCCGCTGCAGGTGACGCGGCTGTTCGAGAAGGGCTTCAAGGTCGCCGGCGCGCGCCTGGCCTGCGGCCACTTCCATGACACGCGCGGGCTCGGCCTGGCCAACGTCTATGCCGCCTGGCAGACGGGCGTGCGCCGCTTCGATGCCTGCCTGGGCGGCATCGGCGGCTGCCCGCACGCGCCGGGCGCCAGCGGCAACGTCGCCACCGAGGACGTGGCTTACCTGTTTGCCAGCATGGGCGTGCCCACAGGGCTGGATTTCGACGCCTTGATCGCGCTGCGTGCGCGTGTGGCGCAGTGGCTGGCAGGCGAGGCCCTGCACGGCAGCATCGCGCGCGCCGGGCTGCCGAAGACGATGAAGAAGGAGTTCGCATGAACGCGCCGCAGCCGTTGAAGGGCCTGCCGCCGCAGGTGTCCGCACCCCAGCCGCTGGCCGGGCTGCGGGTGGTGGAGTTCACCCACATGGTGATGGGCCCGACCTGCGGCATGGTGCTGGCCGACATGGGCGCCGAGGTCATCAAGGTCGAGCCGATCGACGGCGAGGGCACGCGCCGGCTGCTCGGGGCCGGCGCGGGCTTCTTCCCGATGTTCAACCGCAACAAGAAGAGCATTGGCATCGACCTGAAGCAACCGGCCGGCGCCGCGGTGGCGCGCCGCCTGGCCGCCAGCGCCGACGTGGTGGCCGAGAACTTCAAGCTCGGCGTGCTGGCCAAGTTCGGCCTCGACTACGCCAGCTTGTCGGCGGCCAATGAGCGCCTGATCTATGTCAGCCACAAGGGTTTCCTGCCCGGCCCCTACGACAACCGTACCGCGCTCGACGAAGTGGTGCAGATGATGGGCGGGCTGGCCTACATGACCGGCCGCCCCGGCGACCCGCTGCGCGCCGGCAGCAGCGTCAACGACATCATGGGCGGGCTGTTCGGTGCCATCGGTGCACTGGGAGCGCTGATCCAGCGCGGCATCACCGGCAAGGGCATGGAGGTGCAGAGTGCGCTGTTCGAGAACAACGTGTTCCTGATGGGCCAGCACATGCTGCAGTACGCGATGACCGGCCGCCACCCGCAGCCGATGCCGGCGCGCGACAACCCCTGGGCGCTGTACGACGTGTTCACGGTCAAGGACGGCGAGCAGATCTTCCTGGCCGCGGTCAGCGACGCGCAATGGCAGACATTCTGTGACGTGCTCGGTTTTGCCGACCTGAAGGCCGACCCGCTGCTGGCCACCAACAACGACCGAGTGAAGCTGCGCCCGCAACTGCTGGCCACGCTGCGCGAACGCCTGGGCCCGCGCAGCGCCGCCGAGCTGGCGTCGATCTTCGAGCGTGCCGGCCTGCCCTTCGCGCCGATCCGCAAGCCCGAAGACCTGTACGACGACCCGCACCTGCGCTCCACCGGCGGCCTGGCCGACGTGGTACTGCCCGACGGCGACAAGGCCGGCCAGACGGTGAAGACCACGCTGTTCCCGATCACCTTGGCCGGTGAGCGGCTGCCGGTGCGGCTGCAGCCACCACGCTTTGCCGCGCACACCGAAGAGTTGCTGCTCGGCCTGGGTTATGCCCGCGCCGAGATCGACGATCTCAAGAACCGGGCCGTGGTGGCCTGAACAACAGGAGACATAACGATGCCCCGAACCTTCACCCGTCGATACCTGCTGGCCAGCCTGGCCGCCGCCGCGGCGCTGCCCGCCTTCGCTCAATCGGACAAGAGCATCCGCTTCATCCTGCCCAATGCCACCGGCTCGGGCGTGGACGCGATCACGCGCGCCGCGCAGCCGGCGCTGGCCAAGTCGCTGGGGCATCCGGTCATCGTCGACAATCAGCCCGGGGCCGGCGGCATCGTCGGCCTGCAGGCGCTGGCGCGCTCGCCGGCCGACGGCTTCAGCCTCGGCGTGGTGTCGAACAACGTGGTCATCTTTCCCAGCGTCTACAAGTCGCTGCCCTTCGACATGCCAGGCGACTTCACGCCGATCGCCGTGGTCGGCTACACGCCGGTGGTGCTGGTGGTCAACGCCAAGGTGCCGGCCAGCAACTCGAAGGAGTTCATCGCGCTGCTGAAGTCCAAGAACGGCGAAATGACCTATGCCTCCGGCGGCAACGGCACCATCCTGCACCTGGCTTCGGCGATGTTCCTGGACGAAGCCGGTGTGCAGGCGCGGCACATTCCGTACAAGGGCGTCGGCCCGATGATCACTGACCTGATCGGCGGCCAGGTGGACTTCGCCACCGCGGCGCTGCCCAGCGTGCAGGCGCACCTGAAGAGCGGCGCGCTGCGCGCCATCGGCGTGGCCACCGCGCAGCGCGTGCCGGCGGCGCCGGAGATCCCCACCTTCGTCGAGCAGGGCTTGCCGAACTACGTGGTCGAGGCCTGGTTCGCCGTCATCGGGCCGAAGGGCTTGCCCGCCGCCGAGGTACAGCGCGTTCACGCAGCGGTGGTCAGCGCCTTCGCCGACCCGACGGTCAAGGAGGCGATGGCGAAGATGGGCAACGTCATCAACGTCGCGCCGGCCGACCAGGCCATGCCCTTCTTCCGCAGCGAGATGGCCAAGTACGCGAAGCTGGTGAAGAAGGCGGGCGTGGAAGTGCAGTGAGGCCCTTCGGCCGGGTCCTGTTCCTGAGCCGGGACCCGCTGCTTGTGCGGGAGCAGCTCGCCGGCCGCGAGCTCACGCGCGAGCAGGCCGGCGCACTGCGCGACGATATCTCCACCGACGAGATCACGCCGCTGCCGGCACTGGTGCATTTCGACGCCACGCTCGGCCGCCATGCGCACACCGGCTTTTCTGCCGACGGCGAACTGCCGATCGCGCGCGACGCGCTGCGGCAAGCCGGCATCGAGGTGCTGGTGGCCGGCAGCCGCTACGGCAAGGGCAGTTCGCGCGAGCACAGCCCGCTGGCCGAACTGTCGGCGGGCGTGCGGCTGGTGATTGCCCAGAGCTTCGAGCGCATCTATCGGCAGAACGCCGACAACCTGGGGCTGCTGACCAGCACTGACCTGGGCCTGGTCGAGCGGCTGCAGCGCGGCGACGCAATCACGCTCGATGAGCTGCTGTCCGATCGCGAGCCGCAGGCCGCGGCCATCCTGCGCGCCGGCGGGCTGCTGGCCTATGGTCTGGGGCCTGCAGGCGAAGCGCCGCCGCCGCTACCGGGACCGAAGACACTGTTCGAGAAGATCGTCGAACGCCATGCATTGAAGCCCGGCTTCGTGCGCACCGACCGGCGCTTCATCCACGAGATCTACACCGGCATGTGCGCGCAGCTGCTGCGGCAGCGCTTCGGCCCAGGCTACGCACTGCACGATCCCGGCAGCATCGTCTGCTTCGAGGACCACCACGCCTATGTGGAGCGCAGCCCCGTGCACGTCGCGCGCGGCCTGGTCGGCAGCGTGCGCCGGCTGGCCGAGGCACACCGCGAATTCGTCGCGACACACGGCCTGGTCGACCACGGGCTGCAGACCGAGGGCGAAGGTTCGCAAGGCATCTCGCACGCGCTGATGGCCGAGCGCTACGCGCTGCCGGGCGAGCTGATCGCCGGCACCGATTCGCACACGCCGCACAGCGGCGCGCTGGGCTGCGTCGCCTTCGGTGTCGGCACCACCGAGATGGCCAATGCCTTCATGACCGGCGCGGTGCGCTTTGCCATGCCCGAGGTGCTGCGCATCGAGGTCGACGCCTGGCTGCCGCCCGGTGTGAGCGCGAAGGACCTGGTGCTGCACCTGCTGGCGCTGCCGGACATCCGCGCCGGCGCCGGCGTCGGCCGCGTCTTCGAGTTCGGCGGCGCGGCGGTGCGCGCGATGAACATCGACGAACGCGCGACGCTGACCAACATGACGGCCGAACTGGGCGGCTTCACTGGCATCGTCGAGCCCGACGAGCAGACCTTGCGCTTCCTGCGCGAACGCCGCGGCGTGGATTTCCGCATCGAGCCGTGGATGCGCAGCGATGCCGATTCGCGTTACGCGCAGCGCATCACCATCGATGCCGGTGCCTTGTCGCCGATGGTCGCGCGCCCCGGCGACCCAGGCCGGGGCCTGCCGCTGTCGGCGCTCGACACGCGGCCGTGCATTCACATCGCCTACGGCGGCTCATGCACCGCCGGCAAGCGCGAGGACTTCGAGCAGTACCACGCGGTGCTGGCCTGGGCCGCGCAGCGCGGCCAACGCGTCGCGCCGGGCGTGACGCTGTACCTGCAGTTCGGCACCGAGGACGTGCACGATTTCTGCGTGCGGCAAGGCTGGATGGCCACCTTCGAGGCGGTCGGCGCACAGCTGCTGCAACCGGCCTGCGGCGCCTGTGCCAACTGCGGCCCGGGCGTGTCCACCGCCGCCGATCAGGTGACGGTAAGCGCCATCAACCGAAACTTTCCCGGGCGCAGCGGTCCCGGCCAGGTGTGGCTGGCCAGCCCGGCCACCGTGGCCGCGAGCGCGATCGCCGGGGAACTCGTGTCCTTCGCCGAGCTGCAGCAGCGCGCGTAGCGAAGGCCGCGAAGCGGCCTGACCGCGGCATGTGCTTGCCGATGATCGCACCGGCCGCGTAGCATGGCCGATCCGCACCCATGCGCTTGCGGCCGAGCGATGCGCTTCGACCGCGGCCCCTTGCGTCGGCCGGCAGCAGGAGAGTCCAAATGACCGGCAGTTCGATCGAACCCACGAAGTTCTCGCCAACCAAGGCATCGAACATCGATCGTGCGCTGGGGCCGACGGAGAACATCTACTTCCTGCTCGACAAGCTGTACTGCCTGAACTTCGTGGTCTACGCGGAGATCGATGGCCGCTTCGACACCGACCGGCTGGCCGGCGCGCTGCAGGCGGTGCAGGCCGAGCACCCGCTGCTGCGCGCGCGCGTGGCGCTGGCCGGAGGCCGCCCCTGGTTCAAGCCCGTGCCGGCCGACGCCCATCCGATCCCTATCGAGCGGGGCGGGCTGCGCGACTGGCGCGCCCGGATCGAGGCGCAGCTCGAGCGCCCGTTCGTCGACGAGGCCCCGCTGGCAAGGTTTCTGTTCTTCGGCACCGGCGCGCGCAAGTCGGTGGCGGCCATGGTCTTCCACCACTCGATCGCCGACGGCCGCTCGGGCGCCGACGTTTTCATCGAGGTGTTGCGACGCGCGGGCGGCGAGGAACTGCCGCTGAGTTTCAGGCCGGCGCGGCCCTCGGCGCAGGCGCTCGACCTGATCAAGCTCAGCGGCCCGGTCGGTGCCACGATCCGCACCTTCGGCTACTGGCTCCAGCAGGGAAGGAGCGCATTGAAGCAGGCACGGCAGCTTCCAGGATTCGACATGACGGTGCGACCCGAGCGGCGCATCAGGTTCGTGCCCTTCACGGTCGGCAAGACGAAGGCCCGCGCCCTGCTCGAGGCCTGCCGCAGCCATGGCGTGACGATGCAGGGGGCGCTGGGCGCCGCCCAGTTGTTGGCCATCAACGACGAGTTCGATTCCGCGGCGCCGCGCAACCTGGCGCTGAACTCGCTGGCCGACCTGCGCGGCCTGCTGGGCGGGCAGCTGACCCAGCAGGACCTGGGCCTGTACATCGCCACGGTCAGCACGGTGCACGCCATCCCCGCCGAGCCGGACTTCTGGCGCCTGGCCGCCGATGTCAGGAACCAGCTCAAGGCCGTTCTCGACAGCGGCGATGCGAACCTGGTTCACTCCATCCATCGCGAGGGCGCGCTCTATCCACCCAACGAGGTCGGCGCCCGCATGGTGCAGGCCCTCGTCGGCCTGGCCCCGCCGTCATCGATGCTGACGAACGTGGGCCGCTTCGATCCGGTGGGGCTGGCCGACGGCGCGACGCTTCGCTCGCTGAGCTTCCTGGTGTCGCCGCCGGCCCAGCATCCGATCTGCGTCACGGTGTCGAGCCTGGGCGAAGGCATGCACCTGAATCTGCTGTACGACCAGTGCAAGATCGATGCCTCGCAGGCGCGGCGCCTGGCCGACGCGATGGCCGCTCGCCTCGAACTGGCGGCCAGCGCCTAGAAGCCGGCCGGCGCGGCGAAGGCGCTATCGTTCGCCCCAACCCACCTGGCCCGACGACACTTGCTGCTCGAAGTCACCGACCTGCGTGTCACCTTGCACACCTCGCGCGGCCCGGCCGATGCGCTGCGCGGCGTGTCCTTTTCGATGCAGCGCGGCGACACCGTCGGGCTGATCGGCGAATCGGGCTGCGGCAAGAGCATCACCGCTCTGGCGCTGATGGGCCTGCTGCCGGACGGCGCCACGCTCGGCGGCTCGATCCGCTTCGGCGGCCAGGAGCTGAGCACGCTCGACGAAGACTCGATGTGCCGGCTGCGCGGCGGGCGCATCGGCATGATCTTCCAGGAGCCGATGACGGCGCTGAATCCGCTGCACAGCATCGGCCGGCAGATTGCCGAACCGCTGCGCCTGCACAAGGGCCTGAACGCCGGCGGCGGCACGAGCCGAGGCGCTGCGCCTGCTGCGAGCGCGTGCAGCTGCCCGACGCGAAGAAGCGGCTCGACGCCTACCCGCACCAGATGTCCGGCGGCCAGCGCCAGCGCGTGGTCATCGCCATCGCGCTGGCCTGCGGGCCCGACCTGCTGATCGCCGACGAACCGACCACCGCGCTGGACGTGACCATCCAGCGCGAGGTGCTGGACCTGATCGCCGAACTGGTGGCCGAGGACGGCATGGGCCTGCTGCTGATCAGCCACGACCTGGGCGTGATGGCCGAGACCGTGCAGCGCATGCTGGTGATGTACGGCGGCACGGTGGTCGAGAGCGGGCCGACCGAAGCCGAGGTCTTCCGCACACCTGGCGCACCCTACACGCGCGGCCTGTTCGCGGCGCGGCCGCGGCTCGGGCATGGCGCGCGGCACGCGGCTGGCCACGATCCCGGGCCGCGTGCCCGAGCTGGCCGACCTGCCGGCCGGCTGCCCCTTTGCCGAGCGCTGCCACCTGGGTCGTCGACGACTGCCGGCGCGCGCTGCCGGCGCCGGTGGCGTCGGGCCGCAGCACCAGGCGCGCTGCATCCGGCTCGATGCGCTGGGCGCGCCGCCACCATGAGCGAGGCACCGCTGCTTGAGGTGCAGGACCTGGTCAAGCACTACCGGCTGCCGCGCGAACGGCTGCTGTCGCCCGCGCCGCTGGTGCGCGCCGTGCAGGGGCTGAGCTTCTCGCTCGGCGCCGGCCGCAGCCTGGGCGTGGTCGGCGAATCGGGTTCGGGCAAGTCCACGCTGGCGCGGCTGGTGATGGCGCTGGAGCCGCCGACCGCGGGACATGTGCGGCTCGACGGACCAGGACCTGCACGCGCTGCCGCCGGCCGCGTTGCGCGCCGCGCGCGAGAAGCTGCAGATGGTCTTCCAGGACCCCTACGGCTCGCTCGACCCGCGCCGCAGCATCCTGCAGACGGTGTCCGAGCCGCTGCGCGTGCTGCACGGCGCGACGCCCGTCCGAGCAGCGCGAGCGTGCCGGCGAGGCGCTCGACGCGGTCGGCCTGCGGGCCGCCGACCTGGGCAAGTACCCGCACGAATTCAGCGGCGGCCAGCGCCAGCGCATCGCCATCGCGCGCGCGCTGATCACGCGGCCCAAGCTGATCGTCGCCGACGAGCCGGTCAGCGCGCTCGACGTGTCGGTGCAGGCGCAGGTGCTGAACCTGATGCAGGACCTGCAGGACCAGTTCGGCCTGGCGCTGCTGTTCATCAGCCACGACCTGGCGGTGGTGGACATGGTGTGCGACGAGGTCATCGTGCTGTACCAGGGCCGCATCGTCGAACGCGGTGCGCCCGACACGCTGTTCCAGCGCGCCGCCCATCCCTACACCCGCGCGCTGCTGCAGGCCGTGCCGCGCGTGCAGCCGGGCGCGGCGGCGCGCGCGGCGCTGCCAGGGCGGTGTCCCTCGGCCCGGGCGCGGCGCCGGCCGAAGGCTGTGCCTTCGCGCCGCGCTGCCCCTGGGCGACGGAGCGCTGCCGCAGCGACAGGCCGCTGCTGCGCGAGCTGGCCCTGGGCCCGTCCGGCGTGCACGCGGCGGCCTGCCATGTGGCCGAGACCGTGGCCGCGCTGCCCGGCGGCGAGGCCTGAACAATGACGCAAAATGAAGCCCCGACCGAACCAATGGAGATGACGATGAGCTTGCAACGCCGTACCCTGAACCTGTTGCTGGCCGGCACGCTGGCCCTGGCCGGCGCCAGGCCTTCGACGCCCAGGCCCAGGGGCGCAAGGACAGCGTGGTGCTGGGCATGGTGCTCGAACCCTCGCCCGGCCTGGACCCGACCACCGGCGCGGCCGCGGCCATCGGCGCGATCGTGCACTACAACATCCTCGAAGGCCTGACCAAGATCAACGTCGACGGTTCGGTGACGCCGTTGCTGGCCGAAAGCTGGAGCGTCGAGCCCGACGGCAAGAGCTACACCTTCAAGCTGAAGAAGGGCATCAAGTTCCAGGACGGCGAGCCCTTCGACGCCGCGGCCGTGAAGTTCAGCTTCGAACGTGCCAAGGCCGAAGGCTCGACCAACAAGGCCAAGAAGGCGGTGTTCGACAACATCTCCAGCGTCACCGCGGTCGATGCGCACACGGTGATCCTGACGCTGAACAACGCCGATGGCACGATGCCCTTCCGCATGGGCGAGAACACGGCCGTCATCCTGAGCCCGAAGAGTGCGGCGACCACCGCCACCAAACCGGTCGGCACCGGCCCGTACACCTTCGACAGCTGGCAGAAGGGCACAGCGGTGACCTTGATCAAGTGGCCCGGCTATCGCAACGCCGCGGCCATCACGATTCAAAAGGTGACCTTCCGCTTCATCAACGACCCGTCCGCGCAGGTGGCGGCACTGCTGGCCGGCGACATCGACGGCATGCCGCGTTTCGGCGCGCTGCAAAGCCTGAAGCAGTTCCAGGGCGACAAGCGCTTCACGGTGGAGATCGGCGACACCGCGGGCAAGGGCATCATGACCATCAACAACCGCGTCAAGCCGCTGGACGACGTGCGTGTGCGCCGCGCGCTGATGCACGCCATCGACCGCAAGGCCTTCATCGACGGCGTGTACGAAGGCCTGGCCAAGCCGATCGGCAGCCACTTCGCGCCCACCGACACCGGCTATGTCGACCTGACCAAGGTCTACCCCTACGACCCGGTGAAGGCGCGCAAGCCTGCTGAAGGAAGCCGGCGTGGCGACGCCGCTGAAGCTGACGATGACGCTTGCCACCGCCGCAGTACGCACGCAAGGGCGGCGAGATCGTCGCCGCACAGCTGGCCAAGGTGGGCGTGGAAGTGAAGATCGAGAACGTCGAATGGGCGCAGTGGCTGTCCGGCACCTTCAAGGGCAACTTCGACCTGACGATCGTCATGCATGCCGAACCGCTGGACTACATGCAGTACGCCAACACCGCCTACTACTGGGGCTACGACAGCAAGGCCTTCCGCGACATCGCCGCCAAGTATGCCGAAGCGTCGAACGCGAAGGAGCGCAGCAAGCTGTTGGCCGACATGCAGAAGAAGCTGACCGAGGATGCGGTCAACGCCTTCATCTTCAACCCGGCCCAGGTGGCGGTGGCGAAGAAGGGCTGAAGGGCCTGTGGGCCAGCTCGCCCATCTGACGCCAACGACATCGCGGCGGTGTCATGGGTTGCTGCAAAGTAGTCCTGCATGGCCGCAGCTGCAGAGCTGAGCGCCGCCGAACTGCTGGCGCTGTACTGCCAGCGGCGAGGCCTCGCCGCTGGAGGCCACGCGCGCGGTCATCGCGCACATCGAGGCCTGGGAGCCGCACCTGCGCGCCACCTACGCTTTCGACCCCGAAGGCGCGCTGGCGCAGGCGCGAGCGTCCGAGGCACGCTGGTTGAAGCGCCAGCCGATGGGCCGCCTGGACGGCGTGCCCACGCTGCTGAAGGAGAACATCGCCACGAAGGGCGTGCCGATGCCGGTGGGCAGTGCCGCCACCGAGTTGGTGCCCATGGCGGAAGACGCGCCGCCGGCGGCGCGGCTGCGCGAGGCCGGTGCGGTGCTGCTGGGCAAGAGCACGATGCCCGACTACGGCATGCTGTCCTCGGGCCTGTCGAGCTTCCATCCGCTGACGCGCAACCCCTGGGACCTGAGCAAGAACCCCGGCGGCAGCAGCGCCGGCGCCGGGGCCGGCGCCGCGGCCGGCTACGGGCCGCTGCACGTGGGCACCGACATCGGCGGTTCGGTGCGCCTTCCGGCCGCCTGGTGCGGCATCTTCGCGCTCAAGCCGAGCCTCGGCCGCATCCCGATCAAGCCGCCCTACGCCGGGCGCGTGGCCGGGCCGATGACGCGCACGGTGCGCGACGCCGCTTTGCTGATGCACGAACTCTCCAAGCCCGACTGGCGCGACAGCATGAGCCTGCCCTGGCAGGATATCGCCTGGGACCAGCTGGAGCGCGACCCGCGCGGCCTGCGCATCGGCCTGCAGATGGACGCCGGCTGGGGCCTGGCGGTCGAGCCCGAGACCGCGGCCGCGGTGACGGCTGCGGCGCGAGCCTTCGAAGCGGCCGGCGCCAACGTCGAGCCGATGCCAGCTTTCATGACGCGCGACATGGCCGACGGCATGGACCGCTTCTGGCGCATGCGCTCCTGGCTGGACATCAGTGCGTTGCCACGCGAGAAACAGGACAAGGTGCTGCCCTACATCCGCGAATGGGTCCGCAGCGGCGCCAGCCTGACGGCGGCCCAGGTGTTCCACGGCTACAGCCAGATGGCAGCGATGCGCGAATCCGCCGTCGTCGCCTGCCAGCCCTATGACTTCGTCATCTCGCCGGTGAGCCCGGTGCCGTCGTATGCGGCCGAATGGGCCAGCCCGACCAACGACCCGCAGCGCCCCTTCGAGCACATCGCCTTCACGCTGCCCTTCAACATGAGCGAGCAGCCGTCGGCGGCTATCAACTGCGGCTACACCGCGGCGGGCCTGCCGATCGGACTGCAGATCACCGGCCGGCGCCACGACGACCTGGGCGTGCTGCAGATGGCCGCCGCCTGGGAGCGGCTGCGCCCGCCGCAACGGCCCTGGCCGCTGCCGCCGGCAAGCTGACACGAGGCTCGGCTACATTCGCGCGCATGGCCTGTCCCGACCCGCGCGGCAACCCCTGCGGCACGCGAAACGCCGCTGCGCGCGACGCTGCCGAAAGTGCGCTGTGGCGCATGATGTCCTTCTACGACACGCCCCTGGCCGACCTGGATGCGGCCAGTGCGCACGACCCGGGGTGGGCGCTGCCGCATGTCATGCGCGCCGGCTTCCTGCTCAGCCTGACCGAGCCTTCACTTCTGGCCGAGGCTGCCACCCACCTGCAACGCGCACGCGAGCTGTCGGCGCAGGCGCCGCCGCGCGAGCGCGCGCACCTCGAAGCCGTGCAACTGACGCTGGACGGGCGCTGGCTGGCTGCCTGCCGCGCCTGGGACGAACTGCTGGTGGAATATCCGCGCGACGCGCTGGCATTGCAGTGGGCGCAGCTGTGGGACTTCTATCGCGGCGACGCCGTCAACCTGCGCCTGCGCCCCGCGCGCGCACTGCCCGAATGGGACGAGGCCGACCCGCTGCATGCGCATGTGCTCAGCCTGTATGCCTTCGGCCTGGAGGAAAGCAACCTCTATCCGCAGGCCGAGGACATGGGCCGGCGCTCGTTGGCGGCCAACCCGAGGGTGCCGTGGGCGGTGCACGCGGTGGCCCATGTCATGGAGATGCAGGGCCGCTACGAAGAAGGCGCCGCCTGGCTGCGCCAGCACCAGTCTGCGTGGGCCGATGGCAACGGTTTCTCCGGGCATCTGTGGTGGCACAAGGGGCTGTTCCGGCTGGAAGGCATGGACCATGTCGGGGCACTGCGCCTGCTCGACACCCGCTTGTCCGGCGTGGCGTTGCAGATCACGCTGCAGCGGGTCGATGCGGCGGCGTTGCTCTGGCGGCTGCACCTGCTGGGCGTGGATGTGGCGTCACGCTGCGCCGAGTTGCTGGCGGCATGGGACCTGTCGGAGGGCGCGGCCGGCTACTACGCCTTCAATGACGTGCATGCCGTGCTGGCCATGCTGGGCGCCGGCGAGGTGGCGCGTGCCGAGGCCTGGGTGGCGCGTTGCGCCGAACGCGCGATGGTGGCCGACGACGCGCGGCGCAGCAACCATGGCATGGCGCGCGAGGTCGGCCTGCCGTTGATGCGCGGGTTGCTGGCCTTCGCGCGCGGTGAAGCCGATGCCGCCGCCGATGCGCTGTATGCGGCGCGCGGGGTGGCGCAGCGTTTCGGCGGCAGCCATGCGCAGCGCGACGTCATCGACCAGACCCTGCTGTGTGCCGCCGCGCGCGGCATGCGGCGCGGCATCGGCCGCGCGCTGATCAACGAGCGCATCATGGCCAAGCCCTCGACGCCGTTGACCACCCATTGGCAGGCGCAACTGGACCTGAGGCGCGACGCCGTGGCCTGACGCGCGGCGCTCGCGCGGAGCAATGCGGCGTTGCCGGTCAGACGTAGGGCTGCGCCAGCGCTTCGTCCGCAAACACGCGCTGCACTGCCGGCCGCGCCAGCACGCGCTGCAGGTACGGGGCGATGTGGGGGTACTCGCGCGCCGGCTTGTCATCGAAGCCGCGTGTCCAGCGGCACAGCATGAAGGCGTAGGGGTCGACCGCGCTGTAGCGCTCGCCCAGCAGCCAGGGCCCGGCGGCGTGCGCGGCCAGTTGCGCATCGAGCAACTGCAGCAGCGTGCCGACCTTGGCCTGCGCATGTGCCTTGACCTGCGCGGCGCCGGTGGTGTTGCCCTCGTCCACCAGACGCTCGGGGTAGAAGTAGTGGATCAGCGTGGCCTGCAGCGTGTTCGTCAACCAGACCAGCCACTTGTAGAAATGCGCGCGTTCGGCCGTGCGCAGCGGCGGCGCCAGCGCGGCATCGGGATGGGTGTCGGCCAGGTGCAGGCAGATGGCCGCGGTTTCGTACAGCACCAGCTCGCCGTCCACCAGCACCGGGATCAGCCCGTTGGGGTTGAGCTTCAGGTATTCGGGCTGCTTGTGCGCACCTTGCATGCGCTCGACCCGCTTCAGCTCGAAGGGCACGCCGATCTCGTGCAGCAGCACGTGCGGCGTGAAGCTGGCGTTGCCGGGGTAGTAGTGCAATTGCATCATGAGGTGTTCTCGTGGCCGATGTCGTCGTGGCGGGTTGCGCGCGGTTCGCCGTTCAACTCTTTCAGGATATCTCTGTCGGCGTGATGCGCGAGCCGGTCTTTCACTGGGTGAGGCGCGCCGCTGCGGCCTCGCTGTCGGAACGTGAGCTCGCATCGCCCGGGCGCTGACTGCAAACGGCGGCATAGCGGACGAAGACGAACAGCCGGTTTTGCGGGCGTTCGGCGCGTCGCGCCAAGCCGGACCCGCCCGCGGCTCATGCTGCGCCAGGCCACGGTCGCGAGCACCGCAGGGTAGTCAGCGCAGCCGACCGCCTCAGTGAAGCGTCGCGGCCTGCCCGGTCCCGGCTTTGCCACGCTGAACGCGACGCGGACAGCGGACTTTGAAGTTCAGCAATGCGCCGATTGCAGGCGCCGGCGTTCAACCAGCCACCGCCTGGCGTACCGCATGCTCCCAGCCGGCCATCAGTTCGTTGGCGCGCTCGCGCGGCATGGCGGGATGAAAGCTGCGCTCCACCTGCCATTGCGCGGCCAGCTCATCCTTGTTGCCATACACACCCACCGCCAGGCCCGCCAGATAGGCCGCGCCCAGCGCGGTGGTCTCGATGATCCTCGGCCGCACCACCGGGATGCCCAGCAGGTCGGCCTGGAACTGCATCAGCAGATCGTTGACACAGGCGCCGCCATCGACGCGCAACTCCGCCACCGGCGCGCCGCCCGCGGCCACCGCGTCGCGGCTCATGGCCTGCAGCAGCGCCGCGCTCTGGAAGGCGATGCTCTCCAGCGCGGCGCGCGCGATGTGCGCCATGGTGCTGCCGCGGCTCAGGCCGACGATCGCGCCGCGCGCATCGGGCCGCCAGTAGGGCGCGCCCAGCCCGGTGAAGGCCGGCACGACGATGACGCCGCCGCTGTCGGGCACGCTTTCGGCCAGCGCCTGCACCTCGGCGCTGGACGGGATCGCACGCAAGCCGTCGCGCAGCCACTGCACGACCGCGCCGCCGATGAACACGCTGCCTTCGCAGGCGTACTCGGGTGTGCGCCCGGTCTGCGCCGCGGCGGTGGTGATGAGCCCATTCTGCGAATCCTGGAACTTCTCGCCGGTGTGCATCAGCATGAAGCAGCCGGTGCCGTAGGTGTTCTTCGCCAGTCCGGCGCTGAAGCAGGCCTGGCCGAACAGTGCACTCTGCTGGTCGCCGGCGATGCCGGCGACGGGAATGGCCGCGCCGAAAACGCCGGGGTCGGTGGGGCCGTAGACATGGCTCGAGGGGAAGACTTGCGGCAGCACACTGTCGGGGAT
Organism: uncultured beta proteobacterium; assembly: GCA_963824005.1. Lineage (GTDB taxonomy): Bacteria > Pseudomonadota > Gammaproteobacteria > Burkholderiales > Burkholderiaceae_C > Rubrivivax. Next base: position 138,406 of record CAWGOK010000006.1, read on the forward strand.
GTGCAGCGCCTTCAGCAGCTCGTGGTCCCAGACGTTGTGGCGGATGTCGAAGAGCATCGTGCGCGACGCGTTGCTCACGTCGGTGGCGTGCAGGGCGCCGCCGCTGAGCTTCCACAGCAGCCAGCTGTCCACCGTGCCGAAAGCCAGCTCGCCCTGCGCCGCGGCGATGTGCGCGCCGCTCACGTGGTCGAGCAGCCAGCGCAGCTTGGTGGCCGAGAAGTACGGGTCGATGCGCAGGCCGGTCGCGCGCTGCACCATCGGCTCCAGCCCCTGTGCACGCAGTTGGGCGCAGAAGGGCTCGGTGCGCCGGTCCTGCCAGACGATGGCGTTGTGCACCGGCTTGCCGGTGCGCCGGTTCCACAGCACCGTGGTCTCGCGCTGGTTGGTGATGCCGATGGCGCGGATGTCGGCGGCCTTCAGGCCTGCCTTGGCGATGGCGTCGCGCGCGGTGGCGAGCTGGCTGTCCCAGATTTCGTTCGCGTCGTGTTCGACCCAGCCGGGCTGCGGGAAGATCTGCCTGAACTCACGCTGCGCGCTGGCCACGATCTGGCCACTTTCGTCGAAGACGATGCTGCGCGAACTCGAGGTGCCCTGGTCCAGGGCCAGCAGGAAGCTCATCGGATTCTCCTTCTCGCAGTCCTCAGCTGCCGTCGTGCGCAGCGTAGCAGGCGCCCATCATCTGGCGACGACACATTGCACGCCGGCTTCGGCCAGCAGGTGCGGAAAGGGCTCGGGCGGCGGCGCATCGGTGTACAGGCGGTCCAGGTTCTCGAGCCGTGCCAGTTCGACCATCGCCGGCCGGTTGAACTTGCTGTGATCGGCGGCCAGCCAGACCTCGCGCGAATGGTCGAGGATCGCGCGCGCCACCTTCACCTCGCGGTAGTCGAAGTCGCGCAGCGTGCCGTCGGCCTCGATGCCGGAGATGCCGATCAGCGCGATGTCGACCTTGAACTGGCGGATGAAGTCCACCGTCGCTTCGCCGACGATGCCGCGGTCGCGCGCACGCACCACACCGCCGGCGACGATCAGCTCGCAATCGGCATGGTCGCTCAGGATCGCGGCGACGTTCAGGTTGTTGGTGATGACGCGCAGGCCGCGATGCCGCATCAATTCGCGCGCGATCGCCTCCGTCGTGGTGCCGATGTTGAGGATCAGCGAACAACCCTGCGGCACCGCTGCGGCCACCGCCATCGCGATGCGCTGCTTGGCAGCTTCGTTGAGCCTCTGGCGCTGCCGGTAGGCGATGTTCTCGGTGGTCGAACCCGGCACCCGCACACCGCCATGAAAGCGTGCCAGCAGGCCGGCTTCGGCCAGCATGCGCACGTCGCGCCGCACGGTCTGCAGCGTGACGCCGAAGCGTTCGGCCAGTGTGTCGACCGAGACGCTGCCGAGGCGGCGCACCTCCTCGATCAAGCGGACTTGGCGTGGATGCAGTTGCATGTCGGGCGAATCTATGCGAACGCATTGGAACGGTCATCAGGGTTAATGATTATCAAAAACGAAAATCAAACGAACACAATCGACGTCATACGAAAGACTTGCCGCGGAGGATGGTCTTGCCCCCTCGAACCGTCGCCACCGTGCCGCCGTGAGCCTGCCATCGCATCCATCTGCCGCCCGTGCGCCGCCGGCTGCGGCTGCGGGGTCGCCGCATTACGACGTGCTCGTCGTCGGCGGGGGCATCAACGGCGCCGGCATAACGCGCGACCTGGCCGGGCGCGGCCTGTCGGTGCTGTTGTGCGAGAAGGACGACCTGGCGTCGCACACCTCGTCGTCATCCACCAAACTGATCCATGGCGGGCTGCGCTACTTGGAGCACTACGAGTTCTCGCTGGTGCGCAAGGCGCTGGCCGAACGCGAGGTGCTGCTGCGCAGCGCGCCGCACATCATGTGGCCGCTGCGTTTCGTCATGCCGCACGACCCGGGCATGCGGCCGGTGTGGATGGTGCGCGCGGGTCTGTTCCTGTACGACCACCTGGCGCGGCGCGAGGTGCTGCCGGGCTCGACCACGGTCGACCTGCGCCGGCACGTGGCTGGCGTGCCGCTGAAGGCCGGTTTCAGCAAGGGCTTCGTCTATTCCGATGTCTGGGTCGACGACGCGCGGCTGGTGGTGCTGAACGCGATGGACGCCGCCGAGCGCGGCGCCACGGTGCTCACACGCTGCGCCTGCGTCGATGCACAGCGCGGTGCGATGCAATGGCGAGTGCGGCTGCAAGGTGCTGGCGGCGAATCGCACGAGGTCACGGCACGCGTGCTGGTCAACGCAACCGGCCCGTGGGCGGCACAGTTCCTCGACGAGCACGTGCACGCGCCGCAACGCAAGGCGCTGCGCCTGGTCAAGGGCAGCCATGTGGTGGTGAAGAGGCTGTTCGATCATGACCATGCCTACATCTTCCAGAACTCCGACAAGCGCATCATCTTCGCCATTCCCTACGAATCGGCGTTCACGCTGATCGGCACCACCGATGTCGAACACCACGGCGCCATCGGTGCGGCGCACATCGACGCGAGCGAGGTTGACTACCTGTGTGATCAGGCGAGCCGCTATTTCGAGCGTGCCGTGCGGCCTTGCGACGTGGTGTGGAGCTATTCGGGCGTGCGCCCGCTGCTCGACGACGAGTCGGGCGACCCGTCGGCCGTGACACGCGACTATGCGCTCGAGCTCGACAGCGGCAACAGCGGTGTCCCGGCTGCGCCGTTGCTGTCGGTGTGGGGCGGCAAGATCACCACCTTTCGCAAGCTCGCCGAAGAAGCGGCCGACCTGCTGTGCGCGCCTCTGGCTGGGGCACACTCCACGCTGCGCGGCGCCTGGACCCGCGGCGCGTTCCTGCCCGGCGGCGACCTCAGCGGCTGGATCGACCAGGCGCTGCGCCCGGACACCGACTTTGTGCGTTTCGTGCAGACGCTGGCGATGCGTCATCCCCTCTTGCCGGCGCCACTTTGCCAGCGCCTGGCGCGCGGCTATGGCTCGCGCGTGGGCACGCTGCTCGCGCCAGGCGCGCTCGGTGCCGAGGTGGCTCCCGGTTTGTTCGAGGCCGAGCTGAACTACCTGTACACGCACGAATGGGCGTGCACCGCCGACGACGTACTATGGCGGCGCACCAAGCTCGGGCTGCACTTGAATGCGACAGAGCGGGCCGCGGTGGCCCACTGGTGTGCGGCACACTGGAGCACGGCGCAGGTCGACGCCGGCACGTTGCCAGTCGAGGAGAAGGCATGGAGCTGAGGCTCAGACGCATCGAACAGCGGGTCGGGCCGCAGGTGCACCTGTACCCGCTGGATTTGACACTGGTGCCGCTGGCCGTGACCGTGCTGCTCGGTGCCACACAGGCCGGCAAGACCACGTTGATGCGCCTGATGGCCGGCCTGGACAAACCCAGCGCCGGCCACGTCATGGCCGATGGCCAGGACGTGACGGGCGTGCCGGTGCGCGAACGCAACGTGGCGATGGTCTACCAGCAGTTCATCAACTACCCATCGATGACGGTGGCCGACAACATCGCCTCGCCGCTGCGGCTGCGTGGCGCGCACACACCGGCCGCCATCGAGGCACGCGTTGCCGAACTGGCGGCCAAGCTGCATATCGAGCCGTTCCTGAAGCGCCTGCCGGCCGAGTTGTCGGGCGGGCAGCAGCAACGTGTCGCGCTGGCGCGCGCGCTGGCGAAGAAGGCGCCGCTGATGCTGCTCGACGAGCCGCTGGTGAACCTGGACTACAAGCTGCGCGAAGAACTGCGCGAGGAACTCTCGGCGCTGTTCGCCAGCGGCGAATCGACCGTGGTCTACGCCACTACCGAGCCGACCGAAGCGCTGCTGCTCGGCGGCTACACCGCGGTGCTGGATGCCGGCGAACTGCTGCAATACGGCCCGACGGCGGATGTCTTCCATCGGCCACAGTCGATCCGTGTCGCACGTGCCTTCAGCGACCCGCCGATGAACCTGGTCGAAGGCCGGGCCGCGACAAACGGCGTCACGCTGCCGTCGGGGTTGAGCCTGGCGGTGCGGCTGCCGGCAGCCGGCACGGACAGCGGCGCGCAAGCGCGCACCGTGGGCATCCGCGCGAGCTCGCTGCGCGTGCACGGCCGCGACGGCGACTTGAGCCTGCCCGGCACCGTCGAACTGGCCGAGATCTCGGGTTCGGACACCTTCGTGCACGTCAGCACGGCCATCGGCGAAGTCGTGGCGCAACTGCCCGGCGTGCATGTCTTCACCCTCGGCGCGCCGATCACGCTGCACCTGAGCCCGGCGCAGGTCTTCGTGTTCGACGAGCGCGGCCAGTTGCTGCGCGCGCCGCCGGAAGCACGGTCAACGGACATCCACTGACATGGCCCGCATCGAACTCGACCTGGCACACGCCTACCGGCCGAATCCGCAGCGTGACGAAGACTACGCGCTGCTGCCGCTGAAGATGTCGTTCGAAGACGGCGGCGCCTATGCGCTGCTCGGTCCTTCGGGCTGCGGCAAGACGACGCTGCTGAACGTCGTCTCCGGGCTGGTCACGCCGTCGCAGGGCAGCGTCAGCTACGACGGCCGCGACGTCACCCAGCTCAGCCCGCAGCAGCGCAACATCGCGCAGGTGTTCCAGTTCCCTGTCATCTACGACACGATGACGGTGGCCGAGAACCTGGCCTTTCCGCTGCGCAACCGCGGCGTGCCGGCCGATCGCATCAAGCAGCGTGTCGGCCAGGTCGCCGAGATGCTCGACATGAGCGGCCAACTCGGCCTGCGCGCCGCCGGGCTGTCGGCAGATGCCAAGCAGAAGATCTCGCTCGGCCGCGGCCTGGTGCGCGAAGACGTGAGCGCGGTGTTGTTCGACGAGCCGCTGACGGTCATCGACCCGCATTTGAAGTGGCAGTTGCGACGCAAGCTGAAGCAGATTCACCATGAGCTGAAGCTCACCCTGATCTACGTCACGCACGACCAGGTCGAGGCGCTGACCTTCGCGCAGCAGGTGGTGGTGATGACTCGCGGCAAGGCGGTGCAGATCGGCACCGCATCGGAACTGTTCGAGCGCCCAAGCCACACCTTCGTCGGCAACTTCATCGGCTCGCCCGGCATGAATTTCCTCGCCGCGCGTGGTGCTGCCCAAGGCATCGAGGTCGCGGGCCGGGTGGTCGCGACGCCGCATGTCGCGCTGTCCGCCCTGGGTGCGTTCACGCTCGGTGTGCGACCGGAATATGTTCGACTCGCCGCCGCGGACGCGGCCGGTGCGGTGCCCGGTGTCGTCACGCAGGCACAGGACATCGGCACCTACTGGCTCGTCACTGCGCGCATCGGCTCGGGCGCCGATGAAGCGCTGCTGCGCGCTCGGCTGAGCCCGGAACAGGCCATTCCGCGGGTCGGCGAGGCGGTGTGGCTGTCGATCGTCGGCGAACACACCCGCTACTACCTCGATGAGGAGCTGATCGCATGAGTCGTGCAGGGGAGACCTGGTGAAGCCGATCAACCAGAAGGCCTGGTTGCTGATTCTGCCCGTCGTGCTGTGCGTGGCCTTCTCGGCCATCCTGCCGCTGATGACGGTGGTGAACTACTCGGTGCAGGACATCATTTCGCCCGATCGTCGGGTCTTCGTCGGCACCGAGTGGTTCAAGGCGGTGATGCGCGACGACGATCTGATCGGCGCGCTGGGGCGCCAGATCGTGTTCTCGCTGGCGGTGCTGGCGGTGGAGATTCCGCTCGGCATCGCGCTGGCGCTGGGGATGCCGGCCAAGGGCTGGCAGTCGTCGGCGGTGCTGGTGCTGGTGGCCATCTCGTTGCTGATCCCGTGGAACGTGGTCGGCACCATCTGGCAGATCTACGGCCGCACCGACATCGGCCTGATGGGCGCGACGCTGGCGCGGCTGGGCATCGACTACAGCTACACCGGCAATGCCGCGCACGCCTGGCTGACGGTGCTGTTGATGGACGTCTGGCACTGGACGCCGCTGGTGGCGCTGCTGTGCTACGCGGGCCTGCGCGCCATTCCCGACGCCTACTACCAGGCGGCGAGCATCGACGGTGCGTCGAAGTTCGCGGTCTTCCGCTACATCCAGCTGCCCAAGATGCGCGGGGTGCTGATGATCGCCGTGCTGCTGCGCTTCATGGACAGCTTCATGATCTACACCGAGCCCTTCGTGCTGACCGGCGGCGGGCCCGGCAATGCCACGACCTTTCTCAGCCAGTACCTGACGCAGAAGGCGGTCGGCCAGTTCGACCTCGGCCCGGCGGCGGCGTTCTCGCTGATCTACTTCCTGATCATCCTGCTGCTGTGTTTCATCCTGTACAACTGGATGCAGCGCGTCGGTACCGCCGACAAGGAACCCGGCCATGGATGAGCGCCGCTTCAAGAAGCGGACGATCTTCCTGATCGTCTACCTGGTGTTCGCCATCCTGCCGGTGTACTGGATGGTCAACATGTCGTTCAAGACGAACGAGGAGATCCTGTCGACCTTCAGCCTGTGGCCGCAGCACTTCACGACCGACCACTACCGCACCATCTTCACCGACGTGTCGTGGTACTCGGGCTACATCAACTCGCTGATCTACGTCGCCATCAATACGGTGGTCTCGCTGCTGGTGGCGCTGCCGGCTGCCTACGCCTTCTCGCGCTACAGCTTCCTCGGCGACAAGCATGTCTTCTTCTGGCTGCTGACCAACCGCATGACGCCGCCGGCGGTGTTCCTGCTGCCCTTCTTCCAGCTCTACACCACGCTCGGCATGATGGACACGCACATCGCGGTGGCGCTGGCGCACCTGCTGTTCAACGTGCCGCTGGCGGTGTGGATTCTCGAAGGCTTCATGAGCGGCGTGCCGCGCGAGATCGACGAGACCGCCTACATCGACGGCTATTCCTTCCCGCGTTTCTTCCTCACGATCTACATCCCGCTGATCAAGGCCGGCGTCGGCGTGGCGGCGTTCTTCTGCTTCATGTTCAGCTGGGTCGAGCTGCTGATGGCACGCACGCTGACGAGCGTGAACGCCAAGCCGATCGTGGCGGTGATGACGCGCACCGTCTCGGCCTCGGGCATGGACTGGGGCGTGCTCGCCGCGGCCGGCGTACTGACCATCGTGCCGGGGGCGATCGTCATCTATTTCGTGCGCAACTACATCGCAAAAGGCTTTGCGATGGGCCGCGTCTAGGGAGAAGGCAATGTTTGAGTGGATGGCCTGGACCTTGCCGGTGGCGGTGTTCTTCAGCTGCATCGTGCTGATGCTCGCCGGCATGACAGTGTGGGAGCTCAAGTCGCCGACGGTGCTGCGCAAGGGCTTCCTGCCGATCGCGACGACGCGCGGCGACCGAATGTTCATCGGACTGCTCTCGGCCGCCTACCTGAACCTGGCCTTCGTCGCGGTGAGCGAAAAGATGATCGACTGGTTCGGCCTCGAGCAGGAGCCATCGATCTGGATCAGTTTCATCGTCTCGATGGCTCTGCTCGCATTGATCATGAAAGAGGGCTGACAAGCCTTGAGCAAGGACGCCGGCGATTGCTTCCCCGCCGGCGTTTCGTGGGATCAACGGGAAGTGCAACTGAGGAGACAGAAATGAAATTGCGCTTGAATGCCGTGGCCTTTGCGGCCGCCGCCCTGGCACTCGGCCAGGGCGCATGGGCCGGTGAGCCCGAAGCCAAGAAGTGGATCGACAGTGAGTTCCAGCCGTCCACGCTGAACAAGGACCAGCAGATGGCCGAGATGAAGTGGTTCATCGAGGCGGCGAAGAAGCTGCAGGCCAAAGGAGTGAAGGAAATCTCGGTCGTTTCCGAGACCATCACCACGCACGAGTACGAGAGCAAGACGCTGGCCAAGGCCTTCACCGAGATCACCGGCATCACGGTCAAGCACGACCTGATCCAGGAAGGCGACGTGGTCGAGAAGCTGCAGACCTCGATGCAGTCGGGCAAGTCGATCTACGACGGCTGGATCAGCGACTCCGACCTGATCGGTACCCACTACCGCTACGGCAAGATCATGAACCTGACCGACTACATGGCCGGCAAGGGCAAGGAGTTCACCAACCCCGGGCTGGACATCAAGGACTTCATCGGCACCAGCTTCACTACCGGGCCCGACAAGAAGCTCTACCAACTGCCCGACCAGCAGTTCGCCAACCTGTACTGGTTCCGCGCGGACCTGTTCGCGCGCCAGGACCTGAAGGACAAGTTCAAGGCCAAGTTCGGCTACGACCTGGGCGTGCCGCTGAACTGGAGCGCCTACGAGGACATCGCCGAGTTCTTCACCAACGACGTGAAGACGATCGATGGCAAGCCGATCTACGGCCACATGGATTACGGCAAGAAGGACCCGAGCCTGGGCTGGCGCTTCACCGACGCCTGGCTGTCGATGGCCGGCACGGCCGACATCGGCATCCCCAACGGCAAGCCGGTCGACGAGTGGGGCATCCGCACCTCGGCCGACGGCTGCACGCCGCAGGGCGCGTCGGTGTCGCGTGGCGGTGCGACCAACTCGCCGGCCGCCGTCTACGCGCTGACCAAGTACGTCGACTGGATGAAGAAGTACTCCCCCAAGGAAGCCATCGGCATGACCTTCGGCGAAGCCGGCCCGGTGCCGGCGCAGGGCCAGATCGCGCAGCAGATCTTCTGGTACACGGCCTTCACCGCCGACATGACCAAGCCGGGGCTGCCGGTGGTCAACGCCGACGGCACGCCGAAGTGGCGCATGGCGCCGGGACCGAACGGCCCGTACTGGAAGCAGGGCATGCAGAACGGCTACCAGGACGTGGGCTCGTGGACCTTCTTCGAGGCCCACGACGCCAACAAGACGGCGGCGGCGTGGCTCTATGCGCAATTCATCACCGCCAAGACGACGAGCCTGAAGAAGACCATCGTCGGCCTGACGCCGATCCGCGAAAGCGACATCCAGAGCCAGGCCATGACCGACATGGCGCCCAAGCTCGGCGGGCTGGTCGAGTTCTACCGCAGCCCGGCGCGCGTCGCCTGGACGCCCACCGGCACCAACGTGCCCGACTACCCGAAGCTGGCGCAGCTGTGGTGGAAGAACGTGGCCGTGGCGGTGACCGGCGAGAAGACGCCGCAGGCGGCGATGGACACGCTGGCCGAGGAGATGGACCAGGTGATGGCACGGCTGGAGCGCGCCGGCATGGCGCGCTGCGCACCGAAGCTCAACCCGAAGAGCTCGCCCGACAAGTGGCTGAGCGACAAGGGTGCGCCGTGGAAGAAGCTGGCCAACGAGAAGCCGAAGGGCGAGACCATCGCCTATGAAACGCTGCTCAATGCCTGGAAGGCGGGCAAGGTCCGCTGAGCCGGGACACAAACAGTCCGGTGGACTGTTTGTGCCTGGCGAAGGGCCGGGCCGCTGGTGATCCTGGCCAGACCGGCCGCGCGGATGAGACATCACCGCGCGGCCTTTTCTCTGGTTTCGGCACCCATGCGCCGAAGCTCGAACCGTACGCGCCGCGCAGCTTGGCTGCGGCGGCGCGTTATTCCTTCACCGAACCGGTCATGCCCGACACGTAGTACTCGACGAAGAACGAGTAGATGAAGGCCACCGGCAGCGAGCCGAACAGCGCGCCGGCCATCAGCGAGCCCCAGTGGTAGACATCGCCCTCGACGAGCTCGGTGACCACGCCCACCGGCAGGGTCTTGATCTCGCTCGACGAGACGAAGGTCAGCGCGTAGATGAACTCGTTCCACGACAACGTGAAGGCGAAGATGCCGGCCGAGATGAGCCCCGGCACGGCCAGCGGCAGCACGATCTTCACCAGGATCTGCCAGCGGTTGGCACCGTCGATCAGCGCGCACTCCTCCAGCTCGAAGGGGATGGTGCGGAAGTAGCCCATCAGCAGCCAGGTGCAGAACGGGATCAGGAAGGTCGGGTAGGTCAGGATCAGCGCCAGCCGCGTATCGAACAGCCCGAGCTGGAACACCACCGAGGCCAGCGGGATGAACAGGATCGACGGCGGCACCAGGTAGGCCAGGAAGATCGCCAGCCCGGTCTGCTTGGCGCCCGAGAAGCGCAGCCGCTCGATGGCGTAGGCCGCCAGCACCGATGCGGCCAGCGAGAAGATGGTGGCCACCACCGACACCAGCACGGTGTTCCACATCCATTGCGGGTAGGCGGTGTCGAACAGCAGCTTCTTCACGTGCGCGAGCGTGGGTTCGATGACCCAGAACGGATTGCCCTCGCGCGACAGCAACTCGTTGTTGGGCTTGAACGAGGTGATCGCCATCCAGTAGAACGGGAACAGCAGCACGAACAGGAACACCGCCAGCGGCAGGTACACCGTGACCAGCTTGCGTGGCGTGGATTCGAGGAATTCCATGCCGACGGTGTCGGCATTCACATTGCTCATTTGTCCGCCCCACCTTGTTGCCAGGCGCGGCGCTGCAGCCCGAAGTAGCTGAACAGGATGGCACCCAGCAGGAAGGGCACCATGGCGATCGAGATGGCCGCGCCCTCGCCGAGTGCGCCGCCGGAGATGGCGCGCTGGAACGACAGCGTGGCCATCAGGTGCGTGGCGTTCAGCGGGCCGCCGCGCGTGATGACGTAGATCAGCTGGAAATCGGTGAAGGTGAAGAGCACCGAGAAGGTCATGACCACGGCGATGATCGGAGTGAGAAGCGGCAGCGTGACATGGCGGAACTGCTGCCACGGCGTGGCGCCGTCGATGGCCGAGGCTTCGTAGTACGACGGCGAAATCGTCTGCAACCCGGCCAGCAGGGTGATGGCGACGAAGGGCACGCCGCGCCAGACGTTGGCGGCGATGACCGAGAAGCGCGCGTTCCAGGGCTCGCCGAGGAAATCGATGTACTTGTCGATCAGGCCCATCTTCACCAGCATCCAGCTGATGATCGAGAACTGCGCGTCGAAGATCCACCAGAAGGCGATCGCCGACAGCGCGGTCGGCACGATGTAGGGCAGCAGGATCACCGCGCGGAAGAAGGACTTGAAGCGCAGGTTCTTGTTCAGCAGCAGCGCCAGCCACAGGCCGAGGAAGAACTTCAGCACGCTGGCGACGGTGGTGTAGAACAGCGTGTTGAACAGCGCCAGCTGGGTGACGCTGTCGGTGGCCAGGAAGATGTAGTTCTCCAGGCCGATCCACTCGCCCGGCCGGCCGACCTTGGCGTCGGTGAAGCCGAGCCACACGCCCAGCCCGAGTGGATAGGTCAGGAACAGCAGCAGCAGCACCGCCGCCGGCAGCATGAAGATCAGCCCAAGCGCATTGCGGCTGTTCTGCAGTTTGTCGAGCATGGGATGAACAAGTCAGCCCATCGAGCGCACGCCGCGGGACCGGCTTCGCCGGTCCGCTGGCGTGGCCCCCCCGGGGGGGAGGCGGCCGAAGGCCGCTGCGGGGGGGAGCCGTTTCATACCTTGTAGTACCGCTCGGCGCGCTTCTGCGCGCGCTCCATCGCTTCCTTCGGCGACTTCGAGCCGCTGATCGCCTCGGCCACCATGTTGACGACGATGAAGTCGGCCGCCGCACCCGCCGACGCATAGCCCAGCTTGCCCGCATATCCCGCGGGGCGCATGTTCTTCACCGGGTCGCGGTAGGGCGTGTTCTTCGGGTCCACGGTCCAGATCGGCAGCTTGGCGAAACCGTCGAGCGGCGTGGCGATGTAGGCGCCGGCGCCGGTCAGCCACGCGCCGAACTGGTCCTGTTCCATCATGAACTGCAGGAACGCCTTGGCGGCGTTCGGGTACTTGGTGTACTTCATGATCATCTGGTTGAAGAACAGGTGCGACTCGGTCGGCACGCCCACCGGCCCGATCGGGTACGGCGCGTGCTGGATGTCCACCGCCATCTCCTTGAGCTTGGCATCGGGCGAGTTCTTCGTCGCGTAGTAGATCGAGATGCCGTTGTTGGTGATCGAGATCTGGCCATCGAGGAAGGCCTTGTTGTTGTTCGGGTCGAGCCACGACAAGGTGCCCGGAACAAAGGTCGCGTACAGCTCCTTGCCATACTCCAGCGCCTTCAGCGTCGGCAGGCTGTCGATCACCACCTTGTTGTTGGCATCGACGAGCTGCCCACCGAAGGACCAGATCAGCCAGTTGCACCACAGCCCGTCGCCGGTGGCGTTGCCCAGCGCCATGCCACCCGGCGTGCCCTTGGCATGCAGCGCTTTCATCAGCTTCAGGAAGTTGTCGTTGTCCTTCGGGAAGGTGTCGAAGCCGGCCGCCTTGACCATGCTTTCGCGGTAGACGAGCATCGCGCCGGCGGCGCCGAGCGGGATGCCGATCCACTTCTTGCCGTCCGGGCGTAGGAAGGCCATGCAGGCCGGGTACCAGCCACCGTACTTCTTGCCCAGGTACTCGGCCAGGTCGGTGACGTCGAGCAGCTTGTCGGGGTACAGGTTGGCGTCGTCGTTGGTCGACAGGATGATGTCGGGCCCGGCGCCGGTATTGGCGGCCACTGCGGCCTTCGGGCGCACGTCTTCCCAGCCCTCGTTGTCGACGCGCACTTCGATGCCGGTCTTCTCGGTGAACTTCTTGACGTTGGCCATGTAGGCGTCGATATCGCCCTGCACGAAGCGGCTCCAGCGCAGCACGCGCAGCTTGGCGTCTTTCTCCGGCTTGAAGGTCAGGGCCTGGGCGTGGACGGCGGGCGCCCAGACGGCGGCACCGGTGCCGAAAGTGGCTGCGGCGGCGACGCCGGCGGAGCCTTCAAGGAATTTGCGGCGGTTGAACGGGGTCATCGTGCGTCTCCTACTGTGGTGGGTCTCGGGGGGTAAGCAGATCGGGTCTTCGACAGACTGGGCCGGCGGCGCTCAGGCCGCCAAGCGCTGGCCACTGTCCGCATCGAACAGGTGGGCACGCTGCAGGTCGGGCAACAGATGGATGGTGCTTCCCGGCGCGAAGTCGTGCCGTTCGCGGAACACGGCCGACAGGTCGACACCCTCATGCCGGCAGGCGATGAAGGTGTCCATCCCGGTGGGTTCCATCACCACCACATGGGCCGCGATGCCGCCGGACTCGGCGAGTGTCAGATGCTCGGGCCGCGTGCCGAAGATCACCGCCTGGCCATCGACGCCGCCGCAGCGCGGTGGCGCGGCGAGCAAGGTGCCATCGGCCAGTTCGACCTGGGCGCTCGCGCTGCTTCGCCTCAACTTGCCGGGCAGGAAGTTCATCGCCGGCGAACCGATGAAACCGGCGACGAACTGGTTGGCCGGGTGGTCATACAGGTCGAGCGGGCTGCCGGTCTGCTCGATGCGGCCGTCGCGCATGACGACGATCTTGTCGCCCATGGTCATGGCCTCGATCTGGTCGTGCGTGACGTAGATCGAGGTGGTCTTCAGGCGCAGGTGCAGCTCCTTGATTTCGGCACGCATCGCCACGCGCAGCTTGGCGTCGAGGTTGGACAACGGCTCGTCGAACAGGAACACCTGCGGGTCGCGCACGATCGCGCGGCCCATGGCGACGCGTTGGCGTTGCCCGCCGGACAGCTGGCGCGGGTAACGATCGAGCAGCGCGCCCAACGCCAGGATCTCGGCCGCGCGTGCCACCTTGGTCTCGACCGTGGCCTTGTCCTTCTTCGCCAGCTCGAGCGCGAAGGCCATGTTCTGGCGCACCGTCATGTGCGGATACAGCGCGTAGTTCTGGAACACCATGGCAATGTCGCGTTCCTTCGGCAGCACGTCGTTGACGCGCTTGTTGCCGATGCGGATCTCGCCGCTGCTGATGTGTTCCAGCCCGGCAATCATGCGCAACAGCGTCGACTTGCCGCAACCCGAGGGCCCGACCAGCACGGTGAACGAGCCATCGGGGATGTCGATGTCCACGCCATGAAGCACGGCGGTCTCGCCGAAGTTCTTCTTCACTGCCTGGATCGTCACACTGGCCATGCACGCAGTTCCTGAGTTGGCGACGGGCAAGTCGCCGGGCGAGCCGAAGAGGCGCCACGCCCGGTGCCGCCGGATTGCCACCGCAGTATCGGCACACTCGGCAAGCACCGCCATCAGGGCAAACCGTTAGGGTTCGGCTGGTGGCCCGCGACAATCGAGCGCTTCGAGCCCCGCTTGCCCATGCTGACCGGAACCCTCTTTGCCCTCGCCGCCGGCCTGATGTGGGGCCTGGTGTTCATCGCGCCGCTGCTGCTGCCCGAGTACCCGGCGGCATTGCAATCCTTCGGCCGCTACCTGGCTTTCGGCCTGATCGCGCTGCCGCTGGCCTGGCTCGACCGCGCGCGCCTGGCCTTGCTGACGCGTGCCGACTGGGTCGAGGCGATGAAGCTCGCCGCCGTGGGCAACATCGTCTACTACCTCTTCCTGGCGAGCAGCATCCAGCGCGCCGGCGCTCCGCTGCCGACGATGATCATCGGCACGCTGCCGGTGGTCATCGCCATCAGTTCCAACCTGCGCGATGCGCGGCGCGACGGCAAGCTGCCTTGGCTGCGACTGCTGCCGTCGCTGGCGCTCATCGGCGCCGGCATCGCGCTGGTCAACCATGTCGAGATCGGCCACCTGCGCGCCGATGCGCAAGCTGATCTCGGGCGCTATGCGCTGGGCGCGTTGCTGGCGGTAGGCGCGGTGGCCTGCTGGACCTGGTATCCGCTGCGCAATGCCGACTGGCTTCGTGCGCATGCCGACCGTCCGCCGGGAACCTGGGCCACGGCGCAGGGCATCGCCACGCTGCCGCTGGCCCTGGTCGGCTATCTGGCGTGGTGGGCCTGGAGTGCAGTCAGCGGCGATGGCTTTCCGATGCCTTTGGGCCCGCGGCCGGCGCTGTTCGTGGCGCTGATGTTTGCCGTCGGCTTGCTCGCCTCGTGGCTCGGCACGCTGTGCTGGAACGAAGCCAGCCAACGCCTGCCGACCACGCTGGTGGGGCAGCTGATCGTGTTCGAGACCCTGTCGGCGCTGGCCTATGCCTTCATGTTGCGCGGCCGCGCGCCAGAGACGCAGACGCTGGCCGGCATCGCCTTGCTCGTGGCCGGCGTGCTGTGGGCGCTGCGCGTGCGGCCGGAGCCCGTGGTGGTGCACGGCGCCTGAATGGCGGAGTGTGGCGCGTTAGAGTGCGCATCTGCCAGACCCCGCTGCCCGCATGAACATTGCCACGCCGGCCGTCAACGCCACCGCCTTGCCGTCGTGGCTGGCGCTGGAACATCTGACGCCCTTCGATGCCTATGCGCAGGCGGTCGGCACGGTGATGCTGGTCATCGCCCTGCTGCAGTGGCTGTGCTCGTTCTATACCGACGCGCGCGCTTTGCGCATCTTCGCGCTGTTGTACCTGCTGACCGGTTTCGGCTGGCTGCTGGCCCATCCCCGTGCCCATGGCGGCGTCGGCGATGTGCCCTTGATACCGGCCATGGTGGCGGTGCTGCTGCTGGGCATGAACGTCTGGGGGCTGTACGAGTTTCTCGGCCTGGCACAGCGCCGTGCCTGGGCATTGGTCGCGGGCACGGTGGCCACTGGCGTCGGCCTGGCGCTGTGGCTGAAGCTCGCGCCTGGCTCGGCGCTGGCGGTGTACGGCGTGATGGCGGCCGCGTTTGCCTATTGCGCGTGGCTCGCGACGCGTGCGGCGCGACACGAAGGCAATGTCGGCCATCTCTACGTGGCGCTGGCCTTCGCCACCTATCCCGCGCTGTTCCTGCTGTACATCGCGCTGCCCGAGTCGATGGCCGGCTTCGAGATGGGCTACTACGCCGCGGTGCCGGCCATGATCGTCGGCATGATGTTGCTCGCGGTGAGCCTGATCCGCGCGCGCCAGCGCACCGAGGCCGAGCTCGCGCGGCGTGTCGCCGCCGAGGAATCGTTGCGCCAGTTGAACCTCACGCTGGAAGAGCGTGTCGGCTCGCGCACGCGCGCGCTGCACGACCTGGTGACCGGGCTGGAATCGTTCAATCGCAGCGTCTCGCACGACCTTCGCGACCCACTGGCCGGGCTGAGCGGGCTGGCGCAGCTGGGTGTGATGGCTATCGAGCGCGACGACAAGCCCAAGGCGCGCAGCTACCTGGACACGATCCACGTCCAGGCCACGCAGTTGGCCGGCATGGTGCAGGACCTGCTGCAGCTATCGCAGGCCTCCGACGTGCCGCTGCAACGTGCCCGGCACGAACTGCGGCACTGCGTCGAGCGCGCCCTGGGCCAATTGCACCTGCAGCCGGCGCTGGCCGAGGCGCTGCGCCGGGTGCGGGTGGAGGTGCTCGCGCTGCCGGCGTGCGAGGTCGATGCCGACCTGATGCGCCAGGTGTTCGTCAATCTCGTCGGCAACGCGCTGAAGTTCACCGCGGCGCGTGGCGCTCAGGGCCAGGTGTCCATCGGCTTGCGCCAGCTTGCGCAAGGCCCGGCGGTGTGCGTCGAGGACAACGGCCTGGGCCTGCCCGAAGGCCACGAGGCGGAACTGTTCCAACCTTTCGCGCGGCTGCATGGCAATCGGGTGCCGGGCAGCGGCGTCGGCCTGACCATCGTGCGCCGCATCGTCGAGGCGCACGGCGGGCGCATCTGGGCCGAGCGTGTGGACGGCGGCGGCGCGCGCTTCCTGTTCACGCTGGATGGGCTGGCCGCCTGATCAGCGCTGCGGTTCGATGACGGCGCCACCGCGGCGCGCCGCGGTGGTGGCGATCCACTCGTCGACTACGCGCTCCAGCACCGGAAGTGGCAGCGCGCCTTGGTCGAGCACCACGTTGTGGAAGCGCCGGATGTCGAAGGCCTCGCCCATCGCGGCGCGCGAGCGATCGCGCAGTTCGATGATCTTCAACTGCCCGCTCATGTAGGCCAATGCCTGGCCGGGCCAGGAGGTATAGCGGTCGACCTCGGCGGCGCAAAGATCGCGGTCCAGCGCAGTGTGCTGCACCAGGTAGTCGATCGCGCGCTCGCGGCTCCAGCCGAAGGCATGGATGCCGGTGTCGACGACCAGCCGCGCGGCACGGAACACCTGCATCTGCAGGTGGCCGAAGCGGCTGGGCGCGTCGCGGTACAGGCCGAGTTCAGTGCCCAGCGTCTCGGCATACAGCGCCCAGCCTTCGACGAAGGCGGTGAAGAACACGTCGCGACGGAACGCCGGCAATTCGCCCAGCTCGACAGCGCGCGCGCTCTGCAGGTGGTGGCCGGGTACCGCCTCGTGCGCGACCAGCGACTCCATGGCCCAGGTCGGCTGCTTGTGCCAGGCCTGCACGTTGGCATTGAACCAGCCGGGGCGGCTGCCGTCGAGTGCCGGGCCATCGTAGTAGTCGGCGTTGTCGGCGCCGCGGTGCGCCGGCATCGCGCGCACGCCGTAGGGCATGCGCGGCAGCTCGGCGAACAGCCGCGGTAGTTCCGGGTCGATGCGCTTGGCGATCTCGCGGTAGCCGGCGAGCAGCGCGTCGCCGCTGGTGTGGAAGTACTTCGGATCGGTGTTCAGGTGTCGCACCCATTGCGCGACGCCGCCGTCGAAACCGGCTTCGCGGTACGTGCCCTCGATTTCGCGCTGCAGCCGCGCGACCTCGCGCAGGCCGAGGTCATGCAATTGCCGGGCGCTCAGCGACAGCGTGGTGTGTACGGCGATCTGTGCGCGGTAGACGGCGTCACCGCCCGGGTAGCCGCCGAGCGCGCCATCAGCCGGCGCAGCGGCCAGGTAGTCGGCGGCGACAAAGTCGCGCAGCCGCTGCAGCGCCGGCAGCAGCTGCATCTGCAACGTCGCCCGCGCACGTTCGGCGTAGGCCGCACGCTGGGCGGCCGTCATCTCGGTGCTGATGCGCTGCAGCGGCTCGAGGAAGGAGCTTGACGCCAGCGGCGCCTGCAACTGCGCGTCGATCTGCCCCAGCACACGTTCGAGCACGGGACGCGGGCCGACCCAGCCGAGCGCGATGCCGCGCTTCAGCCAGACGATCTCCTCGTCGATGCGTCGCGGTGCGGCCGCCAGCCTGGCCAGGTATTGCTCGACCTGAAGCGCGTTGCGCATGGGCATCATCTGCAGCAGCTGCGCCAGTTCGGTATGGAAGCCGCCCTGCGAGCCCAGGCTCATCGTGCGCCAGCCCCCGAAGTCCTGTTGTGTCACCTCCTGGTCGCGCTGGTGAACGAACACGTCGAGCGAGACGCGGTCGACGGCTGTCAGCGCATCGCGGTCGATGGCGCGCGCCCGCGCCAACCAGTCACGCTCGCGCGCATCGCGTGCGTCGCGTGCCGCTGGCGTGGCGTCCGTCAGTCGATCGTCGAAGCGGTGGTCGCCGCGCCAGGTGGCCCATTCGGGATAGTCGCGCGCCGTCTGCGACCAGTATTCGTCGAACAGCGCGTGCAGTCGTCGCGCGCCATCGCCGTCAGCCGCGGCCGCCGGCCACAACCAGGCGGCGCACAGCAGCGCCATGCCGAGACGCAGGGTCGGGCGCAGCCGGCTCATCAGGCAAGCTCCGCGCTGCGCACTGCGGTATTCGCCTTGGGAACGGCCCGGCGGCTCATTGGGTAACCTCCGTGCTGCGCACGGCGGTGCGAGCCCCCTTCGGAACGGCCGGGCGGGGGCTCATGGCCGCGCACGGTCTCAGCCGGCCAGCGCGTCGTCCAGCACCTCCACCCAGTGCCGCACGGGCGTGGACGTGCCGCCTTGCAAGTGCTGGATGCAGCCGATGTTGGCCGAGACGATGGCCTCGGGCTGGAGCGGTTCAAGGTTCGCCAGCTTGCGGTCGCGCAGCTGCGTGGCCAGCTCGGGCTGCAGTACGCTGTAGGTGCCGGCCGAGCCGCAGCACAGATGGCTTTCGGCCGCAGCCAGGCTGACTTCGAAGCCCAGCGCATTCAGGTGGGTCTCGACACCGCCGCGCAGTTGCTGGCCGTGTTGCAGCGTGCAAGGCGGGTGGTACGCCAGGCGTACCACCCGCCTTGCGGATGAGGATGTCGCACCCTCTCCCCGCTCCCCCGCCCGGCGGGGAAGAGCCAGCTTTGGCTTGAGCAGCGGCACCAGTTCGGGCAGCAGTTCGCTCAGGTCGCGTGTCAGCGCGCTGACACGCGCGGCGCGCTCGGCATAGTCGGCATCGTGGGCCAGCGCATGGCCGTAGTCCTTGACGGCGACGCCGCAGCCCGAGGCGTTCATGACGATGGCCTCCACCTTGCCGGCCGAGGTCAGGCCCTCGACCAGCGGCCACCAGGCGTCGATGTTGCGGCGCATGTCCTGCAACCCGCCGTCGATGTCGTTCAGGTGCGTGCGCAGCGCGCCGCAACAGCCTGCGTCGTCGGCCACCAGCGTCTGGATGCCGGCGGCGTCGAGCACCCGCGCGGTGGCGCTGTTGATGTTGGGCATCATCGCCGGCTGCACGCAGCCCAGCAGCAGCAGCACCTTGCGCGGGTGTTGACGCGTGGGCCACAGCTTGCTGCGCGCGCCGCCCTTGGCCGGCACCTTGTTCTTCAGCGGTGCCGGCAGCAGCGGCCGCAGTGCCTGGCCGAGCTTCATCGCCGGGCCGAACAGCGGCGAGGTCAACGCCTCCTTGAGCAGCCAGCGCACCGCCTTCTCGCCGCTGGGGCGCTCGACGCGGTCTTCGACGATCTTGCGGCCGATGTCCACCAGGTGCCCGTATTCCACACCGCTGGGACAAGTGGTCTCGCAGTTGCGGCAGGTCAGGCAGCGGTCCAGGTGCAGCTGCGTGCTGCGCGTCACCGGCGCGCCTTCGAGCACCTGCTTCATCAGGTAGATGCGCCCGCGCGGGCTGTCCAGTTCGTCGCCGAGCAGCTGGTAGGTGGGGCAGGTGGCGGTGCAGAAGCCGCAGTGCACGCACTTGCGCAGGATCGCCTCGGCCTTCTGTCCTTCGCGCGTGCCCTTGAATTCAGCTGCCAGGTTGGTTTGCATCAGGACAGGATGTAGCTGAGGACCCAGTAGTGCGGGTATTCGATCCACTCGGACTGCCGCGCGCTGCCGTCGAGCAGCGCCAGCACGTCGTCCCGCGTCGGAAAGTTCTTCAGCACCTCGTGCACCGTGCCGTCGTCGAGCGTGCGCTGCTGGTAGCTGTTGCCTTCGGCATCGCGGCGTGACAGCGGCGTGCTGCTGCCATCGACATAGGCGTTGTCCAGCATCACCACGCGCGCACCCGGCCGCAGCCGCGTATGCAGCAGCGCCAGCCACGCCGGCAGGCGCGGGCGCGGCACGTGGCTCCACCAGAAGCCGGCAAAAGCGCCGTCATAGCGCTGCGGCGCCAGCCCGTCCAGCGTGTAGGCATCGACGGTGGCGAAGCGCACGCACGGCGGCATGGCCTTGTGGCGGGCCACGGCCAGTGTCTCGGGGCTCAGGTCGGTGGCCAGCCAGGAGGCGGCTTCGCGCGCGCCGTGCGGTGTCCACCAACCGGTGCCGCAGGCGATCTCGATCACGTCGCGACGGGCAAAGGGCTCCGGCAGCCAGGCCTCCAGTGCGCGCAACTCGGCCTGGCGCTCGGGTTTGTGATAGATGCGCTCGTAGCTACCGGCGCGCCGCGCGTAATACTCGCGCATGCTCTGCGCAGTGGCCACTTTGCTCATGGACACAGGTCCGGGTACATGCGGCCGGGGTTGAACACGCCGTCCGGGTCGAAGGCGCGCTTCAGTTCGCGGTGGATGCGGTCCAGCGGGCTCTTCAGCGGCGCGAACACGCCGGCGCTGCGATCGAGGCCCATGAACAGCGTGGCATGGCCGCCGGCCGCGGCGGCCGCATCGCGCACCGTCGCGGCGGGCAGTTGGGCACAGAGCCAGCGCTGCGCGCCGCCCCATTCGACCAGGCAGTCGCCGTCCAGCCGCAACGGCGCGGCCGTGGGTGGCAGCGACAGCCGCCACAGCGTGGCGCCGGCATCGAGTGCGGCGCGCGCATTGACGAAGTATTCGTCGCTGTGGTCACGCAGCCCTTCCCAGAAGGCTGCGGCCAGATCGGGTGGCACCCGTTCGCCGCCCAGCGACTGTGCCGCCGCACGCACGGCTGCCGCCGCGCCCGACAGGCGCAGCACCAGCAGCCCCTGCCACCAGGCGCTGGCATGCAGCGGCAGCGGCCGGCCGGCCCATTCGTTGAGTCGCTGCAGCGCGCTGGCCTGGTCCATTTCGAAGCGCAGCGTGGCCGTGGCTGCAGGTACCGGCAGCACCTTCAGCGAGACCTCGCAGATCGCGCCGAGCACGCCCATCGACCCGGCCAGCACGCGCGACACGTCGTAGCCGGCGACGTTCTTCATCACCTGGCCACCGAAGCTCAGCAGTTCGGCCTTGCCGTTGAGCAGCGTGGCGCCGAGCACATGGTCGCGTACCGCGCCGACCGCGGCGCGCGACGGCCCGCTCAGCCCGGCCGCGACCATGCCGCCGACGCTGCCTTCTGCGGCAAAGCGTGGCGGCTCGAAGGCCAGGCACTGCCCTTTCTCGGCCAGCGCGGCTTCCAGCTCCGCCAGATTTGTTCCGGCGCGCACTGTGACCACCAGCTCGGTGGGCTCATAGCTGCTGATGCCCGACAGCCCACCCATGTCCAGCGGCTCGCCGCGGGGCGCTTCGCCGTAGAAGGCCTTGGTGTTGCCGCCGCGGATGCACAGCGTGCCGCGCGCCGCGCGCGCCTGCTGCACGCGCTCGACCAGTGTCTGAAGCGCCGGGTCCAGGCCGATGGCATCGCTCATCAGAACCGGGGCAGCTCGGGAAAGGGCAACAGCCCCTTCTTGACGTGCATCTTGCCGTACTCGGCGCAGCGCGACAGCAGCGGGATGACCTTGCCCGGGTTCAGCAGCTCGCCAGGGTCGAAGGCGCGCTTGACGGCGAACATCTGCTCGCGCTCCTCGGGCGAGAACTGCACGCACATCGAGCTGAGCTTTTCCACGCCCACGCCGTGCTCGCCGGTGATGGTGCCGCCCATGGCGACGCTGGTCTCCAGGATGTCCGCACCAAAGAGCTCGCAGCGGTGCAGCTGGTCGGGGTCGTTGCCATCGAACAGGATCAGCGGGTGCAAGTTGCCGTCGCCGGCGTGGAACACGTTGGCGCAGCGCAGCCCGTACTTGCTTTCCATCTGCTGGATGGCGAGCAGCATGTCGGCCAGGCGCTTGCGCGGGATGGTCGAGTCCATGCACATGTAGTCGGGGCTGATGCGCCCCGACGCCGGGAAGGCGTTCTTGCGTCCGCTCCAGAACTTCAGGCGCTGGGCCTCGTCCTTGCTGACTTCCATGCGTGTCGCGCCGCAGCCGCTGAGCACGTCGAGCATGCGGCCGATTTCCTCGTCCACCTCTTCGGGTGTACCGTCGCTTTCGCATAGCAGGATGGCCGTGGCATCGAGGTCGTAGCCGGCGTGCACGAAGCCTTCGACCGCGGCCGTCATCGGCTTGTCCATCATTTCCAGCCCGGCCGGGATGATGCCCGCAGCGATGATCTGCGCCACCGCGTCACCGGCCTTGCGTATGTCGTCGAAGCTGGCCATGATGCAGCGCGCCACCTGCGGCTTGGGCACCAGCTTGACGGTGACCTCGGTGATGACCGCCAGCATGCCCTCGCTGCCGACGATCAGCGCCATCAGGTCCAGCCCGGCGACGTCCAGTGCCACCGAGCCGAAGTCCACCACCTCGCCTTGCATCGTGAAGCCGCGCACCCTGAGCACGTTGTGCAGCGTCAGCCCGTACTTCAGGCAATGCACGCCGCCGGAGTTCTCGGCCACGTTGCCGCCGATGCTGCAGGCGATCTGGCTGCTGGGGTCGGGTGCGTAGTACAGCCCCAGCGGCGCGGCCGCCTCGCTGATGGCCAGGTTGCGCACGCCGCATTGCACGGTGGCCGTGCGTGCCAGCTTGTCGAGCCCGAGAATCTTGTTGAACTTGGCCAGTGACAGCGTCACGCCCAGCCGGTGCGGCAGCGCGCCGCCCGATAGCCCGGTGCCGGCGCCGCGCGCCACCACCGGTACCTTCAGCGCATGGCAGCATTGAAGCAGGGCCGCCACCTGCGCCTCGGTTTCGGGAAGGGCTACCAGCAGCGGTTGCTCGCGGTACGCCGTCAGCCCGTCGCACTCGTAGGGCACCGTGTCTTCGCTGTGCCAGAGCAGCGCATGCGCCGGCAGCAGCGGTTGCAGCGCTGCCAGCACCTGTGCCTGGCGCTGCGCGCGCGTCGGCGAGTCAACGGCAGCCGTGTCCGGCAGCGGTGCGTTCACGGCCAATCCTGGGCGGGGTTTGGGTCGGGATCATGGAAGCGACTGTAGCGCGGCGCTGCGGCCGCCTGGGTCGCGCGCTTCAATCGGCGCAGAACACCGTGAGCACGCCGGTGTAGCCGTAGAGGTGGTGGCGGGCGATCTCGCCGCCGGCAAAGAAGCCGGCCAGCGGCACGTCGCCTAGGGCATGTCGGATGATCTGCAACTCGGCCGAAGCGCCGCCGAAGTGGGGTCCGCCGCGGCCCGAGCAACTGACGTAGATCGCGCCGGCGATGCGTTGCGCCGCCGACATTGGCTCATCGAGCGTGCGCTGCCCGCGCCGAGCTGCCCGGCGCTCGGGCACGGCGGCTCGTGCGCCGGATACGTCGGCATCGGTGGTGAGCTCCTCGCGCAGCTCGCTGCAGATGCGCACCAGGTCGCGCCGCGCGGCCTGCATGTTGCGGCTGCAGAAGGCCAGCCGCATGCCGGTCTGCACCGTGTCGGCGATGGCAATGGCCTCGCGCCCAGGGTCCACGCCGATCAGGTGGCGCACGCGCGTGTCGGAGCCGAACATCGCGCCGCGCGCGAGCATGGCCTCGGTGCCATCGCTCAGGCCGACCAGCGTGGCGCGCAGCTTGGGCAGCAGCGTGCGCGGCTCGTCCAGTGCGGCGCCCAGATCGCGCAGCAGGCAGCGCAGCGCCGGTTCGCCATCCAGCATCAGCACGCCGTTGCGTTCGGCAGCGGTGACCTGGCGCACCGGACCGATCGGCTGGCAGCCCTGGGTCACGCGCGACAGCAATGGCACCTGCTGCGTGAAGGCCACGCCCGACAGCCCGCCTTGCCACACGCCGTCGGCGATGTGGCACAGGCCGTTGCGCGACGCGGCCAGGCCGCCGAAAAGGTAGCCGGAGGCTGTGCGCTGGCTCATCTCCAGCAGCAAGTCGCCCAGATCCGGGGTGCTGGGGTCGGCATGCACCAGCGCGCTGAAGGCGTCGATGTGCGACAGTGGCCGCGCACCGGAGAAGACCTCGAAGCGCTCACGCGGCAGCTCGGCCAGCATCAGCACCAGCGCCGGCTCGTCGAAGTACTCCACGCCGCTGGCCGCCACGCCCACGCCCACGCAGCCGACCCAGGCGACGCCCGCCCAGCGCTGGCGCAGCGCGGCCAGCAGGCCGTCGGCCTGCGCTGCATAGTGATCGGTGAAATAGGCGAAACCCAGCGTCGCTTCGCCCCGATCCGCGCCGCTTCGTGGAGCGCGCTGCGCGTCCACCTGCGTGGCGGCGAGCGACAGCGCCATGCGCCAATCGGGATGGGTGGCGTGCCCGACGACGAAGGGCGGCATGGCGGGCCCGGCGTGGGGTGTCAGCTGCGCTTGCGCGCGGTCTTTCCCGCCGTGGGCTTGGCGGCGGGCGCCTTCTTCTTCGGCGCGGCGTCGGTCGTCGCCTGGGCGACGGCCAGGTTGCGCGCGCCGAGGACGCTGCTGTCCTGCATGGCCTTGGTGGCCAGTTCGGTGAACTGCTGCGTCAGTGCGCCCCACCATTGCATCGGGTCGACCACGCCCGGCTTCGCCGGGGCCGCCGCCGCTGCGTCGCCGGCGCGTGCCGGCTCGGGCTGGGGTGCCGGTGCGGCGGGCGCGGCCGCCGGCGCCACCGTCGACGGCAGCGTCATTGCGCTGCGCAACTCCGCCATCGGCAGGTTCATGGTCTGCAACGTGGACAAGGTCATGCGCTGTACTTCCAGCGCCTGGATCGTCACGCTGATCATGCGGGCGTTCTGCTCCAGCCAGAACTGCACGGTCTTCAACTCGCCGATGCGCTTTTCCAGCTCCTCGGGATTGAGCGTGGGCGCGATCCACTGGCCCATCGCCGGCGCGGCCTGGCCGGCGTTCTGCATCAGTCCCTGCAGGAAATCGAAGCCGGGCACCAGCTTCGCGAACGCGTTCGTGTCGATCATGTCGGTCCTTCGGTTGCGCCTGGGATGGGCCATTGTGCCCCTGCGCACGCCCTCAGGGAAATGTCACGCGTTGCACCGTGTAGCCGCGCCGTGCCATCAGCTTGGGCAGCGCCAAGGCGCCGGTCATGTGCAACGCGCCCACCGCGGCGAAGACCCGGCTGCCCTGGGCATGCAGCGCATCGATGCCGTCGGCCAGGTGCTCATTGCGCTCGTCGTTCACGCGGCGCAGCCAGTCGCGCTGGTCTGCGGTGTTGGCGCATTCGCACCAGTGGGCGTACTGCTCCAGCGTGTCCAGGTCGCCATCAGCCCAGGCCATCGCCAGGCGGCGCAGCGTGGGCCGCACGCGTTCGCGCTCGAGCTGGTCGAGGGCCTGCTCCAGCAGGGCCTGGGTCTGCGCGGCATCGGCCGGCAGCAGCAGCCCGAGCTGCTGCTCGACGCTTTCCAGCGAGACGATGCGGCGGCCAGCGGCCCGCGCCTGCGCGGCCAGCATCAACTCCTGCGCGTAGGCGGCCTCGAGTGCGTCCGCGCGTGCCAACCACAGGCTCAGGCTCAGCGCCTGCAGCACCGGATGCAGTCCTTGCAACGCGTCCGCCGGCAGGCAGGCCGCGGCCATCTGGGCGTCGAGGCGGCGGCGCAACGCGGGGGGCAAGGCCGGCACGTTGGCGCCGGCGCTGGCGGCACGCAGTTGCCGGGCCACGGCCGGGTCGGCGAGGTCCAACTCCAGCGCCAGCACATCGGTGCGCTCGAGCACCTGGCGCAGGGTCGGGCCGGGGAAGCTCCAGGGCAGCTTGCCGACATGGATCGTGCCGAACAGGTAGGACTCGCGCCCGTCCTTGCGCAGCCGCCACAACAGGCCATGGTCGCGTGCGTCGGCGCGTGCCGCCTCGAGCTGCTGCGGGCTCGGGGCCTGCGGCGGTGGCGGGCAATGGTTGGCCGCGGCGACGTTGCCGCCAGCCAGTGCACCGCAAATCGCAGCCCCGCTGGCGAGGCGCCGTGCGCAGACCCGGAACCGCCCTGGCCGCATGTCAGCGCTCACCCTGGCGCAGGTCGATGCTGAGCAGGCCGTCGGACTGGCGCCAGTGCAGCTTGCCGAGCACGTCCATGCCGAGCAGCGGTGCGCTCAGCGCCGGCAACGCGACGATGCGCAGGCGCTCGACGCGCACGCCGCCTTGCAGCTCCAGGTCGGCGCGCACCACCTGGCCCTCGACGGCGCCGCCGGCCGTCTGCGAGCGAACGCGGCCCTCGGCCGGCAGGCCCAGCTCGCGCACCAACGCTGCAGGCAATGCGCTGCGCGTTGCGCCGGTGTCGATGAGGAAGTCCACCGCATGCCCGTTCACCCTGGCCGGCCAGTGGTAGTGCCCATCGGCGGAGCGGCGGATCTGCACCAGCTCGCCTACCGTCTCGAAGCGTGTGCTCTGCTGTTGCGTCAGGAAGGCCTGCACGCTCAGGAACACGGCCACGCCCGCCAGCAGCCACACCGTGACCACCTTCAGGCTGCGCGGCAATTCGTTCATCGAGTCCTCAAGCGGCTGGCACGACGCGCTGCTCGATCGCTCCGAACACGCTTGAGCCATCGGTGCCGGCAAGCTCCAGGCGCAGCGTGTCGCCATAGGCCATGTAAGCGGTCGTCGCATGACCACCGTCGAGGATTTCTCGCGCACGTTTCTCGGCGATGCAGCCATAGCCATGGGCTGCGTCCTGCTGGCTCACGGTGCCGCTGCCGACGATGCTGCCGGCGCGTACGTTGCGCGTGCGCGCCAGGTGCGCGATGAGCTGGCCGAAGTGCAGGCTCATCTCGGCGCCGGCGTCGATGTGGCCCACCAACTTGCCGTTCCAGCGGATGTCGACCGGCAGGTGCACGCGGCCATCGTGCCAGGCCGCTCCCAGTTCGTCGGGGGTGACTGCCACCGGCGCGAAGGCCGTGGCCGGCTTGCTCTGCAGGAAACCGAAACCCTTGGCCAACTCGGTCGGGCACCAGATGGCGCAGGCTCCAGTCGTTGGCCAGCATCAGCAGACGCACCGCGTCGAGCGCCGCGTCGGCGTCGGTGCCCATGGCCACATCGCCGGTAATGACCGCGAGCTCGGCCTCGAAGTCGATGCCCCAGGCCGCGTCAGCCACAGGTACGTCGTCGCGCGGCCCGAGGAAGTCGTCGCTGCCGCCCTGGTAGAGCAGCGGGTCGTCGAAGAAGCCCGCCGGCGCGTCGCCGCCTCGCGCGCGGCTGAGCAGGCTGATGTGATTGACGAAGGCCGAGCCGTCGGCCCATTGGTAGGCACGAGGCAGCGGTGCCATGCACTGCTTCGGGTCAAATGCGAAGGCATGGCGCGCCTTGCCCTGGTTCAACGTGAGGTACAGATCCTCGAGTTGCGGCGACAAGAAGTTCCAGTCGTCCAGCAGTTGCTGCAGTCGTGTGGCGATGCCCGTGGCGTGGTGGGCGCTGTGCAGATCGCGCGATACAACCACAAGTTGTCCATCGCGTGAGCCGTCTTTGTAGGTGGCGAGTTTCATGATCGGTCCTGGTTGGTGGCACTATTGTCCGATGCGTTCCTCGCAGGTCCTGGTCATGCCCGACGCCGCCTGGCGGCCGCGCCGCCGCCCGGCCGCCTGGGCGGCACTGGTGCTGGCCGTGCTGCTGCTGCATGGGGTGCTGCTATTGGCGTTGCCGCCTTCGCGCAATTACACGCCGGGCGTGGTGGCGCCCGTACATCCGGTCGTGGTGCGGCTGCTGGCACCGGCGTTGCCGCAGGCGGCGCCAGCCTTGGCCGCGGCGCTCACGCAGGCGCCGCCGGTGCAGGCCGAGGCGACTGCGCAAGCTGTGCTTGACAAACCCGCAGACCGCGCGCGTCCGGCGGTGGCGCAGGCAGCCGTTGCGGCCGCGGCGGCGACTGCGGCGTTGCAGGATGCGAGCGTCGACGAGGTGGCGCCGCCCGCGTCGACTTCCGCGGACACTGCCGTGCCGGTGTATGCCACGCGCTTGCCGACGTCGACCCGCCTGCGCTACCAGCTTCAGCGTGGCGCGGTTATCGGCAGCGGGCAGTTGGTGTGGCAGCGGCAGGGCGATGCATATGAGCTGAGCCTGGAGGGCGAGCTGCAGGGCATGCCGGTGGTGGGCTCGATCAGCCGCGGGGCCATCGACGCCGACGGCGTGGCGCCGCTGCGGCTGGCCGACCGGCGGCGCTCACGCGAACTGCGTGCCGCCAACTTCCAGCGCGAGGCGCAGCGCATCACCTTCTCCGGCCCGCAGGTCGAATATCCACTGGTGGCTGGCGCGCAGGACCGACTGAGCTGGATGATCCAGCTGCCGGCGATCGTCGAGGCCGACCCGTCGCTGGCCCGGACCGGTACCCGCGTGACGCTCTTCGTCGTCGGCACGCGCGGCGACGCCGAGGCCTGGCACTTCGAGGTGCAGGGTCGCCAGGCGCTGGAGCTACCCGCCGGTGAGGTGGCGGACGCGCTGCACCTGCTGCGCGAAGCACAGCGGCCCTATGACACCAGGGTCGAGGTCTGGCTCGACCCGGCTCAGCAGCACCTGCCGGTGCGCGCCGTGCTCACCACCGTACCCGGCGGCCAGCCGCTGGAGTTCAGGCTGTTGGGGGCGAACCCACCGTCCCTGTGAAATCGGGGGCGAGGCCTCGCCCCACTGGTGCGCGCTTGAAATCCGCGGGCCCGGGCCCAGATGATGCATCAGGAGGCCAAGCCATGCAGATGCTCTACAACTCGGACAGTTTTGCGGTATTGCAGATCGAATTCGGCGTGCCAGGGGATGATTCGTCGGTGGCCAGCCGCGGCGGATTCGAGATCGTCGACAAGTTCGCGCGCAAGGGCATCTTCATCGAAGGCGCCGTGGCGCAGGGCTTCAAGGACGGCGTGCAGGCACTGATGGATACCGGGCCGAGCGAAGAGGTGCTCGACGACTACATCGCCGGTTACACCATGCTGGCCCAGCAGCCCGTTCACCTGCACTGACGGCAGGGGCTTGCGGTGGCCCACGCACTGCGCCAAGATGCCGCGCATCGCGGATCGAGGCAGGAGGTGCCATGGCCAGAGGCCAAGCCGAAGCCCGCTGGGTGCTGTCGCCCGGCTTGGCGGACGCGCCGGTGCTCGACCGGCTGTGCTCGCACTTCGTGCTGACGCTGACGCTGCGCCAGGCCGGCCGCTTCAACCTGCGCCGTGACTGCAACAGCCTGCTCGCGCTGACCGGGCGCCATCTGGTGTGGCCGCCCGCGGTGCTGGCGCGGCTGCGCGGCTACCTGCGATTGCGCTGCAAGGGCAACGAGGCCTGGCGCGGCCACGAGGCCCTGAGCGACGAGGCCTTCATCGCGCGCCATGGGGCTTGGCGCGGCGCCTACGAAGAAGGCAGCCTGTTCTTCTACCTCGACGAATACGTCAAGGACGCGGCCAAGGACCTGCTTGCGGTGCTGGGTGCCAGTTGCGATTGGCTGGAGCGGCGGCTCAAGAAGGAAGCCACGCTGGTCGAGAAGAACATCGACGCGCTGGCCGGACTGCTGCAGCTGAACCCGGCCGAGCGCGCGCTGCTGCTCTACGGAACCCTCGCGCGCTATCAACGGGATCTTCGCGGCCTGCTGGTGGAGTTCAAGGTGTCGAGCGCGCAGGAGGCCTATGCCGCCATTGCCGCGGTGGCCGGCGTCGACGCGCGCGACGTGGCCGAGGCGCTGCGCGCCGGCTCGCGCCTGGAGCGCGTGGGCATGGTCGAGAACCTGATCTCCGAACACAACATCACCGACCTGGCCGACCTGATGAAGGTCAGCGAGCAGTTGCCGCCGGTGCTGATGCGCGAGTACCCGCAGCCGGGCGACCTGATGGCAGTGTTCACGCGCCCGGCGACGAAGAGCGAGCTGACGCTCGTCGACTTCGGTTTTGTCGCCGACGATGCCCGGGTGCTGTGCGCGCTGCTGCGCAACGCGGTGGTGCGCAAGGAGGCCGGCGTCAACGTGCTGCTGTACGGCCCGCCGGGTACCGGCAAGACCGAACTGGCCAAGGTCTGCGCCACTGCGGCCGGTCTCGAACTGTACGAGGTGGAGTACGCCGATCGCGATGGCAACTCGCTGTCCGGCCGCGACCGCTATCGCAGCCTGCAGATCAGCCAGGTGTTTCTGAAAGGCGGCAAGGACGTGGCGCTGCTCTTCGACGAGGTCGAGGACGTGTTTCCGCCCATTTCCACCGAAGCCGCGCAGCTGATCGCGCGCCTGGACAGCGCCGACAGTGCACCCTCGGGCAGTGTCAGCGGCAAGGCCTGGGTCAACCAGATCCTGGAGACCAACCCGGTGCCGGTGATCTGGGTCACCAACCGCATCGAGCAGATCGACCCGGCCTTCCGCCGCCGCTTCCAGTACCACCTGCTGCTGAAGAGCCCGCCGCCGGGCGCGCGCGAGGCGCTGGTGGCGCGGGCCCTGGCCGGCGCGCCGGTGAGCGAAGGATTTGCCGCCAAGCTCGCTGAGCGGCGCGGGCTGACTCCGGCGCAGATCCGCACCGCGGTGCGCTTCGCCCTACTGGCCAATCACGAAGCCGGCGACTTCGAGGCACTGATCCAGCGCCAGCTGGGCAACGCCGACAAGGCGCTGGGTAGCAGCGGCGAGCGTGGCGCGCGGCCGGTAGTGACCGCCTACTCTTTAAGCCTGCTGAACGTGGAATCGCGCTTCGAGGTGCCGCGCATCGTCGAGGCGCTGCAGCGCCGCGGCCACGGCAGCCTGTGCTTTCACGGCGCGCCGGGCACCGGCAAGACGGCGCTGGCCGAGCACATCGCGGCGGCTCTGCAGCGCCCGCTGCTGATCCGCCAGACCAGCGACATCGCCAGCAAGTACGTCGGCGAAACCGAACAGAACATGGCGCGCATGTTCGAAGAGGCCCAGGCCGAAGCTGCGGTGCTGCTGCTCGACGAGGCCGACAGCTTCCTGCGCAGCCGGCGCCTGGCCGAACGCCACTACGAGGTCAGCGAGGTCAACGAGATGCTGCAGGGCATGGAGCGCTTCGGCGGCGTGTTCATCTGCACCACGAACCTGTTCGACGACCTGGACGAGGCGGCGCTGCGCCGCTTCACCTTCAAGCTGCGCTTTCATGTGCTGACTGCGGCGCAGCGCGAACGCATGTTCGTGGCCGAGGCGCTGGGCGGCGATGCCGGCGCGTTGAGCGACGAGCAGCGCTCTCGGCTGGCGCAGCTGGACCAACTGGTGCCCGGCGACTTTGCCGCGGTGAAGCGGCAGATCGAGGTCCTGGGCGAGGCCTTCACGTGCGACGAGTTCCTGTCGCAGCTGGAAGGCGAACACCGCGTCAAGCCCGAGGTGCGGCAGCGGCGGGGGATTGGGTTCGTGCGAACCTGATTCGGCTCAGCGTTGCAATAGACGTGCGGCCAGTGGGTCGATGATGCCGCGCTGCTCAATCTGGCATTCCCAGACGGTTTCGACATGCCACCCCGCGGCGTGCAAGGCAGCTCGATCCCGATCATCCTGCGCCTGGTTGGCGGCGATCTTTTCTGCCCACGTCCCGGCATTGAATCTGGCCGCAGCGCGGTCGAGCGCACAGCCATGACCGTGCCAGAAACAGCCACGCACGAGGATCACGCTGCGCCTCTTGGGTAGGACGATGTCGGGCCGGCCGGGCAACTGGCGCGAAGCCCGTGCAAAGCGCAGGCCGCAGGCATGCAGCCGCCGTCGCAGGGCAGATTCCGGGCTTGTGTCAGGGGGTTGCCTGTTCGTCATCGACGCTGTGCGCGAGAATGTGAGCCATGAGTTCTACAGCCTACACCCGCGCTAACGCGCTGCCGGCACTGCTGCAGCAGCGCATCCTGATCATCGACGGCGCGATGGGCACGATGATCCAGCGCTATCGCCTCGGTGAGGAGGCCTTCCGCGGCGAGCGCTTCAAGGACCATCCGAAGGATCTGAAGGGCAACAACGACCTGCTGGTGCTGACGCGGCCCGAGGTGGTGCGCCAGATCCACGAGCAGTACCTGGCGGCCGGCGCCGACATCATCGAGACCAACACCTTCGGCGCGACCAGCATCGCGCAGGAGGATTACGGCCTGGGCACGATCGCGCTCGAGATGAATGTCGCCGCCGCTAAGCTGGCGCGCGAGGCCTGCGACAAGTACAGCACGCCCGACAAGCCACGCTTCGTCGCCGGCGCGCTGGGCCCGACGCCGCGCACCGCCAGCATCAGCCCCGACGTCAACGACCCGGCTGCGCGCAATGTCGGCTTCGACGAGTTGCGCGCGGCCTATCACCAGCAGGCCAGCGGGCTGCTCGAAGGTGGTTGCGACCTGTTCCTGGTGGAAACGATCTTCGACACGCTCAACGCCAAGGCGGCGCTGTTTGCGCTGGACGAGCTGATGGAAGATACCGGGGAGCGCCTGCCGGTGATCATCTCCGGCACCGTCACCGATGCCTCGGGCCGCATCCTGTCGGGGCAGACGGTGGGCGCGTTCTGGCATTCGGTACGTCATGCCAAGCCGCTGGCGGTGGGTCTGAACTGCGCGCTCGGCGCGGCACTGATGCGCCCGTACATCGAGGAGCTGGCCAAGGTGGCTGGCGACACCTTCATCAGCTGCTATCCGAACGCCGGGCTGCCCAACCCAATGAGCGAGACCGGCTTCGACGAGACGCCCGATGTCACCGGCGCGCTGATGGAAGGATTCGCCAAGGCCGGCTTCCTCAACATCGCCGGCGGCTGCTGCGGTACCACGCCGGAGCACATCGCGCAGATCGCACAGCGGGTCGGCAGCTACCGGCCGCGTTGCCGGCACGCTGCGATGTTCGGCGATCTGCAGGTGGCCTGAGTCTCGCGCGCCGCTCTGCCGGCGCCGGGGAACTTGCGCTGCCCCATTCGCTCACACATCGATGGATTCGATGGGTTGCAAAGGTCGTACAAGTAGTTTCACGCTGACAGGGGTGGTCGCCGCGATCGTGGGCTTTGCGGTCGCGTTGTTCGGGGCGCTGCTGATGGTTGGCGCGCTCTTGTTGGGCCTTCTGCTGGGGCTGGGCTTGGTGATCTTCGCGCTGCTGCGTGGCCGTCGGCCGCAGCGCGTGCCGTTCATCTGGCGCAAGGGTGAATGGCCGGGCCGACCGCGCAGTGTTTCGACCCCGGCCGGCGCTGGCGAGGTCGTGGACATCGAGGTCCGGGTGATCCCGACGGACGAGTCGAAGACGCGCTGAAGCGCGCGGCCCGAGCGATGCGTCACGCCCGCCCAGGTATGGCGCGGCTTGGCATGGCCCGAGGCTGAGGCACAATTCGCCCGCCCCCCAAGGAGCGCTGCGACAACCGTGCCGACCCCGTCGGACCGTTGCCAGGCTTGGGAAGGTCTGTCGTCAACCGCGCTCACCCGCCCTTGGGCCGTGGTGAGCATCGCGGCCCGGGCTGACAAGGCCTTCTCATGAGTGACACGCCATCCCGTCCCGCCTTTCTGCCGATGAAGTTGTCCGGCCTCGAGCCGGTGACCATCGGCGCGGACTCGCTGTTCGTCAATATCGGCGAGCGCACCAACGTCACCGGCTCGAAGGCCTTCGCCCGTTTGATCCTGAACGGCGAGTTCGAGCAGGCGCTGGCCGTCGCCCGCCAGCAGGTGGAAAACGGCGCCCAGATCATCGACATCAACATGGACGAGGCCATGCTCGACAGCAAGGCGGCCATGGTGCGCTTCCTCAACCTGATCGCCGGCGAGCCCGAGATCGCACGCGTGCCGATCATGATCGACAGCTCCAAGTGGGAGGTCATCGAAGCCGGGCTGAAGTGCATCCAGGGCAAGGGCATCGTCAACTCGATCTCGCTGAAGGAGGGCGAGGAGGCCTTCCGCCACCACGCCAAGCTGGTGCGCCGCTACGGCGCCGCCGCGGTGGTGATGGCCTTCGACGAAACCGGCCAGGCCGACACCTACCAGCGCAAGATCCAGATCTGCGAGCGTGCCTACCGCATCCTGGTCGACGAAGTGGGCTTCCCGGCCGAGGACATCATCTTCGACCCGAACATCTTCGCCATCGCCACCGGTATCGAGGAGCACAACAACTACGCGGTGGACTTCATCGAGGCCACGCGCTGGATCAAGCAGCACCTGC
Source organism: uncultured beta proteobacterium (assembly GCA_963824005.1). Classification (GTDB taxonomy): domain Bacteria; phylum Pseudomonadota; class Gammaproteobacteria; order Burkholderiales; family Burkholderiaceae_C; genus Rubrivivax. The sequence goes on from CAWGOK010000006.1 coordinate 172,363, forward strand.
CCGGCGCCAAGGTGTCGGGCGGTGTGTCCAACGTGAGCTTCAGCTTCCGCGGCAACGACCCGGTGCGCGAGGCGATCCACACCGTGTTCCTGTACCACGCGATTCGCGCCGGCATGGACATGGGCATCGTCAACGCCGGCATGGTGGGCGTCTACGACCAGCTCGACCCCGAATTGCGCGAGCGTGTCGAGGACGTGGTGCTGAACCGCCGCGACCGATGCCGGCGAGCGGCTGGTGGAGATCGCCGAGAACGCCAAGGGCGCGGCCAAGGACGACTCGGCGCGCCTGGCCTGGCGCGCCGGCACGGTGGCCGAGCGCCTGAGCCATGCGCTGGTGCAGGGCATCACCGACTTCATCGTCGCCGACACCGAAGAATGCTGGGTCGGCATCCAGGCCGGCGGCGGGCGTCCGTTGCATGTCATCGAAGGCCCGCTGATGGCCGGCATGAACATCGTCGGCGACCTGTTCGGCCAGGGCAAGATGTTCCTGCCGCAGGTGGTGAAGAGCGCGCGCGTGATGAAGCAGGCGGTGGCCCACCTGCTGCCCTACATCGAAGCGGAGAAGAAGGCGCTGGTCGATGCCGGCGGCGAGGCCAAGCCCAAGGGCAAGATCGTCATCGCCACCGTCAAGGGCGACGTGCACGACATCGGCAAGAACATCGTCACCGTCGTGCTCCAGTGCAACAACTTCGAGGTCGTGAACATGGGCGTGATGGTGCCCTGCCAGGACATCCTGGCCAAGGCACGCGTCGAGGGCGCCGACATCATCGGCCTGATCGGGCTGATTACGCCCAGTCTGGAGGAGATGCAGCACGTCGCCGCCGAGATGCAGCGCGACGACTGGTTCCGCGTGAAGAAGATCCCGCTGCTGATTGGCGGCGCCACCACCAGCCGCGTGCACACCGCGGTGAAGATCGCGCCGCACTACGAAGGCCCGGTGGTCTACGTGCCCGATGCCTCGCGCAGCGTGGGCGTGTGCTCCGAGCTGCTGTCCGACGACCGTGCGGCGCGCTACGTGGCCGAGCTGAATGCCGACTACGCCAAGGTGCGCGAGTTGCATGCCAACAAGAAGGTGACGCCGCTGGTCAGCCTGGCCACGGCGCGCGCCAACAAGACGCCCATCGACTGGGCCGGCTACGAGCCACCCAGACCGAAGTTCATCGGCCGGCGCGAGTTCCGCAATTACGACCTGGCCGAGCTGGCCAAGTGCATTGACTGGGGCCCGTTCTTCCAGACCTGGGACCTGGCCGGGCGCTTCCCGGACATCCTGCGTGACGAGGTCGTCGGCGCCGAAGCGCAGCGCGTGTTCAGCGACGGCAAGCGGCTGCTGCACCGGCTGGTCGAAGGCCGCTGGCTGCAGGCCAATGGCGTGATGGCGCTGCTGCCTGCCAACACGGTGGACGACGACACCATCGAGGTCTACACCGATGAATCGCGCGGCGAGGTGGCGCTGCAATGGTCGCCGCTGCGCCTGCAGACCGAGCGGCCGGTCATCGACGGCGTGAAGCGGCCCAACCGTTGCCTGGCCGACTTCATCGCGCCCAAGGGCCTGAAGCCGGACTACATCGGGCTGTTCGCGGTGACCGCCGGCCTGGGCGTGGAGAAGAAGGAAAAGCAGTTCACCGACGACCACGACGACTATTCGGCCATCATGCTCAAGGCGCTGGCCGACCGGCTGGCCGAGGCCTTCGCCGAGCGGCTGCACCAGCGCGTGCGCACCGAGTTCTGGGGCTATGCGCCCGACGAGGCGCTGAGTACCGAGCAGCTGATCGCCGAGAAGTACCGCGGCATCCGCCCGGCACCCGGCTACCCGGCCTGTCCCGACCACAGCGTCAAGCGCGAGCTGTTCCGCGTGCTGCAGGCCGACGCCATCGGCATGGGCCTGACCGAAAGTCAGGCCATGACCCCGGCGGCCAGCGTCAGCGGCTTCTACCTGGCCCACCCGCAGGCGGTGTACTTCAACGTCGGGCGCATCGGCGACGACCAGGCCGAGGACTGGGCGCGCCGCCAGGGCATCGATGTCGCTGCGGCACGCCGTCACCTCGCGCCCTCGCTGTAGAGCCGTCTGCGAAGGTTTCAGGCGCTTCGACATGTAAGCGCCAGCGCCCTCTTTCCTACCGGTGGACACAAGGCGGCGTCGATTGCCTGCAGCGCTGCCGATGATCCCTTGCATACGAGGCGCGCGCCCAGCGTGCCCTTGCGCGTGCATGTGCAACGTTGGGGATCGATGTGAAGAAGCCGACAACACTTCCTTCGGACGCGGGGCGTCTGATGCGGCCGGTTCTGGCGAGTCTGGTCCTGTGCACCAGCGTGCTGCTGGGAGCGTGCGGCGGGGGAAGTGACGGGGGCAGCGAAAGCCCGTCCGGCTCCAGCGCCGACCCAGGCTCGACACCTGCGACCACACCCGGCGCCGCTGCGACCACACCCGGCGCCGGCGCGACCACGCCCGGCGCCGCTGCGCCCGTTGCCGCCGTCGAGAAACCGGCCACCCGCGAGCAGGCTGCCCGCTTCCTGACCCAGGCCACTTTCGGCCCGACCGATGCCGATGTCGACCGCGTCATGGCCATCGGCTACAGCGCCTGGATCGACGAACAGCTGGCCAAGCCGAGCGCGTCGCACCGCGCCAGCTGGCAGGCGGCGGACGCTGCCATCAAGGCAACCAACCCGACCGGCAGCGCCGGGCAGGACCAGGTGCTCGAGTCCTTCTGGAAGCAGGCGCTGACCGGCGAGGACCAGTTGCGCCAGCGCTTCGTCTATGCGCTGTCGCAGATCTTTGTCATCTCGATGCAGGACAGCAGTGTGGCCGACAACCCGCGCGCGGTGGCCGCCTGGCTGGACATGCTGGGCGAAAGAAGTCAGGGCAACTACCGCGATCTGCTCGAGGCGGTGTCGCGCCATCCGTTGATGGGCATGTACCTGTCGCACATGCGTAACCAGAAGGCCGATCCGAAGACCGGGCGCGTGCCCGACGAGAACTATGCGCGCGAGGTGATGCAGCTGTTCTCGATCGGCCTGGTCGAGCTCAACGCCGACGGCAGCGCGCGCAGCGGCGGCGGCAAGCCGCTGGAGACCTACGGCCCGTCCGACATCGCCGGCTTGGCCAAGGTGTTCACCGGATGGAGCTGGGACTGCCCCGAATGGCCCGACAACAGCTGCTTCTTCGGCGGCTCGGCGAACGGCAACTCGGACCCGGACCGCAGCTTCAAGAACATGGTCGGCTACCCGCAATATCACGCCAAGGAAGAAAAGACATTTCTCGGCACGACCATCGCCGCGCAAGCCACGGCCGACCCGCAGGCGAGTCTGAACACGGCCCTGACCACGCTGGCGGCACACCCGAATGTCGGCCCCTTCATCGGCCGCCAGCTGATCCAGCGCCTGGTCACCAGCAACCCCAGCCCGCAGTACGTGGCCGCGGTCGGCGCGGCCTTCAAGGGCAGCGGCGGCGACATGAAGGCCATGCTGAAGGCGGTGCTGATGCACCCCGAGGCACGGCGCATGTCGGCCACTGACGGCAAGCTGCGCGAGCCGGTGCTCAAGCTGTCGGCCTTCCTGCGCGCCTTCGGTTTCACCTCGGATACCGGCAACTTCCGCGTCGGCAACACCGACAACGCCGGCAGCGCGCTCGGCCAGACGCCGATGCGCTCGCCTTCGGTGTTCAACTTCTACCGTCCTGGCTACGTGCCGCCCGGTACCGAGGCCGGCGCCTCGGGGCTGGCCGTGCCGGAACTGCAGATCGCGCACGAGACCACCGCCGCCGGCTACGTGAACTTCATGCGCGACAACATCGCTTCGGGCGTGGGTCAAGGCAATGGAACCGTCAACGGCGTGGTTCTGAACCGGCGCGACCTGCAGGCCGACTTCAGCGCCGAAGTCGCGCTGGCCGACCAGCCGGCCGCGCTGGTCGAACGCGTCAATGCCAAGCTGATGGGCGGCAGCATGCCGGCCGAACTGAAGACCGAGATCCAGGCTGCGATCGAGAAGATCGCCATCCCGGTGCTGAACACCACCGGGTCGAACCAGACGCAGGTGAACAGCGCCAAGCGCGCGCGCGTCAACGCCACGATCTTCCTGGCCGTGATCTCACCCGAATTCCAGGTACAGAAATGAACCATCACAACGCTTCCCGCCGCCTCTTCCTGCGCCATGCCGGTGCGATGGGCGCCTTGCTCGGCCCGGTGGCGGCGCCGCTGGCGCTGAACCTGGCGGCGCTCGGCAGCGCCTCGGCGCAGGCCGCGCCCGACTACAAGGCGCTGGTATGCCTGTTCCTGTTCGGCGGCAACGATGCCTTCAACATGGTGCTGCCCACGGACACCTCGTCATGGGCCAATTACAGCGCGGTGCGCAACCAGGCGCCGGATTCGATCGCGCTGCTCGCGGCCGGCACCGTGGCCAATGCCGGCGCGGCTGCGGGTTCGCCCCAGCGCCTGGGCGGCGTGCTGCCGATCCTGCCGGCCAATGCGCAGGGCCGCAGCTTCGCACTGCACCCGGTGATGGGCAGCCTGCAGACGATGTTCGACGCCGACAAGCGCCTGGCCATCCTGCCGAACATCGGGCCGCTGGTCATGCCCACCAGCAAGGCGCAGTACGGCCAGAACTCGCATCCCAAGCCGGCCAGCCTGTTCTCGCACAACGACCAGCAGAACACCTGGCAAGCGCTGGCGCCCGAAGGGGCTACGCGCGGCTGGGGTGGGCGCATGGGCGACTTGCTTGCGTCGGGCAACGGCAAGCCGGTGTTCACCTCGATCTCGGCCGCGGGCAACGCGGTGTGGCTGGCCGGAGAGTCGATCCAGCAGTACCAGGTCAGCACCAATGGTGCGATCCGCATGGGCACCGACGGCAACAACCGGGTCTTCGGCTCGGCCGATGTCGGCGCGGCGATGCAGCGCATCGTTTCGGCGACACGCGGCACGCATGTCTTCGAGCGCGACATCGCCACGTTGGGCAAGCGTTCGATGGATGCCGAGTTGTCGCTGCGCAACGCGCTGAAGCCGGCCGGCGACGCGACTGTTCGGCACGCCGGTGGTGGCGCCGGCAACCTACAACGCCAACAACGATCCGAAACTGCAATACGACAACCCGCTGACCGGCGCCAAGTCCTTCAATTCGCTGGCCCAGCAGCTGCAGATCGTGGCGCGTTTGATCCACGCCAGCAACGACGCCGGCGTGCTGGCCAAGCGCCAGGTGTTCTTCGTCAGCATGGGCGGCTTCGACACGCACGACCTGCAGAACCGCAACCACGCCGACCTGATGGCCAAGCTGGCGCACGCGCTGCGCTACTTCGACACCACCCTCGGTGCGATGGGTGCGCGCAACATGGTCACCACCTTCACCGCGTCGGACTTCGGCCGCACCTTCACCAGCAACGGCGACGGCACCGACCACGGCTGGGGCGCACACCACTTCGTGATGGGCGGCGCGGTGCGCGGCGGCGACCTGTACGGCAACTTCCCGGTGCTGGGCGCGAAGAACGCCAACAACAACCACTTCGACAGCAGCCCCAACCAGCTGGGCAATGGCGCGCTGTTGCCCGAGACCTCGGTGGACCAACTCGGCGCCACGCTCGGGCGCTGGTTCGGCCTGAGCGACGGCCAACTGCTCGACCTGTTCCCGAACCTGGCGAACTACGACGCCGGCCAGCGCTACCTGGGCTTCATGTCGTAGCGTCGGAGAGTGATCGGCGCAGTTGCAGCGCCTCGGCTACATGGGCCGTGGCGATGATATCGGCGCCGGCCAGGTCGGCAATGGTGCGCGCCACCTTCAGTGCACGGTGCAGGCCGCGGCTCGACCAGTTGAGCCGTTGCGCCGCGGTCTGGGCAAAGCGCGCAGCGGCCGTGTCCAGCGTGCACAGTGTGTCGATGCGCCCGGCGTCGATGGCGGCATTCGGCATCGCCTGGCGCCGCATCTGGCGTTGCCGCGCCGCGGCCACGCGCAGTGCCACGGTGGGTGAGTCCTCGCCGTCGCCATGGGCCATCAGGGCTTCGGGCTTGACCGCGTTGACCTCGACCTGAAGGTCGATGCGGTCGAGCAGCGGCCCCGACAAGCGTGTACGGTAGCGCGCGATGCCGTCGGGCGTGCAGCGACAGGTCTTGCCGGTAGCGGCAAAGGCACCGAGGTAGCCGCAAGGGCAGGGGTTCATCGCCGCGACAAGTTGGAAGCGCGCCGGAAACGCTACCTGCCGCGCAGCGCGCGAGATGGTGATGTGGCCGCTTTCCAGCGGCTCGCGCAGCGCTTCCAAGGCGGCGCGGGCGAACTCGGGCAACTCGTCGAGGAACAGCACGCCGCCATGCGCCAGCGAGATCTCGCCGGGCCGCGGCGGCGAGCCGCCACCCACCAGCGCCACCGCGCTGGCCGAATGGTGCGGTGACCTGAACGGCCGCTGGCCGAACGCGCGCAGGTCGAAGCCCTGCGTGGCCAGGCCCTGCAGCGCGGCGCTGGACAGCGCTTCGGCCTCGTCCATGGGTGGCAGGATGCCGGCCAGGCGCAGCGCCAGCATCGACTTGCCAGTGCCCGGCGGGCCGATGAACAGCAGGCTGTGCGCGCCCGCGGCGGCAATCTCCAGCGCGCGCTTGGCGCCGGCCTGGCCCTTCACGTCGCGCAGATCGGGTGCTGCCGGCGTCGGCGCCGGCGGCAGCGCTTGCGCACGCGGCAGTGCAGGGGCGTCATCGCCCGGCTGCAGCGATTGCACCACCTGCAGCAGGCTGTCGGCCGCGCGGATGTCGAGGCCGCCGACCAGTGCCGCAGCCATCGCGCTTTCGGTCGGCAGCACCAGGCAGCGCTGGCCCTCGGCGCGGCGCACCGCCAGGGCCAGGGCCAGCGCGCCGCGCACCGGCCGCAGCTCACCGGCCAGCGACAGCTCGCCGGCGAATTCGAAAGCGCTCAGGCGCTGCGGGTCGATCTGCCCCGCTGCGGCCAGGATGCCCAGCGCGATCGGCAGATCGAAGCGGCCCGATTCCTTCGGCAGGTCGGCCGGGGCCAGGTTGACGGTGATGCGCTTGTTGTGCGGGAAGGCAAAGCCGCTTTGCAGCAGTGCGGCGCGCACCCGCTCGCGCGACTCCTTCACCTCGGTGTCGGCCAAGCCCACCAGCGTGAAGCTCGGCAGCCCGTTGGCCAGGTGCACCTCCACCGTCACGGCCTGGGCCTCCAGGGCATCGAGCGCGCGGCTGTGGACGACGGCGAAGGACATGGACTTGCATCATGCCAGTGCCAGGCCACGGTGCGGCCAGGCACGGCCGAGCAAATCGGCACAACCGTGGTGCGTGGTGCTCCGCATTGGGGCGAAAGCGGGGCGCGCTTGTCTAAGCAGGTGCCGGTTCACCGAATTGGCGCAATGGCACGGTTTCTGCATACCGGGGCACGTATCCCGATTTTCGCGTCCCCTCATCCATCCAAGGAACCATCCTCATGAAGACCTCGCAGATCACCCTGGCCACGTTGCTTGCCGTGAGCGCATTGCCCAGCCTGGCGCAGACCGCGGCGCCGGCGCCGGACTACACGCTCACCGGCAACCTCGGCATCTTCTCGGACTACCGCTTCCGCGGCATCTCGCAGACGAACAAGCATGCGGCGATCCAGGGCGGCATCGACTTCGCAATGAAGAACGGCCTGTACCTGGGCAACTGGAACTCCAACGTCGACAGTTCACAGTACAACGGCGCGAACATTGAGATGGACTTCTACGGCGGCTGGAAGGCCACCTTCGGCGACTTCGGCCTGGATCTCGGCGGCATCTATTACTACTACCCCGGCACCGGCGCTAATCCGGCTGCGTTCGACGTCAAGAACGGCGAGCTGTACATCGGCGGTAGCTGGGGCCCGCTCTCGGCCAAGTACTACTACGCGGTGACCGACTTTTTCGGAGCGCCGGATTCCGACGGCAGCTGGTATGTCAATCTCGCCGCGACACACGACTTTGGCAACGGCTTCGGCGTGAACTTCGCCATCGGTTACCAAGGCTTGAAGGGTGGCGCCGTCGTGACACAGATCGACGGCAGCGTGGCCGACAGCATCACCGACTACAAGCTCGGCGGCACCTACACCATCGACGGCTGGGCGCTGGGCCTGGCCTATGTCGCCACCAATCGCGACCTGCCCGGATACAGCACGGCGGTGCAAACCAATCCGAACCGGAACATCAGCAACGGCACCGCAGTGGTGTCGGTGAGCAAGAGCTTCTGAGCAACCGCAGCACCAAGGAGTCATGACCATGAAGATGGTGACCGCCATCGTCAAGCCGTTCAAGCTGGACGAAGTTCGCGAAGCCCTCAGCGCCATCGGCGTGCAGGGCGTCACGGTGACCGAAGTCAAGGGCTTCGGTCGCCAGAAGGGCCACACGGAGTTGTACCGCGGCGCCGAGTACGTGGTGGATTTTCTGCCCAAGGTGAAGATCGAGGCGGCCGTCGATGACCCGCTGGTCGAGCGTGTCATCGAGGCCATCGAGACCGCGGCACGCACCGGCAAGATCGGCGACGGCAAGATCTTCGTGTCCCCGCTCGAGCAGGTGCTGCGCATCCGCACCGGCGAGACCGGCAAGGACGCCCTGTAGAAGCCACTCAGCAAGAAAGAAATCCTATGAAGACCATTTTTCGATGGGTGCTGCTGTGCGCGGCGTTCCTGTTGGCACCGGTGGCCCAGGCCGCCGACGTGTTCCCCGGCACCAAGCTGCTGTTCGACACTGGCAAGGCCGACATACCGGCCACGGCAGCGCCTGATTTCAAGGCTGTCGCAGACTACCTGGCTGCGAATCCAGAGGCCAAGGTGCAGCTTTCCGGTTACGTCGATTCGACCGGCCCGGCCGACGTGAACAAGCAACTCGCCCAGGCGCGTGCCACGGCGGTGCGTGACGCGCTCAAGGCGGCCGGCGTAGCCGAGGACCGCATCGTGCTGCAAAAGCCCGAGGACATCACTGCGGGCGACGGTGAGCAGGCGCGCAAGGTCGAGATCACGCTGGCCGCAGCGTCGGCCGCAGCGTCGGCCGCAGCTCCCGCGGCGTCGGCCCCGGTGCCGAACAAGGGTGATACCGCCTGGATGCTGGTTTCCACGCTGCTGGTCATCATGATGACCGTGCCGGGGTTGGCGCTGTTCTACGGCGGTCTGGTGCGCAGCAAGAACATGCTGTCGGTGCTGATGCAGGTGCTGGTGACCTTCTCGATGATCGTCGTGCTGTGGGCTCTGTATGGCTACAGCCTGGCCTTCACCGAAGGCAATGCCTTCATCGGCGGCTTCGACCGGCTGTTCATGAAGGGCTTGTTCGATCCGGCCACAGGCACCTTCGCCATGGGCGCCACCTTCAGCAAGGGGGTCTACATTCCCGAGCTGCTGTTCGCCGCCTTCCAGGCCACCTTCGCGGGCATCACCTGCTGCCTGATCGTCGGCGCCTTCGCCGAGCGCATCAAGTTCTCGGCCGTGTTGCTGTTCAGCGCGCTGTGGTTCACCTTCAGCTATGCGCCGATCGCGCACATGGTGTGGTATTGGATGGGCCCGGACGCCTACTCCGCCGCGGACGTGGTGGATGCGATGAACGCCAAGGCCGGTTACCTTTGGCAGATGGGCGCGCTCGACTTCGCCGGCGGCACGGTGGTGCACATCAACGCCGCGGTGGCGGGCCTGGTCGGCGCGTTCGTGATCGGCAAGCGCATCGGCTACGGCAAGGAAGCGATGGCACCGCATAACCTGCCGCTGACCATGGTCGGTGCCGCGTTGCTGTGGGTCGGCTGGTTCGGTTTCAATGCCGGCTCGGCGCTGGAAGCCGGCAACAGCGCGGTGCTGGCCTTCATGAACACCTTCAGTGCCACGGCCGCGGCGGTACTCGCCTGGTGCGTGGGTGAGACACTGATGCGTGGCAAGGCCTCGATGCTCGGTGCGGCCTCGGGCGCGGTGGCTGGCCTGGTGGCCATCACCCCGGCCGCGGGCAACGTCGGCCTGATGGCCGCCATCGTCATCGGTGTGGTCGCCGGCTTCGCCTGCCTGTGGGGCGTCAACGGCCTGAAGCGCCTGCTCGGTGCCGACGATTCCCTGGACGTGTTCGGCGTGCACGGCGTCGGCGGCATCGTCGGTGCGTTGCTGACCGGCGTGTTCAACACGCAGGAACTCGGCGGCCCGGGCCTCGTGACCGACTGGGTCACGGCCACGGTGGGCTCCAACGGCATCGCCACGCAGGTTTGGATCCAGTTGAAGGCGGTGCTGGTCACCATCGTATGGTCCGCAGCGGTGGCCTTCGTGGCCTTCAAGGTCGTCGACCTGACGATCGGACTGCGGGTCAGCGAAGAGGAAGAACGCGAAGGCCTGGACATCAGCTCGCACGGCGAGACGGCCTACAGCAAGTAGTTGCAGACGATTTCGGGCGAGTTCGGGGCTGCCGTCAGGCAGCCCCTTTTTGTTGGTGCGCCCTTCTAGAATCGGCGCTCCCCTTTCGCCCAGGCATTGCCCATGGTCCCGCACCTGATCACCTCGCTCACCGGCCCGATCAACGAGCTGGAGCAGCGCATCCTGGAGTCGATGCCGGCCATCGAACGCTGGTTCAGGCTCGAGTGGATGGAGCACACGCCGCCCTTCTATTGTTCGGTCGACCTGCGCAACGCCGGCTTCAAGCTTGCGCCGGTGGACACCGACCTGTTTCCCGCCGGCTTCAACAACCTCACGCCCGAGATGCTGCCACTGGCGGTGCAGGCAGCGATGGCGGCGATCGAGAAGATCTGCCCCGAGGCGAAGAACCTGCTGCTGATCCCCGAGGCGCACACACGCAACACCTTCTACCTGGCCAGCGTGCAACGCCTGGTCACGGTGTTCACCCAGGCCGGATTGAACGTGCACCTGGGTACGCTCGACGCCACCATCAAGCAGCCGCTGAAGCTGGCGCTGGCCGACGGCGGCGAGCTTACGCTGGAGCCGCTGCTGCGCACGCGCGGCCGGCTCGGCCTGAAGAACTTCGACCCCTGCACGATCCTGCTCAACGATGACCTGTCGGGCGGCGTGCCGAAGATGCTGGAAGGCCTGTACGAGCAGTACTTGCTGCCGCCGCTGCACGCCGGCGCGACGGTGCGACGCAAGTCGCAGCACCTGCGCAGCTATGAAGAGGTGGCGAAGAAGTTCGCCAAGCTGCTGGGCATGGACCCCTGGTTGATCAACCCGATGCACGCCCAATGCGGCCAGGTGGACTTTGCCGAACGCGCCGGCCTCGATTGCGTGCGCGGTCATGCCGAGACCCTGCTGGGGAAGATCAAGCGCAAGTACAAGGAATACGGCATCAACGAACGGCCGTTCGTGGTCGTCAAGGCCGATGGCGGACCCGGCGGCATGGGCATGCTGACGGTGCGCGACGCCAAGGAACTCGACGCGGTCGAGCGCCGTGCCGGTGCCGGTGCCGGTGCCGGTGCGGTCATCGTCCAGGAAGGCGTGCCGACCTACGAGCGCATGAACGATGCCGTGGCGGAGCCGGTGGTGTACATGATCGACCGCTACGTCGTCGGCGGCTTCTACCGTGTGCACGCCGAGCGCGGCATCGACGAAAACCTCAGCGCACCCGGTTCGAGCTATGTGCCGCTGGCCTTCGCACGCAGCAGCCACTTGCCGCGCCGCGGCGAAAAGCCCGGCGCGAGCGCGCCGAACCGCTTCTACATGTACGGCGTCATTGCCCGGCTGGCGATGGTGGCTGCCAGCTACGAACTCGAAGCCACCGACCCGGAAGCCGAGGTCTATGCATAGTCAGCCGCGCTGGCGGCCGCAGTGTGGCGGCGTGCGTGCCGCCACCCGCTGCGCCTCGATGCGCCGCGACATCGCTCATGCACAATAGAACGACAGCCCGGCTGCCACGCGGCGGCTGCATGTCTTGAGTTCCTCCACCGCACCTCGCAGCCCCGCCGCCCTTGCCGCGTTGACGCTCGGCGCGCTGGGCGTGGTCTATGGCGACATCGGCACCAGTCCGCTTTACGCGCTGAAAGAGGTGTTCCACGGCGGCCATGTGCCAGCCACGCACGACAACATCCTGGGCGTGCTGTCGCTGATCTTCTGGACGATGACCATCATCGTCTCGCTGAAGTACGTGCTGCTGGTGCTGCGCGCCGACAACAACGGCGAAGGTGGCCTGATCGCGATGCTGGCCCTGGCCACGATGGCGGTGAAGGACCGGCCGGGCCTGCGCAGCGTGCTCATGACGGTGGGGCTGTTCGGCACGGCCATCTTCTATGGCGATGGTGTCATCACGCCGGCGATCTCGGTGCTGTCGGCAGTGGAGGGGCTGGAAGTCGTGGCGCCGGCGCTGCATGCGGCTGTGATCCCGATCACGCTGCTGGTGCTGACCGGCCTGTTCGCCGTGCAGCGCTTCGGCACGGGCGGCATCGGCAAGGCCTTCGGTCCGATCACCCTGCTGTGGTTCGTCGCGTTGGTGGCGCTGGGCTTGCCGCACGTGGTGGGCAACCCGCACGTGCTGCTGGCGCTGAACCCGCTGTATGCCTATGGCTTCTTTGCCGCGCAGCCGCTGGTGGCCTTCATCGCGCTCGGTGCGGTCGTGCTGTGCGTCACCGGGGGCGAGGCGCTGTACGCCGACATGGGCCATTTCGGCAAGCGGCCGATCCGCATCGCGTGGTATGGCCTGGTCATGCCCGCGCTGGTCATCAACTACTTCGGCCAGGGCGCGGTGCTGCTCGAACAGCCCGAAGCGGTGTCGAACCCGTTTTTCCTGATGGCGCCCAAATGGGCTGCGCTGCCGCTGGTGTTCCTGGCGACCGCAGCCACGGTGATCGCCTCGCAGGCACTGATCACGGCCGCCTTCTCCGTCACCAAGCAGGCGGTGCAGCTGGGCATCCTGCCACGCATGCGCATCCAGCACACCTCGGTGCGCGACACCGGCCAGATCTACGTGCCGCTGGTGAACTGGGGGCTTTACGTCTTCATCGTGCTGGCGGTGGCGCTGTTCAAGAGCTCGTCGAGCCTGGCCTCGGCCTATGGCATCGCGGTCACGCTGGACATGACCATCACCACCGTGATGACCTTCTTCGTCATCCGCTATGGCTGGAAGTACTCGCTGCCGCTGTGCCTGGCGGCGACGGGATTCTTCTTCATCATCGACGTGACCTTCTTCGCATCGAACATGCTCAAGCTGCTGGCCGGCGGCTGGTTCCCGATCGTCATCGGCATCGGCATGTTCACGCTGATGCTGACGTGGATGAACGGGCGCAGGCTGGTGCGTGACCGGCTGCAGGCCGAAGCCATCGAGCTGGGCGGATTCCTCGACGCGGTCTTCATCAGCCCGCCCACGCGCGTGGCCGGCACGGCGGTGTTCATGGCCGCCGAAGAGGGATTGACGCCGAATGCGCTGATGCACAACCTGAAGCACAACAAGGTGCTGCACGAGTACAACCTGTTCGTCACGGTGAAGCACCACGAGGTGCCGTGGATCGGCTTCGACAAGCGCGTGCAGATGGAGCCGCTGGGGCACGACTGCTGGCAGGTGACGCTGCACTTCGGCTTCAAGAACGACCCCGACGTGCCCGAGGCGCTGAAACTGCTCGAAGGGCGAGGCGTGCCGCTGGACGAGATGGAAACCAGCTACTTCCTGTCGCGCGACATCGTCATTCCCACGTTCGGCGACGGCATGGCGATGTGGCGCGAGAAGCTCTTCGCCACCATGCACCGCAACGCTGCGGCGGCGGCCGACTTCCTCAACCTGCCGGCCAACCGCATCGTCGAACTCGGCTCCAAGGTCGAGATCTGAAGCGCGCTGCCGGGGCGTCGCGACGGCCGCATGCTGGCTATGCTGCACGCATGCGCAGACTCTGGAACGACCTCTCCGTCTCGGCCCTCGTCGCCGGCTTCGTGGCCGTGCTGGTGGGCTTCACCAGCTCGGTGGTCATCGTCTTCGCCGCGGCGCAGGCGCTGGGCGCGACGCCGGCGCAGACCACGTCCTGGATCTGGGCACTGGGCCTGGGCATGGGTGCCACCTCGATCGGCCTGTCGCTTTGGCATCGTCAGCCGGTACTGACGGCCTGGTCAACGCCCGGTGCGGCACTGCTTGCCGGCACCAGTGGTTTCGGCCTGGGCGAGGCCATCGGTGCCTTCGTCGCCTGCGGCGTGCTGATCATGCTGGCCGGGCTGACTCGGGCCTTCGAGCGCGTGATGGACCGCATCCCGCAGGCCATTGCCGCGGCACTGCTGGCTGGTGTGCTGGCGCGCTTCGGGCTGGACGCGGTGGGCTCGGTGAAGACCGCGCCGTTGATGGTGTGTCTGATGGCATTTGCGTTCCTGATCGGGCGCCGTGCCTGGCCGCGTTATGCCGTGCCGGGGGTGGTGCTGGTCGGCGTTGCAGTGGCTGCAGCGCAGCAGCGCATGGACACGAGCGCCATCGTCTGGGACATGGCACTGCCGGTGTGGACGACGCCAGTGTTCAGCGTGAGCGCGCTGATCGGCGTGGCGCTGCCGCTGTTCGTGGTGACGATGGCTTCGCAGAACCTGCCCGGCGTGGCCGCGCAGCGTGCCGCCGGTTATGCCACGCCGGTATCGCCCAGCATCACCGCCACCGGCGCGGCCAGCGTGTTGCTGGCGCCCTTCGGCGGTTATGCCTTCAATCTGGCGGCAATCACCGCGGCCATCTGCATGGGCCGTGAAGCGCATGAAGACCCGGCGCGGCGCTATGTGGCCAGCGTGGCCGCTGGCGTGTTCTATGTGGCGCTGGGTCTGGTCGGCGGCGCGGTGGTCGGCTTGCTGAACGCGTTTCCGCGCGAGCTGGTGCTGGCGGTGGCCGGGCTGGCACTGCTCGGCACCATCGTCGGCGGCCTGGCCGCTGCGCTGAAGGACGAGCACCACCGCGACGCCGCCGGGCTGACCTTCTTGGTGACGCTGTCGGGCATCACGCTGCTCGGCATTGGCGCTGCCTTCTGGGGCGTGCTTGCCGGCAGCGCCGCGCTGATGGTGCAACACTACCGCTCCCGCCCATCACTGCAAGCTCGCCGCTGAGCCCCACACCGTGAACCTTCTGTTCGTCGCCGACCCGCTGGAGAGCTTCAAGCCCTACAAGGATTCCACCTTCGCGATGATGCGCGAGGCGGCCACGCGCGGGCACGGCCTGTGGGCTTGCGAACCGGCGCAGCTGCACTGGCAGCGCGGCGCACCCGTGCGCGCCAAGGTGCGCGGGCTGCGCCTGACCGGCACGCTGGATGACTGGTTCGAGGACAGCGACCCCGAGCAGCGTGCACTGGCCGACTTCGACGCGGTGCTGATGCGCAAGGACCCGCCCTTCGACAGCGAATACTTCTATGCCACGCACCTGCTGCAGCGCGCCGAGGCCGATGGCGCGCGCGTCTTCAACTCGCCGCGTGCGCTGCGCGACCACCCGGAAAAACTCGCCATCCTGGAGTTCCCGCAGTTCATCGGACCGACGCTGGTGACACGCAGCGCCGACGACGTGCGCGCCTTCCATGCCGAGCACGACGACATCATCCTCAAGCCGCTGGATGGCATGGGGGGCATGGGCATCTTCCGCGTCGGTGCCGATGGGCTGAACCTGGGCAGCATCACCGAGACGCTGAACCGTCACGGCGCGCAGACGCTGATGGTGCAGCGCTACCTGCCGGAGATCGTGCAGGGCGACAAGCGCATCCTGGTCATCGGC
Source organism: uncultured beta proteobacterium (assembly GCA_963824005.1). Taxonomy (GTDB): domain Bacteria; phylum Pseudomonadota; class Gammaproteobacteria; order Burkholderiales; family Burkholderiaceae_C; genus Rubrivivax. Next base: position 187,966 of record CAWGOK010000006.1, read on the forward strand.
GGCAAACCGGTGCCGTATTCGCTGGCGCGCATCCCGCAGGGCAGCGAAATCCGCGGCAACCTGGCCGCCGGCGGCAAGGGCGTGGCCCAGCGCCTAAGCGCGCGTGACCGAGAGATCGCCGAGTCGATCGGCCCGGTGCTGGCGCGGCGCGGGCTGCTGTTGGTGGGCCTGGACGTGATCGGCGACAGCCTCACCGAGATCAACGTCACCAGCCCGACCTGCTTCCAGGAGATCGCCCAGCAGACCGGCTTCGACGTGGCCGGCATGTTTGTCGACGCGCTGGAGCGCGGCGTGGCGGCACCCTTCGACGCCGGGCGCGGCTGAGCTACAGCGGGATGTTCAGCTGCGCTGTCGCGCTCAGGTACTGATAGGCGCCTGACTGCGACGTGAAGAGCGAGGCCGTGTTCGTCGCCAGCAGGCCGATGTTCCAGCGGATCGCTGCGTTGCGGGGCGATGCAAAGCCCAGGAACGCACCCCAGATCGGCTGGCTGTCCGTGTTCGTGTACTGCATGCCGGCGTCCAGCGCCGCGCTGAGCACCACGCGTTCTGCGGCAAGCCAGCGCGACGACAAGCCGAGCGAGGCCTCGTTCAGCCACTGCGGCGAGAAGTACTGCGGACGATCCGGGTCCGAGTTGCGGTAGCTGCGTGTCTTCAGGTAGGCATTCAGCCCGTACTGCTCGTCGAGCGAGTAGTTCCAGCGCGTACGCAGGAACGGTCTGTGGTTGCTGTCGGTGAAATAGGTCGAGCCCGCGGCCAGGCCCACGTTGAATGGCGCCGAGAAGACATAGTCACCGACCAGCGCCAGGCTGTTGTAGACGATGCCGTCCTCGATGCCGCCCTGGCTGTTGACGATGTTGCGCTCGAAGCCGAAGCCCAGCGCATGGCCGGGTTCCCAGCGCTGAAGGTAGTCGATCCCACCCACCAGGTAGTTGCGCCCGTCGATCTGCGCCGCGCCGACACTGGCGTCGATCCGGCGTGCCTTGCGGTTTTCGTCGTAGGTGCCCGCGAGCAGCGCGCCGTTGGCCGACCAACCGGGTGCGCTGTAGCGCATCGCGCCGGCAGTCAGGCCGAACCCCTGCTCGCCGCTGTAGCCGGCGGTCACCCGAAGCTCGTCGAAGGAGTCCGAATCGTGGGACGCGAAGAGGCTGCCGGTGACAGACTGCGCATCGGCGCCGGTGGCGCAGACGCACAGCGCAGCAAGGAAGGTGGCGCCCCTCACTTCGTGCCCCAGCTCTTGCTGCGGTTCAGCGCTTCCTGCAAGTATCCGATGACGCAGGCCGGCTGCAGCACGAAGCTGTAGCACAGCGCATAGAAGCAGAAGCCTGCGACGTTGCGCCGAACGTGCAGGCCCTGCTGCGTGAACATGCGCGACTGCACGCGGAACATCAGGAAGTTGACCAGCCCCGCAAGAGGCAGCAGGAACAACGTCAAGGGCCCCGCCAGCCAGTAGATGCCGAACAGTGCGAGCACCAGCCCCGGGATGAAGGCCAGCGTGAACGCAAGGTCCAGGTAGGGAAAGAGCAGGTTCCACCAGATGAACAGCGTCGTCATCCTCGCCCGGAACAGCAGGCGCCAATGCGCCTTGAACGCTTCGATCAGCCCGCGCGACCAGCGCTGCCGCTGCCGGATGAACTGCTTCCAGGTCGTCGGTGCATTGGTGAAGACGCAGGCATTCTCCGCAAAGCCCACGCGGAAACCGCGCTCGAGCAGGCTCCAGGTGAGCACGATGTCTTCGCCGACGGTGTGAGGCCAGCCGCCCAGCCCGCGTATCGTGTCGGTGTCATAGATCGAGAAGGCACCTTGTGCCACCAGCGTGCCCTGATAGAGGCTCTGCAGGCGCTTGACCGCTGCGATGCCGTGGAAGTAGTCCCACTCCTGTGCGGCGGTGACCAGGTTCTCGCGCGAGTTGCGCACCAGCACGGCGCCGGCCACGGCCCGGGTGTCGGGCGGGTCGCTGAGGTAGCGGCCAACCAGGTTGCGCAGCGCATTGCGGTACAGGTACGAGTCGCCATCGACGGTGAGCGTCAGTCGAAAGCGTGCGCGCGCGAGCCCGACATTCAGCGCTTGCGACTTGCCGCTGTTGCGCTCGAGGTTGATGACCTGCAGCCACGGCTGCTGCAGCGCTGCCAGGGCCTGTGCCGTGCCGTCGCTGGAGCCGTCGTTGATCACGATCACTTCCATCGGCCCGGGATAGTGCTGTCGCGCGATGCTGTCGATGGTGGACGCGATGCAGCCCTCTTCGTTGTAGGCAGCAACGAGAATGGTGATGCCCGGTAACGCATCGGTCGACACACGCATGCCCGGCCGGCGATCGAGCAGCAGGCTGGCGACCAGGAACGCATTCATGAAACCGGGAATGATCGCGATCCCGAAGATGGCCAGGTAGGCGGGGACGGCCCCGATCAAGCCCGACAGGTCACTCAGCCAGGCGCGCGCTGCGAAGTACGAGAAAATTGCCCATGAGGTTCCGGCAATCATCGAGATTGCGAACTTCCAACGCACGCTGACGTATACGGCAGCACGACCGCCGTGTCGGGTGGCTTTGCCAGCGCCGGTCGCCCTGTTGCGAAGGTCCAGAAATCCCCGCTGCAATGGCCAGTGGGCTCTTACCTGCGGCCTGCGGCGCTGGCTGGGCGTACGCATACTCATGCCGCGTAGCCAGGGCATGCGCAGACACCGCGTCCGGCGGGCTGAACTGGCCATGGCCGCGTCGTGGCGCTTTGCCATGCAAACGCGCGCGCCCTCGGTGAGAACGGCTCGTAGACATGCGCCCACTGTGTAACGCCCCAGGCTGGCTTGCGTGGTCCTGGGCCATGAACGCGGTGCGGCCCCGAGCGCTGCCCGCAACCCAGGGTCCGATGCTTGCGGCAATCGTGCACTTTCGGGAGTGCAGCGCAGGCGCCGATTGCCGCTGCGCCTCGGCGGGCAGGCGCAGACGTCGTCGCAACGGGTTCTGCGCCTGCCAACCGCGTCGTGGTTGCAAGCACAAGCGCGAGGTCGCGCCTACGGCACACCACGAACGAACTTCTCATCCAACGGGCCCAACGAATGTCCTTGTCTCGTCATCATGAGGGCAATGCGGCTTGTCGCCAGGGTGGGCTGGTGCGGCTGAAGTTCAACACCGCGATTCCGTCACGGCTTGCCGCTGGGGCGCAACCTGGACCTGGCGGTTTGTGTCGCCAGGACGCATCGGTGGTCGCCCTGTATTGGCCGTGCAAGTCACCGGCGGGACGGGGCGCTGGTGGCAACTGCTTCCTGGGGGGGCCGCGCAAGCCCTGAATCGCCGATCACAGGCTTCGGTCGATGTGACTGCACATAATCGTGGCTCCCTCGACACGACCCCCAGCGCTCGCAAGCTCGCCTGACCCATCCATGGCCATCCTGTCCCTGTCCAATGCCCACCTCGCCTACGGCCATGTCGCGCTGCTCGACGGCGCGGCCTTCGCGCTCGAGGCAGGCGAGCGGTTGGGCCTGATCGGCCGCAATGGCGCCGGCAAGTCCTCGCTGCTGAAGGTGCTGGCAGGGCAGGAGAAGCTCGACGACGGGCTGCTGCAGATGACGCAGGGCCTGCGCATCTGCTACGTGCCGCAGGAGCCGCTGTTCGAGGCCGCGCACAGCGTCTTTGAAATCGTCAGCGAAGGCGTGGCCGAAGCCAAGACGCTGCGCGCGCGATACGAGGCGCACGCACCGGGCGACGACCTCGACACGCTGCAGACGCGCATCGAAGCACTGGACGCCTGGAACTGGGAGCAGCGCGTGGACACCACGCTGGCGCAACTGCACCTGGACGGCACGCGTGACATCGGCAGCCTGTCCGGGGGCATGAAGAAGCGCGTCGCGCTGGCGCAGGCGCTGGTGGCCGTGCCCGAGGTCCTGCTGCTCGATGAGCCCACCAACCACCTGGACCTGGATTCGATTGCGTGGCTCGAGCAGCTGCTCACCGGCTTCAAGGGCAGCGTCATGCTCATTACCCACGACCGCGCCTTCTTGGATGCGGTGACCACCCGCATCGTCGAGCTCGACCGCGGCGTGCTGCGCAGCTTCCCGGGCAACTTCAGCGCCTACGAGCGGCTGAAGGACGAGCAGCTGGCGGCTGACGCGCTGGCCAACGCACGCGCCGACAAGCTGCTGGCGCAAGAGGAGGTATGGGTCCGCAAGGGCGTGGAAGCGCGGCGCACGCGCAGCGTCGCGCGCATCGAACGCCTGCAGCGCCTGCGCACGATGCGCGAGAAGCGGCGCGACGCACTCGGCCAGGTGCGGCTGGAAATCGACGCCGGCGTGCCCAGCGGCAAGATCGTGGCCGAGCTGCGCGACGTGTCCTTCGCGTACAGCTCGACGCCGATCGTCAGCCACTTCAGTGCCACCATCTTGCGCGGCGACAAGGTCGGGCTGATCGGCCCCAACGGCGCCGGCAAGACCACGCTGCTGAAGCTGATCCTTGGCGAGCTGCAGCCCACTCTAGGCACGGTGCGCCAGGGCACGAAGCTCGAGGTGGCGTACTTCGACCAGATGCGCAGCCGCCTCGACCTGGACGCGACGCTGGCCGACAGCATCAGCCCGGGCAGCGAGTGGATCGAGTTCAACGGCCAGCGCAAGCACGTGATGAGCTACCTGAACGACTTCCTGTTCGCGCCGGAGCGCGCCAACTCGCCCGTGCGCACGCTGTCGGGCGGCGAGCGCAACCGCGTGTTGCTGGCACGGCTGTTCGCGCTGCCGGCCAACGTGCTGGTGCTCGACGAGCCCACCAACGACCTCGACATCGACACGCTGGAGTTGCTGGAAGAACTGCTGCAGGCCTACAGCGGAACGGTGTTCCTGGTCAGCCACGACCGGCGCTTCCTGGACAACGTGGTCACCAGCACCATCGCCTGGGAAGGCGAGGATGCGCCGGGCCAGTGGCGCGAATACGAAGGCGGCTACGAGGACTGGCAGCTGCAGCGCGAACGCTCGCGCCAGCTGAGCGCGGCCAGGCCGCGCGCCGCCGCGCCGGCAGCAGCGCCGCTGCGGCCCGCGGCCAAGGCAGCGTCGGCCGCAGCGGCGCGCAAGCTCAGCTTCAAGGAGCAGCGTGAACTGCAGGACATGCCGGCGCGCATCGAGGCGCTGGAAGCCGAGCAGCGCGCCATCGGCGAGCGCCTGGCCAGCCCCTCGCTCTACACTGAAGAGCCGCAGCGCGTGGGCGAATTGCAGGCGCGCTACGCGCAGATCGATGACGAGCTGATGCGCTCGCTGGAGCGCTGGGAAGCGTTGTCCGCGCGCTGAAGGCCGGCTATTGCGGCGGGTCGCTGCTCCAACCTTCGTTGGTGGCCGCCGGGTGCGTGCGGCTGACCATCAACCCGGCCTGCAGGTACAGCCCGTTCAGCAGACGCATGGCGCGTTCGCGGTCGAAGCCAGGCCACAGCGCCATCTCGCGCAGGTTGGTGGTGTTGCGCTTGAGCCGGGCCACGGCCTGGGCCAACGACCCGCTGAGCTCGAAGTCGCGCAGGTTCAGCGCGGGCGAAATGCGGTAGGCCGCCTGGCCAGCGATTTCCGGCAGTAGCTCGCCGCGCGAGCCGCGCAAGGCCAGCTCCCACAGCAGCGGGCCCAGCGCACTGTAGTGCGCCGGCTCGCCGATCATGGCGCGCACGCGGTCGCCGGGCGGGCGCAGCAGCGCCGGCTCGACATGCAGCACGCTCAGGTCGCCCAGCGGCAGCGCCAGGAAGGCCGGCATCGGCATCGGGCAATGCACCAGATGCTCCACCGGGAACACCGTCAACGGCACGACACGATCCTGCACCTGCAGGTGGATCAGCAGCTTGCGCGCATGGCGGACGCAGGCGGCCAGGATTTCGATGACGCCGCCTTGCTGGCCTTCTCGCTCGAAGCGCATCAGATCGAGCAGCAGCGACGGGCTCAGCGTGGACAGGCGCGAAACCATCGAATCCGCGTCGCCGCTGCGTGCTGATTCGTCCAACTCGCGCTGGAAGGCGCTGGCGCGCATCAGATCGGGTTCGCCGAAGGGCAGGGTGGACTCAAACATGGCTTCGTCGGGCCGCTTCGCCAGCGGTCGATCATGCTACGCCGCCCGCATCGGTCTCAGCGGCGCGAGATGTGAGCGCTTGTACGCCGCAAGGCCTGCCAGAAGGCCGGGTCCTGCGTGGTCGCGAAGTTGATGCGCATCAGCGTGGTCGGCCGATGTACTGCGTGGAACAGCGCGCCCGGTGCGATCAGCCAGCCCTGGTCGAGCATGGGCTCGGCCAGCCGCTCGGTGTCGCAGCCGGTGTCGACCCAGCCGAACAGCCCGCGCGGCGGCGCGGCGAAGCCGAACCCCTGGCTTTCGCCCGCCTCGACGGCGCGCGCACGTGCCGCCGCCAGCCGCTGCATCACGCGATCGACGTGGCGGCGCAGCAGGCCCTGCTCCAGGCAGTGCGCCAGCGCGCGTTCGGTCAACGCTGGCGTGGTCAGCGTGGACAGCAGCTTGGTGTCGACCAGCCGGTCGACCCACGCCGATGGCGCCGCCAGGTAGCCCACGCGCCAGTTCGGCGCCAGAATCTTCGAGAAACCCGAGATGTAGAAACTGCGCTGCAGCCCGTCCAGGGCGGAAAGCCGCGGCAGGTGCGCCGGTGCCAGGTGGGCGTAGGTGTCGTCCTCGACGATGTGCAGCTCGTGCTGCTCGGCCAGACGCAGCAGCTGGTGCGCGCGGTGCAGCGACAGCGACGCGCCGGTGGGGTTGTGCAGCACCGACACGGTGACGTACAGGCGCGGTTGGTGGGCCTCGATCAGCTGTTGCATCACGCCCAGGTCCGGGCCCTCTTCGCCGCGCGGCACCGGCAGCACGCGCATGCCCAGTGCCGCCAGCCGCGCGTATTCCACTGCCCAGCCGGGTTCATCGACGAGCACGGCATCGCCGGAGCGCAGCAGCGTGCGCGTCACCACGTCCAGCGCCTGGGTTGCGCCGATGGTGGTGATGATCTGCTGCGGCGCCGCCACCACGCCGAACTCGGCCAGCTTGTGCGACAGCGCCTGGCGCAGCCGGGCGTCGCCGGCCGGCTCACCATAGCGCAGCGAGCAGTCGGCGAAGGCGGGACCGCGGCTGACCTTGTGCAGCGCGCCGGCCAGCAGCGGCAGGTCCAGCCAGTCGGCCGGCAGCGTGCCCAGCCCCGGCATCGGCAGCGCACCGGGCGGCTGGAACATGCCGCGGATCAGCGTGGTGGCGCTCACCGGCAAGGGCAGGCGGGGCCCGGCGCCGCCCTGGCGCAGCCCAGCGCGGGTCTCGAGTTGGGTCTCGCGCACGAAGAAGCCGCGTTGGCGTCGCGCCTCCACCAGGCCCGCCGCCAGCAGCCGGTCATAGGCCGCGACCACGGTGCTCGGGCTCAGCGTGTGGCGGCGGGCGCATTCGCGCACCGAGGGCAGGCGCGCTCCGGCCAGCAGCAGCCGCTGGCGGATGCGCTCGGCAAACTGCGCGGCCAGCTGCTCGGCCAGCGTGCGCTCGGCCTGGCGCGACAGCGGCAGCGCGGGCAAGGATTCGGGGCCGTTCATGCCTGGATCGATGTGCTGGCCTGAGGAGCAGTACAGAATTACATCTGTGGCTCTGATGTGTATGGTCAGTGTACTGGACAACGGCTCTACACTGGGCTCGTGAATGCCGATCGCAGCGTCTCCCGCCTTCCCGGGCCCGCTCAGGCCGCCGAAACCCGGGGTCTGTGGCTGGGCCTGCTGGGCGTGGCCATCTTCGCGATGACGCTGCCGATGACGCGCCTGGCGGTCGGCCCGGCCGATGCGCCGCAACTGCCGCCGCTGTTCGTCACCGCGGGCCGCGCGGCGCTGGCCGCTCTGCTCAGCATCGCCTATCTTCGCTGGACCAGAGCCGAGCGGCCAGCGCGGCGGCTGTGGCCGGCGCTGGGCCTGTGTGCCGCCGGCACGGTGGTCGGCTTCCCGCTGTTCCTGGCGCTGGCGCTGCGCGAAGTGGACGCGATGCATGCCGCGGTGGTCACTGGGCTGTTGCCGTTGGCCACCGCCGCCATTGCCGCGCTGGCGTTCCGGCAGCGGCCCTCCCTTGGCTTCTGGGCCTGCGCCGTCGCCGGCAGCACGCTGGTGCTGGCCTTCGCCGCCTGGGCGGGCGGCGGCCGCCTCAGCGGGGCAGACGGCCTGCTGCTGCTGGCGATACTGAGTGCGGCCGCCGGCTACGTGGCCGGCGCCACCGCATCGCGTGAACTGACGGCCGAGCAAGTGATCTGCTGGGTGCTGGTACTGAGCCTGCCGCTGAGCGCGCCGCTGATGCTGCTGAGTTGGCCGACGCAGCCTGCCAGTGCCATGGCGTGGGGCGGCTTTGCCTACGTCACGCTGTTCTCGATGTGGCTGGGCTTCTTTGCCTGGTACCGCGGCCTGGCGTTGGGTGGCACGGTGCGTGTCAGCCAGGTGCAGCTGCTGCAGCCCTTCCTGGCACTGCTGTTCGCGGTGCCGATCCTGGGCGAGCGACTGCAGCCGCTGACCCTGCTCTTTTCGCTGGCGGTGATCGGCACCGTCTTTCTCGGGCGCAAGATGCCGGTGCGCACGCCCGCGCCGGGCCCGCGCCGACCCCTTCGAACGACCCCCTGAGGCACCGACATGCATGCATCCCCCTCCACGCCCTGGCAGCTGGCCCGCCGCGCCGAGCGGCTCGAGCCGTCGGTGATCCGCGAGATCCTGAAGATCACCGAAACGCCGGGCATCATCTCGCTGGCGGGCGGCCTGCCGGCGCCGGAGAGCTTTCCGGTGCAGGCCATGCGCGAGGCCTGCGATCGCGTGCTCACCGACACGCCGCGCGAGGCGCTGCAGTACGCCGCGAGCGAAGGCTACGGCCCACTGCGCGAGTGGGTGGCCGCCCAGCTGGCCACGCAGGGTCTGCAGGTGCCGGCCGGGCAAGTGCTGATCACCACCGGCTCGCAGCAGGGGCTGGACCTGGTGGGCAAGGTGCTGATCGACGCCGGCAGTCGCGTCGCGGTCGAAGCGCCCACCTACCTGGGCGCGCTGCAGGCCTTCGCGCCTTACGAGCCGGACTTCGTGGCGGTCAACTGCGACGAGCAGGGCCCGCTGCCACAGGCCCTGGCCGCGGCGGCCGGCGCGCGCTTCCTGTACCTGCTGCCCAACTTCCAGAACCCGAGTGGCCGCAGCATGGGCGGCTCGCGACGGGTGGAGGTGGCGCAGGCCGCGGCGCGCGCGGGCCTGCCGCTGGTCGAGGACAACCCCTACGGCGAGCTGTGGTTCGACGCGCCGCCGCCGCCGCCGATCAGTGCCTTGGCGGGCGACGGCGCGATCTACCTCGGCTCCTTCTCCAAGGTGCTCGCGCCCGGGCTGCGCCTGGGCTATGTGGTGGCACCGCCGGCGTTGCTGCCGAAGCTGCTGCAGGCCAAGCAGGCGGCCGACCTGCACACGCCCGGCTTCAACCAGCGCGTGGCGCACGAGGTCATCCGCAACGGCTTCCTCGACACCCACCTGCCGCAGGTGCGCGCGCGCTACAAGGCGCAGCGCGACGCCATGCGCGCCGCGCTCGACAAGCACCTGCCGGCCGGCTGCCGTTTCAACGTGCCGGCCGGCGGCATGTTCTTCTGGGTCGAGCTGCCGCAGGAGTTGGACGCGGTGGCGCTGCTGCCCATGGCGGTGGACGCCGGCATGGCTTACGTGCCCGGCTCGCCCTTCTATTGCCATGCACCACGCATGAACACTCTGCGCCTGAGCTTTGTCACCGTGGCGCCGCCGCTGATCGAGCAGGGCGTGGCCGCGCTCGGCCGGGTGCTGGCCACCGCGCTGGAGGCTCGGCCATGAAGCGGCGTTTCGACCAACTGGACGTGTTCACCGCCGAGGCGCTGCGCGGCAACCCGCTGGCGGTGGTGCACGACGCGCAGGGCCTGGACGACGCGCGTTTGGCGGCCTTCGCGCGCTGGACCAATCTGTCCGAGACCACCTTCCTGATGCCGCCCACCGATGCGCAAGCCGACTACCGCGTGCGTATCTTCACGCCCGGCGGCGAGCTGCCCTTTGCCGGACACCCCACGCTGGGCAGCTGCCATGCCTGGCTGGCGGCCGGTGGCCGACCGCGCCAGGACGGCGTGGTGGTGCAGCAATGCGGCGTCGGCCTGGTGATGGTGCGGCGCGACGGCGGCCGGCTGGCTTTCCAGGCGCCGGCACTGCGCCGCGACAACGTGCCCGCGCCGCTGTTGGCGGCGGTCTGCGAGGCGCTGGGCCTGGACGCGGCGCGCGTGCGTGCCAGCGCCGACCTGAACAACGGGCCACGCTGGTTGAGCCTGCTGCTCGACAGCGCCGACAGCGTGCTCGGTCTGCGGCCTGACCATGCACGGCTGAAAGGCCTGGCCAAGGTCGGCGTCATCGCGCCGCAGCGCCGCGGCGCGGACAGCGACTTCGAGGTGCGCGCCTTCGCCGCCGAAATCGGCGTCAACGAAGACCCGGTCACCGGCAGCCTCAACGCCAGCTTGGCGCAGTGGCTCATCGGCGAGGGCTTGGCCCCGGCCGCCTACGTGGCGGCGCAGGGCACGGCGATGGGCCGCGCCGGCCGGGTGTTCGTGCAGTCGCAGGACCGCCAGGTCTGGGTCGGCGGTCAGGTGACGCCTTGCATCGAAGGGCAGGTGAACCTATGAGTGCGATGGTCGACCACCTGGTGGTGGCTGCAGCCACGCTGGAGCAGGGCGCGGCCTGGTGCGAGCAACTGCTCGGTGCGGCTCCGGCCGCCGGCGGCAAGCACGTGGGCATGGGCACGCACAACCGGCTGATGGCCATCGGCAGCCCGGCCTTCCCGATGGCCTACCTGGAGATCATCGCCCACGACCCCGAAGCACCGCCGCCGACCCGGCCCCGCTGGTTCGGCCTGGACGATCCGCGGCTGCTGGCCAGGCTGCGCGAGCGCCCGCGGCTGCTGCACATCGTGGCGCGTTGCGCGAGGCTGGACGACACGCTGGCCGCACTGCGTGCGCAGGGACTCGACGCCGGGCAGGCGGTGGCCGCCGAACGCGCCAGCCCGCAAGGCCTGTACCGCTGGCGCATCGCCGGCCGTGCCGACGGGCAGCTGTTGTGCGGCGGCGCGTTGCCGACATTGATCGAATGGCAGGGCATGCACCCCAGCGATCACCTGCCAGTCAGCGGCGTGACGCTGCGCTCGCTCACGCTGGGCGGCCTGGCCGAACCGGTGGTGACGGCGCTCGGTCTGGACGGCGTGACCTGTACGTCGCAGGGTGTGGCGCTGCGCGCCGCCTTCGACACACCCCAGGGCGTGGCCCACCTGAGCAGCGACGATGGAGGCCGCCAACCATGACAAGCCCCCTGCTGCCCGGACGCGACGAATTGCTGGCCGCGCTGGAGATCGTGCGCGCGCAGATGCCGCCCACGCCGACGATCCGCTGGCCGCTGCTGGAGCAGCGGCTGGGCACGACCGTCTTCGTCAAGCACGAGAATCACACCGCGCTCGGCGCCTTCAAGCTGCGCGGTGGCGCCGTCTACCTGCATGAGCTGTCGCGGCGCGAGCCGGGCGTGCGCGGCGTGATCAGCGCCACGCGCGGCAATCACGGGCAGTCGATCGCACGCGCCGCTGCGCGGCAGGGCTTGAGCGCCACCATCGTCGTGCCGCGCGGAAATTCGGTGGAGAAGAACGCGGCGATGCGCGCGCTGGGCGCAACGCTGGTCGAGTTCGGCGACGACTTCCAACAATCGCGCGAACATGCCCAAGCGCTGGCCGAAGGCCTGGGCCTGCACATGGTGCCCAGCTTCCACCGCGACCTGCTGCGCGGCGTGGCCAGCTACTGGATCGAATTCTTCGAACAGGCGAAGCCCGACGTGGTGCTGGTGCCGATCGGCCAGGGCTCGGGCATCTGCGCCTGCGCGGCGGCGCGCGCGCTCACCGGCGCGGCCTCGCGCATCGTCGGCGTGGTCTCGGCCCATGCCACCGCCTACCAGGACTCCTTCGTCGCCGGCCGCGTGGTCGAGGCGCCGGTGAGCACGTTGCTGGCCGACGGCATGGCCTGCCGGCTGCCGGACGAGGAGGCGCTGGCGATCATCCTTCGCGAGGTCGACGACATCGTCGCGGTCAGCGACGACGAGGTGGCCGAGGCCATGCGCATCTACTTCAGCGACACCCACAATGTGGCCGAAGGCGCCGGCGCAGCGCCGCTGGCCGCCGCGCTGCAGCGGCGCGAGGCCTTTGCCGGGTGCAGCCTGGGCCTGGCGCTGACCGGCGGCAACGTCGACCGCGAGGTGTTCGCCCGCGTGCTTGCGGCATGATGTGCCGATGACCGAAGACCTCTTCCGCGACGACGCGACGCTGCATGAATGCAGTGCGCACGTGCTGGCGGTGGACGAACAAGGCGTGCGGCTGGACCGCACGGTGTTCTATCCGCAAGGCGGTGGCCAGGCCGGCGATGCGGGCCTGCTGCGCCTGCCCGATGGCCGGGAGCTGAAGGTGGCCGACACGCGCAAGGGCGCGCAGCCGGGCGAGATCGTGCACGTACTGGCCGACGCCGGCGATGCCGCCGCGCTGCAGCCGGGCACTGAGCTCACGGCCATCATCGACCGCGCGCGCCGTGCCGCGCACATGCGCTTCCACACCGCCACACACCTGCTGTGCGCGCTGGTGCCGCACCCGGTGGACGGTTGTTCGATCACGGCGGCGTATGCGCGACTCGATTTCCACATGAAAGAACCGCTGGACAAGCAACTGCTTAGCGAAGGCATCGCGCGCCTGGTGGCCGAGGCTCACCCGGTGCGGCACTGCTGGATCAGCGAGGCCGAGCTCGACGCCAACCCGCAGCTGGTGCGCAGCATGAGCGTGACCCCGCCGCGCGGCCAGGGCCGCATCCGCGTGCTCGAGATCGAAGGCGTGGACCTGCAGCCCTGCGGCGGCACGCATGTGGCGAACACGGCCGACATCGGCGCCGTGGTCGTCACCAAGGTGGAGAAGAAATCAGCGATGACCCGCAGGGTCGTGCTCGGTTTTGCCGAGGCGACCTGAGCCGCAGGGTCCTGCCCAAGAAGAAGGCCCGCCGAAGCGGGCCCTTTCGCGCCGGTGTACGCTCGGCCCTAGTCCTTGCGGAAGTCGTCGTGGCAGGCCTTGCAGCTCTGGCCGACGGCGCCAACGGCGAGCCTTGATCTGGTCGAGGTTGCCCGTCTTGCCGGCCGCCACCAGCTTGGCGACGTCCTCCTGACTCTTGGCGACATTGCGCCGCCCACTTGTCCTTCTGCGTCCAGATCTCCGGCTTGGCACGGGTGTCGCCCTTGTCGCTGCCCTCGACGAACGCGGAAAACTGCAAGCGGTTGAGCATTGCGACGATTTCGATGTTCTCGGCCGCGACCTTGGCGTCGAAGGGCACGCGACCGTTGGCCATGGCCACCACGCGTCCGAAGGTAGCACCTTGCAGCGTCATCGCCGCCTTGCGGTACTTGATCGCGTCTTCCGGCTTCTGCGAACTGCGCTGCGGCGGGCAGGGCAGTGACGATCCCGGCAAAGGCCAGGGCGGCTAGGGGCAGACGTTTCATTCGATTCCTCCGAACAGGGTGGTTTGGGGTGGGCTGCAATGCACGCAGACGGGCGGAGCCGGCTTCTGGGCGCACGGCAGTGTACGCAGGCCGGCCGAGCTTGATTCCCGACCCGCGGGTAAGCCCGCATCGCAGTTCGCGCTATGGTTGCGCCTGCGCCCTCTGCCCAACGAGACGCCGATGAGCGACACCCTGCCTCGAACGATCGCCGTGCGCGTGTGGGACTTGCCCACGCGCGCCTTCCACTGGATCCTGGCGTTGTGCATCGTCGGTTCGGTGCTCAGCGCCAAGATCGGGGGCAACGCCATGGTGTGGCACTTCCGCTTCGGTTACGTGGTGTTCACGCTGCTGGCGTTTCGCCTGCTCTGGGGCGCTGGTCGGCGGGCGCTGGTCGCGCTTTGCCAGCTTCGTCTACGCGCCGGGCACGGTGCTCGCGCTATCTGCGCGGGCAGGGCCGGCGCGGACGAACACCTCGATGTCGGACACAACCCACTGGGCAGCTTTTCGGTGTTTGCACTGCTGGGTTTTCTGATGTTGCAGGTGGCCACCGGCCTGGTGGCCGACGACGAGATCGCCACCGTCGGCCCGCTGAACCGCTTCGTCAGCGGCACCGTTGCCGGCCGTGCCACGCACTGGCACAAGGACTATGGCCAGTGGATCCTGCTGGCGCTTGGTGGCGCTGCACCTGGCGGCCATCGTCTACTACCTGCTGCGCAAGAAGCACAATCTGGTGCGGCCGATGCTCGTCGGCGACAAGCCGCTGCCGCCCGGCACGCCGGCGGCGACCGATTCGGCGTGGACCCGTCTGCTGGCCCTGCTGCTGGCCGCGGTGTGTGGTTCGGGCGTGGCCTGGATCGCCAGCCTGGGCGGATAGACTGGCCTCGATGAACGCGCCGCGCCGCCCGTGAACGAGGTCAACTTTCGCCTGGTGGAGCCCGACTCTGCCGAGTTGCTGGAGGCCGCGCGCACGATCTTTCGCGAGTACGCCGACAGCCTGTCGGTGGACCTGTGCTTCCAGAACTTCGACGCCGAGCTGGCTGGCCTGCCGGGCGAATATGCCGCGCCCGACGGCGCGTTGCTGCTGGCCTTTGCCGACGAGCAACTGGCCGGTTGCGTGGCGATGCGCCGGCTGAGCGATGTCGACCATGCCAATGCCTGCGAGATGAAGCGCCTGTACGTGCGCCGCGCCTTCCGCCGCTTTGGCCTGGGGCGTCTGCTGGCCCAGGCGTTGATGGATCGGGCCGCCAGCGCCGGCTATTCGGTGATGCTGCTGGACACACTGGACGAGATGGAGTCGGCGCGCGAGCTCTATGCCACGCTGGGCTTCGAGGAAGTCGCGCCGTATTACTACAACCCGATACCCGGTGCCCACTACCTGAAGGCGCCGCTGTAGCGGCCGGGGCGATGGCGCAGCGCCTGCACATAGACTTCAGCGCATCGAAGGAGTCGAAATGAACCCGTTCAGCCAACTGATGCGTGCCGCAGGCAGCAACCCGCCCATCGGCACCTGGATCAGCTCGGCCAGCCCGATCGTCGCCGAGGCCATGGGCCACGCCGGCTTCGACTGGGGCGTGGTCGACATGGAGCATGCGCCGCTGGACCTGATGAACGTGCTGCAGTTGCTGCAGGCCTTGGGCAACACGCGCATGGTGGCCGTGGTGCGCGTGCCCTGGAACGATGCGGTGATGGTCAAGCGCGTGCTTGACGCCGGCGCCACCACGGTGCTGTTTCCGTTCGTGCAAAACGCCGCCGAGGCCAGGCGCGCGGTGGCTGCCACGCGCTATCCGCCGCAGGGACAACGCGGCATGTCGGGCATGAGCCGGGCCTCGAAGTTCGGCACCGTGCCCAACTACCTGAAGACCGCCGATGCCGGCCTGGGCGTGATCGTGCAGCTCGAAACGCCCGAGGCGCTGGCGCAGCTGGAGGACATCGCTGCAGTCGAAGGCGTGGACGCGATCTTCGTCGGGCCGGCGGATCTTTCCGCGAGCATGGGGCACGTCGGCCATTTCACGCACCCGGCGGTGATGCAGGCGATGGGTGATGCCGCGCGACGCTGCAAGGCGCTGGGCAAGCCGATCGGCACGGTCGGCGGCTCGCCCGACGTGGTCACGCAATACCGCGCGATGGGCTACGACTACCTGGCCATCGCCTCCGACATGGGATTGCTGATGAGCGGCGCGCTGGCGGCAGTGAGGGCGCTGCACGGCCGGAACGACGAGTCTCATGTGCACTCGCTGCAGACCGGCACACGCACCGATGTCAGCACCTGAGCGCCGCAACCAGCGCGGCGCCGATCTCCTCCACGCACCGGGAACCCGATGACTGCCACCTCGACGCCCCACTTCGAACTTCATGCGGGCGCGCTGCGCCTGGCGCTGCGCCCGGATCTCGGCGGCTGCGTCGCGGGGTTGTGGCACCGGCACCTGCCGGTGCTGCGCTGCACCGAACCCGGCGAGCTGCACGCTGCGCGAGCCTCGGGCTGCTTCCCGCTGTTGCCCTACTCCAACCGGCTGGCGTACCGGCGCTTTCGCTGGAAAGGCGTGGACTACGGCACGCAAGCCAATTTCGACGACAGCCCGCATTCGGTGCACGGCGTGGGCTGGCGCCGGCCCTGGCAGATCGTCTCGTCCAGCGCCGTGGACGTGGTGCTGGCCTACCGGCATGCGGCCGATGCCGACTGGCCCTTTGCCTTCGAGGCGCGCCAGTACTTCACGCTCACGCCGCAGGCCATGCGCGTGCAGATGGTGTTCGACAACCTGGCCGAGGTCGCCCAGCCGGTGGGCCTGGGCTGGCACCCGTACTTTCCGAAGCGCGCGCGCAGCCGGCTGCATATCGAACTCGACGGCCGCTGGGACAGCGACGCCGCGCAGCTGCCGGTGCGCAAGGTAGCGCAAAGTGGCATCGACGCTGACGTGCAGCATCTGGACTACGACAACTGCTTCGATGGCTGGCGCGGCGCGGCACGCATCCGTGACGAGAAGATGTCGCTACAGCTCAGCTCCTCACTCGACCGGCTGGTGGTGTACACGCCGCAGCAGCGCGACTACTTCTGCGTCGAGCCGGTGAGCCATGTGTCCAACGCGATCCACATGGCCGACCCGCTGGCGCATGGCCTCAGGCCGGTCGGCCCTGGCGAATCCCTCGAAGCTTGGATGCAACTCGAGGTGGGCGTGCTGTGACGCCGGGCACGCCCGACCCCGGCCTGCGCGTGGCCGTGGCCACGCCCAGCCTGCTGGGCGAATCGCCGCTTTGGCACCCACGCGAGCAGCTGCTGTACTACTGCGACATCCCCGGCAGGCAGCTGCTGCGCTTCGACCCTCGCAGCGGTCAGCGCACGGCCTGGGCTTTCGACACCGAGCCCTCGGCCGTGGCGCCGTTGCCCGACGGCCGGCTGCTGCTGGCGTTGCGCAGCGGCATCTGGCGCTTCGACCCGGCCAGCGCTTCGCGCGAGCGGCTGGCGCAAGCACCCTACGACGTCGCCAGCCAGCGCTTCAACGACGGCAAGTGTGATGCCAAGGGGCGCTTGTGGGTCGGCACCATCTGCGAACCGCGCGAACCGGCGCTGGGCACGATGCAGTGCTTCGCCGCCGGTGCTCTGAGCCAGCGCTTCGACGGCGTGTCCATCAGCAACGGGCTGGCCTGGAGCCCGGACGGCCGCACGATGTACTGGGCCGACACGCACACGAACATCGTGCATGCCTTCGACTTCGAGCCCGACAGCGGCGACTTGTCGCGTCGGCGTGTCTTTGCCCGATTTCCGATCAAGGCGCCGGGCCGTCCGCAGGACGACTATCTGGGCTGCCCCGACGGCGCGGCGGTCGACCGCGAGGGCTGCTACTGGGTGGCGATGTACGACGGCCAGCGCGTGCTGCGCCTGTCGCCCGACGGCGAAATCCTGCGCCAGGTGCACCTGCCGGTGCGCTGCCCGACGATGCCGGCCTTTGGCGGCCACGACCTGAAGACGCTGTACATCACCACTGCGCGCGAGCATCGTCCGGCGGCGGAACTGGCGGCGCAGCCGCTGGCCGGCTGCGTGCTCGCCCTGGACGTGGACGTGCCCGGCCTGCCCGCCAACTACGCACTGGTCTGAAAGCCCGGCATGAATCAGCACATGTTCGAGCGCGGCCACCTGCTGGCGCGGCTGCGTGAGGCGCGCGAGTGGGACCTGGTGGTCATCGGTGGCGGCGCCACCGGCCTGGGCGTGGCGCTCGATGCGGTGGCGCGCGGCTTCTCGGTGGTGCTGCTGGAAGGCGATGATTTCGCCAAGGGCACCTCGTCTCGGGCCACGAAACTGGTGCACGGCGGCGTGCGCTACATGGCGCAGGGCAACATCGGCCTGGTGCGCGAGGCGCTGCACGAGCGCACCACGCTGCTGGCCAATGCGCCGCACGTGGCCCAGCGCATGGCCTTCGTCGTGCCGGGCTACCGCCTGTTCGACGTGCCCTTCTACGGCGCCGGACTGAAGATGTACGACGTGCTCGCCGGCCGCCAGAGCCTGGGCCCGACGGAGATCCTGTCCGCGCGGCGCACGCAGCAGGTGCTGCCGACGGTGCGCAAGCCGGGGCTGGTGGGTGGGGTGAAGTACTGGGACGGGCAGTTCGACGATGCCCGGCTGGCCTTGTTGTTGGCCCGCACCGCCGTCGATCGTGGCGCGCTGGCGCTGAACCACTGCGCCGTGACCGCCCTGCTGCGCGAGCACGGCAAGGTGCGTGGCGTGCAGGCGCGTGATGCCGAGACCGGCGAGTCCTTCGACCTGCGCGCACGCTGCGTGGTCAATGCCGCCGGCGTCTGGGTGGATGCGGTGCGCGACATGGACCGCGAGGCGCAAGCGCCTTCGAGGCCGGCGATGGTGGCGCCCAGCCAGGGCGTGCATCTGGTGGTCGACCGCGCCTTCCTGCCCGGTACGCACGCGCTGATGGTGCCGAAGACGGCGGATGGCCGGGTGCTCTTTGCCGTGCCCTGGATGGGCAAGACCATTCTCGGCACCACCGACACGCCGCGCCATGACCTGGACCGCGAGCCCACGCCCTTCCGCGAGGAGGTGGACTTCATCCTGCGCGAGGCGGGGCGCTACCTGTCGAAGGCGCCAACGCGCTCCGACGTACGCTCGGTCTGGGTGGGCCTGCGTCCGCTGGTCAAGCCACCGGACGACGAGGGCGACAACACCAAGGCCCTGTCGCGCGAGCACACGGTCATCGTCGGCCGTTCGGGGCTGGTCACCGTCACGGGCGGCAAGTGGACCACCTACCGCGCCATGGCCGAGGACGTGCTCGACCGCTGCATGACCAGTGGCCTGCTCGAGCGGCGCGCCGGCGGTGTCACCACCCGATTGAAACTGCTGGGTGCCGCGCCGGGCCGCGCGCTGTGCGAGGCGCCGGGCGAGCACCTCTACGGCAGCGAGGCCGCGCTGCTGCACACCTTGCCGGGCGCCACCCACTGGCTGTGGCGCGATGCCGAGTCGGGCAAGGGCGCGCTGAGCGAGGCGATGGTGCGCTTTGCGCTGCGCTTCGAGATGGCGCGCAGCATCGAGGACGTGCTGGCGCGCCGCTCGCGCCTTCTCTTCCTGGACGCGGCGCTTGCCGCGCAACTGGCCGAGCCGGTGGCCGCGCTGATCGAGGATGAACTCGGCCGTCGCGTCAACGGCGCGGAGCGGCAGGCCTTCGCGGATCTGGCGTTGCGCTACCGGACCTTGCCTTGAGTCTCGGTACGGCGCGTGTCGCGCCGCCGCCGCATGTGCCGTTGCGCCTCACGCATCGGCGAACGCTCGACTTGCTGGGCACTGCGGGTTAGCACGTATAATTTCAAGGCTTTGCTGGACACTCATGCGGTTGAAGTCTCATGTCCGAAAGAAGAATTCATTCGGGCGCCTGGGGCGGCGACGACGAGCCGGCAATCCCGCCATTGACCCGGCAACAGGCCCAGGCCTTCCGGGAAAGGCACCCCCAAGTGCCTGTTTGGTGGGTGGTCGCGGCGCAAGCCGCGGTGGGTGCGGTGGTGGCCATGCTCGCATGGCTGATCACCGGTGATCGTGCGGTGTTGGGGTCGGCGCTTTACGGCGCCGCAGTGGTGGTGGTGCCGGGTGCCTTGATGGCACGCGGCATGAGCAGCCGGATCAGCAGCGTGTCGCCTGGCGCCAGCGCCGTCAGCTTCATGTTGTGGGAGATGGTGAAAATCGCGGTCTCGGTGCTGATGCTGGCATTGGCGCCGAAGATCGTGCAGCCCCTGAGCTGGCCGGCGTTGCTGGTTGGTCTGGTGGTCTGCATGCACGTGTATCTGCTGGCGCTGTTGTGGCGCCGGCCTGCAAAAAAACAGCAATCGGGAACCTGAGCACATGGCAACCCAAGGGCAAGAGAGCCACGCGCCGACCGCCGGCGAGTACATCGTCCACCACCTCCAGCACCTGCAGACCAACAAGCAGGGCGGTGTGGTCGACATGTCAGTCATGAACATGGACTCGCTGTTCTATTCGATTGCGCTGGGCGCGCTGGGCTGCTGGCTGCTGTGGCTGGTCGCGAGCAAGGCCACCTCAGGTGTGCCGGGGCGATTCCAGGCGGCGGTGGAGATGCTGGTCGAGATGGTCGACTCGCAGGCCAAGGGCATCGTGCACAACGCCCACAGCCGCAAGATGGTCGCGCCGCTGGCGCTGACGGTGTTCATCTGGATCTTCATGATGAACGCCATGGACTTGCTGCCGGTGGATCTGCTCCCGGCCATCTGGCACCAGGCCGGCCCGGCGCTCGGCGCCAAGGACTACCTGCGCGTCGTGCCCACCGCCGACCTGTCGGTGACGATGGGCCTGAGCCTGAGCGTGCTGCTGATCTGCCTGTACTACAACGTCAAGATCAAGGGCCTCGGTGGCTGGGTGCACGAGCTGTTCTCGGCGCCCTTCGGCGACAGGTGGTTCCTGTATCCGGTGAACTTCCTGATGCAGATCGTCGAGTTCATCGCCAAGACCGTGTCGCACGGCATGCGACTGTTCGGCAACATGTATGCCGGCGAGCTGATCTTCATGCTGATCGCGCTGATGGGTGGTGCCTTCGCCTTCAGCGCCACCGGCATCGCGCTGGCCATCGGCCATGTCATCGCCGGCACGGTATGGGCGATCTTCCACATCCTGATCATCACGCTGCAGGCCTTCATCTTCATGATGCTGACGCTGATTTACGTAGGTCAGGCGCACGACTCGCACTGATCGACGTTTCGATTCCCTTTCCGTTCGCCCGCTTTACCCCTTCTCACTCACCTTCCAACACCAGGAGCAACTAAATGGAAGTCATCAGCTTTGTCGCCCTCGCCGCCGGCCTGATCATCGGTCTGGGTGCCGTCGGTGCCTGTATCGGCATCGGCCTCATGGGTGGCAAGTACCTCGAGTCCGCCGGCCGTCAGCCCGAACTGATGGGCGAGTTGCAGACCAAGATGTTCCTGCTGGCCGGCCTGATCGACGCGGCCTTCATCATCGGCACCGGTATCGCGCTGTGGTTCGCCACGGCCAACCCGTTCCTGGCGCAGATCGCCAACCTGCCGAAGTAAGTTCCTTCCTTCGGTGCGGCGGGCGGCGGTCTTCGATCGCGGCCCCTGGGCACCCCATGATGAGGTCACAGCAGTGAGCATCAACGCCACCCTGATCATCCAGATGATCGTCTTTGCGATCCTGGTCTGGTTCACGATGAAGTTCGTCTGGCCGCCGATCACGGCCGCACTCGACGAACGCGCGAAGAAGATCGCCGACGGCCTGTCGGCGGCCGACAAGGCCAAGGCCGAGTTGTCCAATGCCAACAAGCGCGTGGAGGAACAACTCTCGGCCGCGCGCACCGACGCTACGCAGCGTCTGGCCGACGCCGAGCGCCTGGCGCAATCGATGGTCGAAGAAGCCAAGAGCCGCGCCAGCGACGAAGGCACGAAGATCATCGCTGCCGCCAAGGCCGAGGCCGAACAGGAAGCCACCAAGGCGCGCGAGGCACTGCGCGAGCAGGTGGCCGCACTGGCCGTCAAGGGTGCCGAGTCGATCCTGAAGCGCGAAGTCAACCCCGGCGTGCATGCCGAGCTGTTGAACCGCCTGAAGGCCGAGCTGTGATCGCGGCCCCCGCTTCAGGACGCTGACATGGCCGAGATCGCCACCATTGCCCGCCCCTACGCCGAGGCGCTGTTCAAGGCTTCGGGCATCGACCGTGCGGCCATGGCCGGACAGGTACAGGCGTTGGCCGACGTCGCTGCCGACGCGCAGCTGCTGCACTTTGCCGATGACCCCCGGGTCGAGACGCCGCAAGTCATCGAGCTCATCACCTCGGTGGTGAAGACGCCGCTGTCCGATGCGGCGAAAAACCTGCTCGGTGCGGTGGTCGACAACGGCCGCCTGGCTGCGCTGCCGGAGATCGCCGCACAGTTCCACGCGCTGGTCAATGCCAGCAGCGGGGTGTCGGACGCCACCATCCACAGCGCCTTTGCCATCGAGCCGGCGCAACTGGACGAGGTGGTGTCGACGCTGGAAAAGCGCTTCAAGCGCAAGCTCAATGCCCGCGTCGTGATCGAGCCCGATCTGATCGGCGGCATCCGCGTGGTGGTCGGCGACGAGGTGCTCGACACCTCGGTGCGCGCCCGTCTTGAACAAATGAGAGTGGCGTTGACGGCCTGAGGGCCTGAGGGCTGCAGACCAGCGTCTACCGGAGAAAAGTCATGCAACTGAATCCCGCAGAAATTTCCGAACTGATCAAGAGCCGCATCGAAGGCCTTGGCGTGTCGGCCGACATCCGCAATCAGGGCACGGTGGTGTCGGTGACGGACGGCATCGTGCGCATCCACGGCCTGTCCGACGCGATGCAAGGCGAAATGCTCGAGTTCCCGGCAGGCTCCGACGGCCAGCCGACCTACGGCCTGGCGCTGAACCTGGAGCGCGACTCGGTCGGCTCGGTGATCCTGGGCGAGTACGAGCACATCTCCGAAGGCGACACGGTCAAGTGCACCGGCCGCATCCTGGAAGTGCCGGTCGGCCCCGAGCTGAAGGGCCGCGTGGTCAACGCGCTGGGCCAGCCGATCGACGGCAAGGGCCCGATCAACGCCAAGATGTCGATGCCGATCGAGAAGATCGCCCCGGGCGTGATCGCGCGCCAGAGCGTGAGCCAGCCGGTGCAGACCGGCCTGAAGTCGATCGACTCGATGGTGCCGATCGGCCGCGGCCAGCGCGAGCTGATCATCGGCGACCGCCAGACCGGCAAGACCGCGGTGGCGGTCGACGCGATCATCAACCAGAAGGGTCAGGACATGACCTGCATCTACGTCGCCATCGGCCAGAAGGCGTCGTCGATCAAGAACGTGGTGCGCTCGCTCGAGCAGCACGGCGCGATGGAATACACCATCGTCGTTGCCGCCTCGGCTGCCGAGAGCGCCGCGATGCAGTACGTGTCGGCCTACTCGGGCTGCACCATGGGCGAGTACTTCCGCGACCGCGGCGAGGACGCGCTGATCGTCTACGACGACCTGTCCAAGCAGGCCGTGGCCTATCGGCAGGTGTCGCTGCTGCTGCGTCGCCCGCCGGGTCGTGAAGCCTACCCGGGCGATGTCTTCTACTTGCACTCGCGCCTGCTCGAGCGCGCCGCGCGCGTCAACGCCGACTACGTCGAGGCCTTCACCAAGGGCGCGGTCAAGGGCAAGACCGGCTCGCTGACGGCACTGCCGATCATCGAGACCCAGGCCGGCGACGTCTCGGCCTTCGTGCCGACGAATGTGATCTCCATCACCGACGGCCAGATCTTCCTGGAAACCAACCTGTTCAACGCCGGCATCCGGCCCGCCATCAACGCCGGCATCTCGGTGTCGCGGGTGGGCGGTGCGGCGCAAACCAAGCTGATCAAGGGCCTGTCCGGCGGCATCCGTACCGACCTGGCGCAGTACCGCGAACTGGCCGCCTTCGCGCAGTTCGCCTCCGATCTGGACGAAGCCACGCGCAAGCAGCTCGACCGCGGCGCGCGCGTCACCGAATTGCTGAAGCAGCCGCAGTACTCGCCGCTGTCCATCGGTCTGATGGCGGCGACGCTGTTCGCGGTGAACAAGGGTTTCGTCGACGATGTCGATGTGAAGAAGGCGCTGGCCTTCGAGCATGGCCTGCACACGCACCTGAAGACCAGCCATGCGGCGCTGCTGAAGAAGATGGACGACAGCAAGCAGCTCGACAAGGACACCGAAGCGGAGCTGTCGGCGGCCGTGGCGGCGTTCAAGAAGTCTTTCGCCTGACCCTGACGACCTTCGAACAAGGAGCTCCGTCATGGCAGCAGGCAAGGAAATACGCGGCAAGATCAAGAGTGTCGAGAACACCAAGAAGATCACCAAGGCCATGGAGATGGTCGCCGCATCGAAGATGCGCAAGGCGCAGGAGCGTATGCGTGCGGCGCGGCCCTATGCCGAGAAGATCCGCAGCCTGGCGGCCAACCTGTCCACCGCCACGCCCGAATACAAACACCCGTTCATGCTCAAGCATGAGCAGGCCAAGCTCGCCGGCGTCATCGTCGTCACCACCGACAAGGGCCTTTGCGGCGGCTTGAACACCAACGTGCTGCGCGTCGTCACGGCCAAGCTCAAGGAGCTGGAAGCCCAGGGGGTGAAGGCCGAGACCGTGGCCATCGGCAACAAGGGTTTCGGCTTCCTCAACCGCATCGGTGCGACGATCGTTTCGCACGCCATCCAGCTGGGCGACAGGCCCCACCTGGACAAGCTGGTCGGCCCGGTGAAGGTGCTGCTCGATGCTTATGCCGCGGGACGGCTGAACGCGGTGTACCTGTGCTACACGCGCTTCATCAACACCATGCGTCAGGAGCCGGTGGTGCAGCAGCTGCTGCCGCTGTCGAACGAGAGCATGGCCGACACCGCTGGGGCCGAGGCCCGCTCGCGCAGCTGGGACTACATCTACGAGCCCAACGCGCCGGCCGTCATCGACGAATTGGTGCTGCGCTATGTCGAGGCGCTGGTCTACCAGGCCACGGCCGAGAACCTGGCCTCGGAGCAATCGGCGCGCATGGTGGCGATGAAATCCGCCACCGACAACGCCGGCAATGTCATCGCCGAGCTCAGGCTGGTCTACAACAAGACGCGGCAGGCGGCGATCACCAAGGAACTGTCGGAGATCGTCGCCGGCGCGGCCGCGGTCTGACGACCCAAGAATCACGCATCTCAAAGGATCCGAAAAATGTCTGAAGTTCAAGCGGCCGGCAAGATCGTCCAGTGCATCGGGGCGGTGGTGGACGTCGAGTTCCCGCGCAACGCCATGCCCAAGGTTTATGACGCGCTCAAGCTCGCGGGTACCGAACTGACGCTCGAAGTTCAGCAGCAGCTGGGCGACGGCGTGGTGCGCACCATCGCGTTGGGTTCGTCGGACGGTCTGCGCCGCGGGCTGATGGTGTCGAACACCGGCAAGGCGATCTCGGTGCCGGTGGGGCGCGCCACGCTCGGGCGCATCATGGACGTGCTGGGCAACCCGATCGACGAGCGCGGCCCGGTGGGCCAGGAACTCACCGCGTCGATCCACCGCAAGCCGCCGACCTACGACGAGCTGAGCCCGTCGCAGGACCTGCTCGAAACCGGCATCAAGGTCATCGACCTGATGTGCCCGTTCGCCAAGGGTGGCAAGGTCGGCCTGTTCGGCGGCGCCGGTGTCGGCAAGACCGTGAACATGATGGAACTCATCAACAACATCGCCAAGGCGCACTCGGGCCTGTCGGTGTTTGCCGGCGTCGGCGAGCGCACGCGCGAGGGCAACGACTTCTATCACGAGATGATGGAATCGGGCGTCGTCAACAGCGACAACCTGGGCGAATCGAAAGTGGCCATGGTCTACGGCCAGATGAACGAACCGCCGGGCAACCGGCTGCGCGTCGCGCTGACCGGGTTGACCATCGCCGAATCCTTCCGCGACGAAGGCAAGGACGTGCTCTTCTTCGTCGACAACATCTACCGCTACACGCTGGCCGGTACCGAAGTGTCCGCGCTGCTCGGCCGCATGCCTTCGGCAGTGGGCTACCAGCCGACACTGGCCGAGGAAATGGGCCGCCTGCAGGAGCGCATCACCTCCACCAAGGTGGGCTCGATCACCTCGATCCAGGCGGTGTACGTGCCGGCCGACGACCTGACCGACCCGTCGCCCGCGACCACCTTCGCCCACCTGGATTCCACCGTGGTGCTGTCGCGCGACATCGCCTCCCTGGGCATCTACCCCGCGGTCGACCCGCTCGATTCCACCAGCCGCCAGCTCGACCCGCACGTCGTCGGCGAAGACCACTATTCGGTCGCGCGCGCGGTGCAGGGCACGCTGCAGCGCTACAAGGAGCTGCGCGACATCATTGCCATCCTGGGCATGGACGAACTCGCGCCCGAGGACAAGCTGGCGGTGTCGCGCGCGCGCAAGATCCAGCGCTTCCTGAGCCAGCCCTTCCACGTCGCCGAAGTCTTCACCGGCACGGCAGGCAAGTACGTGCCGCTGAAGGAAACCATCCGCGGCTTCAAGATGATCGTCAACGGCGAATGCGACGCGCTGCCCGAGCAGGCCTTCTACATGGTGGGTACCATCGACGAGGCCATCGCCAAGGCGAAGACCGTCCAGTAAGCGGTTCAATCAGCCGAAGGAACAGACCATGGCCACGCTGCAAGTCGATGTGGTGTCCGCCGAGGAGAGCATCTTCTCCGGCGCCGCGAAGTTCGTCGCGCTGCCCGGCGAGATGGGCGAACTCGGCATCTACCCGCGGCACACGCCGCTGATCACGCGCATCAAGCCTGGCGCGGTGCGCATCATCCGCGCCGACAACGACGAGGAGGAATTCGTCTTCGTCGCCGGCGGCATCCTCGAGGTGCAGCCCGGCACGGTCACCGTGCTGGCCGACACCGCGATCCGCGGCCACGACCTCGACGAAGCCAAGGCGGTCGAGGCACGCAAGCAGGCCGAAGAATCGATGAAGAACGCCAAGAGCGACATCGATTTCGCCAAGGCGCAGGGCGAGTTCGCGGCCATGGCGGCGCAGATCGCCGCGCTGCGCAAGTTCCGCAAGAAGTAAGCCAAGCGCTCCAAGCGCCGCAGCCAGGCCCGCGAGGTGCAGACCACGCGGGCCTGTTGTCTTTGTGGCGACCAGCGCCGACACTGGGTGCGCTGCAACTCTCGCGAGGCTGAACATGGCCAAGGGCAAGAAAGACGGCGCACGCTCCGACAAGGACAAGCTCGCCAAGTCCGACTACGAAGCGCGGCTCGAACCGCTGCAGATCGAGCTCGACCAACTGGCGCGCTGGCTGCAGCACACCGGCAAGCGCATGCTGGTGCTGATCGAAGGCCGCGATACGGCTGGCAAGGGCGGTGTCATTGCCGCCATCAGCGATGCGCTGTCGCCGCGCCAATGCCGCACGGTGGCGCTGGCGAAACCGAGCGAGCGCGAAGGTACGCAGTGGTATTTCCAGCGCTACGTCGCGCACCTGCCGGCCGCCGGCGAGCTGGTGCTCTTCGATCGCAGTTGGTACAACCGCGCCGGCGTCGAGGCGGTGATGGGCTACTGCAGCGCGCAGCAGACGGCGCGTTTCCTGCGCCAGGCGCCGGTGTTCGAGAAGCTGCTGGTCGACGACGGCGTGCTGCTGCTCAAGTACTGGCTCACGGTCGACCAGGCCTTGCAGGAGGAGCGCTTCGCCGAGCGCCTGAGCGACCCGCTGAAGCGTTGGAAGCTGTCGCCGGTGGATCTGCAGGCGCGCCACAAGTACGAAGCCTACGGCACGGCGCGCGAGCGCATGCTGAAGGCCACGCACACGCGCCATGCGCCGTGGACGCTGGTGAACTTCAACGACCAGCGGCGTGGCCGGCTGACGCTGATCCGCCACCTGCTCGACCAGGTGCACGACTTCGCGCTGCCCGAGCCGCAGGTGGATTTCCCGCCGCTGCCCCCGCCGTTGAAGCGCGAGCATTTCAGCGGCTCGCTGAAGCCGATCGAGAGCGTGTAGCTCAGCCGACGAAGGGCCGGTCGGGCAGTTCGTTAGGGTTGGCCGTGCCTTCGGCCAGCGGGAAGTGCCGACCCAGCAGGCCGTCGACCGCATCGATGGCCTGGCCCAGTCCGTCCTCGAAGTACCCGGCCCTGAAGGCCGCCGCCATGCCGTCGCTAAGACGGCGCCACTCCTCGGACGGCACGTGCCGGTTCAAGCCGCGGTCGGCGACGATCTCGATCGCATGTTCGGCCAACAGCAGGTAGATCAGCACGCCGTTGTTGTGCTCGGTGTCCCACACGCGCAGCTTGCCGAACACCGCCAGCGCACGCTCGCGCGCCGAGGCCTCGCGCCAGAGGTAGGACAGCGGCAACCCGGCCTCGACGCACAGCCGGATCTCGCCGCTGTGGCGCCGCTCGCTGCGCTGCACGCGTGCGGCCAGCCGCTCCAGCGCGGCATCGTCGAGCGCACGGCGCGCGTCGGTCTCGTCGAGCCAGCGGTGTTTCAGGATGCGCAACCAACGGTTCATGTCGCCCCCAAGGCCGCCGCGAGCGGTGGCCGCCCAGCGCCAGAGGCGCTGGGCCTTCGGGCCGTCCAAGTCCGCGCAGGCGGACTTGGAGCCGCGGCCCTCAGTCCCCCCGAGGGGGCCGAGCGTGCACCGAGCGAGCGCCTGCGCGCTCGCGAGTGGCTGGCGAGGGCCATTCGGCATGCACGCCGAATGGCGCATCCAAGCTTGGGGCGGCCCGGCGCTTGCTTCATCACCAGTCCCCCGAGGCGCCGCCGCCGCCGAAGTCGCCGCCGCCGCCCGAACCGAATCCGCCGCCGCCACCAAAACCACCGCCGCCGCCAAAGCCGCCGCCGCCGCTGCCACCCCAGATGACCGGGCCACCGCCCCTGGAGCCGCGGCCGATGCCACGCTGCAGTCCGCCAATGCCCAGCACGCCCACCACGAACGCCGCCAGCAGCGCGGCGGCGCCGGCGATGAGCAGGCTGGCGCTGAAGATCCAGGCCGCGGCGCCGGCGCCGCCGGCGGTGAGCAGCGCGCCGAGCTTGCGGCCCAGCAACTTGCTCAGGATGCTGCCGATCACCGGCACGGCGACGAAGAAGAACATCAGCAGTTCCTGCCATGAGCCGTCCCGCGGCCCCTGCGTGCCGCGCGCTTCGGGCAGCGGCAGGCCTTCGCCCTTGATGCGCGACATCAGCGCGTCGATGCCGGCGTCCAGCCCGCCGGCAAAGTTGCCGGCCTTGAAGGCCGGGCCGATGGCGCGGTCGATGATCAGCCGCGCTGCCAGGTCGGGCACCGCGCCTTCCAGCGCCTTGGCCACTTCGATGCGCACGCGGCGGTCGTTCTTGGCGACGACGATCAGCAGCCCGTCGCCCACGTCGCGGCGGCCGATCTTCCAGCTGTCGGCGACGCGGTGCGCATAGGACGTGATGTCCTCGGGTT
Organism: uncultured beta proteobacterium; assembly: GCA_963824005.1. Lineage (GTDB taxonomy): Bacteria > Pseudomonadota > Gammaproteobacteria > Burkholderiales > Burkholderiaceae_C > Rubrivivax. Next base: position 216,845 of record CAWGOK010000006.1, read on the forward strand.
GTGTCGTCGCCACCATCAGCACCACGATCTGCGGCCCCGCCGCCTGCTCGAAGGCGGCCAGCTTGGCTTCCAACGCGTTGCGCTGCGCGGCGTCGAGTGTGCCGGTCTGATCGATGACGCGCGCCGTCAGCGCCGGCACGGGCAGCAGGTCCTGCGCCCAGGCCGCCGTGGCCAGCACGGCCCACAGCCAAGCGGCAAGCAGCAGCCGCATGGCCGGGTTCAGGCGCGCTTCACTTCGATGCCGCGGGCGCGGGCTTGTCGAAGCTCACGCTCGGCGGTGCACTGATCGCCGCTTCGTTCTGCACCGTGAAGTTCGGCTTCACCGGATAGCTGAAGATCATCGCCGTCAGGTTGGTCGGGAAACTGCGCCTCAGCACGTTGTAGTCGTTCACCGTCTTGATGTAGCGGTTGCGCGCCACGGCAATGCGGTTCTCGGTGCCCTCGAGCTGAACGCGCAGGTCCTGGAAGGCGGCATTGGCCTTCAGCTCGGGGTAGCGCTCCACGCTGACCATCAGCCGGCTCAAAGCGCTGCTCAGCTCGCCTTGTGCGGCCTGGAACTTCTGGAACGCCTCGGGGTTGTTGATCAGCTCCGGCGTGGCCTGGATGCTGGTGGCCTTGGCGCGCGCCTCGATCACCTTGGTCAGCGTCTCCTGTTCGAAGTTGGCCTCGCCCTTGACGGTGCTGACGATGTTCGGGATCAGGTCGGCGCGGCGCTGGTACTGGTTCAGCACCTCGGCCCAGGCCGACTTGACCTGCTCGTCCAGGCGCTGGAAATCGTTGTAGCCGCAGCCCGACAGCAGCAGCGTCGTCAGCAGTGCGGCCAGCCAGGCAATCTTGCGCAATGGGTTCATGGAGCCTCCGGTGTCGTTATGGGGGCGCATGGTACCTCGCCGGCCCTTCAGTTTGCGCCGGCTTGCGTACAGTGCGGCCGATGCAATCGCTCAGCCGCGCTTTGCTCGGCGCCGCCTCGGCGGCGCCGGTCCCCGCCGCCCGCGCCGAGGTGCTGCTGGTCCTCGGCGGTGGGGGCGTGCTCGGGTCGGCCTTGCTGTCGCGCGCGCTGGCCTGTGGCCGATTTGCGCGCGTGCAGGCGCTGGTGGCCAGGCCGCTGGCCTCGGCTTTGCGCGGCTTCGAGCCGCTGCCAGCGTCGCGGCTGGGCGGCGCGCTGCGCGCCGATACCGCAGTCATCGTCTTCGAGCGTGCGCGCCGCAGCAACGGCCGCGACGAGGCCTTCGTGCAACCGCAGCCGACGCAGCTGTGCGAGTTGGCGGCGCAGTTGCGCGCGGGCGGGGTGCGCCGACTGCTGGTGGTGGTGCCCCATGCCCCGGCGCTGCTGCCGCAGGCCTTGAAGGCCGGCCTGGCCACGCTCGACGAAGCCCAGGTGGCGGCACTCGGTTTCGAGCAGCTGCTGTTCATGCGCGCCGCACAGGCCACAGCCGGCAGCCTGGCCAGCGGCTGGGCCGAGCGGCTCGCTGCCGGGTGGCTGTCGCAGTTGGCCTGGATGGTGCCGCAGCGCGAACAGCCGGTACGTGCGCTGCGCCTGGCCGAACTGGCCGTGGAACTGGCGTGGAGGCTGCCGCACGCACCACCGGCAACACGCGTGCTGGCGCCCGAACTGCTATGGCAGGCGGCTCACGCCAGCGACGGTGGCGCCGTGCTGGCCGCCTGGTTGGCCGGCGAGCCGCTGCCACCCGTGGCCGCCCCAGCGCAGCGCTGGTGATCTCGCCCTCGGGCAAACTGCCGCGTGCCGGCGACGCGCAGGGCCGCAGAGATAATGCGGCCCATGCCCGCATCCCTTCAGAACGACACCTTCCTGCGCGCCTGCCTGCGCCAGCCCACCGACTACACGCCGCTGTGGTTGATGCGCCAGGCCGGCCGCTACCTGCCGGAGTACAAGGCCACGCGGGCGCGAGCCGGCAGCTTCATGGGCCTGGCAACGAACCCGCAGTTCGCTACCGAAGTGACGCTGCAGCCGCTGGATCGTTATGCGCTGGATGCGGCGATCCTGTTTTCCGACATCCTCACCGTGCCCGACGCGATGGGCCTGGGCCTGTCCTTCGAGCAGGGCGAGGGCCCACGTTTCGCCCACCCGTTGCGCGACGAGGCCGCGGTCGCACGGCTGCAGGTGCCCGACATGAACCAGCTGCGCTACGTTTTCGACGCAGTGGCCTCGATCCGCAAGGCGCTGGCCGGGCGCGTGCCGCTGATCGGCTTTGCCGGCAGCCCCTGGACACTGGCCTGCTACATGGTCGAAGGCGGCGGCTCCGACGACTACCGGCTGGTGAAGACACTGATGTATTCGCGGCCCGACCTGATGCAGCGCATCCTGGACATCAACGCGCAGGCCGTCGCCGCCTACCTGAACGCGCAGATCGATGCTGGCGCCCAGGCCGTGATGATCTTCGACTCCTGGGGCGGTGTGCTCGCCGACGGTGCATTCCAGCGCTTCAGCCTGCACTACACGCAGCAGGTGCTGAAGGCGCTGAAACGCGAGAGCGAGGGTCGGCGCGTGCCTTGCATCGTCTTCACCAAAGGCGGCGGGCCGTGGCTGGAGCAGATCGCCGGCATTGGCGCCGACGTCGTGGGGCTGGACTGGACCGTGAACCTGGGCGCCGCACGCGCCAGCGTCGGGCGTCACGTGGCCCTGCAGGGCAACCTCGACCCGAACGTGCTGTTCGCGCCGCCCGAGATCGTGCAGGCCCAGGCCATTGCCACGCTCGACAGTTTCGGCCTGCCGCAACGCGCCGACGGCGGCTGGGATGGCCATGTCTTCAACCTCGGCCATGGCATCAGCCAGCACACCCCGCCGGAGCATGTGGCGGCCCTGGTCGAGGCCGTGCACCGGCATTCGCGCCGCCAGCGCGCGACACAGCGCCAAAGCGCCTGACCCGCGGCGCCAGCAGGGCTGCGCCGTAGCTCGCCACCCGGTTTGGGCGCGGCCCCTAAAGGCCGCCACCGCATGCCGGTAAGTGAGCACTCAGGAATTGACTTATCCCCAAAAACCATGCTGCGCTGCAACTGCACGGGCGCTTCGGATCGAGCCATCGGGATTTGCCCTGATCGATGCTAAGTCGTTGATTTCATTCAAATCGTTTGGTTGCCAGCAAAATGAGCAAGTCAGCGCAAGCCAAGCAGAATCAAGGCTTTGGGCGATGGCGGCTGGATTTGCCCACAAAGTTATCCACAAGATTTGTGGACAGACGCAAAAACGCATTCCAATCATCGACTTAGGCGCTTTCTCTCACATGAAACCGAGCTTTCGACCGCAACTCGACCTGAGCCGGCGATGACGTCGGAATCGGTGGTCTCCGTGGTCGTGGATGCGCCGCAGCATGCCGGACTGGGCGCCACGCTGGACTATCTGGCGCCGTCGCCACTCCCGGCCGGCACCCTGGTGCAGGTGCCCTTGGGCCGGCGCAGCGTGACCGGCATCGTCTGGCCGCGCCGCGTGGGCGAGCCGGCCGGCGCAGCGCAGTTGCGGCCGGTGCAGCAGGCCATGCTCAGCCTGTCGCCGCTGGGCCCAGCCTGGCTGCAACTGGTCGAGTTCAGCGCCGCCTACTACCAGCGCAGCATCGGCGAGGTGGCGCTGTCGGTGTTGCCGCCCGAACTGCGCAAGCTCGACGATGCACGGATGGGCAATCGCCTGGAGCGGCTGCGGCGCATGGTTTCGGCTTCGTTGCCGCCCGCTGCCGAGCCGTGTCTGCCGCCACTGACCGACGAGCAGGCGGCGGCCGACGGCGTGCTCGCCGCCTTGCCGCCTGGCGACACCACGCCGACGCTGCTGCAGGGCGTCACCGGCAGCGGCAAGACCGAGGTCTATCTGCGCAGCGCGGCACGTGCCTTGGGCCAGGGGCGCCAGGTGCTGGTGCTGGTGCCCGAGATCAACCTGACGCCGCAGCTCGAGGCGCGTTTTGCCGAGCGATTTGCAGGCCACCGCCTGGTCTCGCTGCACAGCGGCCTGACGCCGGCGCAGCGCCTGCGCCATTGGCTGCTGGCCCACCTTGGGCACGCCGACCTGGTGCTGGGCACGCGGTTGGCGGTGTTTGCGTCGATGCCGCGGCTGGGCCTGATCGTCGTCGACGAGGAACACGATCCATCGTTCAAGCAGCAGGAGGGCGCGCGCTACTCGGCCCGCGACCTGGCCATCTATCGCGGCCGCGTCGAAGAGCTGCCGGTGCTGCTGGGCTCGGCCACGCCGTCGCTGGAAAGCTGGTCGCGCGCCGAACAGGGCCGCTATCGCCGGCTGAGCCTGAGCCGGCGTGTCGGCGGGGGCAGCCTGCCCACGGTGCGCCTGCTCGACATGAACACCGTGCCGCGCCCGGCCAGCGGCGTGCCGCCGGCACTGGCGCCGGCGCTGCAACAGGCCATCGAACAGCGCATCGAGCGCGGCGAGCAAAGCCTGCTGTTCCTCAACCGGCGCGGTTATGCGCCGGTGCTGTTCTGCGGCGCCTGTGGCTGGAAGAGCGGTTGCCCGCACTGCAGCGCCTGGCGCGTCTTCCACAAGGCCGACCGCACGCTGCGTTGCCACCACTGCGGCTTCGCCGAGCGGGTGCCGCGCGCCTGCCCCGAATGCGGCAACCTGGACATCGCGCCTGTCGGGCGTGGCACCGAGCGGCTGGAGGAACAGATTGCCCAATTGCTGCCGCGCTCGCCGCGTGGCGCGCATCGACGCCGACAGCACCCGCGCCAAGGGCGCGCTGCAGGCGCAATTGACCGCCATGCATGCCGGCGAGGTGGATGTGCTGGTGGGCACGCAGATGATCGCCAAGGGGCACGACTTTCGCGGCATCACGCTGGTGGCCGCGGTCAACCCCGACGCGGCGCTGTTTGCCAGCGACTTTCGTGCCGCCGAGCGGCTGTTCGCGCTGCTGATGCAGGCGGCCGGCCGGGCCGGGCGCGACGCCGAACAGGCGGCGCGCAGCGAGATGTGGATCCAGACCTGGCATCCGCGTCATGCGCTGTATGCGGCGCTGCGCGCGCACGACTTCGACGCCTTCGCGCGCGGCCAGCTGCAAGAGCGCCGCGCCGCCGGGCTGCCGCCCTTTTCGAGCTTGGCGCTGCTGCGCGCCGAGGCGCGCAGCGCCGAGGCGGCCGGCGCGTTCCTGCGCGACGCGGCGCAGCTCGCGGTGCAGCTGCACGGCAACGATGACGTACGCATCTATCCGCCGGTGCCACCGCCGGTGTCGCGGGTGGCCGACGTCGAGCGCGTGCAGATGCTCGTCGAGTCCGGCTCGCGCGTGGCCCTGCAGCGCCTGCTGGCGTCGTGGCTGCCGCAACTGCACACGCTGCGCGCCACGCACAAGTCGGTGCAGCGCTGGGCGGTGGACGTCGACCCGCTGGCGATCTGAGGCCAAGTCGCTGCGGGCGCGCGCATTACAGCAGCGCGTCGGGCACCAGCGGCGACAGGATGAAGAGCTTGAAGCGCAACCACTGCGACACCTCGGGCTCTTCCTCGTAGACCATCTCCTGGTCGCCGTCGTCGCCGGCCCAATACAAACCACCGCCGGGCTTGCGCGTCACGCGATAGGCGCTCTGCAGCCGGTCCACGTCGATGATGCGCAGCATCTCGCGCGCCAGCTGCGGGCTGTCGATCACGGCACCGAGTTCGGTGTTGATCGTGGCCGAGCGCGGGTCGAGGTTCATCGAACCGATGTACACCGTCTTGCGGTCGATCACCGCCACCTTGGAGTGCAGGCGTCCGAGCGACGAGCCGAAGAGCTTGTGGCGCAGGTTGCTCCTGGTGCGCGAGGGGCTGATCTCGTAGAGGTCGACGCCGATCTCGAGCATGTCTTCGCGGTACCTGCGATACCCCAGGTGCACCACCGGTTCATCGGTGGCACCGAGCGAATTCGTCATCGCCACCAGATGCACCTTGCGCTGCGCCAACTCGCGCAGCATCTCCATGCCGTCGGCGCCGGGCACCATGTAGGGCGAGGTGATCACGAGTTCGGTCTGTGCCTTGCGCATCGCCTCGAAGACGTTGTAGGTGACGCTGGTTTCCATCAGCTCGCCGCCGGTCTCGCCGTCGAAGGGCTTGTCCGGGTGGTCGGCGAAGACGTAGGCATAGCCCCAGATCAAGCCGAGGCGGCCGCCGTCCAGATCGTCCTTGATCGGCCCGTAGCCGAGCAGGTCGTTCGGTGGCAGCGGCGGCGGGGGCGGCGTCAGCGCCGGACCGGTCCACTCCTCGAAGCGTCGGCGCAGCTCGGCGGCGTCGGTGGTTGGCGCGACGATGGCTTGCAGCGGGTACACGGCATCGCTGTTCCAGTAGCGGTCGAAGAGCCCCTGCAACGGGCCGAGTACGAAGCCGGCCGCGAAGGCGTCGACATCGATGAAGTTCTCCGACGCGCTGCGCACGAAGTAGTCGTTGGCGACATTGCGCCCGCCGATCACCGCCATCGCCCCATCGGCGATGAAGAGCTTGTTGTGCATGCGGTGGTTGACGCGCTTCCAGTCGCCCACCGCCGACACGAAGCGCGTCGCCTTGCCGCCGTCGCGCCGCACGATGAAGGGGTTGAACAGCCGCACCTCGACGTTGGGAAACGCGGCAAAGGCGAGGAAGAACTCATCCTGCCCCGTGGTGTAGAAGTCGTCGATCAGCAGGCGCACGCGCACGCCGCGCAGCGCCGCGTCGCGCATGGCGCGCAACAGCCAGCGGCCGGTCTCGTCGTTCTCGAAGTGGTAGTACTGCACGTCCAGCGACACCTGCGCGCGGCGTGCCAGCTCGACGCGCGTGTCCAGCGAAAAGCTGCCCAGGGGCATCAGGCGGAAGCCCGAGTGCAGCGGCTCGGGCAGGTAGGCACTGGCGATGCGGCCCAGGTTCGTCTGCGTCGAGACGGGGATGCCCTCGCTGGCGATGGCCGGTCGGTCCACCGCCGGCAGGCCGGCGCAGCCGGCCAGCGCCAACAGCAGCAGCGGCAGCAGGCAGGCGCGGCGATGCCAGGCGTGCGCGATGCGCGGGGCGCGGGCAAGGCTCATGCAACGGGCCACAAGCAGGCTGGGCCGCAGGCCAAGGCTCCTGCGAGGAGTGGCACCTTCGATCGGGCGAGAGACAAGGCGGAGTCGAATCAACGGGACAGTCCTTGGGGCGTGTCGACGCCGATTCTTTCACCGTCGGCGAGCGCGCGGAATCAGGTCCGGGGCTGCACGCCAAAGGCCCAGGCGAGCAGCGTGAAGCTCACGAAGGCCAGCACCGTGCTGCTCATGATGATGCGCGTCACGCGGCCGTTGTCGGCGCCGTAGCGCTCGGCCAGCATGGCCACGTTGCTGGCGCTGGGCAGTGCCGCGGTCAGCGTGATCACCATCACCTGGAAGCCGCTCAGCGGCGCGCCCAGCGACACCGCCGCCGCCGACAGCATGAACACCAGCAACGGGTGCAGGAACAGCTTCATCAGCGCCACGGGCAGGTACAGCGCCACGGGGGTGCGCGTGTGCGCGTGCCGGCCGGCGCGCCACAGCACCGCGCCGATGGTGAACAGCGCCACCGGCGAGGCGGCATCGGCGAGCATGCGCACCACCACCTCGGGCGGGCCGGCGAGCTGGATGCCGGCCACCGAAAACAAGGCGCCGGCGGCGATCGACCACGGCAGCGGGTTGCTCAGCGCGCCGCGCAGCGCGCGCCCCAGTGCGGCGCGTGCGCCCAGTCCCGCGGCATCGTGCACCTGCGCCAGCGCGATGCACAGCGAGGTGGTGATGAACAGGTCGGCCAGGATGGTGCTGATCATCGGCCCGGCGGCGGCTGGGCCGAGCATGGCCACCAGCAGCGGCACGCCCATGAAGCCGGTGTTCGGGAAGGCGGCGACGAGCGCGCCGAAGGCCGCGTCCTTCAGGTGAACGCGCTCGCTCAAGCTGAAGGCGATGGTGGCAAACACCATCAGCAGCGCGCACAGCAGGTACACCAGCAGCAGCGCCGGGTTCAGCAGCTCGAGGATCGGCGTGTTCATGCCGAAGCGGAACAGCATGCACGGCAGCGCGAAGTACAGCACGAAGGCGTTCAGCCCCGGGATGGCGCTGTCCGGCAGCACGCCGCGCTGTGCCGCCAGCCAGCCGGCGAGCACGAGCGCGAAGAACGGGATGGTGACGGCAAGGATGGCCTGCATGCTCGGGCTGGAGTATCGCAAGGCCTGGCCGCATGCCGGCGACCGCGGGTTAAGCTGCCGCTGTCGCCTTTGTCATGGGAGAGTGCATGTTTGCCTTGCTCGGCCGCGGCTTGCGCGGCGTCTGGCGCCTGCTCGACGGCACCCGCCGGTTGCTGATGAACCTGCTGTTGCTGCTGCTCGCCGCCGGCTTGGTCTGGGCCCTCGTCACGCGTGGCGGGCCGACGCTGCAGGACAAGACCGTGCTCGTGCTCGACCTGCGCGGCCCGGTGGTCGAACAACGCAGCGGCACCTGGAGCGACGCCGCGCTCGGCCGCGCGCGTGGGCAGCGGCCGCAGCAGGTGCAGCTGCGCGACGTGCTGCGCGTGCTCGATGCCGCCGCGACGGACCCGAAGATCAGCCAGGTGCTGCTGCTGCTGGACGACTTCCGCGGCGCGGGGCTGGCCACGCTGCGCGAGCTGTCCGCCGCGGTGCAGCGCTTCAAGGCCAGCGGCAAGACGGTGGTGGCCTGGGGTTCGAGTTTCGACCAGCGCCAGTACCACGTGGCTGCCGCGGCCAGCGAAGTGCTGCTGCACCCGATGGGCATGGTGCAGATCGAAGGCTACGGGCGCCTGCGCAACTACTACCGCGATGCGCTCGACAAGCTGGGCGTCACCGTGAACCTGATCCGCGTCGGCACCTACAAGAGCTTCGGCGAAACCTTCACCGAAAACGGACCCTCGGCGGCGTCGATCGAGGCCGAGCGCCTGCTCTACGGCGGGCTGTGGGCCACCTACACCGCCGACGTCGAGGCGGCGCGCAAGCTGCCGGCCGGCACACTGGCGCGCGGCATCGACGAACTGCCGCAGCGCCTGGCCGCGGCCGGCGGCGACCTGGCGCGGCTGGCCCTCGATGCGAAGCTGGTGGACGGTCTGAAGACGCGCGACGAGCTGCGCGCGATGCTGATCGAACGCGGCGCCCGCGACGACCGGACGAAGAGCTTTCGCCAGGTGGGTTTCGCGGACTACCTGTCGCGCCTGTCCACGCGGCATGGCGGTGACGCGCTGGCGGTGGTGGTGGCCGAAGGCGAGATCAGCGACGGCGAGGCGCCGCCCGGGCGCATCGGCGGGCTTTCGACGGCGGCGCTGATCCGCAAGGCGCGCGAGGACGACGAGATCAAGGCGCTGGTGCTGCGCGTCGACTCACCCGGCGGCAGCGCCTTCGGTGCCGAGCTGGTGCGCCGCGAACTGGAGCTCACGCGCGCGGCCGGCAAGCCGGTGGTGGTGTCCTTCGGCGACGTCGCGGCCTCGGGCGGCTACTGGGTGGCCACCGCGGCCGACGAGGTCATCGCCGATGCCGCCACCGTCACCGGATCGATCGGCGTGTTCACGCTGCTGCCCACGGCCGAGAAGGCGCTCGACAAGCTCGGTGTGCACACCGACGGGGTCACCACCACCTGGCTCGGCAGTGCCTTCGACCCGCGCCGCGCGCTCGATCCGCGTTTCGCCGCGCTGGTGCAGAGCAGCGTCGACCACACCTACGCCGACTTCGTCGCCAAGGTGGCCGCGGCGCGGCGCCGCACGCCGCAACAGATCGACGCGGTGGCCCAGGGCCGCGTCTGGACCGGCGCGCAGGCCAAAGAGCGCGGCCTGGTCGACCGCCTGGGCAGTTACGGCGACGCGCTGCAGGCGGCGGCGCAGCGCGGCAAGCTGGCCGGCGCGGACAGTGGCGACTACCGCATCAGCTACCTCGACCGCGAGCCCGGCCGGCTGCAGCGCCTGGTGGAGTTCTTCGGCGGCACGATGCTCGAGGCCTTGGGCCGCCACATCGACGGCGCTTGGCTCGCCGCCGGCCTGCCACTGGCCACGGCGCGCGAGATGCAGCACGACCTGCTCTGGCTGGCCGAGCTGACGCAACAGCGCCGGGCCTTCCTGCTGGCGGTGCACTGCCTCTGCGGCGATCCCTGAGGGCATGCCGGAGCGGCCCATCGTTGGACCCGATGCGCCCCAAGTGCAGGCCGATTGAGTTGACTCAATCGGCTCGCGCCGGACGCAAGCACCATGTCACTCCAAGAGCTGAAATGGCAGGCGCTCGTGCCTGCATGGCGGTGATAGAGGTGTGTATGAGGACGCTTCGAAATGTGCTGACGCTGGCTGTGTTGGCGGCGGCCCTGTCGGGCTGCTACATCGTTCCCGTGCGCGGTCCGGACGGTACGGTGATCTACGACCACTATCCGCTGCCACCCGTGGGCGCACCGATGCCGATGGCCGTGCCGGCGCCTGCACCGGCAGCGGCCGGCCAGATGCCGTCGGTGTTGACGGCGCGGCTCTACCCGTCGAACGACCAGGCCGCGCAGACCGGCATCGTCTCCGGTACGGTAACCAACATGATGACGGGCAAGGGCCGCTTCCAGGTCAACTACATGGGCGAGGTGCTGACGGGCGAGGCGACCCGCGTGTCGAACGAGGACAAGCGCGGCGTGGCCAGTGCCTACAGTCCCAGGGGCACCTACATGTCGTGTGACTACCAGATGACCACGCCCTACCAGGGCACAGGGGACTGTCGCTTCTCCAACGGCGCGACCTACACACTGCATCTTGGCGGCAGCTGAAGCGCGGATCGTGGCGTTGGATTGCGTGTCTCGCTGATGCGGGTTGGGGGCTGAAGGCGGCGTCGCCGTCCGCGTGATCACGGCCGCAGGTGCTGCTGCAGCATGCGGTGCAGCACGGCCAACCCCGAAGGCTCGGTGCGGCCGTTCAGACGCAACAGGCCGAAGCCGGACTTGAAGCTGGCAGCGTCGAAGCGCACGGTGCTCAGCAGGCCTTCGGCCAGCTGCCAGCGCGCGGCCGCGATCACAGCCACGCAGATCACGTCGCTGCCGGCGGCCAGCGTCAGCAGGCTGGGCACGTCTTCGCTGCGCAGGCTGAGCAGCTGCGACGGGTGCGCGACCGCACCGCCGCAGTGGCCATCGAGCGTGCTGGAGCAGGGCCTGGAAGCGATCCGGCAGGCGCTGGCCGGATTGGCGCTGGAGCCCTAGTGCTTGAGGCCATGCGATCTGCAGCACACTTCTGCTTTGCCCCCTGCCAGACATCTAAGAGGCCCCATGATCCGCAAACTGCTGCTCCTCGTTCTCGCCTTGCTGGCCTTGTTGGTCGCGGCCCTGGCCATCAACACCTGGCGCCACGGCTCGCGCCAGCTCGACGTGCCGCCGCTGCCGCTGCTGGCCGTGGACGAGCAGGGCGCAACGCAATCGCTCTCGGCGGCGATCCGCGCGCGCACCGAGTCGTCGCCCACCGACCCGGCTGCGAACACCGACCAGTTCGAGGCGCTGCACGCGCACCTGGCGCAGCGCTACCCGAAGCTGCACGCGGCGCTGCAGCGCGAGGTGGTCGGCGGCTTGAGCTTGCTCTACACCTGGCCGGGCAGCGACCCTGCCGCCAAGCCGATCATGCTGATGGCGCACCAGGACGTGGTGCCCATCGCCCCCGGCACCGAGAAGAACTGGCAGGCCGAGCCCTATGCCGGCACGATCAAGGACGGCTTCATCTGGGGCCGCGGCGCCTGGGACGACAAGTCCAACCTGATCGCGCAGATGGAAGCCGTGGAGATGCTGCTGGCCTCGGGCTTCAAGCCCAAGCGCACGGTCTACCTGGCCTTCGGCGCCGACGAGGAAGTGGGCGGCCTGCGCGGCGCCAGGCAGATCGCCGCGCTGCTGGCGCAACGCCAGGTGCGGCTGGACTTCGTGCTCGACGAGGGCCTGCTGATCACCGATGGCGTGCTGCCCGGGCTGAAGGCGCCGGCGGCCATCGTCGGCATCGCCGAGAAGGGTTATGCCTCGTTCCAGCTCGGCATCGAGGGCGCGCCCGGCCATTCGTCGATCCCGCCTGCCGCCGGCACCGGCGCCATCGCGATGATGAGCCACGCGCTGACCCGCCTGGACGACCGCCAGCTGCCGGCCGAGATCACCGGCGTGGCGCGCCAGATGTTCGAGACCTTGGCGCCGGAGATGAGCGGCTTCTCGCGCATCGCACTGTCCAATCTGTGGCTGTTCGCACCCCTAGTGAAGAAGCAGCTCGAAGCCGGCGCCACCACCAACGCCATGCTGCGCACCACCACTGCGCTGACCATCGTCAACGCCGGCAACAAGGAGAACGTGCTGCCCGGCCGCGCCGACGCCACCGTCAACTTCCGCCTCCTGCCCGGCGACAGCCTGGCGGCGGTGACCAAGCACGTCGAGAGCACCGCGGCAGTGCCGGGCCTGCAGCTGAAGCTGCTACCCAACGCCACCGAGCCGTCGAAGGTGGCGCCGCCCGACAGCGCATCGTTCAAGCTGATCGAGCGCACGGTGCGCGAGCTGTTCCCGGGCACGGTGGTGGCACCGGGGCTGATGGTCGGCGGCACCGATTCGCAGCACTTCGGCATCGTGTCGGACCACATCTACAAGTTCTCGCCGGTGCGCGCCAAGCCCGAGGACCTGCCGCGTTTCCACGGCACCAACGAGCGCATCACCGTCAGCAACCTGGTCGAGCTGATCCGCTTCTACCACCGGCTGGTGAGCCAGGGCGCCGGTGGTTGAATTCAATCCGGCCTACGTCTGTACCGCGACGCCAGCTGCGCTGCGGCGCAGGCACGCGGCAGCGTGCGCCTGCTGGGCTCGGGCGCGCTCCTGCGCGAGGTCATCGCCGCGGCCGAGCTGCTGGCCGGCGACTGGCAGGTGCAGGCCGAAGTCTGGAGTGCCACCAGCTACAGCGAGCTGGCGCGCGAGGCGCGCGAGGTCGAACGCTGGAACAGCCTGCATCCGCAGGCCGAGCCGCGCCGCAGCCATGTCGAGACCTGCCTGGCCGGCGCCGACCCTGTCGTGCTGGCCAGCGACTACGTGCGCGCCTGGCCGCAGCCGATCGCCAGCCATGTACGACAAGTGCCGTTCAAGGTGCTGGGCACCGACGGCTTCGGCCGCAGCGACACACGCGCCGCGTTGCATGGCTTCTTCGAGGTCGACCGGCAGCACATCGTGCTGGCTGCGCTGACCGCGCTGCGTGAACAGGGCCGCGTCGATGCGCAGACCTGCATGGCGGCTATCAGCCGCTATGGCCTGGCGGCCGACGCCGCGGCGCCGTGGACCGGCTGATGGCCGGCGCTGGGGTCAGCGCGGCATCAGACGGTGTCAGTCGAGCTTGACGCCCAGGTCCACTGCGGCCTTGATCCAGGCCGGTACCGCGCGGTCCCAGTCGGCGCGGGTCTCGGCCAGGCCCTTCGGCTTGTTGGGGATGCCGAAGTTGTCGCGCAGCTTGGCCGACTGTTCGGTTTCCGCACCCTTGACCACCACCGCCGACAGCGTCTGCAGGATGGCCTCGGGCGTGCCGGCCGGCGCCATCAGCACCAGGCCGCCTTCCAGCGCCACCAGCGGATCGTTGATGCCTTGCTCGATGAGAGTGCGCAGCTCGGGCAGCTTCGGCGTGCGGTAGACGCCGGTCACGCCGATCGGCTTGACGCCGCGTGTCGACACGGTGTTGAAGGCCTGCACGCTGCCCACCGCGATCTGCAGCTGGCCGCTGGCCATGTCCACCCACATCGGCGATTCGCCGCGGTAGTGGACGGTCTGCAGCTTGGTGCCGTAGTTGCGGTTGAACAGGTCGGCCAGCATCTGCGGGTACGAGCCCGGCGCATACGAGCCCATCGAGCCTTCCCGGCCCTTGCCCCAGGCGAGGAACTCCTTGACGTCGCGCGCCGGCACGGCGGGCGCCACCGCGACGACCAGCGGACCCGACGGGAACACCGTGATCGGCACCAGGTCCTTGTCCAGGTTGTAGGGCAGCTTGGTGTAGAGCACGCGGTTCTGCATCACCGTGCCGGTGGTCGTGACCAGCAGCGTGTGGCCGTCCGGCGCGGCCTTGGCCACCGCGTCGATGCCGATCACCGCGCCGGCGCCGGTCTTGTTCTCCACCAGCACCGACGCGCCGAGCTGCTGCGTCAGCTGCTCGCCGAACAGTCGTGCATAGGCATCGGTCAGCCCGCCGGGCGCGAAGGGCACGACGATGCGGATCTGTTTCGTTGGCCACTTGCCTTGCTGCGCCAGGGCCAGCGGCACGGTCAGCGAAGACGCGAGCGCGAGCGAAGCGCTGACGAAGTGGCGGCGGGTCGGCCGGTGGGGTCGGGTCATGGCGAGGGTGCTCCTGGTGTCATGCGGGCGGAAGTCGCGCTGCGCATGGTGCGCGAGAGCGGGCCGCTTGGCGATGGGGCCGACCCTGAGTTCCCTGAAGCGCGCCACCGCGGCCCCGGCCGACGTCGGCCTGACCCTATCATCGCCGGCCACATCCTGAGCAGCCAACCCACCGTGTCGTCCGCCGCTTGCCGCCACCCGACCGCGCCCGCGGTGTACCGCGCTGGGCCCCGGCTTGAGCCCGAGCCTGCCGGCGCTGCCCGCCGTCGACCTGCTCGGTCACGGTGCGCGCGACTGGGGCATCGTTGCCGTGTTCGGTGTGGTCTATCTGGGCATGTTCCTCGGCGGCCTGCCGCGGCTGAAGCTCGACCGCTCGGGCGTGGCGCTGCTCGGTGCGATCGCGGTCATCGCCTTCACCGGCCAGACGGTGGAGGATGCGGCGCGCGCGGTCGACCTGCCGACGATCGTGCTGCTCTTCGCCTTCATGGTGGTGTCGGCGCAGATGCGGCTGGGCGGCTTCTACAGTGCGGTGACGCGGCGCGTGGCCGCGCTGCCGCTGCCGCGCAGCGGCCTGCTGGCGGTGCTGATCGTGATGGCCGGGGCGCTGTCGGCGGTGTTCTCGAACGACGTGGTCTGCCTGGCGATGACGCCCGTGGTGGCGCGCTTGTGCCTGCAACGCGGGTTGAATCCGCTGCCCTTTCTGGTGGGGCTGGCCTGTGCCGCCAACATCGGCTCGGCGGCCACGCTGATCGGCAACCCGCAGAACATGCTCATCGGCTCGGTGATGCAGCTGCACTTTGCCGATTACCTGCGCCAGGCCCTGCCACCGGTGGGCCTGAGCCTGCTGCTGTTGTGGCTGTGGTTGGCCTGGGGGCCGGGTTCGCGCGCGGCGGCCACTGCGACCCTGCCCGTGCCGGGCTCGACCCAGGACGACGACGAACCGGCCTTCGATGTCTTCCAGACGGCCAAGGGCCTGTGCGTGGCCACAGTGCTGCTGTTGATCTTCCTCTTCACCGACTGGCCGCGCGACGTGGCCGCCTTGGTCGGTGCGGGTGTGCTGCTGCTCAGCCGGCGGCTGCACTCGGCGCATGTGATGGGTTTCGTCGACTGGCAACTGCTGTTGCTGTTCATCGGCCTGTTCGTCGTCAACCAGGCCTTCGAAAGCACCGGGCTGGCGGCCCAGGCCGTGGCCTGGCTCAGCGGCCACGGCGTGCACCTGAACGAGCCCGGTCCGCTGCTGGTGAGCGGCGTGCTGCTGTCGAACCTGGTGTCCAACGTGCCGGCGGTGATGCTGCTGCTGCCGCACCTGCAGGGCGACTCGGCCGGCGTGTGGCTGGCGCTGGTCAGCACCTTCGCCGGCAATTTGCTGCTGGTAGGCTCGATCGCCAACCTGATCGTCGTCGACCTGGCGCGCAAGAGCGGCATTCACATCGACTGGAAGCAGCATGCGCTGACCGGCATTCCGGTGACGCTGGGCACGCTGCTGCTGGTGTGGGCCTGCTTGCACTGAGCGTGCCGCTATCATGCGCGGCCCCATGGCCGAGCCCCCTGTTTCCCTGAACGACGCGCAGATGCAGGCGGTGCATCACCTGTCGGGGCCGAGCCTGGTGCTGGCCGGTGCCGGTTCGGGCAAGACGCGCGTCATCGTGCACAAGATCGCGCGGCTGCTGCAAAGCGGCATCGAGCCGAAGCACATCGCCGCCATCACCTTCACCAACAAGGCTGCGGCCGAGATGCGCGAGCGCGCCAAGGCGCTGGTCGGTGCGCGCGCGGCCAAGGATCTGGCCATCAGCACCTTCCACTCGCTGGGCGTGCGCATGCTGCGCAGCGATGGCGAGAAGGTGGGCCTGAAGCCGCAGTTCTCGATCCTCGACAGCGACGACGTGCTCGGTGTGTTGCGCGATGCCGGCGGCTGCAGCGACAACGCACTGGCGCGGCGCTGGCAGTGGGCCATCGGCCTGTGGAAGAACCAGGGGCTGGACTCCACCGGCGCCGCGGGTGTCGCGACGAGCGACGACGAGCGCATCGCCGCGCGCGTGATGCAGGTCTACGAGCAGCGCCTCGCGGCCTTCCAGGCGGTGGATTTCGACGACCTGATCGGCCTGCCGCTGAAGCTGTTGCAGCGCGACGCCGAAGTCCGCGCCAAATGGCAGGAGCAGTTCCACCACATCCTGGTCGACGAAGTGCAGGACACCAATGCCGTGCAGTACGAACTGCTCAAGGCGCTGGTCGAGCACCCGGACGAGCGCCGACACGGCCTGTTCACCGCAGTGGGCGACGACGACCAGAGCATCTACGGCTGGCGCGGCGCCACCATCGACAACCTGCGGCGGCTGCCGCAGGACTTTCCCAGGCTCAAGCTGATCGCGCTGGAGCAGAACTACCGCTCCACCGGCCACATCCTGCGCGCCGCCAACCATGTGATCGCCGGCAACCCGAAGCTGTTCGAGAAGAAGCTGTGGAGCGCGCTGGGCGACGGCGAGCCGGTGCGCGTGCTCGAATGCGACGGCGAGGAGCACGAGGCCGAGCGCGCGGTGGCGCGCATCCAGTCACTCAGATCGATGGGCGGCGAAGTGAAGTTCAGCGACTTCGCCATCCTCTACCGCGCCAACCACCAGGCGCGCGTGTTCGAGCAGAAGCTGCGCGCCGCGCAGATCCCCTACAAGGTGTCGGGCGGGCAGAGCTTCTTCGACCGTGCCGAGATCAAGGACCTGTGTGCCTGGCTGCGGTTGCTGGTCAACCAGGATGACGACCCGGCCTTCCTGCGCGCGGTGGTGAGCCCCAAGCGCGGCATCGGCGCACAGACGCTGGCCAGCCTGGGCGACTTTGCCGGCAAGTGGAAGGTCAGCCTGTTCGAGGCGCTGTTCTCGCCGACGCTGGCCGGTGCGCTGGGCGCCAAGGCCGTCGGCTCGTTGCACGAGTTCGGCCGCTACGCCAACGACCTGGAGCACCGTGCGCGCCACACGCTGGGCGCCGAGGACGCCAAGGCCTTGCTGCTGGGCTGGCTCAAGGACATCGGCTACGAGCAGCACCTGCACGACAACGAGGACAGCGACAAGCTGGCCGCGGCGCGCTGGGGCAACGTGCTCGATTTCGTCGACTGGGTGTCGCGGCGCTGCGGCGGCGAGATCACCAACGACGGCGGCACCTTCGAAAGCGAGAAGCTCAGCGTGCTGCAGGTGGCGCAGACCATCAGCGTCATCATCAGCCTGGCCGAGCGCGGCGACGACACCGACACGGTGACGCTGTCCACACTGCACGCCGCCAAGGGCCTGGAGTGGGCCCACGTGCAGCTGGCCAGTGTCAACGAAGGCCTGCTGCCCTTCAAGGTGGACGACGACGCCCTCGAGGCCGCAGCGCTGGCGCAGCGGCTCGAAGAAGAACGCCGGTTGATGTACGTGGGCATCACGCGTGCGCGCCACACGCTGGTGGTCAGCACACTGCGCCGGCGCAAGCGAGGCCGCGACACCGTGGCCGGCGTGCCCAGCCGCTTCATTGCCGAGATGAAACTCGACGAAGCAGTGGCCAAGGAAGACGCCCGCGAGCGGCTCAAGCGTGTGCGTGCCGAGCTGGCCGCCAAATCCGATGCGGCTCTCGCCGCACAGGCGAACGCTGCTACCGATTGAAGCGCAGCACCTTCCAGCCCTTGCGCAGCGCGGCCGATTCGAGGCGCGAGTCGGGGTCGACCACCACCGGGCGGCGCACCACGCTCAGCAGCGGCAGGTCGTTGATCGAATCGGTGTAGAACGCGGCCTGCTTCAGCACGGCCTCGGTCTGGCCCTGGCCCTGCAGCCAGGCGCGCAGCCGATCCACCTTGCCGGTGCGCATGTTCAGCACGCCCTGCGTGCGGCCGGTGAACAGCCCGTCGATGACTTCGACCTCGGTGGCCAGATAGTGGTCCACGCCCAGGTCGGTTGCCGTCAATGCACTGACGACGCGGTTGGTGGCGGTGGTCAGCACCAGCGTGTGCCCCGCATCGCGGTGCTGCTGCAGCAAGGCGCGTGCGTCGGCCGGAATGCGTGGCCGGATCACCTCCTGCAGGAAGCGTTCGCGCAGCGGCTGCCAGTAGTTCTCGCCATGCCCCGCCAGCGTGGACGCGTAGAAGTTGCAGTAGTCGGCCGGTGTCACGCTGCCGGCGGTGTAGGCGGCCGCCATGTGACGGTTGCGCGCGCGGAAGCCCTCGTCAAGCAGGCCTTGCGCCAGGAGGAAGTCGCACCACAGCACGTCGCTGTCGCCACTGAGCAGCGTGTGGTCCAGGTCGAACAGGGCAAGTCGCATGCGGGCGGTAGCCAGTAGTGGGTGGCCGGTTGCCGGGCCAGGGACACCGGTTGGCGCGGCGGCGATTATCCCGCCGCGGCGGCCGGGCCCGGCATGTAGCCGGTGCGCAGCGCATGCGCCCAGTCGGGCTGGCCGTTCTGCAGGGCCAGCCGCACCATCGCCTCGTGGCCATAGGGCACCGCGATCAACGACGCCAGCCATTCGCCTTCGACCCGTTCGACGATGGCGTAGCGCGCATCGGGCGAGCCGTTTTCGATGAGGTGCGGATAGGGTCGTTCGTCGTCGAAGGCCGGCAGCCCGACGCTGCCCGGGTTGACGAGCAGCTGCCCGGCGGCCGAACGCATCACGCGCGGGCGGTGCGTGTGGCCGCACAGCACCAGGCCTGCCGCCACGCCGGCCAGGCGCGACTGCAACTCCTGCGGCGAGGCCATGCGCACCCCGCCGGGCTCCACGGTTTCGAGGAAGTACTCGAGGTCGCTCGCCGGCGTGGCGTGGCACAGGTAGATGTCGTCGTCGTAGGCCAGGCTCGGCACGAGCGAGGCCATCCAGGTGAACTCGCGTTCGCCCAGTTGCGCATGGGCATAGGCATCGGCGGCGCTCCATTGCCCCGGGCCCTGCGTCAGCACCTGCCGCTCATGGTTGCCGGCCAGGTGCAGCCAGTCCTGCGCCATCAGGAACTGCGCAGTCTGCAGCGGCAGCAGCGGGCCCGACAGGCTGTCGCCCAAGTTGAAGACGGTGTCCACGCCGCGGCGCTGGCAGTCGCGCACCACGGCCTGCAATGCGGGCAGGTTGCCGTGGATGTCGCTGACGACGGCGATGCGCATGGTGATGCTCAGCGTTTGGCGGCGTCCTGGCGCTGAACCTGGTATTCATCGAAGGACAAGGCCACGCTGTCCTCGCAGCGCGTGCGTTGCGCGCGGTCGTCGATCTTCTGGCACTGATTGCGCTGCCATTGCTGGCCGATGGCGTACAGCTGTTGTGTGCTGCACGCCGTCAGCGCGGTGCAGGCGGTGCAGGCCGCTAGCCCGCGAGCGAGCATCTGGCGCCTCATGTCGCAAGCTCCACTTCGCCTTCGATCTCCACCGGGATGTCGAAGGGCAGTTCGGCCATGCCCACCGCACTGCGGCTGTGGGCGCCCACCTCGGGCCCGAAGAGCTCCAGGATCAGGTCGGAAAAGCCGTTGATCACGCTCGGCTGACGGTTGAACCCAGGCGCCGAGTTCACCATGCCGAAGACTCGTCCCCAGGCGCCGATGCGGTCCAGGTCGCCCAGTGCGCGCTGCAGGCTGCCCAGGATCGACAGCGCGGTCAGCCGTGCCGCGACATAACCCTGCTCCACCGTGAGTTCGCGCCCCAGCTTGCCCAGCGGCAATGCGAACGAGCCGTCGGGGCTCTGCGGCCCGTGCCCGGAGATCAGCGCGCGCCGCCCGACCACATGCACGAAACGGAAGGGCAGCACCACGCCCGGCAGGTGGCTGGGTCGGTGGCGGCAGCACCAGGCCAAGTGAATTCAATCGATCTTCGATGCGGGCCATGCGAGCGGTCCTTTCTGGGGCGGCCGGCCGCGCACTCGGCGGGCATCTCGTCGTGCGCTGCCGGGCCACCTGCACGGTGTCCGCATTGTGCCGGCTGCGGCCGGCAGCGGCCACGCTCTGCGATGATCGCGGCCATGGCTTGCGTCCCCGTTTCGCTGCTGGCCTTGGCCACCCTGGTCACCGGCACCCTGGCGATCGTTTCGGCGCCGTGGGCGCTGGGCCAGCCGTGGCTGAACTTCGTCTTCAAGCCGCTGACCACGCTGCTCATCATCGCCTACGCCTGGCCGCGCGGTGCAGCCACGCCGGTGCGGCGGCGCTGGGTGCTGGCCGGGCTGGCGCTGTCGTTGTGCGGCGACGTGGCGCTGATGTGGCCGCAGCAGGGTTTCCTGCCGGGGCTGGTGAGCTTCCTGCTTGCGCACCTGGCCTACCTGGTGGCCTTCACGCGCGATGGCGTGCGCCTGGCGGCCCGGCCTCTGCCATTCGTGCTCTATGGCGCGCTGGCCGCGCTGATCCTGTGGCAGCTGTGGCCTGGCGTGCCCGCCGGCCTGCGGCTGCCGGTGCTGGCCTACGTGCTGTGCCTGGCCTCGATGGCGGCGCAGGCCGCGGTGCTGTGCCTGGCGGCGCGCGGCACGGCACGGCAGCGCGGCGCGGCCGTGCTGGCCCTCGGCGGCGCGCTGTTCCTGGCCTCCGATGCCTTGTTGGCCAGCAACAAGTTCGCCGGCGCCGCTGCCGTGGTCGGGCCTGTGGATCCTGTGCAGCTACTGGCTGGCGCAATGGTGCATTGCCACGTGGCTGCCGCCGCGCTCTCACATGCCCTTGAACAAGCCGGCGTAGCTGCGGCTGACCTCGAGCTTCTGCGGGTGACCGCGCACGCTCACGATCTGTCGTCCGCGCTCGTCGCGGTGTACGCCGGCGACGGCCTTGACGTTGACCAGCGTGGAACGGTGGATCTGCCAGAAGACCTGCGGGTCCAGCTCGTCGACCAACTCCTTGATCGGCTTGCGGATCAAGGCCTCGACGGTGGCGGTCTGCACGCGGGTGTACTTCTCGTCGCTGATGAAGAACAGCACCTCGTCCACGGGGACCATCTGGATCGCGCTGCCCACGCTGGCCTGGATCCACTGCAGGTACGGCGCGGGTGCGCGGCCGGGGTTCAGCTGCGCTGCCAGTTTGTGCAGCAGCTGTTGCAGCGGCACGGTGGCTTCGCTGTCGAGCCGGGGGTCCTCGCGCGCTGCCAGGCGCGAGCGGATGCGCCCTGCCGTGCGCTGCAGCCGCTCGCGTTCGGCCGGCTTGAGCACGTAGTCGGCCGCGCCTTGCTCGAAGGCCTGGACGGCGTATTCGTCGTAGGCGGTGATGAAGACGATCTCGGGTGGCAACGCGTCGGCGTCGTCGTCGGGCCCCTGGGCGATCTGTCTTGCCGCCTCCACCCCGTTCAGCCCGGGCATGCGGATGTCGAGGAACACCACCTCGGGCCGGTGCTGGGCCACCAGCTGCACCGCCTCCAGGCCATTGCGCGCTTCGGCGACGATCTGCAGCTCGGGCCAGGCCTCGGCCAGTCGGGCGCGCAATTGTTCGCGCATCAGGCGCTCGTCGTCGGCCAGTACGGCTCGCACCGCAGTGCCGGGGGCGGTGCTCATGCTTGCAGCGCGGGCGCCGACCTGCGACGACGCAGCAGCAGCCATACCAGCAGCAACGGCAGCCACACCGGTGACAGCACCAGCAACGCCACCAGGCCGACGGCCAGGAACACGCCGGCAATGCCGGCCGCGACAGCCACCCAGCGCACCCAGTGCCAGCGCCGTCAGCAGGATCACGGGTACCGCCACGGCCAGCAGCAGCGCACCGAGCAGCGCAGCGCCGGCACCCATGGCCGCGGGCCATTCGCTGCCAGAACGGCGGCCATTCGGGCAAGACCAGCGGCTGGCCGTTGACACGGATGTCGATGCCACCTTGCGCAGCGCCGAACAACAGCCACAGCAGCATCAGCGCCAGCGCGGTGGCAGCCAGCGCCAAGCCGAGGCCGACCCACAAGGTGGTGCGCAAGACGGGATTCATGCGGCGGGCTCCTCCAGGCTGCGATAGGGCACGGTGATGGTGGCGATCGTGCCGCCTGCCGGGATTGTCGGCGACGTCGAGCGAGGCCTTTGCGCCATAGAGCAGGGCCAGGCGCTCGCGGATGTTGGCCAGCCCGACACCGGTGCCGCCGGTGGCCGACTGGCCGAAGCCCAGGCCGGTGTCGGCCACGCTCAGCGCCAGGCGGCCATGCTCGATCTGCGCGCGCAGCGTCAGCCTGCCGCCTTCGGCCTTGGGCTCCAGCCCGTGCTTGATGGCGTTCTCCACCAGGCTTTGCAGCATCATCGGCGGAAACTCGGCCGAGAGCAGGCCGTCGGGCACGTCGATCACCGTGTGCAGGCGTTCTTCCATGCGCATCTGCAGGATCTCGAGGTAGGGCCGTACGACGGCCAGTTCGCGACCCAGGTCGCGCGCGCCGCTGGCATTGGCCTCGCGCATCGTGGGCATGCTCGCACGCAGCAGCGCGATCAGGTTCTTCTGCATGCGCGACGCGCGCGGCGCGTCGGTCTCGATCAGGTGGTCGATCGAGGCCAGCGTGTTGAACAGGAAGTGCGGCTCCACCTGGGCCTGCATCGCCGCCATGCGCGCCTCGACCACCTGGCGCTTCAGTGCCTCGGCTTCGGCCGTCTCGGTGGCGCGCGCGGCCTGCGCCTCGGCCTGCATGCGGCCCTTGTAGGTGGCCTTGACGATGATCGAGGCCACCACCCATAGAAGGGCCAGGTCGGTGAGGAAGTCGCCCCAGCGCGCGCCTCGCGTGTGCTCGACGGCGATCTTCGGCAGTTCGCCATCGGACGCGCGGTCCTGCGCATGCTCGTCGATGGCGGCCTGCACGGCCTCACGGGCCTCCTGCACGGCGTCGCGCACGGCTTCGCGCACCTGCGGGCTCAGGTTCGGTGGCAGGCGGATTTCCACCCCGGCCACCGGCGCAGCGCTCGCCGACGAAGCCGAAGACGCTGCTGACGATGGCGCCGAGGCCGCGCTGCGGTTGTGCGGCTCGATGCGCACGCCATGCTCGTCGATCGAGATCTGCACGCGGTCCTTGCCCTCGGCGGATGGCGCAGGCTTGTCCTTCGTCAGCTCGCGCGCAGGCAGCGCTTCGCCGATGCGCCAGCTGAAGGGCGGCAGCGACTCGAGGATGGCGCTGGCCACGATCAGCAGCACCGACAGCAGCGCAAAGCGCTTCCAGCTGATGCTCACCAGCCAGTTGGCATAGGTGCGCAAGGCGCGCACCAGCGCCGCCGCCAGGCGTTGGCCGCGCTCCGCCCAGCGGCTGGCGATGGAATTGTCGGTTGGCATCGGGGTCGGGCGCAGGCGTTGAAGCGCCGCCAATGTACCCGTCGCCCCGGTAGCGGCCCAAGCCGCATGCGACACGCTGCAAGGCTGCGCGACAGCCTGCGCGCGATGCCGACTGAAAGGCCCTAGCTCAGATCAGCACGCCCGCGCCGACAGCCAGGATCAGGATCGCGGCGGTGGCGCTGAGCACCAGGCGCAGCAGGGCACGCTCTTGGTGCTCCTCGGCCAGCAGTTGCGCCACCGGATCCTGCTTGGGCATGCCCGCGGCCATGGCCTCGATCAGCGAGGGTGACCAAAGGCGCGTGTCGTCGGGTGTTTGCGGGTTGGCGGCGAGGGCGTTCATGGCGGTGCATCGGTGGTGCTGCGGGACTGCGGCAACGAAGCTGCCGCGCATGTGCCATCTTCGGCGCTGCCGATGACCGGTGCATGACAGGCCTGCCGCAGCCGCGCGCGTCGGCGTGAAGGATTGCCGCCGCAGCAGTGGCTAGCGGTCGTACACGATGCCGTCGCGTTGCACGAGCACGCCACTGGCCAGCAACTCCTGCAACAACTGCTCACACCAGTCGGTCCGACGGTCGGTGGGTCGGCCCAGACCGCACCAGATCAGGTCCAGGAACGGCGTGTCGGCCATCCACTCGCGCAGTGCCTGCAGGCCCTGATGCTGCTCTTCCATCATGTGGTACTTGAGCAGCACTTTGGCCCCATGGCGCAGATGCCGGGCCGGGTCGGCGCGAAAACCCGCCAGACGCGATCGGGCACGCTGCAGTGCCGCAGTCACGTCGCTGAAGGGTGCGCCGTGGCCGGGGATGACGCAGCGCACCGGCAGGGTCTCGATCAGGTCGAGCACCTGTGCCACCTCGTCGAAGGCGTCGTCGCCTTCGAGTTCGGGGAAGACCACGCCGAAGCCGTTCTCCCACAAGGCATCGGCTGAAATCAGCACGCCGTGTCGTTCGTCGAAGAGCATCACCGATTCCGGGTCGTGGCCCGGCGCAGCCAGCACCTGCCAGGCGCGATCGCCGATCTGCAACAACTGTCCAGGCTGCACCGTGCCCTGAGCACTGAAGCGTTCGCAGCGCTGGCGCGTGGGCGCGTGGCTGAGGGCGACTTCGTCCCATGCCTGCACCGCATTCCAGCTGCTGCTGGGCACGCGTATCGGGACCTGCCATTCGCGCTGGATCGCGGCGTTGCCGCCGCAATGGTCGGAGTGCAGGTGGGTGTTGATGAGTTCGCGCAGCGGCTGCGTGCCGAGTTGCTGGTGCAGCAGCGCCACGGTCTGTTCGGCATGCACACAATGGCCGGAGTCGATCAGCGTGGCGCCGTCGTCGCTGTCCAGCAGCACGTTGTTCGAGGACAGCCAGCCACGTTCGAGCACGTGCAGGCCGGGGCCCAGGGGGAGCATGCCCATCATGCGCGCACTGTAGGCCAAATCCGGCCGCGCTCTCGGGGCTAACCCGCGTGGCGCCGACACAGCGCTGGCGTTACCGTTGGATGACAAGGCGCCGCCGCAGCGCAGGGAAGGGTTCGTTGGGCCTGTCTGCAGCGCTGCCGGCCGCCGAGTTCGATTCACCACCTAGGAGACAGACGATGGATACAACGGCCAAGACCGACACAGCACCCGTGCAGGAGCGCCCGGCACGCCGCAAGTTTCTGGGCGCTGCAGCGTCCGGCCTGGCCGGCGCCGCCGCGATGAGCGCACCGATGGTCGCCAAGGCGCAATCGACGATCGTTCTCAAGATGCAGGGTGCCTGGGGCGCCAAGGACATCTTCAACGAGATGGCCGAGGACTACGTGAAGAAGGTCAACGAGATGGCCGGTGGGCGGCTGCGCATCGACTACCTGCTGGCCGGCGCGGTGGTCAAGCCCTTCGAGGTGATGGACGCCACCAGCAAGGGCGTGCTCGACGCCAGCCATGGCGTGCCGGTGTACTGGTACGGCAAGAGCAAGGTGGCCTCGCTGTTCGGCTCGGGCCCGATCAATGGCTGCGACGCGCAACAGACGCTGGCCTGGATCTACCGCGGCGGCGGCCTCGAGCTGTACAACGAGCTGCTGAAGAAGATCAACCTCGACGTCGTCGGTTTCTTCGCGATGCCGATGCCGACGCAGCCGTTGGGCTGGTTCAAGAAGCCGATCACCAATGCGAGTGAACTGAAGGGCCTGAAGTACCGCACCGTCGGCCTGGCGGCCGACCTGTTCCAGGAAATGGGCGCCAAGGTCACGCAGCTGCCCGGCGGCGAAATCATCCCGGCACTGGACAAGGGCGTGATCGATGCCTTCGAGTTCAACAACCCCACCTCCGACATGCGCTTCGGCGCGCAGGACGTGATCAAGAACTACATGATGGGCAGCTATCACCAGGCGATGGAGTTCTTCGAGATCGCCTTCAACAAGAAGAAGTGGGACACCATCCCGAAGGACCTGCAGGCGATCCTGCGCTATGCGGTCGAGGCCACCAGCTCTTCGAACTGGTGGACCGCGATGGACAACTATTCGCGCGACCTGCAGGAACTGATGGGCAAGCACAAGGTCAACGTGCTGCGCACGCCGAAGTCGGTGATGGCCGAGCAGCTCAAGGCCTGGGACGTGCTGACCAAGAAGATGTCCGACGAAGACCCGTTCTTCGCCAAGGTGGTCGAGTCGCAGCGCGCCTGGGCCAAGCGCGTGGCCTACTACATGTTCGTCAACGAAGCGGACTACGCCGCCGGGCTACGAGCACGTGTTCAAGACCAAGCTGCCGGCCTGAGCATCGGTGTCGTTCGAGGTGGGGGCGGCATCGGTTCCGCCCCCTTTGTCTTTTCGAGGTGAACGAGCATGGTGCTTGGCCTGATCCGCGGCATCGATCAATTCAGCAAGACCATCGGCCACGCCTTCGCCTGGTGCATCGTCATCCTGACGCTGGGCACCTGCTTCGAAGTCTTCGTGCGCTACGCGCTGAACGACCCCACCAGCTGGGCCTTCGACCTGAGCTACCTGATGTACGGCGCGGTGTTCTACATGGCCGGCGCCTACACGCTGTCGCGCGGCGGGCATGTACGTGCCGACATGTTCTATCGCCTGTGGCCCGAGCGCCGGCAGGCCATGGTGGAGCTGGTGCTGTATGTGCTGTTCTTCTTTCCCGGCATTCTGGCGCTGGTCATCGCCGGCGGCGGCTACGGGCTGGAATCGATGCGCATCCGCGAGGTCAGCGTCAACAGCCCGGCCGGCGTGCCGATCTGGCCGCTGAAGATGATGATTCCGGTGGGCGGTGCGCTGATCGCGCTGCAGGGTCTTGCCGAGGTGCTGCGCTGCCTGGTGTGCCTGCGCGAAGGCAGCTGGCCGGCACGGCTGCACGACGTCGAGGAACTGGAACAGCAGATCCTGCGTGAACATGCGGCCAAGGCCCAGCAAGGGGGACAGGCATGAGCGACCCGATGGTGGCCATGGTGATGCTGGGCATCCTGGTCTTCACGATCATGATCGGCTTCCCGGTGGCCTTCACGCTGATGGCGCTGGGCGTGGGCTTCGGCTACTACGCCTACTTCCAGCCGGACCAGGCCTTCTTCGACAACCGCGTCTTTTACCTGCTCACGCAGAACACCTTCACGGTGTTGAACAACGACGCGCTGGTGTCGATCCCGCTGTTCCTGCTGATGGGCTACCTGGTCGAGCGCGCCAATATCCTCGGCGACCTGTTCAAGAGCCTGCAGATCGCGCTGAAGCACGTGCCCGGCGCATTGGCCGTGGCTACGCTGGCCACCTGCGCGCTGTTCGCCACCGCCACCGGCATCGTCGGCGCGGTGGTCACGCTGATGGGCGTGCTGGCGATGCCGCAGATGATCAAGGCTGGCTACGACTCGCGCCTGGCCTCGGGCGTGATCTGCGCTGGTGGCTGCCTGGGCATCCTGATCCCGCCGTCGATCATGCTCATCGTCTACGGCGCGATGGCCGGGCTGTCGGTGGTCAAGCTCTACGCGGCGGCCATGGTGCCCGGATTCTTCCTGGCGGGCATGTACATCGTCTACGTCATCGTCGTGGCGATTCTGAAGCCGGAGCGCGCGCCGCCGCTGCCCAAGGAAGAGGGCGACGTGCCCATTGGCGAAGTGATGGTGATGTTGTTCAAGTCCTTCGTGCCGCTGACGCTGCTGATCCTGTCGGTGCTGGGCGCCATCATGTTCGGCATCGCCACGCCCACCGAGGCGGCGGCGGTGGGCGCCTTCGGCGCGGCCGTGCTGGCGATCGCCTACCGCTCCTTCACCTGGCAGGGGCTGCGCGAATCGGTGTTCCTGACGGCACGCACCTCGGCCATGGTGTGCTGGCTGTTCGTCGGCTCGGCCACCTTCGCGTCGATCTTCGCCTACCTGGGCGGCAACGTGCTGATCAAGGAGTTCGTGCTCGGCATGAACCTGAATTCGGTAACCTTCCTGCTGCTGTCGCAGGCCATCATCTTCGTGCTCGGCTGGCCGCTGGAGTGGACCGAGATCATCATCATCTTCGTGCCCATCTTCCTGCCGATGCTCGAGCACTTCGGCATCGACCCGATCCTGTTCGGCGTGCTCGTCGCGCTGAACCTGCAGACCGCCTTCCTGTCGCCGCCGATGGCCATGTCGGCCTACTACCTGAAGGGCGTGAGTCCGCCGTCGCTGCTGCTGACGCAGATCTTCAGCGGCTGCATGCCTTTCGTCTACGTGGTGCTGGTGACGATGTTGCTGATCTACATCTTCCCGGGCATCGCGCTGTGGTTGCCGAATGCCCTGTACGGTCGCTGAGCGATGGACCTGACCCGTCTCGAAGGGCTTTCGGCCACCGACGCGGCGCAGGGCATCCGCGACGGCCTGTTCGGCTCTGAGCAGCTGGTGCAGGCCTGCCTGGAGCGCATCCGCCAGACCGAAGACGAGGTGCAGGCCTGGCAGCATCTGGACGAGGCCCACGCGCTGGCGCAGGCCCGCGCCCGCGATGCCGACCGGCGTGAGGGTCGCGCCATCGGCCCGCTGCACGGCGTGCCGGTCGGCCTGAAGGACATCATCGACACCGTGGACCTGCCCACCGAGGACGGCACCGTGCTGCATGCCGGACGCCTGCCCGGGTACGACGCCGCGGTGGTGGCACGGCTGCGCTCCGCTGGCGCGGTGATCCTGGGCAAGACCGTCACCACCGAGCTGGCCACCTACGCGGCCGGCAAGACGCGCAACCCGCACGACCCGTCGCGAACGCCCGGCGGCTCGTCCTCCGGCTCGGCGGCGGCGGTGGCCGCCGGCATGGTGCCGCTGGCGCTGGGCACGCAGACCAACGGCTCGGTCATCCGCCCGGCGGCCTTCTGCGGCGTCTACGGCTACAAGCCCTCACAGGGACTGGTGTCGCGGCACGGCATCCTGAAGACCTCGCGCACGCTCGACTGCGTCGGCTGGTTCGCGCGTGGTCTGGACGACGTCGCGTTGCTGGCCGAAGCGCTGTGCGGTCACGACGAGCGCGATCCGGACACGCGCGTGCAGGCCTGTCCGCCCTTCCTGCGCCTGCTGGCCGAAGAGCCACCGCTGGCCCCGCGCTTCGCGCTGGTGAAGACACCGATGTGGTCGCAGGCCGACGCCAACACGCACGAAGCGCTGGCCGAGGTCGCCGAGGTGCTCGGCACGCAGTGCGAGGAGTTCGATCTCGGTGAGTCGGTGCGCGCGGCCTGGGACTGGCATCGCACGATCATGGAGGCCGAGATGGCCTTCAACCTCGACGCCGAATGGACCCGCGGCCGCGACAAGCTGTCGCCATCGCTGCAGCAGCAGCTGCAGCGCGGCCGCGAGCTCACGGCGCTGGACTACCAGCAGGCGCTGGCCCGCATCCCGCAGTTGATCGACGGTTTCGATGAACTGTTCCAGCGCTACGACGCGATCCTCACGCCGGCTGCACCGGGCAGCGCGCCGCCGCTGGCGCACACCGGCGATCCGGTGTTCTGCACGCTGTGGTCGCTGTGCGGCATGCCGGCACTGAATCTGCCGTTGCTGCATTCGTCCGACAACCTGCCGCTGGGCCTGCAGTTGGTCGGCCGTCGTGGCGACGACGCGCGCCTGTTGCGCAGCGCGCGCTGGCTCGCCGATCGGCTGCAATCCGCCTGACACACGCCCACCTCGAAGGCCCGAGCATGATCGTCAAGTACTTCTCCGCCGCCGTCGCCCTCGTGCTCGTCTTCGGCTACCTCGTCCCGTTGGTGTTCAAGCTGAAGGAGGCGTCGCTCGCCGGGGTGATGCTGGTCGGCGTGGTGATGATGCTGGTGGACCTGTGGCAGTCGCTGAAGAAGCCCGACGCCTGAATCGCGCCGCCTGACCGGCCCGCTACTGGCGGATGCCTTCCACCTGCACCAGCAGCCGCACCCGGTTGGCGACGAAGGGCATGCCGAAGCTGGCGCCGAAATCCCCGCGCTTGAGTTCGCCTTCGAAATCGCCGCCGCAGACCTCGCGCTGCAGCGTCGGGTGGGTGTGGCAACCGAAGCGCAGCGCGCGCAGTTCCAGGCCCTGGCGGCTGTCGCGCAGCGTGAGCTCGCCATTCACGCGCTTCAGCTCGGACCCCTCGAAGCGGAATTGGGACGACACGAAATCGGCCATCGGGTGAGCCTCGGTGGCCAGCAGGTCAGGCTGTCGCAGCCGCGCGTCGAACAGGGGCATGCCGGTGTCGACACTGGCGGTAGCGATGCGCAGTGCCACCGAGCCGCGCCCGGCGGCGCGGTCCATCTCGACCTGGCCATCGATCGGCCCGAAGCGGCCGCGCAGCGTCGAGGTGCCGAAGTGCAGCACCTCGAAGTGCACGAAGCTGTGCTCCGGATCGAGCACGTAGATCACGGGCTCGGCGCGCGCCGCGGCCGTTACGGCCAGTGCCAGCAGGCAGCTCGACAGCAGTCTCATGCCGGCATGATGACACTGCGCAGGCGCGCTGTGCCCCGGCAGCAACGGCTCTACTGCTTGACGGCCTCGACCTGGATCAGCAGGCGCACATCGTCGGGCATGCCGTACTCCAGCCCGTAGTTCACATCCCACTGGCTGCGCTTGATGGTGGTCTCGAAGTCGCCGCCGCAGACCTCGCGCTTGAGCATCGGGCTGGTGTAGCAGTTGAAGTTGCTGGCCTTCAGCGTCACCGGCATCGCCTTGCCGCGCAGTGTCAAGCTGCCCACGACTTCGCTGACCTTGTCGCCTTTGAAGACGAATTTGTCGCCAACGAACTTGGCTTCGGGAAACCTGGCGGAGTCGAAGAAGTCCGCGCTCTGCAGATGCTTGTTCAGCATCTCGACGCCCGTGCTGACCGACTTGAGATCGAAGACCACTTCGACCTTGCCGGTCTTGGCAGCCCTGTCGAACTGCACCGTGCCTTCCTTCTTGTCGAATCGGCCGCGGTTGGTGGAGGTGCCGAAGTGGCCCACCTCGTAGGTGACGAAGGTGTGCGTCGGGTCGATGGCGAAGGTGGCGCCTTGCGCCTGGGCGCCGATGGCCAGGGCCAGGGCGGCAACGGCAAACTGGGATTTCATGACATTCGTCCTCGGGTGGGTTGGTTTGGGGAGAGATTCGTCCGCATCGCCTGGTGCATTCGCGGGCATGGGGAATCGACAAGCCTGAAGTGTGCCGGGCCATCCGGCCGACCGGGTTCAACGAGCTTGTCGCCGGCCTTCAGAAGGATTGAACGGCAAGCTGCACACGCAGCGCCTGCATGGCGTCGTTCAGCCGCGACCACTGCGCCGGCGGCAGCAAGGCGCGGCGCAGCGCAAAGTCCAGCGTGACCAGTGCGGCATCCACCGTCATCGCGTCGCCCGCGGCCAGATGCAAGGCCTCGGCCAGCGGCAGGCGTTCGAAGCCGGCGACTTCGCCGTCCTGGTTGTTTGGCGTCAGTCCAGCGGGGAGTTGCAGGTCGTAAGCATGCAGCCATTCATGCTGCAGGCCTTCGGGGATGTCGCGCAGCACGCGCAGCACGCTGCCGGCATCGACGGCGCGTAGTGCGTCGGGCGTCAGGCCGGCTTCTTCCCAGCCCTCGCGCACCAGCGCCTGCAACGGCGTCTGCCCCTCGGGCACGCCGCCGCCGATGAGGTTGTCGAACTTGCCCGGGTCGGTGGCCTTGTCGAAGGAACGCTGCGCGATCCACAGGTGCGTGGGCCGGCCATCGGCATCGGCGACGAAGCCGTTGGCGTGTGCGCCGAGCGTCAGCGTGCCCCAGAAACGGGCCGAGGCGCGCTCCATCAGCGCCAGGCGCTGCAGGCTGGCCGGGTCGAGAAGCGGAAAGACTTCGTCGCGCCAGCCGAGGATCAGGCCCTGCTCGCGCAGCGCGGGGTTGATCCGGTCCAGTGCCGCCTGCAGCGTGGCCGCGCTGCCATGCATCGCCACACCGTCGGCGCCGACGCGCAGCAGCGTGGGCCATGCGCCCAGCGCCGGCAGATGCGCGCGGGCCACCGAGCCCACTGTCGCGCCGTTGACCCGGAACGGCGCGCGCGCCGCGACATCGTGCGCGCGCGCGGCGCGCAGCGCCGGCCATTTGCCCACCGCGTCAGGCGGCCTTGCGTTGCGCGCCCGTGCGCCACTGCGCCATCAGGCCATCCCACTTGGCGCGCGCGGCCTGCAGGTGGCGCTCCTTCACGTGACCGTAACCACGGATCTCTTCGGGGATGCGCGCGATCTCGGCGGCCAGCGGCAGGTTGCTGGCGTTCAGCGCCTGCAGCAGTTCGTCGATGCAGCTGCGGTACTCACCGATCAGCGCGCGTTCGGTCTTGCGTTCCTCGGTGCGGCCGAAGACGTCGAATGCGCCGCCGCGCAGTCCCTTCAGCCGCGCCAGCCAGCCGAAGGCGCTGCGCACCCACGGGCCGAATGGCGTCTTGATCAACTCGCCCTTGGCGTTCTTTTTCGCGGTGAGCGGTGGCGCCAGGTGGTGCACCAGCTTGTAGTCGCCTTCGAACATGGTGGCGATCTTCGCCGCGAAGGCCGGGTCGGTGTGCAGTCGCGCGACCTCGTACTCGTCCTTGTAGGCCATCAGCTTGAACAGGTAGCGCGCCACCGCCTCGCTCAAGGCCTTGCCTTGGCCCAGGCCCGACTCGGCCGTGCGCACCTTGTCGACGAAGGCCTTGTATTGCGCTGCGTAGGCGCTGTCCTGGTAGCCGGTGAGGAACTCCACGCGCTTGGCCACCATCTCGTCGAGCGAGGGCTTCTTCACGAACTCGATCACCTGAGCCGCCTTGAACAGCGACTGCACTGCCGCCAGGTCGTGGGCGCAGCGCCGGCCCCATTCGAAGGCCGCCTTGTTGTTGTCCACCTGCACCGCGTTGAGTTCGATCGAGCGCATCAGCGACGCATGGCTCAGCGGAATGCGGCCCTGCTGCCAGGCATAACCCAGCATCAGTGGATTGGTGTAGATCGAGTCGCCCAGCATCTGCAGCGCCACGCTCTCGGCATCGAAGGCGCCGACCAGGCCGTCGCCGACGCTGGCACGCACGGCGGTCTCGCAGTGGCCGCCGGGGAACTGCCAGTCGGCGTTCTTCACGAAGGCCGCGGTGGGCGTGCCGTGGGTGTTGAGCGCCACGTAGGTGCGGCCCTTCTGCATCACCGCCAGCGTGTACTTGGTGGCGCCGACGATCGAGTCGCAGGCGATCACCAGGTCGGCCTGTGCGGTGTCCACCTTGGTGGTGTGGATCGCGTCGGCCCGGTTGGCGATCTGCACGTGGCTCCAGGTAGCGCCGCCTTTCTGCGCCAGGCCGCCGGCGTCCTGCGTGACCACGCCCTTGCCTTCCATGTGCGCGGCCATGCCCAGCAGCTGGCCGATGGTGATGACGCCGGTGCCGCCGACACCGGCGACGACGATGCCCCAGGCCTTCTCCGCCAGCGGCAGCGTGGGCTCGGGCAGCGGCGGCAACGAGGACAGGTCGCCGCGCTGTTCCTTCTTCGGCTTCTTCAGCTGCCCGCCTTCGACCGTGACGAAGCTTGGGCAGAAGCCCTTGACGCAGGAATAGTCGAGGTTGCAGGTGCTCTGGTTGATGCGCCGCTTGCGGCCGAACTCGGTTTCCACCGGCTCCACCGACAGGCAGTTGCTCTGCACCGAGCAGTCGCCACAACCTTCGCACACTGCCTCGTTGATGACCACGCGCTTGTCCGGCGTGGCCAGCTTGCCGCGCTTGCGGCGGCGGCGTTTCTCGGTCGCGCAGGTCTGGTCGTAGATGATCGCGGTGGTGCCCGGCAGCTCGCGCAGCTCGCGCTGGATGCGGTCGAGCTCGTCGCGGTGGAACACCTCGACCCCAGACTCCAGCGCGAAGCCTTGGTACTTTTCCGGCTGGTCGGTGACGATGACCAGCTTCTTCACGCCTTCGCTGACCAGGCTCTTCTGGATCTGCAGCACCGAATGCCCTTCGGGCCGTTCGCCCACCGGCTGGCCGCCGGTCATGGCCACCGCGTCGTTGTAGAGCACCTTGTAGGTGATGTTCACGCCCGCGGCGATGCTCTGGCGAATGGCCAGCAGGCCGCTGTGGAAGTAGGTGCCGTCGCCGAGGTTGGCGAAGATGTGCTTCTCGTTCGTGAACGGGGCCTGCCCGACCCAGGGCACCCCCTCGCCGCCCATCTGCGTGAAGGTGCTGGTGCTGCGGTCCATCCACACCGCCATGAAATGGCAACCGATGCCGGCCACCGCGCGCGAGCCTTCGGGCACACGCGTGCTCGTGTTGTGGGGGCAGCCACTGCAGAACCACGGCGCGCGTTCGCCGGTGTCGGTCTTCATCTCGGCGAGCTGGCGTTCACGCGCCGCGATGATGGCCAGGCGCGACTCCATGCGCGCGACGATGTCGGCGCCGACGCCCAGCTTCTTCAGCCGCTTGGCGATGGCCTTGGCGATGATCGCCGGCGTCAGGTCGGCCTTGGCGCGCAGCAGCCAGTTCTCGCTCGGGTTGGGCATGCTCCACTCGCCGCCGCTGGCGTCGCCCTGCGGCTCCTCGAACTTGCCCAGCACGTTGGGTCGCACGTCGGCGCGCCA
The DNA here is from genome assembly GCA_963824005.1 of uncultured beta proteobacterium. Taxonomy (GTDB): domain Bacteria; phylum Pseudomonadota; class Gammaproteobacteria; order Burkholderiales; family Burkholderiaceae_C; genus Rubrivivax. Next base: position 251,202 of record CAWGOK010000006.1, read on the forward strand.
GTTGTAGAGCTCTTCCTTCAACTGGTATTCGATGACCTGGCGCTTCTCCTCGACCACCAGGATCTCCTGCAGGCCCTGCGCAAAGTCACGCGTGATGGTCGCTTCCAGCGGCCACACCACGTTGACCTTGTGCAGCCGGATGCCGAGCGCGCGGCAGGTGGCGTCGTCCAGGCCCAGGTCGGCCAGCGCCTGGCGTGTGTCGTTGTAGGCCTTGCCGCTGGCGATGATGCCGAAGCGGTCGTTCGGGCCTTCGATGACGTTATGGTTGAGCTTGTTGGCGCGCACGTAGGCCAGCGCCGCATACCACTTGTAGTCGAACAGCCGCGCCTCTTGATCCAGCGCACCGTCGGGCCAGCGCATGTGCAGCCCGCCGGGCGGCATGACGAAATCCTCGGGCAGGATGATCTTCACGCGGTCCGGATCGACGCTGACCGAGGCCGACGATTCCACCACCTCCTGGATCGTCTTCATGCCGCTCCACACGCCGGAGAAGCGGCTCATCGCAAAGGCGTGCAGGCCCATGTCCAGGATGTCCTGCACGCCCGAAGGGAAGAACACCGGCAGTCCGCAGGCCTTGAAGATGTGGTCGCTCTGGTGTGCGGCGGTGCTGCTCTTGGCCACGTGGTCGTCGCCGGCGATGGCGATCACGCCGCCGTGCTTGCTGGTGCCGGCCATGTTGGCGTGCTTGAAGACGTCGGAGCAGCGGTCCACGCCGGGCCCCTTGCCGTACCAGATGCCGAACACGCCGTCGTACTTCCTGCTTTGCGGGTACAGGTCGAGCATCTGTGTGCCCCACACCGCGGTGGCGCCGAGTTCTTCGTTCACGCCCGGCTGGAACACGATGTGCTGCTCGGCCAGGTGTTTCTTCGCGGCCCACAGCGCCTGGTCGTAGCCGCCCAGGGGCGAGCCGCGATAGCCGCTGATGAACCCACCGGTGTTCAGGCCGGCACGTACATCGCGCTGGCGTTGCAGCATCGGCAGGCGCACCAGCGCTTGCACGCCGCTCATGAAGGCGCGACCTGAAGCGAGGCTGTACTTGTCGTCGAGCGACACCGTTTCAAGGGCCTTGCGGATCGATTCGGGCAGCGGGGCGTTCATGCGTCGGTCACTCCAGTTGAATCCATCAGGCGGCGGTTCGCGTGCCTATCTTGCATCGCATGGCCAAGGGCTGCAGCGGCACGGGCGAACGGGATGCGAGAGTGTAAAAGTTCGGCCTTGGGAAGTCTTTTCTTTGTTTGCCCGCAACGGCATACTCACGGCAAGCTCATTGCGTGAACATGCCTATCCGAGAAAGAAAGGCGCCGTCGAAGCCAAGATCGGGGAAAACCCCGGTGACGACTGCCGAGCCTGCAGGCGAAGCCCATGGCGCCGGGCTGGACCGCTACGACATCGCCATCCTGGCCGAACTGCAGCGCGACGCGCGCTTGTCCAATGCCGAGCTGGCGTCGCGCATCGGATTGTCGGCAGCGCCCACCTGGCGGCGCGTCAAGTGGCTGGAGCAGCAGGGCTTCATCACCGGCTACCGGGCCGAGATCGACCGGCGCAAGATCGGCCTGGGCGTGCTGGCCTTCGTGCGCGTCGACGCCGAGCGCAACAACGCCGCGGCCACGCGCGCGCTGGAGGACGCGATCCGCGCGCTGCCCGAGGTGGTGGCCTGCCACTACATCAGCGGGGCCGGCACCTTCGAGCTGCAGGTGATGTGCACCGACCTCGACGCCTACTCGCGCTGGTCGATGGACAAGCTGTTCAAGCTGCCCAACGTCAAGGACCTTCACACCAGCTTCTCGCTGGGGGAGGTGAAGGCGGGCGCGGCGTTGCCGCTGGGGCATCTGCGCTGAGGGCGCGCCGGCCGCTCAGCCGCCGTGCTTGCCCGCCGTCCAGCCGACACCGCCGATGGCACGCGTGGCCACCTCGACCGCACGCGTTTCGAGGGTCGTGGCCATCGTGTCGTTCCAGCGGTTCAAGTAGCCGAAGAGCGCGATCGTGGCCACGATCTCGACGATCTGGCCTTCGTCGAAATGCTTCTTCAGCTCGTCGAAGTGTTCGGCGCTGGCCTCGTTGGGCACCAGCGCGGCGTGGAAGGCCAGGCGCAGTGCGGCGCGCTCGGCCGGCGCGAACAGCGGGCTGGTCTCGAACTCCCACACCGCGCGGATCTTCTGGTCCGAGGCCTGGTAGATCGAGGCCAGATTCGTCATGTGCGCCTGGCAATAGCGGCAGCCGCTGGCCTGACTGGTGATCAGGCTGACCAGCATCTTCAGCTCCTCGCTGACCGTGCCCTCGTACAGCACCGCGCGGTTCAGGTCCATGAAGGCCTGTGCGATGGCCGGGCGGCGCTGCATCGTCAGGATGCTGTTGGGCACGAAGCCGCGCGTGTCCTGGTAGTGCTGGAAGCGCTCGCGGAACTGCGGGTTGGCTTCCCAGGGCAGGGGGTCCAGATGGGGCATGGCGGGTCGGGTGCGCGGCGAGAAGAATCGATTGTCGGCGCAATAGTGCCGCCACGCGACCGCGCCGGCTGTGCCAGCATCGGCGCATGACACGCCTCGTCTTTTGGCTGGCCGCGCTGCTGGGCGTCGGGCTCGTGCAGGCGGCGCCGCCGCAGCGCAACCTGAGCGTGGAGATGCGCGTCAGCGAGGACCAGGCCGAAACGCAGCGCGATGCCCAGGGGTCGGTCACGATCGGCAGCCGCGGCGGCCGGATCGATGCCGGCGGTTCGGTGGCGGTGCGCTCCGGCAGCTCGCGCCAGGCCGCGGATGCGACGCAACGCGTGCTGGTGCTCAACGGCGGGCGTGCCAGCCTGCGCCTGGCCCAGGGCATGTTGGTCGACGACACCGAGGTCTGGTGGACGCCCTGGGGCCCGGGCGCCGCGGTGCGCAGCCAGTGGGTGGAGCTGGTCAACGGCATGGAGGTGCAGCCGCGCTGGCCCGGTGGCAATGCACCGGTGCTGATCGAGATCGCCGCGCAGAGCGCCGGCCGGGCGACGCCCAACTCGGGCCAGCCGCCGCCGCCGCAGGCCAGCGTGTTCACCACGGTGCAGGTGCCGCTGGGCGAATGGGTCGAGGTGGCGCGCCTGCAGGGCCGGCAATCCACGGTGTCCGGCGACGGCTTCGGCGCTTCGACCTCGTCGCGCCAGCGCAGCCTTCAGGTGCGCGTCAGCCTGCCGTAGTTCAACGTGCGGGTGCGGCCACCTTCGGCCACAGCACCCACAGCCGCAATGGCTGCTTCATGCGACCGGCCTGCGCCTCGGCGCCGTCGGCCCAGCCCCAGAAGTAGTCGGCACGCACCGCGCCGCTGATGGCGCTGCCGGTGTCCTGCGCCAGCACCAGACGCTGCAGCGCCGTCCTCGACAACGGCTCGGTGCTGTCCAACCACACGGGGGTGCCGTAGGGCACGCTCTTCGGGTCGACCGCGATCGAGCGGCCTGGTGTCAGCGGCACGCCCTGTGCACCACGCGGTCCGAGCGTCGGGTCGGGCAGCGGTTCCTCGCTGAAGAAGACGTAGCGCGGGTTGCTCCACAGCAGCTCCTGCACACGCTTCGGATTGCGGCGCGCCCAGTCCTTGATGGCCGGCCAGTTGGCGCCGTCGGGCTTCAACTCACCCTGGCTGATGAGCCAGCGGCCCACCGACGCATAGGGCTGGTCGTTGTGGCCGGCGTAGGCCAGCCGCACCGTCTGTGCGCGACCATCACTGCCCACCAGCCGCAGCCGGCCCGAGCCCTGGATCTGCAGCACCAGCGCATCCAGCGGGTCGGCCACGTAGGCGATCTCGCGGCCGCGCAGCGCGGCCTGCGCCGCCGGCAGCGTGTCCAGCTGCTGGCGTGTCCAGTAGGGCTTGCGCGCGGCCAGGTCGGCGGGCGGCGCATGCAGCGGCACCTGGTAGGTGCCGCGGCGCGTGCGGCTGGCCTCGACCAGAGGCTCGAAGTAGCCGGTGAGCAGGCCTTCGGTGTTGCCGTCGGTGGACTCGACACGGTAGGGCTGCAGCCGCTGCATCAGCCACTGGCGCGTGGCCGCATCGTCGGTCGGTGCCGCACGCCTGGCCTCGGCGCACAGCGCAGCCCAGGTGGAGGCCGGGCGCTCGCAGCCCTTCAGCAGCGCCGGCCAGGCTTCGGCCATGCGGTCCGCCGACCAGCCGGGCAACTGCTCGAAGCCCACCGCCACCCAGCGGCTGCCGGCCGGCATTGGCAGCGTCGGCGCGGCCGCCGGCGGCGTGGGCGTTGGCGCCGGCGGCGGTGCCGTAGCGCAACCGGCGATGACTCCTAGAATCGCCGCGGCCACGATCGCCGGGCCGCCGAACAATAGCCGAGGGATCCCGATGCTGCTGCTGTTGCTGGAGGCCTTGGCCGCGCTGGGCTTGCTGATCTTCATCGTCTGGTGGGTGATGTTTGCCGGCCGCCGCAAGGGCGAGCGCGACGACCGCGAACCCTGAATCATTCCCTCGCGCTGGGCCACAGGAAGCTGGGCAGGCGGTGGCGCAGTCGATTCGACAAGGCCGCGGCGATACGCTGCCGGTCGGCAGGCCGCACGCCGCGCGCCCGCGCCGCCAGCTTGAAGGCCAGCCAGAAGCTCACGCCGATGTTCAGCAGCCCGGTGACCGCAATGCCGGCCACGCACCACCAGAACGCTGCCGAATGCAGCACCTGCCAGCCGAGTGCACCGGCGCCCGCGGCCAGTTGCCCGGTGGACAGGGTGACGTGGCGCACTTCCAGCGGCAGGCCGAGGAAGGCCATCACCACCGGCACCACGCCGAGCAGCATGCCCAGCGAGACGTTCGCGGCGACGCCGCTGATGTTGTAGCGCCACCAGTTCGACCAGCGCCGTGCGCGCGTGGCGCCCAGCCGTGCGACGATGCTCGGGTTCCAGGCGATGGCGCTGTCCAACCGGTGGAAGACGAACCAGTTCTCCGTCCAGCCGGCGATCAGCGAGCTGGCGAAGAGCAGCACACCGGTGAAGGCGGCATACAGCGCCGTGGGGCCGAGCAGCGTCAGCGAATGCAGCACGTACTCGGCCGATTCAGTGCCCACCAGCGGCTCGCCGCGCAGCCACCAGGCCAGGCCCTGCGCGGCCAGCACCAGCGGCGCGCACAGCGCCAGGTTGCCGAAGATGCCGGCGGCCTGCGAGCGAATCAGGTGCACCACGTCGTCGACGAAGGACTCCACCGACTCGTCGCTCGTCAGGTCGCCCAGGCGCTGCGCCATGGCCGGCGCCGTCATCGCCGGCTGCTTGGTGGCCACGGTCCAGTGCAGCAGCATGATCAGCACGAAGCTCGCGGCGTAGTTGACGCCGGCCCAGAAGCCGCTCCAGAAGGCGGTGAGCCCGATCGTCATGACGCCGAACTTCAGCAGCGTGGTGCCGGCCAGTACCGCGCCGCCGCCGGCCGCGCGCTCGAGCATGTCGCGATACTCGGCGCGGCTGCGCGCGATGTAGTGCTCGCCGGTCTCGGCGCTGCGCTCGGCCACCTTGCGCGACAGCTGGGCATAGTGGCGCGAAAGCAGTGCGCGCACGCCGCGGCGCTGCTGCAGCATGTGCACCAGCGATTGCGTCAGGCGCAGCAGCTCCTGCGCCGGCGTGGGCGAGAGTGCGCAGTCGAGCAGTTGCTCGATGCGCTGCACGCGCGCGCGCAACTGCTCCACCTCGTAGACGATGTCCACCGAGATGCCGAACTCCTCCAGGTGGTCGGCGATGCTGGCGACCGCCTTGCGGCATTGGTCGAGCAGCGCGCGCAGGTAGCTGGCCTCCTGCAGCAGCGTGGTGGCATGCGTGCCGCCGGCGAGCAGCGCCTCGCGCAGCCTTTCGGTGGTGCCGGCCAGCTGCCGGAACGGCTCGTCGACCAGCGCCTCCTCGCTCATGCGCTTGCGCAGCGGCCCCGAGAAGCCGGCGGCACGCACCGCGCTGACCAGGTAGGTCACCGCATCCATCATCTCGCGGCGCCACGGGTCAGGCCCGTCGCCGACACCACGCCACGACGACTGCTCCAGGCGCTGCAGCGTCGCGTGGTCGATGGCGGCCAGCCAATGCACGTCCTCGGGCCTGAACAGCAGCGGGAACAGCTCGGCCAGTTCGCGCGTGTCGGGTGTGGTGGGCAGCACGCGCAGGCGCAGCCGGTCCCAGATCTCGCTGCCCAGCGCCATGCGCGGGCCGAAGCCGAAATCGGAGAACAGGCCCGCGGTGCGGATGTCGCGCCAGAACGCGGCGAACAGCGCCTCCACCTGCTTGCGGTGCTCGGGGTTCTTTTCCAGCACGTTCAGCAGGTGGCGCAGTCGCAGTACCGGTGGCGCGGTGGCGCCGCTGCCAGCGTCCGCAGCCAGCGGCGCGTGACGCAGCCACTCGATCAGGCGTGCCAACCAAAGGTGGCGCTCGGCAAGGCCAGGCTGTCCACCTGCGGCGTTCAGCAGCGCGGTCAGGTCCCAGGAGCTGCGGCTGCGGCGCTGCCGCATCAATGCAATGCGCTGGCCCGCGCCAGCATGAACTGCGGCACCGGCGCATCGAAGGCATGCGCGTCCTCGGTCATGCAGAAGAAGGTGCCTCGCATCGTGCCATGTGGCGTGGCCAGGCGTGTCCAGCTGGTGTATTCGAAAGATTCGCCGGGCTTGAGCAGCGGCTGGTGCCCCACCACGGCCAGGCCGCGCACCTCTTCCACATGGCCGGTGGCGTCGGTGACGATCCAGTGCCGTGCCACCAGCTGCGCGGCGACGCCACCGTTGTTCTGGATGGTGACGGTGTAGGAAAAGGCAAAAGGCCCGTCGGGCAATTGCGACTGCTCGGGCAGGTACTGCGCCTTGACGCTGCAGGTGAAACTCGGGCCTTTCATGCGAGGCATTGTAGGCAGCGCTCCTAGAATCGTTGCACCACTGCCGAACAGCACCATGCCCACCTATCGCATCGCCCCCAGCCTGCTGTCGGCCGACTTTGCGCGCCTCGGCGAGGAACTGCGTGCCGTCGTCGACGCCGGTGCCGACTGGATCCACTTCGACGTGATGGACAACCACTATGTGCCGAACCTGACTTTCGGGCCGATGGTGTGCCAGGCACTGCGCAAGCATGCCGTGCGCGCCGACGCAAGCAAGGTGCCGATCGACGTGCACCTGATGGTGCAGCCGGTCGACGCGTTGGCCCAAGCCTTTGCCGATGCCGGCGCCGACCTGATCAGCTTCCACCCCGACGCCAGCCTTCATGTCGACCGCACGCTGCAATTGATTCGCGCGGCCGGCTGCCAGGCCGGTGTGGTGTTCAACCCGGCGGCACCGATCGACGTGCTCGAGTGGGTGATCGACAAGGTCGACCTGGTGCTGCTGATGAGCGTGAACCCCGGTTTCGGCGGGCAGAGCTTCATCGACAGCGCGCTGCGCAAGACCGAGAGGGTGCGCAAGCTCATCGATGCCAGCGGCCGCGACATCCGGCTCGAGGTGGACGGCGGCATCAAGGTGGACAACATCCGCCGCGTGGCCGACGCGGGCGCCGACACCTTCGTCGCCGGCAGCGCCATCTTCGGCCAGAAGGACTACCGCAAGGTCATCGACGCCATGCGCGCCGAGTTGGCGCAACGTTGAGCGAGGGGCGTTGGGTGCCGGTCAACGGCGCTTCACCTCCAGCCACAACAGATACAGCCCGCTGAGCACCACGACCACCGCGCCGCCGACCACCAGCCAGCCAGGTACCTGGCCGAAGACGAGCCAGCCCAGCAACGTCATGTAGATGATCTGCTGGTACAGAAAAGGCCCCAACGTGGCGGCCGAGGCATAGCGGTGCGCCTGCGCCACCATGAAGTGCCCGAGCCCGCCGCACAGGCCGCAGATGGCGATGACCCCCCAGGTGAACCATCCGTCGGGCCACTGCCAGCCGGCCAGCGCCCAGGGCGCCAGCAGCAGCGTGGCGCCCAGCGCCGACATCAACTGCATCGACGCGGCCGACTCGGTGGCCACCATGCGCCGCGTCAGCATGTTGAAGACTGCATACAGGGTGGCGTTCATCACCGACAGCAGGATGGCCGGGTGGAAGGCCTGGCTGCCCGGGCGGATGACCAGCAGCACGCCCACGAAGCCGGCAATGATGGCCAGCCAGCGCTGTGCGCCGAGCCGTTCGCCCAGCCACCAGGCACTGAGCAGCGCGATCAGCAGCGGCACCGAAAACTGGATCGCACCGGTCTCGGCCAGCTGCAGGTATTGCAGCGCCCAGAAGTTCAGCGCCGTCATCGAACCCAGCATCGCCGCGCGCAGCGCCTGCAGCTTCCAGTCGCGCACGCGCACCAGCTCCAGGCCGTAGCGCGGCGCCAGCAACGCCGAGGCCAGCAGCACATGGAACAGGAAGCGCAGCCACACCACCTGCAGCACCGGCAGGTCCTGCACCAGCCACTTGGCGCAGGCGTCCAGCGTCGCAAAACACAGCGTCGTCAGCGTGACCAGCCCGATGCCGATGCGGCGGTTGTCGGCGTTGTCGAGATGCAGCAATCGAGTGGATCTGAAGGCGTGCGTGGCGCGGGGCGGATTCTAGGAGTGCGGTGCACCCGAAAAGCGCCAAGTCGGCCTGCCGCATGAAGGTTTTGCTTGCCCGGGTCGTCAAGCTAGACTAGACTTGGTCAAGCAAAACACTGACAAACGAGGCAGGCGTGGAAACCGTGAATATCTATGAGGCCAAGACACGACTGTCCCAGTTGGTCGACAAGGCCGTGTCCGGCGAGGACGTGGTCGTCAGCCGCAACGGCAAACCCCTGGTGCGCATCACCCGGCTGGACGCGCCCCGGCGTCGCATCACCTTTGGCCTGCTCAAGGGCAAACTGACCATCCCGCGCAACTTCGACGCCCCTCTGCCTGACGATGTGGCGGCTACCTTCGAAGGCCGCTGATGCGGCTGCTGCTGGATACGCATATCTTTCTGTGGGCGGTGGCGGGGTCGCCGCAGTTGAAGGCCCCGACCCGGCGTCTGCTCGAGTCCGCTGAAGAGATCTACGTGTCGGCGGCCTCGATCTGGGAGGTCGCCATCAAGGCGCGCCTCGGCAAGATCGATGCCGACCCCGCCGAGCTGGCGGCCGCGATCGCGCCGAGCGGGTTCCTGGAACTGCCCGTCACTGCGGCCCATGCGGCCGCGGTCGCGATGCTCGAACTTCACCACAGCGATCCCTTCGACCGGATGCTGATTGCGCAGGCATTGGCAGAGCCGCTCAAGCTGGTGACGGCCGACGCGGTGCTGGCGATGTACAGCAATGTCGTGATCGTCGTTTGAGTGGCGCCCGGTGCGCGCGAGACTTGCACGCTAGTCAGCGGTCGGGTCGGAGCGCCCATTGCCACCCTAGATCAACGCCGCAGGGTCGGAAGCCACCGGGTAGCCATCGCCGCGGGTGTACTCGCCCAGGAAATCGAGGAACCGACGCACGGCGGGCACCATGCCGCGGCGGGTGGGGTAGACAGCATGAAACACGCCGGGTTGCGGCGCCCAGCCCGGCAACAGCGTGACGAGTCGGCCATCGACCAGTTCCTCGTGGCACATGTATTCGGGCAGCAGGCCGAATCCGGCGCCTTGCAGGACCGCGAACTTCAAGGTCAGCAGATCGTCGGCGACGTACCTCGGCGTGTGCACCAGCGTGAAGGTGGTGCCCGCCGGGCCTTGCAGCGGCCACGTGGCCTTGCCGTCGGTGCTGGACATGGCCACCGAGTCCAGCCCGGCCAGGTCCTGCGGGCGCACCCTGGGCTGCGCTTGTCGGCGCAGCTGTGCCGGACTGGCGACCAGGTGGGTCCTGGATTCGCCCAGGTTCTTCACCACCAGGCTGCCGCTGTCTTCCAGCGTCGCGCGCACGCGCAGCGCGACATCAAAGCCTTCTTCCACCAGGTCCACGGCCCGGTTGCTGACGCGCATGTCCACCCGCACCTGCGGATAGCGGCACAGGAACATCGCCATGATCGGCCCCACCGTGGTCTGGGCCAGCGTCACCGGGCAGGCCACGCGCACAGTGCCGCGCGGCTCGGTCCGCACCTGCTCCATGGCTTCGGCTGCTGCCTGGGCGGCGTCGCGCATCGCCAGGCAGTGGCGCAGGTAGACCTCGCCCACCTCGGTCAACGACAGCTTGCGCGTGGTGCGGTGCAGCAGGCGCACGCCGAGGCGGGATTCCAGCTCCGCCACCCGCCGCGACAGCTTCGACTTCGGGATGCCCAGTTGCCGCCCCGCCGCCGCGAAGCCGCCCTTTTCGGCCACCTCGGCAAAGTAGAGCATGTCGTTCATGTCCTGCATGGCGCCCCTCCATCGTTCCACAGCCAGGACAATCTAACCTGAGGAAGGCTACTTATCAAACATTGATGTCGGGAGCAACATCAGTGCATTCATCAATTACTTCGAAAGCACACATGAAACTCCTGCACATCGACTCCAGCATCCTCGGCGGCAGCTCCGTGTCGCGCCAGCTGACTCAGGACATCGTAGACAAGTGGGTGGCCACTCACACCGGCACGGTGGTCGACTATCTGGACCTGGCAGTGGAGTCGCCGAGCCACCTGTCGGCCGAATCGCTGGGCTTCCGCCTGCCCGCCACAGGCGAGCTGTCCGACGGGCAGCGCCGCGAGAATGCCGTCTCCGAGGCGCTGGTCAGCCAGTTCCTGGCGGCAGACGTGGTCGTGCTGGGTGCGCCGCTGTACAACTTCAGCATTCCCAGCCAGCTCAAGGCCTGGATCGACCGCGTCGCCCAGGCAGGGCGCACCTTCACCTACACCGCGGCGGGCCCCAAGGGCCTGGCCGGCGGCAAGACGGTGATCGTGGCCTCCACCCGTGGCGGCGTGTATTCCAGCAGCGATGCGGGCCGTGCCATGGAGCACCAGGAGAGTTATCTGCAGACCGTCTTCGGTTTCTTCGGCATCACCGACGTGCGCTTCGTGCGCGCCGAAGGCCTGGCCATGGGCGACGCCAAGAAGGCCGAAGCGCTGGTCGTTGCAGCGGAGCAGGCCCACGACGCCACACGCAGCGCCGCGAATCAGCCGCAGGCAGCGATCGCGGCTTGATGTCGGGGGTGTCCCGGTCAGCGGTCCGCGACCGGGGTGAGATTTGACGTGGTGGTCTTCAACCGCTGATGCGCGCACTGCCGTGGCTCAGCACCACCACGTCGCGCTCCACCGCGCGGGTGCGGAACTGCACCGCCTCGCCGCGTTGCCACATCTCCACGCGCAGCGTCTCGCCGGGGTAGACGGGCGAGGAAAAACGCGCGCCGATCTCCTTCAGGCGCGTCGGGTTCCAGCCGCACAGCGTCTTCAACAGCGCGTGGCCAGTGACGCCAAAGCTGCACAGCCCATGCAGGATCGGTCGCTCGAAGCCCGCGGACTTGGCCACCGCGGGGTCGGCATGCACCGGGTTGTAGTCGCCGGACAGGCGGTAGATCAGCGCGCATTCCGGCCGCGTCTTCAGCTCGCACACCGCATCGGGCGGCGTGTCGGGCGTGGCCGCGCGCGGCGGCGGCGCGGCATCCGACGGCTGGCCGGCCGCGGCAAAGCCGCCGTCGCCGCGCATGAACGACACGCTGCGCGACACCGCCAACAGTTGGCCGCTGGCGGCATCGACGATGTCGCGCTCGCTGACCATCAGCGCGCCTTTTCCTGCCCCCTTGTCGACGATGGCGGTCACGCGCGAGTGGCCCACCACGGTACCGGCCGCTGGCAGCGGTGCGTGCAGCTCCAGGCTCTGTTCGCCGTGCAGCACCTTGACCCAGTCGATGCCGGTGGCCGGGTCCTTGGCCCAGAAGCCGGGGTAGCCCAGCACCACGGCCATGGTCGGCAACGCTTGCAGACCGTCTTCGTAGACGAAGCGCAGCGCGTCGCGGTCCAACGGGTCGTGGCCAATACCGACGCCCAGCGCATACAGGATCGTGTCGCGCTCGCTGTAGCGCTGCTCGATCGGCTGGAAGGGCCAGGCCTTCAGCTTGGCGACGTCGATGGCCATGGCTTGGCTCCTCTCTATAGCGAAATGTCGTCGGGCACCGGCACGTCCATGCTCAGCAGCACCTGCGCATAACACTTGGCCAGGTTGTCGGTGCGCAGCGAGGCCATGCCGCCGCCGCCCAGCACGTCGTGCAGCAGGAAGTTCATCGCGTTCGAGCCCGGCAGGTCGAAGCGCTCCACCCGGCTCGGCGCGTTGTGCTTGAAGTGCTCGGCCACGCGCTCTGGCGTGAGCCACTGGTTCAGCAGCGGCAGGTATTCGGGCCGGCGCGCGATGATGCCGATGTTGGCCTTGTCGCCCTTGTCGCCGGAGCGGCCGTGCGCCAGGCGCATCAGCGGCACGCTGCTGAAACCTTCGATGGCCGGTGTCACCGCGTAGCGCCGCGCTGCGCCGATCGCGGCGCCGTCGAAGCCGCCCCCCACCGGCAGGTCCACTGCTGCGCTGCTGTCGCCCACCTGTACCTGCACCGCGACCTCGCGCTTGGGCACGAGGAACGAGAACAAGCGGATCACCGGCGATGCCGTCGGCCGCCCGCCCACCAGCCCGGTGGTGCCGGGTGACATCGAGGTGCCGGCGGCGGCGAACTCGCGCGCGAACAGCTCCATGCTGGCCTTCGACGGCGACTTGGCGGCCATCTTCAGCACGACCTCACGCGAGGTGGGGCGTGCGTGCGCGCCGTACATGTCTTCGGCGCCGACGATTTCGATGCGCGTTTCACTGAACTGCGGCAGCCCTTGCTCGCCCAGCATGCGCGCCATGCGCTTGAACAGCGACTCACCGGTGCGCCGCGCCTTGGCAGCAGCCTGCTCGCCGGCGATGGTCAGGAAGGCCATGTTGCGGAAGCCGTCCATGAAGGTGGCGCTGACCTTGTAGGTATCGGTCGGCGGACGGCCCTTGGCGCCGGCGACGCGCACGCGGTTGGCGCCCACCTGCTCGAAACGCACGTCGGTGAAGTCGCAGGCGACGTCGGGCACGTGGTAGGCGCGCGGGTCGCCGATCTCGTAGAGCATCTGCTCGGCGACGGTGGCCGGTGTCACCAGCCCGCCGCTGCCTTCGATCTTGGTGATGACGAATCTGCCGTCGCCTTGGGCCTCGACGATGGGAAAGCCGATGATGTCCCAGTCGGGCACGCTCTCCCAGTCGGTGAACAGGCCGCCGTTGCATTGCGCGCCGCATTCCACCAGGTGGCCGGCCAGCGTGCCCTGCGCCAGCTGGTCGTACTGATCAGCTGTCCAGCCGAACTCGTGCACCAGCACGCCCAGCGTCACCGCCGAATCGACGCAGCGCCCGGTGATCACCACGTCGGCGCCGGCGTCCAGCGCCCGAGCGATCGGCAGCGCGCCCAGGTAGGCGTTGATGCTGGCCAGCTTCTGCGGGAAGGGCGCTGCGCTGAACATCTCGGAAATGCCGCGCTCGCGCAACTCGCCGGCGCGCGCGCTCAGGTCGTCGCCCAGCACCACGCCGATCTTGATCGGCACGCCCAGTTCGGCCGCCACCTTGGCCAGCGCGTCGCGGCAGGCCAGCGGGTTGACGCCGCCGGCATTGGCGACGACGCGGATGCCCTTGGCCTTGAGCTGCGGCAGCAGCGCCTTCATCGTGATGTGCACGAAATCCGTCGCGTAGCCGGCGTTCGGGTCCTTGGCCTTCTGCGCCGCCAGGATCGACATCGTCACCTCGGCCAGGTAGTCGAACACCAGATAGCCGATGTCGCCGCCGGCCACCAGCGCCGGCGCGGCCGAGGCGGTGTCGCCCCAGAAGCCCGAGGCGCTGCCGATACGCACGGTCTTGTCGTTCATCGTGATATCTCCTTTTCGGCGGTGCGCGCCTTCGCTTGCCCGCGCAGGGGCGGGCGGATCTGCCCTTCGAGCCGCGCGATGCGGGTTTCCAAGCCCTGCCAGGCCGGATCGGCAGCGTCGCGTGCGCCACCCGGTGCGCCGAAGCCGTCGAGCAGCATGCGCACGATCTCTCGTGCGCTGCGCGCCGGGTCGGCCGGCTTGCCGCGGCCCACGGTGTTGCGTGCCCGGTGCTCCATGCCGCCGAATATCAGGTCGCGCGCCAGAGGCAGGTCGAGATCGGCGCGCAGCTCGCCACGGGCCACGCCGTCGGCCAGCGTGCGCGTCAGGAACTGCGCGTAGCGTCGGTTCAGCGCATGCAGCTTGGAGCCGAAGTAGCCCTCCTCGCCGCGCGCCTCGCGCGACAGCAGCCTCAGCCAGGAGACATCGTCCACCGTGATCTGCAGGTGCCGTGCCACCAGGAAGCGAAGCCGGTCGGCCGTGCCTTCGATGACCGCGAAGCGCGGCTCGATGTCGGCGATCAAGTCGTCGTAGAAGGCGGTCAGCACCGCGTCGTACAGGTCGCGCTTGTGCTCGAAGTAGCCGTAGATCGTGCCGACCACGCAGCCGGCACGTTCGGCGATCTGCTGGATCGAGGCCTGCTCGTAGGGCTGGGCAAGGAACACCTCACGCGCCGCGGCCAGGATCTCGGCGCGGCGCACGGCCTTGCGGCGCCTGGGGAGTGCGGTCATGGATGGCGGCTCGAAACGATGCGATTATTGAGTGAGGTTCATTATTGAACCCGCCGCTGCACGCGTCAAGGGCGTGCCGCGCTGGCATTGGTGTTTACCATGGAATGCATGGCATTCGATTGGATGACGGCTTGACGTCGGATGCCTTTGCGGTGAAGATTTGCAATCACATTCAATAACGGCACCGTGACCCGCATCGACACCCGTATCCACAGCTCCAGCGACAGCTTTCGCGCTCAGCGCGTCGCGATGCTCCAACTGGTCGAGCGCCTGCGCGAGCTGGAAGGGCGCACCGTGGCGGCCTCGGCGCGGGCCAAGCCGTTGTTTGACCGCCGCGGCCAGTTGCTGCCGCGCGAACGCCTGGCGCGGTTGCTCGACCCGGGCGCGCCGTGGCTCGAGCTGTCGTCGATGGCCGGCTGGCGCGTGGACCACGACGACCCGGACAAGAGCGTACCCGGTGGTGGCGTCATCAGCGGAATCGGCACCATCAGCGGCACACGCTGCGTGATCACGGTCAACGACGCCGGCATCGACGCCGGTGCGATCCAGCGTATGGGCGGCGACAAGATCCTGCGCGCGCAGGCCATTGCGATGGAGAACAAGCTGCCCTTCGTGCAGCTGATCGAATCGGCCGGCGCCAACCTGCTGCAATACCGCGTCGAAGGCTTCGTCAATGGCGGGCGGCTGTTCTATAACCTGGCGCGTCTGTCGGCGGCAGGCATTCCGGTGATCGGCCTGGTGCACGGCTCGTCCACCGCTGGCGGTGCCTACATGCCCGGGCTGTCGGACTACGTGATCATGGTGCGCGGTCGCGCCAAGGCCTTCCTGGCCGGCCCGCCGCTGCTGAAGGCCGCCACCGGCGAGATCGCCAACGACGAGGAACTGGGCGGTGCCGAGATGCACACCAGCGTGTCGGGCCTGGGCGAGTACCTGGCCGAAGACGACGCCGATGCGCTGCGCCTGGCGCGCGAATTGATGCAGCGGCTGCAGTGGGGCGCATCGGGACCGCCGAGCCTGATCGACGCCGACCCGGCGCTCGAGCCGCTGTACGACGCCGACGAGTTGGCCGGAGTGATGCCGCTGGACTTCCGCACGCCGATCGACATGCGCGAGGTCATGGCGCGTATCGTCGACCGTTCGCAGTACACCGAGTTCGGCGCTGACTACGGCCCCGGCACGCCCTGCGGCCATGCCGCCTTGTACGGCCAGCCGATCGGCATCATCACCAACAACGGCCCCATCGACCCGGCCGGCGCGAACAAGGCCACGCACTTCATCCACGGCTGCTGCCAGGCCGGCATTCCGCTGCTGTACCTGCAGAACACCACCGGCTACATCGTCGGCAAGGCCAGCGAGCAGGCCGGCATGATCAAGCACGGCTCGAAGATGATCCAGGCGGTGGCCAACGCGACAGTGCCCAGCATCACGCTGATGTGCGGCGCCAGCTTCGGCGCCGGCAACTACGGCATGTGCGGCCGTGCCTACGGCCCGCGCTTCGTGTTCAGCTGGCCCAACGCGCGCACCGCGGTGATGGGCGGCGAGCAGGCTGCACTCACCATGCGCATCGTCGCCGAGGGGGGCGCCAAGCGAAAGGGCGTACCGGTGGACGAGCAGCAGTTGCGCTCGCTGGAGAAAAAGATCATCCACAACTTCGACAGCCAGTCCGACGCCTTCTACACCAGCGGCCGCAACCTCGACGACGGCGTCATCGACCCGCGCGACACGCGCCGCGTGCTCGGCTTTGCCTTCGACATCTGCCGCCAGGCCGATGCACGCCAACTCAGGCCGATGCAGTTCGGCGTCTCCAGACCCTGACAGGGAACCACCATGCAACACCTGCTTTACACCGAAGACCATATTGCGCTGCAAGACTCGCTGAAGAAGTTCTGCGAGGCCGAGATCAACCCGCACATCGCCGAATGGGAGAAAGCCGAGATATTCCCGGCCAAGGAGCTGTTCCGCAAGATGGGCAAGCTCGGCTTCCTGGGCGTGAACAAGCCGGTCGAATACGGCGGCCAGGGCCTGGATTACAGCTATGCCGCGGCCTTTGCCGAGGGTCTGTGTGCCATCCAGTGCGGTGGCGTGCCCATGGCCATCGGCGTGCAGACCGACATGGCCACGCCGGCGCTGGCGCGCTTCGGCTCCGACGAGGTGCGCAAGGAGTTCCTGGCGCCGTCGATCAGCGGCGACTACGTGGCCTGCCTGGGCGTGTCGGAAGTCGGCGCCGGCTCCGACGTGGCCTCCATCAAGACCCATGCGCGCAAGGACGGCGACGACTACGTCATCAATGGCGGCAAGATGTGGACCACCAACGGCACGCAGGCCGACTGGTGCTGCGTGCTGGCCAACACATCCGAAGGCGGCTCGGCGCACCGCAACAAGACGCTGATCTGCGTGCCGATGAAGACCAAGGGCGTCGAGGTCGCGCGCAAGCTGAAGAAGGCGGGCATGAACTCGTCCGACACGGCGCAGCTGCACTTCGACAACGTGCGCGTGCCGCAGCGCTGGCGCATCGGCGAGGAGGGCATGGGCTTCACCTACCAGATGCAGCAGTTCCAGGAAGAACGCCTGTGGGCCGCGGCCGGCTGGCGCAAGAACAGCGAGATCATCCAGGAGACCATTGCCTACCTGCGCGAGCGCCAGGCCTTCGGCAAGCCATTGCTGGAGAACCAGTACATCTACTTCAAGCTGGCCGAGCTGCAGACCGAGGTCGAGGCCATGGGCGCGCTGTTCCACAAGTCGGTGGCGCTGTACGTGGCCGGCAACGACGTGACACAGCTGGCCTCGATGTGCAAGCTGAAGTGCGCACGCCTGGCCCGCGAGGTGGCCGACTGGTGCGTGCAGTTCTGGGGCGGCATGGGCTATATCGAGGAAACGCGCGTCAACCGCGCCTGGCGCGACAGCCGCCTGGGCTCGATCGGCGGCGGTGCCGACGAAGTGATGATGGGCATCATCGCCAAGACGATGGGCATCATGCCCCGGCACGGCTGATCGATGACGCCGATGTTCGATACCTTGTTGATCGCGAATCTCGGCGAAAACAGCTGCGCAGCGGCTGTTTCGGCGAAGCCAAATCGCGTGGCGCGCGCAGCGCGCACAGGCGATCTCCGCGCGAGCTGCCATGTTTGACACCGTACTGATTGCCAATCGTGCGGAGATCGCCTGCCGCGTCATCCGCACCGCACGCGCCATGGGCTTGCGCACGGTGGCGGTGTATTCCGATGCCGACCGCGACGCGCGCCATGTGCAACTGGCCGACACCGCGCTGCGCCTGGGCCCCGGGCCGGCGCGGGACAGCTACCTGAACATCGCTCTGGTCATCGATGCCTGCAAGCGCTCCGGCGCCGGTGCGGTGCATCCGGGCTACGGCTTCCTGTCGGAGAACGCCGACTTCGCGCGGGCCTGCCGCGAGGCCGGCATCGTCTTCGTCGGACCCACGCCCGAGGCCATCGATGCCTTGGGCAACAAGGCCGCGGCCAAGCAGCTGGCGCAACGCATCGGCGTGCCCTGCCTGCCGGGCTATTCGGGTGCGGCGCAGGACATCGAGACGCTGATGGCCGAGGCCCGTCGCGTCGGCGCGCCGCTGATGATCAAGGCCAGCGCCGGCGGCGGTGGCCGCGGCATGCGCCGCTGCGACGACGTCGACCACCCCGAACTGCGCGAGCTGCTGGCGGCGGCGCGGGCTGAAGCCCTGGCCTCCTTCGGCAACGGCGACCTGCTGCTCGAGCGCTTGGTCGAGGAAGCGCGCCACGTCGAGGTGCAGGTCTTCGGCGACACCCACGGCGGCGCCATCCACCTGGGCGAGCGCGACTGCTCCACGCAGCGCCGCAACCAGAAGATCCTGGAAGAAGCGCCCGCTCCCGGCGTGTCGGCCGAGCTGCGCGAGCGCCTGGGCGCTGCGGCCGTGAAGCTGGTGCGCGAGGTCGGCTATGTCGGCGCAGGCACGGTGGAATACCTGCTCACGCCCGATGGGCATTTCCACTTCCTGGAGATGAACACACGGCTGCAGGTGGAGCACCCGGTCACCGAAGCCATCACCGGGCTGGACCTGGTGGAGTGGCAATTGCGCATCGCACGCGGCGAGCCGCTGCCGTTGAAGCAGGAGCAGATCCGCTGGCAGGGGCATGCCATCGAGGCGCGGCTGTGCGCCGAGGACGCCTTCAACGGCTTCGCGCCGCAGGCCGGCCGCGTGCTGCACTGGAACGTGCCGGCCGGCGAAGGCATCCGCATCGACCACGGGCTGGTGGCGCAGCCGGAGATTCCGCCGTACTACGACTCGATGATCGCCAAGGTCATCGCCTACGGTGCCGACCGCGAGCAGGCGCGCGGCCGGCTGCTGCGCGCATTGGCCGGCAGCGCGGTGCTGGGCCTGCGTACCAACCGCGATTACCTGATGCAGGCGCTGTCGGCACCGGCCTTCGCGCTGCCGAAGCTGGCCACACGTTGGCTCGGCGAGGCCAGTCCCGCCTGGCAGCCGCGTGTGCCCGACGCCCGCTGGGCGGCAGTGGCCGGCGCGGTGCTGCTGCACCGGCGCAGCCGCGTCTTCGGCCCGCTGGCGCTGTGGAGCTCCAGCGGCCAGCGCGACACCCCGCTGCGGCTGGCGGTGGGCGACCAGCTATTTGATCTGCGCCTGGCCTACCGCCGCGGCGAGCCGGTCCAGGTGAGCGTGGGCGAGACGCGCTTCGCGGTCGAGATCCAGAGCGACGACGGCCACCAGGTGCAGTTGATCGTCGATGGCGCGCACGATGCAGCGCTGTGTTGGTTGCAGGTTAGCGACGGCTGGCTCGATGTCGGCGGTTCCTGCGAAGCCTTCGCCGACCGCAGCCAGGCGCCGCCCGAGTTGGACGACGCGGCCGGCCACGGCTTGATCAGCAGCCTCATGCACGGGGCGCTGGTGAAGCTGGCGGTCGCGTTGGGGCAGCGCGTGCGCAAGGGCGAATTCGTGCTGGCCATCGAGGCCATGAAGATGGAACATCGCATCGAAGCTCCGATCGACGGCACCGTGGTCGAGGTGGGCGCCAGCGCCGGCACGCAGGTGGCCCCGGGGCGGATGCTGGTCCGTATCGAAGCCGATCCGGCCTGAATTCACCGGAGACTTTCCATGTCCGAACCCGCCGTCCTGTATGCCGCCGAATCCGGCGTGGCCACGCTGACGATGAACCGCCCGCAAGTGCTCAACGCCCTCAACGACGACCTGCTCACTGCGCTGCGCCAGGGCCTGGCGCGGGCCAAGGCCGACACGGGAGTGCGCGCCGTGCTGCTCACCGGTGCCGGCCGCGGTTTCTGCGCCGGTGCCGACCTGGCCGCCGGTGCCATTCAGGAGGGCCCGCGCGATGTGGCGCAGAGCCTGCGCGAGCGCTACCACCCGATCATCCTGGCGATGCGGCAGTTTCCCAAGCCGATCGTCGGTGCCGTCAACGGCTCGGCCGCCGGTGCCGGCATGAGCATCGCGCTGGCCTGCGACATCGTGCTGGCGGGCGAGTCGGCGTCCTTCCTGCAGGCCTTCACGCGCATCGGCCTGGTGCCCGATTGCGGCAGCACCTGGTTCCTGCCGCGCATGGTGGGCGACGTGCGCGCCCGCGCGATGGTGATGCTGGCCGAGAAGATTCCGGCTGCCGACGCGCTGCAGTACGGCCTGGTATGGAAGGTCTTTGCCGACGACAAGCTGATGGCCGAAGCCCTGGCCATCGCCCAGCGTTTGGCGCAGATGCCCACGCGCGCCTACGACCTGATCAAGCAGGGACTGGCGGTCAGTTCAGGCAACGGGCTGGGCGAACAGCTCGAGGTGGAAGCGCTGCTGCAGGGCCAGGCCATGGCGACTGAAGACCACAGGGAAGGCGTCACTGCCTTCCTGCAGAAGCGGCCCGCGCAGTTCAAAGGAAAGTAGACCATGTCAGACGAGCTAAAGATCGAAAAGCGCGGCCACGCGGTGTGGCTGACCATCGACCGGCCGGCGCAGCGCAACGCGATGAATGGTGCGGTGCTGCCAAGGCATCCGCGCCGGGCTGGAGCAGGCCCATGCCGACCCCGAGGTGCGCGCGGTGGTGCTCACCGGCGCGGGCGACAAGGCCTTCTGTGCCGGTGCCGATCTGGCCAAGGGCTCGGGTTCGTTCCAGTTCGACCCGTCGCTGCCGCACGCCGAGTTCGCCGACCTGCTGCGTTATGCCTGGACCACGACGCTGCCGCTGGTGGCGCGTGTCAACGGCCATTGCCTGGCCGGCGGCATGGGCTTCATGGCGATGTGCGACCTGGCGGTGGCAGCCGAGCATGCCAGCTTCGGCCTGCCCGAGGTGAAGATCGGCCTGTTCCCGGCGCAGGTGCTGGCGGTGCTGCAGCACCTGTGCACGCCGCGCCACATTGCCGAGCTGTGCCTGACCGGCGAGCCGATCGATGCCCGGCGCGCGGCCGAGATCGGCCTGGTCAACCACGTCGCACCGGTCGGCGAACTGGACGCCAAGACCGACTGGCTGGTGCAGCGCCTCACCGGCAAGTCGCCAACGGCCCTGCGCCGCGGCAAGGCGATGATGCGCGCCGCCTTCGACATGAGCTTTGAGCAGTCGATCAGCTTCCTGGAAACCCAGATCATGACGCTGGCGCTGACCGAAGATGCCAAGGAAGGGCGCGCGTCGTTCATCGAAAAGCGCGCGCCGAACTGGAGCGGGCGATAGTGCGGGTGCTCGGCGCTCGATGAGCTCGTCTGCACGCGCCCGCAAGGGCCCGGCGTCCGAAGGCGGCAAGCTCAAGATTGGCGACGACTGGAACGCGATCCGCATCATTGCGCTGTCGCAGAGCAACCCGCTGAAGGCGATTGCCGAGTTCGTCGAAAACAGCATCGACGCCCACGCGAAAACCATCGTCATCACGCGCGGCCGCGAAGGCGGCGCGCACTACCTGTCGATCAAGGACGATGGCGACGGCGTGCCCCGCGACGAGCAAGGGCTGCCCAATTTCAAGTACGTCGCCACGCACATCTGCGACTCGATCAAGCGCCGGCTGAAGGCCGAGGGCCAGGGCGGCGGCCTGCAGGGCGAGTTCGGCATCGGGTTGCTCAGCTTCTGGACCGTCGGCGACACCTTGTCGATGACCTCGGCCGGCGCCGACCAGCGCGCCTACCAGATGACGATGAGCAAGGGCGACTCGCGCTACACGGTCACGCAGCGCCGCGTGCTCTTCGGCGAGGCCGGCACCGAGCTGAAGATCGGCCCGCTGCTCGAAGGCATCCGCAGCTTGAGCGGGGAAAAGATCCAGTGGTTCCTGGCCTCCGAGCTGCGCGACCGGCTGCGCTCTGCCGAGGTCCGCGTCAGTGTGATCGACAAGCTCGCGCGCAAGCAGTACGAAGTCGAACCGCGGGCCTATGAGGGCAGGCTGCTGCACCAGTTGCCCGCCGTGCGCACGCCCTTCGGCGATGCCTACGCCGAGTTGTACCTGGCCGAGCCGGCAGACAGTTGCCGCGTGGCGCTGACGCGCGCCGGCACGCGTGTCATCGAAGACCTGTCCACGCTGCCCGGTCTCGACGGTGCACCTTGGTCCTCGCGCTACCTGCAGGGCTTGGTCGACGCGCCCTTCCTGAACCTGACCCCGGGCACGCGCAGCGGCGTGATCCACGACGAGCGCTACGCGGCGCTGCTGGAGGCGCTGAAGCCGGTCGAGGCCCGTGTCATCGTGGTCATCGAGGCGCAGGCGCGCGCCGAAGAAGAGCAAGCCAGTCAGCATTCGCTGCGCGCCATCCAGCGCGCGTTTCGGGAGGCGCTGCTGGCGCTTGCCGCCGGAGGAGTACGACTGGTTCGACGTCCAGGCGCGCGCACGCAGCGAGCGGCCGGGCGAGCCGGGCCGCGACAAAGGACCGGCTGATGCCACCGCCGGCGCATCAGCGCAGGACGAGTTTGCCGATCTTGGTGTGGCCGAGCCGCCACCGGCCTATGAAGCACAGCGGCAGTTCTTCGACTACGCCGGCCCACTGTTCAGCGTGGTCGTCTCGCCCGCGGCGAGCAGCGTGCCGGTGAACGAGCGGCGGCGCTTCAAGGCGCTGCCGCGCGACCGGGCAGGCCGGCGCGTCAGCGAAGACTTGTCCTTTGCCTGGGCCATCGTCGAAGGCGAAGGATCGATCGGCGCCGTGGCCGACCAGGAAGTCGAGTACACGGCGAGCGCAACCCCCGCCCTGGTGCGACTGCGCGTGCGCGTCGCGCAACGCGAGGTCGAATGCAGCGCCGAGGCCCTCGTCACCGTCACCGACAGCCTGGACGCCGCGTTGAGTAGCACCGTGGTCAACACGCGCGGCCTGCCCGGCTACACCTTCGAGCGTGCGGCCGGGTCGCTGTGGCGATCGCGCTTCGACGTCGAGCGCAATGTCATCGTCGTCAACAACGGACACCGCGACTTCGTCTTCGCCACCCGCACGCGCGCCTTGCAGCTGCGCTACCTGGTGCGGCTGTATGTCAAGGAGCTGGTGCTGAGGAACTTTGCCGGCGCGCCGGCCGAGCAGTTGCTCGAACGCATGATCGAGCTCTCGCTGTACGCCGAAGAAAAGCTCAAGGCCGGAGCGTGAGTGGGGCTGGTACAGCTCGGGTGAAGACCTGTGCCGTGCCTTGCGTTGCACGCAGGTGACTCCTTCGGCCGGCCATCGGGCCGAGAATGCAACTGTCCGTGCCGCCGCTGCGGCAACCCGTTCAATCGAGGAGACAACATGACCCAGGACCTGATCGAGACCATCGAAGGTGGCATCGCCACGCTGACCATGAACCGGCCGGAGGCGCGCAACGCCTTTTCGCGCGCGATGATGGACGCATTGTCCGAGGCGCTGCCGCGGCTGGCGGTGGACCCGACCGTGCGCCTGGTGGTGATCACCGGCGCCGGCAATGCGTTCAGCGCCGGTGGCGACGTCAAGGGCTTTGCCAAGAACGTCGGCGGCGCACCGGCCGTCGTCTCCTTCGACACCAAGGTCACCGACCTGCGTGCGCGCATGGAGGTCGCGCGCTGGCTGCACGAGATGCCCAAGCCGACGCTGGCCGTGATTCCGGGCGCGGCGGCCGGCGCTGGGCTGTCGGTGGCGCTGGCCTGCGACCTGCGCATCGCTGCGGACGACGCCAAGTTCACCACGGCGTTCTCGAAGATCGGTCTGTCCGGCGACTTCGGCGGCAGCTACTTCCTGAACCACCTGGTGGGCGCCGCCAAGGCGCGCGAGATGTACTTCACCGGCCAGGTGATCAGCGGCGCCGAGGCGCAGCGCATCGGCCTGGTCAACCGCGCGGTGCCGGCCGCGCAGCTGGCCGACGCCGCACGCGCCTGGGCGGCCGAACTGGCGGCGCTGCCCACCGTGGCCGTCGGCTACATGAAGCGCAACCTCAACACCGGGTTGCGCGGCTCGCTGTCGGACGTGTTGGATGCCGAGGCGCTGCACATGATCCGCACTTTCGAGACCGAGGACCACAAGGGCGCCGCGGTGGCCTTCGTCGAGAAGCGGCCGCCCAGCTTCAAGCGGGCGCTGAGACCCGGGCCGCGCGGGCCGGCCTGGTCCGAGGGTTTGCACCGGCGCACCACGCCGGACGTCGAACCTATGATTTGGCCCAAGTGGCCTGACCACTTGACCAATATCCATGCCGCTGCAAAGCATCGAACCCCGCCGGCTCTACCGCAAGATTGCCGATCAGCTGCGCACGCTGATCCGCGACGGCGAGTACGGCGTCGGCTCGCGCCTGCCCGCCGAGCGCGACCTGGCGCTGCAACTCGGTGTCTCGCGGCCGTCGGTGCGCGAGGCGCTGATCGCGCTCGAGGTCGAAGGCCTGGTCGAAGTGCGCCCCGGCTCCGGGGTGCACGTCGTCGCCCGCGACACGCCCGCCAGCGCGCGCCGTGTCGGCCCCGGGGCCTTCGGTCTGTTCGAGATCTTCCGCGCGCGTGAACTGGTCGAAGGCGAGATTGCGGCGCTCGTCGCGCGTCACGCGGATGCCGAGTTGCTCGGCGAACTTTCGTCGGCGTTGGTGCAGATGGAATCCGAGATTGCCGGCGGTGTGATGCCGATCGCCGGCGACCGGCGCTTTCACCTCAGCATCGCCGAGGCCAGCGACAACGGCCCGTTGCTGCGCACCGTGGCCGAGCTGTACGACATGCGCAACAGTCCGCTGTTCGAGCAGTTCGGCCAGCACTTCGAAAGTACCGACAGCTGGCGCACGGCGGTGACCGAGCATCGGGCCATCGTGCAGGCGCTGGCCGCGCACGACCCGCAGGCTGCGCGCGTGGCCATGCACCAGCATCTGCAGCGCTCCCACGACAGTTATGCCGAAGCCTGGCCGCCGGGCGACGGCCGCTCTCATCACTGACCCCGCCACCGACCACAGCAAGGAGACTTTGATGAACAAACGTCTGACACTCAAGTCGCTTCTTTCGGCCACGGCCCTCGCCGTCGCCACCCTTGCCGGCACGCCGGCGTGGGCGCAGACGAAGCTGAAGTTCGCGCACGTCTACGAGACCTCCGAGGCCTACCACCGTGCCGCACTGTGGGCTGCCGACGAGATCAAGAAGCGCACCGACGGCCGCTACGAGATCCAGGTCTTCCCGGCTTCGCAACTGGGCAAGGAATCGGACATCAACCAGGGCCTGACCCTGGGCACGGTGGACATCATCTACACCGGCCAGGCCTTCGCGGCGCGCACCTATCCGTCGCTGGCGATCGGCGGCGCGCCCTTCATGTTCCGCGACTTCGACCACTGGAAGAAGTACTCGCAGGGCGATCTGCTGAAGGACCTGATGGAGGGCTACTACAAGAAGGGCGGCAACAAGCCGCTGGCCGTCACCTACTACGGCGTGCGCCACACCACCGCCAACAAGGCCATCAACAAGCCCGAGGACATGGTCGGCCTGAAGCTGCGCGTGCCCGATGCGCCGCTGTACGTGATGTACCCCAAGGTCGTCGGTGCCAATGCCACGCCGATCGCCTTCGCCGAGGTCTACCTGGCGCTGCAGAGCAAGACGGTCGACGCACAGGAGAACCCGCTGCCGACGATCGAGGCGAAGAAGTTCTACGAAGTGCAGTCGCACATCAACCTGACCGGCCACATCACCGAGATGCTGCTGACCATCGTCAGCGGCCAGACCTGGGCCAAGCTGTCCGACGCCGACAAGAAGACCTTCGAGGCGGTGTTCCGCGAGGCCGCCGCCAAGGCCACCGACGAGATCGCCGCGTCCGAGGCCAAGCTGGTGGACGAGTTCACCACCAAGTACAAGAAGACGGTGGTCAAGTCGGACCGCGTCGCCTTCGCCAAGGCCTTCGAGAAGTTCCATCTCGGGCCGGATGCGACCTGGGACAAGGCCACCTACGACCGGCTCCAGG
Organism: uncultured beta proteobacterium; assembly: GCA_963824005.1. Classification (GTDB taxonomy): domain Bacteria; phylum Pseudomonadota; class Gammaproteobacteria; order Burkholderiales; family Burkholderiaceae_C; genus Rubrivivax. Next base: position 276,952 of record CAWGOK010000006.1, read on the forward strand.
CCATCAAGTAGCACCACAGTGTTCGGGCGGCCGCGCCAACTGCGCGGCCGCATCGACCTGCGCAGGAGAAAACTCGATGGACATCGATGCCGGCCCGAAGGTGATGGGCGACGACGGCGAGTTCCACGTCGTCGACGAGGCGGTGGACCTGTCGGACACGCCGGCCGAAGGCTGGCTCGCACTGGGCCTGTTCTGGGTGCTGGGCGCGGTGGTGTTCACGCAGTTCTTCACCCGCTACGTGCTCAACAACTCGGCGTCGTGGACCGAGGAGATCGCGCGCTACCTGCTGGTCGGTGCGGTCTTCGTCGGTGCCGGCATCGGCGTGGCCAAGAACAATCACATCCAGGTCGATTTGCTGTACCGCTATCTGCCGCAGCGCGCCGGCCGGGTCTTGTCCACCGCGGTGGACCTGATGCGCATCGCCTTCTTCGCCGCGATGACGGTGTTCACCGCGCAGATGATGGGCAAGCTGCAGGGCATGCAGATGTCGGTGGTGGACCTGCCGATGAACATCGTCTACGGCGTGTGCCTGTTCGGGCTGGCCTGCATGACGCTGCGCTCGATCTGGGTCGCCAAGCTGCACTGGCAACGCGGCTACAGCGTGCTCGAGCGGCCGGACAGCAGCATGCAGGACCGCTGAGCACGCCATGCTGAAGGTCATCTTCCTGGCGATGCTCGCCACCGGCTTGCCGGTGGCCATCGCGATGGCCGGCTCGTCGCTGGTCTACATCCTGGTCAGCGGCAACCTGCCCGGTTTCACCGTGGTGCACCGCATGATCGGCGGCATCGACAGCTTTCCGCTGCTGGCGGTGCCGTTTTTCATCCTCGCCGGCAACTTGATGAACAACGCCGGCATCACCAACCGCATCTACAACTTCGCGCTGGCCTTGGTCGGCTGGCTGAAGGGCGGCCTGGGCCACGTGAACATCCTCGGCTCGGTGATCTTCGCCGGCATGAGCGGTACCGCCATTGCCGACGCCGCCGGCCTGGGCACGATCGAGATCAAGGCGATGAAGGACCACGGCTACTCGGGCGAGTTCGCGGTCGGTGTCACCGCGGCGTCGGCCACGCTCGGGCCGATCATTCCGCCGTCGCTGCCCTTCGTCATCTACGCGATGATGGCCAACGTGTCGGTCGGCGCGCTGTTCCTCGCCGGGCTGCTGCCGGGCATCCTGATGGCCGTGATGATGATGTTGACGGTGGCCTACTTCGCACACAAGAACAAGTGGGGCGGCGACATCGGCTTCGACGGTCGGCGCATGGCGCGGGCGCTGGTCGAACTGGCCGTCGTCGCGGGCTGGCCGCTGGCCGTGTATTGGCTGGTGCACGGCCGGGCTGAACGCGCAGTTGGTGGTCTTCGTCGGCTTGGCGCTGCTGTTTGCCGGTGACCGCTTCTTCAAGTGGCAGGCGGTGCTGCCGATCATGACGCCGGTGCTGCTGATCGGCGGCATGACCGCCGGGTTGTTCACGCCCACCGAAGGCGCCATCGCCGCCAGCGCCTGGGCTGCGGTGCTCGGCCTGTTCTGGTATCGCACGCTGAGCTGGAAGAAGTTCGTCAAGATCAGCCTGGATTCGGTGGAGACCACCGCGACCATCATGTTCGTCGTCGCCGCGGCGTCGATCTTCGGCTGGATGCTCACCGCCACCGGCGTGACCACGGCGATCGCGCAATGGGTGCTGGGCTTCACCAAGGAGGCCTGGGTCTTCCTGCTGCTGGCCAACCTGCTGATGCTCTTCGTCGGCTGTTTTCTCGAGCCGACCGCGGCGATCACGATCCTGGTGCCGCTGCTGCTGCCGATCGCCACGCAGCTGGGCGTGGACCCGGTGCACTTCGGCCTGGTGATGGTGCTGAACCTGATGATCGGCTTGCTGCACCCGCCGATGGGCATGGTGCTGTTCGTGCTGGCGCGCGTGGCCAAGCTCAGCGTCGAGCGCACCACCGTCGCGATCCTGCCCTGGCTGGTGCCCTTGCTGCTGAGCCTGGTGCTGCTGACCTACGTGCCGGCGATCAGCCTGTGGCTGCCGCGCACGCTGGGCTTGTGACGAAGGGCCGACGCATGACACACATCGCGGCGATCGACCTCCTGCACGTCGACCTGCCACCGCCGGTGCCGCGCTCCGACGCGATCCAGTCCTTCGTGACGCAGGAGACGCCGTTCGTGCGCGTCGTCTGCGACGACGGCAGCGAGGGCATCGGCTACAGCTACACCATCGGCACGGGAGGCTCGTCGGTGATGGCACTGCTGCGCGACCACCTGGCGCCGCGTCTGATCGGCAGGGATCCGGCGCAGATCGAAGCCATCTGGCGCGAGCTGATGTTCTCGACGCACGCCACCACGGTCGGCGCGATCACCAGCCTTGCGTTGGCGGCCATTGACACCGCGCTGTGGGACTGGCGCTGCCGCCGCGACGGCCAGCCGCTGTGGATCGCGGCCGGTGGCGCGAAGCAGCGTATCCCGGTCTACACGACGGAAGGCGGCTGGCTGCACCTGTCGCCCGACGACCTGGTGCGCGAGACCCTGGCGGCGCAGGCGGCCGGCTTCAAGGGCGCCAAGCTCAAGGTGGGCAAGCCGCATGTCAGCGAGGATCTGGCGCGATTGAAGGCAGTGCGCGACGCGGTCGGCGACGGCTTCGAGATCATGGTCGATGCCAATCAATGCTTCACGCTGAGTGAAGCGCTGAGGCGCGCACCGCGTTATGCCGAGCTCGGCATCGCGTGGTTCGAAGAGCCGCTGCCGGCCGACGACATCACCGGCCACGCACGGCTGGCGGCCGCCAGCGCTGTGCCGATCGCGGTCGGCGAATCCTTGTACTCGATCGGCCAGTTCGCTGCCTACGTGCAGCAAGGCGCGGCGTCGATCCTGCAGGTCGATGTCGCGCGCATCGGTGGCATCACGCCGTGGCTCAAGGTGGCGCACTTGGCCGAGGCCTTCAACCTTGCCGTTTGCCCGCATTTCCTGATGGAGCTGCACGTCTCGCTGTGCGCGGCAGTTCCCAGCGCGGCATGGGTGGAGTACATCCCTCAGCTCGACGCCATTGCAGACAGCCGGCTCGTGATCGATGACGGCCATGCCGTAGCGCCCGACGCGCCGGGATTGGGCATTGCCTGGCGTTGGGATCAGATCCAGGCACGTTCTCGTGCCACGCATCGCGTGGAGTGAGGGTCGTGCAGCCGCGGCGACCAAGGGGCGCTGGAGCTGTTGACGTCAGACGAGCGGTTGCGGCGCGCGCTTCTCGTACCAGTGCGTGATTTGCCGGCCGTCCCAATGCAGCGCGATGTGGGCGCTCTCGCGTGCCGGCTTCAAGGCCTTCGGCCTGAACAGCGCGGCGCACTGGCCGTCGCGATGGCGCACGCTGTGGTACAGCACGCCCCAGCTGCCGGCCTCGCGCAGCTGGCGGCCGAGCATGCGCCCTGCGCTGTAGTCGCTGGGGTGGTAGAGCTGCGGTGCGCTGCGACGCAGGCCGCGCAGATCGTGCAGCCTGGCATCCAGCGGCGCGACGATCACGCGCAGGTCGATGTCGATCGCCGGCTCCTGCGTGCGCGACAGGAACACCGCACGATGGTGGCTGACCTCGGCGATGGCGGTATCCAGGTCCTGCGCGGCGTAATACACGCCGTAGCTGCCGTCGGAAAAGCGCGAGCCTTCGGGGTTCAAATGCGTGAAGGCGGCCATGATCGGCGTGCTGCCGGCGCCGCTGAGCCGCTCGTCGGGCGGCACCAGCTGCAGTTCGCCCAGTTCGTTGCGCAGCCGCGGGTTGGTCAGCGACTCAATCGCGAACACCACCTCCAGGTCGGCCGGGTCGGCGATGGCGTCGTACAGGCCGACGGTGGGGTAGCGCGACGCGATCAGCCGGAAGCTCGGCTTCCACGAGGTGGCGCTGATGGGAATGCGCGCCGCGTCCGTCACTATTGCCTCAGGGGCGCTGCGCGCCCGCCCCACGGAGGGATGAACCGGCTAGGGGTGGCCCGGCGCCGGTTCACGCCTTGCCGCCGCGCTGCGCATCGAGGTACTGGCGCACGACGTACAGATCGGCTACTTGGCCAGCCAGCATGCGCTGCAGCGCCGACTGCCCGCCGAAGATCGGCGCGCTGTTCGGCCGGCGCACCCATTGATCGGCGCGCTCGCCCTGCGGCAGCAGCAGCTGCAGCGCCGCATAGATGCCGAACAGGTACGACAGCCGCTCCAGCACGTGCCGGTCGAGCGGGCCCACCTTGCCCTGCTTCCACTGGTACAGCGCGCTGCGGCCCACGCCCAGCAGCGCCATCTGTTCCGCGGGCTTGAGTTTCCAGGCTTCGGCCAGGCGCCAGAAGGTGCGCAGCGCCGCGGCGGCGCTGGTGGCGTTGTCCAGGTCGACGGCCCGTGACGGGGTCTTGGCGATCGCGGTCATGCACGGCAGCATAGTCCGTGGATGGACAGAATGCAACACATTGTCCGACATCGATACACATCTCGATTCTGGGTAGCGCGCGGCAAAGACCCCACGGATCAGTCGACACCTGCCCGCCGGCGCCAACCCTCCTAGACTGCGCCGCAGCCCTTGTGCAGGAGACTGATGCATGGCCACGCTCAACGTGAACGGCAAGCCGATGGTGTTCGAGGCCGAGGCCGACACTCCGCTGCTCTGGGTGCTGCGTGAGCAGCTGGGGCTGACGGGCACCAAGTACGGCTGCGGTATCGCGCAGTGCGGCTCGTGCACGGTGCACATCGACGGCGCGCCGGTGCGCTCCTGTGCATTGCCGCTGGCGGCGCTGAACCCCAACCAGAAGATCGTCACCATCGAGGGCTTGTCGGCCGACGGCTCGCACCCGGTGCAACGGGCCTGGGCTGCGCTGGACGTGCCGCAATGCGGCTTCTGCCAGTCCGGCATGATCATGGCGGCTGCGGCGCTGCTGGCCTCGAACCCGAAGCCCAGCGATGCCGACATCGATGCGGCGATGAGCAACATCTGCCGCTGCGGCACCTACAACCGCGTGCGTGCCGGCATCAAGCAAGCCGCGTGCTGCGGCGCGCAATTGAGGAGGCCGCCATGAACGCAGGCATCGACATCTCGCGCCGCAGCTTCCTGGGCAGCAGCGCCGCCGCCGCGGGCGGCCTGGTGGTCGGCTTCCATGTTGCCCTGCCCGGCGAGGCGGCAGCCCAAGGCACCGCACCGCCGCCGGAAGTCAACGCCTGGGTGCGTGTGCTGCCCGACGACCGCGTGGTGATCCGCATCGTGCGCTCCGAGATGGGGCAGGGCACGCTCACCGGGCTGGCACAGCTGGTGGCCGAGGAACTGGAATGCGACTGGGCCAAGGTCAGCACCGAACAGCCGACGCCCGGCCAGAACCTGGCGCGCAACCGCGTCTGGGGCAACTTCTCCACCGGTGGCAGCCGCGGCATCCGCGAATCGCAGGACTACGTCCGCAAGGGCGGCGCCACCGCGCGTTTGCTGCTGCTGCAGGCGGCGGCCGACGAATGGAAGGTGCCGGTCGGCGAATGCCGCGCCGCCAACAGCGTCATCACGCATGGCCCAACCGGGCGCAGCACCAGCTTCGGCAAGGTGGCCGAAGCCGCCGGCAAGCTCACGCCGCCGGCCAACGTGCCGCTGAAGGACCCGAAGGATTGGAAGCTCATCGGCAAGCCGGTCATGCGCCTGGACACCAAGGACAAACTCACCGGCGCGCAGGTCTACGGCATGGACCTCAAGCTGCCCGGATTGCTCAACGCCGCCATCAAGGACTGTCCGGTCTTCGGCGGCAAGGTCAAGAGCTTCGATGCCGCAGCCATCGCCAGCCGCCCCGGCGTGAAGAAGGTGGTGGCGGTGGGCGACAGCGCGGTGGCGGTGGTGGCCGACACCTGGTGGCATGCGAAGACCGCGCTCGATGCGCTGCCCATCGTCTGGGACGAGGGTGCCAACGCCACGGCCAGCAGCAGCGCGTTTGCCGCAGTGCTGAAGGCCGGTCTCGACGCGCCCGAGGCCGTGGTCGGCAACAGCCATGGCGACGCGCGCGCGGCGCTGGCGGCGGCGCCGCGCCAGTTCGAGGCGGTGTATGCCTACCCGCACCAGAACCACGCGACGATGGAGACGATGAACGCCACCGCGCGCTGGACGCCCACGCGCTGCGAGGTCTGGACGCCGACGCAGAACGGCGAGGCCGCGCTCGCCGCCACGTCCGAGGCGGCCGGGCTGCCGGCGGCGCAATGCGAGGTCTACAAGATCAACCTCGGCGGCGGCTTCGGCCGGCGCGGTGCGGTGCACGACTGGGTGCGCCAGGCGGTGGCCATCGCCAAGGAACTGCCCGGCACGCCGGTCAAGCTGATCTGGTCGCGCGAAGAGGACATGCGCCACGGCCGCTACCACCCGGTGACGATGTGCAAGCTCAAGGCCGGGCTGGACGCGCAGGGCCACCTGACGGCGCTGCACATGCGCATCTCGGGCCAGTCGATCCTGGCGGGCGTGTTCCCGCAGAACATCCAGAACGGCCGCGACCCGGTGGTCTTCCAGGGCCTCAACGCCGCCGGGCCCCGAGGCGTCGATCGGCTACAGCGTGCCGAACCTGCTGATCGACCATGCGATGCGCAACCCGACGGTGCCGCCGGGCTTCTGGCGCGGCGTCAACCTGAACCAGAACACCATCTACCTGGAATGCTTCGTCGACGAGCTGGCCCATGCGACGAAGCAGGACCCGCTGGAGTTCCGCCGCAAGCTGATGGCCGGCCACCCCAAGCACCTGGCGGTGCTGAATGCCGCGGCCCAGGGGGCGGGCTGGGGCACGCCGGCGCCGGCGGGCGTCTACCGCGGCTTGGCGCAGACCATGGGCTTCGGCAGTTATGTCGCGGCCTGCGCCGAGGTCTCGGTCAGTGCCGACGGCGAGCTGAAGATCCACCGCATCGTCGCCGCCACCGACCCGGGCCATGCGGTCAACCCGCAGCAGATCGCGATGCAGGTCGAGGGCTCGTTCGTCTACGGCTTGTCGGCGGCGCTGTTCGGCGAATGCACGCTGAAGGACGGGCGCATCGAGCAGTCCAACTTCGACACCTACCCGGTGATGCGCCTGGCGCAGATGCCGAAGGTCGAGACGATCATCGTGCCTTCGGGCGGCTTCTGGGGCGGCGTCGGCGAGCCGACCATCGCGGTGGCTGCGCCGGCGGTGCTGAACGCCATCTTCGCCGCCACCGGCGTGCGCATCCGCGAGCTGCCGCTGAAGAAGCAGAGCCTGAAGAAGGCCTGATGCGGCGATGCCTGCTCCTGTTGTGCGTCGCCGCGGCCGCCGCGCAGGCCGAGCCGGCCTACGAGGTGGTGGGCGACGGCATCCCGCAGCCGCTGTCGGCCACAGCCGGGCGACGCGGCGCGCGGTCGCGCCATCGTCGCCAGCCGGCAGACGGGACTGTGCCTGCTGTGCCACAGCGCGCCGATGGCCGAGGAGCGCTTCCAGGGCAATCTGGCCACCGACCTGACCGGTGCCGGCAGCCGTTGGTCCGAAGCGCAGCTGCGGCTGCGCATCGTCGACCCCCGGCGGCTGAATGCGCAGTCGCCGATGCCGGCCTACCACCGCATCGACGGGTTGCAGCGTGTGGGCGAGGCCTGGCAGGGCAAGCCGATGCTGTCGGCGCAGCAGATCGAGGACGTGGTGGCCTATTTGCGCAGCCTGCGCGATTGATGCGCGGTGCAGAGGCATGCCGGTGTTGTCGGGTGCAGCCATGAAGCGCCGCCAGTGGCTGACATCGGCAGCCGGCTTGGCGCTGGCAGTGCAGTTGCGCCCGGCCCAGGCCACGCCCGAGGCCCTGGCCGCGGCCATTCGCAACTTCACCGGTGGCGCACCGCTGCGTGAGGGCAAGGTCCGCATCGAGGTGGCCACGCTGGTGGACAACGGCAACACGGTGCCGGTCAGCGTCGGCGTGCCAGGCGCGCCACCCGCCGAGGTGGCGGCGATCGCGCTGTTCAACGAGCGCAACCCGCAGCAGCGACGTGGTGCGCTTCCATTTCGGGCCGCGCGCCGGGCAGCGCAGCGTGTCGACGCGCATCCGGCTGGCCACTTCGCAGCAGCTGGTGGCGGTGGCGCGGCTGGCCGACGGCAGTTGCTGGTCGCACCAGGTCGAGGTGGTGGTGACGCTGGCCGCCTGTATCGAGTGAGCATGGCTGCACGCACGCTGATCCAGGTTCCGGCGAGCGCCAGGCGCGGCGAAAGCTTCAGCCTGCGCGTGCTGCTGCAGCACCCGATGGAAAGTGGCTTCCGCGTCGGCGCCGACGGCCAGCTGCTGGCGCGCGACATCGTGCGGCGCTTCGGCTGCAGCTACAACGGCGAGCGCGTGCTCGAGGTCGAACTCTTTCCCGCGGTGGCCGCCAATCCGTACCTGGAGTTCAGCGCGCTGGCGCTGGACAGTGGCACGCTCGTCTTCGTCTGGGAAGGCGACAACGGTTTCGTGCACCGCGAGCAGCGCTCGATTGCCGTCATATGAGGCGGTGGGTGTGGCTGCTCGCCGTGCTGGCCGCGCCGGCACTGCGCAGCGCCGAGCCGCCCGGCGAGGGCCGTCGTTCCGGTTTCGAATACATGGGCACCAGCACACAAGCCATGCAGCGCGACGATGCGCAAAACCCGGCCATGTTGTGGGTGCTGGAAGGCGAACAACTGTGGAACCGCCCGACCGGCACGCCCGGCCGCTCCTGCGCCGGCTGCCACGGTGATGCGCGCGTGTCGATGCGTGCGGTGGCGGTGCGCCACCCGGCCTTCGACAGCGCATTGCAGCGGCCGGTGGACCTGCGCCAGCGCATCGCCGCGTGCCGCCAGCGCCAACAGCCCGGGCTGTCGCCGCCAAGCGAGGAACAGGCCCAGCTCAGCCTGGAGGCCTACGTCGGCCTGCAGTCGCGCGGCCTGCCGCTGGCGCCGCCACAGGATCCGCGCCTCGAGCCCCACCGCGAGCGCGGCCGCGTGCTCTTCGGTCAGCGCATCGGCCAACTCGACCTGTCCTGTGCCGACTGCCATGACCAGAAGGCCGGCCGGCGCCTGGGCGGCAGCCCGATCCCACAGGGCCATGCCACCGGCTACCCGATCTATCGCTTGGAGTGGCAGGGCCTGGGCTCGCTGCAGCGGCGGCTGCGTGCCTGCATGAGCGGCGTGCGCGCCGAGCCCTTTGCCTGGAACGCGCCCGAACTGGTCGACCTGGAGCTGTACCTGGCCTGGCGCGCCCGCGGCATGCCGTGGGAGACACCGGCCGTCCGGCCTTGAAGCGCGCGGCCCTTGGGTAGACTCCCCGGCATGCGCGCATTGGCTTCGGTGGTCACTTCATGAGCGGGTACCAGGCGCTGCGCCGCGTGCTGGTGGCCCTGTGGCTGGGGCTGGCGCTGCTCGGTTCGGCCCGGGCCGCCGACGGTACAGCCGCTCCCGCGGCCGCCGCCGTGCAGCCGGAGGCCCAGATCCGCGTCATGAACCGCGTGGTGGCCACGCTTCGCGCCAGCCTGTTCGGCATCGTCGCAGCGGCCCGTGCCGGCGAGGCCCAGCGCCGCATCGACGACGCGCTGAATTCCGGCGGCGCGCTGGCGGTGAGCACGCTGGACCGGCCCGAGGGCACGATGGTGCGGCTCGACGACGCGATGATGTTCGCCATCACGCCGGGCGACACGATCGACAACAGCCTGCCGGCGGCACGTGCCGAGGCGCAGCGTTCCGCGGCGCTGCTGCAACAGGCGATCGAGGAATCGCGCGAAAGCCGCAACCTCAAGTCCCTGCTGGTCGCCCTGGGTGTGTCGCTGCTGGCCACGGCAGTGGCTGGCGCGCTGCTGTGGGGCGCGCGCCGGCTGCGGCGCCGCGTCGAGAGCTGGATCGTCGGCCAGACCCTGGCGCATGCCGACCGGCTGCGGGTCGGCGGCGTCGACCTGGTCAGGCGCGAGGGCGTGGTGCGCTTCGAGCAGGTGTTGCTGGATGGGGTGTTCTGGCTCTTCGTGCTGCTGCTGGCCTACGAATGGCTGAGCGTGCTGCTGGCGCAGTTCCCCTTCACGCGGGTCTGGGGCGAGCAGCTCAACGGCTTCCTGTTCGGATTGCTGGGGCGCTTCCTGCTGGCCATCGTGCGCGCGGTGCCGGACCTGTTGGCCGCGGCGCTGATCTTCTGGCTGGCGCACATGCTGACGCGCATGCTGCGCGGCTTCTTCAGCAAGGTGGCCGCGGGCCAGGTGCAACTGAGCTGGCTCGGCGCCGACGTGGCGCTGACGACCTCGCGACTGTGTGTGGCGGCGATCTGGCTGTTTGCGCTGGCCATGGCCTACCCCTACCTGCCGGGTTCGGATACCGAGGCCTTCAGGGGCCTGTCGGTGCTGGTTGGGCTGATGATCTCGCTGGGTGCATCGAACCTGATCGGCCAGCTGGCCAGCGGGCTGATCCTGACCTACACCCGCACCCTCCACAAGGGCGAGTACGTGCGCATCGACCAGAACGAGGGCACGATCATGAGTCTGGGCACCTTCACCACGCGCATCCGCACCGGCATGGGTGAGGAGTTGACGATCTCGAACTCGCAGGTGCTGGGCTCGGTGACGCGCAACTACTCGCGCGCCGTCAAGGGCCAGGGCTTCATCGTCGACACCACGGTGACCATCGGCTACGACACCCCGTGGCGGCAGGTCAACGCGATGCTGATCGAAGCGGCGTCGCGCACGCCCGGGGTGCTGGCCGACCCGCCGCCGCGCGTCTTCCAGATCGCCTTGTCCGACTTCTATCCCGAGTACAGACTGGTGTGCCAGGCCATCCCCGCAGAGGCCCGGCCTCGCGCCGAGGTGATGAGCACGCTGCACGCCAACGTGCAGGACGTGTTCAACGAACATGGCGTGCAGATCATGTCGCCGCATTACCTGGGCGACCCGGCGGCCGCGAAGGTCGTGCCGCGCGAGCAGTGGTACGCGGCGCCGGCCAAGCCGCCGCAGCAGCCGGCATCGTCGATCGACGCACCGGACTGAGCTCCAGCCCTACGCCATCGATCTGGGCGGGTCGCGTACCTCAAGCTACCGGCGCCGGGCCCGCGTGTGCGCGGGCCGCCGAGGTTGCCTGCATGAACGGCTGCGGCCTATCTTGAACTTGCCCGCGGGGCAGCGGGCTTTGATTCGACAACGCCGCGAGGAGGCACCCCACGAGCCTGAAACAAGCGGCCGACAATCTGTTGCGTAGTGCCGTCAGCGCAGGACATGTGCCCGGTGTGGTGGCCATGGCCACCAATCGCGAGGGCACGATTTCCCGTTCGAGATTCCGCAGGGAGCCCGAGTTCGAGATGGGCGGCAGCGGTCTGTACGGCACGGTCGGCGACTACATGCGTTTCGTGCGCATGGTGCTCAATGGCGGGCAACTCGGCGGCGAACGCGTGCTGACGCCCGAGACCGTGGTGTCGCTCGGCCTGAACCACATGGGCGACTGCCGCGTCTACAAGCTGAAGGCGGCCATCCCGTTGCCCAACGACGCCGAGTTCTTCCCCGGCATCAACAAGCCTGGCCTTCCAGGTCAACCACGAAGCCGCACCCACCGGCCGTCCCGCCGGCGGCCTGATGTGGGCCGCGGTAGCGGGGCGGGATTCGGGCAGCCCGGCGCGGTGGGCCCTCAGTCGGGGATGACTGCGGTCACCTCGATCTCGACCTTGGCCCGGTCCTCGATCAATGCGGCCACCTGCACGGCCGTCATCGCCACGGCGAAGCTGCCGATCAGCTCGCGGTAGGCGGCACCGATCTCGCGTGACGCCGCAAGGTATTCGTGCTTGTCGGTGACATACCAGGTCATGCGCACGATGTGCTCGGGCTTGGCGCCGGCCTCGGCCAGCACCGCCACCACGTTGGCCAGCGCCTGGCGCACCTGGCCGGCCATGGTGTCGCTTTGGAACTGGCACTGCCCGTCCCAGCCGATCATGCCGGCGACGAAGACCTGCCGGCCGCTTGCGGCGACGCCGTTGGCATAACCCTTGGGGCGCGCCCAGCCGGGCGGTTGCAGCACTTGTGTCATGTCGGGACCTTCGAAGTGAAACGCTCGATCGCACTGCGCAGGTCCGGCGGGATGTCGATGGCGCGGTGCGTGTCCAGACTGGTGAACACCAGCACCTGGCGGATGCTCATGCGTTGCTCGTCGCCGCAGCGGCAGCCGAGTTGCAGCGTGACCGACTTGCCGCCCACGCGGTCGACCGTCAGGCCGAGCATCACCTCATCGCCCATGCGGCTGATGGCGCTGAACTCGCAGTGCAGGCTGACGGTCGGCATGCCGGTGCGGCGCCGGCCCAGCAGTTCGGCATAGGGCACGCCGAGGGCCTCGGTGACCCAGTCCTCGACCAGGTTGTTGACCATCACCAGGTACTGCGGGAAGAACACGATGCCGGCCGGATCGCAATGCGCGAAGCGGATACGCAGCGGGCGTTCGAAGGGGTGCACGGTGGCCATGGATCACTCTCCGCTGCGCAGGCGAAAGCGCTGCAGCTTGCCGGTTTCGGTGCGCGGCAGCTTGTCGCGGAACTCCACCGCACGCGGGTACTTGTAGGGGGCAATCGATTGCTTCACGAAGTCCTGCAGTGCCGCCGCCGTGGCCGGCGTGGGCTGCGCGGTGGGCTTGAGCACGACGAAGGCCTTGACGATCTGGCCGCGTTCTTCGTCCGGCGCGCCGATCACCGCGCATTCCGCCACGTCGGGGTGGCGCAGCAGCACGTCCTCGACCTCCGGCCCGCCGATGTTGTAGCCGGCCGAGATGATCATGTCGTCGGTGCGCGACTGGTAGTGGTAGTAGCCGTCCTCGTCCAGCAGGTAGGCGTCACCGGTGAGGTTCCAGCCGTCGCGCACGTACACCGCCTGGCGCGCATCGGCCAGGTACTTGCAACCGGTCGGGCCCTTCACCGCCAATGCGCCCACCTGCCCCGGCGGCAGTGGCTTGCCGTCGGCATCCATCACGCAGGCCACATAGCCGGGCACGACCTTGCCGGTGGCGCCGGGGCGGGCGTCGTGTTCGTCGGCAGAAATGAAGATGTGCAGCAGTTCGGTGGAGCCGATGCCGTCGATGATTTCCAGCCCGCTGGTGTCGTGCCACAACTTGCGCGTGGCGGCCGGCAACGCCTCGCCGGCCGAGACGCACTTGCGCAGGCTCGTCGCCGGCCAGGGCTTGCCCTGCAGCGACATCGCGATGGCGCGGTACGAGGTCGGCGCGGTGAACATCACGCTGGCGCCGAACTGCTGCACGGCGGCCATCAGGTCCGGCGGCGAGACCTTCTCCACCAGCACGGTGGATGCGCCCACGCTCATCGGGAACAGCAGCAGTCCGCCCAACCCGAAGGTGAAGGCCAGCGGTGGGCTGCCAATGAAGATGTCGTCGGCAGTCGGCCGCAGCACGTGCGGCGGCCAGCAGGCACAGGCGGCCATCACGTCACGGTGGAAGTGCATCGTGCCCTTGGGCTGCCCGGTGGTGCCGGAGGTGAAGGCCATCAGGCAGGTGTCGTCGGCGGCGGTATCGACGTTCTGGAACTTGCCATCGAAGCGGGTCATCGCCGCCTCCAGGCCGGTGGCGCTGTCGTCGTTGAAGTGGCGCAGCTCGCGCAGCCCGGGGCAATCGGCGCCGGCCAGCTTCAGCTCTTCGGCCAGACGCAGGTCGCACAGCGCATGGCTGATGTGCGCCTTGTCGATGATCTGCTTGAGCTCCTTCGCGCGCAGCAGCGGCATGCTGCCGACCGCGACGCCGCCGGCCTTGACCACCGCGAACCAGCAGGCGGCCAGCATCGGCGAATTCGGCGCGCGCAGCAGCACGCGGTTGCCCGGCACCAGCCCCATGTCGTGTACCAGCACCTGGGCGATGCGGTTGGCCTGGGCCTGCAGCTCGGCATAAGTCCAGCGCAGGCCCGGCGCCTGGATGCACAGCCGTCCACCGCGCCCTTCGTTGACATGGCGGTCGAGCAGCTCGGTGGCGCAGTTCAGCTGGGCCGGGAACTTCAGGGACGGCAGCGTGAACAGATATTCAGGCTGCGCCTCGGGCGGCGGCAGATGGTCGCGCGCGAAGGTGTCGAGGTGGGCGGTAGTCATGGTGCAGCTCAGACCGGAAGATCTTTCAGCAGCTCGCGCGCAATGATCAGCTGCTGCACTTCGGTGGCGCCTTCGTAGATGCGCAGCGCGCGGATCTCGCGGTACAGCCGCTCCACCGGCTGCTCGCTGACGACACCCAGGCCACCGAACATCTGCACTGCCGCATCGATGACTTGCTGCGCGCCTTCGGTGGCCATCATCTTGGCCATGGCCGCCTCGCGCGTGACGTTCTGGCCCTGATCGCGCATCCAGGCGGCACGATAGGTCAGCAGCGCGGCGCTGTCGATGGTGGTGGCCATTTTCGCGAGGCTGGCCTGCGTCAGCTGGAAGTCGGCCAGCCGCTGCTTGAACATGCGCCGCGTGGTGGCGCGCTGCAACGCCTCGTCGAGAGCGCGCCGCGCCATGCCCAGCGCAGCGGCCGCGACCGAGGTGCGGAACACGTCCAGCGTGCGCATCGCGATCTTGAAGCCCTGGCCGCCTTCGCCGATGCGCTGCGTCAGCGGGATGCGGCAGTCGTGGAAGGCCAGGCGTGCCAGCGGGTGCGGCGCGATCACCGCGATGCGCTCGGCGATCTCGAAGCCGGGTGTGCCGGCATCGACGATGAAGGCCGAGATGCCACGCGCACCCTCGGCCTCGCCGCTGCGCGCGAAGACCACGTAGAAGTCGGCGATGCCGCCGTTGGAGATCCAGGTCTTTTCGCCGTTGAGCACCGCATGATCGCCGTCGACCCGCGCCTGCGCAACTCATCGCGGCCACGTCGGAGCCAGCGTCGGGCTCGGACAGCGCGAAGGCGGCAATCACCGTGCCGCGCGACACCTGATTCAGGTAACGGCCCTTCTGCTGCGGGCTGCCGTGCAGCGAGATCGCGCCGGAGCCCAGGCCCTGCATCGCGAAGGCGAAGTCGGCCAGTCCGGAATGCCGCGCCAGCGTCTCGCGCATCAGGCACAGCGCGCGCGTGTCCAGCACCTCGGCTGCACCGCCGTAGGCCGTACCGGCCACCGCATGGCGCAGCCAGCCGGCTTCACCGAGCGCGGCGACCAGAGCGCGGCATTCGGCGTCGACGTCGGCATGGGCTTCCTGCGAAATTTGCGTCTGCGCCCAGGCGTCGAGCTCGCGCTGCATCGCGACATGGCGCGGCTCGAAGAAAGGCCACTCCAGGTAGCGGACGTCACTCATCATGCCCCCTTGGGCCAGCGGCCCGTCCCCCGAGGGGGAACGAGCGCCTTCGCAACGACCGTGCGGCGCGCATGTCAATTGCCCTCGAACACCGGTTTCTGCTTGGCGGCAAAGGCGCGGTAGGCTCGGCCGAAGTCCTCGGTCAGCATGCACAGCGCCTGCGCCTGTGCCTCGGCCTCGATGGCCTGGTCGATGTCCATCGCCCATTCGTGATGCAGCATGCTCTTGGTGATGCCGTTGGCAAAGGTGGGGCCTGCGCGCAGTTCCTTTGCCAGCGCGTTCGCCTCGGCCAGCACCACGTCGGGTTCGCACAGACGGTTGAAGAAGCCCCACTGTGCGGCCTCCTCGCCGCCGAGCGCGCGGCCGGTGTACAGCAGCTCGGACGCGCGACCGTGCCCGACGATGCGCGGCAGGATGTTGCAAGCGCCCATGTCGCAGCCGGCCAGGCCGACGCGGTTGAACAGGAAGGCCATCTTGCTGCGCGCGGTGCCAACGCGCAGGTCGCTGGCCATGGCGATGATCGCGCCGGCGCCGGCGCACACGCCGTCGATGGCGGCGACGATCGGCTGCGGGCAATGGCGCATGGCCTTGACCAGGTCGCCGGTCATGCGCGTGAACATCAGCAGCTCGGGCGCCTTCAGCTGGATCAGCGGACCGATGATCTCGTGCACGTCGCCGCCGGAGCAGAAGTTGCCGCCGGCGCCGTGGATCAGCACCACCTTGACGTCGTCGGCATGGCGCAGGCGCTGGAACAGATCGCGCAACTCGGCATAGGAGTCGAAGGTCAGCGGGTTCTTGCGCTCGGGCCGGTTCAGCGTGATCGTGCCGATGCCGCCTTTCACGTTCCACAGGAAATGTTCGGCCTCATAGTCGTTCTGGGGGCGCCGGTTGCCGGCCAGCAATGCGGGGTCTGTGCTCATGGCGAAGGGTTCTCCGGTGGGGGGTCGTGGCGTGCCGACAGCTGTACACGAACGCGTCCGAGCAAGGCGTAGAGCTGCTGGCGCTCGGCCTCGCCGATGCCGCCGAACAGTTCGACCACCCAACGCTCGTGCTCGCTGGCGATCTTCTCGAAGGCCTTGCGGCCCTGCGGCGTCAACGCCAAGCGGTACGAGCGCCGGTCGCCGGGTTCGGCGTCGCGGCGCACCAAGCCGTCCTTTTCCAGCTCGTCGGTCAGGCCCGTGACGTTGCCGCCGGTGACCATCAGAAAGCGCGACAGCGCGCTCATGCGCAGGCCGTCGGGGTGGCGGTGCAACTGCGCCAGGTAGTCGAATCGCGCCAGCGTCATGCCGAACTGTGCGCGCAGGCGCTTGCGGATCTCCGTCTCGATGTCGGTGCTGCAGGCCAGCAGGCGCAGCCACAGCCGCAGCGAATGGTGGTCGTCGCTGGACAAACGCGCTTCCAGGCCGATGCTCTGGTCGCCGAGCAGCGGCGTGATCTCGTGCCTGGCGGCGCGCTTCATCAAGCCGGCTCCTTCTCTGCCGGCGCGGTGTGCAGGGCCTTCTCGCGTGCGAACAGTGTCTCCATCTGGCCCTTTCCTGCCTGGTACTGCCTGGGCCAGGGCATCGGCGCATAGCCGATCTTGGCCGCCTCGGTCAGCGTCCAGGCCGGGTTGGCCAGGTGCGGTCGCGCGATCGCGCACAAGTCCGCGCGGCCGGCGGCGATGATGCTGTTGACGTGGTCGGCTTCGGAGATGGCGCCTACCGCGATGGTGGCGATGCCGGCCTCGTTGCGGACGCGGTCGGCAAAGGGCGTCTGGTACATGCGGCCGTAGGTGGGTTTCTGCGCGGCGCTGACCTGGCCGGAGGAGCAGTCGATCATGTCGGCGCCGGCGGTCTTGAAGGCACGGGCGATCTCGACCGCGTCCAACGGTGTGATGCCGCCCTCGACCCAGTCGTGCGCCGAGATGCGCACGGACAGCGGCAGGTGCTTCGGCCAGGCCTCGCGCACCGCGGCAAACACCTCCAGCGGATAGCGCAGGCGGTGGGCCAGCGGGCCGCCGTAGTCGTCGCTGCGGCGGTTGGTCAGCGGCGAGATGAAGCTGCTGAGCAGGTAGCCGTGCGCGCAGTGCAGCTCGAGCCAATCGAAGCCGGCCTCGGCGGCATATCGCGCGCTGCGCACGAAGTCGTCGCGCACGCGCTCCATGTCGGCGCGGGTCATCGCGCGTGGCACGGCGCCGTCCTCCAGGTAGGGCAGCGCCGACGCGGCCAGCAGCGGCCAGTTGCCGCCGGGCAGCGGACGGTCGGCGCCGGTGGCGTCCCAGGGCGCGTTGGTCGAGCCCTTGGGCCCGGCATGGCCGATCTGCAGCGCGATCTTGGCGTCCGACTGGCGGTGCACCACATCCACGATGCGTTTCCAGCCATCGCGCTGCGCCTCGTTCCACAGCCCCGGGCAGCCCGGCGTGATGCGCGCGTCGGCCGAGGTGCAGGTCATCTCGGCGACCACCAGCCCAGCACCGCCCAGCGCGCGCGCGCCCAGGTGTATCAGGTGGAAGTCGCCCGGCAGGCCGTCGACGCAGCTGTACTGCGCCATCGGCGAAACGACCACGCGGTTCTTCAGCGTGACGCTGCGCAGCGTGAAGGGCGTGAACATCGGCGGTGGTGCCGGCACATGCGCCGGCAGGCTCACACCCGCGTGTTCGGCGAACCAGCGTTCGTAGCCCTCGAGCCAAGCCTTGTCGCGCAGGCGCAGGTTCTCGTGGCTGATGCGCTGGCTGCGTGTGAGCATCGAGTACATGAACTGCTCAGGCGGCAGCTGGTCGGCATAACGCTGGCCGACGGCCTCGAACCACTCCATCGCGTTCCAGGCGGCGTTCTGCAGGCGCAGCACGTCGACGCGGCGCAGCGCCTGGTAGCGTTGCAGCACCTCGGGGATCTGCTGCGGCGTGTCGCCCAGCTCCTTGAACTGCCGCGTCAGCTCGATCGCGTCCTCGATCGCCAGCTTGGTGCCCGAGCCGATGGCGAAATGCGCGGTATGCACCGCGTCGCCCATCAGCACCACGTGGGCGCGGCCGTTGAAGTGCGACCACTGCTCGCAGGTCACGCGCTGGAAGTTCAGCCAGGCCGAGCCGCGCAGGTGGCGCGCATTGGTCATCAGCTTGTGGCCCTGCAGATCGTCGGCGAACAGCTTCTCGCAGAAGGCGATGGACTCGTCCATGCCGGCCTGGTCGAGGCCATGCGCCTTCCAGACATGCTCGGGCGTCTCGACGATGTAGGTGGTGGTCTTGTCGTCGAACTTGTAGATGTGCGCCTGGAACCAACCATGCTCGGTCTTCTCGAAGACGAAGGTGAAGGCGTCGTAGAGGCGATGTGTACCCAGCCAGATGTAGCGGTTGGGCCGGGTCACGATATCCGGCTTGAAGACATGCGCGTACTTGTTGCGCAGCTTGGAGTTGATGCCGTCGCTGGCGATGATCAGGTCGGCGTCGGGGAAGTCGGTGTCGGCATCGACCTCGGTCTCGAACTGCAGCTTCACGCCCAGCGCCTCGCAGCGCGCCTGCAGGATGTTGAGCAGCTTCTTGCGACCGATGCCGACGAAGCCGTGGCCGCCGCTGCGCACGCTGCGGCCCTTGAACTTGAGCTCGATGTCGTCCCAGTGGTTGAAGGCCTGCTGGATCTCGGCCGCGGTGGGCGGGTCCCACTGGCGCATGTTGTCCATGGTGGCGTCGGAGAACACCACGCCCCAGCCGAAGGTGTCGTAGGGTTTGTTGCGCTCGACCACCGTGATGTCGTGGTGCGGATCGAGCTGCTTCATCAGCAGCCCGAAGTACAGCCCCGCGGGGCCGCCCCCGATGCAGACGATCTTCATGCGTCGTTGCCCTCGGCACCATTGAACATGGCAATAGTTTGGAGTTCAATGCTTTAGATGTCAAGCAATTTGCGCGACGCTGGACGTAAGTCCTCTCGCGCTGCCATAGTGCCGACCATGCTGACGCTCAACTGGATCGACGACGACGATCCGCTGCCGCCGACGCGCCTGGCGCTGGGGCCCGACAGCGACGCGCCGGGGCTGCTGGCCGCCGGCGGCAGCCTGACGCTGCGACGCCTGGACGAGGCCTATCGCCACGGCGTGTTTCCCTGGTTCAGCCGCGGCCAGCCGGTGCTGTGGTGGAGCCCCGACCCGCGCATGGTGCTGCCGGTGGCACAGTTCAGGGTCTCGAAGAGCCTGGCCAAGACCTTGCGCCGCTTTGCGCGCACGCCAGGCAACGAAGTGCGCATCGACAGTGCCTTCCGGCAGGTCATCGAAGCCTGTGCGCGCACGCCGCGCGACGGCCAGGCCGGCACCTGGATCGTGCCGCAGATGGTCACCGCCTACACCGAATGGCACCGCCGCGGCCGCGTGCACAGCGTCGAGACCTGGGTCGACGGCCGACTGGTGGGCGGGCTGTACTTCGTGTCGATCGGCCGCATGTTCTTCGGCGAATCGATGTTCGCCTGGGCGACCGATGCGTCGAAGGTCGCGCTGGCCGCGCTGGTGTGCTTTTGCCGCACGCACGGCATCACCCTCATCGACTGCCAGCAGAACACGGCCCACCTGGCGTCGCTGGGTGCGCACGAGATCGGCCGCGAGGCCTTCGAGGGCCACCTCTCCCGCACCTTGGGGGAGCCGGAAATCGCCGATTGGTCCTATGATTCCCGCATGTGGTCGCAGCTCGATGAACTGGCCGACCCGCCCACCCGAGAGCGCGCGTGACGCACCCCAAGGAACTACCGCTTTCGTCGTTGCAGTTCTATGCGACGGCGCCCTATCCGTGCAGCTACCTGGCGGACAAGCAGGCGCGCTCGCAGGTGGCCACGCCCAGCCACCTGATCAACGCCGACGTCTATTCGGGCCTGGTGGCCAACGGCTTCCGGCGCAGCGGCATGTTCACCTACCGGCCCTACTGCGATGGCTGCCGCGCCTGCGTGCCGCTGCGCGTGCCGGTCAACAGTTTCAAGGCCACGCGCAGCCAGCGCCGCGCCTGGAAGGCGCACGGCAACCTGAAGGCGCGCGTGCTGCGGCTGTGCTTCGTGCCCGAGCACTACCAGTTGTACCTGCGCTACCAGGCCGGGCGCCACAGCGGCGGCGGCATGGACCACGACAGTGTCGACCAGTACACCCAGTTCCTGCTGCAAAGCCGCGTCAACTCGCGGCTGGTGGAGTTCCGCGAGCCCGCCGGCGACGGCAGGCTGGGCGCGCTGAAGATGGTGTCGATCCTGGACGTGCTGAACGACGGCATCTCCGCCGTCTACACCTTCTACGAGCCGGATGCCGCGGCCAGCTACGGTACCTACAGCGTGATGTGGCAGATCGAGCAGACCAAGGCGCTGAAGCTGCGCCACGTGTACCTGGGCTACTGGATCGAGCGCAGCCCGAAGATGGCCTACAAGTCGCAGTTCCAGCCGCACCAGTTGCTGCTGGACGGGCAGTGGGTCAGCCCAGCGCCCGCAGCAGCGCCCTAGGCGCGCCGCGCCGCACGCCGGCGCGACAGCGTCAGCATTGTTGCCAGCGCGAGCAGCACCAGCGCGACGCTGGCCGGCTCGGGGCTGGCGCAGCGGCGATCCGGATCGTGCCGGTTTCCGTGTCGAAGCCCAGTCCGGTCACGTCGTAGGCGCTCGATTCGAAGGCGAACATCGTCGAGTTCACCGCGGTGCCCCAGCCAGTGGCATTGCCGTTTTCGCCGAACAGGTACGACAGGCCGGTCGTAGCGTCGGATGTGCCGCCCCCGTTCGTCGTGCCCGCAAGCAGGAACTTGTCGAGGTCGAACCCGCCTTCCGAGGCCGTGAACTCATTCGGATTGGTGTTGCCGATGAAGCTGAAGATGATTTGCAGGCTGGTCAGGTCGAACTTCGAGTCGTTGCCGATGATCAGCTGGTCGATGTCGATGTCGATGTCGAGAGTCGACGCCTGGGCCGCCGTCCCGGTCGTTGATCTCCAGGATCAGCCAACAAGCAGGTAGGCGTTCTCGGCCGTCACCGGATTCGATCCCAGTTGCCACTTCGACCCCGTGCCGCTCACCGTGACCGTGCCGTAGGCGCTTTCGTTGTGCGTGCTGGCCGTGTCGGGGTTGTAGTTGCCGACCACCGCACCCTGCGTGCTCAGCGTGCCGCCGCTCTGCACGTTGACGGTGCCGTCCGCGCGGCCACCGGGCGTGCCGAAACCCGGACTCGCGTTGGGACTGCCGACGAGGAAGTACTGGATCGCCCGCAGTTCCGAACTGGTGCCGGTGATGGTCAGCGTTCCGTTCGACCCCGCGCCATTGCCAACGATGACACCACAGTTCACGCCGGATACGCACACGGCGGAATTGCCCGCTGCGTCGACCGACGCCCCGGCCGAGACCGTCATGGTCCCGGTGCCCCAGTTGCCCACTTGCACACGGCTCAAGCCCGTGCCGGTGAGCTGGACGAGCGTCGAGGACGGCGCCGAGTTGCCAGCGATGCCGACGCTGCCGTTGCCCGTGAGCCCTGAACCGATCTGGATCCGATCGCCAGTCATTTGCGCCCCGGCAAGGGCGGAGAAGCTGCCTGCGGCCCCATTGCCGACCTGCAGCGAGCCGAAGCTGAAGTTCGGATCCGTTGCGTCCGTGGGCACTGGGTTGGTCGCGTCGGCCCAGGCGTAGTAGGTCTGCGCCGTCGCCGGCAGGCTGCTGCCGAACGTCAGGGCAAGCGCAGCGGCGGCGGCAATTGCCAGTGGCCGAAATGCGAATCGACGGCTCGAGGGTTCAGCGGCTCTGGGCATGGTTGTCCTTTCGGGAAGCGCGGCGAGGGGTGCTGCGTCGAATAGTGCCGAACATGTCGCTCGGCGAATAGCCGCTGCATCCTCTATGTAGAGGGCGACCCCCCAGGTAAGGGGCTGTGAAAGTCCCGATGCGAAGCGGGCATCAAATGTGTTTCGTCGCCTTCATGCAGTCCGGGGTCTGAGGTACGCGCGCAGGCGCCGGCCGCCCCAGGCGCGATGCTCAATTCGCCGATGCGGCCCGCCCTGGGCGAGCCTTCAAACGGCGAATTTCACGCGGCCAGCGCTGGCGCGGCAGTCAATCGCATTTCGATGTGCACGGCTTCGAAGGGGCAGGCGACCCCGCCACTGTCGGTGCGCTCGATCAGCCCCAGTTCGGCCAGCACTTGCACGTCATCGTGGACGCGCCGGACATCTCGGGCCACCCGGCGTGCCAGTTCGCGCACCGACATCGGCCGCTGGCCCTGCACACAGTCACTTGACCAAGTTGCTTAGCTAAGAAGATAATGGCCGGATCCGCACTCTCGCCGCACATGCGTCTCCTCTGTCATGGCCACTACCGTCAACGTCCACGAAGCCAAGACACATCTATCGCGCCTGCTCGAGGCGGCGAGCCGTGGTGAGGACGTGGTCATCGCGCGCAACGGCGAGCCGGTCGCGCGGCTCGTGCCCTATTCGACAGCGCACCGCACCCCCGGTGCGGCACGTGGCCGCGGCCGGCTCACGGCCGCGTTCTTCGAAGACTTGCCGGAGCCGCTGCTGCGCGAGTTTGAAGGCCTGCTGTGAAGCTGTTGCTCGACACGCACGCGCTGCTGTGGTGGCTGCTTGACGACCCGGCCATGCCGGCGCCGCCGCGCCGCGCGATCGAACGTGCCGACGCCGTATTCGTGAGCGCCGCATCGGTGTGGGAAATCGCTATCAAGCAGCGGCTCGGCAAGCTGCCTGAACTGGCCATCGCCGCCACCGAACTGCCGGGGCTGATCCGTGAAAGCCGCTTTATGCCTTTGCCGGTCGACGAACGTCACGCCGCCGCGGTCGGCTCGCTGCCCCTGCACCATCGCGACCCCTTCGATCATCTGTTGATCGCCCAGGCGCTGATCGAGCAATTGACACTGGTTTCGCGCGACCGCCAATTTGCAGCCTACGGCGTCAAGCTGCGCTGGTAGCCGCGGCTCGCGTTGCCGCAGCCCGATCGACAGAGGGCTCAGTGCCGCGTTTGGCGCGCGCGCGTGTCGGCCAGCAGCGCTTCGGCCAGGGCGACGGCCTCGCCGTCGTCCGTTGCGGCGCCGTGGATCGACAGCGCGCGCAGCAGCAGCGGCTCGGCCGAGTCCGGCTCGTCCAAGGCCAGGCGTGCGCGCGCCTGCAGCGTCAAGGTCGACGCCAGCACCGGATGCTCGGCGCCGAACACGCGCTGCAGTACGCTGGCTGCGCGCTCGGCCAGTGCGGCCGCTTCGCCGGCATCGCCTTGCGCCAGCCTTGTTTCGGCCAGGCTGATCAGCGCCCAGGCGGTCCACTCGTGTACCGGCCCGAAGTTGGCTTCCCAGATCTGCAGCGTGCGCCGCGCCAGCGGCTCGGCCTCGTCGCTGCGCTGCAGGCCGCGCAGCGTTTCGGCCAGGTGCCACATCGACAGCCCCGTGTCCGGATGGTCGGGCGCCAGGATGCTTTGCCGTCGCCGGTGTACTGCAGCACGCGCCCGCCCTCGGCCTGCACGGCGGCGGTGAAGAGTTCGAGCGCGCTGTCCATCACCTCGTGGATCGTTTCCGGGTCGAGCTGCTGGCCCATTGCGGTGGAGCCGACCACGTCGACGAACAGCACCGACACCTGCTTCAGCTGCTGCGCCGCCGCGGCGATCTCGGGCGCGCGCAGCGCGGCCAGCTTCTCGCGCAGCGGTGCCAGCGCGGTGTCCGCGATGTTGTCGCCGAGCAGTGCACGCTGCGCTTCGAGCGCGGCGATGGCGGCTTCCAGCTGTTGCGTCGACTGCGTCGTCATGGTGATCGCACTATCCGCGGCCCAGGCGCCGCATGAAACCCTGGCACGGCGCCAGCCACTCGGCGCCCTGCGCGCCCATCGCCAGGGCGTCGTGCGCGGCCGCGCCCACCAGCGTGCGCTCTTCGCGCAGTACGAAGGCCAGCGACCCGGCCTCGGCGGCCACCGCCTGCAGGCTGCTGTCTGCCCCGAGCTCGACGCTCTGCCCTGCCACCGCGGCGGCGCTGGTGCGGGCCTGCGGCCAGTGCGCGCGCAATGCCGGCAGGTCGGCATCCCCCGCATGGGTGAAGAGCAGGTGGTGCACGGGCGCCACGTCCCAGCCGCGCAGCGCCTGCCAGCGGGCCGGGTCGTTTGCATCCGCATCGACGACCGCGGCCACGCTGCGCGCCAGGTCGGTCACCACGTAGGTGCAGGCCGCCTCGCCGTGGATGCGCCACAGCCGCGTCGACAGTTGCGTGATGTCGCCGGGCGCCAGCTCGCACGCCACGTCGCCACGGCCGTCGGGGTCGAGCCGGGCCACCTCGTCGTAGGCGGCGTCGCTTTCGATGACGAAGCGCGGCCCGTTGCGCCCCAGCGCCGGGCGCGGGAAGTGCAGCGCCACGCCGCGCAGCGCCAGCGCATGCTCGAAGGCGGCGCGCGCGCTGGCAAAGCCGCGCATGTCGTGCAGCGTGCGCTGCGTCACGTTGAGCAGCTTCAGCCCGCGCTGCGGGTCCAGCGCCTCGTCGGGCGTCAGCCACATCAGCTCCAGCGCCTCGCCGTAGTCGGGCATGGCCTGCTGGTCCGGCCGGCGCCAGGCGCACGAAGAAGCGCGTGTCGAAGCGCTTGGGCCGCGTCACCGGGGTCAGCCAGTGGGCGAAGTAGGCCATGTCGCGCAGGTCCAGGCGCCAGCCGAAGGCCTCGCACAGCTCGCCCATGCGCGCCTCGCCGCGGTGCAGGCGGCTGCGCCACTGGTGCAGCGCCTCGGCATGCGGCGCCAGGTCCACCGCGGCGCCGTCGCCGGCGCAGACGAAGAGCAGGCCGACCTCCTCGAAACACTCGCGCAGCGCGGCGACGAAGTAGTCCAGCCCGCCGCTGGGCAGCCCCAGCCGCCGGCTGGCGCTGGCGTCGTCCAGGCCGACGCAGAGGCGATGCGCATCGACGTCGCTGCGGTCGAGCACGCCGCCGGGGAAGACGCAGGCGCCGCTGCGGAAATCGTTGTCGCGCTCCGGCCGGCGCATCAGCAGCACTTCCATGCCGCGCGCGCCGTCGCGCAGCACCAGCATCGATGCGGCCGGGCGGATGTTGGGCGGCGCCTGTGTCACGGCCTCAGGGCCACGCCGGCGGCATGCAGCGCGGCGATCTCGTCGGCGCTGAAGCCGGCTTCGGACAGCACCGCGTCGGTGTGCATGCCGATGGCCGGCGCCGGGGTGGGCGGCTCGGCGCGTGCTGCGGTCGAAACGCGGCGCGGGGCCGGGCTGCACCACGCCGGCCACCTCGACGAAGGCGCCGCGCGACCTGGCATGCGCGTGCTGCGGCGCCTCGTCGATCGTCAGCACCGGCGCGAAGCAGGCGTCGGTGCCTTCGAGCAAGGCGCTCCACTCGTCACGCGTCTTGCCGCGCAGGATGGCGGCCATCGCCGCGCGCATCTCGGGCCACAGCGTGCGGTCGTACTGGCGCTTGACGAAGCGCGTCGTCCAGGCCGATGCGCTGCGCCATCTCGGCGAAGAACTTCGGCTCCAGCGCGCCGATGGACACGTAGCGGCCGTCCGCCGTCTCGTAGGTGTCGTAGAAGGGCGCGCCGCCGTCGAGCAGGTTGTCGCCGCGCTGGTCGTTCCAGCGGCCGGCGGCCGTCATGCCGTAGAAGATCGACATCAGCGAGGCCGCGCCGTCGACCATGGCCGCATCCACCACCTGGCCGCGCCCCGAAGTCTTGCGCTCGTGCAGCGCGGCCAGCAGGCCCATCGCCAGGTACAGCGCGCCGCCGCCGTAGTCGCCCACCAGGTTCAGCGGCGGTACCGGCTTGCCGCCGGCCGGACCGATGGCATGCAGCGCGCCGGTCAGCGCGATGTAGTTCAGGTCGTGCCCGGCTGCCTGCGACAGCGGGCCGCTCTGGCCGAAGCCGGTCATGCGGCCGTAGACCAGGCCCGGATTGCGCGCATGGCAGTCGGCCGGGCCCAGGCCCAGGCGCTCGGCCACGCCGGGGCGGAAGCCCTCGATCAGCATGTCGGCACCGGCGATCAGGCGCATGCACGGCGTCGCGGCCGGCCGGCGCCTTCAGGTCCAGCGCCACCGAGCGCCGGTTGCGCCCGCTGACCTCGAAGCGCTTGTCCATCGGCACACCCAGGCCGCTGGGCTCGGTGCGGTCGATGCGCACCACGTCGGCGCCCATGTCGGCCAGCAGCATGGCGCACATCGGGCCGGGGCCGATGCTGGCCAGTTCGATGATGCGCAGTCCCTTCAACGGTCCCATGGGTGCCTTGTCCTTCGGGTTGGGCCGCGATGGCGCGGCGGGGCCTTCAGTTTGCCTGATGCGTGAGGCGCGCCGTCGCCGGGCATTGATAGCATGCAGCTCCGACCACCCGCCAGGAGCGTCGACCGTGTTCGAGTTGCTGCAGTTTCGCCACTCGCCCTACAACGAGAAGGTGCGCTGGGTGCTGGACATCAAGCAGGTGCCGCATGCACGGCGCAGCCTGCTGCCCGGGCCGCACGTGGCCGTCGTGAAGAAGCTCACCGGCCGCACCGCGACGCCGGTGCTGCTGGCCGAGGGCCAGGCGATCGACGGGTCGGCGCGCATCATCGACTGGCTGGAGGCGCGCTTTCCCGACCCGCCCGTGCTGCCTGCGGACCCCGCCGAGCGCGCCGAAGCGCTGCGCATCCAAGGCTGGTTCGACGACGACCTGACGCCGCGCATGCGGCGCACGGTGCTCGACGCCTTGCTGCGCCAGCCGAGCTACTTCGCGGCGGTGTTCGGCGATGGCGCTTCGGCGCTCAAGCGAGCGGCCTACGCCTGTGTCGTGCCGCTGGCCGCGCCACTGGTGCGCAAGGGCAACGGCATCACCGGTGCGGCATCGGTGCAGGACGGGCTGCTCGCGGCGCAGCAGGCGCTGGACTTCGTCGCCGAGCGCACGGCACGCACCGGCTACCTGGTCGGTGGGCAGTTCAGCCTGGCCGACCTGACGGCGGCCTCGACGCTGGCGGTGCTGATACGACCGGCAGACTCGCCAATGTCGGCGCCGCAACCCGTGCCGGCCGCCTTTCGGAGCTTGATCGATCGACATGCCAAGCACCCGGCGGCAGCCTGGGTGCGGGGCATCTACGCGCGGCACCGCGGCGCCCGGCGCGATTTCGATGGGTCGAGCGATGCGGCTCGCTGAGGCATGTCGCGCCCTGCGTGTCGGCAAGGTTGCCGCATATCGGGCCTGGCAGTAGAGCCGAATCGTTGACAAGACGCGCGCTGATGGCTGCCCTTGCAAACCCCCTGCTCGGTACCTGGCACCTGCTGCGCTGGGACATCAGCTATGGCGACGGGCGCGCGCCTACGCTGCCCTACGGTGCCGACGCCACCGGTCTGATCGTCTATTCGTCCGACGGATGGATGAGCGCGTGCATCGCCCGCGCAGGGCGGCCGCGCCTGTCCGGTGACAGCGTTCGCAAGGTGCCGGCGGCCGAGTCGTTGGCCGCCTTCGAGAGCTATTTCAGCTACGCCGGACCCTACACGCTGCTGCTGCACGATGGCCGGCCGCGGGTGATGCACCGGGTGACGATGTCGCTCAACCCGAACTTCGTCGGCACCGAGCAGGTCCGCGACATGCACTTCGACGCCGAAGGCCGGCTCACGCTGTCGGCCTCGGACACCGTACCCGGCAGCGATGTCGCACGGCATCACCGTTTGACATGGGAACGACGCTGAGCCGCGGGGTGTGTTGACCGATGAAGCCTATTCTGCTGTTGTTGCACGGACTTCTGAACGACGAGCGCGTCTGGGAGCCCGTGGCCGCGCGGCTGCGGCAGCGCGCCGACATCCTCGTCCCCAATCTGCGCCGGCAGGACAGCATCGCGCAGATGTCGCGCGATGCCTGGGCCGAGGTGGCCGATGTGCCAGCCGACACGCCGCTGGTGCTGGCCGGCTTCTCGATGGGCGGCTACGTGGCCCTACAGATGCTGGCCGACGCCCCGCGACGCGCGGCGGCGCTGGCGCTGGTCGATACCTCCTGCCGGCCCGAGCCGCCGGAGAACGTCCCCGTGCGCGAGGCCACGATGGCCGCTCTGCAGCGCGACATCGGTGCCGAGGCGCGGGCCATCCTGCACCGCGGCGTGCATGCCGACCACCTGTCGAATGCGCCGCTGATGGCATTGGGCCAGCGCATCATGCGAGACGTGGGCGCAGCGGCTGCGATCCGCCAGATCCAGGCCATCATCGGCCGCGCCGATCACCGCGCGATGCTGGCGCATTTGGACCTGCCCACGCTCGTGCTGTGTGGCCGTACCGACGAGGTCACGCCCTTGGCACTGTCGCAGGAGGCCGCGGCGCTGATCCCCGGCGCCAAGCTGGTGGTGCTCGAGAAGGCCGGCCACTGGACGCCGCTGGAGCAACCCGATGCGGTGGCTGACGAATTGGGAGTTCTGCTCGAACGCGTGAGCTGAGGCGCCGCGGCGATTGCGGGTAGCCTCGGCGCATGACCGAACACCACATTCCCCGCCGCGCCATCGTCCTGTT
Source organism: uncultured beta proteobacterium (assembly GCA_963824005.1). Taxonomy (GTDB): domain Bacteria; phylum Pseudomonadota; class Gammaproteobacteria; order Burkholderiales; family Burkholderiaceae_C; genus Rubrivivax. The sequence continues at coordinate 305,528 of CAWGOK010000006.1, forward strand.
GATCATCCTGACGCTGGTCTGGGGCACCAACTGGCCGCTGTTCGCGTTCGCCGTGCAGGAGATTTCGGTGTGGACCTTCCGCGCCATCGCGGTCACGCTGGCCGGCGTGACGCTGCTGGCGGTGGCGCGCCTGCGCGGGCAATCGCTGGCCATCCCGCGCGAGTACTGGCTCACCATCTGCGTGGCCACCTTCTTCTACCTGGTGCTGTGGAACATCGCCAGCACCTATTCGGCGATCCTCATCCCGTCGGGGCAATCGGCAGTGCTCGGCTTCACCATGCCGCTGTGGTCGGCGCTGATCGCGTGGGCGGTGCTGGGTGAGCGCCTGAGCGGCCGCATGCTGCTCGGCCTGCTGTTCGGCGGCGCGGCAGTGCTGCTGCTGATGGTGCCCGGCCTGGCGGCCTATGCGAATGCGCCGCTGGGCTTTGCGCTGGGGCTGTCCGCCGGGCTGGGCTGGGCCATCGGCACGCTGATCCTGAAGCGCGGCAAGGTCATCGTGCCGGCCACCGTGTTGACCGGCTGGCAACTGCTCATCACCGCGGTGCCCACCACCGTGGGTGCGCTGTGGCTCGGCGACGGCCCATGGTTCATGCCTTCGTGGCAGACCATCGTGGTGGTGGCCTACATCGCGCTGGTGCCGATGAGCATCGGCAACGTCGCCTGGTTCTCGATCGTCGGCATGTTGCCGGTGAACGTGGCCGGGCTGTCGTCGATCATGGTGCCGATGGTGGCGATGGTCTCCGGTGCGCTGGTGCACGGCGAGCCGCTGGGGCCGACGCAATGGGCCGCGATGCTGTGCTGCGTGGTGGCGCTGTCGCTGGTGCTGTTGAAGAAGCCGGCCGGCGCGACATAGCGGCCGCCGCGACGCCGGCCGGATCTCGAGGAAATGTGGCTTTGCCACGTTCCTTGACCCCCGCGGGGGCGGGCTGGGCGCAGCCCGGCCCTGGGGGCGCTCACAGGGCATGCGTCACCAGCTTGAAGCTCGGGTCCTCGGCGAAGCGCTTGACGGCGAAGCCCAGGCTCTTCATCAGCTTGAGCATGCCGTCGTTGTTGTTCAGCACGAGCCCGTCGATCTCGCTCAGGCCCTTCTCGCGCGCCACCTCCATGATGCTTTCCATCAGGCGCGAGCCCAGGCCCTTGCCGCTCATCTGGTCGTCCACCAGCAGCGCAAACTCGCAGCTCGATTGGTCGGGGTTGGTGATGTAGCGCGACACGCCGACGATGCGCTCGGATTCGACGAACTCGCCGTCGGCGGCGGCACTGCGCTCCTTCAACACGGCCACCAGGGCCATCTCGCGGTCGTAGTCGATGAGCGTGAAGCGCGCCAGCATCGACGGTGTCAGCTCGGTGATCGGCGACACGAAGCGGAAGTAGCGGCTTTCCGGCGAAATGCGGTGCACCAGGTCCTGCAGCATCTGTGCGTCGTCGGTGTGGATCGGGCGCACGGTGTATTCGCCGCCGCCGCGCAACGGCCAGACCTGTTCGTAGCGTGCCGGGTACGGCTTGATGGCCAGATGCTGGTACTGGCGGCCCAGCGAGCCCAGCGCCTGCGGCGCGCTGTCGATGACGATGCGTGCATCCACCGCGAGCGCACCCGACTCGTCGACGATGACCGGGTTGATGTCCATCTCGCGCAGCTGCGGCAGCTCGCAGACCATCTCGGACACGCGCAGCAGCACGCGCTCCAGGGCCTCGATGTTGGCCGCACTGGCGCCACGCCATTCGAGCAGCGTCTCGGCCACGCGCGAGCGTTCGATGAGCCGGCGCGCCAGGAACTGGTTCAGCGGCGGCAGTTCCATGGCGCGGTCGTCGATCAGCTCGATCATCGTGCCGCCGGCGCCGAACACGATCACCGGCCCGAACGCGTCGTCGGTGACGACACCGATGTAGATTTCGCGACCCCGGCGCGCCGGCGACATCTTCTGCACCGTGACGCCGTTGATGCGTGCATCCGGCAGCAGGCGCGACACGTTGGCCACCATGTCGGTGTAGGTGTCGCGGGCGCCGACGCCGTTGAGGATGTTCAGCGCCACGCCCTGCACGTCGGACTTGTGGCTGATGTCGGGCGAGTCGATCTTCAATGCCACCGGAAAGCCCAGTTGCGTGGCGATCATCATCGCTTCGTTGGCGTTGCGTGCCAGCACCGTCTGCGTCACCGGAATGTGGAACGACGACAGCAGCGTCTTCGACTCCATCTCGGTGAGCAACTTGCGGCGTTCGGCGAGCACGCTCTCGATGACCAGGCGCGCGCCTTCGATATCCGGCTTGGCCAGCGCGGACAGCGGCGGCGGCGTCTGCTGCAGCAGCTGCTGGTTCTGATAGAAGGTGGTGATGTTGCCGAACGCACCGACCGCCGCCTCGGGCGTGCGAAAGCTGGGAATCTCGGCCTCGTTGAGCAGCACGCGCGCCCTGGCGACCGAGTCGTCGCCCATCCAGCACGACAGCAGCGGCTTGCCGACCGCGCGCTTGAGATCGATCAGCACCTGCGCCACCTGCGCGCCATCGACGCCTGCGCGTGGCGAAAATATCACCAGCACGCCGTCGATGCCGGTGTCGGCACCCGCGGCTTCGATGGCGGCCCTGTAATGTTCGGGAGTGGCCTCCTCGGAAAGCTCGATCAGGTCGGTCAGCGATGCCAGCGCCGGCAGCTTGTGGCTCAGGGCCTCGGCCGCCTGCGGCGACAGCCGGCCCAGGTCGAGGCGGATTTCATTCACCCAGTCGGCCGCCAGGACGCCGGGTCCGCCGCCGTTGGTGACGATGGCCAGGCGCCGCCCCACCGGGCGGTATCGCGAGGCCAGGCACTTTGCCGCCGAGAACAGCTCGACGAAGGAACGCACGCGCACCGCGCCGGCGCGCCGCAGCGCGGCGTCGAACACCTCGTCGCTGCCGACGATGGCGCCACTGTGCGTCTGTGCCGCCTTGTTGCCGGCCGGCCGGCGGCCCGCCTTCAACACCACCACCGGTTTGGCGTTGGCGGCGGTGCGCAGTGCGCTCATGAAGCTGCGCGCGCTGGAGATGCCTTCGAGGTAGACGACGATGCTGTGCGTGCTGCCGTCATTGGCCAGGAAGTCCAGCACCTGGGCGATGTCCACCGCGGTATTCGGGCCGAGCGAGACGACGGCCGAGAAACCGACCGCGTTGTTGCTGGCCCAATCGAGCATCGACGCCGTCAGCGCGCCCGACTGGGACACCAGCGCCAGCGATCCCGGCATGGCCAGCGGCCCGGCGGCACTGGCATTCAAATGCAGGCGAGGTCGCTGCAGCCCCAGGCTGTTCGGTCCCAGCAGGTGCACGCCTTCGCGCCGCGCGATGCGCTTCAGGTCGGCGGCCAGCTCGGCGCCGATGCCGCTGGAGACGACCAGCGCCGAGCGACAGGACATGCGGCCCGCCAGCTCCAGCGCGGCGGCCACCTCCGCCGGCGGCAGCGCGATGAGGGCCAGGTCGGCGCGCGTCTTCGCCAGGTCGGCGAGCGTGCCGCTGGTGCTGGTATCGACGAAATGGAGCTGGCCGCCATAGGGTTGCGCGCGCAAGGCGTCGCACAGCACCCGGCCGTGGCGCGTCTGGCTCGACGGGTCGTCGGTGCGTCCAGCCAGGACCACGATCGACTCGGGCGAGAAGAGGGGGGTGAGGTAGTGTTTGTCCATGGTTTCTTCGCTTCGCGCACGTCAGGCGGCGGGCCGGCGCGGCTGCGGCGGCACGGCCGGCGTCTGCTGCGCCAGATGCCGCTCGCGCAGTTCCCGCTTCAGCACCTTGCCGATGGCGCTGCGCGGCAGTTCGTCGATGAAGTGCAGGTCGGCCAGCCGCTGTGTCTTGCCCACCTGCTGGTTGAACCAGTGCAGCAGTTCTGAAGATTCGACCACGCTGCCGGGCTGGCGCACCACGTAAGCCACGGGCGTTTCGCCCCATTGCACCGACGGTACACCGACCACGGCCACGTCGGCCACGGCCGAATGCTTGCGCAGCATGCCTTCCAGGTCGCTGGGGTAGATGTTGAAGCCGCCGCTGATGACCATGTCCTTGCGGCGGTCGAACAGGATCAGGAAGCCGTCGGCGTCGAAGCGGCCGACGTCGCCGGTGCGGATGAAGCGCTTGCCGCTGGCGTCGTACCACTCGGCCTCGCGCGTCTTCTGCGGCTGGCCGTGGTAGCCGAGCATCATGCCGCGCGAATGCCCCACCACCTCGCCGGCCTCGCCGGGCGGCACCTCATGGCCCTGCTCGTCGATCAGGCGGATGTCGTGGCCCTCGGCCGGTCGGCCCACGGTGTGCAGCTTGTCGGGAAACTCGTGCGCGTTCAGGATGCAGCTGCCGCCGCCTTCGGTCATGCCGTAGAACTCCACCAGCCCGCCGGGCCAGCGCTTCAGCACATCGGCCTTCAGTGCCGCGTTGAAGGGCGCGCTGGTGCAGAACTTCATGTGGAAGGACTTCAGGTCGTGGCGCTCGAAGTCGGGCAGCGCCATGATGCGTTGGTACTGCACCGGTACCAGCATGGTGTGCGTCACGCGCAGCTTCTCGGCCAGCGCCAGGTAGGCCGCAGCGTCGAACTTGGCCATCAGGTGCACCGTGGCGCCATAGGCGATCGACGGCAGGAAGACCACCAGCGTGGTGTTCGAATACAGCGGCGTGGACAGCAGCGTCACCGTGTCCGGCCCATAGCCGTAGGTCGCGCCGCGCATCACGTGCGTCCAGCGCATGCCGTGCGACTGCACGATGCCCTTGGGCGTGCCGGTCGTGCCGCTGGAATAGATGATGTTGAAGGGCCATTCCGGATGCAACAACACCGGCGCTGGCCGCGCGCCCGGCGCGGCCAGCCAGTCGTCGAGCGGCGTGCCAGGCAACGTGGCATTCAGTGCGATGGTGCGCAGTCCCACGCCCTGCAGCAATGGCATCGCGGCGGCGTCGGCGAACAGCAGCTTGGCCTGCGCATCGGCCAGCATCGACGCGAATTGTTCCGCCGTCACCGACGGGGCGAGCGGCGCCACGGCCACGCCGGCACGCAGCGCGCCCAGGAACACGGCCGCATAGCGCGGCGCGCTGTGGGCGCAGATGGCGATGCTGTCGCCCGGGCGCACACCGTCGCGCTGCAGCGCCGCGGCCACGCGGTCCATCAGCGCGTCGAGAGCGCCGTAGTCGATGCGCTCGTCGCCCTGAACCAGCGCCGGGTGGCGCGGCCGCGCGGCGGCATGCTTGCGCACCAGGTCGGGAATGGCGCAAAAGCTCGGGTCGGGTGCGGTGATGTTCATGGCTGTCCTGTGGGGCGATGCGCGCTCGTGTGCCGGCGGGCTTGCATTGTGCCCAGAGGCGCGTGTCGGGCAGGACGGCAGCCGGCGCCGGACCTGCCATCGAAGGCCTTGCCCCGAGCCACGCAATGCCCAGGCCCAGCACGGGCACAGCGTGTTCTGGCAAGATGAAGCCGGCTTCGCACCTGATGCGGCAGTGGAGAAGACGATGAAACGAAGCTTTGCGCTGTTCACGATGCTGCTTGCCTTGTGCCTGCCTGCGCGCGCCGCGCTGGACGTGGGCGATGCGGCGCCGAACTTCACGGTGTCCGCCGCGTTGGGGGGCAAGGTGTTCCAGTACACCTTGTCCGACTATCTGGCCAAGGGGCCGGTGGTGCTGTACTTCTTCCCGGCAGCCTTCTCGGAGGGTTGTTCGATCGAGGCGCACCAGTTTGCCGAGGCCATCGACCAGTACAAGGCGCTGGGTGCTTCGGTGATCGGGGTCTCGGGGGACGACCTGGAGCTCATCACCCGCTTTTCGGTGCAGACCTGCCAGGGCCGCTTCCCGGTGGCCGCAGACGAGAAGAAGGCCGTCATCAAGGCCTTCGACGCGGCCATGCAGACGCGGCCGGAGTATGCCAACCGCATCTCCTATGTGATCGCGCCCGACGGCAAGGTGGTCTACAGCTACCTGAGCCTGAACCCGAACAAGCATGTCGAGCGCACGCTGGCGGCGCTGATGCAATGGCAGAAGGACGGCCAGGCGAAGGGGCAAAGCCCCGGCCTTCCGCTGCGCTAGACTTCGATTCATGTTCACGACTCGCAAGCACAGGTCGCGCGACCGGGGAGCCTGGCCCTGGCGTCGCTGCGAAGCGACCGCCTAGCTTGCCGCCGGCCCCGCGCCGGCCCGTTCACACGATGCGGCGCCCGCCTTGGCGAGATGCTGCCGCAGGCCACGAGGAAACGACGTGATCACCGAACTCGAATTCAAGAGCCTGAGTGCGCAAGGCTACAACCGCATTCCACTCATCGCGGAAGCCTTCGCCGACCTGGAAACGCCCTTGTCGCTGTACCTGAAGCTGGCTTACGCCAGCGGCGGTGGCAAGCACAGTTTTCTGCTGGAAAGCGTGGTCGGCGGCGAGCGCTTCGGCCGCTACTCCTTCATCGGCCTGCCGGCGCGCACGCTGCTGCGGGCCACGGGATTCCGCACCGAGGTGGTCACCGACGGCCAAGTGGTGGAGGTGAACGAAGGCAACCCGCTCGACTTCATCGCCGAGTACCAGAAACGCTTCAAGGTGGCGCTGCGCCCCGGGCTGCCGCGCTTCTGTGGCGGGTTGGCCGGCTACTTCGGCTACGACGCGGTGCGCTACATCGAGCCCAAGCTCGCCGCCACGCACAAGAGCGGTGGCATCGACACGCCCGACATCCTGCTGCTGCAATGCGAGGAGCTGGCCGTCATCGACAACCTGTCGGGGCGGTTGTATCTGATCGTCTATGCCGACCCGGGCCAGCCGGAGGCCTTCTCCAAGGCCAAGCGGCGGCTCGCGGCCCTGGGCGACAAGCTGCACTACAGCGTCACCGCGCCGGCGGTGAAACGCGGGCCTTCGCATTCGGTGGAGCGCGAGTTTGCCAAGGCCGACTACCTGGCGGCGGTGCTCAAGGCCAAGGAATACATCGCCGCCGGCGACATGATGCAGGTTCAGGTGGGCCAGCGGCTGCGCAAGCGCTACACCGAAAGCCCGCTGAGCTTGTACCGCGCGCTGCGCTCGCTGAACCCGTCGCCCTACATGTACTTCTACGACATGGGCGAGTTCCAGATCGTCGGCGCCAGCCCGGAGATCCTGGTGCGCCAGGAGCACACGACCGAGGGCGACAAGGTGACGATCCGCCCGCTGGCCGGCACGCGCCCACGCGGCGCCACGCCGGAGCAGGACAAGGCGCTCGAAGCCGAGCTGCAAGGCGACCCGAAGGAGCGCGCCGAGCACGTGATGCTGATCGACCTGGCGCGCAACGACATCGGCCGCATCGCCAAGATCGGCAGCGTCAAGGTGACCGAGGCCTTCACGGTGGAGCGCTATTCGCACGTGATGCATATCGTCAGCAACGTCGAGGGCCTGTTGCTCGATGGCATGAGCAGCCTGGACGTGCTGCGTGCCACCTTCCCGGCCGGCACGCTGACCGGCGCGCCCAAGGTGCGGGCGATGGAGATCATCGACGAACTCGAGCCCGTCAAGCGCGGCATCTACGGTGGCGCCTGCGGCTACCTGAGCTTTGCCGGCGACATGGATGTGGCCATCGCCATCCGCACCGGCATCGTCAAGGACGGCACGCTGTACGTGCAGGCTGCCGCCGGCGTCGTGGCCGATTCGGTGCCCGAGCTGGAGTGGAAGGAAACCGAAGCCAAGGCGCGCGCGCTGATCCGGGCGGCGGAGCTGGTGGAAGAGGGGTTCTGACTTGTCGAACAGGGTCGGCCGCAACGAGCCTTGTCCCTGCGGCAGTGGCAAGAAGTACAAGAACTGTTGTGTCAAGGCGGCGGTCCAGGAACTGCAGTCCGCGCGAGCGCACGATGAGGCGGTGCCGCGCGCGATGGCCTGGCTGGCGCAGTACCACCGCAAGGCTTTTGCGGCTGCCTTGCAGCAGGAGATTGAAGAGACGGTGTTCGCTTGTTTTGACGATGACGAAGAAGCCGCGAACGAAGCGTTGGCGGGCATCGGCGACGAGCTGTGGGGGCAGATGCAGATCAACTTCAGCGAATGGCTGCTCGCCGAGGGTGACATCCAGATCAAGGGCGTGTCCCAGCGCGTGTCCGAACTGCTGCTCGGACCCGCGGGGCCGCTGCTCGAAGTGAGCCAGCGCGCCTGGCTCGAACAACTCGCACAACGGCCGCTGCGCCTTTACGACATCACCGAGGTGCTGCCGGGCAACGGACTTACGCTGTGCGACGTGCTCGATACCGCGCAGCCGCCGATCAACGTCATCGAACGCGGAGGCAGCCGCTCGTTGCGCGTGGGCATGCAGATCGGCGCGCGCGTGATGGCGTTGAACAGCGCACACGTGCTCTCCGGCGCGATCTATCCGTTCTCGCTATTCGGCGGGCGTGCGGTGCAGGAGGCGCTGCGTGCGTTGGCGACACACCCGTCCGCGCACGCGGAAGACGATGTGCTGATGGTCGGCCTGAAGATCATCGAGGGCTGGCTGGCGCAGTTTCTGCGCCCCGGGCCGTTGCCGAGTTTCGTGCATGCGGCCAGCGGCGAGCCATTGCTTTTCACCACCGACCACTACGAAGTGCTCGACTGGGCCGCGTTGGGCGCCGCGCTGACGGCGCAACCGGATGTCAAGGGCAGCCGCGAGACCGGCTGGGATCGGCTGATCGACAGCGACGATGGCCTGACGCGGTCACAGGCCACGGTGGCGCAGCAACCGGGCGGCAAGCGTGTGTCGCTGCTGTACAAGACGGCCACCCTGGCCGAAGTGGGGCGGCCGTGGTTCGAGGCACTGGCCGGTGCATCGGTGAAGTACCTGCTGCGCGAGTTGTCCGACCCCAAGGGCATGCTGTCGACGGCCGGCACTTCGGCGGCTCGCCCGGGCCCGTCCGTGCAACTGCCCGAGGGTCTGGATCCACAGGAGCTGGCGCAGGCACTGGCCGCGGTCGTCCGGCGCAGCTACGCGAACTGGGCGGACGAGCCCATTCCGGCGCTGGGTGGCCGCGCGCCGCGCCAGGCCATCGCCGACCCGACTGGCCTGGAGCGCGTCAAGGGGCTGCTGCGCAGCTACGAGGACGGCGAAGCGCGCAACGCAGCGCAACAGCGCCGCGGCGAGATCTCTTATCAGTTTCTCTGGGACCAGCTCGGCTTGTCGCGATAGCCATCAGTGGCGCAGCCAGGGCTCCAGGGCCTTGGCCAGGCGATGCAGCACCGCCGGTTCGGGCAGGGGCAGGCGCACGCTGGCCTGGCCCGTGACCGGGTCGCGTTCGATTGCGAAGGGTGCCGCACCGGGTGCGGCACCGCTGGCCGAACGCGCCGTCGCCAGCCCCTGCAGCAATGCGGCGCCCGCTTCGAGCATTGCGGCCCACGGGTCGGGCGCTTCGGTGCCCGCTGCCGCTGACGGTACTGGATCGATCTGGGGCTCTGCGATTGGCAGTGCATCGCCCTGCGTCGATGCCGGATCGGCCGGCGTGCGCACCGCGCCGGGCGCCGAAGGCGGTGCCTCTTCGGGGTCGACATCGGCTTCGCCCATCGCGCCTGCTACCTGCTCGACGCTCTTCATGAACTGCGACAGCTTCGTGCCTTGCAGGAAGATCTCGCTCTCGCCACCGTCCAGCACGCCGGCGAACAGCGATTTCTTGAAGGCCAGCACCGACAGGATGCCTTCTTCGATGCTGCCCTGTCCGACGAAGTTGATGACCTGCACGCCGCGCGACTGCCCCATGCGATGCACGCGGCCGATGCGCTGCTCGAGCACGGCCGGGTTCCACGGCAGGTCCATGTTCACCACCACCGCGGCCGCGTGCTGCAGGTTCAGACCCACGCCGCCCGCGTCGGTGGACAGGAACAAGCGGCAACGCGGGTCGTCGTGGAAACGTTCGACCAGCGCGCCGCGCTTGTCGCCCGGCACATTGCCGCTGAACAGCACATGGCCCCAGTCGCGCTGGCCGCGGCCGCTGCCCAGGCGGCGCTGGATCAGCTCGTGCGTGCCCAGCCACTGGCTGAAGACCACGGCCTTCGCGGCCGGGTCTTCGAACAGTTCGTCCAGCACCGCCATCAGCTCGTCTACCTTCAACCCGTAGTCGGTTTCCTTGTCGAGCAGCCAGGTGCTGTTGCAAGCCATGCGCATGTTCTGCAACGCGCAGTGCAGCCGCTTCTGGTCGCTGTCGGACAGGTAACCGGTCTTGCGCCAGCGCGACACGATGCGCGTGACGATGCCGCCGTTGTCGTCGTGGTGCACGCGCTGCTGCGGCGTCAGCGGCACGAAGATGCGGTTGTCCACGCGCTCGGGCAACTGCGTCAGCACCTCGGCCTTGCGCCGGCGCAGCATCACCGGCGCGAGGGTCTGGCCGATGTGGTCCAGCCCGTGGTAGCCGATCACGCGCCCGGCCTCGTCGCGCTTCTGGTGCTCGTCGAGCAGCCGCCAGGTCGGGCCCAGGCGATGCCGGTCGACGAACTGCACGATCGAGATCAGCTCTTCGAGCCGGTTTTCCAGCGGCGTGCCGGTCAGCACGATGGCGTAGGGGCTGGCGATGCGCTTCAACGCGCGCGCGGCGATGGTGTTCCAGTTCTTGATGCGCTGCGCCTCGTCGGCGATCACCAGGTCCGGTGCCCAGGCGTCGATCAGGTCGGCATCGCGCGCCAGCGTTTCGTAGTGCGTGATCTTGCAGAAGACCTCGTCGCGGTACAAGCGTTCGCGCTTCGTACGCAGGCCGCTGATCACCTGCACCTCGCGCTCGGTGAAACGCGCGAATTCGTTCTTCCACTGGTGCTTGAGCGAGGTCGGGCATACCACCAGCACGCGCTGCACGCCGAAGTGGCGCGCAAACAGCTCGGCCGCGGCGATGGCCTGGATGCGTCTTGCCCAGGCCCATCTCGTCGCCGATGAGCGAGCGACCGGCGCGCGCGGCGAACAGCACGCCTTCGGCCTGGTAGGGGTAGAGCTTGACCTTGGTCAGCTTGGCCAGGGCCTTGTCCGCCACGCCCTTGGGGTAGGCCTCGGCCAGGGTGGCATGGCGACGCTCGCCGTCACGGATCTGCGCGACGAACTGCCAGACATCCTCATGGCAGCGCACCTCGTGGTCGATCTCGGCGGCCGAGCGCACGAGCGTCTCCAGGCCGCCGAGTCGGTCCCAGGGCAGGGCCCAGCCGGCGTCCACGTCGAACAGCTGCCGCGCGCGCTGCAGCACGTCGGCCGGGCAGGACTTGCCGGCGCGAAAGCGCACACGCCGCGCGCCGGCGTAGTCGAGCCAGATCTCGCTGTATTCGGGCTCGAAGCCGCGCGCCAGTGCGGCCTTGCCGCCGCGCCGCTTGGCCAGCTTGGCCAGCGTGAACTCGATGTGCTTGCAGGTGCCCAGGTCGTTGGTCGCAAAGTCGGGGCAGCTGCAGAAGTTGCAGCCCAGCGCGTTGCCGCGGATGGCCACGCGGTAGTGCGTGGCGCTTTGTGGGTTGTGCACGCGGAAGTCGGAGAACATCGGCTCGTGGCCCAGGTTCTCCAGCTCGAAAGCCTGCTCGCGGCCGAACTGGCGGCGCAGTGCGGCCTGCCAGTCGGCGACTCCGAGCCCGGCCGGGCGGCGGGTGCGCGACAAGCGCGCTTCGATCTTGGGCCGAGCGCGGTGCTTGCCGCGTTTGGGCGGCGGATTGCGCGGGTTCGTTGCAGTCATGTCGGGCCCTGCGTGTGCCAGTGGTTGGCGGGTGATGTCATTCTCGCCGCACGCCTCGGGGCACAGGCTGCGGCGAGCAGCTCGGCCTGAGCGAAGACGAGGTGCGCTTCTACGACGCGCTGACCAACAACGAATCGGCCGTGCGCGAGCTTACCGACGAGACCCTGTTGAAGATCGCCCACGAGCTGGCCGAGAACCTGCGCAGGAAGCTTAGCGTGGACTGGTCGGCGCGCGAGAGTGTGCAGGCCAAGCTGCGGCTGATCGTGAAGCGCATCTTGCGCAAGTACAAATACCCGCCGGACCAGCCGGACACAGCGGTTGAACTGGTGTTGCAGCAGGCTAAGGCGTTGGGCGAGACTTGGGTCTGAGCGGCGACATAATGCGGACCATGTCAGTAAAGCCCGCATCCTCGGCAGCGCACTTCGGTTGGCGCTGGCGCAAGCCATCAGCCTGACCGACCTATTGCGCCCGCGCGGGCGCTCCAGACTCCCCACCCAGCACGTCGCGCCGGCCTCGCCAGCGACAGAAGAAGCGGGTATCAAAGCGGGTATGAAACGTGGATGTATCGCAAAACATCCAATGAAATCAATAGGATAGAGCGCAAATGCTGCTGATGATCGACAACTACGACAGCTTCACCTACAACCTGGTGCAGTACTTCGGCGAGCTGGGTGAACAGGTACGCGTGTTCCGCAACGACCAGATTACGCTCGAGGGTATCGCCGAACTGCGCCCCGACCGGCTGGTGCTGTCGCCCGGACCCTGCTCGCCGGCCGAGGCCGGCATCTGCATCGAGGCGATCCGGCACTTCCAGGGCAAGCTGCCGATCCTGGGCGTGTGCCTGGGGCACCAGTCCATCGGCGCGGCACTGGGCGGGAAAATCGTGCGCGCCAAGGTGCAGATGCACGGCAAGACCAGCGTCATCAGCACCGACCAGCGTAGCGTCTATGCGGGGCTGCCGCAGCAGTTCACGGTCAATCGGTACCACTCGCTGGTCATCGAGCGCGCCAGCCTGCCGGCCGAGCTGGAAGTCAGCGCCGCCGCCGACGACGATGGTGAGATCATGGGCGTGCGCCACCGTGAGCTGGCGGGCACCTCGACACCGCTGGAAGGCGTGCAGTTCCATCCGGAATCGATCATCAGCGAGCACGGCCATGCGCTGCTGAAGAACTTCCTGGAGTTACGCCCATGAACTCCGGCGTTGTCGACCTGCGCAGCGACACCGTCACGCGGCCGACGCCGGCGATGCGCGAGGCGATGTTCCGTGCCGAGCTGGGCGACGATGTGTTCGGCGACGACCCGTCGGTCAACGCACTGCAGGAGCAGGTTGCTGCGATGCTGGGCAAGGAGGCGGCGCTGTTCATGCCCAGCGGCACGCAGAGCAACCTGGCCGGCATCATGAGCCACTGCGGCCGCGGCGACGAGTACATCGTCGGCCAGGGCGCGCACACCTACCGTTACGAAGCCGGCGGTGCGGCCGTGCTCGGCAGCGTGCAGCCCCAGCCGCTGCCCAACCAGGCCGATGGCAGCCTGGCGCTGGCCGACATCGAAGCGGCGATCAAGCCCGACGACGAACATTTCGCGCGCAGCCGGCTGCTGGCGCTGGAGAACACCATCGGCGGCAGGGTGCTGCCAATGGCCTACCTGGCCGAGGCCACGGCCTTGGCACGCCGCCGCGGCCTGGCCACGCACCTGGACGGCGCGCGGCTCTTCAATGCCGCGGTGGCCCTGGGCGGCGACGCGCGGGCGAACGCGAAGGTGATCGCCGGGTACTTCGACAGCGTGTCGGTGTGCTTCAGCAAGGGCCTGGGCGCACCGGTGGGCTCGGCGCTGGTGGGCAGCATGGAACTAATCCAGCGCGCCCATCGCTGGCGCAAGATGCTTGGCGGCGGCATGCGCCAGGCGGGCGTGCTGGCCGCGGCGGCGCAGCATGCGCTCGATCATCACATCGACCGCCTGGCCGAGGACCATGCTCTGGCCACATTGCTGGCCGAGGGCCTGAGCGGCATCGACGCCCTGGAGCTGCAGAGGCCGCAGACCAACATCCTGTTCGTCAATGTGCGGGGCGGACGAGGGGCAGAGCTGCTGGCGCACCTCAAGGCGCAGGGCGTGCTCGCCACCGGGCTGATCGGGCTGCGCTTCGTCACCCATTTGGATGTCGACCGCGCCGGCATCGAGCGCGCGATCGCCGCCGTGCGCGGCTTCTTCAAGGACCACTGACATGCCGATCACCAACACCGAGGCGCTGACGCGCTGCATCGACCACCGCGAGGTTTTCCACGACGAGATGCTGTCGCTGGTGCGCCGCATCATGAGCGGCGAGATGTCGCCGGTGATGATGGCGGCCATGCTGATGGGGCTGCGCGTCAAGAAAGAGACCATCGGCGAGATCACCGCCGCGGCGCAGGTGATGCGTGAGTTCGCCACCAAGGTGGAAGTGGCCGACCGCACGCACCTGGTGGACATCGTCGGCACCGGTGGCGACAGCTCGCACAGCTTCAACATCAGCACCTGCAGCATGTTCGTGGCCGCGGCCGCCGGCGCGCGCGTCAGCAAACACGGCAACCGCGGCGTCAGCAGCAAGTCAGGCAGCGCCGATGTGCTGGAGCTGATGGGCGTACCGATGGGCTTGACGCCGCAGGCCATCAGCCGCTGCATCGCCGACACCGGCATCGGCTTCATGTTCGCGCCCAACCACCACCCGGCGATGAAGAACGTCGCGCCGGTGCGCAAGGAGCTGGGCGTGCGCACGATCTTCAACATCCTGGGTCCGCTGACCAACCCGGCCGATGCGCCGAACATCCTGATGGGTGTGTTCCACCCCGACTTGGTGGGCATCCAGGTGCGTGCGCTGCAGCGCCTGGGTGCCGAACATGCGGTGGTGGTCTACGGCCGCGACGGCATGGACGAGGTCTCGCTGGGCGCGGCCACCATGGTTGGCGAATACAAGGACGGCGGCATCCACGAATACGAGATCCACCCCGAAGACTTCGGTTTGACCATGGCCAGCAACCGCGCGCTCAAGGTCGATTCGGCCGAAGGCTCGAAGGCACTGCTGCAGTCGGTGCTGGACGACGAGCCCGGCCCGGCGCGCGACATCGTGCTGCTCAACGCCGGTGTCGCGCTGTATGCCGCCAACGTGACGCCGACGATGGCCGAGGGCGTGGCCGTGGCGCGCGAAACCATCGCCTCGGGCAAGGCACTGGCCAAGATGCACCAGTTCGTCGCACGCGCCAAGGAGTTGGCCGCGGCATGAGCGACGTCCTGCAGCGCATTGTCGCGGTCAAGCGCGAGGAGATCGCCGAGGCGAAGCGTGTGCGTGATGCGGCGGTGATTCGCCGCGAGGCGCTGGCGCAACCGCCGGCGCGCGACTTCGTCGGCGCTCTGCGCGCGAAGCTCGGCGCTGGGCAAGCCGCGGTCATCGCCGAAATCAAGAAGGCCAGCCCGAGCAAGGGTGTCATCCGCGAGCACTTCGTGCCGGCCGAGATCGCGGCGACCTACGCGCGCCACGGCGCGGCCTGCCTGAGCGTGCTCACCGACCGGCAGTTCTTCCAGGGCGACGCGGCCTATCTGCAACAAGCACGCACGTCCTGCTCGCTGCCGGTGCTGCGCAAGGACTTCATGGTCGACACCTACCAGGTGGACGAGGCGCGGGCCTGCGGCGCGGACTGCATCCTGCTGATCGCCGCCTGTCTTGACGATACGCAGATGGCCGAACTGGAGGCGCAGGCGCTGGCGCTCGGCATGGCGGTGCTGGTCGAGGTGCACGACGGCGACGAACTGGAGCGTGCGCTGCGCCTGAAGACGCCGCTGCTGGGCATCAACAACCGCAATCTGCGCACGTTCGAGGTCACTTTGGACACTACGCTGGGGCTGCTGCCGCGCGTGCCGGCCGACCGGCTGCTGGTCACCGAAAGTGGCATCCTCGGCCGCGCCGACGTGCAGCGCATGCGCGAGGCGGGTGTGCATGCCTTCCTGGTCGGCGAGGCCTTCATGCGCGCCGACGATCCGGGCGCCGCGCTGGCCGACCTGTTCCGGTGAGGTCGTCGGCGGGCAACCGGCTGGTCGAGCCGATCGGCCGCCAGGTCGAGGCAGTTCAGGGCGACTGGGCGCCGTTGCTGCGGGACTGGGCCGACAGCGACGCTGGCCGTGACCTGATCCGCCAGGTCGACGCGCGGCTCGCTGCCGGCGCCATCATTTATCCAGCCGATGTGTTCAGGGCGCTGGCGCTGACGCCCCTGCCGCAAGTGCGGGTACTGATCCTCGGCCAGGACCCGTACCACGGCCCTGGGCAAGCCGAAGGCCTGGCGTTTTCGGCGCCGGACGGGCAGCCGCTGCCGCCGAGTCTGCGCAACATCGTCAAGGAACTTCGCCGCGACCTGGGGCTGCCGGCGCCTCCCTCGGGCAGCCTGCTGGCCTGGGCAAGGCAGGGCGTTCTATTGCTGAATAGCTCGCTGACGGTCGAGGGTGCTAATCCGGCAAGTCATGCCAAGTTCGGATGGCAAGTACTCACTGACAAAATAGTGAAGACCGCGGCTGAACACTCGCGCCCGAAGGTGATCATGCTCTGGGGCGCACATGCTCAGGCCAAGGCGGCGCTCGTGGCCAACGCAGGCGGCCCGCACCTGGTGTTGCAATGCAACCATCCTTCGCCCTTGTCCGCGACCCGCGGCCCCGTGCCTTTCATCGGCTGCGGGCACTTCGGCCGGGCACGGGACTTCCTTCAGGTGGCCGAACCGACTGTGCCAGCGCTGGACTGGCGCCTGGATGTTCCGGCGTTACGCTGTGCCGAGGGCAGAATCGCCACTAAACGGTGATATAGTCGCAGGTTCGCCTCGGAGGGGTGCCCGAGTGGCTAAAGGGGGCAGACTGTAAATCTGTTGGCTTACGCCTACGCTGGTTCGAATCCAGCCTCCTCCACCAGGTGAAAAGTGAGTTGCGAGCACCGTTCTTCAGCAATGCCAAGGGGTGTGGCGCCACCCTGGCAAGGCGGGCCGGGCGGGAGTAGTTCAATGGTAGAACCTTAGCCTTCCAAGCTAATGACGCGGGTTCGATTCCCGCTTCCCGCTCCAGTGATGGAGCCGGTCGCCACAGGCCTGGATACGGCGGTGTCCAGGCCCGTGTCGATGCCCATGTGGCTCAGTGGTAGAGCACTCCCTTGGTAAGGGAGAGGTCGCGCGTTCGATCCGCGCCATGGGCACCATCCGCAGGCATTGTCTGAATAGTCGATTTCAGGAGAAGACGAAATGGCAAAAGGTAAATTCGAACGCACCAAGCCGCACGTGAACGTGGGCACGATCGGGCACGTGGACCATGGCAAGACCACGCTGACGGCGGCGATCACGACCGTGCTGAGTGCGAAGTTCGGTGGCGAGGCCAAGGCCTACGACCAGATCGACGCGGCGCCGGAGGAAAAGGCACGCGGCATCACCATCAACACCGCGCACGTCGAATACGAAACCTCCAAGCGCCACTACGCGCACGTCGACTGCCCCGGGCACGCCGACTACATCAAGAACATGATCACCGGTGCGGCGCAGATGGACGGCGCCATCCTGGTGGTGTCCGCCGCCGACGGCCCCATGCCGCAAACGCGCGAGCACATCCTGCTGGCGCGCCAGGTCGGCGTGCCCTACATCATCGTCTTCCTGAACAAGTGCGACATGGTCGACGACGCCGAGCTGCTCGAGCTGGTGGAAATGGAAGTGCGCGAACTGCTGGACAAGTACGAATTCCCCGGCGATGCCACCCCCATCATCCACGGCAGCGCCAAGCTGGCCATGGAAGGCGACAAGGGCGAACTCGGTGAACAAGCCATCATGAAGCTGGCCGACGCGCTGGACGCGTACATCCCCACGCCCGAGCGCGCGGTCGACGGCGCCTTCCTGATGCCCGTCGAAGACGTCTTCTCCATCTCCGGGCGTGGCACCGTCGTCACCGGCCGGGTCGAGCGCGGCGTCATCAAGGTCGGCGAAGAAATCGAGATCGTCGGCATCAGCCCCACGCAAAAGACCACCTGCACCGGCGTGGAGATGTTCCGCAAGCTGCTGGACCAGGGGCAAGCGGGTGACAACGTCGGCATCCTGCTGCGAGGCACCAAGCGTGAAGACGTGCAGCGCGGCCAAGTGCTGTGCAAGCCCGGCAGCGTCAAGCCGCACACCCACTTCACGGCCGAGATCTACGTGCTGAGCAAGGAAGAAGGCGGACGTCACACGCCGTTCTTCAACAACTACCGCCCGCAGTTCTACTTCCGCACCACCGACGTCACCGGTGCGGTGGAGCTGCCCAAGGACAAGGAGATGGTGATGCCGGGCGACAACGTCAGCATCACGGTCAAGCTGATCGCCCCGATTGCCATGGAAGAGGGGCTGCGCTTTGCCATCCGCGAGGGCGGCCGTACCGTCGGCGCCGGCGTCGTGGCCAAGATCATCGAATAACCAGGATTCCAAGCTGCAGGGGCATAGCTCAATTGGCAGAGCGTCGGTCTCCAAAACCGAAGGTTGGGGGTTCGATTCCCTCTGCCCCTGCCACCCGGCGCTGAAGACGCGGGGTATCGGCAGGCTGGACGGAATTGGCGGTGGGCCATGTCGCCGATGTGTTGAATGGATGTCCGGCCGGTGCCATCGCACACCGGTCAAAGAAGAGAAGGCAATGAGCTCCAATACCCAAGTCGAAACCGTGTCAACCGGTGCGGACAAGGCCAAGCTGGCTGGCGCAGCCGTGCTGCTGGTCGGAGGTGTGGCGGCCTTCTATCTGCTCGGCAAGCAGGATCTGTGGTTGCGCGCGCTGGCCTTGATCGCGCTGTTGGCGGCGGCGGTGGCCATGTTCTTCACCTCCGAGTCGGGCAAGCAGTTGATCGCCTTCGGCAAGGACTCCATACGAGAGACGAAGAAGGTCGTCTGGCCGACGCGCAAGGAAGCGGTGCAGATGACCGGTTATGTCTTCGCCTTTGTCTTCGTGATGGCATTGTTCCTGTGGGTCACCGACAAGACGCTCGAATGGGTGCTCTACGACCTGGTTCTGGGCTGGAAACGCTGAAAGGTTGGGCATGACCGAACAAGCTGAAAGCAGCATCCCTGCGACCGAGGCAGCGGCGACAGCACCGGCCAGTGCGCTGCGCTGGTACGTGGTGCACGCCTATTCGGGCATGGAAAAGGCCGTGGAACGCAATCTGCGCGAACGCATCGATCGTTCGGGCATGGCGCACAAGTTCGGCCGCATTCTCGTACCCACCGAGGAGGTGGTCGAGCTGAAGAACGGCAAGAAGTCGGTCACCGAGCGGCGCTTCTTCCCGGGCTACGTGCTGGTCGAAATGCTGATGGAGGACGACACCTGGCACTTGGTCAAGCACACCAGCAAGGTCACGGGCTTCGTCGGCGGCGCGCGCAACCGACCGGCGCCGATCTCCGAGGCCGAGGTGATGAAAATCGTCAACCAGATGCAGGAAGGCATCGACAAGCCCCGGCCCAAGGTGCTGTGGCAGGTGGGCGAGCTGGTGCGCGTCAAGGACGGCCCGTTTACCGACTTCAACGGCGCGGTCGAGGAAGTCAACTACGAAAAGTCGAAGGTGCGCGTCTCGGTCACGATCTTCGGGCGTGCAACGCCGGTGGAGTTGGACTTCGCGCAGGTCGAAAAGGTGTGACGATGGAATCGGCACACCTTTCGCCGATCAATTCGCTTCAAGTTTTCTTGAGGCAGAAGGCTTGACTTACTGCTGCGGGCGCAGCTGACCCAGCGCCCGCGGCCTTATCAACGGGTCAATCACGAGGAGCTCGCTGCGGCGGGCGTTCGAACTCGATAGGAGCCATTCATGGCAAAGAAGATCGTCGGCTTCATCAAGCTGCAGATTCCCGCGGGCAAGGCGAACCCCTCGCCGCCGGTGGGCCCGGCGTTGGGCCAGCGCGGCTTGAACATCATGGAGTTCTGCAAGGCCTTCAACGCCCAGACCCAGGGTGTGGAGCCGGGGCTGATGCTGCCGGTGGTGATCACCGCATTTGCGGACAAGTCCTTCACCTTCATCATCAAGACGCCGCCGGCGACCGTGCTGATCAAGAAGGCGATCAAGCTCGACAAGGGCTCGGCCAAGGCACACCTCGACAAGGTCGGCAAGATCACGCGCGCCCAACTCGAAGAGATCGCCAAGGCCAAGATGAAGGATCTGACAGCGGCCGACCTGGATGCCGCGGTGAAGACGATCGCCGGATCGGCCCGCTCGATGGGCGTGACGGTGGAGGGGGTCTGACATGAGCAAGCTGACGAAGAAGGCCAAGTCCCTGCAGGGCAAGGTCGACAGCAACAAGCTGTACCCGATCGGTGATGCGCTGAGCATCGTCAAGGATGCCGCCACCGCCAAGTTCGACGAATCGATCGACGTGGCGGTGCAGTTGGGCATCGACGCCAAGAAGTCCGACCAGGTGGTGCGCGGCGCCGTGGTGCTGCCCAACGGCACCGGCAAGACCAAGCGCGTGGCCGTGTTCGCGCAAGGCGCGAAGGCCGACGAAGCGCGTGCTGCTGGCGCCGACGTGGTCGGCATGGACGACCTGGCGGCCGAGGTCAAGGCCGGCAACCTGAACTTCGACGTGGTCATCGCCTCGCCCGACACGATGCGCGTCGTGGGCACGCTGGGCCAGATCCTCGGCCCGCGTGGCCTGATGCCGAACCCGAAGGTGGGCACGGTCACCGCCGACGTGGCCAAGGCGGTGCGCGATGCCAAGGCCGGACAGGTGCAGTTCCGCGTCGACAAGGCCGGCATCGTGCACGCCACGATCGGCCGCCGCTCCTTCGAGTCCGACAAGCTCACGGGCAACCTGCGGGCGTTGATCGATGCATTGAACAAATCCAAGCCGTCCAGCAGCAAGGGTGTGTACCTGCGCAAGGTGGCGGTGTCTTCGACGATGGGCGTGGGTGTCCGTGTGGACACCACCTCGCTGGCGGAGACGGCCTGAGTTGAATCGTCCGCGGCACGCTTGTCTTGGCGTGTGGTGGCAAGTAGTTGGTGGGCTGTGCGTCCCGCAAGGAACGCGCAGGTCATCCAAGACCGCTGGTGTGGGGACAGCCTTCAATGGTTGATCGCCACTTAATCAGTGGCCAGCCGGGCCTGCAAGCCCGGGTGGCTGCCAGCCAGCGCAGATGGCGGTCCCGCCGGACAGGATTGTTGGTTTGATGCGTTGCCGCGAGGCCCGCTTCGGCCGGGGTTCCTGAAAGGTCAGGTCGCTGATGTCCGTTGTGCCCCAAGGCCAGAAATGGCCGCAAGGCACTTGATGTGAGGAGAAGACCTTGAGTCTGAATCGCAACGAGAAGGCAGCCGTGGTGGCGGACGTGGCGACGCAAGTCGCCCGCTCGCAGACCCTCGCGCTGGCCGAGTACCGTGGCCTCACTGTGGCCCATCTCGATACGCTGCGCCGGCAGGCGCGCGACAAGGGCGTGTACCTTCATGTATTGAAGAACACGCTCGCCCGTCGCGCGGTGGCCGGCACGCCCTTCGAGGTGGCCCAGGAGACCATGGTCGGCCCGCTGATCTACGGCTTTTCCGAAGACGCGGTGGCCGCGGCCAAAGTCATGGCCGACTTTGCCAAGGGCAACGACAAGCTGGTGATCAAGGGCGGCGCCTACGCAGGCAAGGCCCTGGACGCGAATGGGGTCAAGGGCCTGGCCGCCATCCCGACGAAGGAAGTCCTGCTGGCTCAGCTGCTCGGCTTGATGCAGTCGCCGATCTCGCGCTTTGCACGCGTGCTGGCGGCAATCGCCGAGAAGCGGGCCGTGCCGGTGGAAGCTGCGACTGAAGCGGTCACTGAGCCGGCAGCCGAAGCGCCAGCCGCTGAAGCCCCGCCTGCGGACGCCCCGGCTGCTGCCTGAACCGAACCCAATCATCCAACTGAACTTTCCAAACAGAGGTACCCCAAATGGCATTCGATAAAGACGCATTCATGAGCGCACTGGACAGCATGTCCGTGATGGATCTCAACGATCTGGTCAAGGCCATCGAAGAGAAATTCGGCGTCTCCGCCGCCGCGATGTCGGCGCCTGCCGCCGGCGGTGGTGGCGCCGCCGCCGCAGTGGTTGAAGAGCAGACCGAGTTCACCGTCATGCTGACCGAAATCGGCGCGAACAAGGTGTCGGTCATCAAGGTGGTGCGTGAACTTACCGGCCTGGGCCTGAAGGAAGCCAAGGATCTGGTGGACGGCGCGCCGAAGCCGGTGAAGGAAGGCATCTCCAAGGCCGATGCCGAAGCCGCCAAGAAAAAGCTCGAAGAAGCCGGCGCCAAGGCTGCGTTGAAGTAGGTCGCAGGAGCGGGGTCGAGGCGCGCTGCGCCTCGACCCTTTCCGGCAGCGAGAACAGCGCAAAGCCGCTTCGGCTTTGCAGTGTTCTCTGATCCGACTGCAGAGAACAGGTTTGGTCGGGCCCCGGTGCAACGCCGGGGTTGTCCGCCAGAGGTTGGTAGTGGCCAACCGCCAAGCCTCGGACGCAATGTCCGGGTCGCCAGTCGCCGACGACACACGCGTCCACGTCCGGACGTTTGTGCATGGGCACGGAGTATTCATGGCGCAAGCAACCCCCTACAGCTTCACCGAGCGCAAGCGTATTCGCAAGAGCTTCGGCAAGCGTGAGAGCGTTCTCAAGGTCCCGTATCTGCTGACGATGCAGCGGGAGTCGTACGTGGCCTTCCTGCAAAAGGACGTGCCGCCGGCCAAGCGCAAGCCCGAAGGGCTGCAAGCCGCGTTCCTGTCGGCCTTTCCGATCACGTCGCACAACGGCTTCGTGGAGATGAAGTTCATCGAGTTCAACATGGCCAAGCCGGCCTTCGATGTGCGCGAATGCCAGCAGCGCGGCCTGACCTTTGCCGCCGCCGTGCGCGCGAAGCTGCAGATGATCATCTACGACCGCGAGTCGCACCCGGCCAAGGTCGTCAAGGAGATCAAGGAGCAGGAGGTCTACATGGGCGAAGTGCCGCTCATGACCGACTACGGCTCCTTCATCGTCAACGGCACCGAGCGTGTCATCGTCAGCCAGCTGCACCGCAGCCCCGGCGTGTTCTTCGAGCACGACAAGGGCAAGACGCACAGCTCGGGCAAGCTGCTGTTTTCCGCGCGCATCATCCCGTACCGCGGCTCGTGGCTGGACTTCGAGTTCGACCCGAAGGACATCCTGTACTTCCGCGTCGACCGCCGCCGCAAGATGCCGGTGACGATCCTGCTCAAGGCCATCGGCCTGAACCCCGAGTCGATCCTGGCGCACTTCTTCGTCAACGACAACTTCCGCCTGATGGATTCCGGCGCGCAGCTGGAGTTCGTGCCCGAGCGGCTGCGCGGCGAAGTCGCCCGCTTCGACATCACCGACAAGAACGGCACCGTGGTGGTGGAGAAGGACAAGCGCATCACCGCGCGCCACGTGCGCCAGCTCGAGCAGACCGGCACCGGCTTCGTCTCCGTTCCCGAGGACTACCTGGTGGGTCGCATCGTCGCGCGCAACATGGTCGATGCCGACACCGGCGAGATCATTGCCAAGGCCAACGACGAGCTGACCGAAGCGCTGCTGAAGAAGCTGCGCGTGGCCGGCATCAAGGAAGTGCAGTGCCTGTTCACCAACGAACTGAACCAGGGCGCGTACATCAGCCAGACGCTGGCTTCTGACGAAACCGCCGACCAGCTGGCCGCGCGCGTGGCCATCTACCGCATGATGCGCCCCGGCGAGCCGCCGACCGAGGACGCGGTGGAAGCGCTGTTCCACCGCCTGTTCTACAGCGCCGACACCTATGACCTGAGCCGCGTCGGGCGCATGAAGTTCAACGCCCGCGTCGGTCGCGACGCGCCCGAAGGCGCGATGACGCTGAGCAACGAGGACATCCTCGACGTGGTCAAGATCCTGGTGGATCTGCGCAACGGCAACGGCGAGGTCGACGACATCGACCACCTGGGCAACCGCCGCGTGCGCTGCGTCGGCGAACTGGCCGAGAACCAGTACCGCAGCGGCCTGGCCCGCATCGAGAAGGCGGTGAAGGAGCGCCTCGGCCAGGCCGAGACCGAAGCGCTGATGCCGCACGACCTGATCAACTCCAAGCCGATCTCCGCGGCGCTGAAGGAGTTCTTCGGGGCGAGCCAGCTCTCGCAGTTCATGGACCAGACCAACCCGTTGTCCGAGATCACGCACAAGCGTCGTGTCTCGGCCCTGGGCCCGGGCGGCCTGACGCGCGAGCGCGCCGGCTTCGAGGTGCGCGACGTGCACCCGACGCACTACGGCCGCGTGTGCCCGATCGAGACGCCTGAAGGTCCGAACATCGGCCTGATCAACTCGCTGGCGCTGTATGCGCAGCTCAACGAGTACGGCTTCCTGGAAACGCCCTACCGTCGCGTGGCCGATGGCAAGGTGAGCATGCAGATCGACTACCTGTCGGCCATCGAGGAAGGCAAGTACGTCATCGCGCAGGCCAACGCCTCGCTCGACAAGGAAGGCAAGCTGGTCGACGAACTGGTGTCGGCGCGCGAAAACGGCGAGTCGGTGCTGGTCTCGCCCGAGCGCGTGCAGTACATGGACGTTGCTCCCACACAGATCGTGTCGGTGGCGGCCTCGCTGGTACCGTTCCTCGAGCACGATGACGCCAACCGCGCGCTGATGGGCGCCAACATGCAGCGCCAGGCCGTGCCGGTGCTGCGCCCCGAGAAGGCCTTCGTCGGCACGGGCGTGGAACGTGTCGCTGCGGTCGACTCGGGCACGGTGGTTGTGGCCAAGCGCGGCGGCGTGGTCGATTATGTGGACACCAACCGCATCGTCATCCGCGTCAACGACAAGGAAACGGTGGCCGGCGAAGTCGGCGTCGACATCTACAACCTGATCAAGTACCAGCGCAGCAACCAGAACACCAACATCCACCAGCGACCGATCGTCAAGCGCGGCGATGCGGTGGCGGCCGGCGACGTGGTGGCCGACGGTGCCTCCACCGACCTGGGCGAACTGGCGCTGGGCCAGAACATGCTGGTCGCGTTCATGCCCTGGAACGGCTACAACTTCGAGGACTCGATCCTCATCAGCGAACGCGTCGTCGCCGAAGACCGCTACACCTCGATCCACATCGAGGAACTGGTGGTCATGGCCCGCGACACCAAGCTGGGCAGCGAGGAAATCACGCGTGACATCCCCAACCTGAGCGAACAGCAATTGGCGCGCTTGGACGAATCGGGCATCGTCTACGTGGGTGCCGAGGTCAACCCCGGCGACGTGCTGGTGGGCAAGGTCACGCCGAAGGGCGAGACCACGCTGACGCCGGAAGAAAAGCTGCTGCGCGCAATCTTCGGCGAGAAGGCCTCCGACGTGAAGGACACGTCCTTGCGCGTCGACCAGGGCACCAACGGCACGGTCATCGACGTGCAGGTCTTCACCCGTGAAGGCATCGTGCGCGACAAGCGCGCCCAGCAGATCATCGACGACGAGCTCAAGCGCTTCCGCCTCGACCTGAACGACCAGTTGCGCATCGTCGAAGCCGATGCCTTCGACCGCATCGAAAAGCTGCTCATCGGCAAGCCGGCGAACGGCGGACCTCAGCGGATCGTCAAGGGCACGATCATCGACAAGGCTTACCTCGACTCGGTGGACAAGTTCCACTGGTTCGACATCCGCCCGGCCGACGACGAAGTGGCGAATCAACTCGAGAGCATCAAGAACTCCAACGAGCAGACGCGCCACGGTTTCGATCTGGCCTTCGAGGAAAAGCGCAAGAAGCTGACGCAGGGCGACGAGCTGCCCGCCGGCGTGCTGAAGATGGTCAAGGTGTACCTGGCCGTCAAGCGCCGCCTGCAACCCGGCGACAAGATGGCCGGGCGCCACGGCAACAAGGGCGTGGTGTCGAAGATTGTCCCGGTGGAAGACATGCCCTACATGGTCGACGGCACGCCGGCCGACATCGTGCTCAACCCGCTGGGCGTGCCTTCGCGCATGAACGTCGGGCAGGTGCTGGAAGTCCACCTGGGCTGGGCCGGCAAGGGCATCGGTCAGCGCATCGGCAACATGCTGCAAGAGCAGTCGAAGCTCGCCGAGTTGCGCAAGTTTCTCGACGAGCTGTACAACAAGTCGGGCGGCAAGACCGCGCAACTCGACGGCATGAGCGACGACAACATCCTTGAGATGGCGCACAACTTGCAGCACGGCGTGCCCTTCGCGACGCCGGTCTTCGACGGCGCGGCGGAAGAGGAAATCCGCGCGATGCTGAAGCTGGCCTACCCGGACGACATCGCCAAGGAGAAAGGTCTGACGACCACACGCACGCAGGCCACGCTGCATGACGGGCGTACCGGCGAGGCATTCGAGCGCCCGGTGACGGTGGGCTACATGCACGTGCTCAAGCTGCACCACCTGGTCGACGACAAGATGCACGCGCGCTCCACCGGCCCGTACAGCCTGGTGACGCAGCAGCCGCTGGGTGGCAAGGCCCAGTTCGGTGGCCAGCGCTTCGGCGAGATGGAAGTCTGGGCGCTGGAGGCCTATGGCGCGTCGTACATCCTGCAGGAGATGTTGACCGTCAAGTCCGACGACGTGAACGGTCGTACCAAGGTGTACGAGAGCATCGTCAAGGGTGAACACGCCATCGAAGCCGGCATGCCGGAATCGTTCAATGTTCTTGTCAAAGAGATCCGGTCTCTGGGCATCGACATCGAACTCGAACGCAATTAAGGAGCAGATGCATGAAGGGACTACTCGACCTTTTCAAGCAATTCACCCCCGATGAGCATTTCGATGCCATCAAGATCGGACTGGCTTCTCCAGAGAAGATCCGCAGCTGGTCGTTCGGCGAGGTGAAGAAGCCCGAGACCATCAACTACCGCACCTTCAAGCCGGAACGCGACGGCCTGTTCTGCGCCAAGATCTTCGGCCCGATCAAGGACTACGAGTGCCTGTGCGGCAAGTACAAGCGCCTGAAGCACCGTGGCGTGATCTGCGAGAAGTGCGGCGTCGAGGTCACGCAGACCAAGGTGCGGCGCGACCGCATGGGTCACATCGACCTGGCCGCGCCCTGCGCGCACATCTGGTTCCTGAAGTCGCTGCCGTCGCGCCTGGGCCTGGTGCTGGACATGACGCTGCGCGACATCGAGCGCGTGCTGTACTTCGAGGCGTACGTGGTCGTCGACCCGGGCATGACGCCGCTGAAGAAGTTCTCGATCATGACCGAGGACGACTACGAGGCCAAGCGTGTCGAGTACGGTGACGAGTTCGTCGCGCTGATGGGTGCCGAGGGCATCAAGAAGCTGCTCGAAGAGCTGGACCTGGACGTCGAGATCGAGAAGATCAAGAACGACGCCACCGGCTCCGAGCTGAAGATCAAGAAGAACTCCAAGCGCCAGAAGGTCATGGAAGCCTTCAAGAAGTCGGGCATCAAGCCGCACTGGATGGTGATGCAGGTGCTGCCGGTGCTGCCGCCGGACCTGCGTCCTCTCGTGCCGCTGGATGGCGGCCGCTTTGCCACGTCCGACCTGAACGACCTGTACCGCCGCGTCATCAACCGCAACAACCGCCTGGCGCGGCTGCTGGAGTTGAAGGCGCCGGAAATCATCGTGCGCAACGAGAAGCGCATGCTGCAGGAGGCGGTGGATTCGCTGCTGGACAACGGTCGTCGCGGCAAGGCAATGACCGGTGCCAACAAGCGCGCGCTGAAGTCGCTGGCCGACATGATCAAGGGCAAGAGCGGCCGCTTCCGCCAGAACCTGCTGGGCAAGCGCGTCGACTACTCGGGCCGTTCGGTCATCGTGGTCGGCCCGACGCTGAAGCTGCACCAGTGCGGCTTGCCCAAGCTGATGGCCCTCGAATTGTTCAAGCCCTTCATCTTCAGCCGGCTGGAGGCCATGGGCATCGCCACGACGATCAAGGCGGCGAAGAAGGAAGTCGAATCCGGCACGCCGGTGGTGTGGGACATCCTGGAAGAGGTGATCAAGGAGCACCCCGTCCTGCTGAACCGCGCGCCGACGCTGCACCGCCTGGGCATCCAGGCCTTCGAGCCGGTGCTGATCGAAGGCAAGGCGATCCAGCTGCATCCGCTGGTGTGCTCGGCCTTCAACGCCGACTTCGACGGCGACCAGATGGCCGTGCACATTCCGCTGAGCATCGAAGCGCAGATGGAAGCCCGCACGCTGATGCTGGCTTCCAACAACGTGCTGTTCCCGGCCAACGGCGAACCGTCGATCGTGCCTTCGCAGGACGTGGTGCTGGGCCTGTACTACGCCACGCGCGAGCGCATCAACGGCAAGGGCGAGGGCATGGTCTTCTCGGACGTGACCGAGATGCTGCGCGCGCTGGACAACGGTGCGGTGGAGATCACCGCCAAGATCAGCGTGCGCCTGACCGAATACGTCAAGGACGCGAGTGGCGAGTTCGAGCCGGTGACCAACCTCGTGGCCACCACCGTGGGCCGCGCGCTGCTGAGCGAGATCCTGCCCAAGGGTCTGCCCTTCAGCAACATCAACAAGGCGCTGAAGAAGAAAGAGATCTCGCGCCTGATCAACGTGTCCTTCCGCAAGTGCGGTCTGAAGGAAACGGTGGTGTTCGCGGACAAGCTGCTGCAGGCCGGCTTCAAGCTCGCCACGCGGGCCGGCATCTCCATCGCCATCGACGACATGCTGGTGCCGAAGGAAAAGCCCAAGCTCATCGAGCGCGCCGAGAAGGAGGTCAAGGAGATCGAGCAGCAGTATGTCTCGGGTCTTGTGACCGCTGGCGAGCGCTACAACAAGGTGGTCGACATCTGGGGCAAGACCGGCGACGAAGTCGGCAAGGTCATGATGGCCCAGCTGAGCAGGCAAAAGGTCATCGACCGTCACGGCAAGGAAGTCGACCAGGAGTCTTTCAACTCGATCTACATGATGGCCGACTCGGGTGCGCGCGGTTCGGCAGCGCAGATCCGCCAGCTGGCCGGCATGCGCGGGCTGATGGCCAAGCCGGACGGGTCGATCATCGAAACGCCGATCACGGCCAACTTCCGTGAAGGCCTGAACGTGTTGCAGTACTTCATTTCCACCCACGGCGCGCGCAAGGGCCTCGCGGATACGGCGCTGAAGACCGCGAATTCCGGCTACCTGACGCGCCGCCTGGTCGACGTGACCCAGGATCTGGTGGTCATCGAAGAAGACTGCGGTACGCAAAACGGCATCGCCATGCGCGCGCTGATCGAAGGCGGCGAAGTCATCGAGTCGCTGCGCGACCGCATCCTCGGCCGTGTCACCGCCATCGAGGTGTTGCATCCCGAGACGCAGGCTCCGCTGCTGCCGGCCGGCGAGATGCTGGACGAAGAGGTACTCGACATGCTCGAGG
>CAWGOK010000007.1:0-156414 GCA_963824005.1 uncultured beta proteobacterium
CACGACCCGGAGGTGATCGAGGCCTACCTGGGGGATGAAATGGTCGAGGAGGCCACGCCGTGATGTGGTGGCGCGAGCAGCCCTTCCAGCTCGGCGGCAGCGGCCGCGCGCACCTGAAGGTGCAGGGCCTGAGCGCCGGCTACGGGCCTTTCCTGGTGCTGCGCGACCTGAAGCTCGAGGCCCGGCCCGGGCTCACGGTGATCCTCGGCCCCAATGGTGCCGGCAAGACCACGCTGCTCAAGGCTCTGGCCGGGCTGATCCCGATGCGCGGCATCGTCACGCTGGACGGCGAGGACCTGCCGGAGAAGACCCATGAGATCGTGCGCGCCGGCATCGCGCTGGTGGCCGAAGGCCGGCAGCTGTTCCCGCAGATGACAGTCACAGAAAACCTGGAGCTCGGCGGCTGGCTGGTGCCCAAGGCCGAGCGCGCACAGCGCATCGAAGCCGCGTTCGCGCAGTTCCCGAAGCTGCGCGAGCGCGCACAGCAACTGGCCGGCACGATGAGCGGCGGCGAGCAGCAGATGGTGGCCGTGGCGCGCGCGCTGGTCAGCGCGCCACGGCTGCTGATGCTGGACGAACCTTCGCTGGGCCTGGCGCCGAAGATGGTCGACGAACTGCTGGCCGCGGCGCGGCGCATCGCCGATGCCGGCACCACCGTGCTGATGGTCGAGCAGAACGTGAAGAAGGCGCTGGCCGTGGCCGACCGCGGCTACGTGCTGGAGCGCGGCGCGCTCGTGGCCAGTGGCTCCTCGAAGCTGCTGGCGCGATCGGCCGTGGTACGCGAGGCCTATCTCGGCGCCGCCGACTCCGACACCACCACTGCCGCCGACGCCGCACGGCGGCGGCGCGCGGCGGCGACAGCTTGAACTCCAGCGCAGCGGCAAGCGCGCGCGCGTGTCAGTCGAGCTGCAGCCCGATCTTCTTGGCCACCGCGCCCCAGATCTTGGAGTCCGCCGCCAGGCGCGCCGCCGTGTCGGCGGGCGATGCCGCCACCACTTCCTGGTCGGTCTGGCGCAATCGCTCGACGACGTCGGGCTGTCTGAGCGCGGCGGCGAGCGCAGCGTGCATGGTCTCGATCACCTTGGGCGGCGTTCCGCGCGGCGCGAACAGCACGAGCGAGAACGTGGCGTCGAAACCCGGGAAGCCCGACTCAGCAACGGTCGGCACGTCGGGCAGCAACGGCGAGCGCCGCGCGCCCGAGACCGCCAGCGCCACGAGCTTGCCCGCGCGCACATGCGGCAGCACGGTCGGCCCTGCCAGGAAGCCGCATCGACCTGGCCGCCGATCACGTCCTGGATGGCCGGGCTGGCCCCTTGTAGGGCACGTGGGTCATCTCGATGCCGGCGGTGGCGATGAACAGCTCGGTGCGTCAGATGGCCGGGCGAGCCGGCGCCGCCGGAGGCGTAGCTCAGCGTCCTGCTTCTTGGCCATGCGCACGAGATCGGCCACGGTCTTCACGCCGACGGCCGGGGTTGCACACGAGCGTCTGGCTGAATGCGCTGGCGCGCATCACCGGCTGCAGATCGTCGGGCCTGAAGCCGAGCTTCGGGTAGACGTGCGGGTTGACGGTGATCAGCGTGTCGGTGGTCCACAGCCAGGTGTAGCCATCCGGCGCGGCGCGCGCTGCCTCAGCGGCGCCGAGGTTGCCGGCGGCGCCAGGCTTGTTGTCGATGACGAGCGGCTGCTTCAGCACCGGCTGCATCTTGTCGAACGCGCGTGCGCAGCACGATGTCGCTCGGCCCACCCGGCGGCAGCGGCACGATGAAGCGCACCGCCTTCTCGGGCCAGTGGTCCTGGGCCTGCGCGGCCGTGGCGACCGCCAGGCCGGCGACGATTCGCAGCAGGGCTCGGATGAAGGTCATGCACGATCTCCCTTCGTGATTGCGTGCTCGTTCAGCAGGCAACATGGGCACAGGCGCAACCCAGGCGCGGACCACGTCCTCGGGCATGGGCGACATTGTGGCGCACCGGCGCAGGTTGCGTCGACCCATCCGATGGGCACGCGCGTAACATGCTCGCGTCCGATTCGACTCCCGCAAGAGGTCCCATGTCCGACCTGTCGATGCTGATCAACGGCCTGAAGGTCACGGCCGAACGCAATGCCACCTTCGAGCGCCGCAACCCGCTGGACGGCACCGTCGCCACGCGCGCGCCGGCCTGCTCGCCGGCCGATGCGGTGATGGCGGTGGAGGCCGCGGCCGAGGCCTTCCGCACCTGGAGCGAGACCGGGCCGTCCGAACGCCGCATGCTGCTGCTGAAGGCCGCCGACGCGCTGGAAGCCAAGACGCCGCAGTTCGTCGAGGCGGTGCCGGCCGAGACCGGCGCCACCGGCATGTGGGCCGGCTTCAACGTCATGCTGGCGGCGGGCATGATCCGCGAGGCCGCGGCGCTGACCACGCAGGTGGCCGGCGAGGTGATCCCGTCCGACGTGCCCGGCAGCCTGGCGATGGGCCTGCGCGTGCCGGCCGGCGTGGTGCTGGGCATCGCGCCGTGGAACGCGCCGATCATCCTGGGCGTGCGCGCCATCGCCACGCCGCTGGCCTGCGGCAACACCGTCATCCTCAAGGGCAGCGAGAACTGCCCGCGCACCCATGCGCTGATCATCGAGGCCTTTGCCGACGCCGGCTTCCCGCCGGGCGTCGTCAACTACATCACCAATGCACCGGCCGATGCCGGCGCGGTGGTGGAGGCGATGGTCGCGCACCCCGCGGTGCGGCGGATCAACTTCACCGGCAGCACGCGCGTGGGCAGGATCATCGCGATGACCTGCGCCAAGCACCTGAAGCCGGTCGTGCTGGAACTGGGCGGCAAGGCGCCGCTGGTGATCCTGGACGATGCCGACATCGACGATGCCGTCAACGCCGCGGCCTTCGGCTGCTTTGCCAACAGCGGGCAGATCTGCATGAGCACCGAGCGCATCATCGTCGACCAGAAGATCGCCGACGAGTTCGTCAAGAAGTTCGCCGACAAGGCGAAGAATCTGCCGCTGGGCGACCCGCGCAAACCCGAGCCGGTGGTGCTGGGCTCGGTGATCGGCATGAGCACGGTCGAACACTGCAACGCGCTGATCGACGACGCGGTGGCCAAGGGCGCCAAGCTGGTCTGCGGCGGCAAGGCCGACAGCACGCTGATGCCGGCCACGCTGCTGGACCACGTCACCCCGGCCATGCGCATCTACGGCGAGGAGACCTTCGGCCCGGTGAAGTGCATCGTGCGCGTCAAGGGCGTGGAAGAGGCGGTGGCCTGCGCCAACGACAACGAATACGGCCTGAGCGCCGCGGTCTTCGGCCGCGACCTCGCGCGCGCCTTCCAGGTGGCACGCAAGATCGATTCGGGCATCTGCCACGTCAACGGCCCCACGGTGCACGACGAGGCGCAGATGCCCTTCGGCGGCGTCAAGGGCTCAGGCATCGGCCGCTTCGGCGGCAAGGCCGGCGTGGCCGAGTTCACCGAGCTGCGCTGGATCACGCTGCAGACGCAACCGCGGCACTATCCGTTCTAGCGCAATCGCCTACGCGGCAGCGTGCGGCCGCAGCGCAGCCCGGTCGGCCGCCGGCGGCCGCGTACGGGAACCCTGACCTCGTTGTCGTGTCCACCCGTTCCAGGCATCGGCCGATGCTTGGAGCAGGGCCGGTGCCCGCGCGGTGCCGGCGATGATCCATTGCCAACAGGAGCGACGCGATGACACCGAAGACCACCCGCTGCCGGGAATGCGCTGGCGAATGACGCTGCAGGCCCGCGACCGCAGCGACAGGCGCGGAGCACGGCGCGCACCTGTGCATCGACCACATGCCGACGCTGATCTGCCCCAAGGCCACCGGCGCTCGTCGATCCGGCCTTCGCCAGCGCCATGCTGGACGCGCTGTCGTCAGGCCGCCCGATAGGCCGACGTGCGCTAGAGGTCGCCGTCGCCCGGGCACGCGCCCGAAGCGCTAGCTGAAGAAGACGCGGGGCTGCGACGGCGCGTGCCGATGGCCTGGAACTTGCCGCGGGCGTGCGCTGAAGGAGAGCCTGGTCGAGGTCGTGGCCTGCAGCTACGTCGAGGCATCGCAAGCTCGCCGCAGCCATCGCCGATCGCGCAGCACGACGCCGTACGCGGCGTCGCGGTGGAGAGGACACGCCTGCCGCTTGCCGGAAGCGCCTGACGGTGTTGAGCGGCACACGGCCGCCGACGTGCCGAACGCGGTGCGTGAGGAATCAGGATCGGCCAGCAGCGATCGGCCATCACCACCGCGCCAGGGGCATGTTGACGCGGCCACGTACGGCGTGGTGTGAGACGATGCTCAACCCGGTGAGGCCGGAGTGATGTTCACCGAGCGTCCGGTCACAGGCGCCGACGAGCGGCTGTTCGAGGCAGTTCGGGCCTGGGCCGAGGCGGTGGTCGCCGGCCGCTGTTGCCCGACGCGCTTCCGCCTGGTCCGCAGCGGCCGCGTGCTCGAACGCAAGCCCGGGCGCAAGCGCATCGCGTGCGCTCGCTGCCAACGGCGGCACGCTACGAGGAGCGCGGTGCGCGCCGGTGCGATGAGCCAGCTGTGCTGGCCGACGCGCAGCCGCGCAGCAGGCCGCGCTGGCACTGCGGGCGAGCAGATCGTACGAGCTCGTGTCACGACTATGCGAAGGGGGCCGAGCAGGACGGCGCGTTGCTGCCGGGCCGCGGCGATCGTCCTCACTCTCGGTCCGATTGGCGCACGCGCCCTTGGCCGCCACGCGACGAGTCGACCGGCCAGCGCGACAGACGACGAGCTCGGGCCCGACCCGCGGCGTAACGCGACCCAGCCGCCGCACACCGGGAACACCTGGCCGACGAAGCAGGCCGCGGCGTCGCTGGCCAGGTAGGCGGCGAACAGCGCGTCCTCGTCGCCGGACACCAACCGGCCCAGCGGCACCTCGCGCTTCAGCCGCTCCTGAAAGGCCGGGTTGGCCTGCACCTCGCTCGGGAAGTAGGTCGGGTTGTCGACGAAGTTCTGCGCGATGGCGTTGAGCTGGATGTTCTGCCGCGCCAGCTCCACGCCGGCGGCGCGCACCCAGGCGATCTGCGCGCCGCGCGCGGCGCTGTAGGTCGACGTGCGCTTCTGCCCGCGCAGCGCTGCGGCGCTGCCGATGACGACGATGCGCCCGGCCCCGCGCGCCGTGAACTGCGGCAGCACCGCGCGCGCCAGCCGCGGCAGCGGGTCGACCAGCTGCGCGAACACATGGCGCCACTCGGCGTCGTCGACCGCGGCCACCGCGGTGCTCGGCGCGGGCAGCGCCAGGTGCGCGATCAGCACGTCGATGTCGCCGGCCTCGGCCACCACGCGCGCGGCCAGGTCCGGCATCGTCGCCCAGCGCCCGCGCATCGGCGATCACCGTGGCGCCGAGCGCGCCGAACACGCGCAGCAGCGCCGGGCCCATGAAGTCCTGCGCCTGCGTGATCAGCACGCGCTTGCCCTGCAGATCGATCAGCTTCATCGTCGTTCCTTCATCGCATGCCGATGTGCACGTCGCCGAACAGCCCGCTCATGCCGCGCGGCTGCGAGCGCCAGTACTGCGGCGGCACCTCCACCTGCGCGCCCAGCTGCGCCGCCGCATGCCAGGGCCAGCGCGGGTCGAACAGCATGGCGCGCGCCAGCGCCACCAGGTCGGCCTGGCCGTTGGCGACGATGGCTTCGGCCTGCTCGGCTTCGGTGATCAGCCCGACGGCGATGGTCGGCGCGCCGGTCTCGCGCTTCAGCTGTTCGGCCAGCCCCACCTGGTAGCCGGGGCCGATCGGGATCTTCTGCTTCTGCGACACGCCGCCGCTGGACACGTGCAGGAAGCCCAGGCCGCGCGCCTGCAGCGCCTGCACGAACTCGCGGCTCTGCGCGATGTCCCAGCCGCCGTCGACCCAGTCGGTGGCCGAGATGCGCACGCCCACCGGCATCGTCGCCGGCACGGCCGCGCGCACCGCCTCGAACACCTGCAGCGGGAAGCGCATGCGGTTGCGCAGCGAACCGCCGTAGCCATCGGTGCGCGCGTTCGAGATCGGCGACAGGAACTGGTGCAGCAGGTAGCCATGCGCCGCATGCAGTTCGATCGCGTCCAGCCCCAACCGCCGCGCGCGCTGCGCGGCGTCGGCGAAGGCGCCGACGATGCGCTGCAGGCCGGCCTGGTCCAGCGCTTCGGGCGGCGCCTCGCCGTCCAGGTGCGGCAGCGCCGACGGCGCCAGCGGCAGCCAGCCGCCTTGATCGGGCGGAATCAGCATGCCGCCCTGCCACGGTACGTGGCTCGAGGCCTTGCGCCCGGCATGGCCGAGCTGGATGGCGATCGGCATCGACGAATGCGCGCGCGCCGCCTGCAGCACGCGCTGCAGCGCGGCCTCGGTCGCGTCCGACCACAGCCCCAGGCAGCCGTGCGTGATGCGGCCGACGGCTTCGACCGCGGTGGCCTCGATCACCAGCATGGCCGCACCCGACAGCGCCAGGTGGCCGAGATGCACCAGGTGCCAGTCGGTGGCCGCGCCGTCGACGGCGCTGTACTGGCACATCGGCGCGATGACGATGCGGTTCCTCAGCGCCAGCGGGCCGAGCTTGAAAGGCGAGAACAGGCTGCTCATGGTTTATGGTGTGGTCCGACGGGAGGATGCCGGCAAGGCTACAACAGACCCCGCGCCCACTGACAGGAGCACGAAACATGTATGCACCCTTCGACCTGAGCGGCCGCGGCGCGGTCATCACCGGCGGCAACGGCGGCATCGGCCTGGGCATGGCGCGCGCGCTGCTGGCCGCCGGCGCCAAGGTGGCGATCTGGGGCTCAAACCCCGACAAGACCGAACGCGCGCGAGCCCAGCTGGCCGGTGAATGCGGCGACGCGGGCCGCGTGCACGCCTTCGTCTGCGACGTCGGCGACGAGGCGCAGGTGGATGGCAGCCTTCGCCGCGTCGGCCGCCGCGCTGGGCCGGGTGGATGCCTGCTTCGCCAACGCCGGCGTGTCGAGCAAGGGCACGCTGATGACGGAGATGAGCCTGGAGGAGTTCAGCGCGTGCAGCGCATCAACGTCGAGGGCGTGTTCCTGACCTTCCGCGCCGCGGCACGGCACATGGCGGCGCACGGCCAGGGCGGCGCGCTGGTGGCCACGGCCAGCACCGCGGCCATCGAGGGCGCGGCGCGCAACAGCCACTACGGCGCGTCGAAGGGCGCGGTCACCGCCTACGTGCGCGCGCTGGCGGTGGAGCTGGCGCGGCACCGGATCCGCGTCAACTCGATCCTGCCGGGCTGGATCGTCACCGACATGACCGAGCGCGCGGTCGCCAACCCGAAGTTCGCCGACGCGGTGCTGCCGCGCATCCCGGCGCGACGCTGGGGCGGCATCGACGATTTCGGCGGCATCGCCGTGTACCTGGCCAGCGAGGCCTCGGCCTACACCACCGGCGAGCAGTTCGTCATCGACGGCGGCTACACGAAGTTCTGAGTTCCCGGACGAGCCGTCAAAGGCTCATGCCGCGCGGTCGTTCGAAGGCCCGGGCCCTTCGCGGCCTGCCAGGGCCTGGGCGGCACGCTCGCGTCCCAGCGCGATCAGTTCGTCGGCACGCCAGAACTCGTGGTAGCCACAGGCGTTGCGCGGAATCTCCACGGTCACGTCCGGCGCGTGCGCTTCGAGCTTCAGTCGAGCGATGGTGTCGTGCATCGTCTGCATCGACACGAGGGCGACGTCCAGCAGGCCGCGCGCACTCTCGCCCGACGTGCGGCCGGGACGCAGCGCCGCGACGAAGTCGCCGATGCGCTTGCCGTAGGCGTTGCCGCCGTTCACCCGCATGGGCTGCGGCGGCGCCGGGCGAAGTTCGGCCGGCCCGCCCAGGCTGACGGCGACGGTCAGGTCGGTGCCATCGTCGAGCGTCGGCGCCACCGGCAACGGGTTGACCAGTGCACCATCGAGCAGCGTGCGCTCGCCGTGCTTGAAGGGCGTGAACACCAGCGGCGTGGCCATCGAGGCGCGGATGGCATCGAACAGCCGGCCCTCGCGCAGCCAGACTTCCTCGCCCGACTCGATGTCGGTCGCTACCGCCGTGTAGGACAGCGGCAACTCGCCGATGTCGCAATCGCCGATCAGCTCGCGCAGCACGGCGATGATGCGCTCGCCCTTGATCAGCCCGCTGCGGCCCAGCGTCGGATCGAGCAGGCGGATGACGTGCGCCCGTTCCAGCGCCGATACCCATTCGGCATACACCTCGAGCTTGCTTACGGCGTAGATGCCGCCGACCAGCGCACCCATCGACGAACCCGAAATCGACCGAATCTCGTAGCCATTCTCGGTCAGCCACTGGATGACGCCGATATGCGCCAGGCCGCGGGCGCCGCCGCTGCCCAGCACCAGGGAGACGCTTTTCGAGGGTTCAGCCATGTCCGTGCCACTGCGGTGCCCAGACCGAGATCATGCCGGCGGCCCGCAACACGCGCACCGCCGGCATGGAGCGGCTTCAGCTCACAGTGATCTGTGTCACGTTCGGCCGGCCCGGCATCAGCTTCGGCAGCTCGACCTTGAGTACGCCGTTGCGGTAGCTGGCGCGCGCCTGGTCGCCCTTCACCGCCACCGGCAGCGGCACGGTGCGCAGGAAGCTGCCATAGGCACATTGCAGCACCCGCCAGCGGCCTTCGGTGCTTTCGCGCTCGAAGCGCTTCTCGCCGCGCACCACCAGTGCGCCGTCGCGCACCTGGATGTCGAAGTCGGACTTGCTCATGCCCGGGGCCTCCAGGCGCACGACGATGCGCTTGTCGTCCTCGAACACGTCGCCGCCGAGCATCGCCCAGCTGGCGCTGGGCAGGTAGCTGGCGTCATCGACTTCATCCGGCGTGGGCAGGCTGGCCTTGTGGTCGGGCCGGTAGCGCGTCAGCGCCCCGGCCGCACCTTGGCGCAGGCGCTCCCAGCCCTCGGTGACCGAATCCCAGAGCGTGCCGACGCCCTGGCGCAGATCGTCCAGTTTCATCATGGCTCTCCCGGAAATGGTTGAGAGACTGCAGCGCCTTCAGGTCACCTGCACGCTGATGCGACGCGGCTGCGCGTGCTCGGCCTTCGGGATGCGCAGGCGCAGCACGCCCTGGCTCAGTTCGGCACTGACCTTGTCGGGGTCGAGTTCGCGGCTGAGCGTGAAGGCGCGCCGGTAGTGCGTGCGCTGCACCTCGGCGTGGCTGGCCTGCATGTCCTGCGGCACCGCCAGCACCAGCTCGGCCTCGATCAGCAGCGTCTCGCCTTCGACGCGCACGTTCAGCCGGTCCTTGGGCACACCCGGCAGGTCGGCGTACAGGGTGATGCCGGTGGCATCCTCGATCACGTCCACGGGCGGCAGCAGCGCCGGCTCGTCGCGGCTCGGGCTGGCTTGCTCGGGCGTCTGGGTGACAGCTTGGTTGCTCATGGTGGTACTCCTCGACTTCATTGCACTTCGATGCGGCGCGGCTGCGCCGATTCGCGGCGCTGCACGCTCACGTGCAGCACGCCGTCGCGGTAGCTGGCGTTCACGGCCGCCGGATCGATGTCGTCCGGCAGGCTCAGGACACGGCGGAAGCGCCCTTCGAAACGCTCGTTGATGTGGGCCGTCGCCTTGCCATCGTCGGCGGGCAAGGTGCTGGCGCGCTCGCCTTCGATCGTGAGCACGCCGCGCTCGAGGTTGATCTCGATGCGCGCCGGGTCGATGCCGGGCGCAAAGGCGTAGACCTCCACCGACTTGGGCGTGCTGCCGACATTCAGCGCCGGGTAGCCGCGGGCGAAGCCGCGGATGCTGGGCGACACGGTATCGAAGGATTGCTGCAACTCGCGCTGCAGGCGGTCGACTTCCGCGAACAGGTCGCGGGGAAACAGGCTGCGATACATGGTCTGGACCTCCATGGATTGAGCGGGGCCGTGGCCCGACCCCTGGCAAAGCGCGACTTAGGGGTGCAGGCGGCGGATTTCAAGAGGTCCTGAACAGCCCGATCGAACGCCATTGACGCAGCGCAACGGCAGGGTGGCGCCGCGCCGGCTCAGGCAGGGCCGAACAGTTCCGCATGCGCCTGCCGCAGCTGCCGCTTCAGCAGCTTCCCGCTCGGGTTCTTCGGCAGCGCGTCGACGAAGACCACCGCCTTCGGCGCCTTGAAGCCGGCGATGTGGGCGTTGCAGTGCGCCAGCACCTCGTCCTCGCTCAAGCTCTGGCCCGGCTTGAGCACGATCACCGCCACCACCGCTTCCACCCAGCGCGGGTGGTTGACGCCCACCACCGCCACCTCCGACACTTG
Organism: uncultured beta proteobacterium; assembly: GCA_963824005.1. Classification (GTDB taxonomy): domain Bacteria; phylum Pseudomonadota; class Gammaproteobacteria; order Burkholderiales; family Burkholderiaceae_C; genus Rubrivivax. Next base: position 10,221 of record CAWGOK010000007.1, read on the forward strand.
CGGCAGCCGGTAGATGGATTCTTCGACCTCGCGGCTGGCGACGTTCTCGCCGCCGGTCTTGATCATGTCCTTCTTGCGGTCGACCACGGTGATGTAACCCTCGTCGTCGATCGTGCCCAGGTCGCCGGAGTGGAACCAGCCGCCTTCGAAGGCCGCGGCCGTGCGCTCGTCGTCGTGGAAGTAGCCCAGCATCACGTGCGGGCTGCGGTGCACGATCTCGCCGACCTCGCCGGGCTGGATGTCGCGCATCGCGTCGTCGACGACGCGCGTCTCGACGTTCAGCACTGCACGGCCGCAGGAGCCGGGCTTGCGCAGCTGGTCCTCGGGGCCGAGCATCGTCGCCAGCGGCGCGATCTCGGTCTGCCCGTACAGGTTCCACAGCCGCACCTTGGGCAGCCGCTCGGCCAGTTCGCGCAGCACCGCCACCGGCATGATCGACGCGCCGTAGTAGCCCTTGTGCAGACTGCTCAGGTCGGTGCTGTCGAACAGCGGCGAGCGCAGCAGCGAGATCCACACCGTCGGCGGTGCGAAGAAGGATGTGATGCGGTGCCGCTCGATCAGCGGCAGCAGGTTGTCCGGCGTCGGCAGCGCCGTGATGACATTGCTGGCGCCAATGTAGATCGACGGGCCGAAAAACACGTCGAGCTGCGCGCAGTGGTAAAGCGGCAGCGCATGCAACGCCAGGTCGTCGCTGGCAATGCCTGCATCGACCAGGCAGCTGACGTACTGCCACAGCACCGCGTCGTGGGTCAGCATCGCACCCTTGGGCGACGACTCGGTGCCGCTGGTGTAGACGATCTGCAGCAGGTCGCTGCTGTCCAGCGCCGGCTCGGGTGGCGCCGCGTTGCAGGCGGCCAGCGCGTCGAACGTGGTCATCCCCGACTCGGGCGTGCTCGACTGTTCCGACGGCAGCCAGACGAAGTCGCGCACCGCAGTATCCAGCGCCGCCGCGGCGCGCGCCAGCGCGGCCAGGCCGCTGTCGGTGGCCAGCATCGTCGCGCCGGCATGGCGCAGGATGTAGGCCGCTTCATCGGCCTTGAGCATGAAATTGATCGGCACCAGCACCGCGCCCAGCCGCGCCAGCGCGAAGCGCATCGCAGCGAAGGCATGCGAGTTGCGCGCCAGCATCGCCACGCGTGCGCCCTTGCCGATGCCGCGCTGCGCCAGGCCTGCGGCCACACGCTCGCACACCTGCTCGAATTCGGCATAGCTCCAGCGCGTTACGCCGCAGGCGATGGCCAGCTTGTGCGGCGTGCGCGCGGCGCTGCGATGCAGCAGGTCGAACAGGGTCTGGCGGCGGATGGCGGGATGCATGGCGTGTGGCTCCTTGGGATGGCGCTGCGGCGCGCGCAGGCAGCTTATCAGCCGTGCTGCGTCGCTTGCACGGCCCCTACAATGCGCGCCCTTTCACCTGCCCCATGACATGTTCAAGAACGCGCTGATCTACCGCATCGAAAGCTGGGACGCCCCGGCCCTGTCTGCCATCGAGGAGCGCCTGGCCGGCCAGCGCTTCATCGAGTGCGCCGCCTCGCAGCCCGAATCCGCCGGCTGGGTCGAACCGCGCGGCGAAAAACACGGCGCGCTGGTCGAAACCGTCGCCGGCCAGACGCTGCTGCGCTCGTGCGTGGAACGCAAGGCCGTGCCGGCCTCGGTGCTGAAGTCGATGCTCGAGGAGCGGCTGCAGAAGATCGAGGCCGACACCGGCCGGCGCCCACGCGGCAAGGCGCTGCGTGAGCTCAAGGAAGGCATCGTGCACGAGCTGCTGCCACGGGCCTTTGCCAAACGTTCGCACACGCTGGTGTGGCTGGATGCAAAGACGCGCCGCGTGCTGGTGGATGCGGCCAGCGTGAAGAAAGCCGACGCACTGGTCACGCGCCTGGCCGAGCTGCTGGGTGGCAACCTGCGCCTGAGCTTGCTGCAGACCCAGACCTCGCCGGCCACGGCGATGGCCGAATGGCTGGCCACGCGCGAGGCGCCACCGGGCTTCAGCATCGACCGCGACTGCGAGCTCAAGCAACCCGACAGCGACAAGGCGAGCGTGCGCTATGCGCGCCACCCGCTGGACATCGACGAGATGGCGTTGCACATCCAGCAGGGCAAGCTGCCGACGCAGCTGGCCATGACGTGGAACGGCCGCGTCTCCTTCGTGCTGACCGAGGCCCTGACGCTGAAGAAGATCAAGCTGCTCGACGTCGTGCTCGAAGGCAACGCACCCGCGAAGGACGAGGACAACTTCGATGCCGACGTGGCCATCAGCACCGGCGAGCTCGGACGGCTGATCCCGGACCTGGTGGAGGCGCTGGGCGGCGAGCTTCGATCGGGTCAGACGCCCACCCCGGAGGCAGGCCAGGAAAGGAGCCACGAGCTCGAAGCAGCCGTGCTCTGAGCTCGCCTGCGCTTCGCAGACGATGGCATCACCACCGAGGCTCGTCGATCGCGCTGCGCTCGCAGCCAGGAGCAGTGGCCCACGACCGCGCGGCCATAATCGCCGCATGCAGGTTTTCCGAGGTCTACGCCATCCTGGCATCGCCCCCGCCTGCGCGCTGACGATCGGCAATTTCGATGGCGTGCATCGCGGCCACCAGGCGATGCTGGCACTGCTGAACAACGAGGCCCGGCACCGCGGCGTGCCGAGTTGCGTGCTCAGCTTCGAGCCCCACCCGCGCGACTATTTCGCGGCGCTGGCGGGCAAGCCCGAGCAGGCGCCGCGGCGCGTGGCCACGCTGCGCGACAAGCTGTCCGAGCTCGAGCGTTGCGGCATCGACCAGGCGGTCATCATGCGTTTCGACGCACGCTTCGCCGGCCAATCGCCGCACGCCTTCATCGACGACGTGCTGGTGCGCGGCCTGGGTGCGCGCTACGTGCTGGTGGGCGACGACTTCCGCTTCGGCGCGCGACGCGCTGGCGACTATCCGATGCTCGACGCGGCCGGAGCGCGCTGCGGCTTCGACGTCGCGCGCATGATGAGCTACGAGGTGCATGGGCTGCGCGTGTCGAGCTCCGCCGTGCGCGAGGCGCTGTCGGCCGGCGACATGCAGCGCGCGGCCGCCCTGCTCGGGCGGCCCTACAGCATCAGCGGCCATGTGCTGCACGGCCGCAAGCTGGGTCGCGAGCTGGGCACGCCGACCATGAACCTGCGCTTCGCCCATGCGCGCCCGGCCGCCACGGGGGTGTTTGCGGTGCGTGTGCACGGCCTGGCCGATGCCGCGCTGCCCGGCGTGGCCAGCCTGGGGGTGCGCCCGACGGTCGAAGACGCCGGGCGCCAGTTGCTCGAGGTGCACTGCCTGCAATGGCCCGAAACGCTGGGCCGCGTCGGCGCGTACGGCCGCTGCATTCGCGTGGAGCTGCTGCACAAGCTGCACGACGAACGCAAGTACCCCTCGATCGAGGCGCTGCGCGAGGGCATCACCCGTGACGTGGCCGACGCGCGCGGCTGGCTCGCGGCGCACTGAAGCTGCCCTGCCGCGGGTCCGATCAGAAGCGCCAGGCCAGCCCCGCGTTGACACCCCAGCCGAGCGGCTGTGTCACCAACGGGCTATCGAGCAGCGGGCCCACTGACTGCGACAGGCCGCCGTTGACGAATCCCACCCACTCCTGCGTCAGCTCGGAGCGCAACCCGATCGACAGCGCCAGGTCCCGAAATCCGGTCGACGGCGAATAGACCGGATACCCGCTGCTCGCCGATTGCGCCGGCGTCACGCCGTAGTAGCTCTGCATGTAGGTCGAGTCGCCGAAGGTCAGGCTGCCGCCCCAGATCCACACCGTATCGGGCGTCAAGTGTTGTTCGCGCGCGAACGAGACTTCGCCCGTCGTCCCCTGGCCACGTCCGAGCGCGTCGATGCTGGCCGCCGCACCCAGCTGCCAACCTTCGTCGAGCTTCCAGGTGCCCGAAACCCGCGCGCGCAAGGTACCGTCCACATCACCCATGCCGGCCAGCGCCGGGCTGCTCGATTCGGATCGCCCGCTGTCCAGGCGGGCGGCCAGGCTCAAGCGGAAGCGGTCGGTGGACCACAGGTCGGCGCCCAGGCCGCGCAGCACCTGGTCGGCGCGGCGCGTGGTGAAGCCAGCGCCGGTGCTCAGGCTGAAGCGCCCGTAACGCAGGTACAGCGCCGGCTTCAAGCCGACGTTGTAGTCGTCCGATCCGACGTAGGCCGGGCTGTAGCCCACGGTCAGGCCGACCGCGCCTTCCCAGCGGTGCTTGCCGGCCAAGAGATCCTCGAGCCCCTGGAGCACGTCCTCCGGACCGGCGACTGCGCGGGCCGTCATCGCCAGGCCGATGCAGACCCCGGCGATGAATGGAAAGGCGCGACGCATCGTGGGCAGGTGGTGTAACGCGCGGATTGTGCAGTGACCCCGCCGTGCCTGGCGCGTGCCTGCACCGCTTGTCGAGGCAGGCGAGGGGGACCGTTAGAATTGGCACATGTCATCGAGCGATTCCCCCGCTGCACTGCCCTGCGAGCATGTCATGACATGCAGGCAGACCACGCGCGACCGAATTTGAGGCGCCGCGCGGCCCGGCTGCCGGGCCGCGTCGACACTGCCGCCCAGCCCGATCCCGACGATTGCCTCCCAGCGCACCCTGGCGGTGCCCGCCCACCATGACTGCAGCCGCGCCCAAGACCGATTACCGAGCCACGCTCAACCTGCCCGACACGCCCTTCCCGATGCGCGGCGACCTGCCCAAGCGCGAGCCGGGCTGGGTGAAGCAGTGGAACGAACAGGGCCTGTACAAGCAGCTGCGCGACGTGCGCTGCAACGCGCCCAAGTTCATCCTGCACGACGGCCCGCCCTATGCCAACGGGCAGATCCACATGGGTCATGCCGTCAACAAGGTGCTGAAGGACATGATCGTCAAGGCACGGCAGCTGGCCGGCTTCGACGCGCAGTACGTGCCCGGCTGGGACTGCCATGGCCTGCCGATCGAGAACGCCATCGAAAAGGCCCACGGGCGGGGCCTGAGCCGCGACGAGATGCAGGCCAAGAGCCGCGCCTATGCCACCGAGCAGATCGCACTGCAGAGGGCCGACTTCCAACGCCTGGGGGTGCTCGGCGACTGGCAACATCCGTACCGCACCATGGACCCGGCCAACGAGGCCGGCGAGATCCGTGCCTTCAAGCGCGTCATCGAACGCGGATTCGTCTACCGCGGCCTGAAGCCCGTGTACTGGTGCTTCGACTGTGGGTCATCGCTGGCCGAGTTCGAGATCGAATACGCCGACAAGAAGAGCCAGACGGTGGACGTCGCCTTCCTCTGCGCCGAGCCCGACAAGCTGGCCGCCGCCTTCGGCCTGCCCGAGCTGATGGGCGAGTCCTTCGCAGTGATCTGGACCACCACCGCGTGGACCATACCCGCGAACCAGGCGCTGAACCTGAACCCCACGCTCGACTATGCGCTGGTGCACACCGAGCGCGGGCAACTGCTGCTGGCCGCGTCGCTGGTCGAGAAATGCCTGGAACGCTATGGGCTGCAGGGCCGCGTGATCGCGACGACGAAGGGCGAGAAGCTGGCCGGCATCCAGTTCCGCCACCCGCTGGCGCATGTGCACGAAGGTTACGACCGGCTGTCGCCGGTGTATCTGGCCGACTACGCCACCGCCGACGACGGCACCGGCGTCGTGCACTCGTCGCCGGCCTACGGCCTGGATGACTTCAACTCCTGCGTCGCTCATGGCCTGAAGGTCGAGGACATCCTCAACCCGGTGCAGGGCGACGGCCGCTATGCGGCCGACTTCCCGCTGTTCGGCGGTCTGAACATCTGGAAGGCGGTGCCGCAGATCATCGACGCGCTGCGCGATGCCGGCCGGCTGATGGCCACCGGCCCGCTGACGCACAGCTACCCGCACTGCTGGCGCCACAAGAGCCCGGTGATCTACCGCGCCGCGGCGCAGTGGTTCGTGCGCATGGACGAAGGCGTGGGCGTGTTCACCCGGGACAAGGCGCCGCAGACGCTGCGCCAGATGGCACTGGAAGCCATCGAGCGCACCGGCTTCTATCCGGAAAACGGCCGCGCGCGGCTGCGCGACATGATCGCCAACCGGCCCGACTGGTGCATCAGCCGCCAGCGCAGCTGGGGCGTGCCGCTGCCCTTCTTCCTGCACAAGGACAGCGGCGAGCTGCACCCGCGCACCATGCAGATCCTCGACCAGGCGGCCGACATCGTCGAAGCCGGCGGCATCGAGGCCTGGAGCCGTGTCACGGCCGAACAGATCCTGGGCCCCGAGGACGCGCCGCACTACAGCAAGAGCAGCGACATCCTCGAGGTCTGGTTCGACTCGGGCTCGACCTTCTGGCACGTGCTGCGCGGCACGCATGCCAACACCGGCAGCAGCCTGGGCCACCACGACAGCGGCCCCGAGGCCGACCTGTACCTGGAAGGCCACGACCAGCACCGCGGCTGGTTCCACAGCTCGCTGCTGCTGGCCTGCGCGATCTACGGTCGCGCGCCCTATCGCGGGCTGCTGACGCACGGCTTCACCGTGGACAGCCAGGGCCGCAAGATGAGCAAGAGCCTGGGCAACGGTATCGAGCCGCAGGCGGTGAGCCAGAAGCTGGGCGCCGAGATCATCCGGCTGTGGGTGGCGGCGTCGGACTATTCGGGCGACATCGCCGGCGACGACAAGATCCTGGCGCGTGTGGTCGACGCCTACCGGCGCATCCGCAACACGCTGCGTTTCCTGCTGGCCAACACCAGCGACTTCGACCCTGCGGCCGATGCGGTGCCCTTCGCGCAGATGCTGGAGATCGACCGCTGGGCGCTGACCCGGGCCGAAGAGTTCCAGGCCGAGGTGCTGAAGCATTACGAGGTCTACGAGTTCCACCCGGTGGTGGCCAAGCTGCAGGTGTTTTGCTCGGAGGACCTGGGCGCGTTCTACCTCGACGTGCTGAAGGATCGCCTGTACACCACTGCGCCGAAGAGCCTGGCGCGGCGCAGTGCGCAGACCGCGCTGTGGCAGATCACGCAGGCGATGCTGCGCTGGATGGCGCCGTTCCTGAGCTTCACCGCTGAAGAAGCCTGGGCGGTGTTCGCGCCCGGCCAGGGCTCGATCTTCAAGCAGACCTACTGGGACTTCGCCGGCGTCGGCGCCACCACCAATGCTGGGCTGCTGAGCAAGTGGCAGGCGCTGCGCGAGGTGCGCGATACGGTGAACAAGGCCATCGAAGAGGTGCGCGCCGCCGGCGGCGTGGGCTCGTCGCTGCAGGCCGAAGTGAGCGTGGCCGCGCCGCCCGAGGCCCATGCGCTGCTGGCCTCGCTGGGCGAGGACCTGAAGTTCGTGCTCATCACCTCGAAGGCCACGCTGGCCAGTGCCGAAACGCTGGCGGTGACGGTGACGCCCTCGTCCGCCACCAAGTGCGAGCGTTGCTGGCACTGGCGCGACGACGTCGGCGCCGCTGCCACGCATCCGACGATCTGCGGCCGCTGCGTCAGCAACCTGGGCGGTGCGGGCGAAGCGCGCACGGTCGCCTGAGCATGGCGACACGTTCGTCGAGCGGCGCGTTCAGCCTGTGGGCTTGGCTGGCGCTGGCCGGCGTGGTGGTGCTGCTCGACCAGCTGAGCAAGACGGTGGTCATCGGCGCCTTCGAGCTCAATCACAGCCAGGCGCTGACCTCCTGGTTCAACCTGGTGCGGGTGCACAACAGCGGCGCCGCGTTCAGCTTCCTGGCCGGTGCCTCGGGCTGGCAGCGCTGGTTCTTCGTCGGCCTGGGCGCGCTGGCGTCGGGCTTCATCGTCTGGATGCTGAAGCAGCCACCCGACGCAGAAGCTGTTCTGCTTCGCGGTGACGCCTGATCATGGGCGGCGCCCTCGGCAACGTGATCGACCGGCTGCTGCACGGCCACGTGGTCGACTTCATCCAGGTGCACTACGCCGGCTGGTACTTCCCGGCCTTCAACCTGGCCGACAGCGCCATCACGCTGGGTGCGATCTGCCTGATCCTGGACGAGCTGCTGCGTGTGCGGCGCGCACGATAGTCTCTGCTACGCTGCGCGCATGACCGAAACCGACAACCCCGACGCCACACCCCGGACCGATTCCTCGCCCAGCCTGGTGCTGCGCCGCCTGAACTTCGGTGACCCGCTGCGCTGGCTGGCGCTGGGCTGGCAGGACTTCAGGCGTGCGCCAGGCCTGGGCCTGTTCTACGGCCTGTGCTTCGTGCTGATGGGCTGGTCGCTGCTCAAGGCCTTCGAGCAGGCCCCGGCCTACGTGCTGGGCCTGTCGGGCGGCTTCCTGCTCACCGGCCCGGCGCTGTGCCTGGGCATGTACCGCACCAGCCAGCGGCTGGAAAACGGCGAGAAGGTCGACTGGGGCGATTCGCTGCTGGCCTGGCAGACACGCACCGGGCAGTTGGCCATCTTCGGCTTCGTGCTGCTGGTGCTGGAGATGGTCTGGGCGCGCGCCACGCTGGTGGTGTTTGCCGTCACCTTCGACGGCATGCCCGACTTCAAGGGTTCGGTGCTGGCGCTGCTGGACCCGGAGAACATCAGCTTCATCATCGCCTGGGTGCTGCTCGGCGCGCTGTTCGCCACGCTGATCTTCGCCGTCAGCGTGGTCTCGATCCCGATGCTGCTGCACCGCCCCACCGACGCCATCACCGCCGGCCTGACCAGCATGCGCCTGGTGCTGACGCAGACCGCGGTGATGCTGTGGTGGGCCTTCCTGATCGCCGCGCTGGTGGTGCTGGCCATGCTGCCCGGCTTTGCCGGGCTGCTGGTGGTCGGCCCGGTGCTCGGCCATGCCTCATGGCACGCCTACCGGGCCGCGGTGGCCGACTAGGGAAGCAGCACGCTACAGCCGGTGGTCTTGCGCGCTTCCAGGTCGCGGTGCGCCTGCGCCACCTCGACCAGCGGGTAGCGCTGGTCGATGCGGATCTTCACCTGGCCGCTGCCGACCACGGCGAACAGATCGTCGGCCATGGCCTGCGTGGCCTCGCGCGTGGCGATGTGCGTGAACAGCGTGGCGCGCGTCAGGTACAGCGAGCCCTTGGGCCCGAGGATGCCGGGCGCAAAAGGCGGCACCGGGCCCGAGGCATTGCCGAAGCTGGCCATCAGGCCGAAGGGCCGCAGGCAGTTCAGGCTGCCTTCCCAGGTGTCCTTGCCCACCGAGTCGTAGACCACCTTCACGCCCTTGCCGCCGGTGATGTCCTTGACGCGCGCGACGAAATCTTCCGTGGCGTAGTTGATGGCATGCGCCGCGCCGTGCTCCAGCGCCAGCTGGCACTTCGCTGCACTGCCGGCGGTGCCGATCAGTTGCAGGCCCAGCGCCTTGGCCCATTGGCAGGCGATCAGGCCCACGCCGCCGGCGGCGGCGTGGAAGAGCACGAAGTCGCCGCTCTGCAGGCCGCCTTGCGGCAATGTCTTCTTCAGCAGGTACTGCGCCGTCAGGCCCTTGAGCATCATCGCCGCGCCGGTGTCGAAGGCGATGGCGTCGGGCAGCCTGCACACCGTCTTCGCCGGCATGACCCGCGCTTCGCTGTACGAGCCCGGCGGGTTGCTGGCATAGGCGGCGCGGTCGCCCACTTTCAGGTGCGTGACGCCTGCACCCACCGACTCGACGACGCCGGCACCTTCCATGCCCAGCGTCAGCGGCAGCGGGTTCTGGTACAGCCCCGTGCGCTGGTAGACGTCGATGAAATTCAGGCCGCAGGCCTGGTGGCGGATGCGGATCTCGCCCGGGCCGGGTTCACCCACCGGCAGATCGACCATCTTCAGCACTTCGGGGCCGCCGTATTGGGTGATCTGGATGGTCTTGGATGTGGACATGGTGTCTCCGGGTAATGTCGGTACGCGAGGTTAGCGCATGCGGCGGCGGCGCATCCGGCGCCAGGCCATCAGGCCATACAGCGTCAGGTTGAAGCCTGCCAGCAACAGCGCAATGCGCCACTGCGCCTGCGGCGTCAGCCCCTGCGGGTAGATCAGCGCGCCCAGGTGGTGGTCGATGAAGCTGCCTTCATAGCCACGCTGCCCGGCGCGGTGGCGCAGCGCCATTTCCAGCGGCGTGAGCGGGCAGATGCCCGCACTGGCCTCGATCCACACGCCCCAGGCCAATGCCGGCAGGTGCACCCACAGTAGCCGCGGCCAGCGCCACACCGCCAGCGCACCCAGCGTGGCCCAGGCAATGAAGGCGCCATGCAGCACCAGCACCACGTCGGCGAGAATCGACCAGCCCATCGCACCATTGTCGAAGCATCAAAGCCTGAATGAAGCGCCTCGTCGCCGCACCGAACCTGGCCCTGGCCACGCTGTGGGCTGACCAGCTGTGTGGTGCCGGACTCGACGCCACGGTGCAACGCGCCTGGGCCGGCAGTATTGCCGGCGAGATTCCGGTGGACCAGGCGCTGCCCGAAGTGTGGGTCATGGACGACAGCCGCCATGCCGAGGCGTTGCGCCTGCTGCACGAGCTGCGCAACCCACCGTGGCGGCACTGGGCTTGCCGCAGCTGTGGCGAGCAGGTGGACGGTCCCTTCGAGCAGTGCTGGAACTGCGGCGCGGCGCGCAGAGACTGATGCAGTTGCGCAACATGGACATCCTCGCCTACGGCGAACCGATGGTCGAGTTCAACCAGACCAGCGAGCGCGGCGACCGCCTGTACCTGCAGGGCTTCGGCGGCGACAGCAGCAACTTTGCCATCGCGGCCGCGCGCCAGGGCGCCAGCGTCGGCTGCTGGAGCGCACTCGGCGACGACGCCAACGGCCGCGCGCTGCGCGCGCTGTGGGACGCCGAGGGCGTGGACCACCGCTGCGTGCGCAGCGATGCGGCGGCCTTCACCGCGATCTATTTCGTCACGCATGGCGAGCGCGGCCACGAGTTCCATTTCTATCGCAGCGGCAGCGCCGCCAGCCGCGTGGGCCCGGCGGACCTGCCGAAGGCAGAGATTTCCACAACCAGGGTGTTCCACCTGTCGGGCATATCACTGGCCATCTCGAACAGCGCCTGCGATGCCGGCTATGCCGCGATCGAGGCGGCGCGCACGGCCGGCGTCAGCGTCTCCTTCGACACCAACCTGCGCCTGAAGCTGTGGTCGCTGGACCGCGCACGCGCGGTGATGAGCGACGTGCTGCGGCTGTGCGACATCGCGCTACCGAGCTGGGACGACATCACTGCGATCACCGGACTGACCGACCCCGAGGCCATCGTCGACCATTGCCTGCGCCTGGGTGCGAAGACGGTGGCGCTGAAGCTGGGCGCCGAGGGCGCGCTGGTGGCCAGCGCCGCCGAGCGCCACCGCATCGCCCCCTTCCCCTGCCAGCCGGTGGACGCCACCGGCGCCGGCGACACCTTCGGCGGCGCCTTCGTGGCGCGGCGCGTTGCCGGTGACGGGCTGCTCGATGCCGCACGCTACGCGGCGGCGGCGGCAGCACTGTCCACACAGGGCTATGGCGCAGTGGCGCCGATTCCGCGGGCCGACGAAGTGCGTGCGGCATTGAAAGGCCAGGCATGAGGAAGGTCCTGATCACCGGCGCCACCAGCGGCATCGGTGCCGGCATCGCAGCCGCCTTCGCTGGCAGACGGGGCGCTGGTGTGGGCGACCGGCGCGACGGCGGCCGAGGTCGATGCCGCGACTGCGACACGACCCGACATTCAGCACCGCGTGCTCGACGTGCGCGACGGCGACGCGGTGCTGGCGCTGGTGCAGTCCTTGAGCGAGCTCGACGTGGTGGTCAACTGCGCCGGCGTGATCCGCCGCGGCCTGGAGCACGAGCCGGAGGTCTTCGCGCAGACACTGGACATCAACCTCACCGGCACCATGCGTGTCTGCGCCGCGGCGCGCCGCGGCCTGGCGGCGCGCCGCGGCTGCATCGTCAACACCGCGTCGATGCTCAGCTTCTTCGGCGGCGGCCTGGTGCCCGGCTACAGCGCCAGCAAGGGCGGCGTGGCGCAGCTGACGAAGTCGCTGGCCATCGCCTATGCGGCCGACGGCATCCGCGTCAACGCCGTGGCGCCGGGCTGGATCGCAACAAAGCTGACGCAAGCGCTGCAGGACGACCCGGCGCGCAGCGCCCCGATCCTGGCGCGCACGCCGCTGGGCCGCTGGGGCACGCCGGAGGACATCGCCGGACCGGTGCTGTTCCTGGCCAGCCCGGCGGCGCGCTTCGTCACCGGCGTGGTACTGCCGGTGGACGGCGGCTACCTCATCACCTGAGCGAGGAAGGCACGATGAACCCGATCCTGCAGTTGACCGGCATCCAGCCGGAGATCGCGATCCCCGCGATTCCCGACGACGAACGCGTGTGGGTGCCGCAGGCACCGCTGGTGTGGTTTCGCCCGCTGCTGCTGAATACCGTCACCGGCAGCTGGTGCAACCTGCTGCGCGTGCGCAAGAGCGGCGTGCTGTCGCGCCACATCCACCCGAGCTGGGTGACCGGCTACGTGATCCGCGGCGCCTGGCGCTACCTGGAGCACGGCTGGGTGGCGCACGAAGGCAGCTTCGTCTACGAGCCGCCGGGCGAGATCCACACGCTGGTGGTCGACGAAGCGGTGGGTGGCTCCACCGAGACGACCGAGATGATCACCTTCTTCAACATCCATGGCGCGATGGTCTACGTCGACGAGGCCGGCCGCAGCACGGGCTACGAGGATGTGTTCACCAAGATCGAGATGTGTCGGCGCCACTACACCGAGGTAGGGCTCGGCGCCGGCTACGTCGACCAGTTCATCCGCTGATCAGAACGTGCCCGGATACGCGCCGCCATCGAGCAGGATGTTCTGCCCCGTCAGGTAACCAGCCTGCGCGCTGCATAGGAAGGCGCAGAACGTGCCGAACTCCTCGGCCGTGCCGAAGCGCCTGGCCGGGATCGTGCCGCGGCGCTGCGCCAGCACCTCGTCCACCGTCTTCCCGCTCTTGGTCGCCGCGCCCGTGGCAGTCGTGCGCACGCGGTCGGTGTCGAACACGCCAGGCAGCAAGTTGTTGACGGTGACGTTGGCAGCGGCCAGCTTGCTCTGGCGCGCCAAGCCGGCGACGAAACCGGTCAACCCACTACGCGCGCCGTTGGACAGGCCGAGAACGTCGATCGGCGCCTTGACCGCGCCCGAGGTGATGTTCACCACTCGGCCGAAGCCGCGCCCGGCCATGTCATCGACCACCGCCTTGATCAGCGCGATGGGGGTGAGCATGTTGGCGTCGATGGCCTTGATCCATGCGTCGCGGTCCCAGTCGCGAAAGTCGCCCGGCGGCGGCCCGCCGGCGTTGTTGACCAGGATGTCGACCTGTGGGCAAGCGGCCAGCGCGTCCACGCGCCCGGGCACGGTGGTGATGTCGCCCGCCACGGCACGCACCTGCACCGCCGGGTTCAGCGCGCGCAACTCGGCCGCGGTGGCCTGCAGCGCCTCGTCGCCGCGCGCGGTGATGACCACGTTGACGCCTTCGCGCACCAGCGCTGAGGCACAGCCCTTGCCCAACCCCTTGCTCGCGGCGCAGACCAGCGCCCATTTGCCGTTGATGCCCAAATCCATGTGTCGTCTCCGTTGAAGAAAGTCTAGCGGCTGCGTGTCAGCAGCCCGATGCCCACCATCACCAGCACCGTGCCCGCGGCGATCCAGGCGGTGAAGGCCTCGCCGAGGATCCACACGCTCATCGTTATGGTGCTCAACGGGCCGATCATGCCAGCCATCGAGGCCATGGCCGCGCCGATGCGCTCGATGGCCATCATCACCATCAACACCGGCGCGAAGGTGCACAGCGTGGCGTTCAGCAGCGACAGCCACAGCACCGGCGTGGCCACCTGCAGTGCGCTGTGCCACGGCCGCAGCAGCAGGAACTGCGCGATGCACAGCACGCAGGCCACGCTGGTGGCCAGCCCGGTCAGGCGCAGCGCGCCCAGGCGCTGGACCTCCTCGCCGCTGTACACCAGGTACAGCGCATAGCTCAGCGTGCTGGCGAAGACCAGCCCAGCGCCGAGTGCGGTGTTCGCGCCCTCGAGCTTCAGCTCCTGGCCGAAGACCAGCAGCACGCCGGCGTAGCTGATGGCCAGCGCCAGCAGCTGCCGCGACGCGACGCGACGGCCGAAGAGCACGCGGCCGAGCAGCAGCACCAGCGTCGGGCCCAGGTACAGGATCAGCCGCTCCAGGCTGGCGCTGACGTACTGCAGGCCCCAGAAGTCGAGAAAGCTCGCCAGGTAGTAGCCGCTGAAGCCGAGCAGCGAGATCACGCACCAGTCGCGCGCCGTCAGCGCGGGCTTGCCGCGGCCAGCCCACCAAGCCAGCGCCACGAACAGCGGCAGCGCGAACAGCATGCGCAGCATGATCAGCGTGACCGCATCCACGCCATGCCGGTAGGCCAGCTTGACGATGATGGCCTTGCCGGAAAAGGCGATCGCGCCGGCCGTGGCCAGCAGCAGGCCCGGCCACAGTGAGGGAGCCACTGCCCAAGCTGCGGTCAGAAGCCGGCCGCCAGGCCGTCGCGGCGCGAGTCGCTGGCGGCGGCGTAGCCTTCGACCGCGGGATCCCCGAGCCGCCAGATGAACTGGCCGGCGCCGTAGTCCTGGTAGCTGTCGTTGATCTCGTCCAGCGCATGGCCCATGGACTTGAGACCCTGCACCGTATCGACGGGCACGCCGTCCTCCAGGTTGAGCCGGCGCTGCAGGTTGAAGCGCCAGCGCGGCGCGTCGCAGGCGGCCTGCGGGTTCTGCTGGTAGTCGAGCATGCGCACGAGGGTCTGCATGTGGCCCTGCGGCTGCATGTCGCCGCCCATCACGCCGTAGCTCATCACCGGCTGTCCATTCTTGGTCAGGAAGGCCGGGATGATGGTGTGGAACGGCCGCTTGCCCGGCGCCACGACATTCGGGCTGCCGTCCGCAGGCTGAAGCCGTGGCCGCGGTTCTGCAGGCTCAGGCCCCAGTCGGGGATGACCACGCCGGAGCCGAAGCCCATGTAGTTGCTCTGGATGAAGCTGACCATCAAACCGCTCTCGTCGGCCGCGGTCAGGTAGATGGTGCCGCCCTTGACCGGGTTGCCGGCGCCGAAGTCCTGCGCGCGCTTCGGGTCGATCAGCCTGGCGCGGCTGGCCAGGTAGGCGTCGTCGAGCAGCTGCTCGGGCGTGACTTCCATCGTCGAGCGCTCCGACACGTAGCGGTAGACGTCGGCGAAGGCCAGCTTCATGGCCTCGATCTGCAGGTGGAAGGACGCGGTGCCGTCCACCGGCAGCGACGCCATGTCGAAGTTGGACAGGATGCCCAGCGCCATCAGCGCGGCGATGCCCTGGCCGTTGGGCGGAATCTCGTGCAGCGTGTAGCCGCGGTAGTCCTTGGCGATGGGCTTCACCCACTCGGGCTGGTAGGCGGCGAAGTCGGCCACCGTGTGCGCGCCGCTCTCGTCGCGCGCATGACGTGCCAGCGCCTCGGCGATCTCGCCGCCGTACAGCGCCGCGCCTTTGCTGGCGGCGATGGCGCGCAGCATGCGCGCCGCCGCCGGCATGCGGAACAGTTCGCCGACCACCGGCGCGCGCCCGTGCGGCAGGAAGGTCTGCGCGAAGCCGGGCTGCGACACCAGCTCGACCACCTTCGAGGCCAGCAGCCACTTCTGCCCAAGCACCACCGACACGATGTAGCCGCGCTCGGCGATGTCGATGGCCGGTGCCAGCAGGTCGGCGAAGGGCAGCTTGCCGAAACGCTCGCTCAACGCCACCCACGAGGCCACTGCGCCGGGCACGGTGACGCTGTCCCAGCCGCGCTGCGGTGGCGTCGTCGCGCTGTCGCCGTGCTTGCGGCGGAAGTACTCCGGCGACCAGGCCGCCGGTGCGGGGCCGGAGGCGTTCAGCCCGTGCAGCTGCGAGCCGTCCCACAGGATGCAGAAGGCATCGGAGCCCAGACCGTTGCTGCAGGGTTCGACCACCGTCATCATGGCCGCCGCGGCGATGGCCGCATCCACCGCATTGCCGCCGTTGGCCAGCATGCGCAGCCCGGCCTGCGCGGCCAGCGGATGCGAGGTGGAGACGATGTTGCGTGCGAACACCGGCCGGCGCGGCGTGGCGTAGGAGGCGTCCCAGTCGAAGCGGTGGTTCATGATCAGTCCAGGGTGATCTTGCGTTCGCGAATCAGGCCGGCCCAGCGATCGCTGTCGACTTGCACCAGCGCCGTGAACTGCGCCGGGGTGTTGACCGGCGCGACGTCGGCGCCGAGCCGAGCGAAGCGCTCGCGCACCTCGGCAGCCTGCAGTGCCTTGTTGAATTCGGCGTTGAGCTTGGCGGTGACGTCCGGCGGCAGGCCGCGCGGCCCGTAGATGCCGAACCAGGTGGTCGAATAGAAGCCGGGCAGTCCCGACTCGGCCACCGTCGGCAACTCCGGCGCCAGGCCTGAGCGCGTGCGGCCGGTGACGGCCAGCGCCTTGAGCTTGCCGTCCTTCACGTGCGGCATGCCCGACACGATGCTGTCGAACAGGATCTGCACCTTGTTCGACACCAGGTCGGGAATGGCCAGCGCCGTGCCGCGGTAGGGAATGTGCGTGACGTAGATGCCGGAGCGCGACTTGAAGGCCTCGGTCGTCAAGTGCACGATGGTGCCGTTGCCGCTGGAGGCGTAGTTCAGTTGCCCAGGCCGCGCTTTGGCATAGGCGACCAGCTCCTTCACGTTGGCAACCGGCAAGTCCATCGGCACCAGCAGCACATTGGTGGCGTCGGCCACGTGCGCGATCGGCGTGAAGTCGCTGTTCGGCCCGGTCGTCTTGTAGGGCAGCTTCGGGTTCAGGTGCGGGCCGATGGCATGCGTGCTGCTGGTGGCGATGAGCAGGGTGTAGCCGTCGGGCGCGGTCTTGGCCACCTCGGCCGAGCCGAGCGATCCGCCACCGCCGGACTTGTTCTCCACCACCACCGGCTGCCCCAAGCCCTGGCCCAGACGCTGCGCCAGGCTGCGCGCCAGCAGGTCGGTGGCGCCCCCGGCCGGGAATGGCACCACCAGGCGGATCGGCTTGCTGGGGTAGCCCTGTGCAAGGATCCATGGCGAGCTCAGTGCCAGGGTGGCAAGCAGGAGCAGATTTCGTCGTTGCATGTATCGGGTACGGCAGGGCTGCAAGGATGGCCTGCATTGTGGCGCGTCGTCATCATTCGTTGACTGCGGTCAGCAAGTCGACGATTCGGCGCGCCGAATTCGCGTCGTAGGCGGTTAAGCTCGCGGCGCCCGGCGGCCAGAAGAGTTGCCGGGCAAACCATTGGCAACTGCAAAAAGGAAACTCCCATGGCTACCCGCAAGACGACCCCGAAGAAGAGCATCTGGAAAAGCGCCGCCTCCGACCTGATGGACGCCGCGCAGAGCCTCGGCAAGGCCGTGGCCAGCAAGGCCGAAGAAGCCAAGGCCGACGCCACGACCGCGCTGGCACGCGCCAAGAAGAGCGTCACCAAGGGCAGCAAGCAGGCCCGCCGCAAGATCACGACCACCGTCACGCAGACCGAGCGTCGCATCGAGAAGGCCGCCGCCGACGCGAAGAAGTCGGTGAAGCAGACCCTCGGCAAGGTCGAGCGCGAGGCGCGCACGGTCAAGGCCACGGCCACGAAGAAGCTGACGGCCGCGGAGCAGGCCTCGTCCCGTCGCATCGCCAAGGCCGGTGACGCGATCGCCAAGGAGGCGCGCCAGGTCAAGGCCGCGGTGACGAAGAAGACCCGCGCCGTGGCCAAGTCGGTGAAGAGCGCCACGGCCGGGGCCAAGGCCAAGGCCGCCGGCACTCGCACCGCGGCCGCGAAGCAGGCGGCGGCAGCCAAGCGCGCCGCTACCGCCGCGAAGAAGTCGGCGAAACCGAAGGTGGCCGCGAAGAAGGCCCCGGCGAAAAAGGCTGCGAAGAAGGCTGCGACGAAGTAGGCGTCAATGCGGCCGGGCTGACGCGTGGCGTTGCCGCGCTGCTCAGCCCGGCGCCCCAAGTGGCATCGCCACCGGGTCGCGCAGCAGTTCCGCGACGTATTCGCCGATGGCCAGCGACGCCGTCAGCCCCGGCGATTCGATGCCGAACAGATTCACCAGCCCGGCGACACCGTGCATCGAAGGCCCCGCGATGACGAAGTCGCTCGCCGGCTCGCCCGGGCCGCTGAGCTTGGGCCGGATGCCGGCATAGGCCGGCAGCAGCGCCGCATCGGGCAGCGCCGGCCAGTACGCGCGGATGGCCTCGGCAAAGGGTGCGGCGCGCGCCGGGTCGACCCGGTAGTCCTCTTCGCCCAGGGCCGCCATCGGTATCCACTGCACGTCGGGCCCGAAGCGCATCTGCCCGCCCAGGTCGAGCGTCACGTGCACACCCAACCCGGCTTCGTTGGGCATCGGATAGATCAGCCGCGTGAAGGCCGGCTTGCCCGGGCAGGAGAAGTAGTGACCGCGCGCCCAGCGCGGCTGCGGCAGCGGCATCGGCGGCAGGCCATCGAAGCGCTTTGCCAGCGGCAGCGCGTGCAAGCCGGCGCTGTTGATCACGCAGCGCGCATGCAGCCGCAACGGCTCATCGCCACCCACCTCGAGTTCGAAGCCGTCGCCCACGCGCTGCAGTCGCTGCAGCGGGCTGCGCAGCGCCAGCATCGCACCCTTCGCTTCGGCATCGCCCTGCAGCGCGAGCATCAGGCCGTGGCTGTCGACGATGCCGGTCGACGGCGACAGCACCGCAGCCGTGCAGTACAGCGCCGGTTCCAGCGCGACCGCTTCTGCAGCACTCAGCCAGGCCAGATCGTGCACGCCGCAGGCCTGGCCGCGCTGCATCAACGTACGCAGTGCGCCTTCCTGCGCTGCGTCGGTGGCCACCACCAGCTTGCCGCAACGCCGGTGCGCGATGCCATGGGCCTCGCAGTAGTCGTACAGCAGCTCACGCCCGCGCACGCACAGCCTGGCCTTCAGCGACCCCGGGGCGTAGTACAGGCCGGCATGCATGACCTCGCTGTTGCGCGAACTGGTGCCGGTACCGATGGCCGACGCGGCTTCGAGCACGACCACCTCGCGCCCGGCCAGCGCCAGCGCGCGCGCCACGCCCAAGCCGACGACGCCGGCACCGATGACCACGCAGTCGACTCGATCCATCAGATCACCAGGGCCAGGGGCCGGTTGAATTGAATCCCTCGGCGACGAATCGCCGCACCGCGGGCGGGCTGTCGCCCTTGTGGAAGGCCAGGCGCCGTTCGCGCAGCCCGGCGTCGGCGGCGGTGAAGCGCTCCAGCCGGCGCAGATGCTCGACCCAGCTCTCGTCGACGAAGTACTCGATGTAGCGTCCCGGCGCGCTGGTGTCGCGGAACAGCCCCCAGGACAGCGCGCCCTGGCGCAGCCGCGCGCGGCGTGTCTTTTGCATCACCTCGGCAAAGCCTGCGGCCTCGGCCGGGTCGATCTGGTATTCCACCGTCACCATCACCGGCCCTTCATCCGGATCGACTTCGATGTCCGTCTGCGGCAGGTTGGCAGGCCGGGCCGGGCTGAAGTCGGGGTCGGCCCCACCTTCCACCGTGAGCCGGCGCGTCAGCAGCCACAGCAGCGGACCGACCACCGCCGCCGCGGTGACGGCGATGCGCACGCTCGTTATGCCCGCCACCTGTCCCCACAGCAGCGAGCCCGCGGCAGCACCGCCCATCAGCGCCATCTGGTAGACCGCCATGCCGCGTGCGCGCACCCAGTTGGGCAAGGCCACCTGCGCGGCCAGCGTCAGCGAGTTGGCGGTGGAGATCCAGGCCATGCCCAGCACCGCGATGGCCGGCAGCGCGATCCACAGGTTCGGCGCGAAGACCACGACCACCGACATCGCCGCATGCGCCAGCGTGCCGCCGAGCACGAACTGGTCGCGGTTGAAGCGTTCGCGCCAGCGCGGGAAGTACAGCGCCGCGACCACCGCGCCGCCGCCGATGCAGGCCAGCATCAGCGTGTAGGTGCCCGGGCCGGCGCCGTGCAGGTCGCGCGCTACCAGCGGCAGCAGCGCCAGCAGCGCCGACGAGTGCAGGAAGAAGAAGAAGATGCGCACCAGCACCGCCTTCATGCGCGGCGACTGCATCACGTGCTGCCAGCCCACGCGCATCGCGCCGACGAAGCGCTCGCCCGGCAGCGTGCTGGTGCGCGGCACCGAGCGCCAACGCAGGATGGTGACGAAGGCCCCGGCGGCAAGCGCGACGTTGAGCACGAACACCGCACCGCTGCCCATGGCCGAGATGATGGCGCCGGCCACCACCGGGCCGACCACGCGCGACAGGTTCATCGAGATGCCGTTCAGCGCCATCGCCGCACCCAGGTGTTCGCGCGGCACCACCTCCGGCACGATGGCCGAGAACACCGGCCAGCGCATCGCCAGGCCGATGCCGTTGGCGAAGGTCAAGCCCAGCAGCAGCGCCGGGGTGAGCGAACCGGTCAACGACAGCGTGGCCAGCAGCAGCGCAGTCAGCGCGACCCACAGTTGCGTGGCGGCGAAGTAGCGGCGCCGGTCGATGATGTCGGCCAGCGCGCCGCTGGGCAGGCCGAGCAGGAACACCGGCAGCGTCGACGCCGTTTGCACCATGGCCACCATCACCGGGCTGGTGGAAAGCGAGATCATGACCCAGGCGGCCGTGACATCGTTCATCCACATCGCGATGTTGGCCGCAAACGTGGCCAGCCACAGGTTGCGGAACACCGCCGTGCGGAATGGCGCGAAGGTCGGGCTGCGTCTCAGCGCGTCGAGCAGCGTGGGCATCGGCCAAGCATAGCGGGTGCAAGGGCAGCGCGCGGCGCGTTGCCGAGCTTCAGTGGACCCCGAGCGCCGAAGCGCGTCAGTCCTCGGGAACCAGCTGCGCGGCAAGGCCCTCCAGCGCCGCGAGTCCCACGATCTGATCATCCATCTCGGGCAGGACGAGCAGGTCAGCGAAGCGTGCGTGCAGCGAGCGGCGGGCCGCGTAGTAGTCGGCCAATGCATCGTGCAGTTCGGCCAGCTTTCGCTCGCCCCGTGCCAGCAGGGACTTGCGCACGGTGGACCTCGGGGCAGCATCAGCCTGCGTCCACTGCGGCCAGGCGCGATTGACGATGACCTTGCGCAAGTGATAGCCGGCTCGGACGAGTTCGTCTTGGAAGGCCTCGCCCTCCTGGATCTTGGCGAGATCGAAACTGCTGATCAGGACAAAGGCAGCCGACGGGTCGAGCAGCAAATTCCGGGCAAGCAGGTTGGTCTGGCGGACGTCCGGCGCGATCGCGTCGATGGCCGAAAAGAAGTCACTGAGGGCGGCCACGAAGGCCGAGCCGGTCAGTCGCGTCAAGGCTCGCAGGTACAGCTTCACGCCCTGCTTCCATGCCGTGGCGACGAGCCCCAGGCCGGTGGTGCGGCCCATGAACAGGCTGACGATGGCCGTGTCGAACACGGCGTTGAGTCTTTCGGGCGCGCTCAGGAAATCGACCGCATGCACGGCCGGCGGCGTGTCGAGGATCACCAGATCGTAGTCGCCACATGTCGCAGCGTCATGGAGCTTGGACAATGAGGTGAATTCCTGCGATCCCGACAGCGTCGTGGACATCTGCTGGTACAGGGAATTGTCGAGCAGCCGCTCGACCGTCTTTCGGTCCCGGGCGTGACGCTCGATGTAGTCGGCGAAGATGCGCGCAGGATCGATCGTGCCGGCCCACAACTGGCCACGGTACCTCTGCCCGGGAACCCGTACATCGTGCGCGCTGTTGGCAATGCCCAGCGCGGTGGCAAGGCGGCGTGCCGGATCGATGGTCAGCACCAGGACGCGTTTGCCCATCTTCGCGGCAGCCACGCCCAGCGCCGCCGAGATCGAGGTCTTGCCGACGCCGCCGCTGCCAGCGCAGATGATGACGCGGTGATTTTCGATGACGGCCCTCATCGCAGCGCTCCGGGTTCGGCGTCGAGCGCATCGGCCAGCGCCTGCAACAGGCGCTGCGCATCTGTCACCGGTATCAACGGTAGTCGACGCACGGGCCCATCGCAATCGTCGCCCAGCGCCTGCAGCGCACGCAGGCTCTTGCGCTGGCGCGCCGCGACGCGCGCCATGTGCCGGATGAAGGGCGCGGCCGGATCGCCTTGCGGCCACGCCGGCAGCTGCGTCGGCAGATCGATCAGTCGGTTGCAGTAGATGCGCGGTGCGATGCCGGTTTCGGCGCGCAGCTCACGCGCCATTTCGCAGGCTTCCGCCGTGGGCATTTCTTCGGCGAGTGTCACCAGGCGGTATTCGCAGATCGCCGGCTCGGACAGCAGTGCGGTGATGTCCGCGGTGTGTCGGTGCATCGGCCCGGATGTCGCAGTTTGCGATATGCCGCGAGGTGCGCGCATCAGTGCCATGAACTGGCCGGTGGAGTAAGCGTCGACCACCACCACATCAACGTCGCGCCGGTACCAGTCATGGCGCATCGGCCCGGTCAACTTGCCCAGGATCGACAGCTCGGCGAGGCTGGGGGCCGCCGCCATCAGCGCCTTCATGGCGGTGTAGTTGAGAAGCCAGTCGGCCGCGGCCTTGAACACCAGGTAGTGGGTCATGTACTCGCGCAAGGACGATTCGACATCCCAGCGGGCAATGCCAATGCCCGACGTCCATGGCACCGCGTCGGCGCCCACCGGCAGCCCGAGCAGAGGGCCGTAGAAGCTGCGGCTGCCCAGTTCCACCAGCAGCACCGTCTTGCCGGCGCGGGCGAACTGCAGCGCCGTCGCCGCGGCCACCGCCGACTTGCCGACGCCACCCTTGCCGGTGACGAAGACGATGCGATGCACCTTGCGGTGACCCAGGGTTGGACGCGAATCTGTCGCCTTGGGGGTGTTCTTCTTCTGAGCCATGGGCGGATCGAACGGCATGCAGGCTCGGGTCGGCGTCGCCTATTCTTTCGCCAGGTGTGGCAGGATCAATGAGCGTGCATCGACCTGGGCACCCAGGCGCGCCAGCAGCAGGAACGAGCCCACGAGCTTGCGATGCAGGAACAGTGTCTCGGGCGGTGGCGGCTGCAGCAGCCGTCGTCGAACGGCCAGTTCGAAGCCGAGCTTGCGCACCCGCGCAGGCAGGTTCGATGCGCCGAAGTCGTAGCGTCCGACATGGCGCAGTGGTTCACAAAGCAGCAGGCACATGTCGACCGCAGCCTCGATGCGCTGGGGCGAATCGTCCGCGGCCGCATAGCCGACACAAACGGCCTCGCGCGCGACGGCGTCGCGATCGCCGTCGATCACGGCGCGACTGATGCGCGCGTAGTTCGCCACGAACTCGGCGTCGAAGTGCCGGGTCGCCCCGAAGTCGAGCAGCACCAGGCGCCCGCTCTTGGCCTGGTAGAGGTAGTTTGCGAAGTTCGGGTCGGTCTGCATGACGCGAAACTCGAACAGCTCGCGGAACAGCAACCGTTCGAACAGCGCGCCGACGGCATTGCGCCGGCCTTGCGGCATCGTCGCCAGCACGTCCAGCGGCGCTGCTTCGACGAAGTCCATCGCCATGATGCGGGTGGTCGTCAGGTCGCGATGCACGCGCGGCACGAGCAGCATCGGCTCATCGGCCACCAGCTTTGCAAAGTGCTCGAGAAAGCCGGCCTCGCTGAGGTAGTCGGCTTCCTGCATGAGTTGACGCTTGGCTTCTTCGGCGATGCCGGCGACGTCCAGGTCGATCGGCAGCAGGTTGAACAGCCGCAGCAGCGTCGCGACGTTGTCGACGTCGCTCGCGATCGAGCGGGCCACCCCGGGGTACTGGATCTTCAGCGCGAGGTCCCGCCCATCCGCAGTGGTGACGCGATGCACCTGCCCGATCGACGCGGCCGCGATCGGCTCGTGGTCGAACGAGGCGAAGCGGCGTTCCCAGCCACTGCCGTATTCGCGTCCGAGCACGCGGTGCAGCTGCTGTGGCGGCATCGGTGCGGCCTGCGAGCGCAGTACTGACAGCGCCTGAGCGAACTCCGCGGGCAGTAGGTCCTCGCCCTGCATCGAGACGAGCTGGCCGATCTTCATCGCCGCACCGCGCATCCGCGCGAGCCGCTCGGCGAGCCGCCTGGCGTTGGGGGCGGACAGCAGAGCGCCGCGAAAGTCTGGGGCCTCGCCGCGGGCCAGGCGTTTCAGTCCCTGCGCCGCGGCCCCTGCTGCAAGCCCGCCTGCGGCCATGCCCATGCGGGCCAAGCGGCCGAGGCGTGTCTGCGGAATGGCGACTGGCGGCGGCTTGGGCGTCTTCAAGGCGATGGTTCGTCCGTGGTCGTGCCGGGCCGGTGGCGCTGAAGCTCGAGACACCGCGGCATGACGGGCCCGGTCACCTCTGAAGATCGCCGCTGGGACTCATGCATCTGCCGGCTGCGGAGATGCCAGGCCCATGCCGCCAGCAACGCGCCGCAACCCGCCTTCGCGTTCTGGTTCTATTCGACTGACGGCAAGCCGCCATCAGGCCTCGTCATGGAAGGCTTCCTCGCGCTTGCTCTTGATCGATGGCAACGACACCACGATGATCATCAGCGCAGCCGCGGCCAACAGCCCGGCCGACAGAGGGCGCGTCAGGAAGGCTGTCCAGTCGCCCCGGCTGAGCAGCAGCGCGCGGCGCAGGTTCTCCTCCATCATCGGCCCGAGGATGAAGCCCAGCAGCAGCGGCGCCGGCTCGCAACCCAGCTTGAAGAAGGCATAACCGACGATGCCGAAACCGGCCGCCATGAAGACGTCGAAGTTGTTGTTGTTGAGCGTGTACAGGCCAATGCAGCAGAAGGCCATGATCGCCGGGTACAGGAAGCGATAGGGCACCGTCAGCAGCTTGATCCAGATGCCGATCAGCGGCAGGTTCAGGATGATCAGCATCGCGTTGCCGACCCACATCGACGCGATCAGACCCCAGAACAGCTCGGGGTTGCTGGTCATGACCTGCGGCCCGGGCTGGATGCCCTTGATGGTCATGGCACCGACCATCAGCGCCATCACCGCGTTGGGGGGGATGCCCAAGGTGAGCATCGGGATGAAGGAAGTCTGCGCGCCGGCGTTGTTGGCCGCCTCGGGGCCGGCCACGCCGCGGATGTTGCCCTGGCCGAAGGGCACGTCACCCGGTTTGCCGCGCGTCTTCTTCTCCACCGTGTAGGCGGCGAAGGACGCCAGCAGCGCACCGCCGCCGGGCAGCACGCCCAGGATCGCGCCCAGGCTGGTGCCGCGCAGCACCGCCGGCCAGGCGTCGTGGAAGTCCTGCCGGGTCGGCCACAGGCCCTTGACGTCCTTGGTGAAGACCTCGCGGTGCTCGGCCGGGCGGCTCAGGTTGGCAATGATCTCGCCGAAGCCGAACACGCCCATGGCGATGGCGACGAAGCCGATACCGTCGGTCAGTTCGGGGATGTCGAAGCTGAAGCGCGGCACGCCGGAAATGACGTCGGTGTTGATCTGGCCGAGCAGCAGGCCGAGCAGGATCATCGCGATGGCCTTGATCAGCGAGCCCGAAGCCAGCACCACCGCGCCGATCAGGCCCAGCACCATCAGCGAGAAGTACTCGGCCGGGCCGAACTTGAAAGCCAGCTCGGTCAGCGGCGGGGCGAAGGCGGCGATGACGATCGTGCCCACGCAGCCGGCGAAGAAGGAGCCCAGGCCGGCCGCGGCCAGCGCCGCCCCCGCCCGGCCCTTGCGCGCCATCTGGTAGCCGTCGATGGCCGTCACCACCGAACTGCTTTCGCCCGGCACGTTGATCAGGATGGCGGTGGTCGAGCCACCGTACTGCGCGCCGTAGTAGATGCCGGCCAGCATGATCAGCGCGGGCGTGGCGTCGAGCGCGTAGATGCTGGGCAGCAGCATCGCGATCGTGGCCACCGGGCCCAGGCCGGGCAGCACGCCGATGAGCGTGCCGAGCAAGGCGCCGAAGAAGGCGTAGAACATGTTCTGCAGCGTGAAGGCCACGCCGAAGCCGAGCACCAGGTTGTTGATCAGGTCCATGCGGCTCTCCTCAGGCGGTCATGAAGGCAGGCCACAGCGGAATCACCAGGTTCAGGCCCTTGATGAAGATCAGCCAGGAACCCAGCGTCAGCACGACGATGTTGATCACGACCTCCTTGAGGCTGAATTCGTCGCCGGCCAGGCTGGCGATCATGATCAGGATCGGCAGCGAGATGATCATGCCCAATCGCGGCAGTGCCAGGCCGAAGGCCACGACGCCGAACACGATCAGGCAAAGCGGCTTCCAGGGAATGGCACCCACCGGGTCACCGCCCTCGGTCTCGATGCTCAGCGACTTGAACAGCACCACGGCACCGAGCAGCGCGAGCAGAACGCCCAGGCCAAAAGGAAAGTAGCCCGGCCCGGGCCGCGCCGAAGTGCCAAAGCTGTAGTTGGTAGCCCCGACAGCGAAGCCCAGCCCGGCGGCCATGAACATCAGTCCGGACCAGAAGTCCTTCTGGCTCTTGATCTTCATGTCATGCCTCCTCGGACTTGAATGTTGTCGTTCATTCTAGGCAGCCTCCCGCCAGCGCCGGCTGTGGTTTCCACGTAAGGGCCGGTGCCGCCCGAATTCGCTCAGGGATTGAAGCTCGGCCGAGCCGCATGCAGGCGTCTCGGCCGCCAGGCGTGCCGACCTGAGCCGTCAGGTCGTCAAGTCCAGGCTCGGCGTGCTGCGCAGCACCTCTTCCATCGTCGTCAGGCCCTCGGCCACCTTCATCGCACCGGCCAGGCGCAGCGGCCGCATGCCGTCCTTCACCGCCTGTCGGCGCAACGCCGCGGCGTCCAGCGAGGGGTGCACGCAAGCGCGCGCTGCGTCGCTCAAGATCAGCAGTTCGTACAAGCCGACACGGCCGCGGTAGCCGGTGTGCCGGCACTCCAGGCAGCCCACCGGCTTGAATGGCCGCACGCCGCCGGACAGGCGCCAGGGCTTGGCCAGTTCGTCCAGCGTCTCACGCGTGGTGCTCTCGTCGCGCTGCTTGCAGGCCGGGCACAGCATGCGCGTCAAACGTTGCGCCAGCACGCCCACGACGGTGGCCGAGATCAGGTAGGCCGGCACGCCCAGGTCGGCCAGTCGCGTGATGGCCGAGGCCGAGTCGTTGGTGTGCAGCGTGCTGAACACCAGGTGCCCGGTCAGCGCCGCCTGGATCGCCATCTCGGCGGTGGCCAGGTCGCGGATCTCGCCGACCATGATGATGTCCGGGTCCTGGCGCATCAGCGCGCGCAAGCCCTCGGCGAAGCCCATGTCGATGGCCGCGTGCACCTGTGTCTGGTTGAACGAAGGCTCGATCATCTCGATCGGGTCTTCGATGGTGCAGACGTTGACGTCCTCGGTGGCCAGTTGCTTGAGCGTGGAGTACAGCGTCGTCGTCTTGCCCGAACCGGTGGGCCCGGTGACGAGGATGATGCCGTGCGGCCGGGCGATCAGTTTCTGCCAGCGCTGCGTGTCGTGCGCGCCGAAGCCCAGCGCCTCGATGCTCTTGACCGCCGTCTCGGGGTCGAAGATGCGCATCACCATCTTCTCACCGAAGGCAGTGGGCAGCGTCGACAGGCGCATCTCGACCTCGGCGCCGATGCTGTCGGCAGTGTCCGGGCGCTTGGTCTTGATGCGCCCGTCGAGTGGACGGCGGCGCTCGACCACGTCCATGCGGCCGAGCAGCTTGATGCGCGAGGTCATCGCGTTCATCACGCCCAGCGGCACCTGGTAGACGGTGTGCAGCACGCCGTCGATGCGGAAGCGGATGGCGCCCATGTCGCGCCGCGGCTCGAGGTGGATGTCGCTGGCACGCTGATCGAAGGCGTACTGCCACAGCCAGTCGACCACCTGCACCACACCCTGGTCGTTGGCATCGAGTTGCTTGCTCGTCTTGCCGAGTTCGACCAATTGCTCGAAGCTGGCCGCAGCCGAGACCTCGCCGCTCTTCTGCGCCGCGCGTACCGACTTGGCGAGGGCGTAGAACTCGGTGGTGTACTTGCGCACGTCCTGCGGGTTGGCCAGCACCAGCTTCACGGCGCGCCGGGTGTGGGCCTCGATCTCGCCGACCCAGCCGACATCGAAAGGTTCGCAGGTGGCGATGACCACGTCGCTGTTGTTCATCTGCACCGGCAGCGCGCAGCGGCTTTCGGCATAGTGCACCGACATGACGTCGGCGACGCGACCGACGTCGGCCTTCAGCGGATCGATGCGCAGGTAGGGCATGCGGCAGCGCTTGGCCAGCCACTCGGTCAGCGCTTCGGTGTCCAGCGCCTGCTGGCTGCCGGTGCGAAGCAGCCCGGCGGCGCCCAGGCGCACCAGCGCGTGCTGGCTCGACGCTCCGGCACCGAAGCGCCGGACCACGCGGTCGCTGTCCTCCGCCGACACCAGCCCATCGTCGCGCAGCCAGCCCAGCAGCGCGCGCCAGTCGAGCTTGCCCTTCCACACGGCGTGAGGCACGGCCAGGGTATCGGCCGCAGCGTGGCGGGCCGCGCGCGGTGTGGCGGGGGCTTGGGTCATGGCGTGCTCGGGCCTCGAAGATGCGGGTCGCCCGGCGGGGTGTGCGGCGCCAGCGGCCGCAACATGCGCAGCCACTTGCGCGCCGGCAAGCCCCAGGCGCCGTAGCGGGCCTCGATGTTAGCCGCGCGCTCGAGCAGTTCGGCGTGATTCGGCAGATCCACCCCGCGCCCGGCCAGCACCACGCTGTTGCCTTCGCGCGTGGGCCGCAGGCTGCAGACCTGGCCGAGGCCGAAGGCCTCGGCGATCTGCGCCAGGCTGTAGTCGAAGCTGGCGTCGCGGCCGAACAGGTTCACGCTCATCACCCCGCCTTCGGCCAGCACGCCGCGGCAGGCGGCGTAAAAGCGCGCGTCGTCGAGCACCGGCGCGGCGGCGTCCTGGTCGTACAGGTCCACGTGCAGCAGCTGCACACTGTGCCGATGGGCCGGGTCGTGCACCCAGGCGTCGGCGTCCATGTTCAGCACCTGCAGCTTCGCACCATCAGCCGGCAGGTGGAACGAACGGCGACAGGCCGCGATGACGGCGGGGTTCAGCTCCACTGCGGTGGTGCGCATGCGCAGCGCCTTCAGCGTGAAGCGCGTGATCGCCGCTGCGCCCAGCCCCAGCTGCACGGCGTGGCCACGGCCGATCTGTGACGGCGCAAGCCACAGCAGGCTGGCGAGCATGCGCTGCACGTAGTCGAGTTCGACATGGTCGGGCTTGCCGATGCGCATCGAACCCTGGATCCAGATCGAGCCCAGGTGCAGGCTGCGCACGCCGTTGTATTCGGAGATCGTGGCGTCGGGCAGGCGCGGGGCGGGAGCGGTTCGGGTGGCCATGGAGCAACCCGGCACGATAACCGAGGCGCTTAACCGAGCGTCAGCCCGCAGACCTGGAACACCGCGCGCCAGGCCGCCAGCTTGCGCTCGAAGCTCCAGCTGGCGTTGGCCGGGCTGCTGGACGGCAGCCGATACACCGCCAGGCCGAGCGCGGCGGTGATGCGCATCGCGCGTGCCGATTCGCCGCCGTTGTGGGCCACTGCCAGCAGGGCCGGCGCGCGGCGACGCAGGCTGGCCAGATCGTTGTAGCGGGCGTCGCGGATGGCGCTATCGAGGCTGCCAGCGCGCTGGCATTCGGCAATCACGTCCCACAGACCGAGGCCGCGCTCGCGCAGGCGTTGCAGCCGCTGCGCGTAGGCCATCGAGCCCAGGTCCTCGCCCAACAGCGCCGACAGCAAGGGCCAGAACTGGTTGCGCGGATGCGCGTAGTACTGCCCGGCGGCCAGGGAGGCTGCGCCGGGGAAGCTGCCGAGCACCACCAGCCGGGTGTGGCGGGCGATCACCGGCGGCAGACCTTGCAGCCGCAAGTTCAATGGTGTACCTGCGTGCTGCGCACTCCGGAATTCGCCCTTGGGGCGGCCCGGCGGGCTCAAGGCCCCAGCCCCGGCAGTGCGGCGCAGGCGTTGGCCGTGGTGACTTCGGCGGTGTGGGCCAGCGTCCAGCCGCGCAGCGCGGCGAGCGTTTGCGCGATGCGCGGCAGTTCGGCCGGCTCGTTGCGCGACCGCGGCGCCTCGGCGCGCTGCTGCGCATTGCGGTACAGCCACTGCGGGGGGATGTCGGGCGCGTCGGTCTCCAGCACGATCGCCTGCGCCGGCAGCGCGGCGGCGAGACGGCGGATCTGCAGCGCGCGCTCGTGCGTCATCGCGCCGCCGAAGCCCAGCTTGAAGCCCAGCGACACGAAGTGGCCGGCCTGCACCTCGCTGCCGTTGAAGGCATGGGCGATGCCGCCGCGCACCGTCACGCGCCGCAGGCCCTTGAGCAAGGCATCGGCCGAGCGCCGCACATGCAGGATGACCGGCAAGCCTGCCTCGCGGGCCAATGCCAGCTGCGCCAGATAGAAGCGCTCCTGCCGCGCCAGGTCCAGCCCCGGCACGAAGTGGTCCAGCCCGATCTCGCCCACCGCCACCAGGCGCGCATCGTCGCGATGTTCGTGCAGCGCCGTGCGCAGACGCTGCAGGTCCTGCTCGGCCGCCCGGTCCACGTACAGCGGATGAATGCCTAGCGCGTACATGGCGTCGACGGCATGCGCCAGCTCACGCACGACTTCGAAGTTGGCCACCTGCACGGCCGGCAGCACCATCTGCCGCACGCCGGCGGCGCGCGCACGATCGACCACGGCCGCGCGATCGGCATCGAACTCGCTCGCGTCCAGGTGGCAGTGGGTGTCGATCCAGTGCATCAGGCGCACATGATGCACTGCGCGCGATGCGTCGGGAGCGCTGCACAGGGGTGTTGCCCGCCCCGCGGTGCGCGCCCCGGGGATGCACGGGCTGACACAACGTGATAACGTATTTGCACGCACCAAGTGCTGCGAGGGCCCGCCAGCATGCCGATCCGCAAAGCGCCGCTTTACAGTCCTTCGCGCCGCGGCAGCCCGGCCGCGGCGTCCGAGCCTGCGCGCTGTGGCGGCGGCGCCCGCCACGCCGCAGGTGGCGGACGGCGCCGCACCGCGGCCCATGCCTTCGGCCGGCCGCATCAAACGAATGCTGCAACGACACTCGGCCCCGATCTGGGCCACCTTCGGCGCGCTGCTGGCCCTGGCCGCAATGCTGTCACTGACCAGCCTGCAGCCCCGGCCGCGTGTCATCACGCAGGCGCAGATCGACGCCGCGGTGCGCCACTCGCTCGAGAAGGATCCGCTGCCGTCGCCGGCCATGAAGGCCTACGAAGGCGTGGCCCGCTCGGTGGTGCGTGTGGTCGGCCTGATGGACGAGGAAGACGACGCCAAGGAGCGGCCCGACAAACGCGCCATGGACCGCAGCCTGGGCAGCGGCGTGGTCGTCAAGGACGACGGCACGATCCTGACCAACCTGCATGTGGTGTGGGGTGCCAAGCGGGTGCGCGTGACCTTTTACAACGGCATGGAAACGGATGCGACGATGGTCGGCGCGCAGCCCGAGAACGACCTGGCGGTGCTCAAGCCGGCCAAGGTGCCCGACGAACTCGAACCGGCCACCATGCGCTCCACCGGCGACCTGTCCCCGGGCGACGAGGTGATTGCCGTCGGCCACCCCTTCGGCATCGGGCCCTCGGTCAGCGCCGGCGTGGTGTCCGGCCTGGGCCGCGAGTTCCGCGCGCCCGAGGGCCAGCACGCGCTGACCAACCTGATCCAGTTCGACGCGGCCGCCAACCCCGGCAACTCCGGCGGGCCGCTGGTCACGATGGACGGCTTCGTCGTCGGCATCGTCACCGCCATCCTCAACCCCAACGAACAGCGCACCTTCGTCGGCATCGGCTTTGCGGTGCCGATCGAGAACGCCGCCGGTGCGGCCGGCCTGTCACCGTTCTGAACACGCCCCACAGGAAAAGACAATGCACAACGGCGCGCACGATCCCGAACAGACGGCCAACCTGATGGAGCGCATGCTCTACGAGGTCAAGCGCGTCGTCGTCGGGCAGGACCGCTTTCTCGAACGCGTGTTCATCGCCATGCTGGCGCAAGGGCACCTGCTGGTCGAAGGCGTGCCCGGGCTGGCCAAGACACTGACCGTGAAGACATTGGCGCGCACCATGCGCGGCAGCTTCAAGCGCATCCAGTTCACGCCCGACCTGGTGCCGGCCGACCTGGTGGGCACGCGCATCTACAACCAGAAGACCGGCGAGTTCGGCACCTCGCTCGGCCCGGTGTTCGCCAACCTGCTGCTGGCCGACGAGATCAACCGCGCGCCGGCCAAGGTGCAGAGCGCGCTGCTCGAGGTGATGCAGGAGCGGCAGGTGACGATCGCCGGCGAGGCGCACCACGTGCCCGAGCCCTTCGTCGTCATGGCCACGCAGAACCCGATCGAGACCGAAGGCACCTACCCGCTGCCCGAGGCCCAGGTCGACCGCTTCATGATGAAGGTGCTGGTCGACTACCCGAGCGAGGAGGAGGAATTCGTCATCGCGCAGCGTGTCACCGGCGCGTCGGTGGTGGTGCAGGCCGTGGCCGACACGCACGCGCTGCAGGCGCTGCAGAAGGAATGCCGCGCGGTCTATGTCGATCCGTCGCTGATCCAGTACGCGGTCAAGCTGGTCAGCGCCACGCGCGCGCCGGCGCGCTACGACCTGGCCGACCTGGCCAAGTACCTGAGCTTCGGCGCCAGCCCGCGCGCCACCATCGGCATGGTCGAGGGCGCGCGTGCGCTGGCCATGCTGCGCGGCCGCCGCTATGCGTTGCCCGAGGACATGGTCGACCTGGTGCCGGACGTGCTGCGCCACCGGCTGGTGCTGTCCTACGAGGCATTGGCCGACAACCTGACGGCCGACCAGATCGTGCAGCGCGTGATGCAGAAGATCGGCATGCCCGACAAGCCGCTGGCCCATGCACATGACAACGGCAACGCCCTCCACGCCTGAGGCTGGCGCGCGCGCGCCCGGCATCGACGAGCGGCTGCTGCGGCAGCTCGAATGGACCGTGCTGCGCCGTCTCGACGGCCTGCTGCAGGGCGACTACCGCACGCTGTTGCGCGGCGCCGGCATCGACCTGGCCGACCTGCGCGAATACCAGCTGCACGACGATGTGCGCCACATCGACTGGAACGTCACCGCGCGGCAGCAGACGCCCTACGTGCGCCAGTTCACCGAAGACCGCGAGATGACCGCCTGGTTCCTGCTCGACCTGTCGGGCAGCGTCGACTTCGGCTCGGCCGACGTCACCAAGCTGGCCGTGTCCACCGGCTTCGTGGCACTGCTGGCGCGGGTGCTCACGCGCCACGGCAACCGCGTCGGCGCCATGCTCTACGGCACGCGGGTCGACACCGTGCTGCCGCCGCGCCTGTCGCGCCTGCATGTGCTGAACCTGATGCAGCGCATGCGCACGCGGCCGCAGGCCCAGGCCGGTGGTGGCGGCACCTCGCTGGCCGATCTGCTCAACGCCGCGGCCGCCACGATGAAGCGCCGCTCGCTGGTGCTGGTGGTGTCCGACTTCATCAGCCAGCCCGGCTGGGAAGACGCGCTGGCGCGCCTGGCCCAGCGCCACGAGGTGGTGGCGGTGCGCCTGTTCGACCCGCTCGAGATGGCGCTGCCCGAACTGGGCCTGGTGACGGTGGAAGACGCCGAGACCGGCGAGCAGTTGTTCATCGACACCTCGGACCCGAGCTTCCGCCGGCGCTACGCGGCCGAGGCCGAGGCGCGCGAAGCCGCGCTGCGCGGCGCGCTGGCGCGTGCCGGCGCCGACACGCTGGAGCTGTCCACCGACGACGATCTGCTCGAATCGATGCTGCGCTTTGCCGCCATGCGGCGCCAGCGCAGCCGCCTGAAGGTGCCAGGCCGCTGGCCGGCGCACCTTCGCGGCGCGGCCGCTGAAGCGACAGGGGCGTTGTCATGACCTTTCTCTGGCCCACCCTGCTGTGGTCGCTGGCGCTGCTGCCGGTGCTGGTACTTCTGTACGTCTGGCTGCTGCGCAGGCGCCGGCGCAGCACGGTGCGACTGGCCAGCCTGGCCGTGGCCAAGGCCGCCCTCGGCAAGGGGCCGGGCTGGCGCCGCCACGTGCCACCGCTGCTGATGCTGCTGGCCCTGGGCACGCTGCTGGCGGCCATGGCCAGGCCGCTGGCGGTGCTGACGCTGCCGCTGTCGCAGCGCACCATCATCCTGGCGATGGACGTGTCGGGCAGCATGCGCGCCACCGACGTGTTGCCCAGCCGCATCGTCGCTGCGCAGGAGGCGGCCAAGGCCTTCGTCAACGACCTGCCGCGCGAGGTGCGCGTGGGCATCGTGTCCTTTGCCGGCACCGCGGCGGTGGCGCAGGCGCCGACCAGCAGCCGCGAGGACATCATCGCTGCGATCGACCGCTTCCAGTTGCAGCGCGCCACGGCCACGGGCAGCGGCATCATCCTGTCGCTGGCCACGCTGTTCCCCGACGCCGGCATCGAGATCGAGCAGGCCACGGGCCAGCGCAACATGCCCTCGCCGCTGGGCGAGACGAAGGAGAAGAAGGAGTTCACGCCGGTGGCGCCGGGTTCGTACACCTCGGCCGCGATCATCATGCTCACCGACGGCGCGCGCACCACCGGGCCCGACCCGCTGGAGGCCGCGAAGATGGCCGCCGACCGCGGCGTGCGCGTCTACACCGTGGGCATCGGCACCGTGGCCGGCGAGACCATCGGCTTCGAGGGCTGGAGCATGCGCGTGCGCCTGGACGAGGCGACGCTGAAGAATGTCGCGGTGCTGACACAGGCCGAGTACTTCTACGCCGGCACCGCCGCTGACCTGAAGAAGGTCTACGAATCGCTGAGTTCGAAGCTGGTGGTCGAGAAAAAGGAGACCGAGATCACGGCCTTCTTCGCCGCCGCGGGCGCACTGCTGGCTCTGCTGGGGGCGGGGCTGTCGGTGTGGTGGTTCGGACGCGTGACCTGAGTATGACCTGCATGCGCCAGATGACCAGTCGCACTCAAGGCATCAGTCGCATCAGTTGCCCGTCGGCGCTATCGGTGAGGATATAGAGCCATCCGTCCGGCCCCTGGCGCACGTCACGGATGCGCGAACGCATGCCGGTGAGCAGCAGCTCCTCCTTCAGCACCCGGTGGCCATCGAGTTCCAATCGGATCAGCGACTGGCCGCGCAGCGTGCCGACGAACAGGTTGCCCTTCCAGCCCGGGTAACGATCACTCGTCAAGAATGCCATGCCGCTGGGCGCCACCGACACTGGCACCCAGTGCTTCAGCGGCTGCTCGAAGCCGGCTTTGGGACCCTCCTCGCCGATGCGCGTGCCGAGGCCATAGTTTCGGCCGTAGGTCAGCAGCGGCCAGCCATAGTTCCTGCCGGCCAGCACCACGTTCAGCTCGTCACCCCCTTGCGGCCCATGTTCGGTGGCCCAAAGCTCGCCCGTCTGCGGGTGCAACGCGGCACCTTGCATGTTGCGGTGGCCCAGGCTCCAGATCTCGGGCCGGGCCCCCGCGGTCGACACGAAGGGGTTGTCGGCCGGCACCTTGCCGTCGGCCTCGATGCGCACCACCTTGCCGAGATGGTTGTCCAAGGTCTGGGCATCGTCCTTGCGCGAGAAACGATCGCCGAGCACGACGAACAGGCGCCCGTCGCGCGCGAACGTCAGGCGCGAGCCGCAATGCGACTGGCTCGATACTTTCGGCAGCTGCCTGAAGATGACCTGCACCTCGGCAAGCCGGTTGCCCTGCAGCTTGCCGCGCGCCACCGCCGTGCCGTTGCCACCATCGCCCGCCTCGGCGTAGCTCCAGTAGACCCAGGCGTTGTCGGCGAACTTCGGATCCAGCACCACGTCGAGCAGCCCGCACTGGCCACCACCGTCCACCGCCGGCAGCCCGGCCACGGGTTCGCCCAGCCGGCCGTCGCGCTCGACGATGCGCAAGCGCCCGACGCGCTCGGTGATGAGGAAGCGGCCGTCGGGCAGGAAGGCCACCGCCCACGGGTTGGCCAGCCCGCGCGCCAAGCTCAGCGTTTTCGGCTCGGAAGCCTGCGCGTGAAGCACCAGACCCAACAGGAAGGCGAAGAGGGTTGCTCGCATGAGGTTCGGTTCGTGCTTCGGATCGGCATGCTGCCAGATCCGCATTCATTCGGCGGCTTCCACCACCATTTGCACCCGTTGCTGGCCCTGCCATTCGTCCAGGCTCAAGCGGTAGGCCATGCGTACACGCGGCGCCACCGGCTCGGCATGGCCAAACCAGATGGCGTCGCGCAAGGCGCCGGCATGCCTGACACGTAGCTTCAGGTGCTTGTCGGCGACCAGCCGCTGCTGCAGCACCTCGACCTCGTCGCAGAAAAGCGGCGCCTCGAAGCCCTGGCCCCAGACCTGGGCCTCGAGCATCGCCACGGTCTGCGGGTTGAACCAC
This sequence comes from uncultured beta proteobacterium, assembly GCA_963824005.1. Lineage (GTDB taxonomy): Bacteria > Pseudomonadota > Gammaproteobacteria > Burkholderiales > Burkholderiaceae_C > Rubrivivax. The sequence goes on from CAWGOK010000007.1 coordinate 46,289, forward strand.
TCCACGGCCAGCGGTCCGTCGGTGCGCACCATGCGCATCAGCATGGCGTCGTCGAGCCACTCGGCGGCCACCTGCTGCAAGGCCTGGTCGAAGTCGGCGAAGTGTTCTTCGGCGATGCTGCAGCCGGCCGCCATCGCATGGCCGCCGAAACGGCGCAGTACCTGCGGATGCCGCTTGGCCAGAAGGTCCAGCGCATCGCGCAGGTGAAAGCCGACGATGGAACGGCCCGAACCCTTGAGCAACCCGTCGGCGCCGCGCGCGAAGACGAAGGTCGGCCGGTGCAGGCGGTCCTTCAGACGGCCGGCGACGATGCCGACCACGCCTTCGTGGAACTGCGGATCGAAGAGCGACAACGCGCTCGGCGGCGCGGTGGCCTCGTGCGGCATCAGCTGCTGCAGCGCCACCTGGGCCTGCTCCTGCATGCCCGCCTCGACCTCGCGCCGCTGTCGATTGATGCCGTCCAGCGTCTGCGCCAGTCGGGTTGCCTGGGAGGCGTCGTCGCTGAGCAGGCATTCGATGCCGAGCGTCATGTCCGACAGCCGCCCGGCCGCATTGATGCGCGGGCCCAGTGCAAAGCCGAAGTCGAAGGCAGCCGCACGCCGCGGGTCGCGCGCCGCCACCTGGAACAGCGCTGCCACGCCGCAATGCATGCGACCGGCGCGGATGCGCTTCAGGCCCTGAGCCACCAGGCGCCGGTTGTTGGCATCGAGCCTGACCACGTCGGCCACGGTGCCCAGCGCGACCAGGTCGAGCAGCGCATCCAGCCGCGGTTGCGCCGCGGCCTCGAAGGCGCCGCGTGCACGCAGTTCGGCACGCGTGGCCAGCAGCACGTAGAACACCACCCCCACGCCGGCCAGCGCCTTGCTGGCAAAAGAGCAGCCAGGCTGATTCGGATTGACGATGACATCGGCCTCGGGCAGCAACACCCGATCGCCGTCCTTGGCCGGCAGGTGATGGTCGGTGACCAGCACCTTCAGCCCTAACGTTCGCGCATGTGCCACGCCCTCGAGGCTGGCGATGCCGTTGTCCACCGTGATCAGCAACTCGGGCCGCGCTTGCAGGGCCAGGTCGACGATGGCCGGCGTCAGGCCGTAGCCGTGCACCGCGCGGTCGGGCACCACGTAGTGCAGTGAATCCGGCGCAGCACCGAGCAGGCGCAGGCCACGCAGCAGCACGGCACATGCCGTCGCGCCGTCGCAGTCGTAGTCGGCCACCACGCACAGGCGCCGACGCTGCGTTATGGTGTCGGCCAGCAAGCGGGCTGCCGCGTCGGCGCCGCGCAGTGTGTCGGGCGGCAGCAGTTGCGCCAGCGTGTCGTCGAGCTCGTCGGCCTGGCGCACGCCGCGCGCGGCCAGCAGCCGCGCCAGCAGCGGGTGCACGCCGGCCTGCTCGAGCGCGAACGCGATACGCGGCGGCACGTCGCGCATCTGCATCTTGGGCGTGCTCAGAGTGCCTCCAGCACGGCAACACAATCCACGCGGCGCCAGGCCCGGCTCCAGCGCCCCCACGGGCCGCGGGGCACGCTGTCGAAGCGCCGCGCATGCCTCTCGCCGCACAGGCTCAGGCTCACGGCCTCGCCGCGTGTGGCCTGCGCGTAAAGGGCGCTCAACACCTGGGCATCGAGAGCCTGCCAGGCTTCGGCCCAGCCCGCCCAATCCTCGGCCAGCAGCGGCGCACGCAAGCGTTCGTCCACCCGCGGCAACGGAGCAGCTGCCGCGGGCGCCTGGCTTCGCCCGGTGCCGCTGAGCCAGAACGAGTTCACCGGCAACGCACCTCGCGCCTCGCGTGCGTCATTGATGGGATGGGTGTGCAGCAGCATCTGCACCTCGCTCTGCAGGCGTCGCAGCTGTTGCCCGGCCAGGCGCTCGGGCAACCACGCGTCGATGGGCCGGCCGATGACCCGGTCCAGCGACGCCGTGGGCAGCTGCGCCAGCGTGTCATGGGTGGCATACCAGCGCAAGGGCGCGCCCCAGTGCAGCGCCCAGCCCATCGACTCGAAGAGCTCGCGCACCGCTTGCAGCAGCGCGCGTGACTCGGTCTCGTCCAGGCCCAGCTCGGCCGGGTCGCGCAGCACGATCTGCTCGCGACCCACCTGCCAGTGCGCCGGGGTAAGCAGGCCCCAGGCCGCGCCCTCGGTGGCCTCGGGCAGGCCATCGGCTTGGGCCCAAAGGGCCGCAAAGGGCAAGCCACCGTCGCTACCCCGCCACCCGTGCGCTTCGGCCAGCACCTGTTCGTGCGGCAGGTTCAACGCGTACTCGTCGGTGCCGCTCAGCGCCCCGGCCTCGAGGCGGGACAGCAGGCGCTCGAGGTGTGGCAGTTGCAGGCTGTGCAGGGCTTGCGCGCCGGCGTCTGAAAGACCGGCGGCAAAGGGGACCACGAGATGCATGCGTTGATTATCGGCGCCACCTCTGAGCACGGGCACGGCGAGGCGGATGTGTCGGTTAGCATCCCGCCGCCATGAGACATCGCCGGGCCGCCAACGACCAGAGGCTGTCGGCCTTCAGCAGGCGACAGACAGTCCGCAGGGACTGTCTGTGTCCGGCTTCAGCCGCCCCAAGATGGAACGCGCCCCCTTGGGGGGCCGAGCCCGGACATGAACAGTCCGGTGGACTGTTCGTGCCTGGCGAGAGGCCGGGCCACTGGCCCGGCGCGGCCTGCAGGGCCGGCGCCGCAGGCGCCTCGGGGGCCTCGTGAGCCTCCCCTACGAACTGCAGATCGGCTGGCGCTACACGCGGGCCGGTCGCAGCGGGCGGCGCAACCGCTTCATTTCCTTCATCTCCGGCGTGTCGATGCTCGGCATCGCTCTGGGGGTGGCCGCGCTGATCATCGTGCTCAGCGTGATGAACGGCTTCCAGAAGGAAGTGCGCGACCGCATGCTGTCGGTGATCGCCCATGTCGAGGTGTTCGAGCCGCGTGGCGCGGCCCTGCCCGACTGGCAGGCCACGGCAGCCAAGGTGCGCGAGAACCCGCAGGTGCTGGGCGCCGCGCCCTTCGTCGCCGCGCAGGCGCTGGTGGCGCGCGGCGACGACATGCGCGCGGCCATCGTGCGCGGCATCTCGCCGGCCGACGAGGCCACGGTCACGCCGCTGGCCGCGCAGCTGCGCGACAGCACCTTGGCCGCGCTCACGCCCGGCAGCTGGAACATCGTGCTCGGCGCGGAGCTGGCGCGAAGCCTGGGTGTGCGCGTCGGCGACAAGGTCACGCTGGTCGCGGCCGGCGGACAGATGACGCCGGCCGGCGTGATCCCGCGGCTGAAGCAGTTCACGCTGTCCGGCGTGTTCGAGGCCGGCCACTACGAATACGACAGCGGCCTGGCGCTGATCCACCTGGACGACGCTGCGCGCTTCTTCCGCGTCGAAGGGCCGACCGGCGTGCAGTTGCGGCTGCGCGACGTGCACGGCGCGCGCGAGGTGGCGGCGCAGCTGTCGCGCAGCCTGGGGCCGGACGTGATCGTGCGCGACTGGACCCGCACCAACCGCAACTGGTTCGACGCGGTGCAGATCGAGAAGCGCCTGATGTTCATCATCCTGACGCTGATCGTCGCGGTGGCCGCCTTCAACCTGGTGTCCACGCTGGTCATGACCGTGACCGACAAGCGCGCCGACATCGCCATCCTGCGCACGCTGGGCGCCAGCCCGCACTCGATCATGGGCGTTTTCATGGTGCAGGGCGCAGCGGCCGGCATCATCGGCACCTTTGGTGGCGTCGCCTTCGGGCTGCTGATCGCCTTCAACATTGACGTCATCGTGCCGGCCATCGAGCGTGTGCTCGGCGTGGCCTTCCTGCCCGGCAGCATCTACCTGATCAGCCGCATGCCCAGCGAGCCGCTGATGAGCGACATCCTGCCCATTGCAGTGATCTCGCTGCTGCTGGCCTTCGTCGCCACGCTGTACCCGAGCTGGCGCGCCAGCCGCGTCAATCCGGCAGAGGCATTGCGCTATGAATGAGGTGGTGCTGCACTGCCGCGACCTGCACAAGCGCTTCCAGGAAGGGCCGCTCGACGTGCAGGTGCTGCGTGGCGTGGACCTGCAGGTGCGTGCCGGGCAGACGCTGGCCATCGTCGGCGCCTCGGGCTCGGGCAAGAGCACGCTGCTGCACCTGCTGGGCGGGCTCGATGCGCCCAGTTCGGGCCAGGTGGACCTGATGGGCCGCGACTTCGCCACGCTGGACGCGGCCGAACAGGGGCGCTGGCGCAACCGGCACCTGGGCTTCGTCTACCAGTTCCACCATCTGCTGCCGGAGTTCAGCGCGCTGGACAACGTGGCCATGCCGCTGCGCATCCGCCGCCAGTCACGCCTGCAGGCCCGCGAGGCAGCCCGCCAAGTGCTGGCGCAGGTGGGGCTGGCCGAGCGTGTGGCGCACCATCCGGCGCAGCTGTCGGGCGGCGAACGCCAGCGCGTGGCGATGGCGCGCGCGCTGGTCAGCCAGCCGACCTGCGTGCTGGCCGACGAGCCCACCGGCAATCTCGATGGCGAGACGGCCGACAAGGTCTTCGACCTGATGCTGCAGCTGGCGCGCGACCGCGGCACCGCCTTCGTGCTGGTGACGCACGACCGCGAGCTGGCTGCGCGCTGCGACCACATGCTGACGCTGGTCAGCGGCCGCCTGGCCGGCGCCTGAGCAACCCTTCTCGGGGCCGCGCCGCGGCGGCTTTCTACAATCGGGGCAGTGAACCTGATCAACGCCGACCTGCACTGCCATTCCGTCGTCTCCGACGGCACCTTGCAACCCGAAGCCCTGGCCGAGCGCGCCAGGCTCAACGGCGTGGAGCTGTGGTCGCTGACCGACCACGACGAGATCGATGGCCAGCAACGTGCCGCCGCGGCGGCGCTGGCGCTGGGGGTCGACTATCTGAGCGGCTGCGAGATCTCGGTCAGCTTCGCCGGCACCACCGTGCACATCGTCGGCCTGGGTTTCGATGCCGTCGACGCCACGCTGCGCGATGGCCTGGCCGCCACGCGCGGCGGGCGCGGCGATCGCGCGATGGAAATGTCCGACGAACTGGCCAGGGCGGGCATCAAGGGGGCGTTCGACGGCGCACTGAAGTACGTGGGCAACCCCGAGCTGATCTCGCGCACGCACTTCGCGCGCTACCTGGTGGAGATCGGCACCTGCAGCGACACCAACGAGGTGTTTCGCCACTACCTCGCCGAAGGCAAACCGGGCTTCGTGCCGCATCGCTGGGCGTCGCTGGGCAACGCGGTGCGCTGGATCACCGGTGCCGGCGGCCTTGCGGTGATTGCGCACCCGGGGCGCTACAAGTTCACCCCGACCGAGGAATATGCGTTGTTCACCGAGTTCATCGCTCATGGGGGTTGCGGCGTCGAGGTGGTCACCGGCAGCCACACCGCTGCCGAGTACCAGAAGTACGCCGACATGGCGCTGGAGTTTGGGCTGCTTGCCTCGCGCGGCAGCGATTTCCATTCGCCTGGCGAGAGCCGCACTGACCTGGGTTGCCTGCCCGACCTGCCCGGGCAGCTGACGCCGGTATGGTCGGCGCTGCAGCACCGCGTGCAGCGTGCCACGGCCTGAGTTGCGCCAGCGCCCGCTGCTCGGCGTAGGCCTGATCGTGCTCATGGCCGCGGGATTTGCCGGCATGGACACCGGCGTGCGCGCGCTGGCGGGCGTGTTCCCGGTGCTGCTGATGCTGTGGCTGCGCTACGCCTTCCAGGCCGTGCTGATGGCGCTGTGGCTGGCGCTGTCGCCGAGCGCGGGGTTCCGCGCGGCGCATCCGCGTTTCCAGGCGCTGCGCGGCAGCCTGCTGCTCGTGACCTCGGCCATGATCTTCTTCGGCTTGCAATTCATGCCCGTGCCCGAACTCACCTCGATCAACATGTTGGCGCCATTGCTGGTCACGCTGCTCGCCGCCTGGCTGCTGAAGGAACGTGTGTCGGCACTGCGCTGGGCCATGGTCTGCGGCGGGCTGATCGGCGCGCTCATCGTCATCCGCCCTGGTGGCGGGCTGTTCGGCCTGGCGGTGCTGTTTCCGCTGGCCGGGGCCTTTACCTATGCCGGCTTCCAGGTGCTGACCTCGCGCATGAGCACGCTCGACAACCCCTTCACCACGCACTTCTGGACCGGCACGGTGGGCATGCTCATCGTCACCCCGCTGCTGCTGCTCAACGCCGGCGACATGCTGGCCGCGGCCCGCGCCGCCAGCGGCGCGCAATGGGCCACGCTGGCGCTGGTGGCCGCACTGGGGACCGGCGGCCACCTGCTGCTGATCCTGGCGCTGGGCATGGCACCCACGGCCACGCTGATGCCCTTCATCTATGCGCAGATCCCGATCGCCACCGGCCTGGGCTGGCTGGTTTTCGGCAAGCTGCCCGACGGGGTGGCCTGGGTCGGCATGGCGGTGATCATGGCCTGCGGCGCCACCGCGGCCTGGCTCAATCTGCGGGCGCGGCCTGCGCCTTCACCGACCCTGGAGGGTGCCGCAGCGGACTAGGCTGCACGCGAAGGACCGACAATCCGGCCATGTCGCAGTACTTCGAAGTCCACCCCGACAACCCGCAGCCACGGTTGCTGAAGCAGGCCTCGCAGATCCTGCTGCAAGGCGGCATCGCCGCGGTGCCCACCGACTCGAGCTACGCGCTGGTGTGCCGGCTGGACGACAAGGCCGCCGCGATGGCACTGCGCCGCCTGCGCCAGGTGGACGACAAGCACCACCTGACGTTGTTGTGCCGCGACCTGAGCGAAGTGGCCAGCTACGCGCGCGTGGACAACCAGCAATACCGCCTGCTGAAACTGGGCACGCCGGGACCCTACACCTTCATCCTCGAAGCCACCAAGGAGGTGCCGCGCCGGCTGAGCCACCCGTCACGCCGCACCATCGGCCTGCGCGTGCCCGACCACAAGGTGACGCAGGCGTTGCTGGAGATCCTGGGCCAGCCGCTGCTCGGCACGACGTTGATCGTGCCCGGTGCGAGCGAACCGATGAACGACCCACAGCAGATCCGCGAGCACTTCCAGAAGACGCTGCAGGCGGTGATCGACGCGGGCGCCTGCCCGATGCAACCCACCACCGTCATCGACCTGGGCAGCGACCCGCCCGTGGTGGTGCGTGCGGGACGCGGCGAGCTGTCCCGCCTGGGCCTGAGCTCGGGCTAGGACGCCGGCTGGCCCAGCGAATCGAGCACTCGCTGCGCGTCGAAGCCGACTTGCACCTGCCCGCGCGCCAGCAGCAGCGGCGTGCCCGGTGCGCGCGCGGCCTCGAACTGCGCTGCGCAGGCCTCGTCGGCTTCGATGAAGCACTCGGTGAAACCCACCCCGTGCCGCCGCATCCATTGGCGCGCGGCGGTGCAGAACGCACAACTGCGCGACGACAACGCCCGCATGTCGCCCGGCCGCGCCAGCGCTGCCATGCGCGCGCCCAGCCTGGCGTGGCTGTGGCCGGCCCACCACTGCGCGGCCGCGCCGACCATCAGCACCAGCAGCACCAGGCCGGCGATGGATGGCGACTTTGCGTCATCGCAGGCGCTCAGATGGCGGCCGTGACCACCATCTCCACCTTCCATTGCGGCTTGGCCAGTTGCGCCAGCACGGTGGCGCGCGGCGGCGCCTGGCCGGCCGGCAGCCAGGCTTCCCAGACCTCGTTCATGCCGGCGAAGTCGGCCAGGTCGGCCAGGAAGATCTGGCACATCAGGATGCGCGACTTGTCACTTCCCGCCCGCGCCAGCAGCGCGTCGATCGAGGCCAGCACCTGGCGCGTCTGGCCACGAATGTCCATCGTGGCGTCGACGGCCACCTGGCCGGCCAGATAGCACACGCCGTGGTGCACTGCCATTTCCGACAGGCGCGTGCCCACGTCGAAGCGTTGAATCGTCATTTGTGTCCCTTCCTGTGGCCATGGCCTTGGTGACGTGAATGTGCGTGCGGCTGCGTCGGATGATGGTTCACCGGATGCTTGAGCGTCGCGCCGCCGCTGGCTGCCGGCTGGCCGCCGATGCGCGACTCGGTGCCGGCGAACAGCTTGCGCATGTTCGGCTGGTGGCGCCACAGCAGCAGCAGGCTCATCGCGCAGATGGACAGCAGCATCGGGGCCACGCCCCAGATGAGCAACTGGTAGAACGGCGCAAACACCGCCGCGACGATCGAGGCCAGGGACGAATAGCGGAAGAACAGCGCCACGATCAGCCAGGTCAGCAAGGTCGCTGCGCCGAGCCAGGGGTTCAGCGCCATCAGCACGCCCACTGCGGTGGCCACGCCCTTGCCGCCCTTGAAGCCGAAGAACACCGGCCACAGGTGGCCGACGAACGCGGCCAGGCCGACGAAGGCCACCGTCACCTCGCCCAGGCCGAAGCGCGGCCCGAACACCAGCGCCAGCAGCACGGGCACATAGCCCTTCAAGGCGTCGAAGGCCAGCGTCAGCAGCGCCGCGGCGCGGTTGCCCGAGCGCAGCACGTTGGTCGCGCCGGGGTTGCCCGATCCGTATTCACGCGGATCGTCCAGGCCCATGCCGCGACTGACGATGACGGCAAAGGACAGCGAGCCGATCAGGTAGGCCGCCAGCACGGCCAGCACGCTGGGCAGATATTGCATGCGTCGGGTACGGGTCGATGATTGGGAGGATCGAGTTTACGTACGCGCCTGTGGCGCCCCGGCCCGCGTTGGACGCTAGATCGCGCAGTCCACCGCGCGCGCACCGAGCAGGCCGCTCAGCACCGCCGGCTCGATGCCCACCAGGAAACCGCGCCGGCCGCCGTTGATCCAGATGCGCGGCAGCGCCAGCACGCTGGCTTGCACGCACACCGGCATCGCCCTGCGTAGGCCGAAGGGCGAGGTGCCGCCCACCAGGTAGCCGCTGTGGCGCTGCGCCGCCTCGACGCTGCAGGGTTCGACGCTCTTCACGCCCAGCGCGCGCGCCAGGTTCTTGGTGCTGACCTGGCGGTCGCCGTGCATCAGCACGATCAGCGGCTGCGCCTTGTCGTCCTGCATCACCAGCGTCTTCACCACCGCATGCTCGTCCACCCCCAGTTGGCGGGCCGATTCGGCGGTGCCGCCATGGTCGACGTAGTCGTAGGTGTGCTCGCTGAAGGCCACGCCATGCCGGCGCAGCCACATCGTGGCCGGCGTCTCGCTGACATGCCGCTCCTTCTTCGCCATGGCGCGCCTATTGGGCGGGGTCGCGTATCTCCCAGCGGATGCGGTCGATGGCCGCCAGAAGCTCCGGCGACAACTCGGTGTTCCAGGCGTCGATGTCCTCGTCGAGCTGTTCGCTTGTGGTCACGCCGATGATCGTGCTGGCCACGCGCCAGTTGCGGTAGCAGAAGGCCAGCGCCAAACGCGCCGGGCTGATGCCGTGCTCGCGTGCCAGCGCGTTGTAGCGCCGCGCCGCGGCCAGCGCCTCGGCGCGGCCATGGCGCTGCTTGCGCATGCTGGCGAAGATCGTCATGCGCCCGGGCAGCACCGGAGCCTCGAAGCCGGCGGCATCGTACTTGCCGCTCAACAGTCCGAAGGCCATAGGCGAATAGGCCAGCAGCGACACCTGGTTGCGGTGCATCAACTCGTCCAGGCCGTTGTCCACCGAGCGGTTGAGCAGGCTGTAGGCGTTCTGCACGCTGGCGATGCGCGGCAGGCCGGCGGCATCGGCCAGGCGCAGGAACTCGGCCACGCCCCAAGGTGTCTCGTTGCTCACGCCGACCTGGCGCACCTTGCCCGCTTGCACCAGCCGCTGCAGGCCACGCAGCTGCTCGTCGATGGGCGTGACCGGGCGGTCGTGCTTGGGTCGTAGTACAGGTTGCCGAACACCGGCACGCTGCGCGTCGGCCAATGCAGCTGGTACAGGTCGATGACCTCGGTCTGCAGCCGCTTCAGGCTGGACTCGCAGGATGCGACGATGTCGTCAGCGGTGACGTCGGCGCTGCCCTTGCGCAGCCATTCGTAGCCACGCACCGGGCCGGCCGCCTTGGTGGCCAGCACGATGCGCGAACGCACGCCGGGGCGTTGGCTCAGCCAGTTGCCGACGATGCGTTCGGTGTCGCCATAACGCGCCGCGCTGGGCGGCACCGGATACATCTCGGCCGTGTCGATGAAGTTCAGGCCGCGCTGCAGCGCGTGGTCGAGCAAGCGAAACGACGCCGCCTCGTCGACCTGGCATTCGCCGAAGGTCATGGTTCCGAGGCAGATGCGGCTGACTTGCAACTCGCTGCGGCCGAGCCGGGTGCTTTGCATGGCGTTGTCGAAGGTGGGTCGCGAAAAGCGCAGTGTGCCGCACGGCGCGTCTGCCGTCGCCCGACCGGCGCCGCGCTCAGTGCCCGAAGTCGCGCAGCGCCTCGCCGCTGACGCGGCAGATGCGCCATTCGGGCAGCAGCTTGGCGCCCATGCGTTCGTAGAAGCGGATCGCGTTCACGTTCCAGTCGAGCACGCTCCACTCGAAGCGGCCGTAGCCGCGCTGGTTGGCCAGGCCGGCCAGGTGAACCAGCAGCTGGCTGCCCACGCCGGTGCCACGATGCGCGGGCTGCACGTACAGGTCTTCGAGGTACAGCCCAGGCTTGCCCAGGAAGGTGGAGAAGTTGGTGAAGAACAGCGCGAAGCCCACCACCTGGCCACCCACCTCGGCGACCACCGATTCGGCCGCCGGGCGCTCGCCGAAGAGCTGCGGATGCAGGCTCTGCGGCGTGACCTGCACCAGGTGCGAGAGCTTCTCGAAGTCGGCCAGTTCGCGGATCAAGGCGACGATGGCCGGCACGTCGCGCGGCTGCGCGCTGCGCAGGACCGCGGCATTCGTGCCGTTCGACGGAGATGTCATGGTCAGCGGCTCGCGCCGGTAGGGCACCGGTGACGGTGCCGCGCCTGGCGGCTCAGCGGAACTTGGATTGCGCGACGGTGCGCATCTCGGCGGGCAAGGACCCGAGGTAGGCCGCCAGCGCCTTCAGCTCCTTGTTGCTGAACTGCTTGACCTGGCCGACCATGATGGCGTTGTTGCGCCCCACGTTCGGATTGCCCTCGGCCTTGTACGACTTGAGGGCAGTGAACAGATAGTCGGGGAACTGGCCAGCGATCTTCGGATAGGCGCCATCGATGGGCTTGCTGAAATTGGCGCCATGGCAGGACACGCAGGCACCCTTGGCCAGCAATGCCGCCACCTCGGGCGTGGGCTGCACCGCGGCGGCGTCGGCTACGGCCGGCGGCGCGCCGTGCGTGGCGTAGTAGGCGGCCAGATCCGCGATGTTCTGTTCGCTCAACGACGCGGCGACGGCGCGCATCGACGGGTGCTTGCGATCGCCCTTCTTGTAGGCATTCAGCGCACCGGCGATGTACTGTGCGTTCTGGCCCGAGATCATCGGCACCCGGTGAACTTCGGGAAAGCTGGACTGGTAGCCCGGGATGCCATGGCAGCCGATGCAACTGGCATTGAGCTTTGCGCCGGCAGCGGCATCGCCCTTCGGTGCCTGGGCCTGGGCCATGGAGCTTGCACCGAACAGGGCCAGCAGCAGGGTGAGCGCAATTTTCATCGGGGTCGCAGTCGGTAGGTTGCATGAGAAGGCGAGCCACCAGGCTCGCCCTTGCCGATCGGCGCGAATTATACGACCGGCCCTTATACTGAATACGGATTCAAAGCGCGTGCCTTCGCATGCCGCCGCCCCAGCCCAAGGCCCGCTCGCCCACCGGTGACATGGCCGACGCCACAAGACGCCCACCATGCAAGCACCGATCAAGTTCCAAGGCACAGACAACTACATCGCCACGCAGGACCTGATGCTGGCGGTGAACGCCGCGGTCACGCTGAAGCGGCCGCTGCTGGTCAAGGGCGAGCCCGGCACCGGCAAGACCATGCTCGCCGAGGAAGCTGCCACGGCGATGAACATGCCGCTGCTGCAGTGGCACATCAAGAGCACCACCAAGGCGCAGCAGGGCCTCTACGAGTACGACGCGGTGAGTCGCCTGCGCGACAGCCAGTTGGGCGACGAGCGCGTCAAGGACATCCACCACTACATCGTCAAGGGCGTGCTGTGGCAGGCCTTCACCGCCGACCAGCCGGTGGCGCTGCTGATCGACGAGATCGACAAGGCCGACATCGAGTTTCCGAACGACCTGCTGCGCGAGATCGACCGCATGGAGTTCTTCGTCTACGAAACGCGCGAGCTGATCCGCGCGCAAGCACCGGCCGGTGGTCTTCATCACCTCCAACAACGAGAAGGAGCTGCCCGACGCCTTCCTGCGCCGCTGCTTCTTCCACTACATCAAGTTCCCCGACGCCGACACGATGAAGGCCATCGTCGACGTGCACTTCCCCGGCCTGAAGAAGGAACTGCTGACGGCAGCGATGAAGACCTTCTACGACGTGCGCAACCTGCCGGGGTTGAAGAAGAAGCCGTCGACTTCCGAACTGCTCGACTGGCTGAAGCTGCTGGTGGCCGAGGACATCCCGCTCGAGGCGCTGCAGAGCAAGGACGACAAGGTCGCCGTGCCGCCGCTGGTCGGTGCGCTGCTGAAGAACGAGCAGGACGTGACGCTGTTCGAGAAGCTGGTGTTCATGCAACGCCACAACAGGTAAGCCAACGCGCCTGTCGCAGCGGCCATGGCGTTCCTGCATCCCGTCACGTTGAGCGGCCGCCATGCCACGCTGGCGCCGCTGTCGATGGCGCACCTCGACGGCCTGGTCGAGGCGGCGCGCGACGGCGAGCTGTGGAAGCTCTGGTACACCTTCATCCCCAAGCCGGAACTGATGGCGGCCGAGATCGAACGCCGACTGTCGCTGCTGGCCAAGGATTCGATGCTGCCCTTCACCGTGTGTGACGCCGCGGGCCGGATTGCCGGCATGACGACCTACATGAACGTCGACGGCACGAACCGCCGTGTCGAGATCGGCTCCACCTGGTATGCGCAGCGCGTGCAGCGTTCGCCGCTGAACACCGAATGCAAGCTCATGCTGCTGGCGCATGCCTTCGACACGCTGGACTGCATCGCGGTGGAGTTCCGCACGCACCGCCTGAACACGCCAAGCCGCCGCGCCATCGAACGCCTGGGTGCGCAATTCGACGGCATGCTGCGTTCGCACCAGATCAGCCCCAACGGCAGCCTGCGCGACACGGCCGTCTACAGCATCATCGCCGCCGAATGGCCGACCGTGCGCGCCCATCTGCAATTCCAGCTCGACCGCCCCAGATAGGCCGTGGCCCTGCGGCGGCGGCCCCTCATCATGGCCAACAAGAAGAACCTGACGATCGATGCGCTGTGGCAGCTGCAACGCGCCGGCAGCCCGAGCCTGGCACCGGACGGCGCCCAGGCGGTTTGCGCGCTGACCCGTTTTTCGATGCAGGACAACAGCTCCAGCAGCGCGCTGTGGCTGTTGTCCACGCTGGGCGGCCGAGCGCGGGCCTTGACGCAATGTGGTGACAAGGATGCCCAGCCGCAATGGTCACCCAAAGGCGACCTGATCGCCTTCGTGGCCAAGCGCGAACAGCAGGGCCGCAAGGACAGCCAGGCGCAGCTCTACGTCATCGCCCCCGATGGCGGCGAGGCGCGACGCCTGGGCAGCGTGGCCACCGGCGTGGAAGCCTTCGCCTGGTTCCCCGACGGCAAGCGCATCGCCTTCGTCTCCTGGGTCTGGCCCGAGCTGAAAGGCGCCAAGGCGCAGGAGAAGGCTTTCAAGGCCTTTAAGGAACGCAAGGAAAGCGGCTATGTCACCAGCCAGGCGCAGTACCGCCACTGGGACAGCCACCTGCCGATGGGCCGCGTGCCGCACCTGCTGGTGATGGACGTGGACACCGGCCGCGTGCGCGACCTGTTCGAGGGCAGCCACTACGAATTGGTGCGCAGCGATCCCGACCGCCATGCCTTCGACATCTCACCCGACGGCCAGCGCATCGTCTTCGCTTTCGACACCGCCGCCGAAAAGCGCGCGGGCAACTGCTTCGCACTGGCCGAGATCGAGTTGAAGAGCCAACGCGTGCGAGAACTGGCGCGCGATGCCGCCTGGGACATGGGCGCGCCGCGCTACAACCCCGAGGGCTCGGCCATCGCCTTCCTCGCCAGCCACCAAGGCCGAAAGCACACCATGCCGGCCCAGCTGTGCCTGTGGGAGCGCGACAGCGGCCAATGGTCGGTGCAAAGCGCCGAGTGGGACCACGAGGTGCATGCGCCGCTGCACTGGGAAGACGATGGCCAGGCGCTGCTCTTCATGGCCGAGCAGAAGGGCCGCCAGCACCTCTGGCGCTTCGACCTGCCCGACCGCCGCGCCGAGGTGGTGGTCGCAGGCGGCACGGTCAGCGGTTTCGACAAGCGCGCCGGCACGCTGGTGACCCTGGCCGACTCGGCCGAGCACCCGGCACGCGTGCACGCCCATCTGCCGGGCGAGGAGCCGCGCCGCATCGAGACCTTCAACGACCGCGTGCTCGCCGGGGTGCAGCTCGGTCGCACCGAGGAGCGCTGGTTCCAGGGCGCGCTCGGCGACGAGGTGCAGATGTGGCTGAGCTACCCGCCCGGTTTCGACGCCAAGAAGCGCTACCCACTGCTGCATGTCATCCACGGCGGGCCGCATGCGGCGGCCGGCGATGGCTGGCACTACCGCTGGAACACGGCCGCCTTCGCGGCGATGGGCTACGTGGTGTGCAGCGTCAACTATCACGGCTCGTCAGGATTCGGCTATGCCTTCCTGGACAGCATCACGCACCGCTACGGTCAGCTCGAGTTGCAGGACATCGAGGCCGCCACCGATGTGCTGCTGCAGCAGCCCTGGGCCGATGCGAAGCGCGTCTTCGCCGCGGGCGGCAGCTACGGCGGCTATCTGGTGGCCTGGATGAACGGCCACGCCGTGCCTGGCCGCTACCAGGCCTATGTCTGCCACGCCGGCTGCTTCGACTGGACAGCGATGTTCGCCGACGACTCCTATACCTGGCACGCGCGCGAGTTCGGCGCTTGGTACTGGGACGCACCCGGCAAGGTGAACGAACAGAGCGCGCTGGCCTTCGCCGCGAACATGCTCACGCCCACGCTGGTGGTGCACGGCGCACTCGACTATCGCGTGCCCGACCAGCAGGGTCTGGCCTACTACAACACACTCAAGGCGCGCAAGGTCGATGCCCGGCTGCTGTGGTTCCCCGACGAGAACCACTGGGTGCTCAAGCCGTGCAACTCGCGCCTGTGGTACGCCGAGTTCCTGGCCTGGCTGAAAGATCACGACCCTGGCAGCAGGACGCGCAAGCGACCCTGAGGCCGGCAGGCTTGCGAAGTGGCCGACTCCTCGCATCCGAGCGCGCCACGCGCATGGCACCCTGCAGCGCTCCCGGCTATGCTTGGGTCCGTACGCGAAACCCGTGCCGCCCAACGCGCCGCCCCCCAGACAAGGACAGCGTCACCATGCTGATCAACTTCTTCTACACCCTGCGCGCGGCCAAGTTGCCGGTCTCCGTCAAGGAATACCTGACGCTGCTCGAAGCCATCAAGCTCGGCGTGATCGGGCCCTCGGTCGACGATTTCTACTACCTCGCGCGCACCTCGCTGGTCAAGGACGAGGCGCAGTTCGACAAGTTCGACCGTGCCTTCGCCGCCTACTTCAAGGGCGTGGAGATGCTTGCCGACTTCAGCCAGGACGTGCCGCTCGAATGGCTGCGCAAGACGCTGGAGCTCGAACTCAGTGCCGAGGAGAAGGCGGCGATCGAGAAGATGGGTTGGGACGAGCTGATGGAAACGCTGAAGAAGCGCTTCGAAGAGCAGAAGAAGCGCCACGAAGGCGGCAGCAAGATGATCGGCACCGGCGGCACCAGTCCCTTCGGCGCCTTCGGCTACAACCCGCAAGGCATCCGCATCGGCCAGGACAAGGGCCGCAACAAGAGCGCGGTCAAGGTCTGGGACCAGCGCGCCTTCAAGGACTATGACGACACGCTGGAACTGGGCACGCGCAACATCAAGGTCGCGTTGCGCCGGCTGCGCCGTTTCGCGCGCGAGGGCAACGAGCTCGAACTCGACCTCGACGACACCATCCACTGCACCGCCGCCAACGCCGGCATGCTCGACATCAAGATGGTGCCCGAGCGCCACAACAAGGTGAAGGTGCTGCTGCTGATGGACGTGGGCGGCACGATGGACGAGCACATCCACCGCGTCGAGGAGCTGTTCAGCGCCACCAAGACCGAGTTCAAGCACCTCGAGTTCTATTACTTCCACAACTGCGTCTACGACTTCATGTGGAAGAACAACCGTCGCCGCTTCAGCGAGAAGTTCAGCACCTGGGACGTGATCCGCAAGTACAACAAGGACTACAAGCTGATCTTCGTCGGTGACGCGACGATGAGCCCGTACGAGATCCTGCAGCCCGGTGGCAGCGTCGAATACAACAACGAGGAGCCCGGCGCCGAATGGCTGCAGCGGCTGACACACGCCTTCCCCAAGTACGCCTGGATCAACCCCGAGCCGATGGGTGTGTGGCAATACCGGCAGAGCATCGCCGTGGTGCAGCAGATCATGAACCAGCGCATGTTCCCGCTCACCTTGCAGGGCCTGGAAGGGGCCATGCGGCTGCTCAGCAAATGAGCTTTCGCGCAGCGCTGCACCTGGCGCTGTGGCTCGGTTGGCTGGGGCTCCTCGGCGGTTGCGGCAGCTTGCCCTTCGAGCCGAAGGAGCAGGACGAGGGCTCGCTCGCTGCGGCGGCCGAGCCGAAGCGCCCGGCACAGTTCCGGCTCGAGATCGACGCGCCGGATGATCTGCGCACGCTGCTGCAGAAGCATCTGGACCTGGCGCGTCTGCAATTTGCCGCCGAAGCCGACTCGCTGACGCGCAGCGAGATCGACCGGCTCATCGGCGCGGGAGCGGCGCAGGCGCTGTCCCTGCTCGAGACCGAGGGCTACTTCAACCCGATCGTGAAGGTGGAGCGCGTGGACGATGGCGCCGAACCTGCGCTGCTGCGCCTGCGCGTGGTGGCTGGGCCGCGCGCGCTGATCGACCGGCTCACGCTCGAGGTGCAAGGCGCGCTCGGCGAGCAGGCGGAGGCCGGCGATGCCGAGGCCATGGCATTGCTGCAGGCCCTGCAGAGCGAGTGGGCACTGCAGCCGGGCCGGCCGTTCCAGCAATCCGTCTGGGACAGCGCCAAGAACGCGGTGCTGGCCACGCTGCGCAGCAACGCCTACCTGTCGGCAAACTGGAGCGGCACGGCGGCTCAGGTCAACGCCGATGCCAACACCGTCCGCCTGTTCCTGGTGGCCGACAGCGGCGCGCTGTTCCGCGTCGGCGAGATCCGCACCGCCGGGCTGCAGCGCTACGACGAGGGCGCGGTGCTGCCCGTGGCCAGCGAGCTCATCGGCCGGCCGGCCACCGAGCAGTTGCTGCGCGACGTGCAGGACCGCATCCTCAGCCTCGGCCTGTTCGAGAGCGCGATCATCGACGTCGACAACAACGTCAGCGACCCCGCATCCGCACCGGTGCTGCTGGCACTGCGCGAACTGCCGCTGCAACAGGCCACGGTCGGTATCGGCTTTGCCGACGACACCGGGTTGCTGCTGTCGCTGGAGCATGTGCACCGGCGCGTCTTCGACACGCGCTGGGTGGCCCGCAACAAGCTGCAGATCGGCCAGAACCAGAGCTACTGGACCGGCGACCTGATCTCGCACCTGCAGGACGACGGCTATCGCAACCTGATCTCGGGGCTGGCCGAGAAGCTGCTCAGCGACGACGAGACGCGCTACTCCTGGTATGCCCGCGCCGGACGCACCCGCGACACGGTGCGCATCTGGCGCCTGTACTACGGCGAATACACGCGTGCCCGGCTCGAGACCGCGGCCGGCATCAACGACAGCGAGGCGGTGTCCGGCAACTACCACTGGACACGCCGCGAGGTGGACGACCTGCGCACACCGACGCGCGGCACGGTGTGGTCGCTGCAGGGTGGCCTGGGCTACGCACGAGGCACGGTCACGCCGATCGACGGCGGTGTCGGCACCGAAGACACCGGCCCCTTCGCGCGCCTGTACGGCCGGGTGCAGGGCTACGTGCCGCTGGGCCACTCGTTCTACGGCAGCGGCAGGATCGAACTCGGACAAGTGTTCACGCAGGAGGCGCTGACCGTGCCCGATACGCTGCTGTTCCGTGCCGGCGGCGACGACTCGGTGCGCGGTTATGCCTATCGCACGCTCGGCCCCGAGATCAGTGGCGCCACCTTCAGCGGCAGCACCTTGTTCACGGCCAGCCTGCAGCTGACCCGCCCGATCTTTGCCGATCAGCCCAGCTTCCTGTGGGCGCTGTTCGTCGATGCGGGCAATGCCTCCGACGGCTGGCGCGAGATGCGCCCCGTGTTCGGCTACGGCGTCGGCCTCCATTGGCGCAGCCCCGTCGGGCCGCTGCGGCTGGACCTGGCCTATGGGCATGAGGTGCAGCAGTTCCGCCTGCACTTCAGTGTCGGCGTGGTGTTCTGAACGATGTCGATGGACGAGCCCACGCCCTCCTCCAGCCCGCCACCGGTGGCGAACGCGCCTGCGCCCGCCGTCGCGGCACCGAAGCGCCCGCACGCGCTGCGCGGTCTGCACTTCAGCCTGGTGGGCTACCTGCTCAGCGTGGCCGCAGCGCTGGCCCTGGTGGCCGGCAGCTTGTGGTGGCTGCTGAGCACCGAGGCCGGCACGGCCTGGCTGCTGGCGCGCGTGCCCGTGCTGCAGATCAGCGGCGCGACTGGCACGCTGTTCGGCGAGTTCTCGGCGCAGCGGGTGGAGATGCCGCTGCCTGGCGAAGGCGCCCGGCTGCAGATGCAGGATCTGGGCTGGAAGCGGCCGCGCCTGCATTCGGCAGGCGCGAAGCTTTGGCTGCGCATCGGCTTCGACGAAGTTCATGTGCGGCGCATCGACCTGCGCCTGTCGGATGGGCCCAGCACCGCGAGCGCGCCGCCCGACAGCCTGGCGCTACCGGTCGGCGTGGATGTGGCGCGGCTGAGCGTCGACGAGCTGCACATCGATGGCCTGGACACACCGCTGCGTGAGCTGCGTGCACGCCTGAGCCTGGGCGCCGATGGCGGCGCGACACACCGGCTGGACGAGCTGCAGCTGGCCTGGGACCGCCTGCGCGCCACCGGTCGTGCGCAGGTGGCCACGGGCGGCAGCCTGGCCCTCGATGTGCTGGCCCAGCTGACCCAGCAGCTGGCCACGTCGGGCGAGTGGAGCGCGACCGCGCAGCTGCTCGGCCCGCTGGCAGCGCCTCGATTGCAGGTCCGCTTGCGCGCGCAGCCGGCGCCGCCGCGACCGGCGCAGACCCTGGATGCCAGCGCCACGCTGCGGCCCTTCGCCGCCTGGCCGCTGGGCGAGTTGCAGGCCAGTGCGCGCGCTCTGGATCTGTCGGCGCTGCACAGCGACGCGCCACTGACTGCGCTGGATCTGGACGCCACCGCCGACACAAGGGGGCTCGATCAGCCCGGCGCGGCCACGCTGACACTGGACAACCGCGGTGCCGGGCGATGGAACGAAGGGCGCCTGCCGCTAAGACAGCTCAGGCTCGAGCTGCAAGCCCGGCCCGACGACCCGAGCCAGCTGCAGCTGAAGACCTTCGATGCCGAACTGGGCACGAGCCAATCCGCTGCCGGCCGCGTCACGGGCAGCGGCCGCTGGAGCCCGGCGACATGGCAGATCGACACGCGCTTGAGCATGCTGCGACCGGCACTGCTGGACGCGCGTGCGCCGGCCATGCGGCTGGACGGGCAGTTGCGGCTCGAAGGCAGCGGTTTCGACGGCAGCAGCGCCCAGGGCGCGCAGCTTCTCTTGCGTGGCAACCTCGATGGCCAACTGCTCGAGCGCGGCCCGGCCCAGCCGGTGCAGGTGCGGCTGGACGCCACGCTGAGCGCGCTGCGCGTCGAGTTGCGCGAGATGCTGGCCCAGGCCGGCGATGCGCGCGCCACGCTGCGCGGCCAGCTGTCGCGCGCGACGCCCCGGGCAGGCTGGGGCGCGCGCGGCCAGGCCACGCTGCGCGACTTCGACCCGGTGCCCTGGTGGCCGGGGCGCGAGGATTCACCCTGGCGCCAGGGGCCGCACCGCGTCAATGCGAGCGCCGATTTTGATCTCACCCTGCCGGCCTCGGCACCCGCGAGCCTGCAGCAGCTGGCCCAGCTGCGCGGCAGCGCGCAGCTCGGCCTGGAGCCCAGCCGCTTGGCCGGCGTGCCCTTGAGCGGCAACCTGTCGCTGCAATCGGCGGCGCAGGGCCAGACGCTGGCCAAGCTGCAGCTCGACGCCGATGGCAACAGCCTGGCCGCCGACGCGCGTCTGGGCAGCCTGGAAGACGGCGCGGCCGACCGCTGGGAGCTGAAGGCCGACATGCCGGCACTGAAGCGGCTGCAGCCGCTGTGGCGGCTGTGGCTGGACCGCGGCGCCGATGCACGGCTGGCCGGTGCGTTGCAGGCCAAGGCCGAGGTCAGCGGCCGCTGGCCCGCGCTGCGCACCCAGGGCCAACTCGAAGGCAGCAGCCTGCAGTTCGGCAACGCCAGCGCGCAGCGCGCCAAAGCGAACTGGTCGCTCGGCACACAGGCCGATGCAGCGCTGGACGCGCAGATCGAAATCGGCCAGCTGGCAGTGGGCAACCCATCGGCCGAGACGCTGCAACTGCAGCTCACGGGCACGCTGGCGGCGCACAGCCTGGCGCTGCGTGCCGAGTCCAAGGCGCTGCCCCCGGCCTGGGTGGAAAGCATGCAGGCCGCACCGCCCGGCACGCTGGCCAAACGCACGCTGGCGCAGCTGCAATTGCAAGGCGGTGCGATCGGCTCCACGGAAAGTGGCCTGAGCGCTTGGCGCGGCACGGTGAAGAAGCTGGAACTGCGCGGCGACGCCGCGGCCGCGGCGGCCTGGGTCAGCACGGGCGAGGTCGGTGTCGAAGTGTCGTGGGCCGACGGCCCGTTGCGCGCCATGCTGGAGGCCGGCCGTGCCGAGCTGCTCGGTGCCAACCTGAGCTGGAGCCGCATCGCCTGGACCGCGGCCGACCCAGGCCGTGCGCCGGCGCTGCTCGACGCCGAGGCCCGGCTCGAACCGCTGGATGTGGCGCCGCTGCTGGTGCGGGCTCAGCCCCGCTTCGGCTGGGGCGGCGACCTGCGCATCGGCGGCCACTTGAAGGTGAAGAGCGCGCCAAACTTCAGCGCCGACGTGGTCATTGAACGCAGCAGCGGCGACCTGAGCGTGACCGACGAAACCGGCACCCGCGCGCTCGGCCTGTCGGATCTGCGGATCGGGCTGAATGCACAGGACGGCGTTTGGAGTTTCGCCACCGGGCTGGCCGGCACGACGCTCGGCCAGGCCGCCGGCGCGGTGGTGGCGCGCACCTCGCCCAAGGCCACCTGGCCGGACAGCGACGCGCCGCTCGACGGCGTGATCGAACTGCAGATCGGCAACCTTGGTGTCTGGGGTCCATGGCTACCACCGGGCTGGCGCCTGAGCGGCGAGATGCACGCCAGCGCCTCCTTCGGCGGACGCTTCGGCGCGCCAGAATACGTCGGCGAGCTCACCGGCAAGAGCCTGGCCGTGCGCAACGTGCTGCAGGGCGTGGACGTGCGCGACGGCGACCTGTCGATCGTGCTACTGGGCGACACCGCGCGCATCGAGCGCTTCAGCGCCAACGCGGGCACGGGCAGCCTGAACCTGCAGGGCAACGCCAGCCTGGGCGAGACGCCGCGTGCCGAGCTCGGACTGCGGCTCGACAAGTTCCAGTTGCTGGGGCGTGTCGACCGGCGCATCGTCGCCAGCGGCGATGCGCTGCTGAAGCTGGGCCGCGACACGCTGGCGCTGGACGGCGACTTCATGGTCGACGAGGGCCTGATCGACTTCAGCCGCAGTGACGCGCCGCGCTTGTCCGAAGACGTGCACGTGCGCCGCGGCGAGGCCACCAAGGACGACTTCAGCTTGACCGCGGCAACTGAATCCGAGGCCGCCGCTGCCACCGCCAAGGGCCGCAAGGCGACGCTGAACCTGCGCGTGCAGCTCGGCGAGAAGCTGCGACTGCGTGGCCAGGGGCTGGACACCGGTCTGCGCGGCGAGCTGCGCTTCACGGCGCCACAGGGGCGCCTGCGCGTCGACGGCAGCGTGCGTACCGTCGGCGGCACCTACCGCGCCTATCGGCAGCGGCTGAACATCGAGCGTGGCGTGCTCAGCTTCAACGGTCCCATAGAGAACCCGCAGCTCGACATCGAGGCCATCCGGCCGAACCTGGACGTGCGTGTCGGCGTGGCCGTCACCGGCACGGTGCTGGTGCCGCGGGTGCGCCTGTTCTCCGACCCCGAGATGTCGGACGCCGACAAGCTCAGCTGGCTGCTACGCGGGCGCGCCAGCGAAGGCCAGGGCTCGGGCGACACGGCGCTGTTGCAGGCGGCGGCCATGGCCTTGCTGGCCGGCGACGAGCCCAGCGTGCTGGACGAGCTTTTCAACCTCTTCGGTCTGGACGACCTGTCGGTGCGCCAGAGCGACAGCCCGACCGGCGGCGCCATCGTCTCGGTCGGCAAGCAACTGTCACGCAACTGGTATGTGGGCTACGAGCGCGGCCTGAACGCCACCACCGGCAACTGGCAGTTGATCTACCGCGTCGCACAGCGCTTCACCATCCGCGCGCAGTCGGGCGACTCCAACTCCATCGAGGTGATCTGGAGCTGGCGCTGGCAGTGAACGCGGCCCATGCCGGCCATGCGGTGCGTGCCAGAATCGCACCTGCTCTCGCCGTAGTTCAACGGATAGAACGGGCGCCTCCTAAGCGCCAGATACAGGTTCGATTCCTGTCGGTGAGGCCAAGCGGGGCCACACGCCGTCGCGCTACGTCTGCCGCAACGCCCGCGACAGCAGCACCACCGGCAGCAGCCCCACCGCCACGATCGCCAGCGACGGCAGCGCCGCCTCGCCCAGGCGCTCGTCGCGCGCCAGGTTGTAGGCCACCACCGCCAATGTGTCGCTGCCGAAGGGGCGCAGCACCAGCGTGGCCGGCAGCTCCTTCATCACGTCGACGAACACCAGCAGCGCTGCCGCGAGTGCCGAGCGGCGCAGCAGCGGCAGGTGCAGTTGCATGAATACTCGCCGCTGGCCGGCCCCCAACATGCGCGCGGTGTCGTCGATGGAACGCGGCACGCGCGCCAGGCCCGCTTCCACCGACTGCAGTGCCACGGCCGAGAAGCGCACCAGGTACGCATACAGCAGGCCGAAGATCGTGCCCGTGACCCACACGCTCAGGCCGATCTGCGGCCAGCGCTGCTGCACCCAGGCCAGCGGCAACAGGATACCGACAGCGATCACCGCGCCAGGCACGGCGTAGCCCAGCGACACCACCCGCGCCAGCACCGGCAGAAGGCCGATGCCGGGTGATGGCGACCGGCGAAGTGCCACGCCCAAGCCCAATGCCAGCAGTGTCGCGGCGAGCGCGGCCAGGCCGGCAAGCTGCAAGCTGGCCAGCGCCCACGATCCGAAACGCGCCAGTGGCAAGCCGATGTCGGATGCCACCGCCTCGACCCACAGCATGCGCATCAGCCAGGCCACCGGCAGCACGAAGCCCAGGCACACCGGCAGCGCGCAAAGCACCCCTGCCGCCCACGCCGCCTTGCCGCGCAGCGGCACCGCGCGGGCCTCGCTGGTTTGCGTGCTGCGGCCGGCGGCAAAACGCAGCCGGCGCTGGGCACGGCGTTCGGCGGCCAGCAGCAGGGCCACCGCCAGCAGCAGCAGCGAGGCCAGTTGCGCCGCCGCGATGCGGTCGTTCATCACCAGCCAGGCCTTGTAGATGCCGGTGCTGAAGGTGCTCAGGCCGAAATAGGCGCCGACACCGTAGTCGGCCAGGGTTTCCATCAGCGCCAGCGCCACGCCGGCGGCGATGGCCGGGCGGGCCAGTGGCAGCGCCACCTGCAGCACACGCCGGCCCAAGCCCGCGCCCAGCAATCGCGCCGCCTCCATCATCTGCACGCCGCGCTCGGCCAGCGCGGCGCGCGTCAGCAGGTACACATAGGGGTACAGGCAGAGCACGAACAGGATCACCGCGCCCCACAGGCTGCGCACGTCGGGCCACAGCGGCCCGGGCACCCCTAGCCAGCGGCGCAGCGCCGTTTGCAACGGGCTGCTGAACTGCAGCGCGTCGGTCCAGGCGTAGGCCAGCACATAGGCCGGCATGGCCAGCGGCAGCAAGAGCGCCCACTCGAAGATGCGCCGACCGGGAAACTCGAACAGCGTGACGGCGGTGGCGCAGGCCGTGCCGAGCAGCATCACGCCCAGGCCGACGCCCGCCGCCAGCAGCGTGGTCTGCAGCACATAGCCGGACAGGACGGTGCTGGCCTGGTGCGACAACGTCGCCAATGCGGCAGCGTCCAGCGCCAACCAGGCCCCGAGCACGCCCAGTACCGGCAGTGCCAGCGCCACACAGATCAGGCTCAGCAGACCACGCATGCGGTCCCTCGCGGCGGCCGGATCGGGCGCCTCGGCGAATGGCTCAGGCCATCCATGAAATGCGAACCATGCTCATTTCCATCGAGGCAATTATCATCGGGGCATGTTCCTGAGCCTGGAATCCGTGGGAGTGCGCTATGTCGGCGGCCGCGCCGACCATGCCGCCGTCGAAGGCGTGACGCTGAGTCTGGCGGCCGGGCAGATCGGCGTGCTCATCGGGCCCTCGGGCTGTGGCAAGACCACGCTGCTGCGCGCCGTGGCCGGGCTCGAGGCGCTGTCCAGCGGGCGCGTGCGTATGCAGCGTCAGGTGCTGGGCGATGCCGCGACTGGCACGCAGGTGGCGCCGGAAGCACGGCGCATCGGCATGGTGTTCCAGGACTACGCCCTCTTTCCGCACCTGAGCGTGGCCGACAACGTGGCCTTCGGCGTGCAGGACCTGCCGCGCACCGAACGAAGCGCGCGGGTGCAGCAGATGCTCGACCTGGTCGGCCTGGCGCATGCGGCCAGGCGCGCGCCGCACCAGCTTTCCGGCGGGCAGCAGCAACGCATCGCATTGGCGCGCGCGCTGGCCCCCCAGCCACGACTGCTGCTGCTGGACGAACCCTTCTCCAACCTGGACGTGGACCTGCGCGAGCGCCTGGCACACGAAGTGCGCGGCATCCTCAAGGACACCGGCACCACGGCGCTGTTCGTCACCCATGACCAGCTCGAGGCCTTTGCGCTGGGCGACGTCATCGGCGTGATGCAGCGCGGCCGTCTCGAGCAATGGGACGATGCCTATGCGCTGTATCACCGTCCGGCGACGCGCTTCGTGGCGCAGTTCATCGGGCACGGCGTGTTCACGCCGGCGCACATCGACCGCGCCGCGGCCAGCGAGGCCGGCGGCTGCGTGCAAACCGTGCTGGGCGCGCTGGAAGACTTGCAGGAATGCCCGCTGCCCGAGGCCTACCCGGGCGGCGACTGCGACGTGCTGCTGCGCGCCGACGACATCGTGCACGACGACGCCAGCCCGGTGAAGGCACGCATCGAGCGCAAGGCCTTCCGTGGCTCGGAGTTCCTGTATACGCTGCGCCTGGCCGGCGGCGAGCAGGTGCTGGCGCACGTGCCCTCGCACCATGACCACCAAGTCGGCGAATGGATCGGCATCCGCGCCGAGGTGGATCATGTGGTCACTTTTGCCCGGGAACGTGCATAGGCCCCTTCGGGCATGCAACTTTCACCCTGGCTTCACACTCCCAGGCGCACCGGGGTTTTATACTGGCATGGAATTTGTATGAGCAAGCCTGGAGCACGCATGAACGCCAAACTGAGGGTCGCTGGAATGATCGCGCTGGGGGCGCTGGCCGGCGCCCTGGCCACGATCCAGTTGCAGGCCTTTGCCCGCAACGCGGCCGCGCCGCTGCCGCTGGAAGAACTGCAGCAACTGGCCGCCGTCTTCGGCATGGTGAAGAGCG
Source organism: uncultured beta proteobacterium (assembly GCA_963824005.1). Classification (GTDB taxonomy): domain Bacteria; phylum Pseudomonadota; class Gammaproteobacteria; order Burkholderiales; family Burkholderiaceae_C; genus Rubrivivax. The sequence goes on from CAWGOK010000007.1 coordinate 72,048, forward strand.
ACTACGTCGAAGCGGTGGATGAGAAGAAACTCATCGGCGACGCCATCTCCGGCATGGTCGCCGGCCTGGATCCGCATTCGCAGTACTTCGACAAGAAGACGCTGAAGGAATTCCGCGAGCAGACCGGCGGGCGCTTCGTCGGCGTGGGCATCGAGATCGGCATGGAAGACGGCCTGGTGAAGGTGCAGTCGCCGATCGAAGGCTCTCCTGCCTTCCGCGCCGGCATCAAGTCGGGCGACCTGATCACGCGCATCGACGAAACCGCCGTCAAGGGCCTGACCATGGACCAGGCCGTCAAGCGCATGCGCGGCGAGCCCAACACCAAGGTTTCGCTGACCATCTTCCGCAAGAGCGAGAACCGCACGTTCCCCGTGGTCATCACGCGCGAGGAGATCCGCATCCAGAGCGTGCGTTCGAAGATGCTCGAACCGGGCTACGCCTGGTTGCGCGTCAGCCAGTTCCAGGACCGCACCGTCGACGACTTCGTGCGCAAGCTCGAAGAAATCTACAAGCAGGAGCCCAACCTGAAGGGCTTGGTGCTCGACCTGCGCAACGACCCGGGCGGCCTGCTCGACGCCGCCGTGGCCATCTCGGCGGCCTTCCTGCCCGAGAACGTGGTGGTGGTCACCACCAACGGGCAGATCGCCGAATCCAAGGCCACCTTCAAGGCCGCGCCCGAGTTCTATGCCCGCCGCGGCGGCGCCGACCCGCTGAAAAGGCTGCCGGCCGGCGTGAAGACGGTGCCACTGGTGGTGCTGGTCAACGAAGGTTCGGCCTCGGCCAGCGAGATCGTCGCCGGCGCATTGCAGGACCACAAGCGCGCCACCATCATGGGCGCGCAGACCTTCGGCAAGGGCTCGGTGCAGACCGTGCGGCCGTTGTCGGCCGAGACCGCGCTGAAGATCACCACCGCGCGCTACTACACGCCTTCGGGCAAGGCTATCCAGGCCAAGGGTGTGGTGCCCGACATCTGGCTCGACGAGACCGCCGAGGGCAACGTCTTTGCGGCACTACGCATGCGCGAGGCCGACCTGAACAAGCATTTGATCGGCGCCGACGAAACGAAGGACCAGGCCCGCACCAAGGCCCGTGAAGACGCCCGCGTCAAGCTCGAGGAGCAGATGGCCAAGCAGAAGGAGCCGCCCAAGCCGCTGCCCGAGTTCGGCACCGCCGAAGACTTCCAGCTGACGCAGGCGCTGAACCAACTGAGCAAGCGCCCGGTGATGGTCAGCAAGACGGCGGTGGAGCGCAAGGCCGAGGCCGACACGGTGAACTGAGCGTTTCCGCCGATCGGCAACCAGGCCCGCCATGTGCGGGCCTTGTCGTTGGCGGGCCGCTATGCTGCGATCATGGACGATTCCCAGTTGCTGCGCTATTCGCGCCACATCCTGCTCGACGATGTGGGCATCGAGGGCCAGCGCCGGCTGCTCGCCGCGCACGCACTGGTGATCGGCGCCGGCGGCCTGGGGTCACCGGTGGCGCTGTACCTGGGCACGGCCGGTGTGGGCACGATCACAATCGTCGACGACGATGTGGTCGAACTGACCAACCTGCAGCGCCAGATCGCACACGACCTGTCGCGCCTGGGCCAGCCGAAGGCCGAATCGGCGGCTCGCAGCGTCCAGGCCATCAACCCCGAGGTGCGCGTGCTGGCGCGGGTGCAGCGGGCCGACGCCCGGCTGCTGGACGAGCTGGTGGCACACGCCGACGTGGTGCTGGATTGCAGCGACAACTTCCGCACCCGCCACGCCGTGAATGCCGCGTGCGTCGCGCTGCGCCGCCCGCTGGTGTCCGGGGCGGCCATCGGTTTCGACGGGCAGATCTCGGTGTACGACACGCGCCGCGCCGAGGCGCCCTGCTATGCCTGCGTGTTCCCGGCCGAAGCCACGGTCGAAGAAACGAACTGCGCGACGATGGGCGTGTTCGCGCCGCTGGTCGGCATCATCGGCAGCATGCAGGCGGCCGAGGCACTGAAGCTGCTGGCCGGCGTGGGCAGCTCGCTGGCCGGCCGGCTGCTGATGCTCGACGCGCGCACCATGGAATGGATGCAGATCGCGGTGCAGCGCAGTGCCGAATGCGCGGTGTGCGCGGTGCGGCGCGAAGAATGACTGCCGAACACGCCTGCCGCGACCGGCGGCGGTGTCGATCCGACACGCAGGCACGCTAAGCTGCCTGCCTTGACCGAGCGAGAGCCCATGGATGCCAAGCGCAACGACCTGACCGCACGCAACTTCCCCACCGCCGAAGAGGACGCCCAGACCGCGTTGCCGGCCTCGCGCTACAGCGGACCCGAAAGCGCCTATCGCCTGGCCTTCACCGACGTGGAGTTCCTGCTGCAGGACGAGTTGCGCCCGGTGCGCATGCAGCTCGAGCTGCTGAAGCCCGAGATGGTGCAAAAGCGCCTGGGCATCGAGTCCACCATCGTCATCTTCGGCAGCGCACGCATCCCGCCGCCCGAGACGGCGGCGCTGCAGCTGGCCGATGCGCAGGCCCGCGGCGACGCCGTGGCGATCCGCCGCGCCGGCATGCAGGTACGGATGAGCCACTACTACGACGCCGCGCGCGAGTTCGCCGCACTGGTGACGACCCGCTCGCGCCGCCACGACACGCCGATCTACGTGGTCACCGGCGGTGGCCCCGGCATCATGGAGGCCGGCAACCGCGGTGCCCACGAAGTGGGCGGCGAGAGCATCGGGCTGAACATCGTGCTGCCGCACGAGCAGGCGCCCAACGAGTTCATCACGCCCGAGTTGTGCTTCCAGTTCCACTATTTCGGGCTGCGCAAGATGCACTTCCTGATGCGCAGCATCGCGCTGGTGTGCTTCCCCGGCGGCTTCGGCACGTTGGACGAACTGTTCGAGGTAATGACGCTGATCCAGACCGGCAAGTGCCGCAAGCGGCCGATCCTGCTCTTCGGGCGCGAGTTCTGGTCGCGGCTGATCAACTTCGAGCTGCTCATCGACACCGGCATGATCAGCCCGAGCGACGTCGACCTGTTCCATTACGTCGAAAGCGCCGACGAGGCCTGGGCGCTGCTCGAGCGCGAATACGGCTTCGACCAACCGGTGACGCAGACTGGCGACCTGGCCGTGGACATCTGATGCCGGTGACAAGGCAGCTCAGCCTGATCGGCGCACCCACCGATATCGGCGCCGGCGACCGCGGTGCTGGCATGGGGCCAGAAGCGCTGCGCGTGGCCGGCCTGGCCGAAGCTCTGCGCCAGCATGGCGCCGAGCTGCTCGACCGCGGCAACCTCGTCGGCCCGGCCAACCCCTGGTTGCCGCCGGTGCACGGCTATCGCCACCTGGACGAAGTCGTAGCCTGGAACCACAGCGTGCACGACGCGGTGCTGGCCGAGTTGCGACTGGGCCGGCTGCCCATCCTGCTGGGTGGCGACCATTGCCTGGCCATCGGCTCCATCGGCGCGGTGGCACGGTTTTGCCGCGAAGCCGGCAAGAAGCTGCGCGTGCTGTGGCTGGACGCGCATGCCGACTTCAACACCAGCGCGCTCACGCCCAGCGGCAACCTGCACGGCATGCCGATGGCCTGCCTGTGCGGGCACGGCCCGCAGCCGCTGCTGGAGATCGGCGGCCAGGTGCCGGCGCTGAGCCCGAAGTGGATCCGCCAGATCGGCATCCGCAGCGTCGACGCCGGCGAGAAGCGCCTGGTGCACCAGGTGGGGCTGGAAGTCTTCGACATGCGCTACATCGACGAGATGGGCATGCGCCACACCATGGAACTGGCGCTGGCCACGCTGGACGCCAACACCCACCTGCACCTGAGCTTCGACGTCGACTTTCTCGACCCGCAGATCGCCCCTGGCGTGGGCACCACCGTACCCGGCGGGCCCACCTACCGTGAAGCGCAGCTGTGCATGGAGATGATTGCCGACAGCGGCCGCCTGGCCAGCCTGGACATGATGGAGCTGAACCCGGCGCTGGACCTGCACAACCAGACCGCCGAGCTGGCGGTGGACCTGATCGAGAGCCTGTTCGGCAAGAGCACGTTGATGCGGGCTTGAAGCACCGAAGGCGCGCCGGACTTCGTCGAAGTACTCGCGCCGATCGATGAAGCGCTGCGCGCGGCGTTGCACAAGATCATCACCCGCACGACCAAGCTGCTCACCCGTCGGGGGTGTTGGTTGAACCCGGCCCACTTGACGGGGAGGACTTGCAACAGAAGCTTCTGCAGCGGCATTTTCCTGCCCGGCTGGCCAGATCAGCGTCGCTGCAGCCCGTACCCGGGGCTGGGCTCTGGTGCATGAATGCCAACACACGCACGTTGTCACCGTCGATTCTGCAGATCAGCAGATGAGCGTGTTGGCAAACCGCCTCAGCGGCAGCTGGCGCGTGCCGCTCACGCCAGGAGTGCCGATCGACTGCGCGCTCGCGCCGCCGAAGCGCGGCTACCATTCACCGACCCACCCCAACCTGCCTCGCGCGATGAGCACCGTCTTCGAAAAACTCCTGTCCGGCGAATGGCCTTGCGCCAAGGTCTACGAGGACGAACTGGTCTTCGCCTTCATGGACGCCGGTCAGGTGAATGACGGCCATGTCATCGTCGCCACCAAGGCGCCGCGCGAGACGCTGCTCGACTGCAGTGAGGACGAGGCCGCCGCGCTGATGCGCGCCGCGCGCCGTATCGCCATCGCCGTGCAGGCGGCCTTCGCACCCGAAGGCATCACCGTGCTGCAGGCCAACAAGCCTGCCGGCTGGCAGACCGTGCCTCACCTGCACCTTCACGTGCTGCCGCGCTTCGCCGGCGACGGTGTCGATCTGATCTGGCCGCGCAAGGAGCCAGGCCTCGAGCGGCTGCGCGAGCTGGCCGCCCGCCTGCACGTCTGAACATCCCCGTCGCCAGCAGGTCCCCCATCCTAACGCCGACCGCCTGGCAGGCGCGGATGTCGACGCGGCGCCAGCGACGTCGGGACGCTATGCTTCGCGGCCCATGGCCAGCATCCACATCACCGACATCGAAGCCGCCATCAACTGGTGGCGCGAGCGGTCCCCCTCGCCCGACGGCCTGCGCGCCTGCGACGAGGTGCTGGCGCTGGCCGAGGTGTATGCGCTGATGGTCTATTACCACGAGCCCGAGCGCGACGAGACCGCGCTGCCCGCGGCGGCGCAGTCGGCCTGGCTCGCCTGGTACGCGTCCACGCCCGACGCGCCCTGCATCGCCATCTGCTCCACCTCGCAGGGCGACGCGCAGTGCAAGGGCTGCGGCCGCAGCTTCGAGGAGGTGCAGCACTGGCAGGCCTTCAGTCCGGCGCACAAGCGCGCGGTGTGGCGGCGCATCACGCTCGAGGCCACGGCCTGGCGCTTCAACCGCTATGCCGAGCGCGCGCGTCTGGCCAGCGGTGTCGACCACCCGCCTCCCGAAAGCTTCGACGTACGCGCCGGCAAGGTGCCAACGTGAGCTTGGCGGCGGCCGCCCCGGTTCGCCTGTCGTGGCGCGACTCGGCCGCGCGCATCCTGCCGCTGGCCTGGCCGGTGTTCATCGCGCAACTGGCGGTCATCGCCTTCGGCACCGTGGACACGCTGCTGGTGGCGCGTTATGCCTCGCTCGACCTGGCCGCGCTGGCGGTGGGCTCGGCGGCCTACATCACGGTGTTCATCGGCTTCATGGGCGTGGTGGTGGCGGCCGGGCCGATCGTCGGCCAGTTCTTCGGCGCGATGAAACTGCACGAGGCCGGCCACCAACTGCACCAGGCCGCCTGGGTGGCGCTGGGCCTCGCGCTCGTCGGCAGCACGCTGCTGGCCTTTCCATGGCCATTCCTGGCGCTGTCGCAGGCCACGCCCGAGGTCGAGGCCAAGGTGCGCCAATACCTGCTGGCGCTGGCCTTCGCGCTGCCGGCGGCGCTGCTGTTCGCTGCCTACCGCGGCTTCAACAATGCAGTGTCGCGGCCGAAGGCGGTGATGGTGATCCAGCTCGCCGGCCTGGGCCTGAAGCTACCGCTGTCGGCGGCGCTGATCTTCGGCGTGCCGGGCCTGGGCATTCCCGAACTGGGCGTACAGGGCTGCGGCATCGCCACCGCCCTTGCCATGTGGCTGCAGGTGGGCGCCGGGCTGTGGGTCCTGGGGCGCGACCGCTTCTACGCGCCCTTCGCGCTGCGCGGTGCGGGGCTGCGGCGGCCGGACCGCCAAGCCATCGGCGCGCAGCTGCGCCTGGGCGTGCCGATGGGGCTGTCGATCCTGATCGAGGTGACCGGCTTTGCGTTCATGGCCATCTTCATCGTGCGCCTGGGTGCCACGCCGGTGGCCGGACACCAACTGGCGGCGAACCTGGTGTCGGTGCTGTTCATGTTGCCATTGGCGCTGGCCAATGCCACCGCCACGCTGGTGGCGCAGCGCATCGGCGCTCGCGATCTCTTCAGTGCGCGGCGCATCGGCTGGCACGGGCTGCAGATCGCCGTGTGCCTGGCCGCGGTGGTGGGCGCTCTGATCTATGCGCTTCGCCACAGCGTGCTGCGGCTCTACACCGACGATGCAGCAGTCATCGCCGCGACGCTGCCGCTGCTGGCCTGGGTGGCGCTGTTCCACACGGCCGACGCGGCGCAGTGCGTGGCCGCCTTCGTGCTGCGCGCCTACCGCATCGCCACGCTGCCGATGCTGATCTTCGCCGTCTCGCTTTGGGGCGTGGGCCTGGGCGGCGGTTATGTGCTGGCCTTCGACCTGAGCGGCCACACGCCACGCGAACTGCTCGGCGCGCGCGGCTTCTGGGTGGCCTCAACCGCTGGGCTGGTGCTGGCCGCACTGGGGCTGAGCGGCCTGCTGCTGCTGGTGCTGCGTCGGCAGTCGCGACGCGAGTCGACCGGCGGCGCTACGGCCCCGGCGTGAAGCTCACGCCAGCGGCCGCCAGCGCCGGCACCGCCTCGATACCCAGACCCGCGGCCGGCGACAACACCCCGTACAGCCCGTTGCGGCCGAGCGTGCCGTCGGCCAGGCCGAAGGCCGCGCACACCACCATTTCCGGCGTCGAGCGGTAGCCCGGGTGACCTTCAGCGACGACGCGGCCGCGAAAGCGCGCGCCGCTGGCGCCACGCGCAAAGACCTCGAGCTCGTAGCCGATGGCATCGAGCGCGGCCTCGCGCGGGCCGGTGCCGGGCTTCGGCGCCACGCGCTCGAGCAGCGAGCCGAGCAGGTGACGCTGGAACTGCAGCGGCCCGGCGATGGTGGCACCCAGGTTGGCCAGCGGCGCGGCCACGGCCGCCGCCGCACCCCACTGCAGCGCCAGCGACACGCGCCTGGGCAGCAGCTTGCCACCGGGCAGCAGGCTGCCCATGTCGGAGCCCTCGTGGTAGCGGAAATCGGCGGCGAAGAGCGTTGGGTCGTTGATCAGCGCCACGCCGCGCAGCACCACCGGCGGGTTGATGAAGGGGCCGGGCATCGTCGGCCCGATCACCGCCTGCAGGTCGGCGTCGTAGCGCGGCAGCCAGTGCAGCGCGTTGCGCCGCGCCACACCGGCAGCGTCGGGCGCATCCGGCGGCAGCAGGCAGGCCATGTTGCGCAGGCAATCGGTGTGGTCGTGGGCCAGCAGTTCGGTCATCGTTGCCGCGGTACCGCCGCTGACGATGTCCTGCGGCCGGGTGCTCGGCCGTCCGGTGAAGCGCACGAAGATCTTCACGCTGGTGCAGGGCTCGCCGCATTGCTGGCGCAGCTGGTGCGCGGCCCACAGCGTGGCCAGGTCGAAGGGCAGCGCCTCGTAACCGGCGCAGGGGATGATCTTGACCTGCGCACGTTGCGCCGCGTCGTGCTGCTCGCGCACCAGGCGCTGGATCCAGAAGGTCTCGCCGCTCAGGTCCAGATAGTGCGTGCCGCCGGCGATGCAGGCCGCGACCACGGCATCGCCGGTGGCATGGTAGGGGCCGGCCAGATTGAACAGCACCTGCGCCTGGCGGGCCAGCGCCTGCAGCGAGGCGGCGTCGCGCGTGTCGGCAACGATCACTTCCGGCGCCCTGGCGCCAGCCGGCACCATCTTCGCGACCAGCGCACGCAGCCGCGCCGCGTCGCGCCCGGCCACGGCCCAGTGCGCGTCGGGGCGCTGCTTCAGCACCGCACGCACCGCCTGGCGGCCGGTGAAGCCGGTGGCGCCCAGCAGCACCAGTTCGAAGGGCTTGCGCGCCGCGGCGCGGCGGCGGGTGACGGACTTGCGCGCAGTCGTTGCGGGCGTGCCGGCGCTGCGCTTGCGAGTGCTCATGTCGTGACGGGGTTGAAGGTGAGGGCCGAAGCTTACGCTGCCGGCAAGACGAGCCTGAAACAGCTGCCGCCGCCGTCGCGCGGCTCGCAGCGCACGCTGCCGCCGTGGGCCTGCGCTATCTGTCGCACCAGCGCCAGGCCGAGGCCGACACCGCCCTCGCGCTCGGCATGTCCGGGCAGGCGGAAGAAGGCCTCGAAGATGCGCTCGCGGTCGGCCTCGGGCACGCCTGGGCCACGGTCGCAGACGAGGACGTCGGCCTGGCCCGAGGGACCTCTTCGCACGCTGACGCTGAGCCCATCGACACCGTAGCGGTGGGCGTTTTCCAACAGGTTGCGCAGCGCACGGCGCAGCAGTCGTTCGTCGCCGGCCACCTGTACCGTCTGACCCTCGACGCTGGCATGGAAACGCGCCGCTTCCTCGGCCGCCAGCGCCAGCAGTTCGACCGGATCGTTGCGCAGCAGCGCCGCCCCGGCATCCAGCCGGCTGGCCAGCAGCACTTCCTCGACCAGCGCGTCGAGCTCGCCGATGTTGGTGTGGATCTCGCGCTTCAGGCCCTCGCGCTGCTCGGCCGGTGCATCCTCCAGCATCGACACAGCCATCGTCAGCCGTGCCAACGGCGAACGCAGCTCATGGCTGGCATTGGCCAGCAGGCTCTGGTGCGAGCGCAACAAGGCCTCGATGCGCGCGGCCGCGCGGTTGAAACTGGCGCCCAGCGCGGCCACCTCGTCACGCCCGTCCTCGGCCACACGCTGGTGCAGCGCACCGGCGCCGAAGGCCTCGACGCCCTGCTTCAACGCCTCGAGCCGGCGCGTCAAGCGCCGCACCACCGGCCAGGCCCCGGCGGCGACGGCCGCAAACAGCACCAGCAGCAACGCCGCGATGCCCACGCCGCCGGTCGGCCCCGGCCACCAAGCCAGCGGCAACGGCGTGGGCGACCGCGGCCGCGCCCCGTGCATGTCACCGCCCATGCGCATGCCGCCATCCAGGCCGGGGCGCCCGGGCCCGCCGGCGCGCAACGGCGGTCGCATGATCCACAGCGTGCGCCCATCCTCCAGCCGCACTGCCTGCGTGCGCCGCGGCCCCGGCGCATCGTTCGCCTCGCGCTTCAAGTAGGCCTCGGAGGCGCCAATGCGCACGCCGTCGACGTCGTCCAGTGCCAGCGGCAGGCGCAGCCGGTTCGACCAGTCGCTCAGCGCGGCGGCCTGCTCCGCCGGCGGCGCGTCGGCGCCGGGCAGCGAGCGCTGCAGCAGTTCGCCCCAGGCCGCGGCCCGCTCCTGCGCGCTGGCGACGAAGAGCTCGCGCTGCTGGTCGAAGTGGCGCTGCACCAGCCAGCCGGAGACCAGCGCAAACAGCGCCAGCGCCACCAGTACCGTCAGGTAGATGCGCAGGGTCAGCGAACGCATCGATGGCCTACTGCGACTTGGCGAACACGTAACCGGCGCCACGCACGGTGAGCACGCGCTGCGGCGCCTTCGGGTCGTCCTCGATGACCGCGCGGATGCGCGAAATGTGCACGTCGATGCTGCGGTCGAAGGCGTCCATCGGGTGGCCCTTGAGCGCGTCCATGATGCGGTCGCGCGACAGCACGCGGCCGGGGCTCCTGGCCAACACCACCAGCAGTTCGAACTGGTGGCTGGTGAGCTCGCAGGCCTTGCCGTCGAGCCTTGCCTGACGCGCACCCAGGTCGATCTCCAGCCGGCCGAAGGACAGCACCTCGCCCGGGCCGGCATCGGGCGCCGCACGGCGCAGCAGCGCCTTCACCCGGGCCAGCAGCTCACGTGGCTCGAAGGGTTTGGGCAGGTAATCGTCGGCGCCCAGTTCCAGCCCGACGATGCGGTCCGTCGGCTCACCGCGCGCGGTGAGCATCAACAGCGGCAGGCGGTGCAACCGGGCATCGGCGCGCAGCTCGCGCGTCAGCTCCAGGCCGTCGCCGTCGGGCAGCATCAGGTCGAGCAGCAGCACGTCATAGCTATCCCGCTTGAGCCGCTCACGCCCGGCGGCCAGCGAGCCGGCACAGTCGAGCTCGAAGCCGTGGCCACGCAGGTAGTCGCCGACCATCGTGCTCAGGCGGGCGTCGTCGTCGATCAGCAGCAGGCGCTCATTCATGGTGCGGCAAATGGAAAGGCTCCGAGGCCCTGCGGCGCCGGAGCGAAGTGGCCCGCAAGCGGCAGGCCGGGAATCATGCGCTGCGCAAGGCGTCCCGCGTCGGGCCGCTCAGCTCTTCGGCGCTTCGATGCCCTGGCGCTCGCGCTGGTGGCGCTGCATCATCTCGCTGCGCTGGCTCATGTACTCGGCCATCTGCTTGCGCTGATCAGGCGTCAGCACGCGGCTGATCTCGAGCATCGCCGCGGTCATGCGCTGGCTGGCCGCGTCATGCATCGCCAGCTGCTTCTGGCGCAGTGCCTCGACGGCGTCGGCGTCCACCGTGGGCTGCGCGAACAGCGTCATCGCCTGCTGGCGCAATGCGCGGCCGGCCTCGCGCTGGGCGCCCATCTCGCTGGCCTGCTTGCGCATGATCTGCTGGATCTGCGTGCGCTGCTCCGGCGTGGCGTTCACGCGGTCGAGCATGCGGATCATCATGCCGCCGAACATGCCAACGCCGGGACCGCCATGGCCGCCATGACCGCCGTAACCGCCGGGGCCACCTGGACCCCCCATCGGGCCCTGCGCCATCATCGTGCCCTGGCCCATCATGCCGGGGCCGCCCGGTGCCGCTTGGACACCGACGGCGAAGGCACCGGCCAAGGCCAGGCTCAGGCCGGCGAGATACAGACGTGCGGGGTGGGATGGGGTCTTCATGCGGTGTCCTTCCGGGGTCGTTGCAATGAGGATGATGTTGCTCCCGCAGCGTGTTCAACAAGTGCCGGTTGCGTAAAGTAGTGTGAACCATCGCCGGGCACAGGCTCATCTGGCGAGCCTTTGGGCCGGCAGCATGGCGCATAGACTGGCCCGTCCGCCTCGCCATGCTGCACATCCACTTCTCCAACCGGCTCGAGCCCCTGCGGGACCTGCTGGTGCAGCGCCTGGGCGCCAGCGGCGCGGGTGTTTTCGAGGCCGAGCAGGTGATCGTGCCGAGCGCCGCGCTGCGGCGCACGCTGAGCCTGGCCATCGCCGATGCACAGGGCTTGTGCGCCAACGTGCACTTCGCCTTTCTCGCCCAATGGCTGTGGCAGCAGATCGCGCGGCTGGTGCCCGGCGTCGCCGAAGCCTCGCCTTTCGCCGCGACGCAACTCGCCTGGCGTGTGTACGGCGCCCTCGGCGATGCCGACTTCGTGGCCCGCCACGAAAGGCTGTCCGCCTACCTGCGCGACGCCGACGCAGTCATGCGCCACGAGCTCGCCTGGCGCGTCGCAACCTTGCTGGAGCAGTACGTGACCTACCGCCCCGATTGGCTGCGGTCCTGGCGGCAGGGTCGCAGTGCCGGGCTGGGCGAAGGCGATCGCCGCGACGAGGCCTGGCAGGCCGACCTGTGGCAACGCATCGATGCCGAGCTGGGCATGCACGCCCGGCAGCCGGCGCAGGACTTCGTCGACAGCCTGCGGCGCGGCGGCAGCGAGCTGGCGCGCCGCGCCGGGCTGCCGGCCCGGGCGCATGTCTTCGCGCTGCCGGGCATGCCCGTGCTGCACATGCAGCTGCTGCAACAACTGGGCGCATGGGTTGAACTGCATCTTTACGTGCTCAACCCGTGCCGCGAATACTGGTTCGAGCTGATCGACCGGCGCCGCCTTGGCCATCTGGCGGCGCGCGGCATGGCGCAGGGGCATGAAGAAGGCAACCGGCTGCTCGCCTCCTGGGGCCGGCAGACCCAGGTGATGGTGGAGTCGCTGGTCGAGCTGTGTGGCGAAGGCGCCGAAGACGATGCCCGTTTCGAGCCGGCACCCGGCGACAGCCTGCTGGCGCGCGTGCAGAACGCCATCCTCGAGTTGCACGAGATCGGGCCCGGCTCCATCAGCCTGGCCGACCACGATCGCAGTGTCGAGCTGCATGTGTGCCATTCGCTGACGCGCGAACTCGAGGTGCTGCAGGATCACCTGCTGAGCCTGTTCGCCACGCGGCCGGGCCTGCAGCCCGGCGACATCGTGGTGCTGACACCCGACCTGGACGCCGCGGCACCGCTGATCGATGCGCTCTTCGGCACCGCGCCGCGCGAGCGCTACATGCCCTATGCCATCAGCGGCCGCTCGCGCAGCGGTGCGAACCTGCCGGCGCGTGCACTGCTGTCGCTGCTGGGCCTGGCGGCGTCGCGCTGCACCGCGAGCGAGCTTTTCGCGCTGCTGCAGCAACCTGCGGTCGCGCGCCGCTTCGGCCTGGACGACGCGGCGCTGGCGCAGGTGCACGAGTGGCTGCGCGAGGCCGGCTTCCATTGGGCGCTGGATGCCCGGCAGCTGGCCCGCCTGGGCCTGCCCGGGCAGCCCCGCCACACGCTGGCCGATGCGCTGCAGCGGCTGTTTCTGGGCTATGCGCTGCCCGCGCAGGCCAGTGAAGCCTTTCAGGGCCTGCTCGGAGCGGGTGACGCCGAAGGCTCGCGCGCCGCGGCCCTGGGCGCTTTCTGGCGCTTCGCGCACCGCCTGCAGCGTGCCCATGACGAAATGCAGCTGCCGAAGCTGCCTGATGCCTGGGCGCGTGCGCTGTTCGAGCTGCTGGACGACTTCGTGCAAGTCGCCGACGACGAGCTGGACGATCTGCGCGAACTGCAAGGCGACATCCGGCAACTCACCGAGGACATGCGCGGCGGTGGCGTGGCGCAGCCGCTGCCGCTGGAGGTGGTTTGCGCGGCGCTGCAGCAGCAGCTCGACGACGCGGCAGGCGGCGGCGCCGCAGGCGGCAGCCTGAACTTCGCGTCGATGAGCAGCCTGCGTGGCCTGCCGTTCAAGGTGGTCTGCGCGATCGGCATGAACGACGGCGCCTTCCCGGGCGTGCAACGGCCGCTGGAGTTCGACCTGATGGCGCTGCACCCGCGGCGCGGCGACCGGCAGCGGCGCCACGAGGACCGCGGCCTGATGCTCGATCTGCTGCTCGCCGCGCGCGACGGCCTGTATCTCAGCCACACCGGACGCAGCGTGCGCGACAACTCGCCGTTGCCGCCGTCGGTGCTGGTGGCCGAGCTGCTCGATATCCTGGTCCCGGCCATCGCCGCCGAGCCGTCGTCGCCGGCCTCGCTTGCGGCCGCGCGGCGGCGGTTGGTGGTCGAACATCCGTTGCAGGCCTTTTCGGCGCTGGCCTTTGCCATCGACGGCGACCTGCGCTTGCGCAGCCACAACCACGAACTGGCCGAGGCCCTGCGGCACAGCCTCGGTGCGCCGGGAATGGCGCGGCGCGGAACCGCCAGCGCCATCGACGCCATCGATGCTACGGATGCCGCGGATGGCGAAGACGACGAGTCCAATGAGCGTCACGCCACTGACGTGCAGCTGCCGTTCTTCGGCGCACCGCTGGACGCGCCCGAAGCGGCATGGCGCCAGGTGTCGCTGGCGCAGCTGGTCGAGTTCTTCCGCAACCCCTGCCGCTACTTGCTGCGCCGCCGCCTGGGCATCGAGCTGCCGCGCGAAGCCGACGAACTGCAGGACGACGAACCTTTCGTGCCGGACGGCCGCGCGCTCGCGGCGCTGGCGCGCCGCTTGCTGCCACCGCTGCGCCAGGGCATCGACGCCGCGGCGGCGTGGCGCTTGGCACGCGCCGGCACCGAGATGCCCGGTGGCCGTTTCGGCGAACAGCAGCTGCAACACGAACTCGAGGCGCTGCAAAGCTTTGCGCAACGTCTGCGCGAGGCCACGGCCGAGGCCTGCCTGCCGCCGCATGCGCTGCGCGTCGACTTCGAGCTGCATGACGAAGCCTGGTCGCTGCACGCCGACTTCGCCGAACTGCGACCCTCGGGCCTGCTGGGTTGGCGCTATGGCGACAGCCGTGCCGGCGACTACCTCGAAGCCTGGCTGCAGCACCTGGCGTTGTGCGCCGATGCACCGGCCGGCGCCACGCCGCGCACGCGTTGGCTGTCCGCCGACGGCGAGTTCGGCTTCGCACCCTGCCCCGACGCTGTGATCCATCTGCGCAACCTGCTCGGCCTGTACCGGCAGGGCTTGCGCGAGCCGCTGCATTTCTATCCGCGCAGCGCCTGGCAGCAGGTGCTGCATGGCCGCAGCCAGGCGCTGGGTGCCTGGCTGTCCACGCCGGAGCGCGCCTTCGGCGAAGCCGTCGATCCGGCCTACCGCCTGGCGCTGCGCGGCATCGACGAACCGCTCGACGCCGCTTTCGAAACACTCGCCAGCGCCGTCTTCAGCCCGCTGCGAGAGCATCTTCAAGATTCACGGCTGAAACCATGACCGCTGCCGCATTCGATGTCTTCGGCTGCCCGCTCGCGGGCACGCGCCTGATCGAAGCCTCGGCCGGCACCGGCAAGACCTGGAACCTGTGCGGCCTGTACCTGCGGCTGTTGCTCGAGCGGCGCCTGGAGGTGCAGCACATCCTGGTGGTGACCTTCACCAATGCCGCCACGGCCGAGCTGCGCGAACGCATCCGCGGCCGCATCGCGGAGACGCTGGCGCACCTGCGCGGCGCGGCGCCCCCGAGCGCCGACCCGTTCGTCGGCGAGCTGCTGCACAACCTGCGCAGCCGGCACGGTCTGGCCGATGCGGACATGGTGCTGCGCCTGGACGTGGCGCTGCAGACTTTCGACGAGGCCTCGATCTTCACCATTCACGGCTTCTGCCAGCGTGCGCTGTCCGAAGCGCCCTTCAGCACCGGCATGCCGATGACGTTGACACCGCTCAGCGACGACAGCGAGATGCGGCTCGGCGTGGTGCAGGACTTCTGGCGCCGCCGTATCGCCGGCGATCTGCTCTCGCCCGCGCTCGCGCGCCACCTGATCGAGCGCAAAGACACGCCGGCGAGCCTGTCCACCCTGCTCGGGCGCCGCTTGGCCAAGCCGCTGTCGCGGCTGCTCTGGCCCGAGGCGCTCGACGCGCCGATCGAAACACCCGGGCCGGCAACACTCCAAGCAGCCTTCGTTGCCGCGCAGGCGCTGTGGCGCAGCCAGCGCGAGCAGATCGTCGCCATCGTCTCCGAGGCGCGGCCGCGATTGAACGGCACGCGCTACAAGCCGGCGTCGCTGCAGCAGGCCTTCGACGGCTGGGACCGGCTGGCGGCGTTGGCTGGCCCGCCGCCGTCGCTGGCCGGGTTCGACAAGCTGAAGCTGCTGGGCGCCGCGATGCTGAAGCCAAACCAGGGCCAGGCGCCCGCCGCGCCGCACCCATTCTTCGTGCACGCCGACACGCTGCTCGCGCTGCAGTCGGCCCACGAGGACACGCTGGCGTTGCAACGCCTGCAACTACTGCGCGAGTTGCTGAGCGAAGGGCCGCACGCGCTGCGCCGCGCCAAGCGCGATCGGCGCGTCACGGCCTTCGACGACATGCTCTTCAACCTGCAACAGCGCTTGGCTGCGGAGGGCGATGCGGCCCTGGCCCAGTCGCTGCGCAAGCGCTTCCCGGCCGCGCTGATCGACGAATTCCAGGACACCGACCCGCTGCAGTATGCGATCTTCCGATCGATCTACGGCGAAAGCGCGGCGCCGCTATTCCTGGTGGGCGACCCGAAGCAGGCGATTTACAGCTTCCGCAATGCCGACCTGCACACCTACCTGCATGCCCGCGGCGATGCGCTGGCCGAGTACACGTTGGCCGAGAACCAGCGTTCGACGCGCGAGCTGCTGCAGGCTCTGAACGGACTGTTCGGCACCAATGCGCGGGCCTTCGTGCTGCCGGGGCTGGACTACCGCCGTGTGGCCTACGGCGCCAAGCCGCGCAAACTGCTGCTCGACCGCAGCACGCCGGCACGCGCCGCGCTGCAGTTGTGGAACCTGCCACGCGACGCCGCTGGCGAACCGCTGCCGAAGAAGGCTGCGTCGCAGGCCGCGCTGCAGGTTTGCGCAGGCGAGATCGCGCGGCTGCTGGCGGCGGCGCGAAGGGGCGAGATCACGCTCGGCGAGCGGCCCCTGTCGGCCGGGGACATCGCGGTGCTGGTGCGCAGCCATGCGCACGGCGGTGCGATGCGCCGTGCGCTGGCGCAACTGGGCGTGGGCAGCGTCGAGCTGTCGCAGACCAGTGTCTTCGACAGTCCCGACGCCGCCGATCTCGAGCGCCTGCTGGCCGCCATCCTCGAACCCGCGCGCGAGCCGCTGCTGCGCGCCGCGCTGGCCACCGAAGCGATGGGCCTGGACGCCGCGGCCATCCTGGCCCTCTCGGCCGATGAGACGGCGCTGCTGGACCTGATCGCGCGCTTCGCCGGCTATCGCGACACCTGGCTGCAGCGCGGCGTGGGCCTGATGCTGCGCCAATGGATGCAGACCGAAGGCGTGAGCCGCCGACTGCTGGCCCGGCCCGACGGCGAACGGCGCCTGACCAATCTGCTGCACCTGGCCGAATGCCTGCACGAGGCCGCCGACACACACGCGGCGCCCGAAGCGCTGCAACGCTGGCTGCAGGGCCAACGCAGCGAAGCACGGCAGGATGACGCGGCACAACTGCGCCTGGAATCCGACCGCGACCTGGTGCAGGTGGTGACGATCCACAAGTCCAAGGGGCTCGAGTACCCGCTGGTCTTCTGTCCGATGCTGTGGGACGGCCAGCCGCTGCGCACGCGCAGCGGCGAAGGGCGGGAGTACCACGACGCGATGGGCGACGCGGTGATCGATTTCCGAACGCACGACAAGGAGCGGCTCACGCCCATCCGCGAGCAGATCGCGCTGGAAAGCGCCGCCGAGTCGATGCGCCTGATCTATGTCGCGCTGACACGCGCGGTGCACCGCTGCTACCTGGTCGTCGGCACCTACCGACGCAAACATGGCCGCCACAGCAGCACCAGCGAAAGCTGCCGTTCGCGGCTCAACTGGCTGGCGGCGGGCCAGAACTTCACGCCGCAAGCCTGGTCGACGAACACGCTTCAGCCCCAGGACATCGATGCTGCCTGGGGCGCGCTGGCACGGCATCATGCGCCGCACGTCGCGCTGGAGCCGCTGCCGCGCGAACCTGGCGAGCGGCTGACGCCGCTGCAGCCGGCCGGCCACATGCTGGCTGCACTGCCGCCGCCGGCCCATATCCCGGCCGGCTGGCGCATCGGCAGCTACAGCAGCCTGGCCCATGGCGCCAGGCACGAGGCCGCGGCCATCGACCATGACCTGCGCGTGCGCACGGCCGCACCAGCGGCGCCGGACGATGCGGCGCCCATCGACGACGACGACATCCTGCATTTTCCGCGCGGCGCCGTGGCGGGCGAGTGCCTGCATGCGGTGTTCGAGCGCATCGACTTCGGCGACGCCTCGGGCTGGCCTGCGGCCGTCGATGCCGCGCTGCGGCGGCATGCGCAGGCCTTGCCCGCAGTCGCCGACCCGGCGCGGCTGCCGCGCATGCTGTTGCGCATGCTGCACGACGTGCTGCACACGCCGCTGCCCGGCGGGATGCGCCTGGCCGACGTGCCGCCGCAGTCGCGGCAAGTGGAGATGGAGTTCCACCTGCCCGCGCGGCAGCTGGGCGCGACGGCGCTGGGCGCGGTGCTGCGGCAGCAGGGTTACGACGTGCCGGCGCTGGCCTTCGGCTCGTTGTCGGGCTATCTGCGAGGCTTCATCGACTTGGTGTTCGCGCACGAAGGTCGCTACTTCATCCTCGACTGGAAATCCAACCACCTGGGCGAGACGCCGACCGACTATGCGCCACACGCGCTGGCGCGGGTGATGGCCGAACAGGGTTATCAGCTGCAGGCCCTGCTGTACGCGCTGGCGCTGCACCGCCTGCTGCGGCAACGGCTGCCGGACTACGACCCGGCGCGGCACTTCGGTGGCGTGCGTTACCTGTTCGTGCGCGCTGTGCGCCCGGCATGGGTGGCGCCCGACGGGGGCGCCATGGGCGTGTTCGCACACCGGCCGACGCTGGCCACGCTGCAACGGCTGTCGGACCTGCTCGACGGTGTGCGGGAGACGGCATGACCACGAACCTTGGCACTGCGCCCGAGGACCCGGCCGAAGCCCTGGCCGAGGGCTTTGCGCAGCACGTCGAAGGCTGGGCGCGCGCGCAATCGGCAGACACGGCCACGGTGTCGCTGGCGCGGCGCGCGGCCTTGGAACTGAGCCGCGCCACCGCCGAAGGACATGTGTGCTTGCGGCTGGCCGACTTGGCGGCCCGCCTGGCGGCCGATGCGCCCGACATGGCGGACCTGAGGTCGGTGCGCAGCCGGCTGCTGGCCAGTGGCGTGGTCGGCACGCCCGAGGCGCCGGCCGCGATGCCGCTGCTGCTGGACGACCAGGACCGGCTCTACTTGCACCGCCACTTCGACTACGAGCGACGCCTGGCGCGGCGCCTGCTGCTCGCGGCCCAGGCTGCACCGACGGTGGTGAACGCGGCCACACGCGAACGGCTCGATTCGCTCTTCGGCCGCGATGCGTTACCCGACTGGCAGAAGCTTGCCGCGGCGCTGGCGCTGCGCCAGCGCCTGGTGGTCATCAGCGGCGGGCCCGGCACGGGCAAGACCAGCACCGTGGTCAACCTGCTGGCCTGCCTGATCGCGCAGGACCCGCAACTTCGCATCGCGCTGGCCGCACCCACCGGCAAGGCGGCGGCGCGCCTGGGCGACGCCCTGCGCCAGCGTGCGGCGCACCTGCCGCAGGCGTTGCGCGACAAGCTGCCGGCGCAGTCGCACACCGTGCACCGCCTGCTGGGCGCCCACCCGGGCGGCTTCAGGCACCACGCCGGCCGCCCGCTGGCCATCGACGTGCTGGTGGTGGACGAGGCGTCGATGCTCGACCTTGCGCTGGCCACGCGGCTGCTGGAGGCAGTGCCCGGATCGGCGCGCCTCATCCTGCTCGGCGACAAGGACCAGCTGGCCGCCGTGGAATCGGGCGCGGTGTTCGCCGAACTCAGCGCCGACCCGGGTCTCGGCCACGACTGCGTGCAGGCACTGGCCGACCTGAGCGGCGTACCGGCGGAGCTGATCACGCCGGGCGCGGCCGTCGAGGCCAGCCCGTTGCGCGACAGCGTGGTGTGGTTCACGCGGAACTACCGCTTCGCCGCCGGTTCGGGCATTGCCTTGGCCGCCGACGACATCCGGCTGGGCCGTGCGGGCGAGTTCATCGCGCGGCTGCGCCAAGAGGCGGACGATTCGGTGCATTGGCTGGACGACGCCGGGGTCTCGCCCGGCGCCGCCACGCTGCATTGCATGGCCGAGGGTTATGCCCCCTACCTGGACGTGGTGCAGCGCGACCCGGCGGACGTGACCGCCGTCACCCTGGCCTTCGAACGCTTTCGTGTGCTGTGCGCGCTGCGCGAGGGCCCGCGTGGCGTGAATGCGATCAACGAGCAGCTGTCGCGCCTGGCGCGCTCGCGGTTGGCACCACCGCCCGGTGCGAGCGCGCCCGATGCGCGTTCACCGTGGTACGCCGGGCGGCCGGTGATGGTGCTGCGCAATGACCCGCTGCTCAAGCTCTTCAACGGCGACATCGGCATCACGCTGCCTTCGGCCGACGGCGGCTTGATGGTCTTCTTTGCCGATGCCGGCGGCGGCCATCGCGCGGTGCCGATACTGCGGCTGCCGGCACACGAAACCGCGTTCGCGATGACGGTGCACAAGGCGCAGGGCTCGGAGTTCGATCAGCTCCTGGTGCTGCTGCCCGAACGGCGCAGCCGCGTGCTCACGCGCGAGCTGCTCTACACGGCGGTGACACGCTCGCGCCACAGGCTGCAACTGGCCAGCGGCACAGCGGTGCTCGCCGCGGCCATCGACACGCGCACGCGCCGCGATTCCGGTCTTCTGGCGCGATTGCGCGAGGCGGCCGACGCCGGGCTCGGGCCCTGACGCACAGCGCGCGGATGCCGCTCGTGGGTGACGGGCTCAAGTCCGGGCTCGCGGCAGCCGAAAAGCCTGGTGATCGACGCGTCAGCCAGGACGGGCTGTGCGGCCCGAACCCCACCACCATCAAGGCCCCTCGATGTCAGCCACCATGCAGCCTGCAGGTCCGATATCCGGTGCGCCACCGACCCCCGAACAGCGGCCGCCCAGGCGCGGCTTCTTCGCGCATCACGGCATCTGGGCGCCCGGCGTGCGGCTGTTTCGCGAGCTGCGCTTCACCTCGAAGGCCTTGATCATCTCGCTGGCCTTCATGCTGCCGATGCTGGGGCTGCTCGGCTGGACTCTGGAAAGCGAGGCCGACCTGGCGTTGCAGGCCCGCCTGAACACCACGCGCCAGCACGTGGAGGTGGTGCACGGCCTACTGGCCTGGGCCCAGGCTCAGGAATCCGTAGGCCGGCTGACGCGCGAGCAGGCGCAGCAGATGGCGCTGCGCGCCGTGGCCGCGTTGCGCTACGACGGCAGCGGGCATTTCTGGATCAGCGACATGCAGCCGCGCATGCTGATGCATCCGCTCAAGCCCGAGCTGGACGGCCAGCGGTTGGGCGAGCTGAAGGACGCCGACGGCCACGCCCCGTTCGACGCCTTCGTCGCCACCGTGCGCAACGACGGCAAGGGCTTCGTCGCCCACCGCTGGCCCGAGCCCGGCAACGCGCAGGCGCGCAACAACGTCGCCTATGTGATGGGCTTCGCGCCGTGGGGCTGGATCCTCGGCGCGGCGGTGCCGGTGGACGACCTGCACCACGGCCGCTGGCGCGAAGTGGCCTGGATGGGCGGCGTGGTGGCATCGGTCATGCTGCTGGCGGCCTACCTGTTCCTGAGCTTTTATCGCGTCATGGACGGCGGCCTCAGGGAGACCCGCCGCCACCTGCGCGCCATGACCCACGGCGACCTGACCACTTCACCCTCGCCTTGGGGCAAGGACGAAAGCGCGCAGCTGATGCGCGAACTGCGCAGCATGCAGGACTCACTGCGCGGCATGGTGCTGCGCGTGCGGCGCGCCAGCGGCGAGATCGTGCAGGCCAGCCAGCAGATTGCCAGCGGCGCCACCGACCTGTCGGCACGCACCGAACACGCCGCCTCGGCGCTGGAGGAATCGGCCGCGTCGATGGAACAGATCTCGGCCACCGTTCGCAGCACCGCCGAGCACACCGAGGAAGCCTCGCGCGTGGCCCGGCACAACGCCGCGATCGCCGCCGACGGCGGCCGCATCATGCGCGAGGTGGTGGACACGATGGAAGGCATCCGCAGCGCCTCGGCGAAGATCGGCGAGATCGTCGGCACCATCGACGGCATTGCCTTCCAGACCAACATCCTGGCGTTGAACGCGGCCGTCGAGGCGGCGCGCGCCGGCGAGCAGGGACGCGGCTTTGCCGTGGTCGCCACCGAGGTGCGCATGCTGGCGCAACGCAGTGCCGCGGCGGCGCGCGAGATCAAGGGCCTGATCGGCAGCAGCGTGGACCAGGTACAGGCCGGCACGACCGTGGTGCGCAAGGCGGGGACGACGATCGAAGACATCGTCGCCGCCTCACAGCGGGTGAACCAGTTGCTCGGCGAAGTGGCCATCGGGGCACGCGAGCAAAGTACCGGCGTGGCGCAGGTGGGCCAGGCGGTGCAGGAGCTGGATCGCATGACTCAGCAGAACGCCGCGCTGGTCGACGACACGGCCGCCTCGGCCGCCGCGATGCGCGAACTGGCCCAGAAGTTGGCCGAGGAAGTGGCGCGATTCACGCTGCCGGCTGGCAGCGCCTGAGCGCGCACGCTCCGCCGTTGGCGCCATGCCGGGAAACGAAGCGGCTGCAGCTATGCTGCGGGCCACTACGCCAGCACCCATGGGCCCCGCATGAGCCAATCACCCCCGGCATCGTCGCTCGACATGCTCATCGTCGGCGCCGGCTTTGCCGGCCTGTACGCGCTGCACAAGGCGCGACGCATGGGTCTGAAGGCGCAGGTCGTCGAAGCCGCACCCAGCGTCGGTGGCACCTGGTACCACAACCGCTACCCCGGGGCGCGCGTGGACATCCAGAGCATGGAGTACTCGTTTTCCTTCGACGAGGCCTTGCAGCAGGAATGGCAATGGAGCGAGCGCTATGCGCCGCAGGCGGAGCTGCTGCGTTACGCCAACCACGTGGCCGACCGCTTCGGCCTGCGCGACGGCATCCGCCTTTCCACGCGCATCGCCGGTGCGCACTTCGATGAATGCGCCAAGCGCTGGACCGTGCACGGCGAAAGCGGCGAGAGCTGGAGCGTTCGCTTCCTGGTCATGGCCAGCGGCCCGCTGTCGTCGCCGAACCTGCCTGACTTTCCTGGGCTGAAGGACTTTGCCGGGCCGGTGCATCACACCGCCGACTGGCCGCACGAGCCGGTCGATTTCACGGGCCAGCGCGTCGGCATCGTCGGCACCGGTTCGTCGGCAGTGCAGGCGATTCCGCTGATCGCCCGTCAGGCGCGCGAGCTGACCGTCTTCCAGCGCACGGCCGCCTATGCCGCGCCAGCGCACAACGGCCCGCTGGACGCGCGAGTTCGAAGCGCGCGTCAAGACCGACTACGCGGGATTCCGCGCGCGCAACCGGCGCATGCACGGCGGCTTCGGTTCGCTGCTGCCGCCGAACCCGGTGTCGGCGCTGGCCGTGTCGGCCGAGGAGCGCGAGGCCACGTTCGAGCAGCGCTGGAGGATCGGCGGCTTCGCGCTGCTGGGCGCCTTCAACGACCTACTGCTCAACGAACAATCGAACGCGCTGGCGGCAGAGTTCGTGCGGGGCAAGATCCGCGCGATCGTCAAGGACCCGCAGACAGCGCAGTTGCTGTCGCCGACGCACACCATCGGCTGCAAGCGGCTGTGCGTGGACAGCGGCTACTACGACAGCTTCAACCGGCCCAACGTGCAGTTGGTGGACATCAGCCGCTCGCCGATCGAACGATTCACCGCCACTGGCCTGCACACCGGCGGCCGCGACTTCGAATTCGATACGCTGGTGCTGGCCACCGGCTTCGACGCGATGACCGGCACGTTGATGCGGCTGGACCTGCGCGGCCGCGGCGGCTTGCCGATCCGGCAGAAGTGGCATGCCGGACCGCTGAACTACCTGGGCCTGACGATTGCCGGTTTCCCGAACCTGTTCAACATTGCCGGGCCGGGCAGCACCTCGGCCTTCACCAACGTCATCGTGGCCATCGAGCAGCATGTGGACTGGATTGCCGACTGCATATCGCACCTGGATGCCCGCGGGCTGTCCACCATCGAAGCCAGCGAGCCAGCCGAGGCGGCCTGGGCCGAGCATGTCAACGCCGCCGCGCGCCGCACCGTGTTCCTGACGTGCAACTCCTGGTACCTGGGCGCCAACATCCCGGGCAAGCCGCGCATGTTCATGCCGCTGGCTGGCGGCTTCCCGGCCTATGCCGAGCGCTGCGCCGAGGTGGCGCGCAACGGCTACGAGGGCTTCGTGCTGGCGTAGTCCGTCGCAGCAGGCTTAGCCACCGGCGCGTTTGGCACGCCAGCCTTCGGCCTGCAGCAATACGACCAGGCGATCGACGTGATCGCCCTGCACCTCGATCACGCCGTCCTTCAGCGTGCCGCCGGCGCCGCAGGCCGTGCGCAGCCGCTTGCCAAGCGCGACCAGCGCCGCATCGTCCAGCAGCAGGCCGCGCACCAGCGTCACCGCCTTGCCGCCGCGGCCCTTGGTCTCGCGGCTCACACGCACGACGCCGTCGCCTTGGGGGGCCGCACGGGCACGCGCGGCGCAGGCACATTCGGGCATCGGGCGCCGGCAGCCCGGGCACATGCGCCCGCCTTCGGTCGAGTAGACCAGGCCGCCGGTAAATAGTCCTCTCGGTTTCATTCTCGGGTTGCTCACCGCACAACTGCCCACAGGCCGCAAGGGCCCGTGGCAGGTCGATCTGGCGAAGGGGGTGGGATTCGAACAACGAGATATGAGAATGCCTCCAGGCACATTCACAGCGTTCGTACCACCGACCGTACCTTCCTAGTTCATTGACAACAATAGCTCCGAGCGGAGGCTGCCTACGTACTCTACCGCTGCGGATAGTCATCGTGCCAGCGGTCGCTCGAAAGCGACTCACGCCGGTGAAGACGACCACAACCACCAGCAGCGAAGGGCACCAATGTCGGCGCCGATCCTATCCGAGTTGGTGCAGCACAAGTGCAACCGCAATTCCGAGCTGGGTGCCGATCGCGTAGCCGATGATGCCGGTGCCTATGCCCGAGGCCAGCAGTTCGCGGCTGCCGAGCGAGCGCGCCACCAGCGGCACGAAGGCCGGTGAGCAGATTGCCGACACCGAGGTGACGAGGAAGGTGCCGGCGTCGATCCCGGCCAGCCGCGCCAGCAGCGCGTGCAGCGCGAGACTGCCGAACACCGCGACGACGATGAACGCCAGCAGCGACAGGTCGGTCCACTGCAGCGCGTCGAAACGGGCCATCGACGCCACCGCGAAGCTGAAGACGTAGATCAGGTACATGCCGGTCTTGTACGAAAGGCGCAGCCCACGCACCGCCGGCAGCAGCGAAGCCAGCAGGCCGAAGGTGGCGAGCAGCGCGATGACGAGCGCGGTGGCATTTGCGCCCCCGATCACCTGGCCAAGGCCAACGGCGGCCCCAACGACCAGCACGGCGACGCCGAGACTCTTGGCCGCGCCGGCCAGGCCGGCGCGCGTCAGCAGCTCGCGGTAGTCCTCGTCGTGCATCGAAGTGTCGCTGGCAGCGGGATCGGCCGCAGCCATGGCTTGCCGAGGCCGCAGCCAGCGCGCGGCCAGGCGCGGCGCCAGCGTGACCATGAACATCAGGTAGGCCGCGCCGACCACGGTGTCGAAGGCGTTGAAGACCAGGAAGCGCGTGTCATCGACACCAAGCGCGGTCTTGATCGCTGCCAGGTTGGGCGTGCCCCCGGTGTAGACGCCGACGGCGAGCCCCGCCAGCTCGTGCACGGCCGGCAGGCCCTGGGCGCGGAAGACGAAGTACAGCGCGATCGCCACGACGGTGACCGACAGCACGGCCAATGCCATTGACAAGAGTGCGCGTCCGGCGATGTGGGACCAGGCGCGCAGGTCGACCGTGAACAGGATCATCGGCAGCGCGAGCGCGATTGCCGCTTCGGACACCGCCTTCTGCACCGGCAGTGCCGCTGCGGGCACGAGGCCCAGGTTGCCGGCCAGCAGGCCGGCCGCATAGCACAACACGATCGTCCCGGCCTTGGCGGCCCAGGCCTGGCGCTGCACAAGCCAGAGCGCAAGGGCCGGCACGGCGAGAAGTAACGGCACAAGCAAGGCGGGCATCGCGCGACGTCCTGATACGGCCCCGATGCTCTCACAGCGCCCGCACCACCGTGTTCTGGTGCCGCACGCATCGACAGCGCATCCATCCTGCCGGCGATGACCCCGCGATTGCGGGATGCAATGCGTCAGCTCCCGCCGGACACTTCGATCGGATGCATGAAAGAGGTGCGTGATGAAGGCAGATACATGGCTGGCGCGGTGCGCGGCCGAACTCCAGCATCTATACCTGGCGAACCCGCACTGCAGCCAAAGCCATGCCCAGCCAGAAGCTTGGGGCATGGAGACTGCCGGCGAGTTGATCGACGCGCAGCGCTATCGCGGACTGGATCCCGTGCAGGCCGCCAGGATCTTCTGGCGGGACAGTGCCTCGAGCACGCCGAAACATTGACGGCAGTGGACCGGCGGGACTGTAGACGGGCGGATGCCTGCGCCAGGGTCTTGCGGTCCTTCCAGCTCGCATAGTCCAAACTGTTGCGGATCAGGTGCACGATGCACGTCTGCAGCGTGGTGGCCGGGAACACGGCCGCCAGCGCCTCGGCCATGCCTTCAGGCCGTCGGTGACTGCGATCAGGATGTCGTTGACCCACGGGTCTTCAGGTCGTTGAAGACCTTCATCCAGAACTTCGCGCCTCGGTGCCCTCGATCCACAGGCCCAAGATGTCGCGCGTGCCGTCGGGCAAGATTCCCAGCGCCAGGTAGATCGCCTTGTTGCGCACGACCCCGTCTTCCCGGATCTTCACCCGCAGCGCATCGAAGAACACCACCGGGTACATCGGTTCGAGCGGGCGAGACTGCCAAGCCGCCACCTCGGCCATGACGGCGTCGGTGACCGTGCTGATGAAGTCAGCGAGACCTGCACGCGTAGGCTCGAAAGAAGGCTGATCTCGCGCACGGTCATGTGTCGCTCCACGAGGCGGCGCAAGGACTGCCCGCCGTCGTGGGGGTCCTTCGGCATTTTCATCTTCTTCCTCGCTCGCAGCGGCACATACGTGGGCTCGGTCAGTTCGTTGCGTATCTGTTCGATGTACTCCTGCGCTCCTCGCGCCTCGATGTCCTCGAACGTCACGCCGTCAATGCCCGGCGCGCCGTTGTTCTTCTTGGCCATCGCGTACGCCGCTTGCAGCGTCTCCATCTTGCAGACGTGAACGTACAACCCCCAGAAACGCCAAAACGGTTCAGCCTTCGCCTTGACGTATATCCCCCGCCTCAAGTCCTGCAAACTACCGGACGCCTTTGTCATCTCGTCCTTGCCTTCCATGTTGTCAGGGGAGTTACAACGCAGCAGGGCCCCATCGCTCCATCGGCACTACCCGACTTCATCACTACCGCGGGCCCGTCCGCCACCCTCTCGCCTTCGACCCATTTCCCGGCGGCGCTGGTTCCAGGCGCGAAGGTTGTGTGCTTCACATGCCGCTCAGCGGCAGTTGCTTTCGGGAATTGCGGAGAGGTGTGCCACGCGGCCGTCCTGCACGGCCATGCTCACGCACTGCCGGGTGCTGGCATTCCACCAAGTGGTCATCGAGTGCTCGCCATCCTTGTAGCCGCCGCGGCCGGTAAAGCCGCGCGAGCGCATCTCGCCATCGGCCGACGAGGCCCGGGCGCCGTTCAGGTCCTGCAGGTTGACATAGCTGCTGTAGCCGCTGTGCGAGCCGCCGTACGAGCGATAGCTGGTCTCGGAGGCGCGGCGGTCGGTGCCCTTGTTGTAGCCATCGCTGTAGTCCCGGCTGTTGTTGTAGTTGTGGTAGCCCTGATGGTACAGCCCGTCGCGGTAGCCACGCTCGAAGTCGGCCACGTTCTGCGGTGACTGTGAGGCGCGATCCTTTTCCGATTCGTGCGACTTGTGCGCTAGAGCGGCCACCCCGGCGATTGCCGCCGCCGCGATCGCCACCTGGGCGCCCTTGCTCGGCCCGCTGCTGCCCGAGCCGTGCTGGTTGCAGTCGTGCTCGTCGGTGGGAACCACCTGCGTGACCTGGTCGCGGTTGATGGCCAGCCGCATGCATCGCGACTGCGGGTAGCTCCACCAGTACTGCCAGTAGGCACCGTCCTTGGCCGTGGCGCTGTGCGACAGCACGTAGCCGCGATCCGACATCGCGCGCGACGCGTAGCCCGCATCGCGGTAGGCCAGGTCGGTCGGCTCGGCGCTGTGGCTCGGCCAGCCGCTGCCCGATCGCTGCTGACAGTCGTTCGCGCTGGTGGTGATGATCTGCGTCACCTGCGTGTTGTTGACGGCCACGCGCAGGCACTGGTTGCGCTGGCTGCTCCACCAGTACTGCCAGTACGAGCCCTGGCGTGCCGTCTGGGTGTGCGACAGCGTGTAGCCGCGTGCGGGCAGTTGTTGCGCCGCATAGGACTCGCGCTCGTAGACCAGATCGGGCATTTCCGCCGCCTGGGCCGCCGCCGCAAGCGGGGCAGCGGCCGTGGCCACGGCGAGCAGTGCGGCCGTGATTTGCAGACAGGTCGGGCGGCGCGGATGCTGCGACGAGCGGGAGTTCGAACAAGCGGAACGGGTCATGGTGTTGATCTCCAACGGATTGGCGAAAGGGCGGATTGGGGAAGGCGAGCAGACCGGCCGGGGAAGTGGCCTCAGCCGCCGGTCAGCAGCGCGTCGGGGACCTCGAATCGCTCATCGCCGCCGATCTCGACGGTGGTGGTGTCGCCGCTTCGGCGCGATGTCAGCGTCTGCGCCGAATTGCTGGCCACCGGCTCGCCCCTGACAAACAGGATCTGGCGCAGCAACTGGTTCGGCCCAAGGATCTCGACCGTCGCGGTGGCGTCGCGCCCGCGGCGCACGACGCCCGCTTCGCAGGTGGTGGCCGCCGCGCCATAGGGCGGCTTGCAGGGCAGCCGGGCCGTCGCATGGAAGCGTGTGCCGGCCACCTTGGCGTCCTGGCGGCCGGGCGAGGCCGGCAGCGCCTGGCCGATGACCGCCACCTTCAGCGTGTAGCTCGACGACTCGTTGCGCCGTGCCGCGCTGCGCATCAGGAAGGTCCGGATCAGGTAGGCACCGTCGGTGGGCAGCACCACCTTCGCCTTCAGGCCCGCGGTCTCGCCGATGAACATCGCCTCGTTCGAGCCCGGCGACACGATGTTGAAGTACTGCGCGCCGTTCGAGGGCTTCAGTTCCACGCTCAGGGTCTGGCCGGCAGCGGCCACCAGGCGGTAGCTCGTGGTGTTGTCGCCATTTACCGCGCCCTTCAGCTCGACGCCGCTGGTACCCGGCGCGAATCGAATATCCCGCAGTCTTGCCGCCTCGGGCGGAGCGGCCAGCGCCACGCCGGCACACAGGCTGGCCGCAAACAGCGCAACGAGTGCCCTGCGCGAGTTCATCAGGGTGCTCCCATCTTGGCCAGCCGCGCCACCTGCACCGACATTTCCTGCAGGTGCAGCCGTGTGCTGTCGTCCTTGGCGGCCTTGGCCGCGGCGTCCAGGCGCTTCTTCAGCCCCGGCAGCTCCTCGCGCAGGCGGGTCACGAACAGCGTGTCGTCGCCGGTCTCCACCAGCACCATCGCCGCGCCGGCCGGGGCGCCGACGGCGCGCAGTTTCTTGAGGTCCTCGGCCTCGTCGGCGCCGCCCTTGGCCCAGGCCTCGAGCAGCGTGCGCGCGCCTTCGATCTAGCCGCGCTGCAGCGCGCGCCGGGTCGGCGTCGGCGTCGGTTCATTCAGCTCGCCCCACACCGCCTCATCCAGGTCGCGCCCGAAGTCCAGCGACGAGTAGGCCGCCGGGTCGCCGCGCCACTGGCTTTCGAGCACCGCCAGGGTGGAGCCGGTCATCAGGTCGGAGACGAGGCCGGCCTGCAAGCGGTCGACCACACGGTAGCCGCCGTACACCGACCACCCGCTCCACGACCGCCGGCTCGGCGTAGGGCTCCAGCGAGGCCGCACCTTCGCCCAGCAGGTAGTGCACCGCCTGCCGCTGCTCGGCCGCCGGCACCAGCGCACCGCGGGCCCTCGCCGCGCCCAGGCCGGCATCGACGCCGCCGAGCAGCCGGTTGACCGACTTCAGCAGCGCCACATGGCGGCCAGCACCACGTCGTAGGTGGACGCATAGAGCTTGGCGTCGCCGCCGGTGCCGGAGTCCAGCCGGTCGCAGCGAGCGCAGCAGGTTGGCCACGCCCAGCCGGGTGGCCTCGACGCGCTCGGCGCCGGTGTTCTCGGTCTGCACGCGCGGGTCCTGCGCGAAGCGACTGATCGTTCGACCGGGCCTTCCTCGCTGCCGAAGTACAGCCGCCGGTCGCGCGAGAAGGTCGTCGGCAAAGGCCGCCAGCTCGCGCGCGCTCGCTGGCCGGGTCGCTGCCGAAGACGCCGTAGCCGTACTTGATGGCCGCCAGGTCGTAGGGACCGATCACGCCCCACAGCTGGGTGACGCCGTCGCCGGGCTGCGCCACCTGGTTGAAGCGGCCGTAGGCCATGATCGAGCTGTTCGGCCCGCAGCGGTTGGCAAAGGCCGGATCGCGCATGTGCGCCACCGGGTGGGCGGTGGAGGCGATCTGGTTGTGCATCAGCCCCAGCGTGTGGCCGACCTCGTGCGCGAGGACGTAGCTACAGCAGCGCGCCCGACTTTCGGTCGACAAGCGGCAGCCGGGCCGCGGCCGGCGTCCACGCCCGAGCCGCCGAACAGCGCCCAGTAGTACTGGCCGAAGCCGTCGATCACCTGGGGCCACACCTGGATGTGCGCCGACAGCGTCTCGCCCGAGCGCGGGTCGATGACGCGCGGGCCCATCGCGTTGACGTTCTCCTGCGGCACCCAGCGGATGACGTTGATCGTCACGTCCTCGGGCGACCAGTCCGGGTCCTGCTGCGGGCGTGGGCGCGTCCAGCACGCGGATGGCGTTGCTGAAGCCCGCCGCCTCGAAGGCCGGCAGCCACTGCAGGACGCCGGCGCGTGACATACGGCCTCCAGCGCTCGGGCATGCCGCGGCCCAGGTAGTAGGTGATCGGCTTGACTGGGTCGCTGACCGCGGCCGCCGGGTTGGTCTTCTCCAGCCGGAAGCGCTCGATCAACGGCGCTTGTCCTGCGCCGTGCCGCGCTCGGATTCGAACTCGGTGTACTCGTTGCTGGAAATAGCCGACGCGCGGGTCGGCGGGGCGGGCGGCCATCGGCTTTTCGGGCAGGAACAGGATCGAATGGCCCAGCACGATCGACACCGGCTGCGGCCCGGCCACTGGGGTCCGCCTCCAGCGCCGGCCAGGAAGGTCAGGTGCGAGCGCATGTTGAGCGCGTCGCCGCGCACGCGCACGCTGTCGAGGTAGGACTTGCTCGGATCCACCGCCGCGGGCACCACGCCGACGCCGGCGACGAATAGCCGCGGCCGTGGCCGCCGGGATGTCGGTGGAGAAGGTGGCCGTCATGTCCAGCAGCAGCGACGCCGTCGGCCAGGCTGGCGACGATCGGCAGGTTCAGCGATCAGCGGGCCGGTCTCGGCGCCACTGGTCAGCGCCACTTCGATCGGGCAGACGCTTCGGGTCGTTGGGGGCGGCGCCGGGGACCGGCGGGGTCCGCCGACGGGCCGTCTTCCGGGCAGGCCGGCGCGGCGCTTGATCGCGGTGCCCAGGTCGCGCAGGTAGATCGTGTTGCCCACGCGCTCGAAGCGCGCAAGCGTGTTGTTGATCTCCAGCCCCTTCGGCAGTCACCATGCCGGCGGGCACCGACACCACCTCGGTGTACCAGATCACCGGCTTGCCGAGTGCGTCGGCCGGCAGCGCGACCAGCGTGCGGTTGCCAGCGCGCCAGGCGGTGAGGCGGCCGCTGCCCAGCCGCTCGGCGTCCTTCAGCGCGGTGTCGGCAGTGCTGGACGCCGAGGCTGCGGCGGCCGGGGCCGCGGGGACGGACTGCGCCATCGCGCTCGTCGCGGACCAGGCCAGCGCGAAGGCTGCGCTGCGCCTGGCGGTCAAGCGCCAGGCACCGGGGTGTCGCGGGTTCATCGGGGGCTTCCTCCAGCGTTCTTCTTGCGGCGGCCGGACTGCTCAGGTGCCACCCGAGGCGGGCACCGTCCGCCCGCCAGGCAAAGCGCTGCATGGTAGGCGGGCGCGGTATCCGGAAATAGCGGGTGCCTTACAGTCTGGCGCGCCCATGTCCATCGTCCAGAACCGAAGCCCCCGGGCCCCTGCGCCCGCCGTCACGGCCCCCGATGCCGAGTTGTGCGAGCGCGCGATCTTTTGCGCCAAGCCGATCGACACCTGGCCGCCCGACGCCTTGCGCCGGCTGGCCGCGGCATCGCGAGTGCGGCGCTACCGGCGCGGCGCACGGCTCGTCTCCGGAGGCGAGCCGCTGCAGGCGGCGCTGCTGATCGCCAGCGGCGATGTCGAGGTCAGCTTCAGCAGCGCCGACGGCCGGCAGTTCACCTATGCGCTGGGCGCGAGCGGTGCGATCTTCGGCCTGCTGCCACTGCTCGACGGCCGGGGGATGCCGCACGACCTGAACGCACTGGACGCGGTGACGGCGGTCGCGATTCCATTCAGTGCGATCCGCGCCGAGCTGGCGGCCCGGCCCGCGCTCTGGGAGAGCCTGGCCCTCGACATGGCCTGGCGCTTCCGCAACCTGTTCAATATCGTGCACGGCCATGTGCTCGAACCGGCGTCGGTGCGCCTGGCCAACGTGCTGGTGCGCTTGGCGCAGGCCGAAGGTGAGACGGCGCCCGAGGGCGTGGCCATCCGCGTGAGGCTGTCGCAGGCACGGCTGGGCGAACTGGTCGGCGTGACGCGCCAGACCGCGATGCAGCTCGTGCACGACCTGGAAGCCCGCGGCCTGGTGGCCTGGCGCTACGGCCGCGCGGTGGTTCGTGATCTGCCAGGCTTGCAGGCGCTGGGCTCCAACCAGCCGGTGACGCCGGGCACGCCGCCGGCCGCCCGGTAAGCGGTGGGGCAGGCGCGGCTTGGCCGCGTGCTTGTTCCGAGCCGTGGGCCGCGAGGCGCGGCATGCAAAATCCCGCGCTTTGTCTTTGGCGGTTCGATGTTCTCCACCTTGAATGGTCCGATTCAGCGGGGCCTGGCGATGGTCTTCGCCCTGCAGGCACTGGCGGTCGATGCGCAAGGCCTTGACGCCGAGGCCGCGGCGCCGGCCTTGCGGCGCCCGCGCATCTGCCTGGTGCTGTCCGGTGGCGGCGCGCGCGGTGCGGCGCATGTCGGTGTCCTCAGGGTGCTGGAGGAGCTGCGCGTGCCGGTGCACTGCATCGCCGGCACCAGCATGGGGGCGATCGTCGGCGCGTCCTATGCCTCCGGCATGGGCACGGACGAGATGTTGGCGGAGATGGCCCAGATCACCAGCGAACGCCTGTTCAACGACAAGCCGCCACGCGTGGACCAGCCGATGCGCATCAAGTCCGACGACAGCCTGCCGCTGGCCTCACCCGAGCTGGGACTGAACGATGGCAAGCTGGCGCTGCCCAAGGGGGTGGTCAACGGCGTGGCGCTGGAAGCCGAACTGCGCCGGCTGATCAGGGTGCGCGATGCGCGCCGATTCGACCAGCTGCCGATACCCTTTCGTGCCGTGGCCACCAGCCTGGGCGACGGCCAGATGGTGGTCTTCGACCGCGGTCTGCTGCCCACGGCGATGCGCGCCAGCATGGCGGTGCCGGGGTTGATCGCGCCGCTGCGGGTGGGCGATCGGCTGCTTATCGACGGCGGACTGGTTCGCAACCTGCCCGTAGACGTGGCGCGCGAGATGGGCGCCGATGTGATCATTGCGGTGAACTTGGGCACTCCCTTGCTGCGGCCCGATCAGATTGAAGGCCTGCAGGGCGTGTCGATGCAGACGCTGGGCATCCTGACCGAGCAGAACGTGCGACAGTCGCTGCAGCAGTTGCGGCCACAGGACGTGCTCATCGAACCGGCACTGGGCGACTTTTCCGCCGCCGACTTCGACAACCTGGTCAAGGCCGTACCCTTCGGTCAGGCCGCGGCCCTTCAGGCTGCGCCGCGCTTGAGGGCGCTGGCCATCCCCGCACCCGAATTCGCGCAACTGCGCCAGCAGCAGCGAAGCGATGTGGGGCCGACGCTGCCGGTGATCGCTGCGATCGAGATTGCCGGTCAACGGCGCGTCAACGCCGAGTCGATCGTGCAGACGATGCAGACGCGCTCCGGCCAGCCGCTGGACCAGGACCGGGTCGATCTGGACATGCGGCGCATCTACGGCAGCGGCGACTTCGAGAGCGTGCGGCCCGAGCTCGTGGACACGGGCGGCGCGCAGACGCTGGTGGTCAACGTCACCGAGAAGGGATGGGGCCCGCAGTACCTGCGTCTCGGGCTGTCGCTGTCGTCCGACCTGGGGCAGGACGCGCAGTTCAACTTCTACGGCCAGCTGCGCTCGACCTGGCTCAACCGCCTGGGCGCCGAATGGCGCAACGATGTCGTGCTGGGCAACGACGTGGTGCTGGCCAGCCGCTTCTACCAGCCGCTGTCGCCCAGTCAACGCTGGTTCGTGGAACCGCGTGTCGTCTACAGCGACACGCCGCTGTATGTCTACAGCGGCGACGTGCTGGCGGCGCTGTACCGCGAACACACGCTGGGTGCGGGTCTGGATGCGGGCCTCAACTTCAGCCACTACGGCCAGCTGCGGCTCGGGGTGTACCGCGGCAACAGCCAGCTCGACCTGAGCAGCGGGCAGTTGTTCCTGCCCAGGAGCCTGGAGGTCGACTTGGGCCTGGTGCAGGCCTCGCTGCGCATCGACCAGCTGGACAGCGCGAGTTTCGCGCGTTCGGGTTACCTGGTGGCATTGAACGCGCTAGTCTCGCGCACACAGCTCGGCGCGAGCGAGGACTACGGCCGCTACGACGCCGAAGTGCGCACGGCCATCTCGCACGACGCGCATACGTTGCGGCTGGCGCTGCGCGGCGGCGGCTCGATCGGCGACGACCCGTTGCCCGTGTATGCGATGTTCAGGCTGGGCGGCTTCCTCAACATGTCGGGGTTCAGGTTGCAGCAACTGCTAGGCACCCGGTTCGTCTACGGCCGCGCGCTCTACCAAGCTCGGCTGGGCGGCGTGCCGCTGTTCGAAGGCGTGTATGCCGGCCTGGCCTACGAGATTGCCGACATGCCACAGGCCATCGCCTCCAACGATCGCTCGTCTTTCCAGTCCGGCACCGCCTACCTGGCAGCGGACACGCCCGTGGGCGTGGCCTACTTCGGCGCGGGACGCGCCAACCAGGGAACCACAGCGGTGTACCTGTATCTTGGCAAGCCGTTCTGAGAGAGCCGCTTCGTCAGTGCAACGCCGATGTGCGCGCCAACGTGAACCTGTTGCCAGCCGCAATCGAACGAGGCGACCGAGGCCTGGTTCCGGGCGCGGGGCCCTAACCTCTTTGACTTCAAGCGCCCGGTCTGGACCGCGATGCACGAAAGGCGCAGCGACTTGCTGCATGCCACAGGCAGCGGCAAATCCTATGCGGTGTGGTGCTGCTGACGCGTGAATGCGTACGCGCCGCTTTCGCTGCACTGCAGGTAGTGATCGTCTACGAATGGCACAAGCTCATCGGCTGAAGCGCGGCGTGCAGGTGCCGCTGGGCCGAGCAAGGCTGCGCCGGCCCGTTCTCGACCTTGTACGTCAACGATGGGCTGACGCTGGAATTCGACCATGTTCATGCTGCGGCATGCACGAATTTCAACCGGCTGCAACAGCCGACTCCCGATGGACACGCGCGCATCTCATCCGAGCGGCAGCTTTGCGCGAGCCAACTTGAAGCAGCGAGTGTCAGCAGTGGGTCGTGGATTGACACCCGATTCGGTGAATTGGCTGTAACCCGTCATCAGAATTGACGATACCGGTCAGCAGTCGTTCGCTGGCGATGGTTCCGACCAAGAAGGCGCCGTCACGCCACGCTGGCTGAAGTCACCGATGTGACCGAGACCCGTCGGTCGCTGTGGCGAGTCGGGTGACACGCGAGTCGACCCGTCGTGGTCGACTGGCAGCGCGGAATGCACTGCTGCACTGCAGCAGTGCAGCCACGATCCAGGTTTGCAATCTCCGCCAAAATCGCCGTGTGGCCCGCAAATCAAAGCCCGCCCTCGACGAGTCGACGCCGGGGAAGGATGCAGAACCGACCTCACGACTCGGCCAACGACATCACCATCATGTCTACGTAGTCGAGCTGGCGGACCAGGTGTGGAACGAGCCTCGCTTCCGCAAAGCCAACACGGACTATCGGCTGGGCAAGCCTTTCGTCTACGTGGGCATGACAGGACTCGATCCCGACCTGCGCTTCGACAAGCACAAGGCAGGGATCCAGGCGAATCAGTTCGTCTTCAGGTACGGCCTGCGCCTGCTACCCGCGCTCTACGACGTCTACAACCCGATGCCGTACGAAGCTGCCCGCGAGATGGAGGTGGAACTGGCCATCGGGCTGCGCGAGGCCGGATACGGCGTCTGGCAGGCCTGATGACGGCGAACGGGTGCCTCGCGAACCCAAGACGTCTACCGCAGCGACGCCAGCCTCGCTGCAGCTTCCTTCTTGCCCATGGTCCTGAGAGCCGCAATGGCGGGAAGGTGCTTGGCCCGAGGACGCACCTTACCTTCCTCCCAGTTGTAGATCGACTGACCGGAAGCGCCCACCAGCAATCCGATGTCCAGGGCCGAAAGGCCCAGTCTGCGTCGCTGTGACGCCAACCCCTTTGCGACGAATCGAAGTGTTTGCGCAGACGGTGCGTGCGCTTCGATCGGGACAGCCTTCGCACGAGCCTTACTCAGGCGGCGAAGTTCAAGCTCCAACGCCTGAGTCCGCCGCTTCAGCGCAGCGATCTCGGCACGGTACACACCCAAGGCCTTCTTGAGGC
This sequence comes from uncultured beta proteobacterium, assembly GCA_963824005.1. Lineage (GTDB taxonomy): Bacteria > Pseudomonadota > Gammaproteobacteria > Burkholderiales > Burkholderiaceae_C > Rubrivivax. Next base: position 108,182 of record CAWGOK010000007.1, read on the forward strand.
TGGCGGTCTCGGCGCGCACTTCCTTGCGTGCCACGCGGGAGATCTCGGTCTTCAAAAGGGATGCCATGTTTGTCATGCCTGTGATTGTGCCGCGCGGCACACCTGACGCGTTTGCAGGGATTCGTCCGCATCGCGCACGAGTTCCCGCGCCTAGAATGCGCCGCCCTCACTCAGGGGCACCATCCACTCTCTACACACAGAATCAATGACAACTGCAAAGAAATCGATGACCAAGACTGTGGCCAAGAAGGCCACTCCCGCGAAGAAGGCGGCCGCAACGCCCAGCAAGCCCACGGCCGTCAAACCCATCAGCACGGCATTCAACAAGAGCAGCCTGGTCACTCACCTGGCCGAACTGGCTGCGGTGGAGGTCAAGGCCGTGCGGGCCATCATGGCCTCGTTGGAAGCGACGATCCTGGCCTCCGTGCACAAGAAGGGCTTGGGCTCGTTCACGCTGCCGGGTCTTCTGAAGGTCAACGTCGTCAACGTGCCGGCGAAGAAGAAGCGCACGGGCATCGATCCGTTCACCAAGCAAGAGCGCGTCTTCGCTGCCAAGCCGGCGACCGTGAAGATCAAGACCCGCGCGCTGAAGAAGCTCAAGGACGCGGCGCTCTGAGCTGACAAGACTGAAGTCGAGCTCGGGCCGGCGGTGGCATCCAGGTGCTGCCGCCTGCCTTTGTCATTGGAGCCACCCTCGATCTCGCGCCAGCCGTAGGCACAAGGCTCACGTCTATTGCTGGATCTCAGGCAGCGCCTGCTGCTGCAACTGCCTTGCGCTGACCAGCAGGTCTTGATAGGTCTGCTGCAGCAGCGCCGTGCGCATCTGCCGACCACCGCCGTAGTAGCGCACGGCCAACTGCCCCAACGCGTAGGTGGTTGCAAAGCTCATCACCATGCCCGTTCCTAGGTTGCCTGCGCCGCGGCCCTGCCCGCCCAACACCGAACCCAGCAGGCGGCAAGCAGGCGCTACAGCGCCTGACCACCACGAAAAAGGATGCCGCGGGACGCTCTTGCCCGGGGTTCAATCCGTTGGCGCAACACGACGCCACGCTGTTCAAGAGCCTGATGGCCGGCGAGCATTGTCTGCACGGCTTCACCAATCGCGACATCCGAGCACATCTGGCGAGCACGCAGCTACTCCGTGCATGCGCCAACGATCCCCACAAGGCCAGTGCCAAGGTCGGCCGGTGCTTCAAACGCCTGCATGCCCATGGCCTGATCGCCAAGATCCCGCACACCAGGCGCTGGCGGGTCACCGACTACGGTGGCAAGGTGATGGGTACGACGATGTACCTGCGCGAGCACCACTTCCCGAACGTCTACACCGGTGTCATGCACTGAACTTCTTCGCAGAAAACAAGAAAGTCACAGCAAAAGAATCTATGCTCCGCGGGCCATTTTGAGCGGAGATACGCAACAAACCCCACTTCACATTTGGAGGTCTCAACATGAATGCGCACGCCCGAGTTTGTGTGTTGATACCGCTTTCCGCGCTCCTGATCTGCGCGGAGTCTGCGCTCGCACAAACGCAGCAACAGGATGCCGAACGACTGCAACGGGAGGGCGTTGAGCGCGCCGATGCGGCCGCTCGAGCGCAAGGCATGGAGCAGCAGCGACAGCTGCAAGAACGCGAACGGCAGGCGGAGGAGAGTAGGCGTTCGCAGTCGAGCTCATCGACCGGTGGCGGCTATACGCCCTCACCATCGGGCGGCAACAGCACGGACATGAGGGCGCTGGGCAAAGAACTGATGCGCCTGCCGCCGCTTCCAGATGCACGCAACGTGCTGCTGGGCAGTTGGCGTCTGGAAGATGGCGGCCCCCAGCGCGGAGCCGCTGAGTCTGCCCTCACTGGGAAGGGGAAGATGGGGTTCGGCGATCTGATGGGCGTCTTGTCGAATGTCGAATCCGGAAAGATGCTCTGCGACGTGTCGTTCGGGAGCGGCATAACCTTCACGCCGACGACCTACTCGAGCAGTGGGATTGCTGGCATGGCAGGAGGGCCCATCGCGTACCGCAGCCGAAACAAGCAGGTCATCGTGGCCATACCCGGCGACAGCCGCGCGAACCCGATGGTCTTCGAAATCGCAGGCTCGAATCGCATTGTTTGGGGGGGCACATGCGCTCTGGTGCGGGTCGGTACATCCGCGGCCAATGCCGCGGCGAACGCGGCGACTGCGCCAGGCAATGCGCGCACGTCGGCCGCGAACTCAGCGGTGCCGCCGGCAGCCGGCGCGATGCCCCAAGTGGCCGCCGTCGCGCCTGCGCCGCCGCCGTCAACGCTGGCGCGTCCATCGCCGGAGATCTGCCGCAACACGCTTCTCGACAAGCTCGGCACAGTCGGCACGAACCAGGTGCGGGCGATGTCCGACGTACGCTTCAAGGAAGCGGCCATCGAAGGCAAGGTGCCGAACACGAACCACCTGCGCATCGACCTGCGCGGCAGCGCCTGCGACGACCCGCGCATCAAGGCCACGCTGTACGACTTCGACGCGAACGAAATGCTGCAGTCGATCACCTACGTCTGGGACCGTCCGCCTGGCCCCGCGCCGGCGCCGATCTTCCAGGAACGCGTCACCCAGCTGTCGCGCTTCCACTCGCTGCCGCCACCGCAGTCGCCGGGTCGACTGCAGGCCGACACCTCGTTGGGGCGGCTCGTCCTGCAGGACATGCCGGAACGCAACCTGCTGCTCGAGGCTTACGCCGCGCGGAAGTAAACGGCGTCAGCGGGCCAAGGAGCGCAAGCGACAAGAACCCTGGCGATCGTGCCGGATCAGCGCCGGTAAGCCGTCATCGAAGTTGAGAACTCCGGTCAGTTGACGTTCGCCGGCGGCAGTCCCGCCCATGAACCGCTGCTGGTGAAGGGCGGGCCATACGGAGCCTTGTTGAAACAAGGGCTGCTCAAGCGTCTCTTCAATACTGATCCTGAGCACTGCCCCAACTGCGGCGGCGAAGTCACGCTCATTGCTGACCTTGCCGCAGGCAATTCATTCCGGAGCACTGGCAGCAACGGCCGCGTCGATCTCGGCAAGCGCCACGTTGAGTTCTGCGCGCGCAGCCGTTTCGCGCAAACGTTGCAAAGTCTCGCGCAATGTGTCAGTTCGCTCGCCGCGCCCGAGGCGAGCGAACGCTCTGCCGCGAGCAATGACGAACTCGGACCACGGCAGCGGCTCACGTGCGCAATAGCGCTCCAGCCGGTCGCATTGGCGTTCCGCGTCAGGCCAGTCGCCTTGCTCGAGCAAGGACGCCATGGCGCTTTCGGCAAAATGGAGATGGTTGTGGCTGGGTGTTCCTGCATCGAGCAACGCCTCACCCTCGCGCAGGGCCTCGGATCGCTCCAGAGTGCTTTCGGTTGCGCGTGCAAGCAGTCCGTACAGAGTCGCGCCGATGTGACGCAGCCCCGCCTCGCCCAGGCCGGTCAGTCCCTCTCGAACGAGAAGGCGTGCACGTTCCTTGTCGCCCCGCACCAGCGCCATCGAGGCCTCGATCGCAAACGCCTGTGCAACGAATCGTGCGGCGCCCAGCTTCTCGGCCAGCTCGCGCGCCCTCACGGTGTGCGCAGCAGCCAGCGCGAGATCGCCCAGGGCCCGGGTCGCAAGGTCGGCAACCAGCGCGTGCGAGAGCATGGCAGCGCGCGGGTCGGCCAGGCGCGCCGCCAGCGCGACGCCCTGCAAGCCGGTCTCCACCGCGCTGCGCGCCATCAACAGGTACTCAGCGCTCCAACCCACCATGTGCAGCACCGTGACTTCGAGCTTGGCCAATCCGTGCTCGCGCGCCAGCGCCACACAGCGTGCAAACTGTTCATGTGCCGAGCGCAGGCGCCCTTGCAGGTAGTAAGCGTCGCCCAGTCCGCCAAGCGCCGTGGCCTCGGCTTCGACCGAGCCCGCAGCGCGTGCGTAGGCCAGCGAGGCCTGGTGCTCGCTCAGGCATTCATCGATGCGGCCGAGCGGGAAGTACAGGTTGCCGCGCAGGTGATGCAGGCGTGCCAGCTCCAGCGCCAGCCCATCCTGCTCGGCCAGCGGCTGCGCCTCGGCCAGCGCGGCCAGGCCCTCGTCGACGCGATCATTGACGCGCATGCCCGAGGCCATGCCGATCAGCGCACGCGACCGGTCGACCGGCGTGGCGGCCACCTCGATCGCCTCCCGGTAGGCGTCGATGCTCTCGGGCACGCGGCCCAGCTCGAGCAGCAGCGCGGCGCGTGCCGATAGCAGCGCGCCGCGCGCGTCGCTGTCTGCGCCGAGAGCCAGCCCGCGTTCAGCGAGCGCGAGCGCGCGCATGTAGTGGAACTGTTGTGCCTCGAAGGCGGTCGCCCTAAGGTAGGCCGCCGGCGCGCGTTGGTCCTCGGCGCGCTCGAAATGCTCGGCGGCAAGAACGGGGTCGTCATTCTCGTACCAACCGGCCGCGCGGGCATGCAGTTGCCGGCGGCGCGTGCGCAGTGCGGACTCGTAAACGCCGTTGCGAATCAGCGCATGGCAGAACAAGAACCCGCTGCCTTCACGGCGCACGAGGAAATGCGCGACCAGGGACGCGCCGTCGTAGGCCGGATCCTCGACCAGGTGGCGCAGGGCCTCGAGCGAGAAGCGCTGGCCGAGCACGGCCGCGGCCTGCACCGCCTGCTTGTCGGCCGCATCCAGGCGATCCAGCCGTGCATGCACCAGCGACTGGATCGTGCCGGGCAGATTCTCCAGCCCCGCTTCCTCGGCATTGAGCAGCAACTGCTCCAGGAACAGCGGGTTGCCGGCAGCGCGCTGAACGCATTCGCGCACCAGGTCTGAGGCCATGCCCGAGAAAGACTCGGCCAGGTGCGCGGCTTCTTCAGCCGAGAGCGGCACGAGGTCGATGCTGGTCGTCGGCACGCCGTGCAGCGCGCTGCGCCATGGGCCGGCGCTCGGGTCGCCTTCGAAGCGTGTCGACGCCACCAACAACAGCGGTTGCGCTGGCGCCAGCGCGGCGACGGCGGCAAGCCGCTCGAGCGTCCAGACGTCGGCCCAGTGCACGTCTTCGACCAGCAGCAGCAGCGGGCGGTGCGCGCTCGCATGGCGCACGAGATCGCGCAAGGTGTCACCCACGCCGCGCACCCGCGCCTCGCGCGACAGCGCGGCGTAGAGCGGGCGTTGCGCGGGCGGAGGATCGACGTCGAGCAGCTCGCAGACGAACATCTCGTTCTCGGCCGCGGTCATCGTCTCGGCGCAGGCGCGCGCGGCGGCGGCGCTGCGTTCCGGTTCACCGGCCTCGGGGCCCAGGCCCAACAAGCCCCGCACCAGGCTGCGCACCGCGTCGCGGCCGGTCTCGGCGCCGAAGTCGAGCACGGCCGCACGATGGCAGGCGAAACCGAGCGTTGCCGCGCGTGCCCGGAACTCGCCGAGCAGGCGCGTCTTGCCGATGCCGGGGTCGCCGCGCACAATGATCAGGCGGCCGCGCCCAAGCTCGCGGCAGCTGGCGAGCAGCGTGTCGAACTGCTGCAACTCCTCAATGCGCCCGATGAAGGGTCGTCCGGAATCGGGCTGACTCAGCTCGCCGCGAATGCGGTACGGCACGACCGGCTGCATCTTGCCCTTGACGTTCACCGCGTCGCCCGCTTCGGCCTCGAAAAGCGTGGAGACCTCGCGCCAGGTGTCGGCTCCGACCACCACCTCATCGTCGGCGGCGAGGCCGCGCAAGCGCGCCGCGGTATTGACTGTGTCGCCCGTCACCGTGAACTGCCCCGCACGCGTGTCGCTGCGACGCACCACAACCCGGCCTGTGCTGGCGCCGGTGTGCATGCTCAAGCTGCAGCCGATGCGCGGTGCGACCTCAGCACCGATGGCCCGCACCGCGGCGTGAAGTTCGAACGCGGCCCGCACGGCCCGCGCCGGATCGCCGCGCCGCGCCAGCGGTACACCGTACAGCGCCATGACCTCGTCGCCGACGAACTGGTTGACGATGCCGCCATGCCGCTCGACGATGGTCACGGCCTCGCGCTTGATGCGCCCCATCAGCGCCTCGACTTCCTCCGGATCGAGACGCTCGTTGAGCGTGGTGTAGCCCGACAGGTCGGAAAAGGCGATCGTGGCGTGGCGCCGTTCGCCCGCGTCCTCGTCCTTGTCCGGCGCGACAGCTGGTGGACTGGAGGGCACCGGTGCGGTGCCCAGTGCGAACCCGCAGGCGCCGCAGTAGCGCGAGGCCGGCGTCACCGGCTCGTGGCAAGCCGGGCACGGCAATGCAAGCGCGCTCCCGCATTGGCTGCAAAAGCGCGCGCCTGTGGGGTTCTCGAAATTGCAAGCTGTGCAGTGCATCGGTTCCACGTCGTGCGATTCAGCGGAAGAGGCGCGCCCCTCCACCGGGCCCTGCGTGGGGGCACGATACACCGTGGAGCGAGGCGCTGATGGACATCAAGGCGCCTCAGCAGGTCAATGCCGACGGCCTGGAGCAGTGGGTTGCCGGTGATGAAGGCCGAGTTTCCGCTGCCTGCCACTGCTGGGGCCCAGGTCTTCGACGCGCTGCGCTGTCAGCGCACCGGAACGGATCACTGCGGTTGCCCTACTGGCGGAGAGGGTGGGATTCGAACCCACGGTACGGGGTTACCGTACGCCTGATTTCGAGTCAGGTACATTCGACCACTCTGCCACCTCTCCAGGTTCGATTTGCGTGGGTCGAAATCGAGAGACGGAATTGTAGTGCAGCGCGCTCAGGGCTCGACCCGCAGCGTTAACGCCGTCAGGCGATCGTCGCTCAGCCGCGTGCTCCAGGTCTGACCGGGTTGCAGTGGCCAGGCATCGGTGATGGTGCCGGTGGTCACGCAATCGCCAGGGCGAATCGGCCAGCCCGGTGTGTGCTGAGCCATCGCGTCGATCCACAGGCGCAGCGCGTTCAACGGCCCGTCCAGCACCACCGCGCCCTGCCCGCTATCGACGACGCGGCCGTCGCACAGCAGTTCCACGCGCAGCGCCGCCAGGTCGTCGACCAGAGTGGTCCAAGCTCTGCACCGGCACGCGCGGGCCGACGCGCAAGCGGCCATGCAAGGCGAAGTCGGCCACCGTGTCGGCAGCGGTGAAGCGCCAGCCCTCGAAGTGCGTGTGCACGATCTCGAAGCCGTGGGCCACCCAGTCCAGGCAGTCCTGCAGTCCGGCCAGGTTCATGCCGGCACGCGGCGTGCGCGCGAAGCCGAACACCACTTCGGGCTCCAGCCGCGGCTGCGACAACCCCTTCAGCGACACGGTGGCCGACGCACCATCGAGCAGCAGCGCCGTGCTGTCCCACACCGGGCCCCAGATCGGCTGGTGCACGCCATAGCGCTCCCAGATGCTGCGGTTGGTGAAGCCGATCTTGTAGCCCACCGGCTTCTCGCCGCGGGCGATGCGCATCTGCCGCAGCGCGTCGGCCACCGCAAAGCCGTCGTCCATGGCAAACGCCGACGATTCGGTCGAGGGCAGCGGCATCAAGCTGCCGGCGTCGTACGCCGCCAGCAGGCGTTGTGCCAGGCTCATGACTTGAGCTCCTGCTGCCCGCCCATGTACGGCCACAGCACCGGCGGCAACTCGATGCTGCCGTCGGCACGCTGGAAGTTCTCCAGTACCGCCACCAGCGTGCGCCCGACCGCCAGACCGGAGCCGTTGAGCGTGTGCACGTATTCGGTCTTGCCCTGCGCGTTGCGAAAGCGCGCCTGCATGCGCCGCGCCTGGAAGGCCTCGCAGTTGCTGCAGGAGCTGATCTCGCGATAGGTGTCCTGCGCCGGCAGCCAGACTTCCAGGTCATAGGTCTTGGTGCTGCCGAAGCCCAGGTCGCCGCTGCACAGGCTCACCACGCGATAGGGCAGTTGCAGCTTGCGCAGGATGGCCTCGGCGTGGCCGACCATCTGCTCCAGCGTGTCGTAGCTGGCTTCAGGGTGCACCACCTGCACCATCTCGACCTTGTCGAACTGGTGCTGGCGGATCATGCCGCGCGTGTCGCGCCCGGCGCTGCCGGCCTCCGAACGAAAGCAGGGGCTGTGCGCGGTCAGGCGGACCGGCAGCGCCGCAGCATCCAGGATGCGCTCGCGCACGCTGTTGGTCAGCGGGATTTCGCTGGTGGAGATCAGGTATTGCTCGGCCTGGGCCTCGTCGCCGCCACGCAGTACCCAGAACATGTCGTCCTTGAACTTCGGCAGCTGGCCAGTGCCTTCGAGCACCTCGCGGTTGACGATGTAGGGCGTGTAGCACTCGGTGTAGCCGTGCTCGGTGGTCTGCACGTCCAGCATGAACTGCGCCAGTGCGCGATGCAGCCGCGCGACGCCGCCACGCATGAAGGTGAAGCGCGATCCACTGAGCAGCGCGCCGGTGTCGAAGTCCATGCCCAGCGGCGCGCCCAGGTCCACATGATCCTTGGGCGTGAAGCCGAAGGCGCGCGGCTCGCCCCAGCGGCGCATCTCGACGTTGGCGCGCTCGTCGGCGCCCACCGGCACGCTGTCGTGCGGCAGGTTGGGCAGGCCCATCAGCATCGCGTTCAGTTCGGCCTGGATGTGCTCCAGCACCGCGCCGCCCTCGCTCAGGCCGTCAGCGATGCGCGCCACCTCGGCCATCGGCTCGGCACCGTCTTGGCCCTTGGACTTGAGCTGGCCGATCTGCTTGCTCAGGCTGTTGCGCCGGGCCTGGAGTTCCTCGACGCGGGTCTGCAACGTCTTGCGCTCGGCCTCGAGCGTGGCAAAGCGCGCCACGTCCAGGAAGGGCTGCGGCGTCTTGCGCGTCTGCAGCCGAGCGACCACCTGGTCGAGGTCGCGGCGCAGCAGGTTGATGTCGAGCATGGGAAACCTTCTTCGATAGGCGATCTTTGCCGCGTTCAGGACCGTGGCAGGCCCAGTTCGGCCATGCTGCGGTTGCCCAGGCCCAGCGGTAGCGGGAACTCCACGTGCTCCTGCACGCCAGGCAGGCGGCGCACGCTCACCGCCCCCAACTCGCGCAGTCGTTCGATGACCTGCTGCACCAGGATGTCGGGCGCCGACGCGCCGGCCGTCAGGCCGACGCGTCGGCGGCCTTCGAACCACTGCGGCAGCAGGTCGCCGGCCGCGTCGACCATGTAGGCCGGCGTGCCCAGGCGCTGCGACAGCTCACGCAGCCGATTGCTGTTACTGCTGGTCGGGCTGCCGACGACGATGACCACGTCGACGCTGGGCGCCAGCACCTTGACGGCGTCCTGCCGGTTCTGCGTGGCGTAGCAGATGTCCTGTTGCTTCGGTTCGCGCACATGCGGGAAGTGGCGCTTCACCGCGGCCAGGATCTCGGCGGCGTCGTCCACGCTCAGCGTGGTCTGCGTCACCACCGCCAGCTTGTCGCCGCGTGGGCGCACATGGGCCACGTCCTCGGCGTCCTCGACCAGGTAGATGCCCTCGCGCAGCTGGCCCATCGTGCCTTCCACCTCGGGGTGGCCCTTGTGGCCGATCATGATGAACTCGAAGCCTTGCTTGGCGAGCTTGGCCACTTCGACATGCACCTTGGTGACCAGCGGGCAGGTGGCGTCGAAGACATGGAAGCCGCGTGCCGCCGCTTCGGCGCGCACGGCCTGGCTCACGCCGTGCGCGCTGAACACGAGCGTCGCCCCAGGTGGCACTTCGGCCAGATCTTCGATGAAGATCGCGCCCTTGGCCTTGAGGTCGTTGACGACATAGGTGTTGTGCACGATCTCGTGGCGCACGTAGATCGGCGCGCCAAATTTGCGCAGTGCGCGTTCGACGATCTCGATGGCGCGGTCGACGCCGGCGCAGAAACCGCGCGGCTCGGCCAGCACGACCTCGTCGATCTGCACATCGGCCATCACAACACCCCGATGAGTTGCACTTCGAAGCTCACCGCCTGGCCGGCCAGCGGATGGTTGAAGTCGAACAGCAGCCAGTCGTCGTCCAGCTCGCGCACCACGCCGGCAAAGGCGCCCTGGCCGTCGGGTGTGGAAAAGCGCACCACGTCGCCGGGCGCGTAATCGTCGCCGGGTTCGCCCATCTGACGCAGCAGCTTGCGCGGCACACGTTGCAGCATGTCGGGGTTGCGTTCGCCGAAGGCCTCGCCGGGCGCGAGTTGGAAGGTCTGGTGGGCGCCTTCATCCAGCCCCATCAGGCGCGACTCCATCGCTGGCGCCAGCTGGCCGGTGCCCAGCGAGAGCGTCGCCGGCTTGTCGTCGAAGGTGTTCACGACATCGGCACCATCGGGCCCACGCAGACGATAGTGCAGGGTCAGGAACGAATCGGGCTGGACACAATTCACAGGGCTGGGCACGGGACAACGCGCGTCGAATAGACTGGCCGCGATTCTACGAGGCCGGTGGTGCCGCCGGCCGATGACGCCATGTCGCTGAAGGACCTTCCTGCCGAGATGCGCCCGCGCGAGAAGCTGCTCGCGCGCGGCGCCGGTGCCTTGAGCGACATCGAACTGCTGGCGCTGCTGTTGCGCACCGGCCTGCCCGGCAAGGGCGTGTTCGAACTGGCCGCGGCCGTGCTCGACACCTTCGGTGGTTATGCCGGCCTGCTGCGCGCCGAGGCCGCGGACCTGAAGCGCATCAAGGGGCTGGGGCCGGCCAAGCGCGCCGAGATTGCCGCGGTGCTGGAGATGGCCCGCCGCGCGCTGGCGCAGCAGTTGCAGGCTGCGCCAGCCTTCGATGCGCCGCAGAAGGTCAAGGACTACCTCGCGCTGCACCTGGGCACGCGCGTGCAGGAGGTGTTCGCGGTGCTCTTCCTCGACGGCCAGCACCGCCTGCTGAAACTGGAGGAAATGTTCCACGGCACGCTGACGCAGACCAGCGTGTATCCGCGCGAGATCGTGCGCCGCGCGCTCGAACTCAACGCCGGCGCGGTGATCCTGGCGCACAACCACCCGTCGGGCGTGGCCGAGCCTTCGCGTGCCGACGAAGTCTTGACGCAGACCTTGAAGAGCGCCTTGCAACTGGTGGACGTGCGCGTGCTCGATCACCTGGTGGTCGGCCAGGGCACCGTCATTTCCTTCGCCGAGCGCGGTCTGCTATGAAGGCGCGTTGCCTGAAGGATCTGGCCGCGCTGCGCGAAGCGCTGCAGCGGCGCCAGGCCGAGGCCGCACAGGCCCGCGCACGCGAGCAGGCCGAACACCAGCGCTCGGAGCAGCAGCGCAACGCCTTCGCCAGCGCCGTGGGCCGGGTGCAGGCGCTGCGCGACCATGGCCGGGCCGACCTGGCAGCGGCACGTCCGCAGGCGCAGCCGCGCCAGCGCGAGCTGGACGAACGCGCCGCGTTGCGCGAGGCCATGTCCGACGAGGTCGATGTCGAATCGCTGCTGCTCACCGACGACGGGCTGAGCTTCCGCCGCCCCGGCCTGCCGGCCGATGTGGTGACGCGCTTGCGCCGTGGCCAATGGTCGATCCAGGCGCAGGTCGACCTGCACGGCCTGCGGCGCGACGAGGCGCGTGAGACGCTGGGTGCCTTCGTGCGCCAGGCGCTGCGCAGCGGCCAGCGCTGCGTGCGCGTGGTGCACGGCAAAGGCCATGGCTCGCCCGGTGGCGAACCGGTGCTCAAGGCCAAGGTGCAGCGCTGGCTGGCGCAATGTGGCGAGGTCATCGCCTTTGCGCAGGCCACCGGCCCGCAGGGCGGTGCCGGGGCGCTGGTGGTGCTGTTGGAACGACGCAGCGCCGAGCGGCGCTGAGACTAGGCGAGCAGGCGCGTCGCCACGGCCACCACGGCCAGCGCCGCCGGCGAACCCGGCAAGGATTCGAGCAGCAGCTGCCGGCGCAGCACCGAATCGCGCACCGCGATGTCCAGCGGCACCTGGCCCAGCAGGTCCAGGCGCACCGGTGCGGCCAGGCCGGGATTGACGAAACGGTCCACCACCTGCTGCAGCTGCAGGCACACGGCGCGGCCTTCGCCATGGCGCCGCGTCTGGTTCACCACCACCTGCACGTGCAGTCGCGCCTGGGTTGCTGCCAGCACCTTGATGGTGGCGTAGGCATCGGTCATCGAGGTCGGCTCCGGCGTCACCACCACCAGCACCTCGTCGGCCAGCGACACGGCGTAAAGCACCACGTCGGAAATGCCGGCGCCGGTGTCCAGGATCACATGGTCGTAGCGCGGTGCCACGGCTTCGATGACCGCGAGCAACTGGTCGCGCACTTCCGGCGTCATGCGCGAGTACTCCACCATGCCCGATCCGGCGAGCAGCGCGGAGAAGCCCCCGGGCGCGGGCAGGATCGCGTCCTCGAGCGAGCTCTTGCCGGTGAACACGTCGTGCAGCGTGATCTTCGGCGCCAGGTTGAGCATGACGTCGAGGTTGGCCAGGCCCAGGTCGGCATCGAGCACCAACACACGGCGGCCCTGGCGCGCCAGCGCCGCCGCCAGGTTGACGCTGACGAAGGTCTTGCCCACGCCGCCCTTGCCACTGGTGACGGCGGTGATGCGCGCGCGGGCCGCGGCTTTCACAACCTTGGCTGGCTTGCTTCGACCCGGCGCTGCGCTCATTCGATGTCCTGAAACTGCGAGATTCCAAACAGCAACGCTTTCTCTTCGGCGCTGACCACCGACACCGCGGCCGGCTCCAGGCACACGCGGTTGCGGCCCTGGGCCTTGGCGCGATAGAGCTGGATGTCGGCGCGTTCGATCCACAGCGCCGGTGACGAGCGCACCCATTGCGGCGCGAAGGCGCCGCCGATGCTGACGCTGACATGAATCTGCTGCGACAGGCCGATGCTCACCGGCATGCTCTGGACACGACGCCGCACCCGCTCGGCCACCGCCTCGCCGAACGCGGCCGGGCAGTTGGGCATGACGATGGCAAACTCCTCGCCGCCCACGCGAGCCACCAGGTCCATCGGCCGCACGCAGTCGAGCAGCGCCGTGGCCACGGCCTTGAGCACCAGGTCGCCGCTGGCATGCCCGTGGGTGTCGTTGACACGTTTGAAATGGTCGATGTCAAGCGCCAGCAGCAACGCCGGCTCGCCGGCTCGCGCCACGCGGTCGATCTCGCGCGCCAGCGCCAGCTCGAAACTGCGCCGATTGGCCAGGCCGGTGAGCGCGTCGCGACTGGACATGTCCACCAGCGAATCGATCAGCGCCTGCAGCCAGGCCGCGCTGCCCGGTGGTCCCTGCGGCAGCTCGTGGCCCGACTGGCGCAGCAGCTGCAACGCCTGTTCGAGCTGCAGCTCGGGCGTCGCAGCGGGGGTCGGGCCGGGCGTGGAACGTGCCACCGAAGGAGCCTTGAGCGAGGAAGATGGGGGACGGTCGGGCGCCGAGTCTAGCAGTGCGCCCTGCCCCGCAGACGAGGGAAATGGCCGATCTGGCGGGCCCTATCCCGGGTTTGACCCGGGCGGCGATTGCGCGCGGCGCCGCGGCAAGAACAGCGCTTGCAGGTCACTCAGAAAGTCGAAGCCGCGCTCGCTGGGGCGCACATGCTGCAGGTCCATTTGCAGTAGCCCGCGCTGTTGCGCCGCCTGCAAGGCCGCGTCGATGGCCGACGCAGGCAGGCCCGTGCGCTCGTTGAACTGTTGCAACCCAAAGCCCTCGCGCAGCCGCAGCGCGTTGAGCATGAACTCGAATGGCAGGTCGGCGCGCGGCACCTCGTGGTCCTGGGATAGCGCCTGGCCGGCGAGCGCGCCTTCCATGTAGCGGGCCGGCTCGCGCCAACGCTGCTGGCGCACGATGCGGTGTGGGAAGCTCAGCTTGCCATGCGCGCCGGCGCCGATGCCCAGGTAGTCGCCAAACTGCCAGTAGTTCAGGTTGTGCCGGCAGCGATGCCCCGGGCGCGCGAAGGCCGATACCTCGTAGCGTGCCAATCCTTCGGCCGAGACCCGCTCGACGATGCGGTCCAGCATCGTCGCGGCCAGGTCGTCATCGGGCAGCTTGGGTGGATGCGTCGCGAAGTAAGTGTTCGGCTCCAGCGTCAGGTGGTACACGGACAAGTGCGGCGGCGCGAAAGACAACGCAACATCCAGGTCGGCGTCGAGCATGGCCAGCGACTGCCCGGGCAGCGCGTACATCAGGTCGACATTGAAGGTGTCGAAAGTCGAACGCGCCTCTTGCACCGCGGCGCGCGCCTGTGCAGCATCGTGCACGCGGCCGATGGCCTGCAGGCTGGCGTCATCGAAACTCTGCACACCGATCGACAACCTGGTGACGCCTGCAGCGCGAAAGGCGCGGAAGCGATCGCGCTCGAAGGTACCGGGGTTGGCTTCGAGCGTGATCTCGCAGTCGGGCACCAGCGGCAATCGCGCGCGGATGTCGGCCAGCAGGCGATCGATGCTGTCCGGCGAGAACAGGCTCGGCGTGCCGCCGCCGATGAACACGCTGATCACCGGCCGGCCCCAGACCAGCGGCAGCGCCACCTCGAGATCGGCACGGAGTGCGTCCAGGTAGCGGGTTTCGGGGACTTGCCCCCTGCTTTCATGGGAGTTGAAATCGCAGTACGGGCACTTCTTCAGGCACCAGGGCAGGTGCACGTACAGCGCCAGCGGCGGCAACGCCGGCAGCTGCAGCGTGCCGGGGCGCAAGTGGTGATCGACGGTGCGCGGGGTCACGCCGGCGCCAGATGCCAGGATTTGCGCATCAGCTGCAGCATCTGTGCGCAAGCCAGCGCGCGGTGACTGTGGGCGTTCTTCTGCTCGCGCGGCAGTTCCGCCACGGTCGAGCCGAGCGCGGGGATGTACATCAGCGGGTCGTAGCCGAAGCCGCCCGTGCCCCGTGCCTCGGCCAGTATCTCGCCCTGCCAGCGGCCGGTAGCGATCAACGGTTGCGGGTCCTCGGCCGAGCGCATTGCCACCAGCGTGCAGACGAAGCTGGCGCGACGGTCGGCCGCAGCCCCCAGGCGCTGCAACAGCAGCCCGTTGTTCGCAGCATCCTGGACCTGGCGCTGCGCCTCGCGCTCGCCCTCGGGCAGCGCGACCGACGCATAGTGCGCCGAGGCCACGCCTGGCGCGCCACCCAGCGCATCGACGCACAGGCCCGAGTCGTCGGCCAGTGCCGCGCCGCCGCTGGCCCGGGCCGCATGGCGGGCCTTGGCCAGCGCGTTCTCGACGAAGGTGGGGTGCGGCTCCTCGGCTTCGGCCAGGCCCAGGCTGGGTTGTGGCACCAGTTCCAGCGCCAGCGGCGCGAAGAGCAGGCGCAGCTCGGCCAGCTTGCCGGCGTTGTTCGATGCCAGCACCAGGCGCAACTGCGCCCGCGGCCCAGCGATCACGTTCATGCGGCCTTCAATGCCGAGCGCTGCGCGGCCACCAGTTCGCCGATGCCCTTGGCGGCCAACGCCAGCAACGCCTCCATCTCGGCCCGAGAGAAGGGCGCGCCCTCGGCCGTGCCCTGCACTTCGACGAAACCGCCGCGGCCGGTCATGACCACATTCATGTCGGTGTCGCAGGCCGAGTCCTCGGTGTATTCGAGGTCGAGCAGCGGCGTGCCTTGCACGATGCCCACGGACACGGCGGCCACCGCGTCGCGGATCGGCGAGGCGACGATGCGTCCTTGCGCCAGCAGCCAGCTGACCGCGTCGTGGGCGGCGACATAGGCACCGGTGATGGCTGCGGTGCGTGTGCCGCCATCGGCCTGCAGCACGTCGCAGTCGAGATGGATGCTGCGCTCGCCGAGCGCCTTCAAGTCGAAGACGCTGCGCATCGAACGTCCGATCAGGCGTTGGATCTCCTGCGTGCGGCCGCTCTGCTTGCCGCGCGCGGCCTCGCGGTCACCGCGTGTGTGCGTGGCGCGCGGCAGCATGCCGTACTCGGCCGTGACCCAACCTTCGCCGCTGCCGCGCTTGTGCGGCGGCACCTTCTCCTCCACCGAGGCGGTGCACAGCACCTTGGTGGCGCCGAAGGCCACCAGCACCGAACCTTCGGCATGCACCGTGTAGCGCCGTGTCAGCGTGACCGGTCGCAGGGCATCGTGGGCGCGGCCGTCGGCGCGTTGAAAGTCTGTCATTCGAATCCTTGAAGCACTGAAGGTGGAATCACGCCAGGCCGGCCATCGTCGATTCGGCTCCGCCGGGCCGCCGCCGGCGTCCCCTGGGGGGAGCGCCCAGGGCGCATCGGGGGTCAACTCTTGCGCTGGGCAGAGCGCTGGATGGCTTCGTTGATCTCGCGGATCGACCGTTCGATCTCGGCATCGTCGAGCTCGTCGGGCGGTGCGTCGCCCAGCAGGCTGGCCTGGATGGTGGAGGCGAAGACCTGCTCGCCGAGGTCTTGCGTGGACACGCCGCTCTGCGCATCGCCGTCTTCGGCCGTCTCCCATTCGACGCACAGCACGGTGACGTTGTCGCTCTTCGCACCCGCGCTGCGCAGTGCCATCTCGACCAGCTCGGGCACGGCATCCGACAAGGGCTGGCGCGCCATCTGCTCGCAGATGACGGCATCGCTCAGTGCCCCCCACAGGCCGTCGCTGCACAGCATCAACCGGTCGCCCGGATGCAGGCGCAGCGGCCCGGCGTTGTCGACCACCGGCTTGCCCGGGCTGCCCAGGCAGGTGAAGAGCACGTTGCGGTTCACGGGTTCGGCGATCGGCACCACCTGCGCCATGGTCTGTTGCAGCTCGGTGTAGGAGTGGTCGCGCGTGCGCGCGATGAGCTTGTTGCCGCGCACCAGGTACAGCCGCGAATCGCCGCAATGCGCCCAGTACGCCGCATTGCCTTGCAGCACGCAGGCGACGATGGTGGTGCGTGGCGTGTCGATCAGCGCGCGTTCGGTGGCATAGCGCAACAACTGGTGATGCCCGGCGACGATGGCCTCGTGAAGAAAGCGCAACGGCTCCGTCAGCGCCGGCTTGGCCTCGCGCTGGAAGCGCGCCGCCAGCGTCTGCAGCGCCAGCTGCGACGCCACCTCGCCTTCGGGGTGACCGCCCATGCCGTCGGCCAGCGCGAACAGGCCGGACTCGCGCGTGTAGCAGTAGCCCATGCGGTCTTCGTTCTTTTCGCGCCCGCCCTTGCGGCTGACCTGATAGACCACGAACCTCATCTCGCCGGCCTCACGCCTTTGCCCCCGCCTTCAGGCTCTCCAGCTGCAGCTTCAGCCGCTCGCTGAAACTGAGCTTGGTGTAGCGGCGTTCGGTCTCGCGCGCCAGTTCCTTCTGCAGCGCGAACACGCTCTGCGGTCGGGACAATGGGTCGAGCGACATGCACCATTCGGTGACTTCGATCAGGTTGTCCGAATAGACATTGCGCAGCCGCGACAGGCTCAAGGCCAGGCGGTCCTTCTCGAGCCGCTGCGGCGCATCGTTCGGCGGGTAACCCTGCATGCCGGCGTAGATGCACGCACCGATGGCGTAGATGTCGGTCCAGGGCCCGAGCGTACCGTCACGGCGGTACATCTCGGGCGCGGCGAAGCCCGGCGTGTACATCGGGCGGATGAAGTTGCCCTCTTTGCTCAGCACCTCGCGCGCCGCGCCGAAGTCGAGCATCACCGCCTTGTTGTCGTTGGTGACGAAGATGTTGGCCGGCTTGATGTCCAGGTGCAGCATCTTGTGCTGGTGCACGATGCGCAGCCCGCGCAGGATCTCGTCGAACAGGCTGCGGATCGACGATTCGCGAAACACCTTGTCGCGCTTCAGGTCGCGCGCGGTGATGATGAAATCCTGGAGCGTGTCGCCCTGCAGGTAGTTCATCACCATGTAGACGGTTTCGTTCTCGCGGAAGAAGTTCAGCACCGAGACCACACTCGGGTGGCTGATCTGCGCGAGCGAGCGGCCCTCTTCGAAGAAGCTCTTCAGCCCCAGCCGGTAGAGCGGCTGCTTGTCCGGCTTGACGCGCGGCGTCAACTCGCCGGCAGCGCGCTCGGCCAGCGACGCGGGAAGGTATTCCTTCAGCGCCACCAGATGCTGCTTGTCGTCTTCGGCCAGGTAGACCACACCGAAGCCGCCTGCGGCCAGCTTCTTGATGATCTGGTAACCCCCCACCACCGTGCCCGACGGCAACGGAGCAGGCTTGGGCTTTGACATAATTTGCGGTTTTTGCGAAGGCGTGGCTGCGATGTCAGTTTACAGCATGACCGGTTATGCCAACGCCAGCACGGGCAGCAGCACGGCCGAGGGCGGCAGCACTGCACGCGGCACGGTGAATATCGAGTTGCGCTCGGTCAACGGCCGCTTCCTCGACCTGGCCTTGCGCCTGCCAGACGAACTGCGCTCGCTCGAGCCAAGCCTGCGCGAATTGCTCGGCGCAGCCTTCAAGCGCGGCAAGATCGAACTGCGCCTGTCCACCGCGCGCGACGCCGATTCGGGCTGGCCCGAGCCCACGACCGAGCAGTTGCACCGTCTTGGCCGCCTGGAGGGCCTGGTGCAGGGCTGGCTCGGCAAGGCGCCGCCGCTGTCGGTGAACGAGGCCCTGCTTTGGTGCCGCGGCAGCGCCAGCACCGAACGCCTGGACGAAGCCGCACTCGAGGCCGCGCGCGACTGCATCCAGGGCCTGCGCGAGGCGCGCGAGCGCGAGGGCTCGCGCCTGGTCGAGGTGCTGATGGACAAGCTGCACCGCCTGCGCGAGTTGGCCAGCGCCGCCGAACCGATGGTGCCGGCCGTGGTGCAGCGGCAGCAACAGCGCTTCCTGGAGCGCTGGAACGAGGCGCTTGCGGCCGCTGGCGGCGCGCAGAGCGTCAGCGCCGACAGCATCAAGGAACGCGCACTGAACGAAGCCGCCTCCTACGCCATCCGCATCGACGTGGCCGAAGAGTTGGCGCGGCTGCGCGCCCACCTGGACGAGATCGAACGCCTGCTCAAGGCCGGCGGCGAGGTCGGCAAGCGCCTGGACTTCCTGATCCAGGAGCTGCAGCGTGAGGCCAACACCTTGGGCTCGAAGTCGGCCGCGCTGGAGCTGACCAACGTGTCGGTGGAGATGAAGGTGCTGGTCGAGCAGATGCGCGAGCAGGTGCAAAACATCGAGTAGGGTTTCAGGGGGTCCCGGGTGATCCACCGGAATCCGACAACCTGTTGACTTGTAAGGTCTTTTTGTCCCAGGCCGTCCCGGAGCGTTGCAGCGAAGCGCGCGCACTCTGTGGGGTTTATTGTGGGGTTCGGAGGGTGCGCGGGGTTTTTGGCGCGTATTCCCGATCGCGAACCCCACAGCCTCCTATGGAGATGGGACATGACTCGATATTCCAAGCCGATCACCGACCTCAAGCTCAAAGCGTGGCTTGCCGCTGGTGCTGTTGACCGTGGGGTCGGCGAAGGCTTGACCTTCGTCGCCAGCGCACCCGCGGCGCGAGCCGGCAAGGCCTCGTGGATCCTTCGCTTCCGATTGAACAGCCGCTCGAGGGAGAAGGTGCTCGGCCGTTACCCGGAGCTATCGCTGAAGGATGCGCGAGAGCACGCCCGTCAGGACCGCCTTCGAATCGAGCGCGGCATTGACGTCGCGGCTGCCAAGCAGGCCGAAAAGGCGCTCGTGCTCGAAGTGCCGACCGTGCAGCGACTTGGCGAGGTCTGGTTCGCCAGGTATATCCAGCCCCGCTACAAGCACCCTGACGTCGTTGCCCGCGTACTGCGCAAGCACATCAATCCGGTGCTCGGTCCGGTCGCGCCACCGGATGTGCAGCCAGTGCACATCGACCGCGTGCTCACGCGCATCGTTCAAAGTGGCGCGCCAACCGTCGCCAACGACGCGCTGCGCTACATGAGCCGCATGTTCAGGATGGCCGTGCGCAACCACTGGATCGAACGCAATCCGGCTGCTGACTTCGACCTGTTGGACGCCGGGGGTGACGAAACGCCGCGGGACAGGTGGTTGACGCTGGACGAACTCCAGCAACTCGCACGCGCGATGCACACGACACCGAATTTCGGACGCGAGAACGAGCTGGTCGTCTGGCTTCTTGCTGGCCTTGTGCGTGCGCAAGATGGAACTGCTTTCTGCGCGTTGGGACGCATTCGATCTGGAGGCGGGCATTTGGACGCTCGCCAGGGAAAGCACGAAGACGCGATCCGCCATCCGCATCCCGCTTTCCGAGCCTGTGATCGCGTGGCTGAAGGAGGCCAAGGTCTTCTCGTTCGGCAAGCCGTATGTGTTTCCTGCCCGTCGCCTCGTCCGCCGCCGCCTGGGCGAAGCTCGAATGAACCGGTACGAACACGTCGGGCCCGACACATTGAACGTCGCCCTCAAGCGCTTGCAGGTTCTGCGCATGGAGCACTTCACCGTGCACGACATGAGGCGGACGGCGCGAACGCATCTGGCCAGCCTTGGTGTCGATCGCTTCGTCGCTGAGAGGTCGCTCAACCACAAGTTGGGCAACGTCGAGGGCATCTACGACCGGCACGACTATTTCGCCGAGCGACATGCGGCGCTTGGGTCCTGGGCAGCACTGCTTGCCCAAGTCGAGCGTGGCACAAAGGTGACTGGCACGTCGAAGGCGCCGCGCGCTGGCTTCAGGAAGGTGGCGTCCGCGAGCTCGCTGGCTGTTGGCTGACCGGTCCGAAACCCTCATAGCAGCAATGCGGCGCAAGCCCGACTTTGTAGTCTCGATGACAGCTATCTCAGCGTCAGCCGTCACTGGGCTACGTCGGCTCGCGGGCTACTTGCGGCCAAGAGCGGGTGCCCGCGAACGGCAGCTTGAAGGCCGCTCAATTCGGGTGGACGAAGCCAGCCTGCGCACTCAGCCGCAGCCCGCTGTGGGGCAGTTCAAGACCGAGACTGGTCGCGGCCAAGGCGCGACACGCTAATCCCAGGGTCGACCCGTTGGGCAAGTTCGGCGGTTCGTCGATGGAAGTCAGCAACGTGGAGGTCAGCGGACATCTGCCTCCCCGCATCGCGGCGCCCTGCGCCTGGCCACGCGCAGAGCGCCAAATGAATGTCAGGGCTTCGATCTGGCCAAGGTCGCGCGCAAATCAAGCATCGGCTCCTGGCTGACATTGATCAAACCTTGCCCAGGCCGGTCCAGATCTGCAATCACCAGCATGACCGCGGCGAACGCAATCGCCACGGCAAGCAATGCCGGGCTGCGGTTGGTTCCGGCGATGCCGACGTGGTAGCCCATCGCGGCCAGCGCCAGGACGGCGACGACATAGATGACGGCCCAATACGTGCCGGGAACCCGGCTGCGTTCGCGCACCATGACGCGTTCGTCGTGCAACTCGATGATCCGGCCGACGTAGCCCAGGAAGACATCAACCTCGCCCGGCGCCTGCAGCGCCGACTGCGGCGGCCGCATTCCATAGCCGATCGAGCAGATCCCTTGCCGACTTGCCGGGCTCGTCGGGTTGTGCGCCAGCCCAGCGCAACCTCTCGTCGACATACTCGCGCAGCACCGTGCGAATCTCCCCGCGTTGGGCTTCGGGCGCCATGCTGCTGAGGAGATAGGTCATGCGGATGGCGCTTGCCTCGCTGACCAGTGCCACTTTCCTCGTCTGGAAAGCGTCGGCGGCGATGCCGAAGGTGAACGCGAGCAGAAATGCCAGCAGGCCCAGCGTGGCGCCGACCATCGCGCCCACCGGTGCCTCCTTCTCCAGTTCGTGCACCTTCTGCCTCTGCCTGGCCAGGCGATAGCCGGCTTCCACGGCGGCGAGCACCAGAAACAGCGTGCCGACAAATACACCCCACAAGGGTAGATCGGAGAAAAGGCGCTCCATCGTTTGCAGACCCGCTTACCAGCGGCCGAGCGCCTCGCGCAGCCGCGCCTTCACGTCGTCATTGGCGAAGCTGGCGTCGATGGACGTGCGCGCCACCGACCACACATCGTCATCGGACCACTCGAAGGTGTCGCGGCACAGCGCGTACTCGCGCTCCAGGCTGGTGTCGAGCAGCGCCGGGTCGTCGGTGTTGACCGATACGGCCACACCCGCATGCCGCAGCCGCTCGATCGGGTGCTGTTCGATCGCAGGCACCACACCCAGCTTCAGGTTCGACGTCGGGCACACACCCAGCGCAATCCGCCTGTCGACCAGCAAGGCCACGACGCTCGGATCCTCGATCGCGCGCACGCCGTGGTCGATGCGATCGGCGCCAAGCAGCTCGATCGCATCGCGCACGCCTTCGGGGCCGCTCGACTCGCCCGCGTGCACGGTGCGTTTCAGGCCGGCAGCCCCGGCACGCCGGAAGGCCTCGGCAAAGCGCGGCCCGGTGCGCCCAGCGGCCGCCTCGTTGCCGTCGATCGACAAGGCCACGACGCGGGGATGACGCAACGTGACCAGCAGGTCGACCAGTTCGGCCGCGGCGTCGGCCGACTGCGTGCGCAGCAGGCTCACGCACAGGCCCACCGGCGGCAGGCCGTCCTGCTCGGCGGCGCGGAAGCCGGCATCGAGCGCGTCGATCATTTCCGGCAGCCGCCCGTGCCAGGGCTTCCAGTGCGTCGGGTTGAAGATCAGGTCCGCATAGCCCGTGCCGCTGGCTGCCAGCCGTTGGCTGAAGGCATAGGCCGCCTGCGGCCAGCTCCTCGCGCGTGCGCACCAGGCCACAGGCCCAGTCGAGGAAGTGCAGGAAGTCGGCCAAACCTTCGAAGTGGAACAGGCTCTCGCGCGGGCGCGGCATCGGCTCGCCGAACTTCGTCGCCCATTGCTCCAGCAATGCGGCGTCGAAGCAGCCTTCGAGGTGCACATGGACTTCGGCCTTGGGTAGCGCGCGCAGCCGCTCAATGGCGGAAGAAGTGTGTGTCAAGGGCGGTTCTCCATGGCCACAGGACGGTGCCACCTTGCGGCTACTTCGGGAACATGAACTGCACCTGCAGGCGCAGTTGCCAGTTGGCCCCGTCGTCGGGATGCACCACGTTGTAGTAGGCGCCGAGCTGCGTGTTCACCGGCAGCGTGCCCAGGTGGAAGATCTTGCCGATGCCGCCGCCCAGCGGCACGGTCCAGCGCTGGCTGCTGTCGGCCTCCCAGTTGGCGGTGACCACCGGCGAGCTGGTCAGGTACAGCCCGCCGGGGAAGTTGTAGTTCAGGAACGGCTGCATCAGGAAGTTGTTGTAGCGCCCACCGGCCTTGCTGCTGCTGAGCGACCACACGTTGTTGGCCAGCACGCCGTAGACCCAGGGGTCGCCTTTTTCCAGCCTCAGCACCACCGCGGTCGGCCCGAGGCCCCAGTTCTTGTTGCCCAGGTTGTCGTCGGTATTGGTCGGCGCCTGCAGGATCGTGCCGACGCCCCAGATCAGCCCGCCCGGTCCAGGCTCGGACGGCGACAGGAAGGCCGACAGCTGCAGGTCGCCCAGGCCGAAGGTGTCGCCCTGGTTGGGCGTGAACGCCGGCTGCCAGATCAGCGGCAGGATGGTTCGGGTGATGATGTTCCAGTCCTTGTTCACCTCGATCGGGATCACCGGCTGGATGTTCAGGATGTTCTGCGTGCCCGACAGCGGCCCGGTGTTGAAGTTGGTGTTGTTCTGGAACGGCACGCTGATCAGGTTGCCCACCGGGTTCTGCGCCAGCTTGGCCAGTTCCTCGGCCGACAGCGCCGCGCGGGCCGGGCCGGTGGTGGCGATGGCTGCACACAGCAGCGCTGCGCCGGAGAGCCAGGCGAAACGGCAGGGCGCGCTTCGGCGCGTGCGTCTTCGGCATCGGTTTGTCCTTCGCGAGTAGCTCGTCGGGCTACTGCACGATCTGGTTGAGCAGCTTCTGCGATGCCGCCTGATAGTCCGCCTCGGTGATCAGGCCCTGCGTCTGCAGCGACTTCAGCTCCTTCAGCTTGGCCACCGCGGCGGCCTGCGTCGGGTTCACTGCCGGTGGCGCCGGCGGCGCCTGCACCGTCTCGGTGATGTGCACGGTCGTCGGTGCCGGCGCGGCGTAGACCGACGGGCGCCGCGGCCGCGATGCGCGGCGCTGCCCCAGACCACGGTGCGGTAGGCGGTGCGCCGCGCAACGCCGGCGAACGACAGCGGCGTGAACGGCAACCCGATGATGTCGATGAACAGCGACGCCGGGCCCGCTGGTCTTGGGCAGCGTGCCCGAGATCACCGTGATGTCGTAGCTGAGGTCATTGCCGTTGACGCGCGGGTTGCGCAGCGTGACGACGACGTCGGAGAGCTCGTCCTTGCCCTTCTCGAACACCGACAAGGTCGCGTTCGGCGGGTCCTTGAGGAAGCTGTCCGGCCCGGCCTTCCAGAACTGCAGGTATTCCCCGGTCAGGTAGTGGCCGGCGATGCGCACCGGCCGGTCGGAGAAGAACAGCGTGGTCGGGCTCAGGCCCTTGAGCGTGAGCGTTCGTCCATCGGCGGCCACTTCGAAGCCGTGCGCGTTCTGCACGAACAGCAGCTGCGCCATCACCGGCGCGGCAGCGGGTACTTCCACGGCCATGGGCCTGGTGCAGCGGCAGCGCCATGCCAGCTGCGAGCGATGCGCTCGCGACCAGAATGGTGAGCAGTCGTTTCATGGTTGGCATCCTCATTCGGTGCTCCTTCAGCGCCAGCCGACGCCGCGGCGGCCCACGCCCACACCATGGAAGCCCGGGCCGACGCCGCCGCCGACACCGATCCAGTCGATGAACAGCGACGCAGCGCCACCGGTCTTCGGCATCTGGCCCTCGATCAGCTTGTACGTGTAGACCAGGTCCTTGCCCTCGACCTTGGGGTCGCTGATCTCGACCACGGTCAGCGTGTTCTCGTCCTTGCCCGGCTGATACACCGACAGCGTGGCATTCGGTGGGTCCTTGCTGAAGTTGTTCGGCCCCGCGGCGGCCGTCCACTCCTTCATGTAGTCCTTCAGGCTCATGTGGCCCGCCTGGCGCACCGGGCGGTCGCTGAACCAGATGGCCTGCTGCGACACGTCCACCAGGCGCAGCGTCTTGTCGTCGGCCTTCAGGCTTTCGGCGCTCTGCACGAACATCAGCTGGACCTGGGCATCGGCGGCAAGCACCTGTGCGGGCAGGCCGGCCAAGGCTGCGGCGGCCAGCGATGCCGCCGTCAGCACTTCGCGTCTCGATTTCATGGGTCTGTCCTTCCTATTGCGTCAATCTGGTTGAGGATCTTGGTCTTGGCCGCGTTGTAGTCCGACGCGCTGATCAGCTTCTGGTCGTACAGCGACTGCAGTTCGGCCAGTTTCTGCTGGGGCGTCTTGGTCTGCGTGGCCTTGGCCTGCGCGGCAGCGGCCTCGGCCTGCTTCGCGGCTGCCGCGGACTGCGCTGCGGCGGCCTGCGCCGATTGGGCAGCGGCCGCCTGGTTGGCCGCGGCGGCGTTCGACTCCTCCACCGCAGCCGTTGTGGCGGCGGCAGGCGCCGGCCACGAACACCGTGCGGCGCGCGGCGCGGCGCCACACGCCGAAGATGGCCCATGCGGGCTGGGTGGCCACCAGCAGCGCCGCCCCCGCAAGCAGGCTGCGGCGCGGGAGCTTCGTCTTGAGTTCGGTCGGGTTCATGTGCGATCTCCTTTGGCGTGGCGCGTCAGGGCTTGGTGCGCGTGTATTGAAGTTCCATCATCTTGAACATCTTCGTGCCCAGACCCATGCCCCACAGCTGCGTGACATGGCCACCGTTCGCGCCGAGGCTCATGCGCAGCTCCAGCGGGGTCGGCTTGCCGGTGCTCGCGTTCGTGATGCTGGCCTTCACCGTCGCCGACTTGCCGTCGGCGCTGAAGCCGCCGGTGTACAGCGTCACCGCGGTGCTGCCGTCGTCCATCCACGCCGCCTGGTAGTGCTTGGCGGCGTTGTCGTAGCCGATGTAGCCGATGGCATTGAAGGCATCGGCCGATGGGCCGCCGACCAGCATCGTCTGCACGAAGCGGTTGCCCAGCACCCACACGCTTACGGCGCTGGCGCTGGATTCGATCGGCGGCTTCGACGGGTCGACCCAGATGAGGACCCGGACGTCGAATGTGCCGATCATCGGCTCGAGCCGTTTCTGGTAGTCGCCGGGCGTCATGGCGTTGTCCATCGCACGGGCGACGGCGGCCGCTTTGGCGGACACGGACTTGCCAGCCTCCTGCGCGAACGACGGGTTCGCCAGGCTGAGGATCGCGGCCGCAAGGCCGACGATGCGATGCATCTTCATGATCTTCCCTTTCGTGGAAACATTTGCCCCATCAGCAGTGCCGTCAGGATCAGGTGCAGCAGCACCGCCGGCCACAGCAAGATGCCGTTCGAGCCACCCGACAAGCCGAAGTAGGCGAGGTACAGCGCGATCGATGCGCTGTAGATCAACATGCCGAGCAGCGGCGTGCCCGGCCAGCAGGCAATAGCCAGGGCGATCAGCGCGATGCCGGCGACGCGTGCCACGACCAGCGCGATGCCGTCGAGTTCGGCGCCGAGCAGCAGTTTCCCGATCAGCGTGGGCACGATCAGCAGTCCGACCCCAGTCGCGGCTTCACCGACGGCGGCCAGAGCCAGCAGTCCTCTCACGGTGGCGATCCCTGGTTGATGCACGGGCTGGTGCTGCTCATGGCCGCACGGTATCAAGCGCACGTGCAGTCTTCTACTGGACCTTGGTCCAGGTCTGCTTGACAACGCTCAAACCCGCCTGGCCGCAGAACGCAGCCAGCAGCGCCAGCGCAAGCGCCAATCAAAGACCAAGCCGCGGCCTCATCGCCACGCCGCGATCAAGGGCGCGACGCGCTGGATCGTCCAGAACGCGCCGAGCGAGCCGACCACATAGCCGGGAAGCAGCTGCACCCAGCGCGGCCAGTTCAGCTGCAGCATGCGCAAGGCCCGTTCCAGCGCCAGCACCAACGCGACGAAAGCCAGCTGCCCTAGCTCGACACCGATGTTGAAGGACAGCAGCGCCAGCGGCAGGTCCTGCCGCGGCAGGCCGGTGATGGTCATCACGGCGGCGAAGCCGAAGCCGTGCAACAGCCCGAAGGCGAACGCCACCACCCAGGGGTGGCGGATGGTGAAGCTGGTCTGGCCGCGCCAGACGCGCACGATCTCCGGGCCGAGAAACAGGATGCTCAAGGCGATGGCCGCTTCCAGCGGCGGTGCCGGCACGTTCGCGACACCCAGCGTGGCCAGGGCCAGCGTGACGCTGTGGGCCACGGTAAAGGCGGTGACCGTCTTCACCAGCATCCAGCGGTTGCCGACGAGCAGCAGCAGGCCGAGCACGAACAGCAGGTGATCGGCGCCGAATAGGATGTGCCGGATGCCTTCGACGACATAGGTGCCCATCACCTGCCAGCGCGTCTGCGTTGCGGCGACCTCGACCCAGGGCTGCGACGGCCGCACGATGGTCTGTACCGTGCGGCCATCGAGAAACTCGAGGCGCACCAGGGCATCGGTGATGGTGAACTGCAGGCCCTTGATGTCAATGCGCTGGCCGGCCAGCCCGTTCGCTCCGGCGTCGATCCAGCGGCGCTCGATGAGCGAGTCGTTGAGTTCCTGCACGACGGGCGGCTTCAGGTCCGTTACGCCCTCGGGCAGGCTCAGCAGGAGCGGCAGTCGCCTGCCGGCCAGCACGGGTGTGCGCCACAGCACCGTGTACTGGCCGGGTGCCGATTCCTTGATCTCCAGATACGCCGGCCGGGACTCGTGAGCCTGCGCCGCAGGCATGCCGCCGAGCAGCACAAGCAGCAGCGCCAGGGCGCAGGCGGCGATGCGGCGCAAGCCCATCACTTCGACACCGCGCCCGAGGCTTCCGGCCCCTTCGCGATCGGCGCGGGTGGTCTTGGCGACGCGGCCGCCGACTCCTCGGGGGGACCGGGCAGCAGCACCGTGTAGGTTTCGCGCATCTTCTTGTACGACTTCGCCCAGGCCAGCGCCTTCACTTCGCGCAGCCACGCGGTGCGCACGTCGGCCTCGACCTCCTCGAAGGCCGGCACGCGGCCGGGGACCACGGTGTCGACGAACACCAGGTGCCAGCCGAAACCCGACTCGATGGGCCCTTGCCACGAGCCGGGCGGCAGCTTGGCGACCGCGACCGCGAACGGTGCGCCGAATTCCTTGCCCAGGAACTCCCGGCTGCGGTCGCGGTAGTAGTCCTGGAACATGAAGGGGTCGGCGAGCGCACCGGCGGCCGCGGTGTCGACCGGCTGGCTGGCAAGCTGGGCCAGCGCCTTCTGCGCATCGTCGCGCGCGCGCGCACCGCGCCGGTCGGGCGAGAAGTAAAGGTGCCGCAGGCTCAGGCGCGGCGGCTGCGCGAACTTGGCGCTGTTCGCCTCGAACCAGCCCTTCAGCTCGTCGGTCGTCGGCTCGCGCGCCGCGGCCACGTCCTCGGTCAGGAATTGCATCTTCTGCGCCATGCGGCGCTTGACGATCTCGTCGTTCTTGTCGAGGCCCATCGCCAGCGCCTCGCGGTACAGGATCTCCTGCTCGACCTTGGTCTCGACCAGGCGCTGCAGTTCCTGCGGCGTCGGCGCTCGGCGCCACTGTGACTGGAATAGCTGCGTGAGCTGGTTGATCTCGTCGAGCGAGAGCCGGATCTCCTTCGAAGCCGCCACCGTCGTCAGCGGCCCTGGCGGCGCAAGGCCGTACAGGCCGAACAGCAGCGCGCCAATCAACAGGAAGTGCAGCAACGGCTCACGCAGCAGACGTGTCATGGTGCGCGCACAGTCATTGGCGCAAGCGCCGCGGGCAACGAGCCCTGAGCCGCTGTGCCTGCGGTGCTGCCACCAGGGCTTTGCCGCAGGTAGGCCAGCATCGCCAGCATCGACGGGTACTGCTGGCGCACGCCCGACTTCATCAGCGCCTGGTACTCCGGCACCGCGTTCCAATACTGCCAGGCGGCAAGGTCCGGTGCGACGGCACCGGCGTTTTCCGGGTGCGCCTTCATGTACACCCGGTACGCCTGGATCACGCGCTCGCGCGGGATGACGGCGTTGGTGTGGCCCTGTACCGACAGCGCCAGCAGCGCGGCCTCGACCTCCGGCGCGGAGCGCCCGCGGTCGCGCAGGTACTTCTCCTCGACCCAGTCCATGCGAGCCGGGCCGCGCAACTCGAGCAGCGCGGTCAACATCGGCGCCAGGTCGGTCGCATCGCCCGCTCGCCGGTCCGCATCCAGGTGCTGCTCCAGCGCGGCGGCGTCATGTTTGTCGCCGGCAATTCCCAACAGCAGCATGTACACCCGGCGCCGTGCGATGAGCTGCGGATCGGCCAGCCAAGCGCGCAGCTTGCGTGCGTCGAGGCTCGGCTTGGATGAGCGCATCGCCGCGTACGGTGCGGCGGAGAGTTCGCCGTGCGCGATCTTCGCCACCAGGGGCTGGGGACTTTCGAGCCGCGGCACGACCAGCGCAACACGATTCGCGCCACTGCGGTGCGCTCAGCGTCGTCGACGCGCTGGCCCACGGCCAGCTGGCGCAGCCACCCCGCCTGATCGGTGCCGATCGCACCGAGCACCACCCAGCCGGGCAGCGGGTCTTCGCGGATGAGCAGCAGGGCCTCACCCTTGGGCAGCGCGCTGGCTACCGTGGAAGCGGAGCGCGGGTAGCCGCCTTCGATCGTGCGCGTCGAAGGCCTTTCGCCGCGGAGGACCTCGACGACACGGAACTGGCCCGCATCGGCGGTCGGCAGCGCCAGCACCGCCTGCGGCGCCGCGGCCAGCTGCTGGGCCACGGTCGACTGGCCGGCACCCAGACAGATGGGGCAGGCCGCGGCCGCGGTACCCACGCACAGCAGCGCCACGGCGAGCCAAGCGCGTGTCGAACGCCGCCCCCGGCTGGCCGGGGGGCCTGCGGCTCGCGGTCCAGCCTGCACGGCTACTTCTTCGTGTTGGCGAACCACGCTTCGACGGCCACTTTCGCCTTCTGCACGCCCTGGCTGGCCGCCTCCTCGAGGATGCGCCGCCGCATCTGCACACGCAGTTCCTGGAACCTCTGCTGCTGATCCGCGTTGAGCAGCGGCGAGATCTGCTCGTCGAAGGACACGCCGAGCTTGCGCAAGGCCTCCACCTTCTGCACGCCGCTGAGCTTGGTGTCCGTCTTCAACGCACCGAGCTGCTTGAGCTCGGCCTGCAGGATCGGCACGATCTGCTTCTTCTGCTCTTCGGTCAGCTTGAGCTCGAGCGAGAACTGGTTGGACAGCGCCGTCAGCGGGTTGGCGGCGATCTGCGGCGCCGGCACGATCTCGTAGTTGGCATAGCCGAACTCGTTGCTGCGCGCGGCGATAGTAGGTGTCGCCGACCTTGTAGAAGGTGAACGAGTACGGGTCCTGCGCCACCGGGATGACGAGCCGGCCGCCGTCGATGCGGTAGGCGGTGGTGGTGCCCTCGTAGCTGCCGCGCTCGACGTTGCCGAACGCGCTCGGGAAGACGGCGCCCGTTCCGACGCGCAGCACGGTCGTCTGCCCTTCGGCCGTGAACGGCTGGAAGAACTGCTCGCCGGTCACGTTGTTGCGCAGCCAGATGGCCTTGCCGACGAGCAGCGCCTTCAACTGCGCGTCGTTCAGCGCATTGATGCCCTTCGCCTTGAGATCGGTGACGGTCGTGCCCGGCGCAGCCGCCTTGCGCGATTCGGCCGACGGCGTGTACCAGATCGGCGTGGTCCAGGCGCGCTCCTGCCCGGTGAGCGGCACCACGTCGGGCGGGGGCAGCCCGGCCTTCACCGCCTGGATCAGCGTCCAGCGCGGCGTCGGGATCTCCAGCACGCGCAGGTAGTAGAAGGCGTGCAGGCTGGCGTCGAATTCCGGGTCGGACCACACCGTCTTCAGTTCCGCGGCGCCGACGTCGTTGCTGTAGGTGGCCTTGTCCAGATCCACCGTGCTGCGGATGGCCGGCACGCGGCCGGACCACTTGTCGGGCTTGCGGTCGCCCGCCCAGACCACGTCGAAGACCTTCTCGAAGCTCTGGCCGTTCTGCGTCCAGCCCTTGACCACCTGGATGCGATCGAGATTGCCCGAAGTCGGGTCCTTCACCGCCCAGACGACGAACTTCGGCGCCGTGCCCTTGCCGCCCGTGGGCAGCGGGCCCAAGTCGGCGCCCATCGGCACGCCGCCCGCATAGGACTGCTTGATCCAGTCGCGCGCGTTGACGATGTCCTTGTCGTAGCCCCAGCCGCCGAACAGGCGCACCTTGATGCGCGGGCCGCTGACGCCGAAGGTCTCCTTGCGGTACATCGCGTCCCAGATCGACGCGCGCGTGTTCTCCTCGGCCCACACGCCGGTCAGGCCGCCGGGGTTCTCCAGCCGCACGTCCATCGTGCCGCCGATCAGCACGCCGGCAAAGCGCCGCTCGACCGTGCCGTCGGCATCGGCATGCAGGCCGAAGAAGTTGTCCTGGCGGTACGGGCTGGCGCTGTTGTGCGAGTCGGAGCCGCCGGCCATGCCGAACTTGTACGGGTTGTAGCCGCGTGTGTCCTGCATCGTGAGGCCGTCCTTGTAGCGCCTGGCGCACGAAGCTGCCCGTGATGCGGTCGATGCGGCCGACGTCGGCCGGCAGGCCGAGAAGGGCCTGGAACAGCTCGTAGTTGGCGAACTCGTCGTTGGGCGACAGGAGGGGGTGGGTTTCCGACTGGCCCTTGCCCTGCTTGATCTCGGTGAGGCGCTCGTTGCGGTCGCGTGCGGCCGCCCAGGCGGCGTCGATCGGCCGCCCGGTGGTGTTGTCGACGTCGACCGGGAACATCCAGCCGTCGCTGACGTTGGCGTTGTGCGAGATGGCGAGCAGCTCGTTGCCCGCCTTGCGCTGCGCGTCCATCCAGTTCCACAGGTCGGTGGGGCGCGTGGACTCGAGCGAGCTGAAGGGATAGTCCGGCACCTTGGCGCAGTCGCGGAAGAAGACGTTGCGGTGCATGTTGCGGTTGTCCGGCATCGAGGTCCACTCGTAGGAGCAGAACGCGGTGAACTGGCCGGGCTTGTTCTGCTCGTCGGCGATCTGCACGTTCTCCTTCCACACGGTGGCCGTGATCTTCGGGTCCATCAGCGCCTTCACCGGCGCGCCCGAGTTGAGCTTGAGCAGGTAGGAGAAGACCCGGTTCTGCTCGTCCTGGCTGGTCGGGTCCTTCATGATCATCGGCTGCGCCGCGGGCAGCGTGCTCACGTAGGACCCCGGCGTGTTGGCCTGCTTGGTGACGCCGACGTACTCCGAGTGGTCGGTCACGCCCATGAAGTCGAGCGGGGTGTCGATCTTGATGTCGAAGCCCATCGGGTGCTTGATGGTCTCGCCCTGCGCGTACTTGTAGGCGTCGGCCGGGCCGGTGATGCGGTTGCCCATCACCCAGGCATCGACCGACCAGCTGGTGTGCAGGTGCGTCTCGCCGAAGTAGGCGTTGCGCTCCGGGTTCGGTTGCGCCGCAGCGGCCGGTGCCGCAGCCGGCTCCGACGCTGCGGACGCTGCCGCCGTGGCGGGGGCCACAGCGGCGGCGGAGGCCGCATCCGCCGCAGGCTTGGCCGGCGCGGGTGGCTCGGGCTCCTTCTTCTGGCAGGCGGCGAGCGTGGCCAGCGCGATGATCGCTGCGGCGGCGACGGCAGGGCGTGAACTCATGACGATGGCTCCCACTGGATACGGGTCTGGCGACTCTGCAGCGATTATGGGATGTGCTTCTTGCCGAACTGCAGGGTCGACATGCTTCTTGGCGAATCGGGTGGCGACGACCTCAGTTCAGGTCGCCATCCTTGAAGAACTTCGTGCCGCCGACGGTCAGGGTCGCGGCCAGCCCGGTCTGCGTCAGCTGGTACAGGTAGACGCCCGGCGACACCGCGGCCGCGCCGCTGAACATGGCGCCCTGGCCCTGCGCCATGGCCGACAGGTTGGCCTGGGCTCCGAACTCCCAGCCCTGGTCGATGAAGTTGCGCAGCGCCTGTTCGTTGGTGAAGACGAAGATCAGGCGGTTCTGGTTCAGGCCGAAGCCCAGACCCCCCTGCAGCTGAACCATCTTCATGAAGGTCTGCCGGCTGGTGCGGCGGTTGATCACCATGCCCTTGCCGGTGGTGCCGCCGGCAAAGAAGAGCTTGACGCCGAAGGTGCTGAACACCGCGTAACCGGCCGAGCGCTCGATGGCGCGGCGGCTGCCGGGGTTGATCTCGTACAGCGAGGCCAGCGCGTCCTGCGTCATCTCGCGAACCTGGTGCCGGGCCTGGATGATCTTGCTTTCGCTGGGCGTGCCCTCGGGCAGCACCTCCTGAACATCCTTCAGCGGGTCCCACGAGAAGACCTGCGCCGCGACCGGCGTCGAAGCCAGCCACAGCAACGCCGCCATCGCGGCCAGAGACTTGTTCATGCGCATGGCGTCGCTCCTGTTTCACTCGCTCTTCGACAAGACCCATCGCGCCTCGCTCAATGTCCAGACGCGCACGATCGATGGCGGCGTCGATCGCCGACAGCAGCGCGTCGTCATCGACCGGCTTGCACAGGTAGGCCTTCGCGCCCAGCCTCAGGGCACGCGCGCGCGATTCGGGTGTGTCGTGCCCGGTGATGACCACCACCGGCACGCCGGCATGCGCCAAGGCCAGCGCACCCTGCACGTCGAAGCCGCTCATCTGCGGCATGTGCAGGTCCAGCACCACACAGTCCGGTTCGTGGTCGTCCACCGAGCGCAGGAATTCCGCGCCCGAGGCGTAGGTCTCGACCGCGAAGCCGGCAGAACTGACCAGCCGCAGCAGGGCGACGCGCACGTCGTCGTCGTCGTCCACCACGGCCAGCAGCGTTGCGTCCCTACCCATCGTGGCTGCAGGCTAACCAGCGCGAGCGCCGGCGCCTACTGGACCTTGGTCCAGGTTCCGCGCCGGCTTGCGCTCAGCGCTCGGCGGTGCGCCGATGCCCGCGCGTTCGGCCAGCTTGACCAGGTCGGCGACCGAGCGCACGCCCATCTTGCGCATCAGGTTGGCGCGGTGGAACTTGATGGTCTTCTCGACCGTGCCCAGTTCGGCGGCGATCTGCTTGTTCAGGCGTCCGGCCACCACCTGCTCCAGCACCTGGCGCTCGCGCTCGGTCAGCGCGGCCAGGCATGCGGCGATGCGTTCGCGCTCGCGCATGGCCGCGACGCCGCTGTCGGTCGGTGGCCAGGGCCTCCTGGATGGCCGCCAGCAGCTCGGTGTCGTCCACCGGCTTGGTGAGGAAGTCGGTCGCGCCGTGCTTCATGGCCTGCACGGTGGCGGCGATGTCGCCGCGGCCGCTGAGAAAGACGATCGGCAGCGCGCTGCCCTGTTGCTCCAGCTCGCGCTGCAATTGCAGCCCGTTCAAGCCCGGCATCGACAGGTCCAGCACCAGGCAGCCCGGCGCGTGGCGGTCGTGGCCCTGCAGAAACTGCCTGCGCCGAGGCGAAGGCCGCGCGACTGCAGGCCGGCCGACTGCAGCAGCCGCTGCAGCGCCTTCAGCAGGTCGGGGTCGTCGTCGACCAGGTAGACGGTGGATACCGGGTCTTCCATCGGCTCAATGGGGCACGGCCGGCAGTTCGCAGTGCAGTGTGGCACCGACGTCCGCATTGTTGGTGGCCCACAGCCGGCCGCCATGGGCATCGACGATCGAACGGCAGATGGCCAGGCCCAGGCCCATGCCCTTGGCCTTGGCTGGTGACGAAGGGTTCGAAGATGCGCTCCAGGTCCGCCGGCGCGATGCCGGTGCCGCGGTCGCTGACCTCGATCTCCACATGGCCCGACGCGTTCAAGCGCGTGCTGACGCGCAGCCGGCGATCCGTCGCCTGCGCGTCCATGGCGTCGCAGGCGTTCATCAGCAGGTTGAGCAGCACCTGCTGCAGCTGGTTGCGGTCGCCGCTGACGGCCGGCAGCGCAGCTCGCCAGCGTCGGTGCCGAGCGTGACGTCGCGGTTGAGCAGGTCGCTGCGCATCAGGCGCAGCGATTCCTCGACCACGTCGTTGAGGTCGAGCGCTGATGCTGCGCTTCTTCCTTGCGCAGCATGGAACGCAGGCGCTGGATCACCGCGCGCGCACGGTGATCGCTCTTCACGATGTCGGACAGGATCTCGTCGATCTGGTCGACGCGCGGCGGGCTCTGCGCCAGGAAGCGCTGCGCCGCCTGCGCGTTGCTCAGGATGGCCGTCAGCGGCTGGTTCAGCTCGTGCGCCAGTGATCCGGACAACTCGCCCAGCATCGCCACCCGCGACAGGTGGGCCAGCTCGTCGCGCTGGCGCGCCGTGGCCTGTTCCAGCGCCTTGCGCGCGCTGATGTCGATCACCGACGCCAGCACGAACAAGCCATCGGCGGTGGTCATCGGACTGAGCGCGATCTCCACAGGAAACTCGCTGCCGTCCTGGCGGCGGGCAAACAGCTCGCGGCCGGCGCCCATGGCGCGCGTGCGCGGCTGCTCGGCATAGCGGCTGCGCAGGCCGGCGTGCGCGCCACGGAAGCGCTCCGGAACGAGCCGGTCGACGGGCATGGACAGCAGCTGCGCGCGCGGGTAGCCGAACATGGCTTCGGCCTGCGCGTTGGCCAGCGCGATGAGCCCCTTGTCGTCGACCAGCAGGATCGCACTCGGCACGGCTTCGACGACCGCGCGGAAGCGCATCTCGCTGGCGCGCAGGCGCTCCGCCAGCTGTGCCGCCGCGATCAGGTCCCAGCCGAGTTCGTAGCCCATGGCCAGCACGATCAGGAACACGCCGGGCATGACGATCGTCGGCGCGTGCACCCAGCCCAGCGTGATCAGCGCGGCGAAGCCGGCCACGGCGACGATGCAGACGACGACGCCGCCACCGACGACGACCGCCCGCCGGCGCGCATCGACGCCGCCGCGGCGCCACAGCGTGATGGAGGCGTCGATGACGAAGGCGATGAGCAGCAGGTTGCCGATCTGCGGCACGATCGCCCAGGGGTTGGCGATGCCGACCGGGCCCACCACGACGGCATCGCCCCACAGTACCAACCGGTCCAGCGAAGTCACCTCGCTGAAGTTGATGTTCACGCCGGTGCATGAAGTTGAGCGCCAGACCAAGCAGGCGCAAGCCGCAGGCCGCCCAGGCCAGCCAGAGCCTGCCGGCATCGAAATGGAAGTGCACGAACCAGACGATGGACAGCACCACCATGGCCAGCGGCACGTGCGCCCAGCGCAGCGTGGTGGCATAGGCGGCAGCCGACGGGGCGTGCATCATCGCCAGCTCGAAGACGCCGAAGGCCGTGGCCGAGGCCGCGAGCGCGAAGAACAGCAGATGCGCCAGCTGCGACCGGTACTTGACCCAGACGAAGAGATGAATGATGCCGAGCGTCAGGCTCGCCGCCGACATCGCGATCCAGGCAATTTCGATCCAGTTCATCGCATCCCAACCGTGTTCGCGCTCAGCCAGCGCATAAGGAGCCCGACTCTCGGCAGGCAATACGCGATCATTGCCGAAACTGCCACGCACCTGAGCGGACTCCCATCCGCTTCCCGAAGCGCAACGACTTCCAAATACGCTCGGGCCGTGATGGAAAGTGGTCTGGGCAATCCTTGGCCCTGAGATGACCGGGCGTCCTGACGTAGGTCGTGTCAGCCGTTCAGTAGGTCGCTGCGAAGAACCGGAGGATCTGACCGGCGGCTTCGCGGCGGCGAACTCCCGACCTCGAATGTCGTATTAGGGTCGACGGCGTACCCATGTCAACTCAATCTCGAAGCCGTAGACCCGCCGTTCAAAGCAGCGGGGAAAGTCGTCGAGACCGACCTGCGCAGCCGCAAGATCAATCCAGCGCGCCGTAGACCATGTTCCGGTAGAGCTTCGCGATAGTAGTTGCGCTGGTTCGGCGCTTGCATCATCCACACGGCGACCAGCCGCTCCTTTGGATCGATCCAGAAGTAGGTGCCGCCGTATCCGGCCCAGTTGTAGTCGCCCGTGTTGCCGTTGACGGCCGACAGCCCATTCACCAGCCGCACCGCGAAGCCGAGCCCGAAGCCATAGCCAGGGCCCGGTCGCGGTCGCCCCGAGATGGTCGCTCGCCATGAAGTCCACCGTCTTGCGTCAAAGTATCCTCACCCCTCCCAGCTCGCCGCCGTTGAGCAGCATCTGCGCGAAGCGCATGTAATCCGCAGCGGTTCGAAACCAGCCCCTCGGCCGCCGGCAAGATATTCGGCTTTTGCCGCACGTTGAGCAGCTTGATATTGGCCTTCGAATCCGGGTCCGTGGCGAATGCCTCGGCAATACTGGCGGCTGCGTACTGCTTTCGCGGGTTTCGCGAAGAGCCGGTCTCCTCATGCCGAGCGGTCCCAGGAGGCGCACCTGCGAGTAGGGCGTCGAGCGGCTGTCCGGTGGCCCGCTCGATCACGTGCCCGAGCACGTCGGTGGAACGCCCGTACTCCCAGGTCGTGCCCGGCTGGTGCATCGAGCGGAACCGTGGCGAGTTTGGCCACCAGTCGGCGTTGCTGTGTTCGTCCGAGTCGACGCCGGCCCTGGTGTAGAGGTCCTTCACCATCGACTTCCCGAACACTCCGTAGGTGAAGCCGGAGGTGTGGCGCAGCAGGTCGTGGATGGTCGGCTGGCGCTGGGCCGCGACAAATTCGAGCTTGCCGTCCTTCTCCGCGCCCGACCTTGAGGTCCTTCAGTTCGGGGATGTATTTCGCCACCGGATCGGACAGTGTCACCCTGCCTTCTTCCACCGGCGTCGTATCAGACCGACCGAGACAATCGGCTTGGTCATCGGTTGATGCGGAAGTTCGAATCCTCTTGCATCGGCGCACCGCTCGCCGGGTCCTGCTTGCCGATAGTCTTGCTGTAGACCAGCCTGCCGACACGTTGCACCATCATTACCACGCCTGAATGCGGCCGCGATCGACATCGGCGCTGATCGCTTTGTCGATGCGCGCCAGGCCTGCACTGGAAAGACCACGTTCGGGCGGCGATTTGTCGCGCAACCGCAAAGCAGAACAACCAACGCGAGCGCCGCCCGCAGACTATGGTTCCCCGCCATGTTGCCTCCCCTTTGTCCGGCCAGCGCACCGTGCTGCAGCGCAGTGACTGCAGCGGGTTTCGAGGAGGCCGCTGGCCGAGTCAACCCGGTTCGTCTGGACGGTGGCGCCTGGAAACTGCCTGAAGGTGACCGGCCGCTTTCGCCAATATGCGTCAACGCATACTCATGCGTTCGACCGGGAGCTCACATCAATCGTTCTTCACATCGACGATGAACTGACCCGGCGCGGTGGTCCTGAACGTGTAGCTATAGGTCTTACCGTTGTTGGCCGCGGCAGCGCCGGTGGCTAACGTGTAGCGTCCACGGCCCGAGCCGGTGGCACCTGTGACTTTGCCGTCAGTCATCACCAGCGTCTGCTTGCCCTCGGTGTGTTGGTACGCGGTCGTCGCGCCGGGCTTGCGCGTCACGCCAATGCCAGACAGCATCGTGGCAACGCCTTTGTCCCATTCGTAGATCGTGGTGCCAGTGAGAACGCCGCCGTCGGTGGCACCGCCTTCAACGCGGCAGGTGATCTCGCCCACTGCGATAGCGTGGCCTTCACGGTCGCCGAGTGGCTCGGGCGTGCTGGCGCCCACCGCATGGCAGTACAGCCTGGCGGTGGCCCCCGACTGCGCGAAGACGTCGGCACTGCCGAGCGCAAGCGCGGCAATGGCGATGACGGCGGAAAGCTGCGGTCTGCGGATCATGTGATCTCCTCGTCACGGCGTATCGATTGGTGGGCCACGGTGTCGTCGCCGACCAGCACCTGCCCGGGCACTGAGCGCATGAACCGGGGGTTGAGGAATTGTTCAGTCCAGCGGGATGGCGCGAGCCAAGTTGCTTCGCACCCACGATGTCAGTCCGGACGTTGCAGACTCTGCCTGCCACGCTGCGAATGCCGGGTCAGCGGTCACAGCATCGAGAGTCTTGCCGTAGGCCTGGACGCTGTCGAAGCGACAGGCGACAACAAGATTGCCTGCTTCACCCATCGACACAACCCAAAATGAAACGTCTGCCCCGTGACGCTTCCAAATGCCGGCGGCCACTTTGACTTGGGCCATGATCTTGCCCATGTCGGCTCCAGGATTGGGCTTGACGACGTATTGCGCGACGCATTGCGACATAGCGGACTCCTGAATGTGATGTGGAAATCAAGCTCCGGAATTGGCAACTTGAGCCAATGGGCGCGCCTTGTTCAACTTTGCAACTGTCAACAGTTCGACGTCATTAAATCTGATGACAGCTGCAGGGCGATGAGTGCGGGCTTCAGCTTGAAACTGCCCGGCCCACAACGGCCATTCGCTTGACCAGGCGGTAGGTCCGAAAGCCGTCACTCGCAATCCAGCCAGAAGTTCGAAGCAGTCATCGCGTGCATAGGCTGAGGTCCCTTGCGGTGGGCGTTTGAACCCCCTATGCTGCAATGCCGTCATGTAGGAGGGACTAAAGGTGCCTTCGTATCAGGACGATCTCGAACTGTCGCTTTGCTGCACCTCTGAGGCGGCCGCCGAGGCGTACCGGCGTGGAGTCGACGCCTACCTGCACGCCTGGCCTGGCGCGCGCGACGCCGCACAAGAGGCGAGTGCAATACGACCCGGCGTTCGCGCTCGCGCATGCGCTGCGTGCCTTGGACGCGGCGGTGTACCTGCGCCGCGCCGACGTCGGTCCGGCGATCGAGCTTGCGCAACGTCACGCGCCGCAGGCCAGCGAGCGCGAGCAGTCGCATGTGGTGGCGATCGCGCTGCTCGTGGGCGGCAAGTCGGCGTTGGCCTTCGATGCCGCGCTCGCGCACATGGCGCGCTGGCCCACCGACGCGCTGCTGGCCTCGACGCTGCTCGGCGCCTTCGGACTGTTCGCGTTTTCGGGCCGCGACGACCATGACGCCGCGCGCCTGGCCTTCATGCGCCGCCTCGCCCACACTACCCGGCAGACCATGCGTGGATGCTGTCGCACCTGGGCTGGACCTGCATCGAAGCCGGCGAACTCGACGAGGGTATGGCGCACGCCGAGCGCAGCCTCGCGCTGCGCCGCGCCAACGGCAACATCGCGCACGTCGTGATGCACGGCCTGTTCGAGCGCGACGATGCGGCCGCGGGACTGGCTTTCATCGACGCCTGGCTGCCCGAGCTACCCCGAAGATGCGCTGCTGTGCGGCCATCTGCAGTGGCACGCCGCGCTGTCGAGATCGCGCTCGGTCGCGTTGACGCAGCGCTCGCGCGCCACCGCACAGGTGCTACGCCGACTCGATGTAGCGCCGCCGCTGGTGGGCATGACCGATGCCGGCGCCCTGCCGTGGCGGCTGCACCTGCTCGGCCCCAGGACCTGCCTTGGTACGGCAGGCGGCCGCCTACGCGAGCGGTACTTTCGCAAAGGCGGCAACGTGTTCGCCGAATTGCACCTGGCCATGCTGGCCGCGGGCAAGGCGACCAGGCCGGGTTGGACGCGAGCCGGTACGTCTGCAGGCGATCGCCGAAAAGGGCCATCCTGCGGCCCCCGTCGCACTGCATTGGAACGCGGCACTGGCGGCACTAATGGCGGGCGACACGGCGGCGGCACGGAGAACGAGTTGCGGCTTGCCACGCCGAGGCGGTGCGCCTTGGCGGCAGCCACGCGCAGCGCACGGTGGTCGACCTGACCCAGGCTTGGATCGAAGCCGCATGAAGCAACGCTCTCGGACTCCTGTATAGCCTCTGGTTGGAGTTCATGCAGCGGCTGGCGGCGCTGATTCAGCCGGCCGCGACTTCGCCCTCGCCAATGGCTCCCCGGAGGCTCAACATCTTTGCCGCTATCCTGGAGACGCCGGCAATCGAGAAGATCATCCACCAGGCAATGACCGCTTCGGCGAGCAGGCGTACGTGCGCTGCAACAA
Organism: uncultured beta proteobacterium; assembly: GCA_963824005.1. Taxonomy (GTDB): domain Bacteria; phylum Pseudomonadota; class Gammaproteobacteria; order Burkholderiales; family Burkholderiaceae_C; genus Rubrivivax. The sequence goes on from CAWGOK010000007.1 coordinate 148,529, forward strand.
CTTTCTCCCGGCCGTAGACTTCGTCCGATCGGGTCTCTGAAACCGAGGCTTCATGATCTCGCGCCGTGAGTTGTTGCTGGCAGGGACCGCCCTGGGGCTCACCCCGACGTTGGCGCAGGCGCGCGGACTCGTCGCCGACGCCACGTACCTGTCCGTCCTCGACGCCGCACTCGAGGAATCGAAGCGGCGCGGCGCGAGCTACGCCGACGTGCGCATTCACCGACGTCGCGAGGAGACGGTGAAGACGCGCGACGATCATGTCGATGGGATCGACGATTCCGAGCGCTTCGGTGTCGGTCTGCGCGTGCTCGTCAACGGCGCGTGGGGCTTCGCGTCGACGCCCAACGTCGACGTGCGCGAGATGAAGAAGCTCGCCGAGCTCGCCACCTCGCTCGCGAAGGCCAACGCCGCCGTCGGCACCAGGAAGGTCGAACTCGCGCCGAACCCCGCCCACGTCGACGTGTGGCAGACCGCGCTCGAGAAGGACCCGTTCAAGATCCCGGTCGCCGACAAGGCCGAGCTCCTGCTCGCAGTCAGCGAGCGACTGCGCAAGGTGAAGGGCGTGAGCTTCACTCGCGGATGGATCAGCACGCACCTGGAGTGGAAGTTGTTCGCGTCGACCGACGGGGCCCTCATCGAACAGAGCCAGACCCGCATCGGCCCTGGGTACGAAGCCACCGCGGTGCACGCCACGAGCGGCGACTTTCAATCGCGCGCCTGGGACGGCGCGGGCCTGCAGATCGGGTGGGAATACCTCGAGAAGAGCGGCTTCCTCGAGGCGGCCACGCGAGTCGGCGAGGAATCGGTCGAGAAGCTCAACGCGCCGGCGGTGAAGCCGGGCACGCGCGATCTGATTCTCGATCCGACCAACCTGTGGCTCACCATCCACGAGTCGGTCGGGCACCCCACCGAGCTCGATCGGGCACTGGGCTACGAGGCGAATTACGCTGGGACCTCATTCGCGACGCCCGACACGCTCGGCACCCTGTACGCCTCGCCGATCGTCACCCTGTTTGCCGACAAGACCACGCCGGGCGCTCTGGCGACGGTCGGCTACGACGACGACGGCGTGCGTACCCAGAAGTGGAACCTCGTCGAGAAGGGCAGGTTCGTCGCTTACCAGACGACGCGCGAGCAGGCCGGGTGGATCGGTGAGAAGGCCTCGCGCGGCTGCAGCTACGCGATGGATCACGGCTCGGTGCCCTTCCAACGCATGCCCAACGTCTCGCTGCAGGCCGGCGACCAGGACCTGTCGACCGAGGATCTGATCAAGGCCACCGAAGACGGCATCTACATTCGCGGCGCGGGGAGCTGGTCGATCGATCACCAGCGCTACAACTTCCAGTTCACCGGGCAGACCTTCCACGAGGTGAAGAACGGCAAGATCGTCGGCCCGCTGAAGGACGTCGGCTACCAGTCGAACAGCCCGACGTTCTGGAAGAGCTGCGATCTCCTGGGCGGCGCGTCGACCTGGCAGCTCGGCTCGGCGTTCAACGACGGCAAGGGGGAGCCGGAACAGTCGAACGGCGTCAGCCACGGCTGCCCGTCGGCGCGCTTCCGTGGTGTGTCGATCCTCAACACCAAAGAGAAGAAGCTCTGACCATGGCCACCGAGACGCCAGTGCAGGCGGGCAAGCGGGTGTTGGCACTCGTGGCCGAAACACGAACCCAAGGCCGAGGTGCTGGTGAGCGCCGCGTACGACCATCGCACGCACACGCGCTTCGCTCGCAACGAAATCACCACCTCGGGCGACGGTGACGACTGGTCGGTGAGCATCACGGTTCAGCTCGGGCTGCGCTCGGCCACCGTCACCACCAACCAGCTCGACCAGGCGTCCCTCGACAAGCTGGTGCAGCGCACCATCGCCAACGCGAAGCTCTCACCCGAGCTCCCAGAAACGATGCCGGTGCTGGGCGCGATGAAGGTGACGCCCAACGCCTTGCATGACCCGGCGATGGCGCGCCTGGACGCGAGGGCACGCGCGCAAGGCATCGCGGCGGCACTCGAACCCTCGCGCTCGGCCGATCTGCAAACTGCCGGGTACGTCGAAGTGCACGACGGGGTGATCGCCCGTGTGTCAAGCGCCGGACTCGAGGTCAGCGCGCCGTACACCGACTCGTCGTTCTCGGTGACCGCGCGCACGAAGGACGGTACGGGATCCGGCTGGAACGCTGTGGGCACGCGCAATCGCGCAGAGCTCGACTTCGCGAAGGTCGGACGAATCGCCGCTCAGAAGGCCCTGAGGTCCGCCAAGCCGAAGGCGATCGAGCCCGGGCGCTACACCGTGGTGCTCGAGGCTGCCGCTACCGCCGACCTGCTGTGGTACTTGACGACCGCACTCGATCGCCGAAGCGTCGACGAGGGCCGCTCGGCATTCGTGGGCAAGGTCGGCACGCGCGTCGTCGATGAACGCTTCACGCTCAAAAGCGACCCGCGCAGCATGCCGATGTTCCCCTTCGATGCCGAGGGTTCAGCGCTCGCGCCGCGCACGTGGATCGACAAGGGCGTGCTCAAGGAGTTGACAGTCGGCCGGTACTGGGCAAAGAAGCAGGGGGTTGCGCCGACCGGGGCGTACGACGGCTATGAACTCGCCGCGGGCGACACGGCGCCCGACGCGTTGTTGAAGGGCATCAAGCGCGGCGTGCTCATCACGCGGTTCTGGTACTCGAACTTGATCGATGCGAAGACCTTGAGCATTACCGCGCTGACCCGCGATGGCACGTTCTTGATCGAAGACGGGGTGGTGACGCAGCCCATCAAGAACTTCCGCATCAATCAATCGGTGCTGGCAGCGCTCGACGCGGCCGATGCCGTCGGCAACGTGAGCGAAGTGACGTGGTCGTCGGTGTGGCGCGTGCCGTCGATTCGAACGCACGACTTTCTGCTCGCCAGTGCCAGCGACGCGATCTGAGCCCACGGAAGACGATTCGAGCAGCCGGATCGACCGATTCATCGGTGACCGCGGAGACTCGAGTCCCGACTCTGTCGACGCGCGTACGCTCACGGCAAGTAATCGTGGGCGACTGCTTCTTTACGGCCATCAATTCGCCACCCTGAGCGGCGGGTGTGGGTCGCGGCTTGACAGCCGATTCGCCCAACTCGACGCCTGAAACTTGTCATTCAATTTCGTGATGCCAGCCAGGAGCCGACGTTGGCGAGCGACAGGTTTGGAGCGCTCCATTCGTGCAGAAGTTCGTTCTACTGCTCCTATGGTCAACCCCGATCGCGCAGACCATGCCGGCGCCGGGTGGGCGGCGAAGCGCCCAGCCCCATGAGACGGGTGACCCTTGGCCGGCATCGAGCAGCGATATTTCCCAAGCGTCCATTCGCGGCAACTTTTGCGAGTTGCGCTGTGGAAGTCATCGAGGGGCGGGCGTTGGTCGAGAGCCAGCGCTGTACGAAGCCGGCTTCGTCAGCGCCGCGCACAGTGCCGAGGACATCGCCGCCACGGTGCAGGCGGCGAGCGAGGCCTTGCGAGCCTGAACTCCCGCTGCGGCGCATACTCGCGCGTCCAGTCGCTGGACGGGGGAGCGCACCATGAAAACACAGTGCGGGGCGGAACGGCGGTCCTGTGGGCGAGAGGTCAATCGACGGTCGCTCCTCGCGGGCGGCGCTGCGCTGACGGCAGGAGCGCTGATGGCACCACGCACCTCCCTGGCGCAACCCGCCGAGCGCATGCGCCGTGTCGGCTGGCTCAGCGGCACGGAGAACGTGCGGCCGACCTTGAGCGACGCCTTGCGTGAACTGGGCTGGATCGAAGGCCGGAACATCAGCTTCGAGACCCACAACGCCGAGCGCCAGCGTGGGCGGTATGCGCCAATGGCAAATGATCTCGTCGCTGCCAAGGTCGAGATCATCATCGCCGTGGCGCCGGGGGCGATCCGCACGGCCATGCAGGCGACGAGCGAAATCCCGATCGTCATGGCTTGGTGGGGTGGCCCCGATCTGGTCGAAGCCGGCGTCATCGCGAGCTACGCGCGGCCGGGTGGCAATGTCACGGGCGTGGACATGCTGCTGTCGGCACTGGACGCAAAGCGGCTAGACGTGCTGCACCAGGCCGTGCCCAAGGCAACGAAGATCGCCGTGCTCATCCACGGTCGGCAGATGTTCGAGCCACAGATGCCCGCGGTGCGCGAAGTGGCCAGGAAGGCGGGGCTGACACTGGAGATGGCCGACACCGGAGACAGTGCCTCGGCCTATGACGGCGCCTTCGAAACCATCGTTCGGACGCAGTGCCAGGCCCTGCTGGTCATGGGCAGCCCCGCCTTCGCCCGCGACCGCAAATTGATCATCGAACGCGCCGCCCGCGCCCGTGTGCCCGCGATCTACGCCGCAGCGTGGAATGCACGCGAAGGCGGTCTCATGTCGTACGGAACGACGGCGCTGGACCTCGACCGCCAAGTCGCAAGGCAGATCGACAAGATCCTGCGCGGGGCCAAGCCGGGCGAGCTGCCGGTCGAACAACCCAGCCGCTACGAACTGGTAGTTAACCTGGCGACAGCGCGCGCCCTCGGACTCGTGATCCCGCAGGCGTTGCTGCTGCAGGCGGATCAGGTGATCGAATGATCGCGGGTACGGCATGAACAAGCGCTGCCTGCAATCCCGCCGGCTTGGCGTGCGCCGGCGTTCGGTGCTCGTCGGCGGTGTCGCATTGACGGCGGGAGCGCTGATCGTGCCGCGCTTCACCTTGGCGCAACCCGCGGAGCGGGTTCGCCGCATCGGCTGGCTCAGTGACACCGCCGGCGTGCGGCCGACGTTCAGCGCGGCCTTGCGCGACCTGGGCTGGGTTGAAGGCCGGAACATCAGCTTCGAAACCCGCAACAACCAGGGCCAGCGCGAGCGGTCGCCTGAACTGGCGAAGGAACTCGTCGCGGCCAGGGTCGACGTCATCGTCGCCGTGGCGCCGATCGCGATCCGCGCGGCCGTGCAAGCCACGAGCGAGATCCCGATCGTCATGGCCTGGTGGGGCGGGCCCGACCTGGTCGAGTCCGCAGTGATCGCCAGCTACGCCCGGCCTGGTGGCAACGTCACCGGCGTCGACATGCTGGTGTCGGAGCTCGACGCGAAGCGGCTGGACTTGCTGCGGCAGGTCGTGCCCAGGGCGACGAAGATCGCCGTGCTGGTCCACAGCCCACAGATCTTCGAACAGGAGAGAACGGCAGTGCGTGAGGTCGCCCGAAAGTCGGGGCTGACGCTGGAGATCGTCGGTACGACACCCAGCAGCCCCGACTATGACGCCGCCTTCGAAGCCCTGGCCCGCTCGCAGTGCCAAGCCTTGCAGGTCGCGACCAGTCCCATCTTCGAACGCGACCGCAAGCAGATCATCGAGCGCGCCGCTCGCGCCCGCGTGCCGGCCATCTATGCAGCGGCGGCCAACGCGCAGGAAGGTGGCCTCATCGCCTACGGCACGACAGCGGTGGAACTCGACCGGCAGGTCGCAAGACAGCTCGATCGCATCCTTCGCGGCGCGAAGCCCGGCGACATGCCGGTGAACAGCCCAGCCGCTACGTAATGGCTATCAACCTGTCGACGGCCAGAACCCTCGGCCTCGTGATCCCGCAGGCGCTGCTGCTGCAGGCCGATCAGGTCATCGACTGACACAGCGCGCATAGGAATTCAGATGGGATCCGGCTGGTGACTGCTTCGCGGATCCGAATTTGAATGGTCGGCTGACAACTCAGGGTCGTTCGTAGTCGATCCCGATAGCTGTCACACGATTGAGCGGGGACTGCCGCAGGCCGTGACGACGGATCCTACGTCGCGAGGATTGGATAGGTCCTGGACATGCCCAATCCCCATTCCCGACCAACCTCGACCGCGTCATACTGCATGCAGCTTTGACGTTGGGAGCTGACCATGACCTCTACCATGCTGCGGGGCAGTTGCTTGTGCAAAGCGGTGCGCTACGAAGTGGCCGGGGAGCCTCGACGGTTTCTCCACTGCCACTGCTCGCGCTGCCGCAAGGCAACGGGCACGGGGCACGCGTCGAACCTGTTCATTCAGCCCGGCACGCTTCATTGGCTGAGCGGTGAAGAGAACCTGCGTTCATTCAAGCTCCCAGAGGCCCAGCGCTTCACCAACAGCTTCTGCGAGGTCTGCGGTAGCCGCCTGCCGCGTCAGGCCACCGGTAGCGACGTGGTCATGATTCCCGCCGGATCGCCGGACGACGAGCCATCCGTCCGGCCGCAGGCGCGCATCTTCCAAGGTTCGCGCGCGCCTTGGTCATGCGCTGGCGACGACCTACCCGTCCACGCCGACTACCCGCCGTCGTGATCGCAGCGCGAGCGTCTCGCGCGCCCGCACCGCGCCACCGAGGGTCTTCGGAAACGGTCGTTCGATATGGCTGTTCCGCGAACGGCGGCTTCCTACCGACACCGCGTATTGGCAGTCCCGGCCATCAGCGGGTGCTCTCGGCCGTCCGGTTCGGAGCACCGTGGTTTGGGGTCGCTGTGGCTGCGTAGCGCTCGCGGAACACGCCGTCACCATGAGGTGGACTCCAGCAAGACAGCGCGCGACGGAAGGCTGAGCGCCCTCGCCAAGGGTGGACGTATGGCTCCACCGGCAAGATGCACCGCGAAAGCGCGCTGTGCCTGCGCCGCGCGCTACGGCGCGCGGGGTCGAACTCGCCGGCGGCGGCAAGCGATCAAGGCAGCGGCGATGGAATCATGTCTGGGCTGAGTGGGGACATCGTCGTGTGCCGGCGGTTCAGTTGCAGTTCTTCGGCCGCGCAACCGCATCAGCCCCGGTTTCGCTTGTTTCGCAGGGTCGGCAGGGCAGCGCCGGACGGGACTGCAATCACCAACCTGATGATCGCAGGACCACGCCGCTCGATCGTTCTTCACCTCGACGATGAATTGCCCCGGGGCGGTGGTCCTAAAGGTGTAGCTATAGGTCTTGCCGTTGTTCACCGCGGCAGCGCCAGTGGCCATCGTGTAGCGACCACGTCCCGAGCCGGCAGCGCCCGTGACCTTGCCGTCGGTCATCACCAGCGATTGCTTGCCCTCGGTGTGCTGGTAGGCAGTGGTGGCGCCGGGCTTGCGCGTCACACCGATGCCCGACAACATCGTCGCGCTGCCCTTGTCCCACTCGTAAATCGTCGTGCCGGTGAGCACGCCGCCATCGGTGGACCCCCTTCGACGCGGCAGGTGATCTCGCCCACCGTGATGGCGTGACCTTCGCGGTCACCGAGCGCTTCGGGTGGGCTGGCGCCCACCGCATGGCAATACAGCTTGGCAGTGGCACCCGACTGTGCGAAGGCACCGGCACTGCCCAGCGTGAGGGCGGCAAAAGCGATGACCGTAGAAAGCTGCGACTTGCAGTTCATGTGATCTCCTCGTTCCGGCGTGTTGATTGGATAGCCACGGTGCCTGCCGGCGGGCACCTGCCGGGACAGTGTGCACTGGAGGCATGTGGTTTACAAGCTTCGCTCTCGACAGGGCTGGTCGCGCCCCTCGAGACTCCGGTTCCAACGAGGCCGGCAACTCCGGCCCCAATTCCCAGTTGCCACCACCTCTGGCACCCCAAGTCCAAGCTGCGCGCGACGGTGTTACTGCAATTGCCCAAGCCTGCCGTAATCGCGAAGGTCCTCGCGCCCCCTGGCGCTGCCGTCGCTGAAGTTCATGCAGCGACTGGTGGACCTTGTTACACCCCCGGCGTCAGCCCGCCACCGGGCTGATGGTGAGGCGCCTCCTACAGCGACCGCTTCGTGCCAGCGAAGTCGTCGCCGTGAGCGCCGCTGAAGGGTCGAGCTTTGCCGATCATGCATGTGATTTCCGTGCCGGCGAGCCGTCATCAAAGTTGACGATTCCGGCGTACTGAATTCTCCTGGCGGTGTCGCGGCCATGGCCTGTCTACAGCAGTCTGCGGCACAGGTAGACGTTCTGCGT
>CAWGOK010000008.1:0-145667 GCA_963824005.1 uncultured beta proteobacterium
GTCCGGTCACTCGACTGTTCGATCTGCCTGCTCCAGAGCAGTCGTCTAAGGTGCGAGCCGGCGGTCAGCAATGTGGCGATGAAATCGATGGACGAGGCGCCCCTGCGGCCAAGAGCGGGTTACATGACTGTCCGGTCTACGGGCACCCATCCGCTACGCACAGACTCCGACGAGAGATCCAGCGCGCCCCACCATTCCGCGGGGCCAACCGTCAAGTTTCAAGGTCCCACGTAACCCTCGCCGCCGTAAAGGGTGCGCCGGCCTCAACCCGTGATGATGGGCCGCAGGGTCTCGATCTCCTCGACGATGAATTCGAAGAACGCGGACACGCGCGGTGTTCGCCGCAACTCGCGTGTCGTCAGCAGCCGCCAGATCCGCGACAACTCGGCCACGGGCCCTAGCACCCTCACGAGATCGGGTTCTGCATCGCCGAGGGGAAGCGGCAGGGGCCCGATGCCGATGCCTGCCTTGACCGAGTAGATCAGGCCAAGAACGCTGCTGCTGCGTGCGGCCAACGGCGCATCCGGTGCGACCTTCATCAGCCATTGGGCGATCCGATGCCTGGCCATCGTGTCATCGAAGCCGACCAGCGCGTGCAGGGAGAGGTCCTCGATGCTCTTAGGCTGACCATGACGCTCGATGTAGGTCCGGCTGGCGTAGACCGCCCAGACGGAGTCGCCGATCTTGCGGCCCACCAGTTCGTCGTCATCGGTGTCACCCGAGCGCAGCGCGACATCCGCATCGCCCTGGCTGAGGTCGATGTACTTGTCGCTCATCACGAATTGCACGTGTAGCGCGGGGTGCCGGGCGTGGAAGCGATCGAGCAGCCCGGTCTGCATGATGCGATTCACGATCGGCTCGGGACAGGTCACGCGGATCACGCCGGCGGTCTCGGTGCCGAGCGTGCGCAACTGTCGCTCGAACGCCTGCACCGAGCGCTCGACGGCCTCGGCGAAGGGCAGCATCTCCTGGCCGAACTCGGTCAGGCGGTAGCCGGTCGGCTGGCGCTGCACGAGCGACTGGCCGATGCGCCGCTCCAGTTCGACCAGGCGTCGCTGCACGGTCGACTGGTCGACCCCGAGGGCGCGGCCGGCAGCCAGCGTGCTGCCGTGTCGCGCGACAGCCAGCAGATGCTTGAGATCGTCCCAGTCGAAGCCCGTCGGGCTATGCGTCATTGCGGCCCATCCTGCAGATTTGCGCCTTACGCCGCGAAGCACCGCCACCTAAGCTTCAGCGCATGAACTCATCGATCGACGACCGCATCCACGGCAGCCAAGCCTTCAAGGCGAGTATGCGCGCCCAGTGGAACACCGCTGCCGCAGGCTGGAACGCCCACGCCGCGGACATCAGGCACTGGCTGCACAGGCCGACCGATGCCATGTGCCGCATGGCCGGCGTGCGGACTGGCACACGCGTCCTCGACGTCGCAGCCGGCTCGGGCGACCAGACGCTCACCATCGCGCAGCTGGTGGGTGCGCAGGGGCATGTACTTGCCACCGATCTGTCACCCGCGATCGTGGCGCTGGCGCGCGACAACGCCATGCGCGCCGGCTTCACCCAGATCGAAACCCGGGTCGCCGACGGCGAGGACCTCGATGTGGCCGAGGCCTCCTTTGATGCCGCGGTGTGCCGGCTCGGGCTGATGTTCTTTCCTGATCCGCTGCGCGGGTTGCGCGAGATCCATCGCGCGCTGCGGCCCGGCGGGGGCGTCTGCACGATGGTGTTCTCACGTCCTGAGAAGAACCCCTGCCTGACGATCATGATGTCTACGGCGTGCAAGCACGCGGGCCTGGCGGCGCGCGACCCATTCGCCGCCGGTGGCCTGCTCAGCCTGGGCCAGCCAGGCCGCATCGACTCCCTCTTCAGCTCGGCCGGGTTCCATCACGTCGCGACCACCACACTCGAAGCGGTGTTCTACCTGCCCTCGGTCGATCACTACCTCGCCTTCGTTCGCAGCTCGGCCAGCCCGATCCTGCAGATCCTCAGTCAGCTTGATGCGGCTGCGGCCGACGCGGCCTGGAGCGAGATGCGGGAGCGACTGATGGTCTTCACCACGCCCGAAGGATGGGCGGGGCCGAACGAGTTGCTGTTGACGGCGGGACGCCGCCCTGGGGAGATGACATGAACCGTTCGATGCAAGACAACCGCGCGTGCGCACGCAATCACGCACCCTTTGCCGAGCGCCGACAGCTTCTGCGCGCCGGGGTCGGCGGGCTCGCAGCCCTGGCCAGCCTCTCGCTCGGCCAGCGCGCCGATGCGGCGCGCGGCGATCCGATGCACATTCTCTGCAGCGGACCGGCCGGCAGCATCCCTGACCTGATCGCCCGCGCCGTCGCCGATCAGCTGTTCGTCACGCTCGGGCTGCGTGCCGTGGTCGACAACCGGCCCGGCGCAGCCGGGCAGATCAGTGTCGGTGCGTTGAAGGGCGGTGCCGCGGACGGATCGACGCTGCTGCTGGCGCAAGGCGCCATCGCCACGGTCTACCCGTACCTCTATGCCAAGCTTGCCTACGACCCCGCGGTCGACCTGCAGCCCGTATCCCTGGCCAGCGAAATGCTGCTCGCCCTGGCCATCGGCCCGGCGGTGCCTGCGGCGGTGGCGACGCTCGCCGGCTTCATCGCCTGGCTGCACAAACACCCGGAACGCGCCAACATCGGCTCGCCGGGCACCGGCACCCTGCCTCACCTGCTGGAAGCGATGCTGTTCCGCAAGGCAGGCGTGGCCTGGCAGCATGTGGCGTACTCCGGCGGCCCGCCTGCGGTGACCGATCTGCTGGCTGGCCAGATCGCCGCACTCGCGCTGCCCGAAGGCCTGCTGCGACAGCACCATGCCGCCGGACGCGCGCGGGTGATCGCCACCTCCGGACCTGCGCGCAGCGCCTACCTGCCGGAGGTCCCGTCGTTCGTCGAGCAGGGGTACGCCGAACTGGTCATCAAGGAGTGGTTCGCCTTCTTCGCCTCCGGTAGGGTGCCCAAGACCACCGTGGAGGCCACGTCGGCGGTATTGAGGGAGGCGATTGTCCGCCCCGAGGTGTCGGCCGCCTTCGCGCAGGCCGGCATGACCGCCTCCTCGAGCTCGCCGTCGACCCTGGCGGCCCGAATCATCAGTGAACAGCAGCACTGGCAGCCCGTGCTTCGAGCCAACGACATTCGCGCCGACTGATGCCGTGACCAGCTCGTCAGGGCAGCGCCATCTTCGTGGCTCGGTCTAAAGCGCAGTCTCGCAGCTCGGCTGCGCTGTCTACTTTGTGGCATCGAGTGTGCCTGTGGCTGCCTGTAACACGTCATCAGAATTGACTATGCCGATCAGCAGTCCTACGCTGGCGACGGGCCCGGCAAGTACCGGCCATTTGCCTGCGTTCAGAAACCAGTCGCACAGCTCGAGAACTGCAAGCTGCGGGCAACGGTGACGCCAGATCTCTAACCGCTGGCCCTTTGCAACGTATGCGACTCTATCGCGTTGCGCGCAGACGCTTTCCCTCATCCTTGATCAGCCGAACGAGCCTGCCCGCTGCGATGCTGAGCGGCGAGTCCCGCTTCATGAACAGGCTCATCGTGGACGAGGCCATCTTCTCGCGCACGCGAATCGGTTCGAGCAGCCGATCGGCGATGCCGAGCGCAAGCAACGATTTGGGAACCGTGGCAATGAGATCGGATTGCGCCGTGATCGCGATCAGCCCTGGAATCGACTCGCAGCGAATGGCCCAGCGCGGCGTGGGCAGTCCGGCGGCGGTGAACATGTCGTCGACGACGAGGCTGGCAGTGCCGAGTCCGGCGGTGATCCATTCAGAATCCAACAGGTCCGCCAGCGTGCGTGTTGCGGCAAGGGGATGACCGCGTCGCACGACGATCACCATTTCGTTCGGATAGAGCGGTACGCAGACGAGATCGCTGGCCAGGGCTGCGCGCAACGACGGGCCCAGTGCGAAATCAAGCGACTCGTCGCGCACGCGCGGCAGCGTCGCCGCCGGCATGCCCTCGACGATGCGGATATCCACCGGAAAGTCGCGCCGAAAGAGCTTGAGCGGCCCCGGCAACAGTGCTGCCGCGGCGGCAGGCGATGCGCCCAGCACGATGGGGCCGCTCGCCAGCTTCACCGCATCGGCGAGTTCAGCCTGGCCGCGCTCGATCTCACGGCATGCACTTCGGGCGCGCAGCAAGAACGTATGCCCGTGCTTCGTCAGCTCGGTGCCACGAGCCGTGCGGCGGACAAGCACCACGCCGAGCTGGGCTTCGAGGGCGCGCAGGCTCTTCGTAGCGGCCGGCTGGGAGACCCCGAGCGCACGCGCCGCCCCACCCACGCTACCGACGTCGGCAAGCGCGACGAACTGGCGCAGCTGGGCGAGACTCAGTGACATAACCGCATGTTATGGGCAAGAACCTTACGCCGTCTTCCGCCGCAGCGGCGGCGATGCTCAACTGGCTGCATCACTCTTGGAGTTCGGCATGCCGCCCGCAGCAATCAGCAAGCTTGCCCTGTTCGCACTGGGAGCCGCTCTCGCGGTGGCGCCGGTCGCGGCGGCCGAGGGTTATCCGTCCAAGCCGATCCGGATCATCGTCACGGGCACGCCCGGCGGACCGCCGGACCTCCTCACGCGCTGGCTCGCCGAGCGCCTCGGCCCGGCGCTGGCAGTGGCTGTCGTGGTGGAGAACCGTCCCGGCGCCGGTGGCAACGTCGCGATGCAGGCCACGGCGCACAGCGCGCCCGACGGCTATACGCTGGTCGTCGCGGGCCAGGGTCCCTTCGCGCTGAACCCGCACATGTACGCCAACCCGGGCTACAACGCGATGGCCGACTTTGCTCCCATCACCCAGATCGAGCGCGGCGCACTGCTGCTCGCGGTGAATCCCCAAGTGCCTGTGCATTCGGTCGCGGAGCTGATATCACTCGGGAACAACAAGCCGGGCGAGTTGAACTATGGCTCTCCCGGAATCGGCACGCCGCCACACATGGCCAGTGAGCTTTTCAGTCGCAGTGCGAACCTGGAGGTCGTGCACGTCCCCTACGCTGGCGCGCCTGCGGCGATGCTCGACCTCATCGCGGGTCGCTTGACCTTCACGTTCGGAACCGTCAATGTGCAGCTGCCGCAGATCAAAGCCGGCAAGATTCGCGCGCTCGCGGTGACGAGCCCCAAGCGCCTCGAAGTATTGCCCGAGGTACCGACGGTCGCCGAATCGGGACTGCCGGGTTTCGAATACAGCGGATGGCTCGGCATCGCAGCGCCGTCCGGCACGCCGCAGCCGATCATCGAGCGACTCCAACGCGAGATTGCCGTGATCCTGCTGACTGATGAGGCGCGCAGGTACTTCGCATCCTACGGCCGTGAGCCGGTGGCGAGCACGCCCGCGGCGTTTGCGACCTTCATTCGCGCGGAGCACGCAAAATGGGGTCAAGTCATCCGCGATTCGAACATCAAGGCCGAATAGGTCCGGGAGCCAGGCATGTCCGACACGCGCTACGTTTTCGACAACGCGCACGGGGAGACCCGCGAGCGCTTCCCCGCGCTATCCGATCTGTACGACGACGAGACGATCCGCTGCCTGCACTCTGTCGGTGTCGCGCCGGGATGGCAGTGCCTCGAGGTCGCGGCTGGGGGCGGCAGCATCGCCCAGTGGCTCGCCGGCCAGGTGGGCCCCAGCGGCCGGGTACTCGCCACCGACCTCGATACGCGCTTTCTCGAGTCGCTGGCAGTTCCCGCGCTCGAGGTGCGCAGGCACGACATCGCGCGCGACCTCTTGCCTGATCTGGAATTCGACCTCGTGCACGCGCGCCTGATCCTGGTCCACCTCCCTGAGCGTGAAGTGGCCCTGGCAAAGATGGTTGGCGCTCTGAGGCCAGCCGGCTGGCTGGTCTGCGAAGAGTTCGATTCGCTGTCGATGCCGGCCGACCCGGCGCTCCATCCGCACGAGTGCATGTTGAAGACGCAGGCCGCTATACAGCGCATCATGGCGGCGCGCGGGGCGAACACGCGCTACGGGCGGGACCTGGCCGCGCGCATGCGCACCTATGGCCTGGTCGATATTCGCGCGGAGGCACGGATGGCCATGTGGCAGGGCGGATCTGCCGGGGCGCGGCTGTTTCGCGCCAACTTTGAGCAGCTTCGAGAAGAGATGCTGCGGCTCGGCTTGCTCACGCACGCTGAGTTGGACGATGATCTCGCCCGCCTCGACGACCCGCGTACCCTGTTCCCTTCGCCGGTGATGTGGACTGTGTGTGGCCGCAGGCCCCACGGATCGCCATAGCCTACTGGCGAAGCTTGCTCCACGGTCAGAGGCGGTCGTAACCGTACCAATGGCGGCCTCCGAGGATGCAATGTGTGATGTCGTCAGTCCGCTATATGTCGGTGAGCCGGTCATCCCGACGAAATCTCCGACCGGCAGTTGTCTTTCGGATTGAACGGCGTTGCCGCCACCACTGCTGTAGGTTGGCCGCTGATGAATGGGCGAGTCGCGTGTCGCGCTATGGCAAGGAGAAGGGCGTTTGAACTTCCTCGCCCTGCAGCGGCCGCACAATCGCTGCGGCCCCTACAAGGCGCAGCCCCACCGACCCATGACCGCCTCGACCAACGCCACGCGACTGAGCTCTCGGGTGCACCTGCAAACCCTGATGGTGCTCGGCAACCTGGGCGGCGCGGTACTCACTTTCCTTTACTTCCACTATGTGGACCCGATGGCCGTCAGCGGCGGCGTGGCGACGACCGGCGCTGAGATTGCCTACTTCGTGATCGCCTTCGGGCTGCTGTCCGTCGTCGGCAGGCGCCTCGCGAAGCGCTGGCTGGCCCCGCTGACGCGGGCGGGCGCCGTTCTACCGCCCGGCCCGGACGGCGACACAGCGCGCCGGCGCGCGCTGCTGTTGCCCACATTCGTGGCGCTGGCCAGTGGTGGTGGCTGGCTGGCCGCGGCGTTCATCTGGGGCCTGTTCTGGCCGCTGCTGACGGGTGATTTCGATCCCGGGCGGGCATTGCGCCAGATGTTCGGCATCACCTTCGTCGCCGGCCCATTCGTCGCGGCGATCGTCTTCTTCGGCAGCGAACGCCTGATGCGCCACGAACTGCCGCGCCTGTTCCCGAGTGGCGAGTTGAGCGCGGTGCAGGTGCCGAGGCTGCGCGTGCGCACGCGCATGTTGGCCGCATTCCTGCTGCTCGGCCTGCTTCCGCTGGCCGTGCTGTCGGTCGCGGCGTTGACGCGGGCCGACGCGCTGCGAGCGGCCGACGCGGCCACGGCGGCGACGATCATCTACAACCTGAAACTCGTTGTCGTGGTACTCGCGCTCGGCGGGCTGGCGATCTCGGTGGGTCTGGCACTGCTGGTTTCGACGAGCGTGGCGCAACCCCTGCGCGAGGTGCAGGTCGCGATGGCTCAGGTGCAGCGCGGCGGGCTCGACGCGCGCTGTGCCGTGGTCTCGAACGACGAGATCGGCGCCGTGGCCGAGGGCTTCAACCGCATGGTCCACGGGCTGCGTGAGCGAGAGGCGATCCGCGAGACTTTTGGCAAGTATGTGAGCCCCGAGGTGCGCGACGAGATCCTCGCCGGGCGGGTGAGTGGAGCCGGCGTGCAGCGCGAGGTGACCATCCTGTTCGCCGACCTGCGCGACTTCACGCCCTGGGTCGAGGCCAGCCCGCCGGCCGACGTGGTGGCCGACCTGAACGCCTATTTCACCGAGATGGACCTTGCGATCCGTTCGCACGGTGGCCTCGTACTGCAGTTCATTGGCGACGAGATCGAGGCCGTGTTCGGAGCGCCGATCGCAGATGCGCATCACGCCGATGCCGCCGTAGCCGCGGCACGAGAGATGGGTAGTCGCCTCGACGCCTGGAACACCACGCGCCGCCCAGCTGGCAAGGCCGAGCTGCGCCACGGCATAGGCATCCACACCGGCACCGTGATCGCCGGCAACATCGGCAGCAGCGAGCGCATGTCGTACGCGCTGGTCGGCGACGCGGTCAACCTGGCGTCGCGCATCCAGGCGCTGAACAAGGACTTCGGCACGCAGGTCCTGGTCAGCGGAGCGACGCACGCCAGGCTGTCGTCGCCTGTCGGGCTCGAATCGCTGCCGGCGGTGCGCGTCAAGGGGCGCAGCGCCGAGGTGACGGTGTTCGCGCTGAGGTGAGGCGGAGAGCTGAACGTTGTTACTACTCTCAGCCCTGGCAGCGGCGACGACGCGCGTACCAGGCCGGGTGGTCGCCGATCAAGGACGGCTTTTCGGCAATCAATCTCGCGAGGTGAGCGTTAGCAATGGGTCGCGCCCTGACAGCCGATCCGCCGAACTCGTTGGCGGAAACATGTAATCCGACCTGATGATGCCGGTCAGCCGGTTTTCGCGGGCGGCGATCCCAGTCTGATCTCCCTGCGCTGGCCGCACAGCCAGAACGGACAGACGACGCAGACCTACCTACCAGGCCGAGCCGGACGACGAAGCCGCCGCGGCCTCGGTGCGGGCGCCGGGCTGATGCGATGGCTCGCGGTTGGCTACAGATTGGCGTCGAAATAGTCGCTCAGATCCCGGCCGAGCTGCTCGAGGAAGCGGCTGCGGTCGAAACCCGGTGGGTCTGCCGCGAGGTCGCCGTCGGGCGAGGGAATCGGCGTTGTGGGCGCATCCATGAAGGCGTAGTGCCAGGCGTTCGGCACCCTGCGCAACGAGGTCGACGGCAACTGCTGCGCGAGCCATTCAGCGTGGAAGCGCGGCACCACGAAGCGGTCGAGATCGGCCACCCAGATCGCCACCGGCACGGTCACGCCACGCAAGGACTCGGGGTCGAAGACCACGCCCAACGGCGACAGGGCCGCGACGGCGCGCACGCGGGCATCCTTCAGCGGTGCCCCGTTGGCCGGCTGCGGCGCGGGGGCCGACGTGCCGCGCGACAGCCCGCAGAAGATCGGGTCGTCGGCGCCGTGCTCGCGGCAATGCGTCGCGATGCGCTGCGGTGCCGGCTGCCCGCCGGCGAGCGCGATCACCGTATAGCCGCCCGCCGAGTGGCCGACAGCGCCCACACGCGGACCACGCGCATCGTGCGCGATGCGCGGGCTCCAGGCCGCATCGGCCAGCAGCGTGTCGATGACCCGGCTGACCTGCCGCGGGCGCTCGTCGAAATACTGCTCCGCCCTTTGTGTGCGCAGCGATTGGTCCTGCCAGTTGTCGCCGGGATGGCGCAACGCGGCGACGAGGTAGCCACGCGCAGCCAGGGCTTCGGCCAGGCGGCCATGGCCGAGCTCGGTGCCGCCGGTGCCATGGCTCAGCACGATGAGCCCGCGCACGCTCGCCGCCGCCGGGGCACCCGGCGCCGCTCGCACGCCGAAGGGGCCCATGGTGACGTTGCGCACGGACGCACCGGCCTCGGCCGGGTACCACAGAGCCAAGGGAATCTGCGCGCCGGCAGCCGCAGCGGGCACGGTCATCGAGCGCCAGCCGACCTCGGAGGCGATGACGGGGCTGCAGGCTGCGACGCCGAACGCCGCCACCGCAGCAGTGGCAATGAAGTTGCGAAGGGTCATGATCGGTTTCTCCAAGGGGTGTCGTGGGCCGGACTGTGCCTCCCGGGCGCCGAGCTCGTTGAACCCGTGCGACGAAACGCCGCCCGGCGTCGCAAGACGGCTCCGGCGCCGACCTCGTGCGTGCGGCACCAGGTTCAGGACTTCGCTGTCAGTCGTGCGACCGCAGCGTGCGCAAGCGGCGCGATCAGCAGCACGACCGGAAACGCGAACAACCACGCCGTCAGCCAGGCGCTGGTCCAAGCGCCAACGAAGCCATGAACCAAGCCCATGCCTCGGACCATCGAGATGCCGGACACCAGCAGGGACATCAGCCCCGACAGGATCAATCCGAACAGCAGCGCTGCGTACTTCTGGGGAATCATGAGGATCTCCTGGTCTGTGTTCAAAGCTCAGGCCGCTACGGCAACCCTGGCCAGCGTCTCGGCGAAGTTCCGTCCGAACATCCTGGCGGTCTTGATGTCTCCGGCTGCGAACGAGTCCGCCGGCGCCGAGTGGCTCGCCTGCGCCATCAGGCCCGACCAGGACCCCAGTCGATTGACGGCCTCGTCATAGGCCACGCCGGTGTGCTGGCAGGGGAGGAAGGGGTTGCCGACCCAGAGCATCCCGTGCTGCATGCTGAACACGAACAGGGACATCAGCGTCGACTGCTTGTCGCCGGACGGCAGCGATGACACCGTGAAACCGGCGGCCAGCTTGCCTTTGAGCCCTTGTTGGCGCCACAGACGCCCGGTCGTGTCCATGAAGGTCTTGAAGGGGCCGGAGACGCCGCCGAGGTAGGTCGGCGAGCCGAGGATGAACCCGTCGTACCTGATCAGTTGGTCCGGCGCCTTCGCCATGTCCTCGGCCTTCAATAGGTCGACTTCGCTGTTCGGGACGCAGCGGGCGCCATCGGCGACATGGCTGGCGATGTGCTCGGTGTGACCCTGGGCACTGTGATAGATGACGGCGAGGCTGTTCATTTCATTCGATCCGGAAGTTGGGGTGGCTTGTTGTGGGGTGGAGCGGCTCATCGAGCTACGAGGGCAAGGAGGACGGCGGATACGTACAGACCCAGGCCAAAGACCGTGTGGTTGGCCAGGCTCCTGAGGCAGTTCTTGAGCGGTGTGGGCGTCCTGGAGGCCGCGAAGCCGCTGCCCATGGCCGGTTGCATCACGAACAGCGGAATCACCACGGTACCCATGCCGACGGCGATGGCTGGCAGCAGCGATGGGCTTTGCGTCCAGGCAGGGCCTTGCACAAGCACCAGCAGCCCGGCGAAGGCGATACCGACGGCGTAGTGGGTGAGCCAGCCCCAGGCGAGTTCGCGCGGGATGCGCGGCGACTGGCGGATGGAGGCATGCACGATCTGCCCGCGAAAGAGATGCCCCACCCAGCGCCCAATGAATCCGAAGTCGAGCGTCTGCACGCCCATTCGCTTCAGAAGCATCAACCAGACATCCATGACGGCGGTGGCTCCGATGCCGATGAAGGCGATTTGCGCAATGTCTTGAAGCAAGGTCATGGGTTCCCCTGGCGGTTGACGGAAGAAGGTATGGGGTCTAATGTAGAAGTTGAAGTCAACTTCAAGTCAAGAGGTATTTGATGGATATCGCCGATGTCGCCAAGCGAGCAGGCGTGCCCGCGTCGACGCTGCGCTTCTACGAGAAGCGGGGGCTGATCGCGTCCGTCGGTCCCCAGGGAGCCCGGCGCCAGTTCGCGCCCCGCGTTCTGGACCAGTTGGCACTGGTCGCGCTGGGACAGGCTGCGGGGCTCTCCCTGGACGAAATTCGTTCGATGTTGTCACCCCATGGCGGGCCGAACATCGACAGGAAGCTTCTCGCGGCCAAGGCGCAGGAGATCGAGGCGAAGGTGAAACATCTGCGGGCGGTGGGTCGCGGGCTGCGCCATGCGGCCGCTTGCCCGGCGCCGAGTCATGCGCAGTGCCCCACGTTTCAGCGCTTGCTCAAGGCGGCGGCCGATGGCGCGCTCGATCACCAGGCGCCACAGCGGGGAACTCAGACGAACAACCAAGTAGTCGGCGCGCCCCCGCTGGGCTATGTACCGCCAGTTGCGTCGGGCCTGTCGGAGGCCTTCTGGCCTCGGTCGCCACTGACTGCTGTCAGGCACTCAATTTGATCGGCCGTGGGTCAGCAATGGGTCGAGCCTTGACAGCCGCCGCGCTGGATTGACCGCCCCGAACCTGTCATCCGGAATCATGATGCCGGTCAGCTGACGCAAACTGCCCGCATTCCTGGCCATGACCGGGGCCGGGCACTGGTGCAGGCGGTCTAGCGCAAGTCAATCGTCATTATTGTCGCGGCCGCTCAAGCATGTCTTTGTCTCGACCTGGAGTTCACCGCGTCGGCAGCGGCAGTTGTGCGCCAAGTGCTTGCCTATGCCATCGTCGCGCGCAGCGATGCAACAATTGCGGGTCAGAGTACAAAGCAGGCGTCAATGCTCGCGTTGAATTCCGCGCCATGAGTCTTGCCCGCGCCCCGAACCCGGACCCCAACGCCGAGGCCAATCAGCGTCGACATGCCACGGCCAAAGCGAAGAAGCTGCTGCGCGAGGGCATGGCCCGGCTTCAGGCCGTGCTCGACGACAGGTTCATCATCGACGAGACCCCGCTCGAGGCGAGCGACGCGATGCAGCTCGCTGCCGATGCCATGCACGCGGCGCTGCATCAGCTAGACGCCGCAGACAGCATTGGTCGCCCCAGCGCCACGCCACCCGCCGGCGCTCCGACACGCCAGCAAGGGCAGTTCCTGGCCTACATCAGTGAGTACGTTGCAGCCAATCGGGCTGGCGTGGCGCCAAGCCATGCCGACCTGCAGAGCTTCTTCAACCTCACGCCGCCGTCGGTGAACTCGATGCTCGTGCGGCTCGAACGGTGCGGCTTCATTCGCCGTGTGCCAGGCAAGGCGCGGGCGATCGAAGTCCTCGTCCCCGCGGCGCACCTGCCGCCACTCGAGCGGCCCTTCAAGTTCTGACCCCAGTTGGGCCTCGGCCCAGGCACGAATGGATGCCACCCACGCTGACCGGTTCTGGGTGCGTGACCTGCTGACGACAGCCGGCCCGTTCGTGCCGCTGGGTGTTGGCGGCGTTGCTGCTGGGTCTGGCCTACCTGGTGCTGGACCCAACGCCGCCACGCGACGTGTTGCTGGCCACCGGGCCCGCGCGCAGCGATGTCGCCGAGTTCGGCGTGTGCATTTCCTCCGTGCGCGGCCAAGGGCCAGCATGTCGGCACCAGCGGAGCGCCCAACCCGAGCCCCGGCAATGGGGACTCGAAGTTCAAATGCTCGCCCAGCAAGGCATCGGTTGGATACTCCCGGGTCTGATCGTCGGCCTACGGGAAACGAATTCTGACGAGTCGATGACCGGTGTGGGTCGGTTGCCGGCCTACACGAACAGCGGCTGTCCAGCTCCACGATTCATGCAACTGGGCTGCCAGAATGCGGGTCATCGCCACCGGCTCCAAACGCTGCAGACCCGTCACCGCACACTCATCGCCGCGCTCCGGCACAGCCGCCGCAAGCCAAAGTCAAGTTCTACCAGCCCGCACCTCTATGGGTATCACGCGGCCGCCTTCTGCCCCAGCCCCAGCAGCCGCATTGCATTGCCCTTCAGGATGCCGGGCTTGACGCGGTCCTTAAATCCGGCTTCCTCGAAGTCGGCCATCCAGCGGTCGGGGGTGATCAGCGGGTAGTCGCTGCCGAAGAGCATGCGGTCGGACAGCAGCGTATTGGCGTACTGCACCAGCTGCGGCGGAAAGTACTTCGGGCTCCAACCCGACAGGTCGATCCACACGTTGGGCTTGTGCAGCGCCAGCGACAGCGCCTCGTCCTGCCACGGCCACGACGGGTGCGCAACGACGATCTGGATGTCGGGGAAGTCGATCGCCACGTCCTCCAGCAGCATCGGGTTGCTGTTCTGCAAGCGCAAGCCGCCGCCGCAGCGCATGCCCGAGCCGATGCCCGAATGGCCGCTGTGGAAGATGGCCGGCATTTTGTATTCGTTGATGACCTCGTAGATCGGCCAGGCCATGCGGTCATAGGGCAGGAAGTCCTGCACCGTGGGGTGGAACTTGAAGCCCTTGACACCGTGCTCCTCGACCAGCCGGCGGGCCTCGCGCGCGCCCATCCGGCCCTTGTGCGGGTCGATGCTGGCGAAGGCGATCATCATGTCCGAGTTCTTCTGCGCCGCCTCGCAAATCTCCTCGTTGGGGATACGCCTGCGGCCCATCTTGGTTTCAGCATCGACCGTGAACATCACCAGCCCAACCTTGCGTTCGCGGTAGTAGGCCACTGTCTCGTCGATGGTCGGGCGTCGGTTGCTGCGGAAGTACTTGTCGGCCGCTCGGTCGTACTCCTCGCCATAGTTGTCGAAGGGGTTCCAGCAGGACACTTCGGCATGGGTGTGGGTGTCGATGGCCACCAGTTCGTCGACGTTCATGGTTGTGCTCCTGGGCCACTGGGCCGTGCAATTTGATTACTGTTAGTAAATTCATTGGCCGACTCCGGCCATCAAAGCCCGGGCCGTCAGTTGGCCCAGGATTGAAGCTATTCTTGCAGCGCAACGAACTCGCCACAAGCCCTGATGGTCAGTAAAAACCCTATGGTCATTTCTTGCAATTTGATTACCATAGATAACTATTCGTCCACTTCGCAGCCTCGACGGCCGCGCCACCGCCATGACTGCAAGCCCTTTAACCCCCGCTGCCGCAGAGCCGCTGTTGCGCAGCGAGCGCGACGGTGCCGTGCTGCACCTGCGCCTGAACCGCCCGGCCAAGCGCAATGCCGTCAACGACGGCCTGATCGAATGCCTCGGCCAGGCCTTCGCCACGCTGGCCGAGGACGTCGGCTGCGTCGTCATCAGCGGCGAGGGCGCACACTTCTGCGCCGGGCTCGACCTGTCCGAGCTGGCCGAGCGCTCGGTCTACGAAGGCGTGATGCACTCGCGCATGTGGCATGCGGCGCTGGACCGCATCCAATACGCGCGCGTGCCCGTGGTGGCCGTGCTGCATGGCGCAGTCATAGGCGGCGGGCTCGAGATCGCCGGTGCCGCGCACCTGCGCGTGGCCGAGCGCAGCGCCTACTACGGCCTGCCCGAAGGCCAGCGCGGCCTGTTCGTCGGCGGCGGCGGCTCGGTGCGCATCCCACGGCTGATGGGTGTGGCCCGCATGAGCGACATGATGCTTACCGGCCGCGTCTTCGACGCCGACGAAGGCCAGCAGGCGGGCCTGTCCAACTACCTGGTGGACAACGGCATCGGCCTGGAAAAGGGCATGGCGCTAGCGCACCGCATCTGCGGCAATGCGCCGCTTTCGAACTTTGCTGTCATCCAAGCCCTGCCGCGCATCAGCGAGCTGCCACCGGCCGAGGGCCTGTTCATGGAATCGCTGGTCGCCGCCATCGCTCAGGGCGACCCGGCCGCGAAGGAGCGCATGCGCGCCTTCCTTGACGGCAAGGCCGCCAAGGTGGCCAAGTCATGAGCCCAGCCCGGCCGCCCGAAGCGTCTCGCACCGCAGCGCGCAGCACGGAGATTACGCAATGAGCCCAGCCCGTTACCGCGAGCTCAAGGTCGGTGGCTGCATTGCCGCGATCCATGCCGTCGGCGCCGACGGTGTGCACCGGCTGCGCTCCGACGAACTGCTGGCGCCCTACCCGGCCCGGCTGACCGACCGGCTGGAGGAACATGCCGCGCGTACGCCCGACAAGGTGCTGGTCGCCAAACGGGGCGCCAACGGACAGTGGCAGACCATCAGTTACGCGCAAATGCTCGACCGGGTGCGCCGCATTGGCCAGGCGCTGGCGACACGGCCGCTGTCGGTGGAACGGCCGATCGCCATCCTGTCCGACAACGACCTGGAGCACTACACACTGGCGCTGGCGGCGCAATGGGTGGGCGTGCCCTACACGCCGGTGTCGGTGGCCTATTCCACCTTGTCGCAGGACTTCGCCAAGCTCAAGCAGATCCTGGGCACGCTGACGCCGGGGCTGGTGTTCGCCGCCGACGGCCATGCCTTCCGCAATCCGATTGCCAGCGTGGTGCCGCCGGACGTCGAGGTATGGGTCACGAGCGGCGAGGACACGCCCGCGCTGCAGGGCCGCAGCGTCAGGCGCTTCGACACCGTGCTCGCCACCGAGATCGGTCTCGAGGAGTTGCGCGCGCACGGCCATGTGGGCCCGGACACCATCGCCAAGTTCCTTTTCACCTCGGGCTCGACCAAGCAGCCCAAGGGCGTGATCAACACCCAACGCATGATCTGCGCCAACCAGCAGATGCTGCGCCAGTGTCTCGCCTTCCTGGCCGACGAGCCGCCGGTGCTGGTGGATTGGCTGCCCTGGAACCACACCTTCGGCGGCAACCACAACGTCGGCATCGCGCTCTACAACGGCGGCACGATGTACATCGACGACGGCAAGCCCACGCCCAAGGGAATCGCCGCCACGCTGCGCAACCTGCGCGAGATCGCGCCGACGATCTACTTCAACGTGCCCAAGGGCTTCGAAGAGATCGCCCGCGCGATGGACGGGGACGATGCGTTGCGAAAGATGCTGTTCTCGCGCGTCAAGGCCTTCATGTTCGCCGGCGCCGGCCTGAGCCAGGCGGTGTGGGATCACCTCGACCACCACGCCGAGGCCACGGTAGGCGAACGCATCCGCATGCTCACCGGCCTGGGCATGACCGAGACCGCGCCGTCCTGCACCTTCGCCGTCGGCACCGCGGTGCGCTCGGGCGACATCGGCCTGCCCGCGCCCGCAGTCGAGGTCAAGCTGGTGCCGGTGGACGGCAAGCTGGAGGTCCGCTTCCGCGGCCCGAACGTCATGCCGGGCTACTGGCGTGCGCCGGAGGAAACCGCCGCAGCCTTCGATGACGAAGGCTACTACCGTACCGGCGACGCGGTGGAGTTCATCGACGCCAGGAATCCGCAGCGCGGCCTGCGCTTCGACGGCCGCATCGCCGAGGACTTCAAGCTGTCCACAGGCACCTTCGTCAACGTCGGCCCGCTGCGCATGAAGATCGTGCTGGCCGGCGACCCGCTGGTGCAGGACGTGGTGCTCGCCGGCATCAACCGCGACGACATCGGCGCGCTGATCTTCCCGCGGCTGGACGATGCAAAGCGTCGCTTCCACCTGCCCGAGCAGGCCACGCCGGCCGAAGTGCTGGCGCACCCCGAGGTGCGCGGATTCTTCCAGTCGCTGGTCGACCGGCTCTGGGCCGAGGGCACCGGCAGCGCCAACCGCGTGGCGCGTGCGCTGCTGCTCGAAGAGCCGCCGCACATCGACCGCGGCGAAGTCACCGACAAGGGCTCGATCAACCAACGCGCGGTGCTCGTGCAGCGCGCCGCCCTGGTCGAGCGCTTGTACGCCGATGTGCCCGACGCGCAGGTGATCCTGCCGCGGCGTTCGTGAGGTCCGCGGTGCCGTTGCCAGCGAGAACTGCCACCCGATCGGCCTCGACGCCCCGCGCTTCGGCCTCGCCCGCGGTGCTCGACCAGGCCGCCATGCAACACCTGATGGGCTACCGCCTGACGCTGGCCGAGGTGGCCTCGCGCCGCGCGTTCCAGCGCCACATCGGTACGCCCTTCAAGCTGCGGCCGGTGGAGTTCACGGTCTTGGTGCTGCTGCTGGGCAACGGCAGCGCCACGCCCAAGCAGTTGGCGCTGACGCTGGGCCTGCCGCCACCGAACGTGACCGTGCTCGTCGACCGGCTGGTCGAGCGCGCGCTGGTGCAGCGCCAGCGCAGCGACACCGATGGGCGCGCCATGATCCTTCGGCTCACCGACAAGGGCGGCGAGCTGGCGCGGCGCGTGCATCGCGTGTCGCAGACGATGGAGTCCGGTATGCTGGCGCCGCTGTCGGCGGCCGAGCGCGCAATGCTGGCCGAACTGTTGTCGAAGCTGCCGCTGGGCCAACGACCGGCCGGTGCATGAGCCTCACCACGCTGCGCCGGACCGTCCCAGAGCGTCACACCGCCTGGGCCCGATGCTTGGCGTGAGCCGGCCTCAGCGTGCCAGGCTGTGGGCCAGCTTGAGCAGGCTCGCGTCGAGCGGCTTGATGCGGCCGATGACCTCGGCCAACGGTGTTGCCGTCACCTTGCCGCTGATCATGCCCACCACCACGCCATGGCTCTGCTGCTCGAGGTGTTCGACCGCCGCGGCGCCCAGCTGCGTGGCCAGCATGCGGTCGGTCACGCCCGGCGCGCCGCCACGCTGCACATGGCCAAGCTTGCACACACGCATGTCGAAACCGAGCTGCGCTGCGTGTGCCTTGAAGTACTTCGCCAGCGCGTCGGCATTGTGTTTCGCGCCTTCGGCCACCACCACCAGCGCGTGTGTCTTGCCGCGCTGGTAGGCGTCACGGATCTCCACTGCCACGGCCTCGGGCGGCGTGTCCTCTTCCGGGATGACGATGGCCTCGGCGCCGCCGGCAATGCCGACGATGGTGGCCAGATAGCCGCAATCGCGGCCCATGACTTCGACCAGGAAACCGCGCTTGTGCGAGGACGCCGTCACGCCCAGGCGGTCGACCGATTCGAGCGCCACGTCGATGGCTGTGGTGGCGCCGATGGTGATGTCCGATCCCACCAGGTCGTTGTCGATGGTCGAGGCCACGCCCACCACCGGCAGGCCGCGCAGCGACAGCGCATGCGCACCGGCTTGCGAGCCGTTGCCGCCGATGACCACCAGGCCATCGATACCGCGGCTATGGACCTGCCGCAATGCCTCGATCTGGCCTGCTTCGGTCTTCAGTGCCGCACAGCGTGTCGTGCCCAGCATCGTGCCGCCGCGCTGCAGGATGCCGCCGACGTCACGGGCACCCAGACGCTCCAACTCGCCGGCGATGAGGCCGGTGTAGCCGTGGCGCACGCCGAAGACCTCGAAGCCCCTGGCCAGCGCCATGCGCGTCACGGCACGGATCGCCGCGTTCATTCCCGGAGCATCGCCGCCGCTGGTGAGGACAGCCAATCGCTTCATTCTTCCGACTCCCCCGTTGCCGGGCCATGGACCAGCGTGCCGCAAGTGACAGCGCCGCCGAAACCTTTAATGCTGGGCCCGCGCACCTCGCATGGGTTTGATCGGCGTCAATCGCCGAACGGCAGCTCGCCCACGCCGGTCACAATCACCGCCACATGAACGCCGGCATTGCCTACGCCAGTCTCGCCTTCGTGGTGTGGGGCCTGTTCCCGCTGTACTTCCGGCAGATCGCTGCTGTACCACCGCTCGAGGTGGTGCTGCACCGCTCGGTCTGGTCGATGCTCTTCGTCGTCGGCGTGCTGGCGCTGCTGCGCGGCTTCGGCTGGATGCGCGAACTGGCCGAGCAGCCGCGTCGGCTGTTGCTGTTTGCCGTGAGTGCTCTGCTGCTGTCGGTCAATTGGCTGCTCTACGTGTATGCAATCCAGAGCGGCCAGGTGGTCGAAGCCAGCCTGGGCTATTTCATCAACCCGATCGTCAACGTGTTGCTCGGCGTGCTGGTGCTGCACGAGCGCTTGAACAAGGTGCAATGGACCGCGGTGGCGCTGGCCGCTGCCGGCGTGCTGTGGCTCACCGTGCTGAACGGACGCCTGCCGTGGATCGCGCTGGTGCTGGCCGCGAGCTTCGGCGTGTACGGGCTGATACGCAAGACCGCAACCCTGGGCGCGCTGGAAGGGCTGGCGCTGGAGACGCTGCTGCTGGCACCGATCGCCGTGCCGCTGCTGGCCTGGTGGACGCTGCGCGGCAACGGCGCGATGGCCCAGGGCGACCTGGCGCTGGACGCCTGGTTGCTGATCGGCGGGCCGCTGACCGCCTTGCCCTTGTTGCTCTTCGCGGCCGGCGCGCGCCGCCTGAGCCTGGCCACGGTCGGACTGGTGCAGTACGTGTCACCGACGATCCAGCTGGCACTGGGCGTGTGGGTGTTCCATGAGCCCTTCGACCGCGCACGTCTGCTTGGCTTCGGCTTCATCTGGGCCGCTCTGGCGCTGTATTCGGCAGACGGCTGGCGGCGCTCGCGGCGCGAGTCCGAACCACTGCCTCAGACTGCCGGCGTGCGGATCAGGTAGTCGAACGCGGCCAGCGCCGCCTTGGCGCCGTCGCCGGCGGCGATGACGATCTGCTTGAACGGCACCGTCGTCGCATCGCCGGCCGCAAACACCCCCGGCAGGCTGGTCGCACCGCGCTCGTCGACGAGGATCTCGCCATAGCGGCTGAGCTCGACGCTGCCTTTCAGGAACTCGGTGTTCGGCACCAGTCCGATCTGCACGAACACGCCGGCCAGGTCGACGTTGTGCTCGGCACCGGTGGCGCGGTCTATGTAGCGCAGGCCGTTGACCTTTTGGCCGTCGCCGCTGATCTCCAGCGTCTGCGCATTGGTGTGCACCGTGACGTTGGGCAGGCTCAGCAGCTTCTTCACCAGCACGGCGTCGGCCTTCAACTGGTCCATGAACTCGATCAGCGTGACGTGCTGCACCACGCCGGCCAGGTCGATGGCGGCTTCGACACCGGAGTTGCCGCCGCCGATGACAGCCACCTTCTTGCCCTTGAACAGCGGGCCGTCGCAGTGCGGGCAGTAGGCCACGCCCTTGGTGCGGTACTCGGCTTCGCCGGGCACATTGACGTTCTTCCAGCGCGCGCCGGTGGACAGGATGACCGAGCGTGCCTGCAGCGTGGCACCGTTGGCCAGGCGCACGCCGACCAGGCCGCCCGCCTGCGCCGCCGGTTCCAGCACTTCGACACGCTGGCCATTCATGATGTCCACGTCGTAGGCGCGCACATGCGCCTCCAGCGCGGCGGCAAACTTCGGGCCGTCGGTCTCCAGCACCGAGATGTAGTTCTCGATGGCCAGCGTGTCCAGCGTCTGGCCGCCGAAACGTTCGGCGACGATGCCGGTGCGGATGCCCTTGCGTGCGGCGTACACGGCCGCTGCAGCGCCAGCCGGTCCACCGCCGACGACGAGCATGTCGAACGCAGCTTGCTGCGCCAGCCGCTCTGCATCGCGCGCCGCGGCACCGGTGTCCACCTTGGCCAGGATCTCGGCCAGTTCCATGCGGCCCGAGCCGAAGGGCTGGCCGTTCAGGAACACCGCGGGCACGGCCATGATCTGCCGCGCTTCGACCTCGCTCTGGAACAAGCCACCGTCGATGGCCACGTGGCGGATGCGCGGGTTCAACACCGCCATCAGGTTCAGCGCCTGCACCACGTCCGGGCAGTTGTGGCAGGTGAGGCTCATCCAGGTCTCAAAGACGAAGTCGCCGTCCAAGGCCTTGATCTGCTCGATGACCTCGGCCTCGACCTTGGGCGGGTGGCCACCGGCCTGCAGCAACGCCAGCACCAGCGAAGTGAACTCATGGCCCATTGGCACGGCGGCAAAGCGCAGGCCCATGTCGGCGCCGGCAGGGGTGATCTGAAAGGACGGACGGCGCTCGTCGCGGCCGTCGAAGCGCACGCTGATCAGCGGCGACAACTCGTCGATCTCTTCGAGCAGCGTGCGCATCTCGGTCGAGGCGGCACGGTCGTCCAGCGACGCCACCAGTACCACCGGTTGCGTCAGGCGTTCGAGGTAGGCGCGCAATTGCGTCTTCAGGTTGCTGTCGAGCATGTTCATCTCCTTGGGTGCATGGGGCGAGTCATTCCCGGCCCGGTCGCCAGCGTCCGCCGGGGCGCTGGCGACAGGACCCGAAGGTCACTGTCCGTGGGACATCCGGCCTCGCGCACTTCAGTGCGCGAGGTTTCGATCGAGCACAGGTTCGCGCGCCGGCGGGAACCTGCGTCGCGCTCAGATCTTGCCGACCAGGTCGAGGGACGGGGTCAGTGTCGCGGCGCCTTCCTGCCACTTGGCCGGGCACACCTGGCCCGGGTGTTTGGCGATGTACTGGGCGGCCTTGACCTTGCGCAGCAGTTCCGACGCGTCACGGCCGATGCCGTTGTCATGCACTTCAGCGGTCTTGATCATGCCTTCGGGGTTGATGACGAAGGTGCCGCGCAGCGCCAGGCCCTCTTCCTCGATGTGCACGCCGAACATGCGCGTCAGGCGGTGCGTCGGGTCGCCGACCAGCGGGTACCTGACCTTCTTGATCGCGTCCGAAGTGTCGTGCCAGGCCTTCTGCGCGAAGTGCGTGTCGGTGGAGATGCCGTAGACCTCGACGCCCAGGTCCTTGAACTGGGGGTAGTGGTCGGCCAGGTCTTCCAGCTCCGTCGGGCAGACGAAGGTGAAGGCCGCTGGGAAGAACACGAAGGCGCTCCACTTGCCCTTGATGCTCTGGTCCGTCACCTCGACGAACTTGCCGTTGTGATAGGCCGTGACCTTGAAGGGCTGGACCGGGGTGTTGATGATGGACATGCTGTTCCTTTCGGGGGTTGCGTTGACAGGCAGAGTGAGAACTGAAGCAATCGTCCAAACTATATCGAGTACTGAATGTCAGTAGTGCTGGTTTATTGAATGGCGGTGATTGGGGCGACCTATCGCGTTACGCCAAGGAGGCGCCACTGACCCAGGCGCAGGCGGCAGCCACCGGGCGGCGGATCGGCACCTACAGGCCGATCTGGGGTCGCTTTGACCTAGCTTAAGGTCTGGCAAATTGACGTGCAGGAAAATCGCCCCGCCAGGGGGTTGTCAATGCGCGTTGCCACCGACTTTGAGCCACTGCTTTGCAGCGAGGACGTCATGCGCTCGAGCACATCCGAAAGCGCCGACACGCCCTGGTGGAGCGGCTACATGCGCGGCCTGCGTCGAGCGACGCAAGGCGGAAGATCCGGCACACAGGCCGAGCACGAATTCCTGATTGCGGCGGCAGACTCGGCTGACGCGAATCGCAGCGCCATCGGGAATGGCTACAAGGCTGGATTGCTGCAGCTGTTCAGCTAGACGACCGTCGCCGGCCAGGAGCAGATCACTCCGCTGCACGTGCTCTCAATGGTCGGGGCGAAAGGATTCGAACCTTCGACCCTCTGGTCCCAAACCAGATGCGCTACCAGGCTGCGCTACGCCCCGATCCGTCGCGGATTGTACCGGCCGCTTAATCTGTCACCACGCTGGGTGGCGGCAAGCGCAGTTGTTCGCAGATGGCCATGCATTGGCGGATGTGCTGCTCGCACACATAACGCAGCGCGCCGTAGGTCAGCACCGCCGACAGGCCCTGCCCGGCGATGGGCACGTATTTCACCGCCTGTTGGGCGCTCAGGCGCACGCCAACCACGCGCAGCATCGACATCACCAGCTCACGCGTGACCAGCCGGCCCACCAGCATGGTGCCGCCGGCGGTGATGGCCTTGAAGACCACCAGGCGCCGGTCGGGCGCAAGCCGCTCCACCTGCTCGGCGCTGAGGCCGAACTTGCGATTGATGTCCGGCAGCAGCTTGACGAGCACGCCGACGTTGGTGGCCCAGTCCAGCCCGGGCACCGGTACCACCGACACGCCGGCCGCGAAGAGTGCGCGGCGCGACACCATGCGCCGGCATTCCTTGGCCACGGCCTCGATCTGCTCGGGCGTGGCCGGCACCACCTCCCACTCCACCACCTGCTTCATGGCGTCAGACCGGCTGCGGCAGCAGCACGATGCCGTCGGCATCGGCCACCAGCCAGTCGCCGGGACGCACCCACACGCCACGCACCTG
Source organism: uncultured beta proteobacterium (assembly GCA_963824005.1). Classification (GTDB taxonomy): domain Bacteria; phylum Pseudomonadota; class Gammaproteobacteria; order Burkholderiales; family Burkholderiaceae_C; genus Rubrivivax. The sequence continues at coordinate 23,065 of CAWGOK010000008.1, forward strand.
CAGCACCACGTCGCGCTGCCCCTGGCCCTGGCGCTCGGTCGGCAGCGGCATCGGCGCCAGCGCGCGGATGCCCACGTCGCAGGCCGCCAGTTCGGCCACGTCGCGCACCGCGCCGTCGATCACCAGGCCGGCCCAGCCGTTCTTGGCCGCTGCGGCACCCAGGTTGCCGCCCAGCAGCGCACGGCGCAGCGAGCCAGCGCCGTCGACCACCAGCACGCGGCCCTGGCCCGGCGATTCGACCGCGGCCTTGAGCATCGAGTTGTCCTCGAAGCACTTCACCGTGCTCACCGGCCCCTGGAAGGCCAGCCGAGCGCCGAAGTCGCGGAACACCGGCGGCAGCACGCGAAATCCGCCGTCGGTATCGCCCTTGTGGGCGTCGCACAGGTCGCAGGTGGCCGGGGCCTTGTCACTCATTCGTCACTCCAGGGAAGCCTCAGGCCGGTTTATAGCCGCTCGGGCGGGAACGGTTCCTGCATGACGGCAGCCATCATCCATCGGCTATCGGAGGGCCCCATGCTCGACAAGGTCAAATCCCCCAGCGGCACCACGTTCTCGCACGTGAAGCCACAGGACACCGTGTTTCGCGGCGACGGCCTGCGCGACTTCTTCCTCTACCGCGACCTGGGCATTGCCGGCGCCACCGGCGGCAAGGTCATCGCGCAACTCGTCATCGCGCACAACGCACCCGAAAAAGGCACCGGCTGGCACCGTCATGAGGCGGACTTCCATATCGTCATCATGTTGCGCGGCTGGGCGCGCTTCATGTACGAGGAGCAGGAAACCCTGGTCAGCGCCGGCGACTGCGTGCACCAGCGCCCGGGGGTGAGGCACTACCTGTTCGACTATTCGCCGGACATGGAATACCTGGAAATCGTCGGCCCGGCCGACTTCAGCACCGTCGATGTCGAGCCGGTGTGCGAGGTGCCGCTGTCCAAGGGCTGGGGCGTCTGAGGCTCAGCAGCTTCAGAACTCCATCTCGAGTTCGTCGATGTCCTCGGGCTCGAGGCGTGCGGCTTCGATCCAGTCCTGCAGTTCGGGCATGGCCATGATCTGCAGGCAGTACTGCGCACAGGTCGGGTCCGACGGGCGCACGTCGTAGGTCTGCAGCCGCGTCACCACCGGCGCGTACATGGCGTCGGCCATGCTGCGCGCGCCGAACAGGTACGGACCGCCATAGGTGGCCAGGCATTCGCGCCAGATCTCGTAGACACGCTCGATGTCGCTCTGGGCGCGGCTCCACACCTTGTAGCCGGGAAAGCGCCCCTTCAGGTTCATCGGCAAGGCCGAGCGCAGCGAGACGAAGCCCGAGTGCATCTCGCCGCAGACCGCGCGGCAATGTGCGCGCGCCGCCCGGTCGGCGGGCAGCAGGCCGGCCTTGGGCTTGACCTCGTTCAGGTACTCGGCAATCGCCAGCGTGTCCCAGACCTTCACGCCCTGGTGGCGCAGGCAGGGCACCAGCATCGACGGCGCCAGCAGCAGCATCTCGGCGCGCACGCCAGGGTCGTCGGGCGGCAAGACCACTTCCTCGAACTCCAGCCCCGCAAAGCGCGCCAGCAGCCAGCCGCGCAGCGACCAGGACGAATAGTTCTTGCTGCTGATGGTGAGTGTGGTCTTCGACATGGTGCGCATCCTCCAATGGGTGGACCCTGTCGCAAGCGTTGTGCCAGCTTGGTGCATCGGCATGGTCCGTTCCTTGCCTTTGCCCTTGCATCCCTCCAACGCCGAAGCTCAGGCCCCAGGCATCCCATGCTCTATCACGCCTACCAGATGCAGACCGATTGGCTCGGGCCGATGCAGAGTGCCGCGCGCATTGGTGCCTCGTACCTGAACCACGAATGGTTCGGCGTGCTGAAGACGCCCGCCACGCGCAAGCTGGCGGCCGCTTGGGAGGTGTTTTCGCGTATGCGCCTCACGCACCTGCGGCCTGCGTTCGGCATCGATTCGGTGCGCATCGGCGAGCGCGAGGTGCCGGTGCGCGAGATCTCGGTGCACGCGCTGCCCTTCTGCACGCTGCAGCGCTTCGTGCGCGACGACCTGGGCGAGGCCGAGGACACGCTGCGCCCGAAGGTGCTGATCGTGGCGCCGCTGTCGGGCCACTTCGCCACATTGTTGAACGACACCGCGCGCACCATGCTCGCCGACCACGACGTGTACATCACCGACTGGCACAACGCCCGCCATGTGCCGCTGGCGGAAGGCCGCTTCGGCCTGGACGAGTACGTCGAACACGTGATCGCCTTCATCGAGCGGCTGGGCCCGGGCACGCACCTGGTGGCGGTGTGCCAGCCTTGCGTGCCGACCTTGGCCGCGGTGGCGCTGATGGCACAGCGCGACCACCCGGCGCAGCCGCGCAGCATGACGCTGATGGCCGGGCCGATCGACTGCCGCATCAACCCCACCAAGGTCAACGAACTGGCCACCGGCAAGCCGATCGAGTGGTTCGAGAAGAACCTGATCAGCACCGTGCCCTGGCGCTACCCCGGCGCGATGCGCCGCGTCTATCCCGGCTTCCTGCAGCTCACCGCCTTCATGAGCATGAACCTGGACCGCCATGCCCGAGCCTTTGGCGACCTGTATGCCCAGTTGCAGAACGGCGAGCACGAGCCGGCCAACGCGACGAAGCGCTTCTACGACGAGTATTTCGCGGTGAACGACCTGCCGGCCGAGTTCTATCTGGAGACGGTGGCCCAGGTGTTCCAGGAATACACGCTGGCGAAAGGCGAACTGCGGGTGCGCGGCGAACGCGTGGACCCGGCCGCCATCCGACGCACCGCGCTGTTCACCGTGGAAGGCGAGCGCGACGACATCTGCAGCATTGGCCAGACCGTCGCGGCGCACGACCTGTGCAGCGGCATCCGGCCCTACATGAAGAGCCACCATGTGCAGCTCGGTGTCGGCCACTACGGCGTGTTCAGCGGGCGGCGCTGGCAGCAGCAAATCTACCCGCGCGTACGCGAGATGATCCACGACTGCCACTGAGTGCTAGGTCGCGCCGCGGCGCAGCGCCGTCTCGCGGATCGCCGTGAGCGTGCTGCGCGTGGTAATGACCTCGGCATCGAGCTTCATGTGGATCAGCGTCGGCCGGTCGGCGGCCAATGCCGCGGCGAAGGCCGACTCGAATTCGGCGGTGGCGTCGACGCGCGCCGAGCGCCAGCCGTAGGCCACGGCCAGCGCGGCGAAGTCGGGGTTGAACAGCTCGCTGCCACTGACGCGGCCCGGGTACTCGCGTTCCTGGTGCATGCGGATCGTGCCAAAGCTGCCGTTGTCGACGACGATGCTGACCAGCTTGCCCGCACCGCGTCCGGCGCTGTAGCCGGTGGCGGTGGCCAGCTCCTGGCCAGTCATCAGGAAGTCGCCGTCACCCGCCACGTTGACGACAGTGCGCTGCGGGTACAGCAGCGCCGCGGCCACGGCGGCTGGCACGCCGTAGCCCATGGCACCGGAGGTCGGGGCCAACTGCGTGCGGCCATGGTGCTGCAGCCCGTAGTAGCGCACGTAGCGGTGCAGCCAGCCGCTGTAGTTGCCGGCGCCGTTGGTGTACACGGTGTCGGCCGGCGCCAGGCGCTGCACGGTCTTCATCACCACGCCTAGGTCCAAGGGCTCGACCGGCGGGGCCACGTGGTTGGCCTCGTAGTCGGCATGCGCGGCCTGGGCCCAGGCCGTCCACGGCACGCTGGGCGGCGCGGCCAGCGTCTCCAGCGCCTTGGCGGCACAAGCCATCGAAGCCTGCAGCAGCAGGTCGGCGGCATAGACACGGCCCAACTCCTCGGCCCCTGCATGCACATGCACCAGCTTCTGCTTCGGCCGCGGCACGTCCAGCAGCGTGTAGCCGCCGGTGGTCATCTCGCCCAGGCGCAGGCCCAGCGCGATGATCAGGTCGGCCTCGCGCACGCGGGTCGCCAGCTTCGGGTTGATGCCGATGCCCACGTCGCCGGCATACAGCGCATGGCGGTTGTCGAAGGTGTCCTGGAAGCGAAAGCCGCAGCCGACCGGCAGCTGCCAGTTCTCGGCGAAGCGCTGCAGCGCGTTGGCCGCCTCGGCGTCCCAGCCACTGCCGCCGGCAATGAGTAGCGGGCGTTGTGCGGCCATCAGCAGCGCGCGCAGATCGCGCAGCGCGCCCGGCGCCGGCCAGGCCAGCGCCGGCTGTGCCCGCGGCACTACCGGCACCGCGGTAGCGACGGTGAGCATGTCCTCGGGCAGCACCAGCACCACCGGGCCCGGCCGGCCTTGCAGCGCGGTGTGGAAGGCACGCGCCACGTACTCGGGCAGACGGTCGGCGTCCTGGATTTCGCCCACCCACTTGGCCATGCCCAGCGTGCCGGGACCGAACATCTGGCGGTAGTCGACTTCCTGGAAGGCCTCGCGGTCGCGCTGGTCGCTGGCCACCTGGCCGACGAACAGGATCAGCGGCGTGGAATCCTGGAACGCGGTGTGCAGCCCGATGCTGGCATTGGTGGCACCGGGTCCGCGGGTGACGAAACAGATGCCCGGCCGCCCGCTGAGCTTGCCCTGCGCCTCGGCCATGAAGGCGGCGCCACCTTCCTGGCGACAACCGATGAAGCGGATCTGGTCGCGGTGCTGGTGAAAGCCGTCGAGCACCGCCAGATAGCTTTCACCGGGCACGCCGAAGGCGGTGTGCACACCCTGGGCGATCAGGGCTTCGACCAGTGCGTGGCCTGCGGGTCGTGCGGTCATGCGTGTCTCCATCGGGGCTATCCGAACATTATGCGAAGCACGGCCCCGGGTTTGTGCTGTACAAGCTTATTAAACAGACGGTGAATCATTCGCCATGGCCAAAGCCAAGACCCCCGAGGCGCGCCCGCGCGACGCCGACCGTTCGCAGAAGGATATTCTCGACGCCGCGCTGGCCGAGTTTGCCGATCATGGCCTGGGCGGCGCGCGCATGGACCGCATCGCCGAGCGTGCCGGCGTCAACAAGCGCCTGATCTACTACTACTTCGAGAGCAAGGAGAGCCTGTTCCTGGCGGTGCTGGAGCGCGCCTACGAAGGCATCCGCGGCGAAGAGCAGCAGCTCAACCTGACGCAGGTGGAACCGGTGGAGGCGATCCGCCGGTTGATCGCCTTCACCTGGAACTACTACATCGAGCACCCCGAGTTCCTGACGCTGCTGAACAGCGAGAACCTGCACCGCGCGCGCCACCTGAAGCGCTCGACCAAGATCCCGGCGATGCACTCGCCGCTGGTGCAGACGCTGGCCGGCGTGCTGGAGCGCGGCCACAAGGGCGGCATCTTCCGCGCCGGCGTCGACCCGGTGCAGCTGTACATCTCGATCGCCGGGCTGTCCTACTTCTACCTGGGCAACATCCACACGCTGTCGACCATCTTCGACCGCGCGCTGCTCGGCCCAAAGGCCAGGCTGGAACGGCTGTCGCACATGACCGACCTGGTGCTCGGCTACCTGGTCAGGGACTGAGGTCGAGCGTTCTCCCGGCTTGCCCGATGCGCTGGCCGCGTTTACGATTCACCAATCAGTGAACAACCGGAGACATTCATGACGAAGACTGCCCTGGCCACCCTGCTGGCCGCCGCCTGTCTGGCCCCTGCCCTGGCGCAGGCGCAGTGGAAGCCCACCAAGCCGGTGACCATCATCGTGCCCTGGGCGGCGGGCGGCGCCACCGACCAGGTGACGCGGCTGGCCGCCGCCGAGCTGGAGACCGGGCTGGGGCAGAAGATCGTGGTCGTCAACCAACCCGGCGGCGCCGGCTCCATCGGCACCAAGGCGGCGATGGATGCGCCGAGGGACGGCTACACCTGGACCGCCGGTGCGGCCAAGCAGTTGGGCACCTACCCGGTGCTGGGCATGATCAACAGCAAGGTCGACGACTTCAACCTGTACCTGGCGGTGACCAACGTGTCGATCGTCAGCGTGAATCCGAGCTCGCCCTACCAGACCTTCCCGCAGCTGCTGGAGGCGATGAAGACCAAGCAGGTGTCGGTCGCCACCGCGGGCAACAGCTCGTCGGGCCACTTCGCGATGGAAGCCCTATCGAAGGCCGCTGGCGTGAAGTACCGGCATGTCACCTACGACGGCGGCAACCCGGCCGTCGTCGCCACGGTGGCCGGGGAGACCGAGGTCACGACCCAGCTCGCGCCCGAACAGGCCGAGATGATCAAGGGCAAGCGCCTTCGTCCGCTGGCCGTGGTCGGCGACCAGCCGCTGACGATCGAAGGCTACGGCACGATCCCGCCGATCACCCAGTTCGTCACCAACTTCCCCAAGGTGACCACCGGCTTCGGCATATTCATCCCCAAGGGCGTGCCGCCCGAGGTGGTGGCCACCGTCGACAAGCTGTGGGCCGAGAAGATCGCCAGCTCCGACAAGCTTAAGAAGTACGCCGCCGACAAGGGCGCGCTGTTCACGCCGCTGTACGGACAGGCGGCCTACGACGCGGTGTGGCCGACGGTCGTCACCGATGCCTACCTGCTGCAGGATGCAGGGCTGGCCAAGGCCTCGCCCGAATCGTTGGGCATCAAGCGCTGATCCCTCCAGCCCGGCAGCGCGCGATGTCGCGGCGCGATCAACTGCTGGACGCCGGCGTCTTTGCCGCGCTGGGCGCGGTGATCGGGGTCGCGTCCTGGCGCATGGACCGGCTGGCCGACCGCGGCATCGACGCCTGGTCGGCGCCGGGGCTGACGCCGGGCGTGGTCGGTGCGCTGATGATCGTGCTGTCTGTGGCGCTGGCCTGGCGCGCGCGCCGGCAACCCGACACGTCCGCTGACGAAGCACCGTTTGCGCCGGGCTCGGCGCGACGCACGCTGGCCGCGATCGTGCTGTGCGTGCTGTTCGCCGGCGTCACGCTCGGCCATGGGCTGCCTTTTGCCGTCGAAGGTGCGGTCTTCATCTTCGTCTTCACCACTTTGTTCAGTTGGCGCGAATGGCGCATCGAAGGCCGCGTCGGCCGCGGGCTGATGCAGACGCTGGCGGTTGCGGTGCTGGCCTCGGCCTTCATTGCGTGGCTCTTCGAGTCGGTGTTCCTGGTCCGCCTGCCGTGAGAGCCCTCTGGACGGACTGAGCCACCTGGCCACCGCGTTGGCCGCATTGGCCGGGCCGTGGCAGATCGCCTACGCACTCGGCGCCACGCTGGCCGGCATCCTGATCGGCCTGCTGCCGGGGCTGTCGGCCACACTCGGCGTCGCGCTGTTCACCACACTCACCCTCAAGATGGCGTCCACCGACGCCATCCTGGTGCTTATCTGCGTCTACGTCGGCGCCATCTATGGCGGCAGCCGCACGGCGATATTGCTCAACATCCCCGGCACCGCGGCCAATGCCGCCGCCTGCCTGGATGGCAACGCTCTGGCTCGCCAGGGCCAGGCCGGGCGCGCCATGGGCATCGCCACCACCGGCTCGGTGGCCGGGTCGCTGTTCGGCGTGCTGTGCCTGGCGATGTTCACGCCGCTGCTGTCGGAGGCGGCGCTGAAGTTCGGCGCCTTCGAATTCTTCTGGCTGGGCATGGTCGGCGTGATGATGTCCGGCAGCCTGACCGGCGCGAACCCGATCAAGGGCTGGCTGATGGGGCTGCTGGGCATCTTCGTCGCCAGCATCGGGCTGGACCCGATCCATGCGCACCCGCGCTTCACCTTCGACAGCAATGCGATGAGCGGCGGCATCGGTCTGATCCCGGCGCTGGTGGGCGCCTTCGGCTTTGCCGAGATCCTGACGGTGATGAGCCAGCCGAAGCTGAAGGCAATGATCAACTCGGTCGATTCGGTGCTGCCGAAGATCGCCGACGTGCTGCGCCACTGGCGCACCATCCTCCGCTCGGGCCTGATCGGGGTGTTCGTCGGCATCCTGCCCGGCGTGGGCGAGGACATGGCGGCTTGGTCCTCCTATGCCGCGGCCAAGCGTGCGAGCAAGCAGCGTGAGCAGTTCGGCAAGGGCTCGGTCGATGGCCTGATCGCCGCCGAGACCGGCGACAACGCCGCTATCCCCGGCGCGCTGATCCCGGCGCTGGCCCTCGGCATTCCCGGCTCGGCACCGGCCGCAGTGCTGATGGCGGCGATGATCATCCACGGTGCGCAGCCCGGCCCGATGCTGATGGTCAGCCAGCCGCAGTTCATCTACGACGTGGTCGGCATCACCCTCGTCGCCACGCTGGCGATCCTGGTCTTCGGGCTGGTGCTGGTGCGGCCGATGCTGTGGGTGCTGCGCGTGCCGCGCGAGATCATCATGCCCATCGTCTTCGTGCTCTGCGTGCTCGGTTCGTACTCGATCACGCAGCGCCTGTTCGACGTATGGGTGATGCTGGTGGTGGGCATCGCCTGCTTCTGGCTGCGCCGGCGCGGCTTTCCGGTGGCGCCGTTCGTGCTGGGCCTGGTGCTGGGCGACATCGTCGACAAATCGCTGCGCCGCGGGCTGGTGCTGTCCGACGGCAGCCTGCTGCCGTTCTTCACGCGGCCGATCAGCGCCGCGCTGGCTGCGCTGGTGGCGTTGATGCTGCTGGCGCAACTTCCGGCAGTGCGCCGGATGTTCACATCGGTGAGGGCCGCATGATTCACAAGCTGGCGTTGTGCAACGAGGTCCTGTCGCCCTGGGGTTTCGCCGAGCAATGTGCCTATGCCGCGAAGCTGGGCTACCGCGCGCTGGAAGTCGCACCCTATACGCTGGCCGACGACCCGACGACCATCAGCGCGGCGATGGCAAAGTCGTGGCGCTCGATGGCCGAAGACCATGGGCTGCAGATCAGCGGCCTGCACTGGCTGCTGGTCGCGCCAAAGGGCCTGTCGATCAGCAGCGCCGAACCGGCAGTGCGCGAACGCACCCGCGCAGCGATCGACGGGCTGATTGAACTCTGCGCCTGGCTCGGCGGCCGCTACCTGGTGCACGGCTCGCCGGCGCAACGCAACCCGCAGCCGGGCCAGGGCCATGCCGACGCGCTGGCCCGCGCCACCGAAGCCTGGGTCTTTGCCGGCGAACGGGCCGGCCGCGCCGGCCTGCACTATTGCATCGAGCCCTTGTCGCGCGACCAGACCTCGGTGGTCAACACCATCGACGAGGCGCTGGCCATCGTCGAGGCCGCGGCACTACCCGGGCTGAAGACGATGCTCGACACCGCGTCGGCCGGCGCCACCGAAAGCGAACCCTTGCCGGCGCTGATCGACCGCGTCTGGCCGAGCGGCCAGCTGGTGCACGTGCAGCTGAACGACCGCAACCGCCGCGGCCCAGGCCAGGGCGAGGACCGCTTCGCGCCGATCCTGGAGGCCTTGCGGCGCCAGGGCTACGCCGGCTGGCTGGCGACGGAGCCCTTCGACTACGTGCCCGATGGGCCCGGCTGCGCGGCGTTTTCGATCGGCTATGTGCGCGGGCTGCTGCAGGCTCAGTGATAGTCGTCCTCACGCTGGTGCCGCAGGGCCGATACTGCGACCTCGTGCTCGCTGAGAATTTCGAACAAGGCCACGTAGCCCGATCCGCCAAAGGGAATGATCAGCTCGCGCTCAAAGGGATTGTCCTGCGCCATCCTGCAGGTGTACGGGTTGGTTTCGAGAATCCGAATCTCGCTTCGAATGGCGCGCATGGCCCGCGCGGGAAGCTCGAAGTCACCATGCTCCAGAGCCAGTTCGACGAGAAAATCCTCGATGCGTTGCAGGTCCTCCAATGCCTCCGACGTCAGGCGGACCTTGAACTTCACGGCCTCTTGCTCTTGGGACGGAGCACGCGCTGCGCTTCGTCCATGCGCGTTGCAAGCCGCGCTTGCATCCGATCGAGCGCCTCATGCAGGGGATAGAACTCGCCGGTCTTCTTCGCCTTGGCCAGCGACGCCCGGCCGCGCGCCAGGAACTCCTGCTGCGCCTTGCGCCGCCGGGCGGCTTGCAGCGTCGCCGCCTCGACGAACTGCGACAGGCTTTCACCTTCGCGCAGCACGCTTTCGACCTCTTGGCGAACCGAAGGCTCGACACGAACGGGCGGTAGTTGGGCGGTCTTCATGCCAAGCAGTGTAGCGCAAACGCTATGCAACAGCGCACGCTCCTACTCAGGGCGGCACCACCACCATCTCGCGCGGGGCCTCGCGGCGGATCAGGTAGATGCCGCTGGCAATGATGATCGCGCCGCCGGCCAGCGTGTAGGCGTCGGGCACCGAACGCCAGAACACCCAGTCCAACGCCACCGCCCAGGCCAGCGCGGTGTACTCGAAGGGCGCTACGGCCGAGGCCTGGCCGTAGCGGAAGGCCTCGGTGATGGCCAGCTGACCGAGGAAGCCGCTGACCGCCAGTCCGGCCAGCAGCGGCCAATGCGCGGGCAGGATGTCGACCCACTGCGGCACGCTGAGCACGCCGCCGCCCAGCGCCATGGCGGCGGTGGTCCAGAACACCAGCGTCGCGCTCGGTTCCGTGCGGCTGATGATGCGGCCCACCACGTTCGACAGCGCATAACACAGTGCCGCCGCCAGCACCGCCAGCGCACCGACGGACAAGAACGCACTCTGGTCGGGCCGCAGCGCCACCACCACGCCGCACAGTCCCACCGCGATGGCGGCCCAGTGGCGCGGCGGCACGGTCTCCTTGAGCATCGGCACCGACAGCATGGTGATGATCATCGGTGCGACGAAGGTCAGCGTGTAGGCCTCGGCCAGGCCGAGCGTCTTCAGCCCGAAGGTGAACAGCGCCATCATCGCCACGCTGATCACGCCGCGCAACAGGTGCAGCCGCCAGCGCAGGTGGCGGCCGAAGACCACGCCCAGCTGGCCGCGCCACAGCACGTACAGGCACACCAGCGGCATCGCCGTCAGGCCGCGCAGCGCCGTCACCTGCAACGGCGGATAGGTGCCTGCCAGCGCCTTGAGCACCGCGTCCATGCAGCCGAACATCGCGCAGGCGGCGATCATCGCGACGATCGCGCGCAGGTTTCCGTGCAGGGGCATGAAAGACCGCAGCCACGCGCGGCCATCAGCCACGCATGGACATCGAGCGCATCGCCTGCCAGTCCGGCGCAGCGCCGCTGGCGAAGCCGGGGCCGCGGTGCAGCGAGCCGATCGCCAGCTCGCCGCCGGCGATGCGCAGCCGCACCGCGCCGTGGCTGCGTTCATAGAGATCAGGGTGCGCGTCCAGGAAGGCCTGCTGTTCGCCCGCGCCCAGCGCCGCCATGCCGTTGACGTAGTGGTGGCCGTTGCGCTCCACATGGGTGATGCCGAGCAGCGAGGCCAGCGCCAAGTCCTGCTGCAGCGCCAGCCCGGCCTGGATCGTCAGGTCCTCGGCGCTCATCAGGTAGCGCTCGGACCCGGCCTCGGCATTCCAACTGGCGCAGCGGGCGCGGTTCAGGAGCGACTTGTACAGGCCCTTGCAGGTCTTCGACGACACGCCGGCGTAGCCACGCTCACGGCCCCGCACGAAGGCGTCGAGCGAGTCGTCGGACTCGTCGAGGATCACCGCCTTCTGCGCTGCCAATGCGCTGACATCCTGCGCCAGCGCGGCAGCGCGCTTGATTGGCTGCTCGATGAAGGCCACGCTCTCGCACAGGCGTTGCAATCTCGGTTCCGCCTGCATGCGCTGCCACAGCTGCAGCACGCCATCGATGCTGTCGTACTGCTCGTTGCCGTCCAGCGTGCTGCGGTAGCCGCCTTCGATCTGGTCGAGCACGCCGGCGATGCGCAGCAGCCGCGCCACGTCGGCCTCCACGTTGCCCGCCACCTTGAGCTTGAACCAGCGGTGGCCATAGGTGGACACCACCTCGTCCAGCGTCTCGGGCAGGCCGTCGCCAACACGCTCGCTCTGGTCCGCGCGCGTGATCGGGTCGACCAGGCCGACCGTGTGGCGCGCAGCGATATGTTCCGCCAGCCGCAGACCGGCCAGGAAGGCATCGAGGTCGTAACCCTGCAGGTCGGGTGTCAGCGGCGTGACCCGGAGGCCGGCCAGATTGCGGCGGATCACCTCGTGGAAAGGCAGCTGCAGCGCGCGGCACAGCGCGTCGAGCAGCGCCCGGTCGACAAGCGCCGGGCCGTAGTTGGTGACCAGGCTGTTCAGCCCCTGCGGCGCGCCGCGTTCGATCTGCTCGCGGTAGTGACTGGCGAAGTGGCCGAAGGCGCTGTCGGCCTGGTCGTCCAGGTACAAGCCGCGGGCGATGCGCAACGCACGGCGCAACTGCTCGAAGTTGTCCTCGTTGCTGAGCTCGGGGTTCTTGTCGAACCACTTCGGCGCCATCAGCTCGGCCGCCATGCCCGTGGCCCGCGTGCCGTCGGCCAGCCGGATGCACGCGCGCACGAAAGCCTGCGGCGCCGCGGTCAGCGTGACCACGCCGAAGCGGAAGGGCATGCGCAGCTTGACGTCGCGCTCGAACAGCTCGATGGACTCGACAGCGAACGTGGGTGCGTCGTTCATTCCATCCCCAGCAGCTTGTAGATGCGCCGCGTGTAGACGCCGAAGGCCTCTTGGGTCTTCATGTCCAGCGTGCGCGGGCGTGGTAGTTCGATCTCGAAGTTGTCGGCCATGCGTGCTGGCCCGGCGGTGAGCACGACCACCCTCGTACCCAGGAAGACTGCCTCGGAAATGCCGTGCGTGACGAAGACGATGGTCTTGCCCGATTCCTTCCAGATGCGCAGCAGCTCCAGGTTCATCTTCTCGCGCGTCAGCGCGTCGAGCGCGCCGAAGGGCTCGTCCATCAGCACCAGCTTCGGGTCGTGCACCAGCGAGCGCGCGATGGCCGCGCGTTGCTGCATGCCGCCGGACAGCTCGTACGGGTACTTCTCTTCGTAGCCCTTCAGGCCGACCATCGCCATCAGGTCGCGCGCACGCTCGCGTGCCGCGGCCATCGGCAGGCCCAGCAACTCGGCCGGCAGCAGCACGTTGTCGAGGATGCGGCGCCACTTCAGCAGCAGCGGCGCCTGGAACACCATGCCGACGTCGCGCGCCGGGTCGAAAGGGTGGGTGGCCGTGCCGATGCGCACGGTGCCACCATCGTGCGGGTGCAGGCCCGCCAGTATCTTCAGCAGCGTGCTCTTGCCGCAGCCCGAGGGTCCCACCAGCGCCACCAGTGCGCCGGGCATCACGTCAAAGGTGGCATCGGAAATTGCCAGGTGTTCCTTGCGCCCGACCTTGTAGGTCTTGCGGACGCCGGCGAGGTGGATGAAGGGCTCAGTCATGTGCGCACCCCAGGCGCTGCGCGCCGCCCCGCGAAGCGGGCGCAGCCTGACCTAGGGCGGCCGTGCGGAAGGCTGTCATGACACGCGCGCATCCTTGACCACCAGCCACCGCTCCAACAGCAGCACCAGGCCATACAGCAGCATGCCCAGCAGCGTGATCAGGATCACCGCCATGAACATCGCCGGCGTGTCCAGCGTCACCTGCACCTGCAGCATCAGGTAGCCCAGGCCACGGTCGGAGCCGAGGAACTCGCCGACGATGGCGCCGGCCACCGCCAGGATCGCGGCCACCTTCATGCCGGCAAATACGTACGGCAAGGCCCCGGGCAGCTGGATCTTGGTGAACAACTGCCAGCGCGAGCCGCGCAGCGAGCGCACCAGGTCCAGCAAGTCGGGCTCGACCTCGCGCAGGCCGCGCGCGGTGGTCAGCAGGATTGGGAACACGGCGATCGAGAAGGCCATCATCGCGTTCGGGAACACGCCGTACTTGAACCAGACGATGATCAACGGCCCGAGCGCCACCTTCGGAATCATGTTCAGCGTCACCAGCAGCGGCAGCATCAGCGCTTCGAGCGTCTTCGACCAGGTGAACAGCAGCGCCAGCAGCACGCCCACGGCCAGCGCCAAGGCGTAGCCGCCGAAGATCTCGGTGGCCGTGACCGCGGTGTTCGACCACCAGCCGTAGTCGGGCACGAACAGCGCACGCAGCGTATCGCCCGGCGATGGCATGACGAACTTGGGCACCTCGCCCAGGCGCACGAACAGGTACCAGGCCAACAGCAGCAGCAGGTGCGCCAGTGCCCCCAGCGCGTATTGCTTCAGTCTGGATTCGGACCGGTCCATGCAGCGTCAGTCCAGCCAACGGACAAGATGTGTCGCGACGAAGGCGTCGTCGGACAGGTCGGCGTGTTCGCGGCAGACGCGGTCGATTTCGGCCGCCTGGCCGGGCGACAGCGTCTCGTTCGGGTCCAGGCACCAGATGCCCTGCAGCAGACCCTGGCGGCGCAGCACCTCGTGGCAACCGGGGATGCAGCCGGCAAAGGCGTGGGCCACGTCGAAGAAGGCGCTATTGCAGTCAGTGACACGCGAGTCCAGCGCCAGCAGTTCGGCATCGACGCGGCCAGATTCGATGGCGGCGTGAATGCGCTCGAGCTGCTCGACCGCACGCCGCGTCCACACGCTCCAGTGGCCGAGCAATCCACCGCGGATGCGCACTTGGACCTCGGTGTCGCCGCGCTTCACTGCGTAGGGCACCAGCAGGTCGAGCACGATGTGGTCGTCGTTGCCGGTGTACAGCGTGATGCGCTCTTCGGCGCCAGCGGCCACCACGCCGCGCACCACATCGAGCGTGCGGTAGCGGTCGAAGGGCGCCATCTTGATGGCGATGACGTTGTCGATTTCAGCGAAACGGCGCCAGAACTCCGCCGGCAACGCGATGCCGCCGACGGCGGTCTGCAGATAGAAGCCGACCAGCGGCATCTGCTCGGCCACAGCGGCGCAATGCTCGACCAGTTGATCGACCGATGCGCCCTTCATCGCCGCCAGCGACATCATGCCGGCGTGATAGCCCAGGCCACGCGCAATGTCGGCCTCGCGCAGCGCCTGCGCCGTGGGGCCGCACAGGCCAGCGATCAACGCCACCGGGCGCTGTGTCCAGTCTCGCGCAGTGCGCGCGGCCAGTTCGAGCACCGGCTCATACAGCCCCGCGCCGCGGATGGCGAACTGCGTGGAATGCACGCCCACCGCCAAGCCACCGGCACCGGCGTCGAGGTAGTAGCGTGTCAGCGCACGTTGACGCACCGGGTCGAGGCAGCGCGAGGCATCGAGCGCCAACGGGTGCGCCGGGATGACGGTGCCGCGCTTCAGCAGCGCCAGCACGTCGCTCGGCAGTTCAGACCAGTGCTTGGGCATAGGGGAAACTCAGTAGCCGCACCCGCGCCCGGCACTGGGTGAAATGGGTGGCCTGTTCTATACTTTGTTCGGATATCACTAGTTGGTGAATTTACTGTATCCCCACCCCGAATGGCAACAGGAGTCTCCATGGTCAAGCAACTGATGTTCGGTGCCGCGGTGGCCGCGGCGAGTCTGTTTTCGTTCTCGGCCCATGCGCAGCAGAAGGTCGACTTCGTGCTCAACTGGGTGCCCGGCGGCGACCATGCACCCTACTACTACGCCAAGAAGATGGGTTGGTACGCGCAGGCCGGCATCGACCTGAATCTCGAGCCGGGCAAGGGCTCGGCGCTGTCGACGCAGCGGGTCGGCGCCGGTGCCACACCCATCGGCCTGGCCGACATGGGCGGCGTGCTGGTGGCCAAGGGCAAGGGCGCCGACACGGTGGCGGTATTCAACGTCTATGCCAACTCGCCGCAGGGCATGTATTGGCTGAAGAGCTCGGGCATCAACGGCGTGAAGGATTTTCCGGGCAAGAAGATCGGCAACCCCGCGGCCGATGGTGCGCGCGTGATGTGGCCGGCACTGGCCAAGGCCAACGGCATCGACCCGAAGTCGGTGACCTGGGTGAACATCGACGCGAATGCCAAGCTGGCGTCGCTGAAGGCCAAGTCGATCGACGTGACCACGTCCTTCTACAACATCCACCACATCTTCCAGCGCGAGCTGGGCGACGACATGGGCTTCCTGGCCTGGCGCGACGCGGGCCTGAACCCCTATGGCAATTCGGTCATCGTCAATGCCAAGTTCCTGGCCGAGAACAAGCCGCTGGTGGACAAGTTCGTCAAGGTCACGCAGCGTGCCTTTGCCGCCTGCGTCAAGGACCCGAACCCGTGCGTGCAGGCGCTGATCGACGCCAACGGCGCGCTGAAGTTCGACAACGAACTGGTCAACTGGCAACTGGTCGAAAAACTGATGAGCGACAAGTATTCGCGCGATGTGGCGCTCGGCATCCACGACGATGCACGCATGGCTGCCGACTACGCGCTGGTGGTCGAGTACATCGGCGTGGACAAGCCCTTCGACGTGAAGACCACCTACACCAACGAGTTCCTCGACCGTTCGGTGAAGATGACCAAGTAGCTCAGCCGAGTTCGGGCCCGGCGGCGAGCACGATCGTCGTCGGGTCGCCCGGCGCAGCATCGGTGCCGTGCACCATGCGCGTGAACGGGCGCTGGAAGACGAAGCCCTGCTGCTGCAGCCAGGTCAGCGCTGCAGCCTGCCGATCGAGCGGGTCCACGTAGACCGCTTCGCCGGCCAGCGGCTGCAGCGCGTCGTGCATCAGCCGCTGCGCCACGTCCGGCGCATCGGCCAGCAGCGGGCCGATCTGCAGTGCTTCGCGGCCATCGCGCCCGAGCACATAACCGCGCAGTCGCCCGCCCTGCTCCAGCACGCGTGCCGCCTGCGGCAAGCGCTGCGCCAGACGGCGCAACAGCGGCAGCCGGCTGGCACCGAAAGCCCCCCGATCCAGCGCATCGACCGCCGGCCAGTCGGCTTCGACCAGCGGCCGCGTCGCCGGCCCGGCCGCCGGGGCCTGCAGCGGCAAGCCGGCTTCGCGCCGGTAGCGGGCGAAGCCCCAGGTGTCGGCAAAGCCTTCCTGCACGTACACCGCATGGCCGGCCGGTGTGGCGTCGAGCACCGCGGCGCGCCCCTGTGCCGCCAGGTGCGCCAGCGCATGCCGCAACAGCATCTGCGCATAGCCGCGACGGCGAAACTCCGGCAGCACCAGCACCATGCTCGTCCAGGCGAAACGCTCGCCATAGGGCAGCACGACGATCGACGCGGCCAGATGCACCCGGCCGGCAGCGTCGGCGGCATCGATGCCCCAGCCCTGACCGAGCTGCAGCATCATCGACCAGTCGTTGGCGTTCTGATTCCATCCGGCCGAAGCCGACAGTTGCTGCGCGGCCTGCAGATCGTCCGCGCTCAGACCACGGATGACGTCAGCCATCGCACATGCAGGCGCGCAGGCGCTGGCTCGGCACAGGCTCAGTACTTGCCATCCCGCGTCGAGAAGTGCGTCGGCTTGCCCAGGCTCGGGCCGCCGCGCTGCACCCAGTCGGCCACCCAGTCGATCATCGTCGCCAGCGGCACGCGCGGCTCGCCGAACAGCGCCTGCGCCTGAGTGGTGTCCTCCAACCAGGCCGTGGGCGCCTCCTGCCCGGTGAGCACCGGCGTCTTGCCGAAGCGCTTGCCGAACTCGGCCGCCAGCCAGCGGATGGGGGTGTGGCGCGGGCCGGTGACGTTGATCGGCGTGGCCGGCGTCGTGCAATGCGCCAGCAGGCGCAGCGCCTGCTCGTTGGCATCGCCCTGCCAGATGACGTCGGCATGGCCCATCGTCACATCGAGCGGCCGGCCGGCGAACACCGTGCTGGCCACGTCGTAGAGCACGCCGTAGCGCATGTCGATGGCATAGGACAGCCGCACCATGCGCCCGGGCGTGCCCCAGGCGCGCGAGCCGTACTCGAACATGCGCTCGCGGCCGACGCAGGAATTGGCATAGTCGCCCGCCGGCGGCGTGGCCGGCGTGGACTCGTCGGCACCGGGGCCGTCCACCGGCACGAAGGGGTAGACGCAGGCGGTGGAGAACGAGACGATGCGCGTCTCGCGGAAGATGTCGGCCACCATCGCCGGCACGCCGACGTTCATCATCCAGGTCAGCGAAACGTTGTCGGCGGCACCGAACTTGTGGCCGGCCATGAACACCACGTTGCGCACGCCGTCGGCCGCGTTGGGCAGCTTGCGCACCGCCTCGCGGTCGAGCAGGTCGCAGGCGATGCATTCGACGCCGTGCGCCTGCAGCGATGGCACGCGCCTGCGGGGTTGCTGAAGCGCGCCACGCCGATCACACGTTTGCCCGGCGCCGCACGCTTGGCCATGCGCGCCAGCGTCGGGCCCATCTTGCCGCCCACGCCGATGACGATGATGTCGCCGTCCACCCGTGCCAGGTCGGCCACCAGGCCCGGCGTGGGTTCGCTCATGAAGGTCTTCGAGCGCTTCGACGTCCTCGAAGCGTGTGGGCAGCGTGCTCATGCGGCAATGCCCTCGAAACGGTCGCGGCCCAGCGCCAGCGCGCGCATCTTGGCGTCGGCGATCGAGCGCTTGAGCATCCAGAAGCCGCAGTCCGGGTGGATGTAGCGCACGCGCCCTGCCCCCAGCACCTTCTCGGCACGCTCGATGGCACGCGCCACCTGGTCGGCGCTTTCCACGTCGGTGGCCTTGATGTCGACCACGCCCAGGCCGAAGCCGATCTCCGGCTTCAGGTCCTTGAAAGCCGCCAGTTCCTCGCTCGGGCGGTGCGCACATTCCATGACGATGTGGTCGGCATGCAGCGCGTTCAGGTAGTTCATCAGCTGGTCCCAGGTGCCCTTCTGCACCGTCTGCCCGCCGTAGTTGCCGAAGCACAGGTGCACGGCCGGCGTGCCCGGCACCGCGTCGAGCACGCGGTTGATGGCCGATGCGGCCCATTGCCACTCTTCGGGGTGGCCCGGCAGGTTGGCCTCGTCGATCTGCACGATGTCGGCGTTCAGGTGCTTCACCTGTTCGGCCAGCGCGTCGGCAATCGCATGCGCCACCTGCGACACGTCGCCATAGTGCTTGTCGATCAGCGTCTTGGCCAGCATGTGCGGGCCGGTGAGCGTGAACTTGAAGGTCTTGGTCGCCAGCGCCTTGGCCCGCGCGCAGGCCAGCGGCAGGTCGAGGCTGCCGTTGCCGATGGGCCCCACCACCGTGCCGGGCGGGCGGGTGCGGAACTTCATGCCGCTCTTGGACCGGTAGGCGATCAGGTCGTCGAAGGAAAAGCGCTGCGTGATGCCGTCCATCGGCCGCACGAAGTACTCGATCATGCCGTTGGTCTCGGGGTGGTTGATGTCGAAGCGGTACAGCTCGCCGTCGCAGACCACGTCCACGCCGCACTGCTCCTGCGTGTCGATGACCACGCGGGTCGCATCGATCAGCGCCTGTTCGGAGGGGCTGGCCACCAGCCAGTCGGGAACCGGGTACGAGCCGACGACGGTGGTCTGGATCCTGGGCATGCGGCGCTCCAACGTGTGTTAACCAGATGGTGATGAAGCATGCTAGCCGGGGGCCCCGGGGGCGTCAACCCGAGGCAGCCACTACCAGAGCAGGCTTGACGCCGCCGGCACCCCGCCGTACATTAATTCACCAACTGGATACAAACCCCAAGCGCGGCGATGAGGCTCAGCGACACCGACCTGGCACGCTACCGGCACGTCGGCCACCTCACGGTGCCGAAGCTGTTCACGCCCGAAGAAACCGACGCGGTGGTGGCCGACATCCAGGCCTGGGGCGAGGAGTTCCTGGCCGAGCTGCCGCCGGCGCAGCGCGCCTGGTACGTGGACGGCGGCGTCAAGGCCCGTTCGGTGCTGCGCAAGCTGGACAACCCGCACCACCACCGCGCTTCGGTGCAGCTCCTGGCCCGGCACCCGGCGCTGGTGGAGATGGTCGAATCGATCATCGGAGCGGGCGTGTCGGTGGTCTTCAGCCAGATCTTCTTCAAGCCGCCCGAAGGCGGCGGCCCGAAGCCGGCGCACCAGGACAACTTCTATTTCGGCCCCAACGATCCGGACGGCCTGGTCACGGCCTGGATCGCGCTGGACGACGCCACGCTGGAAAACGGCTGCCTGTACTTCGGAGAGGGCAGCAATCTCGGCCCGGTGTATGCGCACGAGGCACCGGCCGACGAGCCCTTCAACCTGCAGTTGCCCGACGCCATCCTGCAGCGCCAGCCGATGGTGCCGGCCCCCGTGCCGCGCGGCGGCGTGTCCTTCCACCACGGCAACACTTTCCACCAGTCGGCCGCCAATCTGTCGACGCGCTGGCGCCGTGCCTGCGCGCTGCACTACGTCAATGCCGGCACACGCTTCGTGCGCCCGGCCCTGCCCTACGACGATTCGCTGATGATGCGCATCAGCTGACCCAACCCAAGAGAACCCACATGAGCACAAGACGCCTGGGCATCGTGATGAACGGCGTGACCGGCCGCATGGGCATGAACCAGCACCTGGTCCGCTCGATCATCGCCATCCGCGACTCCGGTGGCGTGCTGCTTTCCAACGGCGACCGCGTGATGCCCGACCCGGTGCTGATCGGCCGCAATGCCGAGAAGATCGAGGCGCTGGCCCGGGCCCACGGCGTGGCGCGCTTCGGCACCAACCTGGACGCCGCGCTCGACAACCGCGAGGACACGGTGTTCTTCGACGCCGGCACCACGCAGATGCGTCCTGCCCTGCTGGCCCAGGCGCTGCGCGCCGGCAAGCATGTCTACTGCGAAAAACCCATCGCCACCAACCTGGCCGAGGCGATCGAGGTCTGCAAGCTGGCCGAAGGCTCGGGTCTGAAGCACGGCGCGGTGCAGGACAAGCTGTTCCTGCCCGGGCTGCGCAAGCTTGACATGCTGCGCCGGGCCGGCTTCTTCGGCCGCATGCTCAACGTGCGCATCGACTTCGGCTACTGGGTCTTCGAAGGCGACCTGCAGCCGATCCAGCGCCCCAGCTGGAACTATCGCAAGGAAGACGGCGGCGGCATGATCCTGGACATGATGTGCCACTGGCGCTATGTGCTCGACAACCTGTTCGGCCAGGTGCAGTCCATCACCTGCCTTGGCGCCACGCACATCCCGCAGCGCTGGGACGAAGCCGGCCAGCCCTATGCCGCCACCGCCGACGACGCGGCCTATGCCACGGCGCAGCTCAAGGGCCACGGCGGCGAACCGGTGGTGGCGCAGCTGACGATGAGCTGGGCCACGCGCGTGCGCCGCGACGACCTGGTGACCTTCCATGTCGACGGCACGCACGGCTCGGCCGTGGCCGGGCTGCAGAGCTGCCGCGCGCAGGGCCGCGTGGCCACGCCGCGACCGGTGTGGAACCCCGACGTCAAGCAGACGATGAACTTCTTCGACCAGTGGCAGGAAATCCCCGACGCCATGGTCTACGACAACGGCTTCAAGATCCAGTGGGAAGCCTTCATCCGCCACGTGGCCGAGGACGCGCCCTACCAGTGGACGCTGCCCGAAGGTGCCAAGGGTGTGCAGCTGGTCGAAGCCGCGCTGCAGTCGTGGCGCGAACGGCGCTGGATCGACGTGCCGGCGCTGAGCCTATGAGCACGAAGATCACCCTGCCCGCCGCCGACGGCACGCTGCAGCCCTACTCGCTGCGCGGGCCGGCCGGCTTCACGCCCGCCGCACCCGGCACCCAGCTGAACCGCATCGCCTATTCGGCCGCGCACGTGGTGGCCGATGCGCGTGCCGCCATCGACCCGTGGCTGCAGTGTGCGATCGACTGGGACGCCACCATCTCCTACCGCCAGCGGCTGTGGCGCATGGGCCTGGGCGTGGCCGAGGCGATGGACACGGCGCAGCGCGGCATGGGGCTCGATTGGCCCACGTCGCTGGAACTGATCGGCCGCAGCATCGATGCCGCCAAGGACGTGCCCGGCGCCTTTCTGGCCAGCGGCTGCGGCACCGACCACCTGGCGCCGGAAGACGCCAAGTCGGTCGACGACGTGATCCGCGCCTACGAAATGCAGATGGCGGCGATCGAAAAACTCGGCGGCAAGCTCATCGTCATGGCCAGCCGCGCGCTCGCTCGCGTGGCCAGGAGCCCGGCCGACTACGAACGCGTCTACGACCGCGTGCTCAGCCAGGCCAGGCAGCCAGTGGTGCTGCACTGGCTGGGCGACATGTTCGATCCTGCGCTGGCCGGCTACTGGGGCAGCGCGGACGTCGGTGCGGCGATGAACACCGCGCTGGGCATCATCGAAGCGCACGCGTCCAAGGTCGACGGCATCAAGATCTCGCTGCTCGACAAGGGCAAGGAAGTCGAAATGCGCCGCCGCCTGCCGGCCGGCGTGCGCATGTACACCGGCGACGACTTCAACTATGCCGAGCTGATCGCCGGCGACGGCGTGGGCGCCGCCCCCACGCACCAGCACAGCGATGCGCTGCTGGGCATCTTCGACGCCATCGCACCCGCTGCCAGTGCCGCGCTGGCGGCGCTGAGCGCTGGGGACGAAGCCCGCTTCCATGCCATCCTGGCGCCGACGGTGCCGCTGTCGCGCCACATCTTCAAGGCACCGACACGCTTCTACAAGACCGGCGTGGTGTTCATGGCCTGGATCAACGGCCACCAGGACCATTTCGTCATGGTCGGCGGGCAGCAGAGCACACGTTCGCTGCCGCACTTCGCCGAGCTGTTCCGCCTGGCCGATGCGGCCGGGCTGATCGAGAAGCCCGACCTCGCCGCTGCAGCGCATGAAGACACTGCTGGCCCTGCACGGCATCGACGGCTGATGCGCGATTTCACGCAGGACCACCGCTGGCTGTCGATCAACACCGCCACGGTGCGCAAGCAGCGCGGCGAGGACTGGCCGCTGCTCGACATCCTGGATGCATGCGCCGCACGCGGCATCCGCGCGGTGTCACCCTGGCGCGACCAGGTGGCCGCGGCCGGGCTGCAGGCCACAGCGCAGCGGCTGAAGAGCCATGGGCTGGAACTGTCCGGCTACTGCCGCGGCGGCATGTTCACCTACACCGACGCAGCAAGTCAGCAGGCCGTGCGCGACGACAACAAGCGCGCGCTGGACGAAGCCTGCACGCTGAATGCGCCCTGCCTGGTGCTGGTGGTCGGCGGTCTGCCCGGTGCGCTGGCCGGCAAGGCGGCGCACCGCGACATCGCCGGCGCCCGCGCGCAGGTCACGGAAGGCATCGCCGCGCTGCTGGAGGATGCGCGCGAGCGCCGCATGCCGCTGGCCATCGAACCGCTGCACCCGATGTACGCAGCCGACCGTGCCTGCATCAACACGCTGGAGCAGGCGCTGGACGTCTGCGACGCGCTCGACCCCGCGCGCTCGGGAATGCTCGGCGTCGCGGTGGACCTGTACCACGTGTGGTGGGACCCGAAGCTGCATTCAATGATCGAACGTGCCGGCAAGGAACGGCTTCTCGCCTTCCATGTGTGCGACTGGCTCACGCCCACCACCCATCTGCTCGAGGACCGCGGCATGATGGGCGACGGCATCATCGACATCCGCCCGATACGCGCGGCGGTTGAAGCGCAGGGTTTCGCCAGCTACAGCGAGGTGGAAATCTTCTCCAGCACGAACTGGTGGCAACGCGACGGCGGCGAGGTGCTGGACACCTGCATCGAGCGGCACTGCAGTTGCGTCTAGTGCGTGTGGACATTTGTTGAATACATACGAAGCGTCGACGAAGCAGACTAACGAAGCGAATCGAGCTCGGCCGCTTGAAAAATGCGTGCATGAACTCCTGAAACGGACTACTTAGTACCGGTTGCTGATCCGGACATTTCGCTGAGTTCGCCGGCAGGCGCGACCCACTGCGACCGACTCAGGAAGTAGAAGTTGGCCGGCGGCAGTACCCAACGCAAAGAATGCTGGGCGCTCGCGTTGGATGCGCCGAACATCGTTGGTGACATCTCGCTGTTCTTCTGGAAGAAGTGGTGCCGATGTCGCGGCAGACGGTCCCCAAGGCCAGCGCGAGCAGCCTCAGCCAATGCCGGTCTCATTCGAGTTCAACTTCTTGCCCCCGCGCTATCGATGTGGTGTTCATAGGGCGTCTTGGAGGTGGGCCGCGGGCGCCACCATGTTGCGAAGCGCCGCCGCAGGCTGATCGAGCTGCGTTCGGACACGCCCGGTGGGTTGATGGATTCTTTACGGCCCAAGGCAAAGTCTTTGCACTGTTCTTATGCACGGTGGCGTTCAATGGCGCCACGCCGGCACTTCCAGGCCGGTGAGTGAAAGAGGAACATGAGTGCCAACACTGCCTGCGGGCTCCTCGTCAAGCGCTCGTTCGACGGGTTGGTGGGCGTCCTGTGCCGCACCTTCACCGCGATGCGATATCGGGTCTCGAACGGCGGTGAGATTCGCCGGTCGACTCAGCAGGGACGACAACTCAGTGGTCCGATGCATGCAGCAGCCCGTGTCGGCAGTTCATCCTCCTATCGCGACTGGCCCGCGAGGCATCCGGCAGAAGTGGCCTTGTGGCTCAAGCAGGCCCGCACGCACTGCCAGCGCTCGCAGTGCCAGGCTTGGCGTCGCTGATCGGTGTCACACGGTGAGTCGGCATGCCAAGACCACCGAACACGCGCTGGATGCAGGTCGTCGCCATTGCCGCGGCCTGGTTCGTGGTGCTGACGCTGTTGAACATCAGCTCCGGCGGCCATCTCCGGGGAACGATTCTCTACGCCGTACCCGTGGCGTTCGTCGCTTGGCATGATCTGCGCCTGGGTTTCGGGTTCGGCGCCGTCGGCGCGCTGAGCGCCTGGGCTGGCGGTTCGATTCCGCAGCCAGGTCTGCTGGAGCCGGTGTGGATCGAAGGACTCTTCGCATTCCTGAAACTGAGCGCCGTCGCGGTGGCGACACGGATCGCCCTGGCCAAGCGACACTCGACGTGAGCGTTGGCCGCAGCAGCCGAGAGCCCAGGGCAGTCGATCACGATGCGCTTGGGCCGTGCCGAGTGGTCCTCCTTACGCAATCTTGATGTGCCGGGCCGCAGTTCTTATCCCTTCTTGACAGGCGCTATGCTGCAATTGTCGGGTCGACTTCCCATCAGGAGTTTTCATTGAGCAGGTATCGGATCCGTCGCATCGAGGCCGGGGATTCGCTCGACGAGTTGACGTCGATGCTGCATCGCGCGTTCGGTGTCTTGGGCCGGTCGGGGCTGAACTGCCCCGGCGTTGACCAGTCGATCGAGGCGACCTTCCATCGCGCCCGCCGCGGCGACTGCTTCGTCGCCATCGCCGACGGCCGCATCGTCGGCACGCTGACGCTGGAGTCGCCTGAGCGCGGCAGCGTCTGCCACTGGTACCGGCGGCCGGACGTGGCCAGCCTGCATCAGTTCGCGGTCGATCCCTGCCACCAGGGGCTCGGCTGCGGCAAAGCCCTGCTGCAGGCGGCTGAAGAATGGACACGCGAGCACGGCTACCGTGAGCTCGCGCTGGACACGCCGGCCGATGCGTCTGACCTCGTCGCGTTCTACCGGACCCAGGGGTTCCGGGTCGTCGGCGAGATGCACAGGCCGGGCAGGCGCTATCGCAGCGCGATCCTGAGCAAGACGCTGTCGAGCGCAGCGCCCGAAACGATGCCGTGGCGTTCGCCGCATCGCACCCCGTGGTTGGGGACCCTGGTCCGGACCTGAAGCATGGAAGCGGTGCATCAGTGGCTGCGTGCGCAGGACATCGAACTGGAGACCCGCCCCCCGAGCAAGCGCGCCGTCCTGGAAACGCTGTCGCGGCTGCTCGCGGCGCGGCTCGGCACGACGCCGCGGGCCGTCTTCGATGCGTTGTGGCAGCGCGAAGCCCTCGGCTCCACGGCGCTCGGCCGGGGCGTGGCATTGCCCCATGCCCGCCTGGCCGAGCTGCCGTCCGCGGTGGGCGCCTTCCTGCGGCTGCAGCACCCGGTGGCCTTCGATGCGCCGGACGACAAGCCGGTCGAGTTCGTGCTCGCGCTGCTGCTGCCGCGCCGTGACCCGCAGCGCCAGCTCGACCTGCTCGCGGGCATCGCCGCGAAGTTCAGCGAGGCAACGTTTCGCGCCCAGGTGGCCGAAGCAGCGGACGCCTCCGCGGTGCAAGGTCTGCTCACGGCCGGCCTGTTGCCGTGAAGCAGCCGCCGCGCAAGACCGACCTGCCGGGCGCGCTGCAGGCGCAGGTCCTTCACGGGGTGTTGCCCTACCTGCAGAGGATCCACGGCAAGACCTTCGTCGTCGTCTGCGAAGGCGAAGTCCTGACCGACCCGGCCCTGCGCTCGGGCCTGGGCCGCGACGTGGCCCTGCTGCATCTGGTCGGCCTGCGGCTCGTGCTGGTGAGCGCAGCCGCAGTCGACGGCCTCAGCGCGCTGTTCCATCAGCACGAGGACCTCGTCGGCCTGGTCAATCAGCATGGCTGTCGCGCGGTGGGCATCACCGGCGCGGATGGTGGCCCGGCCGGGCTCGCGGGCGGCCTGCTGCAGCGCCTGCATGCCAGAGGCTTCGTGCCGGTGGTGATGCCGGTGATCATCAACGCGAAGTGCGAACGCCAGGCCGTCGAAGCGGACGAGCTGGCAGCGCAGATCGCGCAGGGACTGGCCGCCGAGAAGCTGCTGTTCATCGGCGATGCCCCCGGGGCGCTCGACCGCGACGGCCACCTGCTGGCCGACCTGAGCGAGCACCGGATCGCACAACTGCGCAAGGCCGGGACGATCGCCGGGTCGTCGCTGGCACGGCTCGAGGCCGCCGCCGGCGCAGTCTCGCACGGCGTGAAGTCGGCCCACATCATCGGCGGACGCCGCCTGCATGCGCTGCTGCTGGAGGTGCTCAGCAGCTCCGGCGAGGGCACGATGGTGCTGCCGGACAAGTCTGCGAGTTTCCTCGAGGACAGCCGGCGCTACATGGACTAGGGGCGCGCCTCCTCTCTTTTCTTGACTGGCGTCAACGCGGGGCTTCGCCGACGGAGGATGCTCGCCGGCGAGCGGGCCGTCTTGATGCTTTCTTGATGCCGGGCGGCGCGAATTTTTCAACATCCTGATGCGACCGTGCCTACGATCCATCGGTCAATTTGAGGAGGGCGTCCCAATGGATCTCGTTTATGTCGCACTCGTCGTGGTGTTCTGGCTGTCGATGGTTGCAGTCGCCAAGGGCTGCGCCAGGCTAGGAGGACCCAAACAATGAGCTGGCTCTATGTTCTGGGCAGCGTCGTCTCGGCCGGCCTGCTGCTCTATCTGATCGGCGCCCTGCTGTTTCCGGAGAAGTTCTCGTGAATGCGCATGCCTGGATGACCTTGATCGCCTACAGCGTCGTGCTGACGCTGCTCGCGATCCCGCTCGGCCGCTACATCGCCAACGTGATGGACGGGCGGCTCGAGTTCGCCAACCGCATCGAGGGCGGCGTGTACCGGCTGTGCGGCATCAAGGCCGACGCCGAGATGGGCTGGCTGCAGTACGCGCTGGCCATCCTGCTGTTCAACGTGCTGGGCGTGGTGGCGGTCTATGCGCTGCAGCGACTGCAGCTGTGGCTGCCGCTCAACCCGCAGGCCATGGCCAACGTCACGCCCGACTCGTCGTTCAACACCGCAATCAGCTTCGTCACCAACACCAACTGGCAAGGCTACGGCGGCGAGACGACGATGAGCTACCTGACCCAGATGCTGGGCCTGGCGGTGCAGAACTTCCTGTCCGCCGCGACCGGCATCGTCGTGGTGATCGCGCTGATCCGCGGCTTCGCCCGCCATTCGGCCAAGGGCATCGGCAACGCCTGGGTCGACCTGACGCGCGTCACGCTGTGGATCCTGCTGCCGATCTCGTTCGTGATCGCGCTCGTCCTCGTGCAGCAAGGCGTGGTGCAGAACTTCGATGCGTACAAGGAAGTGCAGACGCTCGAGACGGTCAAGTTCCAGACACCGAAGACGGGTGCCGACGGCCAGCCGCTGAAGAACGAGAAGGGCGAGCCGGTGATGGAGGACCAGAGCACCGACAAGCAGACTTTGCCGATGGGCCCGGCCGCTTCGCAGATCGCGATCAAGATGCTGGGCACCAACGGTGGCGGCTTCTTCAACGCCAACGCGGCGCATCCGTACGAGAACCCGACGCCGCTGTCCAACTTCGTGCAGATCCTCGCGATCTTCCTGATCCCGGCCGCGTTGTGCCTGAGTTTCGGGCGCATGGTCGGCGACCCGCGCCAAGGCTGGACGATCTTCGCCGCGATGGCGCTGATGTTCGTCGTCGGCGCGATCGCCGCCATCACTTTCGAGCAGCAGGGCAATCCGCAGTTCACGGCGCTCGGCGTCGACCAGGCAGTCAGCGCGACGCAGCCGGGCGGCAACATGGAAGGCAAGGAAGTGCGCTACGGCATCGCCGACTCGGCGCTGTTCGCCACCATCACCACCGACGCGTCCTGCGGCGCGGTCAACTCCATGCACGACTCGTTCACGCCGCTGGGCGGCATGGTGCCGCTGGTCAACATGCAGCTCGGCGAGGTGATCTTCGGCGGCGTCGGCACGGGCCTGTACGGCATGCTGGTGTTCGCCATCATCGCCGTCTTCATCGCCGGCCTGATGATCGGACGCACGCCCGAGTACCTGGGCAAGAAGATCGAGGCCCACGAGATGAAGATGAGCTCGCTGGCGATCCTGGTCACGCCGCTGCTGGTGCTGATCGGCACCGCGATCGCGGTGATGGCCGACCCCGGCCGCGCCACCATCGCCAACCCGGGCGCACACGGCTTCTCGGAAGTGCTGTACGCGTTCACGTCGGCCGGCAACAACAACGGCAGCGCCTTCGCCGGCCTGGGCGCCAACACGCCCTTCTACAACACGATGCTGGGCATCGCGATGTGGTTCGGCCGCTTCGGCGTGATCGTGCCGGTGCTGGCGATCGCCGGCGGCCTGGCCGCGAAGAAGCGCCTCGCCGCCACCGCCGGCACGATGCCGACGCACGGCGCGCTGTTCATCGGGCTGCTGGTGGGCACCGTGCTGCTGGTGGGCCTGCTGAACTATGTGCCGGCGCTGGCCCTGGGCCCGGTCATCGAGCACCTGGTGCTGTGGAAGTGACGGGCCGGAGAACCACATGACTCGCAAGACATTCACCCTTTTCGACCCCCAGCTGGTCAAGCCGGCGATCGTCGACTCGTTCAAGAAGCTGGACCCGCGCGTGCAGTGGCGCAATCCGGTGATGTTCGTCGTCTACATCGGCAGCATCATCACCACGGCGCTCTTCGTGCAGGCGCTGGGAGGCGCTGGCGACGCGCCGGCCGGCTTCATCCTCGCCATCTCGCTGTGGCTGTGGTTCACGGTGCTGTTCGCCAACTTCGCCGAGGCGCTGGCCGAGGGCCGCAGCAAGGCGCAGGCCGCGTCGCTGCGCACGCTGAAGAAGCAGACCTGGGCCAAGAAGATCGAGCCGCCGCGCGGTGACGCGCCTGGCGTGTCCTACCAGCATGCCAAGTGGCATCCGATCGAATCGTCCGACCTGCGCAAGGGCGACATCGTGATGGTGCTGGCCAAGGACGTGATCCCGGCCGACGGCGAGGTGATCGAAGGCGTGGCCTCGGTCGACGAGAGCGCCATCACCGGCGAATCGGCGCCGGTCATCCGCGAGAGCGGCGGCGACTTCTCGGCCGTCACCGGCGGCACGCGCGTGCTGTCCGACTGGATCGTCGTGCGCATCAGCGTGAACCCGGGCGAGACCTTCGTCGACCGCATGATCGCGATGGTCGAGAGCGCCAAGCGCCAGAAGACGCCCAACGAGATCGCGCTGACCATCCTGCTGGTGGCGCTGACCATCGTGTTCCTCGGCGTCACGGTGACGCTGCTGCCGTTCTCGCTGTTCAGCGTCGACGTGGCCAAGGCCGGCGCGCCGATCGGCGTCACCGTGCTGATCTCGCTGCTGGTGTGCCTGATCCCGACCACCATCGCCGGGCTGCTGTCGGCCATCGGCGTGGCGGGCATGAGCCGCATGCTGCAGGCCAACGTGATCGCCACGTCGGGCCGCGCCATCGAGGCCGCCGGCGACGTCGACGTGCTGCTGCTCGACAAGACCGGCACCATCACGCTCGGCAACCGCCATGCGTCGGACTTCCTGCCCGCGCCGGGCGTGAAGGAGGCCGACCTGGCCGACGCGGCACAGCTCGCGTCGCTGGCCGACGAGACCCCCGAGGGCCGCAGCATCGTCGTGCTGGCCAAGCAGAAGTTCAACCTGCGTGAGCGTGACGTCCAGGGCATGGGTGCGCACTTCCTGCACTTCTCGGCGCAAACGCGCATGAGCGGCGTGGACCTGCCGCTCGTCGTGCAGGCCCAGCAGGTGGTCGGCAGCGACACCAGCCCGCCGAAGATGCGCGAGATCCGCAAGGGTGCGGCCGAGGCGATCCGCAAGCATGTCGAGGGCCTGGGCGGCGCCTTCCCAGCGGCGGTCACGGCCAGCGTCGACGAAGCCTCGCGCCGCGGCAGCACGCCGCTGGTCGTCTCCGACGGCATCAAGGTGCTGGGCGTCATCGAGCTGAAGGACATCGTCAAGGGTGGCATCAAGGAGCGCTTTGCCGAACTGCGCCGCATGGGCATCAAGACCGTCATGGTCACCGGCGACAACCGGCTGACGGCCGCCGCCATCGCCGCCGAGGCGGGCGTCGACGACTTCCTCGCCGAGGCGACGCCGGAGGACAAGCTCGCGCTGATCCGCCAGTACCAGGCCGAGGGCAAGCTGGTCGCGATGACCGGCGACGGCACCAACGACGCGCCGGCGCTTGCGCAGGCCGACGTGGCGGTGGCGATGAACTCCGGCACGCAGGCGGCCAAGGAGGCCGGCAACATGGTCGACCTCGACAGCAACCCGACCAAGTTGATCGAGGTGGTGGAGACCGGCAAGCAGATGCTGATGACGCGCGGCTCGCTGACGACCTTCAGCATCGCCAACGACATCGCCAAGTACTTCGCCATCATCCCGGCTGCCTTCGTCACCACCTATCCGCAGCTCGGCGCGCTGAACGTGATGCAGCTCGCGAGCCCGGCCTCGGCCATCCTGTCGGCGGTGATCTTCAACGCGCTGATCATCATCTTCCTCATCCCGCTGGCGCTGAAGGGCGTGCCCTACCGGGCGATCGGTGCCGCGACGCTGCTGCGCCGCAACCTGGCCATCTACGGGCTGGGCGGCGTGATCGTGCCGTTCATCGGCATCAAGGCGATCGACCTGCTGATCAGCGCGGCCGGGCTGGCCTGAAAAGAGAAAGCACACACCATGAAAAGCTTGATTCGTCCCGCGTTGTCGCTGTTCGTCCTGTTGACGCGCGATCACCGGCATCGTCTATCCGCTGGCCGTCACCGGCGTGGCCCGGGTGGCCTTTCCCGCGCAAGCGGGTGGCAGCCTGATCCTGAAGGACGGCAAGCCGGTGGGCTCGTCGCTGATCGGACAGAACTTCAGCGACCCGAAGTACTTCTGGGGACGTCCGTCGGCGACCGGCCCGATGCCCTACAACGGCGGCAGCTCGAGCGGCTCCAACCAGGGGCCGCTCAATCCGGCCCTGGTCGATGCGGTCAAGGGCCGCGTCGAGGCGCTGAGGGCGGCCGACCCGGGCAATCAAGCGCCGGTCCCGGTCGACCTGGTCACCGCCTCGGGCAGCGGCCTGGACCCGCACATCAGTCCGGCCGCAGCCGAGTACCAGGCGGCCCGCGTGGGCAAACTGCGCGGCCTGTCGGCCGATGCCGTCAAGGCGCTGATCGCGCAGCACACGGCAGGTCGTTTCTTCGGGCTGTTGGGTGAGGCGCGTGTCAACGTGCTGGAGCTCAATCTCGCGCTGGACCGCTCGGCCGGCCGCAGCTGACGTGAGCGACGGCCTGGGCATCCTGCTGGCCTTGGGCGCCGTGGTGGCGCCCCTGGTCCTGGCATGGTTCCTGGTGGTCAGGCAGACGAAGCGGCGCGAGCCGCATGGCCTGACGAAACGAAGGCGATGACCGCGCGCACGGCTCGCGCGTCGGCGAGGCCACCCTCCGACCGAGGACACGACCGATGCTGATCAACTGCGTCGTCTACCAGCAGGGCCGCAAGCTGCTGGACATCCCGGTCGACGCCATCGACGACTACGTCAGCCGGCCGGATTGTTTCGTCTGGGTCGCGCTGCGCGACGCGACCGATGCGGAGATCGCGACGATGCAGCACGAGTTCGGGCTGCACGAACTCGCCGTCGAGGACGCCCGCCACGGTCACCAGCGTCCGAAGATCGAGGAGTACGGCGACACGCTGTTCGCCGTCATGCACTCGGTCGAGCTGAACGCGATCGACGAGCTGCAGGTCGGCGAAGTCAACGTCTTCGTCGGCCGCAATTTCGTGCTGTCGATCCGCAACCGCAGCCAGCACGGCTTCCTCGGCGTGCGCGAACGCGCCGAGCGCGAGCCCGAACTGCTGAGCCGCGGTGCCGGCTTCGTGCTCTACGCGTTGATGGACGCCGTCGTCGACCGCTACTTCCCGATCATCGACGCACTCGAGACCGAGCTGGAGGACATCGAGGCGCAGATCTTCGTGCGCGGCGCGGCGCGCGAGAACGTGCAGCACCTGTATGCGCTGAAGCAGCGCATCACGACCATCCGGCATGCCGTGACGCCGTTCATGGAGGCCACCAGCAAGCTGTGGAGCGGCAGGGTGCCGCAGGTGTGCGAAGGCTCGCGCGAATACTTCCGCGACGTCTACGACCATCTCGCGCGCATCAACCTGACCCTCGACAGCCTGCGCGACACGATCGCCACGGCGATCCAGGTCAACCTGTCGATGGTGATGATCGAGGAATCGGAGACCACCAAGCGTCTGGCGGCCTGGGCCGGCATCTTCGCCGTGGCCACCGCCTTCGCCGGCATCTGGGGCATGAACTTCGAGCACATGCCCGAGCTGAACTGGAAGTTCGGCTATCCGGCGGCGCTTGGCCTCATTGCGGCCGCCTGCGGGCTGCTGTTCTGGCGCTTCAAGCGAGCGCGGTGGCTCTAAACCACAATCGCAACGCCATGACCGACGCGCGTCCCGATCCCGACCAGCTGCTCGCCCGCCTCAAGGAAGAGGACGCGCAAGCGCAGCGCGGCAAGCTGAAGATCTTCTTCGGCGCCTCGGCCGGTGTCGGCAAGACCTACGCGATGCTGCAGAGCGCTCGTTCGCAGAAGCAGCTAGGGCTCGATGTGGTCATCGGCGTCGTCGAGACCCACGGTCGCGCGGAAACCGAAGCGCTGGTCACCGGCCTCGAGCGGCTTGCGCCGAAGGACGTCGCCTATCGCGACCGCACGCTGAAGGAGTTCGACCTCGACACTGCGCTCGCGCGCAAGCCGCAACTGATCCTGATCGACGAGCTGGCGCATTCCAACGTGCCCGGCTCGCGCCATCCCAAGCGCTGGCAGGACGTCGAGGAGCTGCTCGATGCCGGCATCGACGTCTGGTCGACGATGAACGTCCAGCACCTCGAGAGCCTGAACGACGTGGTCAGCGGCATCACCGGCATCCGCGTCTGGGAAACCGTGCCGGACCGCGTGTTCGACCAGGCCGACGAAGTGGTGATCGTCGACCTGCCGCCGGACGACCTGCTGCAGCGCCTGAAGGAGGGCAAGGTCTACATGGCGCAGCAGGCCGCCACGGCCGTGCGCAACTTCTTCCGCAAGGGCAACCTCATCGCGCTGCGCGAGCTGGCGCTGCGCCGCACCGCCGACCGCGTCGACGACGAGATGCTGCAGTACCGGCGCACCGTGGCGGCGGCGCCGGTGTGGCAGACGCGCGAGGCGCTGTTGCTGTGCATCGGCCCCGACGAGCGCTCCGAGAAGCTGGTGCGCGCCACCGCACGCATGGCGGCGCAGCTCGACGTGCCGTGGCACTGCATCTACGTCGAGACGCCGCGCCTGCAGCGCCTGCCCGACAGCGCGCGGCAGCAGGTGCTGGGCGTGCTCAAGCTGGCCCAGGAGGCCGGCGCCGACACCGCGACGCTCGCCGGAGCATCGTTGGCCGGCGCGATCGTCAAGTACGCGCACGAGCACAACCTGTCGCGCGTGGTGCTGGGCCGCGACACCGGACGCCGGCCGCGGCGGTGGCGCAACACGCTGGCCGACGCGGTGGGCCAGTTCGGCAACGACCTCGACGTGATCCAGATCGCGTTGCCGGCGCGCGAAGGCCGGCACCGCTTGCTCACGCGGCCCACGCCGGGCGACGGCGTCGGAGTCGGCGGCCGCTTCGGGGTGGCTGCCCTACGCTTGGACCGTCGCGATCTGCGCGGTGCCCACGCTGCTGACGGCACCGCTGCACGGCGTGCTCGACCTGGCCAACATCGTCATGGTGTTCCTGCTGGCCGTCGTCTTCGTCGCGGTGCGATTCGGCCGCGGGCCGGCGGTGATGGCGGCCTTCCTCACCGTGGCGGCATTCGATTTCTTCTACGTGCCGCCACGCTTCACCTTCAGCGTGAGCGATGCGCAGTACCTGCTGACCTTCGCCGTGATGCTGGTGGTCGCGCTGGTGATCGGGCAGATGACCGCCGGCCTGAAGTTCCAGGCCCGGGTCGCCACCCTGCGCGAAGCACGCGTCCAGGCGCTCTACGAAATGTCGCGCGATCTGTCCGGCGCGCTGCTCGCCGAGCAGATCGCCGAGATCGCCGCTCGCTTCCTGAAATCCGAATTCGAAGCCCGCGCCGCGCTGATGGTGGCCGACCTGCAAGGGCGGGTGACGGCGCCCGTGCCGGCGCCCGAGCTGCCGGCAGGTGTCGATGCGGGCATCGCGCAGTGGGCCTTCGACCACGAGGAGGCAGCCGGACATGGCACGAACACCTTGCCGGCCTCGCCGATCCTCTATCTGCCGCTGAAAGCGCCGATGCGCATGCGCGGCGTGCTCGCCATCGAGCCGCGCAATCCGGCGCGGCTGGCCGGGCCGGAACAGCGCCGCCTGCTCGATACCTGCGCGTCGCTGCTGGCGATCTCGCTGGAGCGCATCCACTACGTGGACGTGGCGCAGAGCACGACGGTGCAGATGGAATCGGAGCGGCTGCGCAATTCGCTTCTGGCGGCCATCTCGCACGACCTGCGCACCCCGCTGGCGGCGCTGGTGGGCATGGCCGATTCGCTGGCGATGACCGATTCGTCCTCCGACGTGCGCCGGGCGGAGCTGGTCCGCGCGATGCGCCAGGCCGCGCTGCGCATGAACTCGCAGGTGAACAACCTTCTCGACATGGCGCGCCTGCAGTCGGGACAGGTGCAGCTCAGCCTGCAATGGCTGCCGCTCGAAGAGGCGGTGGGCAGCGCCCTGCACGCCATGGAAGGCACGCTCGACCCTCGACGCGTCCACGTGTCGCTGCCGCCGGACCTGCCCCTGCTGCAAGTGGACGCGGCGCTGTTCGAGCGCGTGCTGTGCAACGTGCTGGAAAACGCCGTCAAGTTCACGCCGTCGGATGCGCCGATCGAGATCAGCGCCGAGGTGGCCGGGGACCGGGTGCGCGTGATGATCGACGACCACGGACCCGGCCTGCCGAAGAACCGCGAAGGCGCCATCTTCCAGATGTTCGAGCGTGGCCGCAAGGAAAGCGCCACCCCGGGAGTCGGGCTCGGCCTGGCGATCTGCCGCGCCATCGT
Organism: uncultured beta proteobacterium; assembly: GCA_963824005.1. Classification (GTDB taxonomy): domain Bacteria; phylum Pseudomonadota; class Gammaproteobacteria; order Burkholderiales; family Burkholderiaceae_C; genus Rubrivivax. The sequence continues at coordinate 58,184 of CAWGOK010000008.1, forward strand.
CGAGGCGCACGGCGGCTCGATCGCCGGGCTGACGCGTGCCGACGGTGGCGCGCGCTTCACGATCGAGCTGCCGCGTGGGGAACCGCCGAGACTCGATGCGATCGAGGCGGAGAGTCCGCGCGGAGCCGTGGCATGACCGAACCGACACCGAGAATCCTCGTCGTCGAAGACGAGACCGAGATCCGTCGCTTCGTGCGCTTGTCGCTGGAGCGTGACGGCTTCGAGGTCTACGAAGCCGACGGCGTGCGAGCGCGGACTGATCGAAGCGGGAACGCGCCGGCCCGACCTGGTGGTGCTCGACCTGGGCCTGCCGGATGGCGACGGCGTGGAGCTGATACGCGACCTGCGCGGCTGGTCGGACGTTCCGGTGCTGGTGTTGTCCGCGCGCTCCGGCGAGGACGACAAGATCGAGGCCCTCGATGCCGGCGCCGACGACTACCTGGTCAAGCCCTTCGGCGCGGGCGAGTTGCTGGCGCGCGTGCGCGCGCATCTGCGCCGCCGCGCCGGTGCCACGCGCGACAACGCTGCCGCGATCGAGTTCGGCGACGTGAAGATCGACCTGGCGCGGCGCATCGTCGAACGCGGCACCGAGGCGCTTCACCTGACCCCGATCGAGTACCGCCTGCTGACCCATCTGGCAGCGCATCCGCACTGTGTGCTCACGCACCGGCAGCTGCTGCATGCGGTGTGGGGGCCGAATCACTCCGAGGACACGCACTACCTGCGCGTCTACATGGGACAGCTGCGCAAGAAGATCGAGCGCGATCCAGTGCAACCGCGGCACCTGGTGACCGAGACCGGGATCGGCTACCGCTTCGTGCCTTGAGCGCTGCCGCCGCGGTTCGTCCGGTTTGATCGTGCTTGCTGGCGCTTTCACGTGCTGCGTCTGCGGCGCGAACACCTGGAGATGACGGCCCTGTGGCCGCAGGCGCGCGAGGTGCTGCGTGCGTGGACACTGACGAATGGCCAGGGTTCGAGCCGGCCGACGAGGGCACGCTGGAACGCTTCGCACGGCTGTACGACTGGCACATTGCGGCCGAGAACGAGCTGGTCTATCCGGCCGCGGTGCAGCGCCTGGACGCGGCAGCCCAGGCCGTCATGGGCAAGGAGATGGCGCGCCGCCGCGGTATACGATGACGCCGCCGCCTCGCGTCGCGGCGGCCCTGGCACGATGAGCTTCGCAACCGACTACCTGGCCCAGCTCGAACGCTTCGCGCAACGTGCGCCCGTGCCGCGGGTGCGCGCGCTGCACCTGCCGCCCGAACCGGCGCCCGGAGAGCCGCGCGGCGAGTTCTGCGCGCTCGAGCTCGACGACGGCTCGCTGGGCCTGTCCTACGTGCTGCTGGACGACACGCTGGCACGGCTGCGCGAACCCGATGCGGCGCTGGGCCTGGCCGGCGCCGATGCGCTGCAGCTGGCGCGGCGCTATGTCGATGGCCAGGGGGCGCAGCGCACCCTCGGCTTTGCCGCGGCGAACGCGCTGAGCTGCTGTCTGTACCGGCGCGCCGGCTGGCGCCCCGCGGCCAGCGCCGATTCGCTGGGAGCGCTCGATCCACGGCCGGGTGAAGCGATTGGCATGATCGGCCTGTTCACGCCGCTGCTGGCACGTGTGCTGGCCAGCGGCGCAAAGCTCACGGTGTTGGAGCTGAAGCCCCACCTGGCGGGCGAGCGCGAGGGCTACCGCGTCACGCTCGATGCCAACTTGCTGCGCCACTGCGACAAGGTCATCGCGACGGGCACGCTGGTGCTGAACGACACGCTGGATCGCATGCTCGCGCTGTGCGAGCGCGCCCGCTGGATCGCGCTCATCGGCCCGAGCATGGGCTGCCTGCCGGACGCGCTGTTTGCGCGCGGTGTCACGCTGCTGGGCGGCAGCTGGGTGCTCGAGCGCGAGGCCTACATCGACGCGCTGCGGCGCGGTGAGGTGCGCGCCGGCCTGGCGCAGAAAGTGGCCATCACGCCAGCCGACTATCCGGGCTTCGAGACGCTGCTTGCGCTCACTTGACGCGCTTTATCGTCGGCCAATGGCGCCAAGCCTTGGGCGCATGCGAGCTGATCGACGAGGCGACGAGCAGGGTCCAGAAGACCCAGATGGTCTGGCGCGCATCCAGCGCCATCCAGGCCACCAGCGCCAGCTTGAGCAGCACCACCGCACCGGCCAGCTCGAGCAGCGCGATGCGGCCGGCGCGCAGTTCGGTCAGCAGCAGCGCGACGCCGCTCCCGGCCATCAATGCAGTCGCGCGCGGGTCCACCGGCTGGCCCGCAACCACCGCCGCGCCGACCCAGACGACACCGGCCAGATGCGCCGTGCGCAACGCCACCGACAGCCAGCGCTCGAGGGCAGCATCGCTCTTGGGCGCTGGAGTCATCCGGGCATCGACAAGCGCTTGACGGCCTTGACGAAGCGCGCCAGCGTGGGCGACAGCACACCGCGCTCGAGGCGGATGTCGAGCAGCTGGAAGCGGCCGCGCGTGGCCTGCGCACGCGCCAGCGCGGCCGCGAGTTCGGCGCAGTTGCTGACGGCATAACCGTCACCACCCATGCCGGCGGCCATCGAGGCAAAGTCCCAGCGCCCCAGGTCGTTGAAGCGCGCCGCCGGCTCGAAGGTGCGCAGCATTTCCCAGCTGGCGTTGTTGAAGACCAGCACGATCGGGTCGCAGCCGCAACGGCGTGCATTGCCCAGCTCCCAGCCGGTCATCTGGAACGCGCCATCGCCGACCAGGATGATGGGGCGCTGACCTGTGGCCACCTGCAGACCCAGGCCGGCCGGTACGCCGTAGCCCATGGTGGCGTAGTAGCCCGGCGCGATCAACGTCGTCGGCTCGACGTCCATGGCCGTGAACAGGCAGTCGCCCACGTCGCTGGCCAGCGGCATCGGCCCGTGTTCCCGCATCATCGCGTTCAGCGCCGCCGCGATGTCCTGCGGCAGCACCGGCCGGTCGTCGCCGGCAGCGTTCGGCGTTGCGCTTGGCGCCGCCATGTCCGGGGTCGCCGCAGACGCCACGGGCGCCACACGCGCCAGCAACGCATCGACCAGGTCGCCGATCGGCAACTGGTGATAGACATGGTGGCCCATGGTCACGTCGCCGTCGAAGACCTGGATCGCATGGCGCAGGTCGATGCGCCGCGCCGACACGGCAAAGTTGGTGTCGGACACGATGACACCCAGCAACAACAGCGCGTCGGAGTTCTCGACTCGCTCGCTCACCGAGGCGTCGCCGGCCAGGCCGAGATAGGTGCCGATGAGCGGCACGTCGGCATGCGCCATCAGCCCGCGGCCCATGAAGCTGGTGACCACCGGAATGGCCAGCCTTCGCGCCAGTTCGGCCACGCGCGCTTCCACGCCGTAGCGGCGCACCTCGACGCCGACCATCAGCAGCGGCCGCTTCGCGGCGGCCAGGCGCGCAAGCAATTCTTCGGCACAGGCGGCCAGGCGCTCGGGATCGGGGGCGAAGGCCGCCATCGCCGGCACCGCGTCGCAGGGTTTGCCGGGCATGTCGCGCGGAATCTCCAGGTACACCGGCCGCGAGCGCATCAGCGCGGCATCGAGCACGCGGGCAATGAGTGCCGGAGCGCGCCGCGCATCGTCCAGCCTCGCACGATCGACGGTGAGTTCTTCGAACAGCCGCCATTGCGAATCCAGCGTCTTCACCTGGTGGTGCAGCAGCAGGCCGCTGGCGGCTTCGTGCGCCGCCGGCGCACCCGACAGCACCACCAGCGGCACCCGTTCCGCATAGGCGCCGGCCACCGCGTTCACCAGGTTGAAGGCGCCGGCGCCGTAGGTCACGGCGGCCACCCCCAGGCCACCGCGCGCGCGTGCCGCGGCGTCGGCGGCGAAGCCGACACCGGGCTCGTGCGACAGCGTGTGCAAGGGCAGCAGGGCCGAGCCTTCGATCTCGCGGAACAAAGGCAAGGCAAAGTCGCCGGGGATGCCGAAGACTTCGGTGGCGCCGCGCGCCTTCAGCGCCTGCAGCAGGCGTTCGGTGAGGTTCATCAGCACCTCAGAGCACGCGGAAGTCGATGACGATGGCGCCGGGCGAGCGATGAAGTTGCGGTTGCGACATGGGGGTCCTCGGGGTGAAGCAGCTGGTGTACTGCGATGTGAACTCAGGCTGAAGGGCTGGCCGGCGCGTCGGCCGTGATCGCGCCGCGCCGCGCGCGCATGGCCAGGCCGATGCGGTCGAGCGTGGTCTCGTCGAGCAGACGTGCGGCCATCGGCAACAGTTCGGCTTCCTCGCGCGCGATGTGCCGTTCGTACAGGCCGACGAAGGCCTGCACCTCGTCGACTGCCAGCGCCGCCGCAACACCACGCGCCACCTGCTCGAGCACGCGGCGCAGTTGGCGCCAACGCTGTTCGAGCACACGGTGATCGGCCACCAGCGCGGCGCTCAGTTCGCGCAGGCACACCGCGTCCGAACCGGCCATGGAATCGAGCAGTGCCGGGAAGAGATCGATCTCTTCGTCCTCGTGGTGATGTCGCGCGGAGGTGTCGAAATAGCGCATCACCGCGACGGCGGCCTCGCGCGCCTGCGGGTCGGCACCATGCGCCGCCAGGTGCGGCACCAGGCGAAGCAGCGTCTGGCATTGGCTTTGCACACGCAGGTGACAGGCAGCGAGCATCTCCAGCGGGACCTCGAAGCCGGCGCTGGGCGCACAGTGGCCGGGAAAGGTGTGGCTCATGGCGGGCCCGATTGCATCAGCCGCGCGGTGCAGCCGCCTTGGCTGGCCGCAGCCTGGACTTGGGTGTCTGCACGGCAATCGTTGCCGCCGGCCTGCGTGCCGCGGCGCCAGCCCACTTCGGGCCGGCGCTCGTCGGCTCGTCCACGATCATGTCGGCCAGCGTCGCACCATCCAACGCCCTGAAGTAGGCTTGCAGCGCAGCATCGAACAGGTGCTTCAACCGGCAACTGGGCGTGAGGGTGCAGGCGTTGGTGCGCGGGTCGAAACACTCGACCAGGCGGAAGTCGGTTTCCGAGGCGCGCACCACATCGCCGATACAGATGGCCTCGGGCGCCTTCGACAGGCGCGCGCCGCCACCGCGCCCGCGCGTGGTCTCGATCAGGCCCTGCCGTGCCAAGTCGTTGACCACCTTCATCAGGTGGTTCTTCGACAGCCGATGGTGCTCGGCCAGTTCGCCGATCGTCACCAAGGACTGGCGATGGGCCGCGCAATACATCAGCACGCGCAGGGTGTAGTCGGTGTACTCGGAAAGTCGCATGCCAGACCTTAAAGATGCACAAAGTGTATTGCTTTGAATCGACGAGGTCATCAAGATGCATTCATTCTGCATGTTTAACGAACCTGCGCCGAGAACAAGCAAGGCGATCCCGGACTGAGCTCGCCGTGCAGCATTTGCGCGTCCCCTACCCCACCGTTGCCACCGCCATGGCCCTCGACCAGCGTGCGATCGCGCCGCGCGAGCGTCACGCGAGCGCCTTCAGTCGATTCGCTGCCTTGTTGCCAGGCCAGGCACTGCAGCTGCTGAACGATCACGATCCGCAGCCGCTGCGCACCCAGTTCGCGCGGCGTTGTTTGGCCAGTTCACATGGACTGCGCTGCAAGCCGGGCCGCCGTGTGGCGCATGCAACTCTTGCGGATCGGCACCATGCCCGCCCCTTCAACGGGCGATTCCTGCTACGCCGGGAGTGCCTGCTGCGATTGCAGGACGGCGGGCCGGTCCATGACCTTCGTCGTCACCGAAGCCTGCGTTCGCTGCAAGTACACGGACTGCAACGCCCGGGTGGGCGAGACAAGGCTCGCACCCTCGGTCGAACTGCGGCATGGGTGCTCGGCTGCACCGACGTCCGCTCACGCCGGACCGTGCCCCTGCGGAAGGCACGGCCCTTCGCTGGCGCCGTATCGGCATTCAGGCCAGGCTGGCCTGCGACTCGACGTCAGAGCCGACGCAGCGCACGGTGGCGCAGGCTTGGTCGAAGACCTCGCGCGCACAGTCGTGGCAGCTGCCGCAGGACGAGGCCACGCGCGTTTCATCCTGCAGCACCTCGAAGCAATGCGTGCCGGTGGACACTTCGCGATGGATGTCGCGGTCGGAGACGCGGTGGCAGAGGCAGACAATCATGGTGCGCGGCAAGGCTTTGGTTGAGCTTGCGACGCAGTCTACACGGAATAGGAATACTTCTCAATAAAATAATTGATCCCCGAGCAGGGGGAATGCGCGATCAGGATATCTCGCCCATCTGCGACTGCAGCCAGTTCTGCTCGCCCACCTGCGCCACCAGGCCGATCTGTGTCTCCAGGTGGTCGATGTGTTCCTCGGTGTCCTCGAGGATGCTCTCGAGCAACTCGCGCGACACAAAGTCGCGCACCGTTTCGCAGTAGGCGATGGCCTCCTTCAGCAGCGCCTGCGAGCCGACTTCAGCCTTCAGGTCGCAATGCAGCACCTCGACCGCCGATTCGCCCACCAGCAGCTTGCCCAGGTCCTGCAGGTTCGGCAGGCCGTCGAGCATCAGGATGCGGTCGACCAGTTTGTCGGCGTGCTTCATCTCGCCGATCGATTCTTCGTACTCATGCTTGGCCATGCGCGCATAGCCCCAGTTCTTCAGCATGCGGTAGTGCAGGAAGTACTGGTTGATTGCGGTGAGTTCGTTCTTCAGCTGGCTGTTCAGGTATTCCAGCACCTTGGCATCGCCCTTCATCGGCGTTCCTCCTGCAATTGTCGAACGGCTATTGTGAAGCCAAGCCAGCGCTTCGGTGCGTTGATGATACTAGTTTATTGCGAATGCTTCGCATTTCATATAGAGTCCCAGCATTCGCCCTTGTCGCATCACCCAGCGTTGCACCGACCCATGGCCCCACTCCCCGAAAGCTCCCCGCCCGACTTTCCCGGCGGCACCCCAACCCCGGGCGGGGTTGGCGGGGCGACAGGCGTACCGCCCGCGCTCAATAGCGCGTCTCTTTTCAAGGGTGCGGCCGAACTGCAGATCGACCACGGCGGCGTCATTTACCGATTGCGCCAGACCTCGCTGGGCAAGCTCATTCTGACCAAGTAGCAAGTCGCTGCGCCCCACCAGCTCCAGTCCGCATCCGCCAACTGCTGGCGGGGGGCGCCCCGCCCTGGTGGCCACCGAGACAGGCGGTTTCGAAGCCCGGCAGCGCACTGGCCGTATCACGACCTGACGGCATATGCAGGCCCAGCCTGCTGATCGCGGATGGGATCAGGTGATGCCCGCGGCGCCCTTCACTTCTGCGATGAAGGCCATGTCCTTGTCGCTCACGTGCACACCGGCAAATCTGAGAATGCCACCTTTGGCCGCGAGCGCGGAGAACAGCTCGGGGCTGCTGTTCGTCTTGTACGCCTCGGCCATGCCTTGGCGCCGGCAAACGATTCTTTGATCAACGAAAAATGGCCCGAGAGATCGGCGGCGGTGGTGTCGCCCGCGACGAGTGACGGCGCCAGGCGCAACAGCGTCCATTCCTCAGCTGTGAACGCATCCTGTCTTGCCATGATCGGCTCCATCGTTGACTGGGTGTTGATGCTCGGTGGCGACACGCGCAGAGCGATCCATCGGCCGCCGCGCGGGCGCTCGAGTTCGATACCGGACGCTACACCGATGCGGTGCCAACGACCGCCAGTTCGGCCTCGGCCACGTCCGACTTGAGCATGCCGAGCTTGCGTGAGACGGCATGCGACACGTCGGGATTGAAGGCTTCGCCACAGGCCGTCTTGCGGCCCGCGAACTTGCGCCCGCACCAGGCGATCCTGCCGGTTTCGCTTGCCGCGCCACTGGTAGTGGCGGGAGGCGAGGCCGCAGCGCTTTCGCTGGCAGGCTGGACAACGACTCCTGAAGCACCGGGCAAGCCATTGCTGCGGCCAGGGCACTGCGCAAAGTGCTGGGCCTCATGGAATTCCTCGTCGTGTTCTCTGGACAAGAGGATCCGCATCGTTTGGGGATTGCATCGCTGCGCACATCGCTGCGCAGATCCTGCGCAGATCCTGTCGCAGATCCTGGTCAGGGTCACTGTTCCGTGCGAACATGTTCCGCGCGCAACGCACTCGCAAGGAGCACCGATGTCCAAGCCCTTCCCCGCCGACGACCCCTTCCTACGCGGCTACTACGCTCCGCTGCACATGGAGTGCGATGCGCCCAACCTGCCGGTCAGCGGCGAGTGGCCTTCGGCCCTGACCGGTTGGCTGTACCGCAACGGGCCGAACCCGCAGTTCGCGCCACGCGGGCCGTACCACTGGTTCGCGGGCGACGGCATGCTGCATGCCTTCCACGTGGAGGACGGGCGCGTTTCCTACCGCAACCGCTGGGTGCGCACGCCGAAGTGGGAGCTCGAGCATGCCGAGCGCGAAGGCCTGTCGGGCGCCTTCGGCAACCCGCGATTCAGCGACCCGCGCATCGTCGAGCTCGGCTCGACCTTGGCCAACACCAATGTCGTGTGGCACGCCGGCAGGTTGCTGGCGCTGGAGGAGGCGCACGCGCCCTTCGAGGTCGACCCGGTGACGCTGGCGCCGAAGGGCTATCACCACTTCGGCGGCAAGCTCGTCGGCCCGATGACCGCCCACCCGAAGCTCGACGCGAGCAATGGCGAGATGGTGTTCTTCGGCTATGCCGCCAAGGGCCGCTTCACGCCCGACCTGTCACTGCACGTGGTCGACCGCGAAGGCGTGCTGAACGCGCTCGCAATGGTTCCAGGCGCCCTACCCGAGCATGGTGCACGACTTCGTGATCACGCGCGACTGGATCATCCTGCCGATATTCCCGCTCACCGGATCGATGGATCGGGCGATGAAGGGCCTGCCGCCCTATGCCTGGGAGCCTGACAAGGGCACGCATGTCGCACTCGTGCCGCGAAACGGCTCGGTGAACCAGGTGCGCTGGTTCGATGCCGACCCCTGCTACGTGTTCCACCCGATGAATGCCTTCGACACGCCCGACGGCAAGGTGGTGTGCGACATGATGAAGTACCCGGTGGCGCCGCTGTTCCCCGCGCCCGACGGCCGGCCGGCCAGCGGCGCACCGCCCGTGGCCACGCTGGTGCGCTGGACCTTCGACCCCAAGGGCGAGCGCGCGGGTTTCGTCGAGCAGCCGCTCGACGAGCATCCGGGCGAGTTCCCACGCCTGGACGAGCGCTTCGCCGGGCTGCCTTACCGGCACGGCTACTTCCAGGCCGGCGCCGTCACCGACGCCAGCCACGGCCGCGAAGGGCGGAACGGTCTGGCACACATCGATCATCACAGCGGCGCCGTCAGCGTTTGGCGGCCCGGTGAGGCCGACTACTGTGGCGAGCCGGTGTTCGTGCCACGCAGTGCGAATGCAGAAGAAGGCGACGGATTCCTGCTGAGCGTGGTCTTCCGCGGCGAGACCCAATGCAGCGACCTGGCCGTATTCGACGCACGCAACGTGGCCAACGGACCATTGGCACTGGCGCACTTGTCGCATCGTGTGCCGGCCGGCTTCCATGGCAACTGGCGCAACGCACAGACGATTGTCTGAACCGCGAACCGTCAGTACGTCCGGGTCACCGACCGCGCATTTCACGCCATCGCGCGCAGCGTTTCAGCGTGGTGGCGAGCACTCGGGGCTTGCAGCTCGGGCGCGAGCCGTTGATCAGTCACCGTGCATCGGTCGGCATCCCCAGGATTCGCAGGTAGGTGGCAATCACGGCAGGACTGCTGAGAACGGAGGTGTGGCTCTCGGTGAAGCCGACGACCTCCCTCGCGTCGCGAACCGCGTCGGCGTGCAGTTGGCTCGACACGGCGATGGTGCCGTCGGTGGCCCTTTCGGACGGCTGGGCAGGGTCGGTTTGTGCATAGAGCAGGTAATGGGCGGTTGCAGCAGGCAGCGGCCGATCGAAGATCGCCCGCTGGAACTCGCTGTCGGTCTGCATGTCGATCCATGACGGGACGACCGCAGGCGAGCGCGCGACGCCCATGGCCGCTGCTCGGTGACCCCGCCAGGGGGTGACGAGCGAGACGAACACCGGCACCGGGCCCGCGTAGCGCTGGATGAAGTCGCGCGCGAGCAGGCCACCCATGCTGTGCGCGGTCACGTAGAGGCTTCCGAAACCGTACTCCCGCTGCAACGCCGCGACGCAGCGCTCCAGCACAGCGACCGAACTCGCGAGCCGCTGTCCCGACGGATAGACAAACACCCAAGGCTGGAAGCGTGAACGGTCGAGCGCGTCCATCATGGCGCGCCACTCCCACGGGTTGCCGCCCGCGCCGCTCACAAACAGCACAGGAATCCGCTTCGGGTCATACGGCTCGAACAAGAAGACGCCGATGCCGACGTTGGTCAGAAACTCGAACGGCTGCCACAGCCCCATGCTGCCGCTCGCGGGCGATAGCCGTTCGTCGTCAAGGTCAGTCACCTCGCCGACCCAAACCGGAACTGGCTGGCGTTCAATCTTCGCCAGTTCCTGCAGCGCCGAGGTCATCGTCCGATCGAGACGGCCCGCCGGCGAGAGCGTCAGGTTGATCTTGCTGATGCCTTTCCATCCCTGCGCGACAGTCACGGGATTCGGCAAGAGCACTGCAGGCTCGTCATCGTCCAGGCGAAGATTGTCGTTCCGATCCGCGAAGGCGCCGATGAGGTAGCGCTTGCCGGCAACGAGCCGTATCAGAAAGTCCTGCTGGGTCGCGAGGTGCACATAGTTGTCCGCGATCCATATGTCGCCCTCTTCCCGCAATCCGACAACCACGACGGTCGAGGCGTCACTCTCGCCATGACTCACCTTGCCGGCAATGGCCCCGACCGTTGCTCCGGCCTTCAGGTCGCGATGCAGCGCCAGCAGGTTGCAGGAAGCAAGAAGGAGAAGCACCGCAGCCAGCATGCCCGCGGCGAAGAGTCTTGTCCAAACGCTGCCGTTGCGCACGCCAAGTTCCCAATCGGTGGTTCAACGTTTCGTGTTCAGCCGTCGTGCCGGCAGCTCTAGAGGATCAATACGACGATAGCCTGCATGCCCTGGGTGATATTGCTCCGCGCGGCACCTTCCACGGCCAAACGCAGCCGTGTGACAAAGGCCAGAAAGGGCGATGTCACAGCGGTAGAACTTGCGGCTCATCGATGTCGTCATGCCGCAGTCTGTACGGATCAGTCCACAAAGAACAGTTGGCGGCACGCGCAACCTTGGCCCATCTGGGTCAGGCAGAGCGATCCAGATGGCGAATGGGGTGCCAGGCGATGAGCAGGCATGCACTGGCGAACAACAGCAGCAGCACGGCCTTGGGCACGATCTGCGACGCGTCGGGTGCACCCAGGAAAACCGCCTGCATGCCGTCCAGTGCCCATCCCATCGGCGACCACTCCGAGACCGTCTGCATGGCCGCGGGCATCAAGGGGCGCGGCACCATGATGCCTGCCAGCGCCGCGAGCACCACGTTGGCGCCGCCACCGAGCGCGGCGGCGTGATCGAAGCTGCGTGTGTAGGCGCCGATCAGAAGCGCCAGGCCCACCGCTGAGGCGCTGGTGGCGAACACCATCAGCAAGAACCAGGTGAATTGCAGGTCCAGGTACAACGCGTCGCCACCCAGCAGTGGCACGAGCCAGCGTCCGACCAGCAGCATCAGCAACAACTGCACCCAGTTCAGGGCCATGAAGGCCAACAGCTTGCCGCCGAGGATGGCGAATGGCGACACGCCGAAGGTCGACAAACGCGCCAGCGTTCCGTCGTTGCGCTCCTGGATCAGCACGCCGGTCAGTGGAATCACGACAAAGTACATGCCGAAGATCAGCCAGGCCGGCACGCTTTGCTGGACCGCCGTCATCTTTCGCCCGGACTCGATTTCGTACAGGTAACGGATCGTCATCGGGCCAAGGGCCGCGAACAGATCGGTTCGGGATGCGTCGTCCAAGAGCATGCTGCCGAAGGGGCCCGCGGCCGCGACCCGGCCCTTCAACTGCAACTGCAGCATCGACGCGGTAACCTCCGCGCGCAATCGTCCGGCAGACGCAGGCTGGATGCGGTTGCTCAGCCATAGCTCGATGCGCTCGATGCGCGGTGTTCCTTTGGCATCCACCCAATCGTCTTGCACGATCACGCCCGCCTGCACCTGTCGGGCCCGAAGCGCATCGAGCAACGACTTGCGCGACGCGAAGCGCTCGCCGCCCTTGCGCTCGATCCAGTCGTTCGACCAGTTCGCAGCCAGCGGTGACTTCTCCTCGATGACCCAGCCGGTGCGCGGCAGCACGATGTCCTCGGAGGTCAGGGTGTTCTTCAGCGCAAACGACATGACCAGCAGGAAGATCCCAGGCATCAGGAAAAGCACTGCCAGACCATGAGGGTTGCGCAGCAGCAGGCGCCACTCCTTGCCGAAGATGACGATGGCTTGGTTCAACGCACCCATGGGCAGGCCATCAGTCGCGCAACAAGCGCCGGGTGTAGTGCATGAACAGCGCTTCCAGATTGGCAAACGGGCCGGAACCCGGTGTCCCTTTCAGCAGCGTCGCAAGGTCACCGCTGGCCACGACGCGGCCGTGATCGAGGATCAGGATGTGATTGCACACGGCCATGGCCTCGTCCATGTAGTGCGTGGCATACACGATCGCGGCCCCTTGACGCGCCAGCTGCCGCACCTGTTCGAGAAGAAAGACGCGTGTCTGCGGGTCGACACCCACCGTGGGTTCGTCCAGCAAGAGCACGTCCGGCGCCTGCAGCAACCCGATCGCGATATTCACGCGCCGGCGCACACCGCCGGAACAGTACCGCAACTGCTTGTCCAGAAATTCGTCCAGGACACAGGCCTTGACGACCTGATCCATGCGTGCGCCGCGCTCTTCCAGCGACACGGCGAGCAGCGATGCGAAGAAGCGCAGGTTCTCGCGACAGGTGAGCTGCGGATAGTAGGCATATTCCTGCGGCACCCAGGCCACCCGCGGAGGCGGATTGCCGACGCGCCGGACCGAGCCGGCTTGTGGCTCACGCAACCCATTCAGCAAATTGATCAATGTCGATTTGCCCGATCCATTGGGACCGAGCAGGCCGACGATTTCGCCGCGCGTCAGGCTCAGGTTGACGTCTTCCAGCGCCAAGGTGGATTGTTGCGGGTATCGATAGCGCAGGGCCTCGGCCGCGAGCAGAACGGGCGTCACGGTCCGAACCCTTCCCAAGCGATTCCGACGCAACCCGACTGTCGCCCGCCAGGGTTGACGTGCTTGTGCGAACTAGCCATTCGACCCTGCGTGGTCACTTGGCGAGAGAACGCTCGCCGGTCGCAGGCTGCGCCACAAACCGGCCGGATAGAGGCCCTTTCTCAGCAGGCGCGAGGCCACCATCACGACGATCTTGGCTATGTCCACGACCGGGCGGAAGTGGCTCGGCCTGGCATTCGGCGGATAGCGTCCAGGGATGGCAACGGCGAGTGTACGAATGCCATGATCCGCGGCCTCGATCAGGATCTCGCTTTCGAAGGTAAAGCGATCGCCACGCACCTTCTTGCCCAATGCGATGCTCAATGCCGCCGCAGGGTAGATGCGAAAGCCCGACTGCGAATCGGCGATGGGGTGCCCCGCCGCCCACGAGATCCAGAAGCAGGCGAAACGATTGGCGCGGTAGCGAGCTGGCGGGAAATGCGCCTTGTCGTGCAGGCGGGACCCAACGATCAGGCGCTGCGGATCATTGCGCCAGGCGCGCAACAGTGCAGGCGCATCGTTCGGGTCGTGCTGGCCGTCGCCATCCAGTCGTCAATACGCCCACCGCGCGCAGTCGCAGCGCCTCTGCAAATGCAACCCGGAGAGCGGCGGCCTTGCCCCTGTTCGACGGCTGCCGCAACAGCGTGATTGGCAATCCCTGCAGTTGCTGGAGCGTCGCGTCCGTAGATCCGTCATCGACCACGATCACCCGCGGACACAGTGCCAGTGCCGTCCGTGCCAGCGGACCGATGGTGCTTTCTTCGTTGTAGGCCGGGATGGCGATCCATACGCCGCGCCAGACATCCGCGTCGTCAGGTGCAGGCGCGCCCATCTCAATACAGCCCGCCGTTCACACCGATGATCTGGCCGGTGATGTAGCTGGCCGCGTCGGACGCGAGGAAGGCCACGAGTGCTGCCACTTCCTCAGGACGCCCGGCACGGCCCATCGGCACCAACGCCTTGATGCGCTCGGGCGGAAAGCTCTTGTCGATCATGGGCGTCTGGACGATGCCCGGCGCCACGGCGTTCACCGTGATGCCGCGCCCGGCCAACTCCAGCGCCAGCGACTTGGTGGCGCCATGCAGCCCGGCCTTGGCCGCAGCGTAGTTGGCCTGACCCTTGTTGCCCGCTTGCGCCGACACCGAAGTGATGTTGACGATGCGCCCCCAGCGAGTGCGAACCATCGGCAGGAGCAAGGGCTGCGTGACCCGGAAGAAGCCGTTCAGGCTGGTATCGATGACACTGTGCCAGGTGTCTGCATCCATGCCGGCCATGAGTGCGTCCCGATGAATGCCGGCGTTGTTGACCAGGATCTGGATCGACCCTTCCTCCAGCAGGGCCGCAACGGCGTTGTGCACTCCCGATTCGTCGCCCAGGTCGAAGGCCACGGCGCTGGCATGCCCACCTTGTGCCGCCAGGGTTTCGGCCAGGCCTTGTGCCCGGTCGATCGCGCGGTGGGCATGCACGATCACATGCACGCCACTGGCCGCCAGCGCCTGGCAGATGGCCCCGCCGATGCCGCCACTGCCACCGGTGACCAACGCCCGCTTGCGCATCTGCCCATCAGCTGTCATTCGTGAAGGCTACCAGCAGGCGTCCACGGGCACGGCATCCGCTCGCGTCATGCACCATGAACGAATACGTGCAAGCCGACGCGCCGCGCACCAGCAGTTCAGCCTGGATGTCGAGCGCGCCCGAAGATGCGTCGAGCCATGGCGCAAACAGCTCGACGTCGGTGAGCTTGGCGAGCATGCCATGGCGCGCTTTGCGCCGACCGTCCAGCAAGGCACCGTGCAGTGCCGTCGCCTGCGCGGCGTATTCGACCGCCGCGACGACCGGCACGCCCTGCGCCGTCGCCAACGGGTGGCCCGATGCGGACGGCGCCGCTTGGCACACGATGCGTGTCTCGTCCCACTGCTCCACCCGGTCCAGCAGACACATCGAGCCGGCGTGCGGGACGAGCGCTTCGATCTGCGCGCGGCTCAGCATGCAGCGACTCCCTCCAGAAGGGCCACCCGCAGGCGCTGCGCACCCAGTGGGAACTCGCAGCTGCCACGGCCGTCCGCCAGCAGGGCCAGTACCTCGAAGGCGCGGGCGCTGCTGTTGGCAGCCCAGGCAGGCGGCAGCCATGACGGCGCCGGGTCGACGCACTCGCCGACGGCATGCAGGCTGAGTTCGAAGCGGCCCAGCGACAGTCGAGCCGAAGACCGTACGGCATCGTGATTGGCAGCCGTTTCGGGATCAGACACGATGATCCAGGCGCTTGCAGTAGCCTGCTCGATGGGCAGCAGCGCGCGCATCGGATCGGGCAACGGCGCGTCATAGACCAGGAACAGCACGGGCTGTCCACTGGTGCAGGCCTCGCTGACGGCACACAGCAGACCGGCGGCGAAGCTCTCGCAGCCCATGCTGACACTGACTGCCGGCAGATGGTTCTGGTAGGCGATGGAGAAATAGCCGGCCGGCGCGTTGTGCACCGAGTTGTGGAACAACAGCGGCGACACCTGTCCGGATGTGACCAGCGCTTCGAGCATCAGCTGACAGACCTCGCCGGTGCCCTCGTCGGAGGCAAACACGCATCGAAGCTCGTCGGGGGCATAGCGCCCGGCGGCGAGGGCCTGCGCCGCACAGGCCAACACCAGGCGCACGACCTGGCTGGCGCGCCGGCGCTCGTTGGCCGGCAACACCGCCGGGCTGGGCAGCACCAGCGCTTGCGCGACGTCGGGCCGCCGTTTGGCGCGCAAATCCAGGAGCTCGACGAGCGAACTCACACCGGGCGCCAGCACACCCGTCGAATGAAGCACGAAGCCAAGCGCCATCTCAGGGCGCCCGGCCGAAGACCAGCGAACAGTTCGTCCCGCCAAACCCGAAACTGTTGCTCATGGCATGGCGCAATTCGGCGCGACGGGGCTGCATCACCACGTCCAGCCCAAGGCGCGGCTCCAGTTCAGCCAGGTTGGCCGACGGCGGCAGGGTCTGCTGCTCCAAGGACTGAATCACCACGATGGCCTCGGTGATTCCTGCTGCGCCGAGCGTGTGGCCGGTGATGCCCTTCGTCGATGACACCGGCACCGCTTCGGCACCGAAGACGGCACGCATGGCGGCCGCCTCGGCGCGATCGTTCGCCGGCGTCGCGGTGCCATGCGCGTTGACGTAGCCGATGTCCTGCGGCCTCAGTCCTGCCACCTGCAGCGCCTGTCGCATGGCAGCCTGGGCACCCAGGCCGTCCGGATGAGGCGACGACATATGCCAGGCGTCGCTGGACTCGCCGCCACCCATCAGGTTGACCGCCGCCGGACCCCGGTCGAGCAGCACGAAGCCCGCGGCTTCGCCGATCGAAATGCCGTTGCGCGCACTGTCGAAGGGCCGACAGGGCTCGCCGGAAAGCAGTTGCAGCGCATTGAATCCCTGCAAGGTCGTCAGGCACAGGCTGTCCACGCCGCCGACCACGGCCGCATCGATCAGGCCGATATCCATCCAGCGTTGCGCCATAACAAAAACCTTGGCGCTGGACGAGCAAGCGGTCGAGATCATGACCATCGGCCCACGCAAGCCGAGCACAGCGCCGCTGAGGCGGCACAGTGCATCGAGGGAATGTGTGCGCCGATAGTCGAAATCCGTGGGCCAGTGCCCATGCTCGCGCCAATGCTTGTAGGCCACTTCAGTGCTGCGGATGCCCGCGGTGCTCGAGCCGAGAACCAGCCCGACGCGGGATGCGCCATAGCGCTCGACCGCATCATCCACGGCTTGCCGGAACGGGGCGCTTTGCAGGGCCAGCCATGCCAGGCGGTGGGTACGGCAGTCCCAGCCGTCCAGATCGGTGGGCAAGGCGGTGTCATTGACCGCCGCGACCTCGCCGATCCAGGTGGGCAAGCCACACCAGGCAAGGGTGTTGGGCTTCAGGCCGGAACGGCCCGTCAGAATCGCCTGCCACGACGCGAGGTTGTCGGCACCGGCGGCATGCACGGTGCTGTACGCCGCAATTCCTGACACTTGCGACTCCGATGGGTTGATGGGTGGACAGTCGAAGCCCTGTCGCGCTGCGCCGCGAAGTCTATTCGACGGGTGGCAACGCAGGCGCGCCCGGTGACACCACGCATTCGAGCAGCGTGTGGTAGCCGCCGATTCCGTCGACGAGCTGCGTGACTTCGAATCCGGCGCGCGGCAACAGCGCCAGAAAGACCTTCGAGTCATACATCTGGCTGTTGCCATTCGCCACGCAAGCGAAATACAGCGAGGTCTGCTGCAGGCTGAAGGCAGCTGCTTCGAAGCGCTGCCGATCCCAGAACAGCTCGAGAATCCACAGTCGAGCCTCGGGCCGCATGGCGGCGCGCACCTTGCACAGCACAGCGACGATCTGCTCCTCGGAAAAGCAATCCAGCAGCTGGCTCATCCAGATCAATTCATAGCCCTGCGGCAACGCCTGCGCCTCATCCAGCAGGTCGGTGGGGTGGAAGCGAGCGCGATCGAGGGATCCTGTCGCACGAAGGTTCTCGCGCGGCCACGTCCAACTGGATCGGCAGGTCGCACAGGCCGACCTTGATTGCGGGCAAGCGCTGCAGGCACATGCTCGCCCAACGGCCGGTGTTGCAACCGATGTCGAGCAGACTGGCCGGCGGGTTGAGCGCCAGGCGCGTGCACACATCGGGGAACGCGGCGTCGGAGTGGAAATGGTCGAAGGCGAACCAGCTCTTGGCGGGCGGGCTCGGGCAGCGCGGACAGGCCTTCGTACAGGGACGCCCAAGGACCCAGGGTCCTGAGCCCGGCCGGCCGGCCTTCGACCAAGGATTCGTCGAGGTGTGCCGCAGCCGCGTAGCAGACGTCGCGCGTGAAGTCGAAGTTGACTCGTGTCATCTCGTCCTCGAGCAGGAAGTGCCCCAGCCTGCCCAGATGGAAGCGCTCGTCTTCACCACTGCGCCACACCACGCGCATGCCCAGGCCGGCCTCCAGCAGCGTCCGTACCGCATAGCGCGGCAGCGACGTCTGCTCCATGACTTCGGAAATGCCCAGCCCATGGGGAGCGGCCTTTGCCAGCGCAGCCAGAACGCCACGATCGCGCATCACCGATGCCGCCTGAAAGGCCAGCGGCGCGAACGCGAGATGCTGCGCGGCCGTGATGGCTTCAAGCGCACTCAGAGGGTCTTTTTCGAACATGCTGCTCTCGGGTGCTAATTGGTATAAATCAGGCGCGTGGTCGTGCGATCGCCCTGGGCTTCCAGGATGACCATGTCCGACAGACGCGATCCTGCGCCGTGCAAGTCGATGCGTTTCAGTTGCCGCGCCACGTCCACTTGGCGAGGCGTCAGTTGCACGGTCCATTGGCGCTCGTCACCGGACAGTTCGAGCCGGAAATCCTTGTCCAGTGCCTGCAGGTCGCCGGCCAGCACACGCCGTAGCGTTTGCGCAAGCGCGGCCGCTGCGGGGGCTTGGTCGAGCATGATTTCCCTGGCGCCGACGGCACCCGGAGTGCCGATCTGCATCCGGTCGTCGAGAATTCGCCAGGTTTCGGGCCTGGGCTGCTCGACCCGCTTTTCCAGCATCGTCGGCGTCGACCTCAGCGTTCCGGACGACTCGATCGGCGCAGCCAGCCAGCGCGATTCACGCAGTTCGGTGTAGCGCACTGCAGCCTGGGGCGCGTCCTGAAGCAGACGCTGCAATCGGGCGATGCCGAAAGCTTGCGCGACGGTGGCGCCGGTCAGGCCCAGCAGCAAGCAGCAGCGCAGCGCAGCCACCAGGACGACGCGGCGCTTCATCGCGTCCAGTAAGGGTAGAAGTTGAACCAGTTCTTCGGGTGGCGCCGCGCCGCCTGCTCGAGCAGGTGCGCATAGCGATCGATCGTCGCCTGGAACATGGCGCCACGGCAGTCGGCAGCTGCCGCGGGTCCGAAATCGACGAACTCGATTCGATAGTCCGCACCGCCCTCGTACAGCCCGAAACACAGGACCACCGGCACGCGGGCGCGCGCCGCCAGGATGTGAGGCCCCAGCGGGAACGAGGCGGTCCGCCCCAGGAACGACGCATCCAGGCTGGCGCCGGAGCCGTCGACACGATCCGCCAGCGCCGCAACCACCTCGCCGCGTTCGAGCAGTTCGTAGGCGCGCAGGAAGCTGTCGGGCCGGCCGAGTGGAATGACCTTCGACTGGCTGTCGTCAATGCCGGCAATCTGGCGCACCCTCGCGCGTGCATCGACGTGCATCATGATGTTCACCGGGTGGCCCTTGAACGCCTTGTTGGCCAGCATCAGCAGATCGAAGCTGCCCAGGTGCGAGCCCAGCAACATGCAGCCCTTGCCGGATGCCAGAACGTTGCGAACCAGGTCGTCGCCCTCGATCGTGACGCGAAACCGGTGAAATTCACCGGCCGCCATGTACACACGGTCGAGCAGGGTGGCCGCGAATGAATACACGTGCTCGAAGACTTCGGTCCAGCGCACCCGGCGGCTTCGTGACGGCGCCCAGGAACTCGCGCGATGCACGCCGCGCCGTCGCGTCGAACAGCACGAAGTAGAGCACGATGGGGTAGAGCAACGCGCGGCAGAAGCGACGCCCCACGGCCCGGGCCAACCATGCGATCAGCCGAATGAGCCAGGTGCTGCCGCGTTCGGCTTTGGCGGTCCACGGTTTCACGTCAAGCCACTCCCGGCCCAGGTGCCGCACCCAGCGAGGTTGGCCAATGCGCCAGGATGGCCTGGCCGCTTGCCAGCGTGACCAGGACGTCCGCGCGCCGGGCCTTCACCGTGAAGCTCAGGCGGTCGCCGCATTCGTCGCAAGTCACCATGGCGGATTCGCCCGGCAACAACGCGGCCGCAAACTTGACCTGCTTCAAGACGGACACTGGACGTTTCAGTTCGGCGGTCACCGCGCTCATTACACGGTCCAGCAACAGCACGCCTGGCACGATCGGATGCCCAGGGAAGTGGCCCGGCAGGGCCGGATGGGCAGGCTCAACGGCAAACTCAAACCCGAAGGTCCGCGACGGCGCGATCATGCCGCGCCCGATGCACTTGACTGCCTGGTTCGGTGTTGCCATGCCGCAAACAGCGCATCCAAAGCCTGACGCGGCAACTTCCCGCCTTCGCTTCGGGGCAAGCTGTCGACGTGAACGAAAGTCCTTGGCATGAAGGCCGGATCCAGGCGCCCGCGCAGCCACTCTTCGACCGCGGCACGGTCGAGGGCTGGGCCCGAATAGATCAGACACAGGCGCTCGGTCGGGTTCGTGGTGTTCGGCAAGTACAACACGCCATCCTCGAGACCGGGCAGGCCTTCGAGCAGCAGATTCAGACCGGCCAGCGAGGCGCGCCGACCACCGATCTTGACCATGTCGGTCGAGCGACCCAGCAGCCTGAAGCAGCCCGTCGGGTCGATCTCGGTTTCATCGGGCAAGCGCACGGGTGACGAAAAGTGGACGCCCCAGGACAGGGTGGCGTCTTGCGTCGCCGCCACCCGGACGCCGCGCACCGGGCGCCAGCTTGTCTCGTGGGCGGAGCAGCGCATCGCGAGGACGCCCGTCTCGGTCGAGCCGTAGATTTCGAGGACCGGCGCGCCGACGAGGCTTTCCGTCTGCCGCGCCAACTGTTGTGTCAGCGGCATCGTCGAGGCCAGTACCAGCGTGCAATTGGGCAGTGCTTCGCCCGATCGCACCAGGCCGCGCATATGCAAGGGCGTGGTGATCCATGCCGACGTGGGCGACCCAACAAACGCCTGCCGCACGTCAGCCGGCAGCAGGGGCCGGCCTTCGTTAACCGGGATGCCATGCACCAGCGGGAACATGACCGAGGCCTCGAAGCCGAACATGTGCTGTGGCGGAACACTGCACACGAGGCGCCGCATAGCACTCAGGCCACCGGCGACATCCTGCGCAAGCCGTTCGCCCAGCGCCAGCGCGCCCGCGACCAACTGGAGCAAGGTCTTGGGATGCGGCTCGGGGGCGCCGGTACTTCCCGAGGTGTAGAGCAAGGCCGCGGTGCAATGCCAATCGGGAAGCCAGGTCGGATCAATTGCCCCTGCCTTCGCAGAAGGCCAAGTGGACGGGGCGACCAGGCAATCGGCACTGCCGCGCCAACCCGGCTGAATCGCCTTTTCATGGTCGACCATGATCACGGGACGAGGTGTCGACAGCAGGACACCGGCAAGGTCGGCATGACCACCCGATGGCGGCAGCACCATCGGTGTGCGGCAGCGCAAGGCAGCCAGCCATGTCACCAGGAAGTTCAGCCGCGAGTCGCACAAGTTGCACACTGCCGACGCGTGACCCAAACGCTCGGCCAGCTCGATCGAGGCCCGATGCACCTGGCGCCATGTCCAAGATCGCTCCAGGCCGACGATCGCATCCTGGTCCAGCCACTCGCGAGCCGCCAGCATTGGCGAATGCTCGAGTTCCGGCGCGACGCGCAAGGCTTCAGTCGTCACCATCGACGCGCCTATCGATGGCGGCATGGCGCCCGAAGGCCGCTTGAATTCAGCCCTGGTCGGTTCAACATCGAGGTGGCGTGCTGGAGCCATCGCGCGTTCTCCAGATGCCCCACGTATCGCGCAACTGCTGCAGCAAACCCGGGAACGCCTCATGCGGAAAGATCCGTGGACGCACCCAATGTTCGCCCACGAACAGCAGCACGCTGCCGACCAGAACCGCGATGCCAACCCCGCCGAATGCGGCTCCGCCCGAGGCGCCGAGCACCGCGGACAGCACGGCCGCGATTACGAAGTAGCCGCACCATATTGCCGTGAGCCACCTGGCGTAGCAGCGCAGCGGTGCCGGGAGCTTGGCGCTGCTGCGCAGTGCAATGCGCTCGATCAACGGCGTGGCACCGGGTCGCAAGGTCCTGCCGAAGAAGAAGGCCAGCCATAGCAGCACCAACGGTTGCAGGTAGCGCAATCCCGCCCAGCTCTGCGCGTAGTCGAACGTGTCCGGCAGTTGCATCAGCCCCGCACGGCCTGGCATGCGCCAACGTGGCTGGCCAGGCTTCGCAGTGAAGAGAAGATCACTTCGTTGCGCGGATCGTCCGCCTTGAGCTTCACGCCGTAGCGCTGCTGGATCGCAAGTGACAGCTCCAGCATATCCAGGGAGTCGAGGCCCAGACCTTCACCGAAGAGCGGCTCGTCCAGATCGATCTGTTCGGCATCGACTTCGTCCAAGCCCAAGGACTCGACGACCAACGATGCCAGTTCACGCGCCGATACGACCTTCATGTCAATAGAGTCCGGAGGTCAGTTCAACATGGTCTGGGAATTGATGCCTTTGGCGAGATTGTTGATCCAGCCGTTGTAGTTCTTGTGAATCTGGCCATCCTGCTCATTCAGGTTGATGCTGGATCTGTACTGGATGCTGTAGCTGCTCGCCGAATAGGAAATGTCGACCACAGCCGTGTGCGAGCGAAGAACGAGCGTTCCCACCAGTTTCCCGGGCGCTTCTTCCTTGATCTGCCATCCGAGCGCTGCTCCGGCACGAATGATCGCGGCCCTGACCTGGTCTTCGCTCGAGCTCTTGTTGGTCTGGCTGGCGACAGCGGCATCCTTCACATTCAATATGGGTTCGCAACGAAGACAAGCGGCTTGAGCAACCATCGCGGCAGCGCCCAGGACGAGTGCAGCAATGAGGTGGATTGTGGGGCGCATCGAGACTTCCTGATGAGGTGTTGGAATCTGTTGGATATTGGTGTCGTCGCACAGGAAACAGAACCTGCGATCGCGACGCGAAGGCCCCCCTTAAACCAGCAATCGAAGAACCGGTTTCGCGATGTTATTCGAGAAGCCTCTCCATGCCGTTGAGGATCGTCAATCGCAAAGCCCGCCAGCGCGATACAGGACCGAGAGTCTCGCGGTGCAGGCGCGCATTGAAGGCCGGAGCCGGAGCGAGCACGCTCGTTCGCCTTGCGCCTGACGCGTGCCCGCCGGTTATCGTCGCAAAGGGTGCGGCGTGGCTGGCTGAGCCGCGCGCGCCCCTTGTGTCGAGCACCACCGATCACCGCGGATCAGCGCGCCGCCGGCGGCTCCTGGTCGGTGGGCAATCCGGCGATGTGCCGGTAATAGGCCACCGCGCGGTTGATGTACGAGGCCTCGTGGCTGCCCGGCAGCATGCTCGAGCCGGCGCGCGTGCGCGACAGGCTGTAGAAGTTCCAGACCCCCGGCGCGCGCCGGTCGAGGCAAGTCACCGACTGCACGTCACCCGGGCCGAACAGCGTCAACATCATCATCTTCACGGCGGTCGCGTTCTCGGACTCGATGCACAGACGCTCGCGGTCGGCCGCGAGCACGCGCTGGCGATAGACGGTCTTGCCGGTGGAGCGGTTGTCGCTCTGCGCGAAGTACAGGCTCTGGCCCTTCGTGAACTGCGCGGCCGCAAAATCGGGCCGCTTCAGCGCCGTGTCCGGGCCGCTCAGTGCGAAGGCGTCGGTGACCAAAGGGCGCCAGGCCTTGTCGGTGGTGGACCAGTAGCGTATGCCCGTCATCGACGACACCGCGCCGATGCGCGCGAGCAGCTGGTCGGTCTCGCCGTCGTACTTGAAACTGCCGGACACCGCGACCAGCACGTCGAAACCAGGCGTGGTCCAGCCGATGCACGCCGGTGCGACCCATTCGCGCGCCAACTTGCTGCTGCCGCCCCAGGCGCGAACATTCGGCGCGGCGCCAGGCTCCGCATAGGCCGGCAGCGGCTCCGCACCGCAAGGCGCGCGCGGCCCGCTGTCGGACCCCTGGGCCTGCGCGCCCAGCAACCAGAACACCAGGCCGGCCAATGCCAGCATTCGCGAAAACAGGTACGGCATCGCCTCCCCCAAGTCGCTAGTGGTCGAACGATCGTGCCGCAGGCAGCGCGCGCCGTGGCGGCCCGAGCGCATCATGCGCCGAGCAACGCGTCGATGCGCGCGGCGTCGTAGCCCAGCTCGGCCAGCAGCTCGCGGCCGTGCTCGCCGACATGCGGCGCCGGCTTCGGCGGCGGGCCCGCGGCTGCGCCGAAACGCGCCGCCGCGCGCGCCAGCCGCACCGTGCCTACATCGCCATGGTCGAACTCGACCAGCGCGGCGTTGTGCCGCACTTGCGCGTCCGCCAGCACCTCGTTGCGCTGGTTGACGCGGCCGATCGGCACGCCGGCCGCGCGCAGGCGCTGCACCAGCTCGTCGGTGTCGTGGTCGGCGATCAGCGCGTCGAGCAGCGTCAGCAGCTCGGCCATGTTGCGCCGCCGCGCTTCGATTTGAGCGAAACGCGGGTCGCCGGCCAAGTCGGGCCGGCCCAGTCCGCGGCACAGCGCGGCAAACTCGTCGGGCTGGGGCGACATCACCGCCACATGGCCGTCGCGTGTGGCGTAAGGCCGTTGCAGCACGCCGAACTCGGGCCACGGCGGCGGCGGCTCGCTGGCGAAGACATGGTTGTACATCGCGTCCGGCCACTGGAAGGCCAGCGCCGCGTCGAGCATCGACACTTCGAGGCGGGTGCCGCGGCCGCTGCGCGCGCGCGCCACCAGCGCCGCGCAGATGGCCTGCGCCGCCGTCAACGCGGTGAGCTTGTCGCACACCGCGCTGGCCAGCAGCGTGGGTTCGCCGCCGGGCTGCCGGGGGTGCGATGCGCTCATGCCCGACACCGCCTGGATCACCGCGTCGTACACGCGGCCGTCGGCATAGGGGCCGGTGGCGCCGAAGCCGGTGATCGACGCATACACCAGCCGCGGGTTGGCAGCCGCGAGCGCGGCATGGTTCAAGCCCAGCCGCGTCATCGCGCCGGGGCGGAAGTTCTCGACCAACACGTCGGCGAGTTCGGCCAGTTCGCGCACCACGGCCACGCAGTCGCTGCGTTTCAGGTCGAGCGCGATCGAGCGCTTGCCGCGGTTGGCAGCGATGAACATCGCCGACAGGTCGCCCTTGGCCGGGCCGATGCGCCGGCTCAGGTCGCCGCCGGGCGGTTCCACCTTGATGACCTCGGCCCCCTGGTCGGCAAGCAGCGCGGTGGCCATCGGCCCGGACAGCACGGCCGACAGGTCGAGCACGCGGATGCCGTGCAGCGGGGCGTGCGGGGGTTGGTCATGCAATTCGGGCTCTCCGGCGAAGCGCGGGACGGTGCGCTCGCCGATGGTAGGCGCGACAAGGCTTCGGCTACAGTCGAATCGACCCTAAGCTGCTTCAGACGGAGACAACCCGATGTTTCAACCCGATCTCATGCAAGGCCAGCGCATCCTGGTCACCGGCGGCGGCACCGGCCTGGGCCAGGCCATGGCCGAGCGCTTCCTGCAACTGGGCGCCGACGTGGCCATCTGTGGCCGGCGCAAGGCAGTGTGCGACGCCACCGCCGAGGCCTGGCGCGGCAAGTACCCGAAGGCGCGCATCGACACCTTCGGCGTCGACATCCGCATCGCGCAGGCGGTCGAGGAGATGGTCGAAGCGCTGTTCGCCAGCGGCGGTCTGACAGGGCTGGTGAACAACGCGGCCGGCAACTTCATCTCGCCGACCGAGGCGCTGTCACCGCGCGGCTTCGACGCCATTGCCGGCATCGTCTTCCACGGCAGCTTCTACGTGACGCAGGCCATCGGCAAGCGCTGGGTGGCGATGGCCAAGGCCGGCGAGTGGAAGGCCGGGCAGCCCTGCCGCAGCGTGATGAGCATCATCACCACCTGGGTCGACAACGGCTCGCCATACGTGGTGCCGTCGGCGATGAGCAAGGCCGGCATCGACATCATGAGCAAGTCGCTGGCGGTGGAATGGGCCAAGTACGGCATCCGCCTGAACACCGTGGGGCCGGGCGAGATCCCCACCGAAGGCATGAGCAAGCGCCTCAACCCGGGCGAGCAGCCGGGGCAGCGCAGCATCGAGCGCAACCCGATGGCGCGGCCGGGACTGATGAGCGAGCTGCAGAACCTGGCCGCGTTCCTGATGGCGCCGGGCCAGTGCGACTGGCTCACCGGCCAGAGCATCATGATGGACGGCGGCAGCGCGCTGGCCACCGGCGGCAACTTCTACGAGCTGCGCAGCTGGAGCGACGACGACTGGCGCGTAGCGCGCGAGCGCATCGAAGCGCAGAATGCAAAGGACCGAGCGGCGCGATGAAGTGTCCGAAGCGGACACTTCATCGGCTGCGAGGGACCGTCTCGGTCCGGGCACGGGCCGCGCGATAGACCCCCACACCAGTTGAAGGAGGTACTCTAGTGAAGCTCTACTACCACCCGATCTCGACCACCAGCCGCCCGGTCATGCTCTTTGCCGCCGAGAACCACATCCCGCTGGAGATGCAGGTGGTGGACCTGTTCACCGGCGAGCATGTGCAGGCACCCTACGCGGCGATCAACCCGAACAAGCTGGTGCCCACGCTGGTCGACGGCGACTTCGTGCTGACCGAGAACTCGGCGATCCTGAAGTACCTGGCCGACAAGATCGATTCGCCGGCCTATCCCAAGGACCTGAAGAAGCGCGCCCGCGTCAACGAGCGCATGGACTGGACCAGCACACAGCTGTGCACCGACCTGGTCTACGCGCTGATCTACCCGCAGATCTTCGACAGCCACAAGCGGCGCAGCGACGAGGCACAGGCCGCCACGCTCGAGCGCGGCAAGGCGCGCGCGATGGCCTGGCTGGAGGTGCTGGACAAGCATGTGCTCGGCACTGACAACGCCTACCTGTGCGGCAACGACATCACCCTCGCCGACTACCACGCCGCGTCCTATGTGGCGCTGGCGGAAGTGATCGGCAGCGACCTGGCGGCCTACCCCAACGTCAAGCGCTGGCTGGGCCGCATGAAGGCGCTGAAGAGCTGGCCGCAGGTCTACCAGGTGGTCGATGGTTTTGCCGCATCGCTCAAGGGCAAGGCCATGGTCGCCGTCTGACAGGCAGGGCCGCACCATGATCCGCAAACTGCACCACAACGCCTACCGCTGCCGCGATTCGGAAGAGACGCGTGCCTTCTATGAAGACTTCCTCGGCCTGCCGCTGGTCGAGACGCTGCTGATCGAGCAGAGCAAGACCGGGCGCGCGACGCACACGCTGCATACCTTCTACCGGCTCGACGACGGCTCGCATCTGGCCTTTTTCGAGGCGCCGGACATGCCCTTCGAGTTCAAGCCGCAGCACGACTTCGACCTGCACATCGCACTGGAGGTCGGCGCCGAGGTGCTGCAACCGATGCTTACCAAGGGACGCGCGCAGGGCGTCGAAACCCGCGGCCCGTCGGACCACGGCATGATCGATTCGATCTACTTCCGCGACCCGAATGGCTACGTCATCGAACTGTGCGCCAAGCGGGCCGACCACGATGCGCGCATGGACCCGCAGCGCAACGGCGCACGCGACAAGCTGCGGCGCTGGACGGCCGCCAAGGCCGGCACGTCGGCCTGAGCGCGGCGCGCGTGGCGACTCACAACGCCGAGCAGATCGCCGACTGGAATGGCGAACAAGGACAGCGCTGGGTGCAGTTCCAGCGTCAGCTGGATCGCATGATCGAACCCTTCGGCCATGCAGCGCTGCAGGCCGCGGCGCCCCAGCCGGGCGAGCGTGTGCTCGACATCGGCTGCGGCTGCGGTAGCACCTCGCTGGCACTTGCGCAGGCCGTAGGGCTGCAGGGCCGGGTGCTGGGCGTGGACATCTCGAAGCCGATGCTGGACGCGGCACGCCGCCTGGCGGCCGCGCATGCCACGCTGCCACTGAACTTCGTCGAGGCCGATGCCGCGGACGCGCCGCTGCCTGGCGCGCAGGATCTGCTGTACTCGCGCTTCGGCCTGATGTTCTTCGACCAGCCGGCCGCGGCGCTGCACCAGCTGCGCACCTCGCTGCGGCCTGGCGGGCGCTGTGCCTTCGTGTGCTGGCGCGCGCCGCGCGACAACCCGTGGGCGATGGCACCGCTGATGGCGGCGCGCCAGGCGCTGGGCATCAATCCGCCGCCGGCCGACCCGCTGGCGCCGGGGCCCTTTGCCTTTGCCGACGCAGACCGACTGCGTGGTCTGATGGCCGAGACCGGCTTCGCTGACATCCGAATTCAACGCTGCGACGCGCCGGTCGTGTTGGGCGCGTCGGCGCGCGACGCCGCACAGCACTGCCTGCAGATCGGTCCGGTGTCGCGCCTGGCGCGCGAGGTCGGCGCAGCGCAGGAGCCGCTGATCCGCGACGCGATCGAGCAGGCACTGGCCCCGCGCGCCACGGCCGACGGGTCGGTCAGCCTGGCCGGGTCGACCTGGGTGGTGGCTGCGTCGAATAGCGGCTGAGCCAGTGCGACCACCGTCGGCAGGCGGGATCTGGCGGGCAAGAGTTCTGCAAGAGGCGTTCAGGGGCTCGAGATCGACGCCGACGACAGCGCCATCGCCACGGCGGCGCCGCCCGATGCGATCAGGCTCAGCGCCCATGCGACGTCCAGATTCAACCAGGTGGAGCGCAGCACGCGCAGGCCCAGATAGCGATAGACGATCCAAGCCGCAGCCAAGCCGGAGACGACCATCGCCGCCGAATGCAGCAGCGATACGACGACCGCCGTGGCGACGTTCGCACGCATCAGCGCCATCACGCTTTCGTGCTCGAAGGCGCCAGGCGACCGGCCCGCGTTGGCGGCCGGCGCCTCGCAAAGCCCCATGACAAAGGGCAGCAGCATCAACGCGGCGCCATGCGCGGTGGCCATCAGCAGCGACCACAGCAGCAGTTGGGTGGGCCGCACGCGCATCAGCCAGCGCGGGTGGCGGCGCACGACCAGCCGCACCACGCCGAACAGCAGCACCAGCGCTCCGGCGCCGATGCGGATCTCGCGGCTCCAGGTCAACAGCCACGACAGCAGCGCGAAGGGCACGAGCACCAGCGCCATCGCCAGCAGATGGCCCAGGCCGAGCGGCACGAAGGTCGCAAAGACCGATGCATCGCGCCTGTCGCTCAGGCCTTGGGCCACCGCCAGCGGCCAGCCCATGGCCGGATTCAAGCCGTGATAGGCGCCGATCGCCACCACGCCCAGCCACAGCATCGCGGTGGCGTCGTCGAACACGGCCCGACCAAGGTCAAGCCGATGGGTAGCAGAACGAGTCGGTCGAGCAGTCGCCGCCCTGCAGCCGGATCTGGTGCGCGCCGTAGTCGGCGCCGAAGTCGACGACGAACTCCTTGTCCAGCGTGATGCCGCCGTCCTTGCCGACGTTGCACATCACCTGCCGTCCCGGCACACCGTCCGGGTAGAACTGCTTGTCCCAGGCGCTGTACAGCGAGTTCGTGAAGTACACGCGCTTGCCGTCGCGGCTGATCTCGGTCATCTGCGGGCCGCCGCCAAAGGCCGAGCCGTTCGCATGCGGGGCGTGCCGCGCAATGCCACCGATATGCACGCTGCCCGCCAGATTGGGCTTCATCGGATCGCGGACATCGTATTGCCGCAGCTCACCCGTGCCCCAGCAGGCCACATAGAGAAAACGGTCGTCCAGCGACAGGTCGATGTCGCTGATCAGCGGCGGCACGGCGCCGAAGCCCTTGAGCAGTGCCGGAAGCAGCGATGCATCCGCGGGCTCGGGTGGGATGACCGCGGTCTTCTTCGCGTGGAACTGGCCGCCTTCGCGATACCAGGTCCAGATCGAGCCTTCGAGGTTGGTCGTGTCGACGACCACGCCGAGGAAGCCGTACTCCCGGGTCGGGTCGTGCGCCGGCCGCAGCTCCAGCGCCATCTGATGGTTCGCACCGAGGTCGATGGTCTGCACATGACGGCGCGAGCTCAACTCCCAGAAGTGGATCTGGTGGCCATAACGATTGGCCAGCAGGTCCTCGGCCACGATGCCGTTCTCGAACTGCGGCGGCAGGCCCCATTCGCTGGACACCATGTAATTGCGTGGCAGGTTCCACCAGAAGTCGTAGTGCAGCTTCTGCGGCCCGCGCTCGATCTCCCACTTGCCGAGCACCTCGAAGTTCTCGCAGTCCATCAGGAAGATGCCGGGCGGGCCCTGGGTGCCATCGGCGCCGCCCCCGCCCAAGGTGCTGATGTAGATGCCTTCCGGGCCACAGTGCACGGTGTGCGGACGCGAGTACCCGGTCTTGCGCAACACCTCTTCGGGCTCGATCACTTTGGCGATGGTGGGCCGGGTCGGATCGGGCTGCGTATCGACGATGTAGATGCGCGACGAGCGGATGCCCGGCATGACCAGGTAGCGCCGCTTCAGGAAGGCGTGCCCTGACATCGGCGACAGCGCCGAGCTGCAGGCATTCCAGCCGAAGTGGTGGAACTCGTCACCCCGATGCGGCATGTCCAGGCGGTGCAGCACGCTGCCGTAGGTCTTGGAGCCCGGGTCGACATCGACCACGGCCAAGGCGTCCGGCCGCGAGGCATCGGGCGAAAGCAGCGCGGTGTAGGCGATGTGCTCGCGTTCGGCCTCCATGGCGAGGCGGGGCGAGGGGTGAAACGTGGGGTCGGGGCGCAGCTTCTCGAACATGGTGATCTCCTCGAACGGTGGGAGCGGCCATGTCGACTCAGGTGCTTGCCAGAGCGCATGGCGCATGGCGATGAAACCTCCAGTTTGCGCAACCAGGGTCCTGGCGCAACCCCCTAGATTGGATGGGGATGTCTGCGGAACAGCTGTCCCAGATGGTGGCTCGAATCGCACGACGACAGTGCTGGACGCCTTTGCAGTGCGACGATCAAAGCGAAGCTGATTCAGCCTTCGTGCAGCAGTTCGCCGGCGATGCGCCGCCGTTGCAGCACCAGCACCCAGGCCGCCCAGGCCAGCGACAGCAGCAGCACCAGCGCGCCCAGCTTGTGCGTCAATGAGCCGATGAGCGGCGCGCGTTGCAGCAGGCCCATCGCGCTGAAAAGGTAGATCCAGTCGTGGCCGCCCTGCTCGCCGGTGGCGCCGGACAGCAGCATCAGTTGCGGGTCGAGCGCATCGAACATGTAGGGCGCCACGTCGAGCAGCGACACGCCCAGCAGCCACAGCCCGAGCGCTGCACCGAAAGGGTCGCGGTTCTTCCACAGGAAGGCGACGATGACGATCGCCGGCATCAGCAGCTGGCCGAGCGTGCCGCCCAGGATCGTCATCCATTCGCCGAAGGGGCGGAACAGCAAGTGGCCGGCCTCGTGAAACAGCAGCAGCGGGCCATGCAGGAAGGACGCGCCCATCTCACCGCTGCGGTAGTCGAGGCTGATCAGCGCCAGGCCCCAGACCGCAAACGCCACCAGCAGCAGTGCGCGCAGCCACCAGCGCAGCACGTCCACGCGCTCGGGCACGTGGAGCAGCCAGGCACCGAGGCCGCTGCGTTCGCCGTCGTCCGTCTGATCGCGCCCGCGCGCCGCGGCCACCCCACGCCGAGCCGTCGCCACCTTGGCCAGGATCACGCCGCAGGCGGGGCAGGCGGCGGGCAGCGCTTGGTCGGCCGGCAGCGGCCGGTGCCCGCACTTCGGGCAGCGTGAATAGGAGGGTGATGCGCGCGCGACCAACGCTCAGCGCGGCTCGCCGCTGCCAGACTTGTTGGCTGCCGCCATCGAACGCACATCCTGCCCGCCGATGGCGCTGCCGCTGACCACCTGGCCGTGCGCATGCGCAAAGTGGTGGTAGCCGAAGGCCATGTCGATGCTGGCGCGCAGGCCCTGCAGGTCCTCCACCCGGTTCAGCACCTGCTTGGCCAGCGCCAGGCCCATGCGGGGTTGTGTGGCGATGCGCGCGGCAATGGCATAGGTCTCGGCCTCGAGCCGCTCGCGCGGCACCACGCGGTTGACCATGCCCATCATGTAGGCGCGTTCGGCCGACATGCGCTCGCCGAGGAACAGGAACTCCTTGGCGATGCGCGGGTTCAGCTCCTGCGCGTGGGCGAAGTATTCGACGCCGGGCACGCCCATGCGCACCACCGGGTCCTGGAAGAAGGCGTCGTCGGCAGCGACGATCAGGTCGCACACCCAGGCCAGCATCAGGCCGCCGGCGATGCAGCCGCCTTGCACCATGGCGATGGTCGGTTTCGGGATCTCGTGCCAGCGGCGGCACATGCCGATGTAGATCTCCTGCTCGCGCGCGTAGCCGGCTTCTGCGCCGGGCTTGTTGCTGTGGTCCCACCACAGCTGCACGCGCTCGAAGGGCTTGTCCAGGTCCTGCCCCGGCGTGCCGATGTCGTGTCCGGCATTGAAATGTTTGCCCGCGCCGCGCAGCACGATGACACGCACCGCGTCGTCGTCCACCGCCTGGCGGAGATGCGCATCCAGCGCGTAGGTCATCTGTCCGTTCTGCGCGTTGCCGAACTGCGGGCGGTTCAGCGTCAGCGTGGCAATGCCGTCGGCCACCGCGTACAGCACCGGCGCATCGGTCTCGTAGCGCGAATGATCCTCGCGCGGGGTCAGCCGGTCGGCGGCGTGTTCGCTGTCCATCGGCTCGCCATTCAGCGGTCGGTGAAGACCGGCGCGCGCTTTTGCAGGAAGGCGGCCACGCCTTCGCCATAGTCGTGCGCGCGGCCCAGCTCGCGCTGCAGACGCGCTTCCAGCGCCAGCGCGCCTTCGTAGTCGAGCATCGCCGCATCGTCGAGCGCGCGGCGCGTCTCGGCCAGCGCCTGGCTCGGCATCGCGGCCAGCTTCGTGGCCAGCGCCATCGCGCTGTCCATCAGTGCGGCGTCATCCACGCACTGCCAGATCAGACCGAAACGATGCGCCTCCTCGGCCGACAGCTTGTCGCCGGTCATCGCCAGGCCGAGGGCACGGGCTCGGCCGACCAGCCGCGGCAGCAGCCAGGTGCCGCCGCAATCGGGGATCAGGCCGATTTTCGAGAAGGCCTGGATGAAGCCGGCGCCGCGCGCCGCGATCACCATGTCGCAGCCGAGCGCGAAGTTCGCGCCGGCGCCGGCCGCCACGCCGTTGACCGCGGCAATCACCGGCACTGGCATCGAGCGGATGCGCAGCGCCAGCGGCACGTAGCGCCGCTCGATGACCGCACCGACATCCGGCGCACCGCCGTCGGGCGAGCTCATGTCGGGGTCGTTCAGATCCTGCCCGGCGCAGAAGCCCCGGCCGGCGCCGGTGACGATGACGGCGCGCACCGCGTTGTCGGCGGCGGCGGCGTTCAGCGCCGCCAGCAACTGCTCGTGCAGCGCGCCGGTGAAGCTGTTCAGCGCCGCCGGGCGGTTGAGGGTGAGCGTGCGCACCGCGCCGGCGGTGGCGCTGAGCACCAGGTCTTCGGTCATGGCCCTACTCCTTGATCGACGGCCACCGGGGGCCGTGACCACGAAGCATACAAGGCAGAGGTCGTGCCTCAGCGGGCGCTACTTCCAGACTTCGGCCGCGGTCTCCACCACCAGCCGCAGCTTGGCGCGCTGCGCCTCGACGGCGATGTTGTTGCCGTGCACGGTGCTGGAAAAACCGCACTGCGGGCTCAAGGCCAGCTGATCGAGCGGTGCGTACTTGGCAGCCTCGTCGATGCGACGCTTCAGGTCGTCCTTGTTCTCCAGCTCGCCGAGCTTGGTCGTCACCAGCCCCAGCACCACAGTCTTGCCCTTGGGCAGGAAGCGCAGCGGCTTGAAGTCGCCCGAACGTGCGTCGTCGTACTCCAGGAAGTAGGCGTCGACGTTCATCTCGGTCAGCAGTGCCTGCGCCACCGGCTCGTAGCTGCCCTGCGCGGCCCAGGTGCTCTTGAAGTTGCCGCGGCACAGGTGCACGGCCAGCACCATGTCGGCCGGCTTCCTGGCGACCACGCGGTTGATGAAGCTGGCGTAGCGGTGCGGCAGTTCGTCGGGGTCGTCGCCGCGGCTGCGCGCGGCCTCGCGCATCTTGTCGTCGCACAGGTAGGCCAGGTTGGTGTCATCCATCTGCACATAGCGGCAGCCGGCGGCGTGCAGCGACCGCAGCTCTTCGCCGTAGGCCTGCGCCACGTCTTCGTAAAAGTCGGGGTCGAGCTCGGGATAGTGCTGCTTGCTGATGCCGGCACGGCCCCCACGGAAGTGCAGCATCGTCGGCGACGGAATCGACACCTTGCCGGTGCTGCCCGCCGACAGGCAGCTCTTCAGATACTCGAAGTCGGCGCGCTGGATGTCCTTGACGTGGCGCACCTTGTCGATGACACGCATCACCGGCGGGGCCAGTTCCTCGCTGCCGTCGGGCTTCTTGATGGTCACCGGGATGTCGGTCTTCACGCCGCCCAGCTGCTCGAGAAAGTCGATGTGGAAGTAGGTGCGGCGGAACTCGCCGTCGGTGATGCTGCGCAGCCCCACGCCTTCCTGGAACTTGACGATCTCGGCAATGGCGCGGTCTTCCACCGAACGCAACTGCTCGCCCGTGATCTCGCCGCGCGCCTTCTGCTCGCGCGCGTCGAGCAGGTACTTGGGGCGAAGGAAGCTGCCGACATGGTCGGCACGGAAGGGCGGGACGGTACGTGTGCTCATGGTTTCTCCGGTGCGAATGGTGCGCGCAGACGCTGCTCCGGCTGGCGCTGCGGCACATCGAATGCGATTCTCTGAATACAGTGTGAGCTCTCGTATTCGTGGTTTCCCTGATTCTTGTCCGCCGTTGAGCCAGAATAATGACGCTCCTGTATACAACGCGTATTCAAGGAATCGCAATGCCGACCTTCCCACTGAACGCTTGGTATGCCGCCGCCTACGACGTCGAAGTCAAGGCGGCGCTGCTCAGTCGCACGATCTGTGGCCAGAAGATCGTCATGTTCCGGCGCCGTGACGCCAGCATCGCCGCGTTGGAGGATGCCTGCTGGCACCGGCTGCTGCCGCTGTCGAAGGGCCGGCTGCATGACGACCAGGTCACTTGCGGCTACCACGGGCTGGTCTTCAACGGCGAGGGCCGCTGCACCCACATGCCCTCGCAGGAGACGCTCAACCCCGCGGCCTGCGTGCGCGCCTTCCCGGTGGTGGAGAAGCACCGCTTCGTCTGGGTCTGGCCCGGTGACCCGGCGCTGGCCAACCCGGCCCAGGTACCCGACCTGCACTGGAACGACGACCCGGCCTGGGCCGGCGATGGCAAGCTGATCACCGTGAAGTGCGACTACCGCCTGGTGCTGGACAACCTGATGGACCTGACGCACGAGACCTACGTGCACGGCAGCAGCATCGGCCAGTTGGCGGTGGCCGAGGCGCCGTTCGTGGCCACCCACGGCCAGCGCACCGCGACGGTGACACGCTGGATGGAGGACATCGATGCGCCGCCCTTCTGGGCCGGGCAGCTGAAACACGCCACCGGCTACGAAGGCCGCGTCGACCGCTGGCAGATCATCCGCTTCGAGGCACCCTGCACCATCGCCATCGACGTCGGCGTGGCGCCAGCCGGCAGCGGCGCGGTGCCGAAGGACGGCCAACCCGGAAACCGCTCGCAAGGCGTCAATGGCTACGTGCTCAACACCATCACGCCGCAAACCGAGCGCAGCTGCCACTACTTCTGGGCCTTCGCACGCAACTACTGCCTGGGCGAGCAGCGCCTGACGCACGAGCTGCGCGAAGGCGTGGCGAACATCTTCCGCGAGGACGAGTTGATTCTCGAAGCACAACAGCAGGCCATCGACGAGCGCCCCGGCTACAGCTTCTACAACCTGAACATCGACGCCGGCTCGATGTGGGCGCGGCGGCTGATCGACAGCCTGGTCAAGGCCGAGACGCCGGCGCATGAACGGCAAGGCGTGATCCCGCTGCGCGCGGCATGAAGCCGTCTTCGCGTTGATCGCGCGTGGTGCGATACGCGGCCATGGGTTGACATCGGCGCATCGCGGCCGTCGACGAGAAGCGGCGCTTGCGACGGTTCGGCGCATCGCGCCGGGCGGCACCCGCCAGGGGCTCATGCTGCGGCGGTCGCCGCTTCGCGCCGACTGCACTGCGGTGCTCGCCCCGGGGTCGCGCCGATAACTCACTTCGCGCCCGGCGGGCGCTACGTTCAAACAGTGTCGGCGAGTCAGTTCACGAAGCGCGCTGCGCGCGCCGACCCCGGCGCTGCGCTCCTCGCCGCCGCAGAAAGCGCCCCTGCCGGGTGCCACCCGATGCGATGTCGTGGCATAGGTGGTATTTGGCCGAACACCACGAGCGTGGTCGCCAAGACGGCCTTTGGACTTCCGCCATGCGCCGGTAGGGAACAGTACGAGGGCAGCACCTCGAGCACAACGGAGTGCATGCCATGAACACCGTCACCGCAGACCCAGCCGACGACACCGCCTCGCAGTCGCAGACGGTGCGCACGCAGCTGCGTCTGCGCGAACTGATCCTGGGCGGCGAGCTCAAGCCCGGCGCGCGCATCGCCGAGCTGTCGCTGGTGGAGCGCCTGGGCGCGTCGCGCACGCCGATCCGCATGGCGCTGGCGCGGCTGCAGGAAGAAGGCCTGCTCGAGGCATTGCCCAACGGCGGCTTCGCGGTGAAGGACTTTTCCGAACACGACATCCACGATGCGATCGAACTGCGCGGCACGCTCGAAGGCCTGGCCGCACGGCTGGCGGCCGAGCGCGGCGTCAGCGCGGTGCTGATGGCCGAGGCGCGCGACTGCGTCGAGCAGATCGACGCGCTGCTGGCCACGCCCAGCCTGAGCGAGGACTCCTTCAGCGGCTACGTGCTGCACAACGGCCGCTTCCACGACCTGCTGGCCGAGATGGCCGGCAGCGACATGGTGCGCAGGCAGCTGGAACGCGCCAAGACGCTGCCCTTCGCATCGCCCAACGGCT
The DNA here is from genome assembly GCA_963824005.1 of uncultured beta proteobacterium. Lineage (GTDB taxonomy): Bacteria > Pseudomonadota > Gammaproteobacteria > Burkholderiales > Burkholderiaceae_C > Rubrivivax. Next base: position 94,822 of record CAWGOK010000008.1, read on the forward strand.
TCGTGCTGGCCCGCGCCACCGGGCCCGATGCCCGCGATGCGCTGGTGGTGGCGCAGGCGCAGCACCGCGCCGTGCTCGAAGCCATTCAGCGTCATGAAGGCGCGCGCGCCGAAGCCCTGATGCGCGAGCACGCGCGCATCGCCCATGGCAACCTGCGCGCCGCGCTGGCCGACCACCGTACCTGGCTGCAGGTGCCCGGGGCCAGCCTGATCCGGCGGCGCAACATACGGTAAAGACGACCCATGCGCAACAACCTGCAGTGGCACAGCGCCACGATCCGCGCGCACCGCGACCTGAGCCCGAGCGTGCGCGAATTCGAGATCCGCCCCGAAGGCGGCATCCGGCCTTGGACCGTGGGCAGCCACCTGCAGCTGCGCGTACAGCTCGACGGCCGTGACGAGATCCGCAACTACTCGCTCGTCGGCCTGCCCGACGAGCCGGCCGCCGCCGAGGTCTACCGCATCGCCGTGCGCCGCGCCGAGCCAGGGCGCGGCGGGTCGCGCTGGCTGTGGCAGCGCGAGACCGGCGACGAGTTGCTGATCGGTGAGCCGAACAACCACTTCGAGATCGGCTTCAAGGCGCCACACACGCTGCTGGTGGCCGGCGGCATCGGCATCACGCCGATTTTGGGCATGGCGCTGCTGCTGGCGCGCAAAGGCGCGAGCCTGCGTTTGCTTTATGCGGCGCGCCGTGCCGACGAGTTGATCTACCGCGATGTCTTGCGCCTGCCGCTGGGCGAGCGGCTGCGTTGTCTCTGCAGCGACGCCGGCGAACGCATCGACCTGGACGCCGAGATCGCTGGCCTGCCGCCCGGCGGCCAGTTGGCACTGTGCGGCCCGCTCAGCCTGATGGAGGCCGCGCGCGCGGCCTGGCAGCGCGCCGGGCGACTGCTCGCCGACCTGCGCTTCGAGACCTTCGGCAACAGTGGTCGGCGCGAGGCCGAGCCCTTCTGGGTCGAGCTGCCACGCCACGGACTGCGTTTCGAGGTGCCGGCCGACCGCAACTTGCTCGACGTGCTGGAAGACCATGGCGTGCAAGCACTGTCGGACTGCCGGCGCGGCGAATGCGGACTGTGTGCGATGGACATCGTGTCGGTGCAGGGCACGGTGGACCACCGCGACGTGTTCTTCAGCACCCACCAGAAGCAGGCCAACGAGCGGCTGTGCGCCTGCGTCTCGCGTATCAACGGCGGCGGTGTGGTACTGGACTCGGCCTACCGGCCCGATGCCTTAAGGTAGGCACCCCACCAAGCGGGAGCGCACCATGCCGGTCGAATTCATCAACCCATCAGAGCTGAGCCAGGGCACCTACTCGCATGTTGCCGCCGTCAGCGGCGGCGCGCGCACGCTGTACGTGTCGGGCCAGGTGGCGATGGACGCGGCCGGCAAAGTGATCGGCCAGAATTTTGCCGAACAGGCCGAACAGGTGCTGCGCAACCTGGGCATCGCACTGGCCGCGGGAGGCGCGCAGTTCCATCACATCGTGAAGATGAATGTCTACGTGCGTGACCTCACGAGCGAGAAGGTGAAGACGCTGCGCGCCATCCGCCAGCGCCACTTCGGCGCCCACCAGCCCGCGAGCACGCTGGTCGGCACGACCGCGCTGGTGCACGAGGATCTGATGCTCGAGATCGAAGCGATCGCGGTCCTCGACTGAGCGGCGCCCGGGAAGAGTTGCTCGCTCGCCGCTTTCGGCCAGCCCGGATTCGAAGTCAGAAAAGCTACGACTAATTTCGGTAATCGGACTCGTTCGCATTCGTGTTAGCATGTTTGCTCTATTCTTCGCGCCGGTGCCCATTTGTCCTCCCGCATCACTGCCTCGCCGTCACATGTCACATGGGCGACGATTGACCTGTCGCTGCGCCGGCCGGGCGGCACGCCGTCCGGCGACCTGAGCCCAACCCAGCGCCGGTTCGTGGTGATCGGCATCCTCGCCTTGCACGGCTTCGGCGTCTGGGGCCTGCTGCAGGTGAACGCAGTGCGCGATGCCGTGCGGCAGGTGGCACCGATCTTCATCAGCTTGATTGCGCCCGTCACCCTACCGTCGGCGCCCAAGCCGATCCCGCAACCTCCGAGGCCGCTGTTGAAGCCGCAAGCAGCAACGAAGCCCGCGCCGTTAATCGCGGCGCCACCGATGCCGACCCCGGCACCCGATACCCTCATCGTGCCCATGGCCGCAGCACCGCCCGCGATGCCGACCGTGGCGGCCACACCGGGGCCGGCCGCCGTGGTCGAGGCCACAGCGCAACCACCGGCACCACGCCAGATTCCCGACTCCGCAGTGCAGTTCCTGCAGCTGCCCGAGGTGGTGTACCCGCGACTGTCGCAGCGCAACGGCGAAACCGGCCTGGTGATCGTGCGCGCGTATATCGGCACGGGTGGCGGCATGCCACACAGCGTGCAGATCGAACGCTCGTCCGGCCACGCACGCCTGGACCAGGCCGCGCTGGCCGCGGTGCACAGGGCCCGCTTCAAGCCCTATGCCGAAAAGGGCCAGCCGGTGGAAGGCTGGGCCCTCATCCCGATTCGATTCGAACTGGAGAAATGACGTGAACATCGATCACTCGGCCCTGGGCTTCGGCCACTTCATCGCCCAGGCAGACATCGTCGGCAAGACCCTGCTGGTGATCCTGATCGCGATGTCGATCGCTTCCTGGGCCATCATCGCCGTCAAGGGCCTGTCGCTGCTCGTGCGCAAGTCCCGGTCGACACGCTTCCTGCAGCTGTTCTGGAACGCCAGTTCGCTGGATGCAGTGGCCGGCGAAGTGGCGGCGCACGGCGCGCACGACCCCTTCTCACACCTGACGGTGCATGCGATGCATGCGCACGCCCATCATGCGCGCTATGGCGCCGCCAAGCTCGAGGAGGCTGGCAGCGCCAACGACTTCGTCACCCGCACCATCAAGAAGGTGCTCGACGAAGAAACCACGCGGCTGGAGAACGGCCTGTCGGTGCTGGCCACGGTGGGTGCCACCGCGCCCTTCGTCGGCCTGTTCGGCACGGTCTGGGGTGTGTACCACGCGCTGGTGGCCATCGGCATGAGCGGTGCCGGCACGCTGGACAAGGTGGCCGGCCCGGTGGGCGAGGCGCTGATCATGACCGGCCTGGGCCTGGCCGTCGCGGTGCCGGCCGTCGTCGGCTACAACGCATTGACACGGGCCAACCGCGTGCTGGCCGCGCGGCTCGACGCCTTCGCCTACGAGCTGCACACTTTCGTCTGCATGGGCCATGCGCTGGGCCACGGCGGCGCGCCAGTGCAGGGCAGCGTGCATGCCTTGCCGACGCGCTCGGCGACACCGGCCACGGCCTGAGCCGGAGCATCGACATGGCCTTCGCCAGCTTCGATTCCAAGAGCCCCGGCACCCCGATGTCGGACATCAACATGGTGCCGCTGATCGACGTCATGCTGGTGCTGCTGGTGATCTTCATCATCACCGCGCCGCTGCTGACCCAGGCGGTCAAGCTCGAGTTGCCCAAGGCCAGTGCGCAGGTCAACGACCTGCGGCCCGAGCGCATCGAATTTGCCATCGACGCCACCGGCGCGCTGTTCTGGAACGGCGAACCGGTGACGCGCAGCGTGGTACAGGCGCGCTTTGCGGCCGAAGGCCGCAAGTCGCTGCAGCCCGAAGTGCACCTGCGCGCCGACCAGGCAGTGGCCTACCGCTTCGTGGCCCAGACGCTGGCCGATGCGTCCAGCGCCGGCCTGAGCAAGGTGGGCTTCATCAGCGAGCCCGAAGCCACGCGATGAGACTTGCCAGCCCCTGATTGCCTATCCCTTCTTCACCCCATGCACCAGCAAGCCGTTGCCAGCCCGTGCCCCACCCCCTCAGGAGAGCACCGTGCCGCGCCACGCCAAATCATCGACCCATGCCCATCGCCCCACCTCGCGTCCCGCGCCGCCGGCGCCGCGCCGGCTGCTGCCGCTGGGCGCGATGGCCGCAGGCTTCGGCCTGCTGAACACTTGCGCCTGGGCGCAGCAGGCGGCGGTTCCGCCTGCGCCGGCCGCCTCGGCCGCGTCGGCCCCTGCGACACGCCCTGAAACCACGATGCAGCCCATCTCGGTGAAGGCCAAGGCCGAGTCCGATGCCACCTCGCTGCGTGCCACCACCGCGGGCGTCGCCAAGGGCAGCCAGGACATCATGGACGTGCCGCAAGCGGTGACCATCGTCACCGAAAGGCTGATGGACGACCGCCGCGTCGACACCCTCAACGAGGCACTGCACCTGATGGGCGGCATCAGCTTCCTGGCGGCCGAAGGCGGCGAGCAGGACATCCGCCTTCGTGGCTTCTCGATCTCCGGCGACATCTACGTCGACACGATCCACGACCCGGCCTTCTACGACCGCGACGTCTTCGGCTTCGAGCGCATCGAACTGTTGCGCGGCTCGGCCTCGATGCTGTTCGGCCGCGGCTCCACCGGCGGCGTGGTCAACCAGGTGTCCAAGCAGGCCTTCCTCGACGACGCCAGCCAGGTCAACTTCAGCGTCGGCAACGACGGCTTCCTGCGCTTCGTCGGCGACTTCAATATCCAGACCGGCGAGACCTCGGCGCTGCGCATCAACCTGATGCGCAACACCGCCGACAACAACGGCAACTTCATCGACAAGGAAGGCGCAGCGCTGAACTTCCGCTGGGGCATCGGCAGCAGCGACGAGTTCGTCGCCGGCCTGTACTACCTGAACAACGACAACGGCATCAACTACGGCCTACCATGGTTGCGCGTCAGCTCGGCGCAGGCGAATGCCAACCCGTCGGTGATGATTCCGGGGCTGAATCCGTCCAATGTCTACTACGGCGCGCCCAGCGACTACAGCGCCGGTGGCGCGAGCTACGGCACGCTGGGCTGGACCCACCGCTTCGACGACGGCGGCGCAATGCGCTCCGCGCTGCGCTATGGCAGCTACGACCGCGACCAGCGCGCCAGCACCATCCGCTTCTGCCAGCGCACCACCAACGCCAACACCGGCGTGGTCACCAACCCGGATTGCCCGGCCACGCCGCAAGGCGTGGACACCATCAGCGACGCGACCTTGCTGACACGCGGCACGCAGAACAAGGTGCAGGACATGCAGACCACCTATCTGCAGATCGACTACACGAACCGCTTCGACTGGTTCGGCACGAGCAACGAGGTGCTGGCCGGCGTGGACCTGGGTCACGAGAAATTCGCCGGCTACAACATGTCCGTGCCCCCCGGGGTGACGCTGGACAAGAATTCACCGCGCACCACGATCGGCACACCGGACAACGGCGATGGATGGGTCGATGAGTCGCTGCGCATCAAGCGCCAGCAGGCGGCCTTCGATGCCCGAGCCGCCGGCGTTTTCGCGCAGGACCTGATTCAGGTGGCGGACTACTGGAAGGTGCTGCTCGGACTGCGCTACGACTACTTCAAGGGCAGCTACCAGTCCTTCCAGACTGGCACCGGCAACAACGCGCCGCCGATCGGCACCGTCACCGCCGACCGCAGCCGCTCGGACGGCGAGTGGAGCGAACGCTTCGGCGTGCTCTACCAGCCGCTGCCGACGATGACCTACTACTTCTCGTACGGCACCTCGTTCAACACCTCGGGCGACACCTACGCCTACGACCTGCCGGGCTCGAACACGCCGCCGGAATCCAGCCGCAACATCGAGCTCGGCGCCAAGCTCGACCTTTTCGACAACCTTCTGAGCACGCGCTTCTCGATCTTCAACATCACCAAGTACCACGAGCGCAACCGCGATTCACCCGCCGGCACGCCGATCGAGGACTACTTGCTGTCGGGCGAGCGGCACGCCACCGGCTTCGACATCGACATCGCCGGACGCATCACGCCGCTGTGGGACATCTTCGTGTCCTACACCTGGATCCCGATTGCCGAGATCGACGTGGGCAACAGCGACGGCACGACCATCTCGGGTGAACAGGTGGGCCAGCGTCCGTCGCTGACGCCGCGCAACAGCGGCTCGATCTGGACCACCTACCAGGTGCTGCCGCAATTGCGCCTGGGGGCGGGCATCACCGGGCGTAGCTCGCAGACGCCGAACCGCAACCCACCCGGCATCGTGGCACCGAGCTTCGTCAGCGGCGACCTGATGGCCGAATACAACTTCAGCGACCGGGTCGGCTTCATGCTCAACGTCACCAACGTCACCAACCGCTACTACGCCGACAGCCTGTACACCGGCCACTACGTGCCGGGTGCGCCCCGCGCGGTATCGGGCACGCTGAGCGTGCGGTTCTGAGAGGCAAGACCATGCTGGTCCACATCAAGCAGGTTCTAGCCAGCGACGAGCTGCGCGCCGCCCGCAACATCCTGGAGCGTGCGACGTGGGGCGACGGCCGCGTCACCGCGGGCATGCAGTCGGCGCTGGCCAAGAACAACCAGCAGCTCGACCAGCAGGGCGAGGCTTCCAAGTCGCTGCAGCCGATCGTGCTGCAGGGTCTGAACCGGCACATGGACTTCTTCTCGGCTGCGCTGCCCAAACGCGTGTTCCCGCCGCTGTTCAACCGCTACGGCGGCGCGCACAACGCCTTCGGCAACCATGTCGACAACGCGGTGCGCTTCATCCCTGGCACGCAGGGCGAGCGCGTGCGCACCGACATCAGCTGCACGCTGTTCCTGGCCGAGCCGGACGCATATGACGGCGGCGAACTGGTCATCGAGGACACCTTCGGGTCCAAGTCGATCAAGCTGCCGGCCGGCGACATGGTGCTGTACCCAGGCACCAGCGTGCACCGCGTCGAGCCGGTGACACGCGGCCACCGGCTGGCCAGCTTCTTCTGGGTCGAGAGCATGGTGCGCAGCGACGAGCAGCGCCGCATGCTCTACGAGATGGACCGCCACCTGATGCACCTGCGCGGCACGGTCGGCGAGACCGACCCGGCGGTCATCGGCCTGACCGGCATGTACCACAACCTGCTGCGCGCCTGGGCCGACATGTGAGCGACCTGGCATACGAAAGGACAACCGCCGTGAAAGCACTGATGCTGGCCAGCGCCCTGACCCTCGCCACCGGCCCCGCGCTGGCGCAGGAGCACACCGAGAAATGCGAGCCGGTGCCGAAGGACGAATGGCGCCCACAGGCCGAACTGGAGCGCATGCTGGTCAACAAGGGCTGGAAGATCGCCCGCGTGAAGATCACCAACGGCTGCTACGAGGTTTATGCGCGCGATGCGAAGAACGACAAGAAGGAGGTCTTCTTCCACCCGAAGACCTTGCAGGTCGTGACCGCACCGCAGTAGCCGTCGCGCCGATGGTCGTGCACGTGTGGGATGCGCTGGTGCGCGCGCTGCACTGGTGCCTGGTGCTGGCGGTGACCCTGTCCTGGCTCGGCACCTTTGCCCTTGCCGGAGTGCACCAGGGCGCAGGCTACGCGGCGCTGGCCATCGTGATGCTGCGCGTTCTGTGGGGCAGCGTCGGCAGCCGCTACGCGCGCTTCGCGCAGTTCGTGCGTGGGCCGCGGGCGACCTGGGCCTACCTGAAGGCGGTGCTGCAGCGGCGCGAGCCGCGATACCTCGGCCACAACCCGCTGGGGGCGTGCATGGTACTGGCGCTGCTGGCCAGCGTGGCCGGCCTGGCGTTGACGGGCTGGCTTTACACCACCGACAGCTTCTGGGGCGATGCCGCCGTGGAACTCACGCACCTGACGCTGGCCTGGGGGCTTCTGGCACTGGTCGTGCTGCACGTGGCCGGGGTGCTCTTCACCAGCCGCCGGCAGCGCGAGAACCTGATCGCCGCGATGTTCAACGGCTGCAAGCCGGCGCGCAACGGCGACATACCGACGGCGTGCGACGAATCGGTGCGCTGAAGTTCAGCCGGCAACGCCGCGGCGCGCGCGCTCGATCACCTGGCGGGTACGCAGTTCGGCATCCAGCGACAGCTCCAGCGGCGAGCGGCACAGCCCCGCATGCTGGTAGTTCAGGTTCTCGTACAACTCCGCCGCCGACGGAAAGGCGTCGAGCAGCGCCGACAGCGCGTCCTCTGCACCCAGCTCGTCGAATTCTTCCTTCAGATGGCGCACGACCGACAGGTATTGCTCTGCGCCCACCGGTTCGGCACTGCGATCCAGCCGTTCCAGCAGTTGCGACAGCAACACCGCCACCGCCAGCCGCGCCGGGGATGCCCTGGATTGAGAAGTCTTCATGCCCCCAAAGCTGGGGGCATTCGGGCCGGCTGCAAGATGGGCCGGCGCTCAACCCGCCAAGGCCGGCAACACCGTGCCGCGGCACTCGCCGAAGCCGATGCGCCGCGCGCCGGCGCGCTCGCAGTGGGCGCGCAGAATCACGCAGTCGCCGTCTTGCAGGAAGCTGCGGGTTTCACCGCCGGGCAGCGCCAGCGCCTGCTTGCCGCCCATCGACAACTCGAGCATCGACCCGCCCTGCCCTGGTTGCGGCCCGGACTGGGTGCCTGTGCCGAGCAGGTCGCCGGTCTGCAGGTTGCAGCCGTTGCTGCTGTGGTGGGCCAGCAGTTGCGCCACGCTCCAGTACGAATCGCGAAAGTTCGAGTGGCTCAGCGCGTGCGGCGGCAGGCCCTTGTCGCGCATCGCCGCGCTTTGCAGCAGTACCTGCAGCGAAATGTCGATCTGGCCGCGCGCGCGGTTGTCCGCCGAGTCCAGGTAGGGCAAGGGCATCGGGTCGCCAGCTGGCCGCTCGAAGGGCGCACGAAACGGTTCCAGCGCCTCGCGCGTGACGATCCACGGCGAGATGGTGGTGGCAAAGCTCTTTGCCAGGAAAGGGCCGAGCGGCTGGTATTCCCAGGTCTGGATGTCGCGCGCCGACCAGTCGTTGAGCAGCACCATGCCGAACCAGTCGTCCTCGGCCTGCGCCATGCTCTTCGGCAGGCCCAGCTCGTTGCCGGTACCGACGAACACGCCCAGTTCGAGCTCGTAGTCCAGGCGCTGGCAGGGCCCGAAGCGCGGCGCGTTGCCACCGATGAATGTCTGCCCATGGGGCCTCACGAAACTCTGGCCGCTGACGCCGATGCTGGAGGCGCGGCCGTGGTAGCCGATCGGCACCCACTTGTAGTTGGGCAGCAGCGGGTTGTCGGGGCGGAACAGCTTGCCCACCGCCGTGGCGTGGTGGATGCCGGTGAAGAAGTCGGTGTAGTCGCCGATGCGGCAGGGCATCTGCATCTGCACCTTGGACTGTGGCACCAGGCACAGCTCGAGGAACGGGCCTTGGTCGCTGCCCTCGGCCAGGGCGTGCGACAGCGCGGCACGCAGTGTGCGCCGCGCGCCCGAGCCCTGCGCCATGAATCGGTTCAGGTCGCCCGCCGCCAGCGGCGCCAGCAACTCGTCGATGCCGGCGCCCCAGGGGCACTGTTCGCGCGCTTGCCGCAGGTCGAGCACCTGGTCGCCGATGGCCACGCCAATGCGCAGCGGCTCGTCCTGCCCCGAGCGCCGGAACGCGCCGAAGGGCAGGTTCTGCACCGGGAAGTCGCAGTCCTCGGCATTGGCCGATTCGACCCAGCTGCGCAGGGCCGCGTCATGTGTGTGATCGAGCATGGTCGGTTCGAGGCTTGAAGTGGTCCTGCAGGCCGGCCCAGCAGTCGGCGTAGTTCTCGTCGCGCGCGCCGGCACGCTGCGCCCAAGCGGTGAGGTGGAAGCGCCAGCGGCTTTCAAACATGAAGGCCAGCGTGTCTTCCAGCTTGTGCGGCACCAGCACCGCCGACGACGCGCGTTCGAAGGCCTCGGCATCCGGCCCATGCGGCACCATGCAGTTGTGCAATGAGGCTCCGCCGGGCTTGAAGCCTTCGGGCTTGGCGTCGTACTGGCCGTAGACCAGGCCCATGAACTCGCTCATCAGGTTGCGGTGGAACCACGGCGGTCGGAAGGTGCCCTCGGCCACCAGCCAGCGCGGCGGGAAGATGACGAAGTCGCAGTTGGCCGTGCCCGGCGTGTCGCTGGGCGACGTCAATACCGTGAAGATGCTCGGGTCCGGGTGGTCAAAGCTGATCGAACCGATGGTATTGAAATGCCTGGTGTCGTAGCGCAGCGGCGCCAGCGTGCCGTGCCAAGCCACCACGTCGAAGGGCGAGTGCGATTGCGTCGCGGCCCACAGCGCGCCGCCATAACGCTTGAGCATCTGGTACGGGCCTTCGTCGGCATCGAAGGCCGCCACCGGCGCCTGGAAGTCGCGCGCATTGGCCAAGCCGTTGGAGCCGATCGGCCCCAGCTCCGGCAGCCGGAAGGGCGCGCCGTAGTTCTCGCACACGTAGGCGATGGCCGGTCCGTCGACGTCCACCTTGAAGGCCAGCCCGCGCGGCAGCAGCAACACCTCGCCGGGCGCGGCGTCGAGCCGACCCAGCTCGGTGGTCACGCGCAAGCGCCCCTGCTGCGGCACGAGCAGCATTTCGCCGTCGGCATTGACCAGCGCGCGCCGGCCCATCGGCCGGTTCATCAGCACCAGATGCGCGGCCATGCCACTCTGCGCATCGGCATCACCGTTGAGCACCATGGTGCGCAGGCCGTCGACGAAGTCCAGCGGCTCGTCCGGCACGGCCACCGCTAACCAGCGCATCGGGTTCGGCGGTGCGGCCACGCCGTCCTTGGCGCCGGTCTTCCACCATGGTTGCGGCAGCGGCTGATAGCTGCCAGTCACCACCGAGGGGCGGCGGCGGTACATCCAGCTGCGCCGGTTCTCGGCACGCGGCGCGGTGAAGGCGCTGCCCGACAGCAGTTCGGCAACCAGGCCATGGGCCGCGCGCTGCGGGCTGTTGCGGCCCACCGGTAACGCACCAGCCACGGCCTCCGAGGCGAAGTGGTTGCCGAAGCCGGCCTGGTAGTTCAGCGTCCCGTCCATGCGGCCATTATTCAACGGCGGTGGAGTGCGCCAGCGTGTTGGCACGAGCCAGCGCGATGGCCTCGCGCAGTACCTCGCGGTCGCCGACGTGGTTGGCCAGGATCAACACCAGCTTGGCGCTCAGCATGTCGGCCTGCTCGTCGCTGAGCTCGCGCTGGCTTTCGATCAGCTCCTGGTAGAAGCCATCGGGGTCGGCGATGTTCGGGTTGTGATTCAGCGGCATGGCGTGCGTCTTTCTCAATGGGCAGCGATACAGCGGCGCAGCGCGGCAAGCACCTTGGCCGCGTCGAAGGCACGCCAGCGCGCGGCCACATGGTGGTCGGGGCGAATCATGTAGACCGTGCCGGGATCTGCGTCGTAGCGCTTCGCGAGCAGGCCTTGATGGTCTTCGATGTCACCACCGACCGTGAGCACGCGCGCCGTGACGTGCCCATCGCCGACGTTTTGCAGCGCGGGGCTGTCGCCGAAGACCAGCAGCGTGAAGCCGCCGGCCGGACCGTGCAGCTCATGCAGCACGTTCAGCAGCCAGGTCTGCTTGTCGCCGTGGCGCACCGGCGCGTCGGCACAGTTGGTGCCCGGCTTCATCGCACCGGCAAAAGCGTCCTCGTCGGAGGTGTTGAGCGAGGAATTCAGGTAAGGCGTGGGCGTGGACAGCCGGCCGCTGTTGACCAGCGGGCGCGCGAAGGGCTCGGTCTCGGCCAGCTCCAGCACCGCGTTGCGAAAGCGCAGGCTGGCGCGGCTCTTCGGCGTGATGAAGTCGGTGGAGCGGGTCGAGTTGCGCAGGTTGTCGTCGGCGGCGAAGGCGCGTTCCTCGTGGTAGCTGTCGATCAGCGCCTCAGGCGCGGCACCGTCGAGCACGAGCTTGAGCTTCCAGGCCAGGTTGTCGACGTCCTGCACGCCGGTGTTGGCGCCGCGCGCACCGAAGGGCGAGACCTGGTGCGCCGCATCGCCGGCAAAGAGCACGCGGCCGTAGCGGAAATGGTCGATGCGGCGGCAGGCGAACTGGTACACCGATACCCATTCCAGCTCGAACTTCGCGTCCGGCCCCAGCATCGCCTGGATGCGCGGGATCACGCGTTCGGGTTTCTTCTCGGCCTCGGGGTCGGCGTCCCAGCCGAGCTGGAAGTCGATGCGCCACACGTTCTCGCTCTGTTTGTGCAGCAGCACGCTCTGGCCGCGGTGGAAGGGCGGGTCGAACCAGAACCAGCGCTCTACGGGGAAGTCGGCCGTCATCACCACGTCGGCGATGAGGAAGCGGTCGTGGAAGAACTGGCCGGAAAAGCCACCGCCGACCATGGCCCGCGTGTCGCTGTTGGCGCCGTCGCAGGCCAGCACCCAATCGGCCAGCAGGTCGAAACGGCCGTCGGGGGTTTCCAGCGTCAGGCGCGCGTGGTCGTCGAACTGCTGCAGCGCCACCAGCTTGTGCTTCCAGCGCAGGTCGACCAGCGGGTGCTTCTCGCAGGCCGCGACCAGGTTCTCTTCCAGGTAGTACTGCTGCAGGTTGATCATCGCCGGCATCTTGTGGCCGGCTTCGGGCAGCAGATCGAAGCGGTAGACCATGCCGTCGCGCAGGAAGACCTTGCCAACCTGCCAGCTCACACCCCTGGCGACCATCGGCTCGGCCACGCCGAGACGGTCCCAGATTTCCAGCGGCCGCTTGGCGTAACAAACCGCGCGCGAGCCGATGCTGACGGTGTTGTTGTCGTCGAGCAGCAGCACCGGAATGCCGCGCTGCGCGCAGTCGAGTGCCGCGGTCAGCCCGATCGGGCCGGCGCCGACGATGACCAGCGGGTGGCGCAGCAGCCGGCCTTCGCGCTGCTCGGCGCTGCGTCGGTACTCGAACTCCGGGTAGGCATAGGTCTTCTGCATGACGGCCTAACCGAGTTCAACTTCATGCATCCAGTGCGCGTGCTTCGGCGCGCGTTTGGTCTTCGACCACTCTTCGAGCATCGCCCACTTCACGTCGTCGAGGCGTCGGTACATGTCGGGCGTGCCGGTGTCGGCAGCCAGTTCCAGCCGGTGGCCGTTGGGGTCGAAGAAGTAGATCGACTTGAAGATGGTGTGGTCGGTGATGCCGACCACCGGGATGCCGGCGGCTTCGAGCTGGGCCTTCGTCTGCTCCAGCTCCTTGACGCTGCCCACCTTGAAGGCGATGTGCTGCACCCAGTCGGGCGTGTTTGGATCACGGCCCATGGGCTTGGAATTCGGCAGCTCGAAGAAGGCCAGCACGTTGCCGTTGCCAGCGTCCATGAACAGGTGCATGTACGGGTCGGGCGCGTGGGTGGACGGCACCTGGTCCTCGGCGATGGCGAGCACGAATTCCATGCCCAGGTGCCTGCGGTACCACTCCACCGTTTCCTTGGCGTCGCGGCAGCGGTAGGCGACGTGATGGATGCGTTCGATCTTCATGTTCAGCTCTCCAGGGCTTTCCACATCTCGATGTCGCGCTCTGCCGTCCAGATGCGCGGGTCCGGGTACAGCGTGGCCTCGTCGTAGGCACGGGTCACGTCGAAGGGCATGCAGTGGTTGAAGATGACCCATTGGCCGTACTTCGGCTGCAGCTTGTCGAAGGTCTGCTTGTAGACGCTGCGCAGGTCCTTGCCCGCGGCGGCGCCGGCCTTGACGCTGGCATACAACTCGGACACGAACGAGCGCGTGCCTTCCAGGCCGCGTGCCACCTCGGTGGCGTTCTGCAGTGCCGCGCCGCGGCCCGGCACCAGTTTCTCCGGCTTGAGCGCGGCGATGTTGTCCAGCGTCTTCGGCCAGTCCTGGAAATAGGCGTCGCCGGCATAGGGCGTGGCGTCGAACTCGACCAGGTCGCCGCTGAACAGCACCTTGTCCTGCGGCAGCCAGACCACGGTGTCGCCCTTGGTGTGGCCGCGGCCGAGTTGGATCAGCTGCACCTCCAGCTTGCCCAGCCACAGCGTCATCTTGCCGGTGAAGGTCATCGTCGGCCAGGTCATGCCCGGCGGCACCGATTCGACGTTCTGGAACAGCCGCGGGAAGCGGCCGATCTCGCTGGCCTTGTCCTGCTCGCCGCGCTCGACGATCAGATCGCGGGTGTCCTGGCTGGCAATGATGTGTTCGGGCCGGTAGGCCGCCGCGCCGAGCACACGCACCGCGTGGTAGTGGCTCAGCACCACGTACTTGATCGGCTTGTCGCTGACCTCGCGGATGCGCCGGATGACGTCCTGCGCCATCGCCGGCGTGGCCTGCGTGTCGATGACCATGACCGCGTCGTCGCCGATGACGATGCCGCTGTTCGGGTCGCCCTCCGCCGTGTAGGCATAGGCATGTTCGGACAGCTTGGTGAAGCTGACGGTCTTTTCTTCCAGGTCGGCCTGGCTGGCAAAGGCTTTGCTCATGCAGTCTCCGGATTCGGTGGGAGCTCGGAATGCTTCCGAGGGGAAGTACGGACTTGATTCTAGCGACGATGTTCGTTACTGTCTAACGTATTCGTTTAAGTAGAACTACCAATGCCACTGTCCTCCACCCGAAAAGGCCCTGCACCGAGCGCGCCGTCACCGCGCCTGCAGCGCGGCATCCAGAGCGTCGAGGTCGGCGGCCAGCTGCTGCGCGCGCTGGCACATCAGGGCCGGCCGATGGCGCTGAAGGACCTGGCGCGCGAGGCCGGCATGGCGGCGGCCAAGGCCCACCCCTACCTGGTGAGCTTCGGCAAACTCGGGCTGATCGAGCAGGACGCGCAATCCGGCCACTACGGCCTGGGGCCGCTGGCCATGCAGCTGGGGCTGATCAGCCTGCAGCAGTACGACCCGGTGCGCCTGGCCACGCCGTTGATCGGCGAGCTGGCGCGCACGCTCGGCCACACCGTCGGCGTGGCGGTGTGGGGCAACCGCGGGCCGACGATGGTGCGCATCGAGGAGGCGCCGTCCGCCGTGCACGTGAACATGCGCCACGGCACGGTGATGAGCCTGCGCGGCACCGCTTCGGGGCTGCTGTTCTGCGCTTACCTGCCGCGCGCGACGGTGCTGCCACTGCTGGTCGCCGAGCAGGAAGGCAACAAGCGCGCGGCCGGCTTCGACGCGGCCTTCCAGGCGCAGCTGGCACGGGTGCGCGAGCAGGGCCTGGCGCAGGCGGTGGACGCGTCGGTGCCGGGCATCAGCGCGATGGCCGCGCCGGTGTTCGACGTCGGCGACCGCATCGTCATGAGCCTGACGGCCATCGGCCCGAGCGCGGTCTTCGATGCGCGCGCCGACGGCGCCGTGGCGCGCGTGCTGCGTCATAGCGCGGGCGAGCTATCGCGTCAGCTCGGTGCCGCCCTGACCTGAGCAGCAGCGTCGGCCAGACACGGCATGCCGTGAACCGCTGCAATCGGACAGATCGGCGGCGGCCAGCCGAGGACGGTGAGGAAGCGAAGCCGGGAAGCAAAGGAGAGCGCGGTCGTCAGACCGGGCGGGGGACAGAGCCCGGACACAAACAGTCCGGGGGACTGTTTGTGCCTGGCGAGCGCCAGAGGCTGAGCCCCAGGCATGGACGGATTCGCTTCCCCGCCGTCCTCGGCCCGCGCAGGCGTAGGACAAACAGCCGCCATGCGCCGGTTGGAGGCATTTGCCCGCGCGCCGCAGCTTGCAGTCCCTCGTCCCCATCGGCCTGCACCGATCGGGAACGATCAACCCGGCCCTTCGTCGCCTTCCCCGGTGCGGTGCACCAGCAACTTGTCCACGCGCTTGCCGTCCAGGTCCACCACCTCGAAGCGCCAGCCCTCCCACTCGACGCTGTCGCCGGTGCCTGGCAGCCGGCCCAGCAGCAGCATGACCATGCCGGCCAGCGTGTTGTAGCGCCCGCGATCCTCTTCGGGCACCTCCTTGATGTCGAGTCGGTCCTTCAGCTCGGGGATCGGGATCAGCCCGTCCATCAGCCAGCTGCCATCGCCGCGCCGCACGGCCCAGGCCTCCTCGCCGGCGACGGCGCCGAACTCGCCGGTGATGGCCTCGAGCAGGTCACGCTCGGTGATCACGCCCTGCACTGCGCCGTACTCGTCGACCACGAACACCATGTCGGCGCTGGACTGGCGGAAGTGCTCCAGCAGCTCCATGCCCGACAGCGTCTCGGGCACGAACACTGGCGGCTTCAGGTGCTCGTTCAGGTCGGGCTTCAAGCCCTGCGCCAGCGGCGGCAGCAGCGTGTGCGCGGCGACCACGCCGATGACGTCGTCCAGGCTGCCGCGGCACACCGGGTAGCGCGAGCGCCCCGCTTGCATCATGCGCTCGAGCATCTGTTCGATCGGGGCGTCGGCGTCGAGCCAGACGATCTCGGCGCGTGGGATCATCATCGAGCCGATCTGGCGGTCGTCCAGGCGGAAGACATTGCGCACCATCTGGTGCTCCTGCGCCTCGATCACGCCGGCATCCACGCCCTCTTCCAGGCTGGCGGCGATCTCTTCCTCGGTGACGCTGCGCGAGGGCCCGCCGCGGATGCCCAGCAGCCGCAGCACCGCGTCGGTGCTGGCGCCGAGCAGCCAGACGAAGGGCCGCGTCGCGGTGGACAGCCAGTTCATCGGCCGCGCCACCAGCCGGGCCACGGTTTCCGGGTACATCTGGCCCAGGCGCTTGGGCACCAGCTCGCCGAAGATGATGGTCAGGTAGGTGATGGTCGCCACCACCAGTGCGGTGGCGCTGAGCGCGGCCGCCCCGGGCTTGATGTGCAGCACCTGGTTCAGCCACGCCGCCAGCGGCTCGGCGAAGGCGTTCTCGCCGACGATGCCGTTGAGCACACCGATCGAGGTGATGCCGATCTGCACCGTGGACAACCACTTGGTGGGGTGATCGTGCAGGTCCATCGCCGCCTGCGCGCCGGGCTCCTCGCCCTCGACCATGACCTGCAAGCGCGCCTTGCGGCTGGCGGTGAGTGCCATCTCGGACATGGCGAAGGCACCATTCAGCAGGATCAGAAAAGCCAGTAGCGCGACGTCCATGCACGGCCGCCTGGCGGCGGCCACCCGGTGATGTGAGCAAGGGGCCGCAGCGTAGCAGAATCGGTTCATGGATTACCTGGTGGGTGACGTGCAGGGCTGCTGCGATGCCTTCGAGCGGCTGCTTGCCGAGATCGGCTTCTCGCCGTCGCGCGACCACTTGGTGCTGGTCGGTGACCTGGTCAACCGCGGCCCCGATTCGCTGGGCACGCTGAAGCGGCTGCGCGACCTGGGCGACGCCGTCACCTGCCTGCTCGGCAACCACGACCTGCACCTGCTGGCCGTGGCGCATGGCGTGCGCAAGGCGCGCAAGGACGACACGCTGCACGACATCCTCGGCTCGAAAGAGCGCGACAGCTGGCTCGACTGGCTACGCCAGCGCCGCATGGCGCACCGGTTCAACGGCTGGCTGCTGGTGCATGCCGGCGTGGTGCCGCAATGGGACACGCCGACCACGCTGGCACTGGCCGGCGAGATCGAAGCGCTGCTGCGCGGCCCCGAGCTGCCGCAGATGCTGCAGGGCATGTACGGCAACGAGCCGGCGCAATGGAGCGAAACGCTGCAGGGCCCGCCGCGCTGGCGTTTCATCATCAATGCGCTGACGCGCATGCGTTTCTGCACGCCCGAGGGCCGTCTCGAACTGCAGCTCAAGGAGGGTGCGCACGCGGCGCCCCCCGGCTACCGGCCGTGGTTCGACATCGCCGGGCGGCGCACCCGCGGCACGCCCATCGCCTTCGGCCACTGGTCCACGCTGGGCCTGATCAACCGCCCCGACCTGTTGGCGCTGGACACCGGTTGCGTGTGGGGCGGTGCGCTGACGGCGGTGCGGGTGGACGGCGGCCGCCGCGAGATCGTGCAGGTGCGCTGCGAGCAGGCGCAGCGGCCGGGTTGAATGCCGAGACAAGCAGTTCGATCACCCGGGCCGCGGGCGCGCACGCCGGCACTGCGCGGCTTCGCGACACGCGGCCTGCTGGCCGCCTTGATGTGCCTGCCGCCGAGCGGCTGCGCCTGGCTCGACACCAAGCAGCGCGAACTGGCGCTGCGCCCCACACCGACCCAGCCGACCGATGTGGCGCCGCTCGGAGCCGGCGACTTGCGCTATGCCGTACCGGTAGCGTCGCAGGGCGAGGTTCCCGACAAGCTGGCACTGTGGTGGCTGCCGCATGCCGACCCGCACGCGCCGGCGCTGCTGTACCTGCACGGCACCTTCCGCAACCTGTACCGCAACCTGCCGAAGATCGACGCGCTGCGCGATGCCGGCTTCTCCGTGCTGGCCGTGGACTACCGGGGCTGGGGCGACAGCACGCCGATCGTGCCGTCCGAGGCCACGATCATGGCCGACGCCTGGCACGCCTGGGCCGAACTGAGGCAATGGCAGCCGCAGCCGGGCCGCCGCGTGATCTTCGGTCACTCGATGGGCGGCGCGGTGGCGGTGCAATTGGCGAGCCGCCTGCACGCCGGGAGCGATTACGGTGCGCTGGTGCTGGAGTCGAGCTTCAGCACCATGCCCGAGGTGGCGGCGGCCGCCGGCTTCTGGGGTAGCGTCGGCGCGTCGATCACGACGCTGCAGTTCGACGCCTTGTCGAAGATCGGCGAAGTCGATGCACCGGTGCTGATGCTGCACGGCAGCGCCGACCGCACCGTTCCGGTCGAACTGGGTCGACGCCTGCGCGACGCCGCACCGTCGGGGGTCGTCTGGGTCGAGGTGGCGGGTGGCACGCACAGTCGGCTGCACGATCAGGCGCCGGTGCTCTACCGGCAGAGCCTGCGCGAGCTCATCGACCGCCTACCCCCCGCCGCCGCAGCGCCGGCAGCGCCGGCGGCGTCGAGCGCCGAGACGCTGGACAACAGCCACTGAGCCCGCGGGTCAAAACCGCCCCGGTTGATGGCTGCACGGCCTGCGCCCGCTCGCCGTCTACACTACCGCGGACCCTCAGGAGAGATGGCAGAGTGGTCGATTGCACTGGTCTTGAAAGCGGTGCAGCGACTGCCCAAGTTGTTGATTGGCAAGGCGCCGCTGCTAGCATCTCCGCAACTATGCGGAGATCATCTCCGCAACCCACGGGTCGGAAGTGGATCTTAGGAGGCTTGGGGGAGTGGTTTAACCCAGCAGTCTTGAAAACTGCCGGCCCGCAAGGGCCCGTGAGTTCGAATCTCACAGCCTCCGCCGCGCGCACATGCCGCATCAACCTACTACACCAGTCCCTCAGGCCGCGGAGGCCGGGCGTGGGAGCAGTGCACCAAGTGCTTGTACAACTCTGTCAATGTCAGTCGGCCCGGCGACAGCGCGTTCGAGCGTCAAGACAACCTTGCCCTGACGGCTCACGTTCAGGTGCCGAGCTGGCGACCCAGGAAAGTCACGTTGCCGGAGCGTACTGGCGCGGACGTTTGTCCGCTCAGCCTACCCACCACCTGCGGCGGTCTCAGGCATGCGCCGTCAGCGACGACTTGCTGGGCCCGTTGCAGCACGCCTTCTGCATCGCGTTCGAGCGCGGCATGAATCGCCTCAGCGTGCTTCGGCTGAATATGAAGCGGCGAAGAGAACGCCCGTACCACGACATCGGGAAGCTGCGCGACCTGCATAGCCTTGCGAACCCAGGTGTGGCTCACGCCAATCGTCTCCGCCAGTCGCCTTTGTGACGGAACGAGTCCCGCCTGCAGGGCGGCCAAGTAGGTCTTGCCTTGCTCATACGCTGACGGGTCCTCACGCTCTCGATTTTCCCGATCCATTGAGATGAGCAAGTCAAGGTCCGACATCGGACCAGCCCACAGAACGGCCAGTACGGGCAGTCCAGCTTCGAGGCACGCACGGTGACGTCGATGCCCGAACACGATCTCATACTGCTCGCCCTCTACCCTCCTTACCAGAATGGGCTGGGTATTGCCGCCAGCCGCCGTGATGCTCTCCTTCAGGCGTATGAACGCCGGAGTTGCAAACGATGCTTCGCTTCTGTTGGCCCAGATCGACCCCCTGACCACCCTTGGGTCCAGCCTCAACGCCGGCATGCACCCGTCGAAGTTCACCAAGCGCGCACGAAGCTCCATCAGCTCCGACTCCATCACATGCATCTTGCCTTGAACGGTAGCAAGAACGCCCGGCGCCGTCCTGGGTGAGTTCACCTCATTGACAGCAGTTCGATCCAGTTCAACCGAAGTGGCAAGCGCCGAATCGAGGTCCGCAGTCAGCGTGTTTAGCTTGTGGTTCATGATCACGACAGTCCTCCACTTTCCTGCTTACGCCAGATTTGAGCGATCGATGAGTCAATGACCGCAACCATCTGGTCGTACGCCCGCTTCGCACGTTGATGTGCTCGCGTCGAGCTGCTTCGGTCGCAAACGTCGTAGACCGTGCTGAACTCAGCCGACAATCTAGACGTCACGACTGTCTTGGGGATCTCAATGGGCATCACGAGGTCCCCGTACACGGCGTTCATCCACCGAAGGACAACCGGCACCGCCGCGTCCGTGCGATCGACGCGAGAAGGCAAGATGTGTACGAAGTCGAAAAACGCATCGCTAGTATGAGGCAAGGAAGAGGCTCGCCCGATTTCGCTCAATAGTGCCCAGAGCTGAGCGAGCGAGTTGAAGTCCAGTGCAGTCGGAGGCAGAGGAATGATCAAGCCGTTCGCCGCGAGGAGTGCATTGATCGTTAGGCATGACAGCGAAGGCGGTGTGTCAATGATGACGACGTCATACCGCTGTCGGGCTGCGTCAAGGCTGCGGTCAAGCATCGCCAGAACGTGACTGCGAGACGGTTCAAGCGCCATCGCATATAGCGAGTACTCCGCGCCGAAAAGCGAAGGAGCGGCAGCGATCAGATCGATATTCGGCCAATAAGTCGGTCTGGCCACATCGAGGGCATCGCTCAGATCACCTCTAAGTACTGGCAACAGCGTTGCGGAATCGGGGATATCAACTTCGGGAAGCAGTCCGAAGAGCATCGACAGCGAGCCTTGCGGATCTGCGTCGATAGCAAGCACACGGTATCTGAGCTGGGACTTGCCCGATTCCTCAAGGTTGGCCGCGACAAGACGATCACGCGCCTGGGCCTGACGATCGCCAAGGCGGTGAAGGCCGGGCTCGAGCCTGTGCCGATCGGGGTCGATCAACTGCTCACAACGGATATTCCTGTGCGCGCAGTCCTCGACGGTGCTTGCGTCCAGGATGGGCCGATGCTTTGGCTCGTTGTCGACGGTTCGCGGAGCGACCGGCTCGCCGGCGTGTTGTCGCCGTTTGAACTCATGTAGCAACCGTTAATCGAAGCCGGCGCTGTGGGTCTGGACGCAAGTTCGGCAGCTCGTCCTTGACGTCGCGACGGGTTGCCGGGCCGAATCCGATTGAGAGGGTCACTCCGACCTGGTCCGGGAGACAATCGAGGCGTGGAGTCATCAACGGCCATAGGTCAAGCGGGTCAGGCAACCGCCATCGATATTCGCGCTGTCCTGACCCGTTGGTCGGCGCTGTCAATCGACGTCGAAACCAATCCAGCCGACGACAACCGCATCTTCAAACTCGGCGCGGTCCGTTCGGATAGCAGCGACTTCCTGACGCTTGGACGCCAGCCAAGCGATGCCCTCGTCCGTCAGGTAGATGCACTGACCGCCGGCGCTCGCGTGTTGGTGGGGCACAACCTGCGCCGCCACGACCTACCGCAGCTGCAGCGCCAGTTCCCGAAGCTCGCCTGCCTCCAACTGCCGTTGATCGACACACTTGAGTGGTCGGCCATGGCGTTTCCGGCCAACCCGTATCACCGGCTGGTGAAGGGCTACAAGCTGCTGTCCGACTCGCGGAACAACCCGCTCAAGGACGCACGCATCACGCTCGACTTGCTGGCAGACGAGGTCCAGGCCTTTGCCGCAATGCAGGCGGACGACCCGCTATGGCTGTCGTTGCTGCACTTCCTCGTTGCCCATGACGCGCCGCTGGATCAATGTTTGCGCACGGTCCGGACGGAGTTAGCGCCAGACGCCCGGTCGGCAGGCGCAACGGCACTGTCGCGCTTCGGCTCAATATGCTGCGGCCACCGCTTGGCTAGGGTTCCTGCTGATCTGACCGCCGACTCGGATCATCGCTTCGCCTTGGCGCTTGCGCTTGGCTGGATCCGGGTGTCCGGTGGCAACTCCGTCTTGCCGATCTGGGTACATCGATCCTTGCCGCTTGTGAGGCAGTTGATCGGCGAGCTGCGAGAGCAGGACTGCAAAGACCCCTCCTGCCGCTACTGTGCCGAACAACACAACGCGGAACATCTGCTCGAGCTGCACTTCGGCAAGCCCAGCTTCCGGCCCAAGCCCGCCGCATCGGACGGGTCGTCGCTCCAGCGCGCCATCGTGGCTGCAGGTCTCGCCCACAAGAGTCTGCTGGCCGTGCTGCCGACGGGCGGAGGCAAGTCGATCTGCTACCAACTGCCGGCACTGGTGCACTACTGGCGCGCCGGCCAGCTCACGGTCATCGTCTCACCGCTGCAGTCTTTGATGAAGGACCAGGTGGACAACCTGGTGGCCGCCGGCGTGATGTGCGCAGTGACGATCAATGGCCTGCTGACGCCGCCCGAGCGCCGGGCCGCTTTGGACAAGATCCGGCTGGGTGATGCCGGCATCGTCCTCGTTTCGCCTGAGCAGTTCAGAAGCCGCAGTTTCGTCGAGGCAATCCGCATGCGCGAGATCGCCACCTGGGTGTTCGATGAAGCGCACTGCCTGTCTAAGTGGGGTCACGACTTCCGGACCGACTACCTGTACGTCGCCCGCTTCGTGCGCGAGTCCTTCGGCGCGCAATCAGCGCCGATCGCCTGCTTCACAGCCACAGCCAAGCCCGACGTGATCGACGACTTGGCCAACCATTTCCGGGAATCGCTGGGCATCGACTTGGAGCGCTTCCTCGGCGGGCACGAGCGGGTCAACCTGTCATATCAGGTGGTGGAGGCGACCAAGGCCCAGAAGGCAGCACGCATCGTTGAGCTGCTGCGTCACGAGCTGAAGGACGGTGGGGCTGCGGTCATCTTCTGCGCCACACGACGCACGACCGAGACAATGGCCGAACTGGTTTCCGCTCAAGGCATCCACTGCGCCCACTTCCATGGCAGCCTGGACGCGGAGATCAAGAAGAAGGTGCAGGACCAGTTTCTGAACGGTGAGCTGACCGTGATCGCGGCCACCAATGCCTTCGGCATGGGCGTCGACAAGCCGGACATCCGTCTGGTGATTCACGCTGACATCCCCGGCTCCCTTGAGAATTACCTGCAGGAAGCGGGTCGCGCGGGCCGCGACGGCGATGCCGCTCGCTGTGTGCTGTTGTTCGATCCCGAGGACGTGGAGACGCAGTTCCGCCTATCGGCCACCTCGCGTCTGAGTACGCGCGACTTTTCCGGGTTGCTGCGCGCCGTCCGTAAGCGTGCGGCACGCTTGAAGTCCCAGGAGGTCGTGGTGTCGGCCAAGGAACTGCTGCTTGACAGCAGCGACACCGACATCGACATCGATTCGCGTGACGCCTCGACCAAGGTCACCACCGCGATCGCCTGGCTGGAGCGCGGCGGCTTCCTGCGGCGCAACGAAAACAGCACTCGAGTGTTCCCCGCCAGCCTCCGTGTGGCGTCACTGGAGGAGGCTCGTCACCCGAATAGAGAAAGCGGCGGTGTCTCAGCCCAACCAAGCCAAGTATTCCGCCGTGGCTGCCTGCTTGTTCCGCAGTATTGATCCCGGCGGCATCAGCACCGACGAACTGATGCTCGATTCCGGCATTGGGGCCCAGGAGTGCTTTCGCATCCTTCACCAATTAGAACAGCTGGGCGTCCTAGCCAACGATCTGGGCCTGAGCGTACGGTTGAACAAGGGCGTGAGGGGCGCAGCCGACATCGCGCTGCAGAACGTTGTGCAGCTCGAACGAGCGCTACTCGACCTGATGTCCGAGCTGGCGCCTGACGCCGACGTCGACGGCCAGGCACAGTCGCTGGCGCTCAGGCCGATATGCAGCGAGTTGAGACGTCGCCTGGAGTTGCCTGAGGGCGATGCACGTGTGTCGCCCGAAGCAGTCCTGACTTGTCTGCGCTCGATGGCCGAGAACTTCGGCAGCGGCCACGAGAAGCGCAGCCTGTTGCAGTTGCGCTCGCGCGGCCGCGAGACTCTGAGCGTCATCTTGCGACGCGAGTGGCCGCGCATCCGCGAGATCTGTGAACGGCGACGTGCGGTGGCTCAAGTGGTTCTGGCCCGGCTGCTGGCGGAGGTGCCGCCGAGCACGCGCGAGGCTAGCCTCTTGATCGAATGCAAAGCGCGCGACCTGCTCGAAGCGATGGATGCGGACCTGGACCTGCGTGGAACGCTGCGCGAGCCCGCCGTCGCACTCGAACACGCACTGCTCTGGCTGCACGACAACAAGGTACTGGAACTCGACAAGGGTCGCTCGGTCTTCCGCTCGGCAATGACGATCGAGCTGAACGCTGAAGCGGGCAACCGCCGGTTCTCCAAGGAGGATTTCGCGCCTCTGGAGGAGTTCTACCGCGAGCGCACGCTGCAGACGCACGTGATGCACGAATACGCTCGCTTGGGCGTCGAGGACGCGCGTCGTGCCAGCCAGCTGCGTCGGAGCCTACTTCACGTTGCCGCGCAAACGCTTCGTGCGCGACTGGTTCAAGGGCCGAGCCGATCTGCTGGAGCTGGCAACGACCGACGAATCGTTCCGGCGCATCGTCGACGACTTGAACCATCCGGTGCAGCAGGCGCTGGTGGAGAAACCCGAACGCGGCAACCACCTGGTGTTGGCGGGGCCCGGGTCGGGCAAGACTCGGGTCATCGTGCACCGAATCGCCTACCTGCTGCGCGTGCGCCGCGTGCCAGCGGACAGCATCATTGCGCTGGCATTCAACCGCAGTGCCGCCTCAGAGCTGCGCCGGCGTCTGCTGGCGCTGGCTGGGGAAGACGCCCGGCGAGTCACGGTGCTGACCTACCACGCGATGGCCCTTCGACTGACTGGCACGAGCCTCGAAGCAGCTGCGCGCCTGGGCCGAGAGATCGACTTCGACAAGCTTCTCAAGGACGCGACCGACTTGTTGGAAGGGCGCTCCGACGCCTTTCTGGCCGAGGACGACGCACGCGACCAGGTGCTGCGCGGCTATGAATACATCTTCGTCGACGAATACCAGGACATCGACGAGGCCCAGTACGCGCTGGTCAGCGCATTGGCCGGAAGGCGCCTTGCCGACGCTGACGCCCGGCTGAGCATCATGGCCGTAGGCGACGACGACCAGAACATCTATGCGTTCAAAGGCGCGAACGTCGAGTTCATTCGTCGGTTCCAGGTCGACTACAGCGGCGAGGTCACCTACCTGGTCGAGAATTTTCGCTCGACCCAGAACATCATTGCTGCGTCGAACCACGTCATCCAGCGGGCCAAGGACCGCATGAAGGTCGACCATCCGATACGCATCAACGCGGCACGCGCCAGCGATCCAGCAGGCGGACGGTGGCAACAGATGGACACGGTCAGTCGCGGCTGCGTGCGTTCGCTGGTTTCGCCGGCCAGCGCCAATCTGCAGGCGCAGGTCGTGATGCAGGAGTTGGAGCGCATACGGTCCATCGACCCAAACGTGTCCTGGGGAGAGATGGCGGTCCTGGCGCGGACCCACAAGTCGCTCGAGCCACTCTACGCGTTGTGCCAGACGAACGGCGTGGGCGTCGAACTGCTGAGCAGGGAGGGCGACCGCGGACGTGTGGCGGTCGTGAAGCTGCGCGAGGGCCAGCAGGTGATCGATCTGCTGCGGCAACGCCGTTCAACGTTGATTCGCGTCGGGGCTCTGCTGCGTTGGCTTCATCGGCAAGCAGCGAAGGAGCGGGACAACTCCCACTGGCGCGACTTGGCCGCGACGGTGGAAGACTTCGCTGCAGGGTCTGCTGTCGATAGCGTCCCGGCCCAGGAGGTTCTGGATGCGCTCTACGAGGCGTCCCACGATGCAAACCGCAGTGGCCCAAGCGATGCCCTTCGACTCATCACAGCCCATGGCGCCAAAGGGCTGGAGTTTGACCACGTGGTGGTGATGGATTGCGGCGACTGGCCATGGGACGATGAGAACGAACGGCGCCTGCTGTACGTCGCCATGACGCGGGCGCGGCAGACCCTGGTGGCGATCCGTGCGGAGGGTGGGCGCAACGCCTACCTGACGGATCTGGGAACGGTCGACGGCGTGCTCGAGGCGTTGCCCGAGCCTCGTCCTGTGCATCGCACTGTGCTCGACCGGCGGTTCGTGCGGCTCAGTCCCGCAGACGTCGACCTCGGCCTCGCAGGCCGTCGGCCAGCGTCGGATCCGATCCACGGATGGATCGCAGCTGTCAAACCGGGTGACTCGCTGCATATCGAGAACCGATCGATCTTCGACTCGCAAGGACACGCCGTTGGGCGCTTGTCGAAGGGCTGCGACTTGCCGTCGTATCGTTTGGATGGCCTCGTGACTGCAGTCATGGTGCGAAGCCGTGAACAGACTCCGCCCGACTACCTTAGCGGCTTGAAGACGGATCGCTGGGAGGTACCGCTGGGTCAGGTCGTCATCCAGCCGGATTGCGGGATCCGAGGTGAAAGCTAGCGGACGTTTGGGCGTGTTCTTGGCAGTCCTTCGTCATCTTTGGCCGCGAATCGCCGAGCATCGCCCGCTCAGGTCAAGATCGTTTTAGAGCAACTTTAGCCACGCGAGTACAGTTTTTGAGCAAGCGAGACCGATCTTTCGCATAATTGCGGGATGGAAGCCGTTGAAGATCCGATTGGCGGTGCCTGGCTGGCTCAGCAGTACGGCGTCGAACTGGTCATGCCGCTGTCGGTCGCGAGTCGGGTCGCCGGTCGCAGGGCCTCGCACGTAGGGCGACCGACCACCACAGAAAGCTATGTCGAGGCCATGCGCCCCGATGCGACGCTGCGCGGGCATCTGACCTTCCACCTCAAGCACGAGATCCCCCACTTCGAACTGCTGTCGCGTGTCTTCGCCCGCTGCGACGCCGGCGAAGTCGCGGCCTGGGTGGCCGACGAGCCGACAGGTCAGTACGCCAGGCGCGCAGCGTTCCTGCACGAGTTCTTCACGGGACAGCAGCTACCTGTTCCTGCGGACCTCGGCGGCGGCTACCACGATGCGATCAGCGACGACGGACTGGTGACCGCGACGCCAGGCCGAGGCCGAGCTGAACAAGCGCTGGCGCATCCGCGACAACATGCCCGGCACGCGCGCATTCTGCCCGATGATCGTCAAGGCCCAGGCGGGCGCTGCCGCGCTCGATCTGGACGTGCGCGCCCTGATCCATGACTTCGAGGTCGAGTTCGGCACCGAGCTCCTGATGCGCTCGGCCGTATGGATGACCCTTCGCGAAAGCCGCGCCAGCTTCGAGATCGAGGGGGAAGCGGACAAGACCGACCGCATCCAGCGATTCGCGGACGTGCTGGCCCGTCGGACAGGGCAAGGCGACCATCCACCGCTGGACGACGCCTCGCTGGCTGAACTGCAGCGGGAGATCCTGGGTCAGCGCACGACGGTCCAGCGCTTCGGACTGCGACAGTCGCCAGTCTTCGTCGGCGAGGTGGTGCGCTACCAGGACATCGTCCACTACATCGCGCCGCCCCCGGAAGACCTGGCGGACATGCTGGCGGGCTTGCAGACGTTCCTCGACAGGACCCGCGGCCAGTCGCCGGTGATGCGCAGCACGGTGGCTGCCTTCGGCTTCGTCTACATCCACCCGCTGGCCGACGGCAATGGCCGCGTCCATCGCTTCCTCATCAACGACGTCCTGCGGCGCGACGGCGTCGTCCAGGATCCGATGATCCTTGCCCGTGTCGTCGTTGATCACCAGCGACGCCGCCGAGCGCCGTGCGTACGACCGCATCCTTGATGTCGTGTCGCGACCCTTGATGCGCACGCTGGCCGAGACCTACCGCTTTTCCGAGACCCCGACCGTCTATCCCGACGGCATCACCTCGAACTTTGTCTTCGAAGGCTCGGAGACGGCCCGCCATGCCTGGCGCTGCCTCGACCTGAGTCCACACGTCGCCTACATGGCCGATGTCGTGCAGCGCACGGTCCGTGAGGACATGCTCGAGGAGTCGCGCTACCTTCGAAGCCACGGCCAAGCGCGCTCGGCCATCAAGGAGATCGTGGAGATGCCGGACGCTCAGATCGACCGCGTGATCCGCTCGGTACAGAACAACAAGGGCGAACTCAGCGGCGCGCTGCGCAAGGAACTACCGATCCTGGAAGAGCCAGGTCTGTGGGACTCGGTTGTCCAAGTGGTTCACCGAGCCTTCGAGATCGGTCCCCGGGGCGACGCAGCAGACAAGTACGACGGCCACAGGAAGTCCGTCCTTTGAGCATCGCTTTTGCGCACAACTACGGTGTCGACGCACGTTCTTGATCGGCGGGGACCGATCTAGCGCAACCCAGCCAGCCCGAAGCTTCCGCTTTTTCTGACACGGATGAGGTAGAATTTCCGGAAGTTGAACTCGTGGACTGCCGCAATGCAAACCCTCCTGCACGCCGATCCTGACGCTGTTCAGGCCGCGCTCGCGCGCTTGGACCTCGAAGAAGAGATCCTCCTGACGGCGGCCCGCGCGAGCTACCTGGCCAAGGCCAACGCGACAGCCAACCATCCTCCGATGCATGCGCCGTTCGTCGCTTGGAGCGAGGCGGTCCGAGCGCTGCGCGACGGCCTCGTGGTCCGCGGCTGGCAGCGCAACAACGACAAGAACTGGCCGCGCACGATTCACCCAAGCGGCACCATCGCTTTGACGGTCGCCACGGGAAACGAGTCCACGGGCCGAGCGGCCGACTCGCCCTCGACGAAGGCTGCGAAGGGACCCAGTACGGTCGACGCGCTCGAGGTCAACCGTGGGCTACAGTTCTGGCTGCCCGGCATGGAGCCGGTGCAGACGCTCAACACAGGCGACGGGGAAGACAGCAAGACGGTGACTTGGCTGCTGCTGATTCATCTTGCGGTCAACGAGATCCGCGCCGAGCTGTCGCTGCCGCTGGATGTCGATCGTGATGGCAAGGTGGCGGTCTGGCGCGAACGCATCATCCTGCGCTCTATCCCGCTCGACGGCGAGCCGGTCGAGGTATCGCCGCCCGCGCTCCCCGACATCGACGTCGCCGTTCGCCGCAAGGCATGACCGCAGCTAGGGAGTTCAACCCGAAGCGACTCGGCCTGGCGCGTCGCCGTCGGGGCCTCACAAAGACCAAGTTGGCCGAGTTGGTCGGGGTTGAGGTTCGATCGATCTCAGGTTACGAAACTGGCGAGTTCAGGCCCGAGCAGGACCGGCTGCAGGCTATAGCGCAGGCCCTGCGCTTTCCAGAAGCCTTCTTCTTCGGTGACGACCTCGAGGAGATCGAGCCGGACATCGTGAGCTTCCGCTCCATGTCGAAGATGACAGCAGGCCAACGGAAGTCAGCTTTGGGCGCCGGCGCCATCGCCCTTCTGCTGAACCAGTGGATCGACGACCGCTTCGAACTCCCGAAGGCCGACCTGCCTGACCTGAGCCAGGAGGCGAACCCGGAAGCGGCTGCCGATTCGCTGCGGCGTCTTTGGGGTCTGGGCGAGTTGCCGATCAAGAACATGATCCACCTCCTAGAGTCCAAGGGGGTCCGAGTCTTCTCGCTCGCGCTGGACACGACGCAGGTCGATGCGTTTTCGATGTGGCACGGGAACACGCCCTTCACGTTTCTGAACACCGTCAAGTCATGTGAGCGCAGCCGGTTCGATGCCGCACATGAACTCGGGCATCTAGTGTTGCATCGGCACGCCGGAGCGCGCGGCCAGGAAGTCGAGCGTGAGGCCAACGCGTTCGCATCCGCGCTGCTGATGCCGCGAGGCAGCGTGCTGGCCAATGGCCCTCACATGGCCACCGTAGACCAGCTGATCCGTCGGAAGTCCTTCTGGACGGTTTCGGTGATGGCCCTCGCGTACCGGCTCCGCGACGTAGGCATGATCACGGAGTGGCACCATCGGACGCTGAGTATAGAAATTGCCCAGCGTGGGTACCAAAAGAGCGAGCCGGCCGAGGCGCCACGTGAGACATCGCAGATTCTCGGCAAGGTGTTTGCCGCGCTGCGCGAAGAAGGCACCACGAAGTCCGACATTGCGCACGCCCTGCGCGTGCACGTCGATGAATTGGATCAACTCGTCTTCGGGCTTGCCATGACGGGGATCGCTGGCGGCGGCCAAGGGACCGGCGCGCAACACCGGCCCACGCTGCAGTTGGTGGGCAGCGAAGCGCTGCAATCGAAACCTTGAACCGACTCTGTGCGGCGCATGGGCGCGGCGCACACCTTCCCCTTCGGGCAGCAGAGCGGCGTGAACAAGGCGCAGATCCTCGGCCTGGCAGGCCTGGACTTCGTGCGCCGCGCCGAGAACCTGGTCCTGATCGGTGGCACCGGCACGGGCAAGACCGGAATTGCAATGGGCCTGCTACGCCGGGCCTGCGTGAACGGCTGGCGCGGGCGCTTCTACAACGCCCAGGCGCTGCTCGACGAGCTCTATGCCTCGTTGGCCGATCGCACAACGACCCGTCTGCTCACGGCGCTCAGCCGTACGCAGCCGCTATGCATTGACGAGCTCGGCTACCTGAACCTGAAGCCCGAACAGGTCAATGCATTCTTCCGCCTGATGGACCAGCGCTACGGCCGTGTGAGCACGATCATTACAACGAACCTCGAGTACTCGGCGTGGTATGGCTTGTTCGACAACAAGCCTCCCGTGGACGCGCTGCTGGACCGGTTGCAGCACCACTGCATCACCATCCGCATCGAGGGCCCCTCGCTGCGGGCCAGCACTGCCACGGATGCGCTGGCACAACCTGCGGCCTCACCCGGGCCGAAGCGCGCCCCCACGCCCAGCGCGCAGAAGAAGGCTCAGTGAGCCTTGCACGGCCGTTCGCACGGCCAGGCCCTCGCCGGATCGCGCGCCTGCGCTTGGCACGACCGTCCTCGTCGGCCTTCCCGTCTCGCCTTGCAGACTCGCCCCTCGACCTCCCGTCGCGGCACGAACTACTGCGCACGCGGTGGGTCAGCTTCCGGTGAGCGCAGACGGGTCAGAAATTGTGAGCGCCGAGGGTACGCGCGACAAGTCCTTCGGATGGCTTGCCACAACGAACGCCATGCGTGGCGAAATCGGCAGCATGAACGAGAAACCCCCTGCTTGATGTCTCCGAGGTAAACGACAGGGTTGTCCGCAATCAGCGCGTCTACGTTGCTATCGACCAGCGAGACTGTCGACCAGCCGCTGCTGAGGATGACTTTGAGAACTTCGCCCTGTCTGGCTCCGCCGCGTTCTTCCAGTGAAGGCGCCGGCTACCGGACCAGCCTAGAAGAGTCGTGGTGGGGGTCGGCGAGCCCAGACGAGGCGCAAAGTGGGGTGGTCATGGACGACGACGAGTTCGGTGTGGTGTTCCCTGCGGCTGGTGTGCCAGGAGCGCTCGCCGTGGTCTGCAGCGTTAGGAACGCCGCGAGAGTGCGGGCGCTGCACGCTGCGGCGACTCCCACCTCGTATCGGGTCGAGGCCGTTGTCGGTAGCCACGTGCCTCTGATGGGCAGCCTTGATGCGCTGGTGTCCGCGGCGCCAGTGAACAGCCTGAGCGTGGCCGATCCGCCCCTGCCGATCTACGTCCACCGCGGCGGACGGAATGCGATCTACCTGGACTTGCAGTCAACGACCGGGGGGCCCCTGTCCAGCGTCAGTGTGGATGTGGATGCCGACTCGCCTTTCGCTGCGTTCGCCGGTGCCCGGTCTGCCGCGAACGAGTTGCTGGACGTGCTGATGCGCAGGCTTTGGATGCCGCTTGTCCTGGTTCGGCTCGACCTGTTCGGCGGTGGCGAGTCCGAGCCCTTGGCGCATCAGCTGCATCTGCCGTTTGTTGGAGACGTCAAGATCGGTCCGCTCGGCGGATTTCATCAGTACCCCTTGTTCGCAGAGATTGAGAGCCTGGCCCGGGAGGCGATCTGCAGCACGAGTCCGTACTACCGGCTGCTGTGCTCTCACCAGTTGTACGAGGGGACCGGGGCCCTACGCGCCAAGCTCAGGCAGATGTGCACGGACCTGTCTGTCGACGTGCCGCTGCCCAAGGACCCGAAAGTCGATCGGGAGCTGCTAGTCGCGATGGGGTTGGGCGGACTAGCCGACCAGAACGTCCGTACCGTGAATGATCTCCACGGCAAGATGACGGGACTGCGCAACTCGGTGGCCCACTTCCTGTTGACCAAGGGTGAGCCCGCGGCGCCGCTGCACACCTCTGACGGCATGTCGTACAACGTCTACTCCTGTGCCGCCGCAGTGTTGCTGCACTATGGGGTCAGCGCGCTCCAGGAACTGTCGGCGTTCTTCCGCCAGCACCTGAGTAGCCATGTTTCGCGTGGCTCCGTGCTGCCGATGGTTCAGCAAAGGGATCGCTACAAGGTGGTAGCGCGGATGTCGCCGCCGCCGCCGAACGAGCGGGAACCTTCGTAGCCCCGATCCTCGAAGCGCCAATCTTCAATCCAGCCCGCTCAACCGCCGACAGGTACACGCCCGGCGTGCCCCTCTTTGCCAATCGAAAGGCCATGGAACCGCGCAAAACTGATCTCCGCAACCTGGCTTGCCTCGCGCCTCCTACCAGGGTAGAGACATCTTGATTCTGTCGAACGTTGCGGAGACGACAGTTTGCTAAGTCCCTGATTTGGCTAGAGCTCTGCACAGAACTTGAAAACCAGCGACGGGCAACCGTCCGAGGGTTCGAATCCCTCTCTCTCCGCCAGTCATGATGCACGACGCTTGTCGCCGAGCCCGCGCCACTGCCGATGGCCCGCCCAGACCGGCGCGTCCTGCCAAACCGACAGCTCAATCGGCCAGCTGCTGCGCCACCAGTTCCATCAAGCTCTCGGGGTGCTTGTCCCACTTCGCGTGCTTGGCGCCCATCTCCAGCGTGATCAGGCACTGGCCGCAACTGGTGACCAGGCGCTCGGCCCCCGTGGCTTCGACCTGCTGCTTCTTCAGCTCGAAGACACGGTGGCGCAACGGCGCCGCACGCTGGTTCGACACCACGCCGCCGCCACCGCCGCAGCAGAAGCCGGTAACGCCATGGTTCTTCAGTTCGATCAGCTCGAAGCCCAGTGCCGTGAGCACGCGCCGCGCTGCCGCTTCGAGCCCGCCGCGTCGCACGATCTGGCACGGGTCGTGGAAGGTGGCCGTCGCATCGACCCTCGTCACGCGGATGCGGCCGGATGTGATGAGTTCGTCCAGGTACTCGGTCATGTGCACGACCTGCACCGGCAAGGCCGCACCGTACCAGCGCGCGGCTTCCCAGCGCGCCGCGCCATACGCGTGCCCGCACTCGGGCAGCAGCACGGTCTTGGCACCGATCTTCAGCGCGGTGTCGATGAGCGCGCGCGTCAGGCGCTCCTGCAATTCGACGTCGCCATTGTTGAAACCGATGTTCGACGCGTCGTAGCCGCCCTGGTGCATGGTCCATTTCACGCCGGCGCGGTGCAGGATCTTCGCCGCGGCGGCCAGTGCCCGCGTGTGCTCGCCGAGTTCGGCTGGCGCGGCGGTGAACAGCAGGTCGGCCGCCGGCAGGTCGCAGGGAATCGCGACACCATGCGCCTGCGCCGCCTCGGCCAGGATGTCCGGCAGGTCTTCGGGCGGTGTCGCCGGGCTGCCCCACTGCCGCGCAGTGCGGTCCATCAGCGCCAGCCGTTCCGGAGTCAGGCCGGCCTTGAACATACCGTGGCGGGCAGCGCGTACCAGTTCGGCGATGTCGATGCCCATCGGGCAGACGGTGGTGCAGCGGCCGCACATATTGCATGAGTCGTAGATCAGCTCCTGCCACTGCTGCAGGTCGGCGATGTTCGGCTTCTTCACCAGGCCCAGGGCACGCACCAGCGGCGCGAAGGGGCTGGCCTCGCGCAGGTAGGCGCGCCGGAACGGGTCGAACTTGAGCACCGGCGTGTACTTCGGGTCGCGCGTGGTGACATAGAACTGGCAGGCCTCGGCGCACAGGCCACAGCGCACGCAGGACTCCATGTGCAGCGCGGCGGTGACACCGAAGTCGGTGGCGAAACTGCGCATCGCGGCATCGACGCGCGTCTCGTCGCTCGCCTCACCCTGGCGGTCGAAGGCCGGCGCGGCCGCGGCGGCTGCGCTCATATCCGCACGCCCCGATGGCTGAAGCGGATGCCGGTGGCCGCGCGCGAGAACGGGTACAGCACAGCGTGCATCAGCTTGCCGAACGGAAACCAGATCAACAGCAGCTCCAGCGTCAGCAGGTGCACCGCCAGCGGCCCGCGGTACAGCACAGGGTCGCGCGCCAGGATCGCGGCCGACGGCCCGCTCATCAGCGCCATGCCGGTGAAGATGGGCAGGAAGACCACGGTCCAGCTGATCAGGTCGTCGGCGTTGGAAATGATCCTGAGCACCGGGTCGGTCAGCCGGGACCACAGCGCCAGCAGCAGCGAGACCAGGGTCAGGCCCGAGGCGAGATACATCACGATGTCCGGTAACGCCGGCCAGCCGACGCCGCTGACGCGCCGGATGAATTCGATGTGCGGTGCATAGCCCAGGAAGATCAGCGCCAGCCCGATGTGAAACACGTAGCCGTTGAGCGTGCGGCCCAGGGCCGCCGCACCGAACTCGCGGCGCGGCCACAGGCCACGCACGATGCCGTCCATGGCAGCGTTGAAGTTGGACGGCGCACCCTCGCGCGCTGGCGACAGGTCGGGCAATCGCGGCAGCCGCAGCACGCCCACCAGGCGCCAGAGCGTGCCCAGCACGAACACCACCAGCGCGAAGACCCACGCCGGGCCGCGAGCAAAATCCAACAGATCCATCCTTGCGCCCTCTTCCACGCGGCCCGCGGCCAGTTGCGTGCGGACATCGGCGGAGCATCGTATGGGGCTGCTCGCCCGGCGCGATTGACGTGGGTCACGAACGCAGCTGTCGTCGGCACCGGCGGAGCATCAGCCCGGCGTCACTGGCGGGCAGCGGCTGCTGCATGCCGTCGATGACCTTGGTTCCGACCAGCGAGCGCTTGTCGACGAAGTCCTTCGGCTGCTCGTCGCCGGCCCAGACGATGCGCCCGCACACCGCGTCGCCGCAGGCCTCGATGCGCACGCGGGCGTTGAAGCCCGTGGTCCACCAGTCGCCCAGCAGCGTGGCGCCCGACGCCGGCCCGGCGGTCTGCGCATGCACCGCGCCCGAAACGCAAGGCGCCGCGGCCATCAACGCGGCCTCCATGCCCCACCCCGCACGGCGCGAGTGCGGCCGAAGTGTGCTTTGCCATAGTCCAGATAGGCGCCGTCGTCGGTGCCGCACCACGCCGATCGGAAGCGTCTCAGGTAAGCTGGGGAAGATCGGATGAGCACTCCCGTCTACCTCGACTACAACGCCACGACCCCGGTTGCACCGGAAGTGGTGGACGCGATGCTGCCCTGGCTGCGTGGGGAGTTCGGCAATGCGTCCAGCGCCCACCCGTTCGGCCGGCGCGCGGCGATGGCCGTCGCCGAGGCACGACAGCACGTGGCCGAACTGATCGGCGCGCAAGCGCAGGAGATCGTCTTCACCGGCTGCGCGACCGAGGCCAACAACCTGGCACTGCTGGGCGTGGCTGGAGCGTTCGGTATGGCCAAGCGCCACCTGGTGGTCAGCGCCATCGAACACCCGGCGGTCATGGCACCCGCGCTGCACCTGCACGAGCAGGGTTGGGCGCTGACGGTGCTGCCGGTCGATGAATTCGGCCGAATCTCGCCCGAGGCCGTGGCCGACGCGCTCAGGCCCGACACCGCGCTGGTCTCGGTGATGCATGCCAACAACGAGGTCGGCACGCTGCAGCCGATCCGGGAGATTGCGCGCATCGCGCGTGCACGCGGCATCCTGCTGCATACCGACGCCGCGCAGTCGGCCGGCAAGCTGCCGCTGGATGTGGCCGAACTCGGCGTCGACCTGCTGACGCTGGCCGGTCACAAGTTCTACGCACCCAAGGGCGTCGGCGCGCTGTACGTGCGCGGCGGTACGCGCATTCGGTCGGTGTTGCATGGCGCCGAGCAGGAGCATGGTCTGCGCCCCGGCACCGAAAACGTGGCGGCCATCGTCGGGCTGGCTGCTGCAGCCGCGCTGGCCAAGGTCTCGCTGCCCGCCGCGTCGGCCCACTTGCGCGCCCTGCGCGACCGGTTGCATGAACACCTGATCACCGCAGTCCCGGGCCTGCGTCTGAATGGCCACCCCGAGTACCGCCTGCCCAACACCCTGCATGTCTCCTTCCCCGGCGTGAGCGGGCGCGCATTGCTGGCCGAAGCCGCCGAGGTCGTCGCGGCATCGGTGGGTTCGGCGTGTCATTCGGAGCACGACGCCGTCAGCGGCGTGCTGGCCGCCATGGGTGCCGACGCGGCGCGCGCGGCAGGCGCCGTGCGCTTGTCGGTGGGGCGCATGAGCACGCTCGAGGAGGTCGAGCGCGTCGCGAGCGGCCTGGCGACCGCCTGGCGGCGCCTGCGCCCGCTATAGCCTCACCGACTCCGTGCCGAGGCACCTGCCCGGCTACCATGCGCACCTTGGCGCAAGCGCAGCGGCCATGCGGGGCGCTGAGGTCGTCGCGCCATGGCCATTGCGGAAAGGCGACGAGTACATCGAATTCGCCCGGCTATGGAAGGCGGCGCAATATTCGCGAGAATGCGGCAGCGGACGGCGTCGCGCAGTTTGCCGCCACGGCCTGTCGGCGCAGGCTGGGTGAGCCTGCTTCCCGCCCCATAAACCGAACCACCCTGTGGAGACAGCCCGTGAACCTCGACTTCATTCCTCAACCCGCACGTGCCGCCGGCCTGGGAGCGCTGATGAAGGGCGCCGGCATGCTGACGCGCTTCATTCCGATTCCGCAACCGACGCTGCTGGTGGGGCCCGGTTCGAGCGGCCGGCTGGGGCAAGCCGTGGCCGGATTCGGCCACAAGAAGATCCTGATCGTCACCGACGCCATCATCGCCAAGCTCGGCCTGTTGAAGGACCTGAGCGACGCGCTTGCGGCCGGGGGCGCCAGCTTCGTGGTCTTCGACGAGATCACGCCGGACGCGCCGATCCCGCTGATCGAACGCGGCATCGACTTCTACCGCCAACACGACTGCGACGCCATCGTGGCCTTTGGCGGCGGCTCGTCGATGGACGCGTCCAAGGCCATCGCGGCGGCCATCGCCACGGGCAAGCCGCTGCGCGAGCTGGCCGGCTACCTGAAGTCCGGCCTGCGCAATCCGGTGCGCATCTATGCGGTGCCCACCACCGCCGGCACCGGCTCGGAAGTGACCGTGGCCGCGGTCATCGCCGACCCCGAAAACCAGTCGAAGCTGGTGATCATCGACCCGCGCCTGGTGCCGAAGATGGCGGCGCTGGACCCTCTGCTCATGACCGGTCTGCCGCCGCACATCACCGCGGCCACCGGCATCGACGCGCTGACGCATGCCATCGAGTCCTTCGTCGGCCAATGGACCACCGCTTACTCCGACGGCATGGCGCTGTCGGCCGCGGGCCTGATCTTCGAGAACCTGCCCGTCGCCTACCGCGACGGCAAGAATCTCGAGGCACGCGAGAAGATGTCGCTGGCCTCCACCTACGCAGGCTTTGCCTTCACGCGCGCCAACGTCGGCTACGTGCACGCCATCGCGCACCAGTTCGGTGGCCGCTACCACACGCCGCACGGGCTGGCCAACGCCATCCTGCTGCCGCACGTGCTGCGCTACTCGCTGCCGGCGATTGCCGGCCGACTGGCGCTGCTGGCCGTGCGCGCCCGCGTCGGCGAGGAGGGCGAGGACGAGGATGTGCTGGCGCAGAAGTTCGTGGACGCGGTGCAGCAGCTGAACGACGACCTGGGCATCCCGCGCCAGCTGGAAGCGCTGCGCGAGGCGGACATCCCCGCGCTGGCGAAGGCCGCCTGCGCCGAGGGCAACACCTACCCGGTGCCGCGCTACCTGACGCAGGAAGGCTGCGAGGAGCTGATCCGCAAGGTACTGCCCCGCGCACCGGCGGCCGGCAAGCCGGCGCCGGCCAAGCGGGCCGGCAAACCCGCCGCAGCGAAGAAGGCCCGCGCCCGGGCTGCACACTGAACCCCCAAGAGCAACGAGGAGACATAGCCCATGAAGAAGGTCGTGACAGTGACGCTCGGCTCATCGAAGCAGGACTTCGATTTCGAGACCGATTTCCTCGGTGAACGTTTTTTCGTCAAGCGTTTAGGCGCCGACGGCGACCACCGCAAGGCCTGGGAGATGCTGCGCCGCCAGCAGGCCAGCGCCGACGCCATGGGCGTGGGCGAGACCTCGGACCACTACCACGTCGGCCTGCGCACCATCGTCAACCGCGAGACCGAGAAGCTGACCAAGGTGGTGACGCGTGTGCCGGTGACCACCGGCGCGCACCTGCGCCGGCTGCTGCAGGTGCGCGCGGTGCGCCATGTGCAGAAGGAGCTGGGCGGCTACTTCAACAACAACAAGGTGCTGTTCCTGTCGGGCATGCGCAACTACGAGATCGCGGTGGCGCTGTCGGAGTACACCAAGAACCTGAGCTTCGCCGACCCGGTGTTCCAGGCCGGCTCGCCGCTGCTGCTGGGCTCGCTGGCGCAGCTCGAACTGTACGCACGCGGCAACGAGCTGGTGGCGGGGCAGAAGCCCTTCCGGCTGCTGGAGAAGTCGCTGCTCGGGCTGAAGAACATGCGCGTAGCCAATGCGGTGGCCGGCGCGCACCTGATCGTGGGCACCTTCGGCGAAATCAAGGCCGTGGGCTCGGTGGCCAACCTCGAGGGCAAGACCTGATCACCTCGGCGGTGCACGACGACCAGCTGGCCTTCTACAAGCAGTGCAAGGTCAACCTGGTGATCGACGTCACGCCCAACCTGTTCGGCGGCAAGGTGGTGGGTGTGGCCACGCTGGAGGCGATGATCCTGGCGCACCTGGGCCGCAATGCCAACGAGCTGGCCGACGACGAGTTCGAGGAGATCATCACCGAACTCGACATCAAGCCGCGGCTGCTGCACCCGACCGGCAAGTTCCGCAACATCCGGCGCTTTGCCTTCGTCGTACACCCGTTGAGCCAGGAGTTCATCAAGAAGGGCTTCCCGATCCCCAAGGCCACGCCGAAGATGGTGATGGACAAGGTGGAGCAGCTGGCGGCCTACATCCCGCCGCAGGTGTACTGCAAGATGGAGAACATCGTCTCGCCGACCGGGGCCGAGGCCGAGGGCTGGCTGCTCTTCGTCGGCGGCACGCCCAAGGAGATGCTGTCGCACAGCCCCGAGTTCACCTACCGCCGGCTGCTGGCCGCGGCCGGCATGGCCGAGAAGATGGGCGCGCAGATCATGGGTCTCGGTGCCTTCACCAAGGTGGTGGGCGATGCCGGCGTCACCGTGGCGCGGCGCGCCACCATCCCCATCACCACCGGCAACAGCTATTCGGCTTCAGGCGCGCTGTGGGCCGCGGCCGACGCGATGAAGCGCATGGGCCTGGTGCCGTTGCCGGAAAAGGGCAAAGGCAAGCGCATCGACGCCAAGACCATGGTCATCGGCGCGTCGGGCTCGATCGGCTCGGTCAGCGCCCGGCTGCTGGCGATGGCCTTCGACGAGGTGGTGATCGCCGGGCGCGACATGAAGAAGCTGGAGGAGCTGAAGAAGTCGATCCTGCAGGACACGCCCGATGCCAAGGTGGTGTGCTCGATCGACTACGACAGCCTGCTGGCCGACATGGACATGATCGTCACCAGCACCTCGGGCGCGGGCAAGAAGATCCTGGACATCACCAAGGTCAAGCCCGGCTGCGTCATCACCGACGTGGCGCGCCCGCTGGACCTGCCGCCCGAGGAAGTGGCCAAGCGGCCGGACGTGCTGGTCATCGAATCGGGCGAGATCGAGCTGCCCACGCAGGTCAAGGGCATGAAGAGCATCGGCCTGCCGAAGAACGTGATCTACGCCTGCCTGGCCGAGACCATCGTGCTGGCGCTGGAGGGTCGCTTCGAGGTCTTCACCATCGGCCGCGACACCGAATGGGAGAAGGTCAAGGAGATCTACAAGCTGGGCCTGAAACACGGCATGAAGCTGTCGGCCATCTCCGGCGTCAAGGGCGTGTACAGCGACGAGGACATCGCCAAGGTGGTCGAACTCGCGAAGAAGGCGCGGTTGAGCTGGAAGGGAGCGTCGGGCAAGGCCGCCAAGGCCGTGCCGGCAAAGAAGGTCTCGGCCAGCAAGGCGGCGGCGAAGAAGGCTCCAGCCAAGAAGCCTGCTGCAAAGAAGGCCGTGGCATCCAAGGCGGCACCGCGCGCCGCCGCGAAGAAGGCCGCCAAAGCGCCGGCACGCAGGAAGGCGTGATGGCTGCGACGCGCCTGAACCCGCTCGACGCCGCCTGGCTGTTCACCGAATCGCGGGCCACACCCAACCATGTCGGCGGGCTGCTGACCTTCCGCCTGCCGGACGGGGCGCCGCGCGACTACCTGCGCCAGCTGATGGCGGACTTCCGCAGCCATCGCAACTTCAGCGCGCCCTGGAACCGCCGCCTGAAGCTGGCGTTCAACAAGAACCCTGTGCCGGCCTGGATCGAAGATCAGGACATCGACCTCGAGTACCACGTGCGGCATGCCGCCCTGCCCTGGCCCGGCGGCGAACGCGAACTGGGCGAGCTGGTGGGCCGGCTGCACAGCACGCCGCTCGACCTGGCGCGGCCGCCCTGGGAATGCACCATCATCGAAGGGCTGGACGACCGTCGCTTCGCATTGTTCGTGAAGATGCACCATTCGTTGATCGACGGCATCAGCGGCATGATGCTGCTGCAGCGTGCGATGGCCACCGACCGTGCGAAGAGCCTGACGCTGCCGCCGTTCTGGGCCTCGGGCCCGGACGATGCCGGCAAGCCGCCCCGTGGCAGGCCCTCGCCGACCATGGCCAACGCCACCGCAGCCGCCTTGCGCGGATTGCGCGCGCAGGTCAGCTCGTTGCCGCAGCTGGCCACGGCCTTCGGCAAGATCGTGCGCCGCATCGGCGAACCCGGCGAAGGGCTGGCCGTGCCCTTCGACGCGCCGCTGTCGATGCTCAACGGCCGGGTGCGCGAGAAGCGTCGCTTCGCGACGCAGCAGTTCTCGATGCAACGCCTGCGCACGCTGGCCGGCGCGGCGCAGTGCACGCTGAACGACGTGGTGCTGGCCGTCTGCGGCGGTGCGTTGCGTCGTTTCCTGATCGAACGCGGCCACCTGCCGGACAAGCCGCTGACGGCCGGCATCCCGGTGTCGGTGCGGCCGAAGGACGACCAGGGCACCGGCAACGCCATCAGCTTCATCGTCTCCACCCTCGGCACCGATATCGAGGACGCGACGCAGCGGCTGCAGGCGATCAAGACCTCGGTGCGCCACGCCAAGGCGCATGTGCAGAGCCTGCCGCAGCAGGCCATGCTGCAGTACACCCTGCTGCTGATGGCCCCGACCATCGTCACGCTGCTCACCGGCATCGGCGGGCGCACGCGGCCGATGTTCAACGTCACCGTCTCCAACGTGCCCGGGCCGGACAAACCGCTGTACTTCCGCGGGGCCGAGTTGCTGTCGATCTTTCCAGCATCCATCGTGACGCACGGCCAGGCGCTGAACATCACCTGCGAGAGCTATGCGGGCACGATGAACTTTGGCTTCACCGGCTGCCATACGTCGCTGCCGAGCATGCAGCACCTTGCCGTGTACGCGGCCGACGCGCTGCAGGAACTCGAGGATGCGATCCTGCCGAAGCCCGCGGCCGCAAAGAAGAAGGCCAACGCACCCGTCGCGACGAAGACAGCCGCCACCAAGCGCGCAGCGCCGGCAACGCGTGTGCGCAAGCTGGCGTCGAAGGCCGCGGTGTCGCGGCGCCGACCCAAGGTCGCCGCCTGACGCACGCGCCGGGCTGGCTATGCCCGGCCTGGCATCGGCCATAGCCCGCGCTGCGCCGGCCGCAGGCCTGGCGGACCAGGCTTTCGTGGCGGGACGCAACCTGCAGATGCTGCAGCGCGCGGCGGAATTCGACGCCGAGCAGTTCGGGCCGATGGCGCGCGAACTGGCGCGTGTGCCGATCGACGCGTTCTTCGCGCCGGCCACGCCTATGGCCACCGCAGCATGGCGCGCCGACCGCCGCATCCCGATCGTCATTGCCACGATCGTCGATGCGGTGGAACTGGACTTCGCCAGGTCGCTCGCGCGCCCCGGCACCCGTGTGACCGGGGTCACCACGATGGACAAGGAACTCATCGGCAAGCGCATGGAATTGCTGGCCCGCGCCGTGCCTGGCCTGAAGCGTGTCGGCGTGATCGTCGACAGCGCGATGCGCGACGCATGCCAGCAGGAGTTCGACGCGCTGCATGCCGCGGCACAACAGCTGGGCCTCGTGCTGCAGCCGGCCACCGTGGCCGGCAGCCACCAGGTGGCGGGCACCTTCGATCAACTCTCGAATGCACG
The DNA here is from genome assembly GCA_963824005.1 of uncultured beta proteobacterium. Lineage (GTDB taxonomy): Bacteria > Pseudomonadota > Gammaproteobacteria > Burkholderiales > Burkholderiaceae_C > Rubrivivax. The sequence continues at coordinate 136,947 of CAWGOK010000008.1, forward strand.
CGTGCAGGCGGTGATGACCACGCTGACGAGCACGCGCAACGGCCTCGAGCGTGCGTACGCCTTGGCAGCGCTGCAGGCGCGCCTGCCGTCGATGAGCGAGTTCGACTACGGCGCGCGCCTGGGCGCCTTGCTCAGCTATGGCCCCGATCTCGGCATGCTGTTCCGGCGCGCTGGGCAGATGCTCGAGCGCGTGCTGCAAGGCGAAGACCCGGCGGGCATGCCGATCGAACAGCCCAGCCGCTTTCGACTGTCGCTGAACCGGAACACCGCACAGGCGCTGGGTCTGAGTCTGCCGCCCTCGGTGCTGGCGCTGGTGGACAAACTGGTCGAATGATCGCGACGCCGCGGCGGCGCCCGGCGTCGATCAGGCCATCCCCAGGCTCGGGTCGATGAGGAACTTGGCGCCGGTCGAGCGCTGTGCGTACACCGCAATCGCCGCGGGCGTCAGCGCCTCGGCCAGCGAAACCGTGCGTGTGTAGTGGCTGGCGAAGGTGCTCTTCAGCTCCGCGGCGACACGCTCGCGCAGCTTCTGCGCCGCGGCCGGGCCGATCTTCTGCAGGAAGGGAAACAGCAGCCAGCCGCCCATGCCCCAGGCCATGCCGAAGTTGCGGTTGAATTCGGTCGGGGTCGTGTCGAGCATGCCGTACAGGTAGACCTGCTTGTGCACCGCCGAGCCGTAGCGGCTGTACTCCTTGGCGTTGCGGTTGATCGCCGCTTCCATGCACGTGAGGATCTGCCCGGCCAGCTTGCCGCCGCCGATGGCGTCGAAGGCGATGGTGGCGCCGGTGGCCGCCAGTGCGTCGCTCAGCTCGTCCATGAAGTTGGGCGCCGAGCTGATGCACACCTGCTTGGCGCCCTGCTCGCGCAGCAGCGCCGCCTGCTCGGGCTTGCGCACGATATTCACCAGCGCGATACCGTCCTTCAGGCAGATGCGGTTGAGCATCTGCCCCAGGTTCGATGCCGCCGCGGTGTGCACCAGCGCGCTGTGGCCTTCGCGCTTCATCGTCTCGACCATGCCCAGCGCGGTGAGCGGGTTGACGAAGCAGGACGCGCCGTCGGCCGCCGTGGCGTCGGGCGGCAGCAGCAGGCACTGGTTGGCGGCGATGCAGCGGTATTGCGCGTACATCGCACCGCCGATGATCGCCACCATCTTGCCCAGCAGCGCCTGCGCTGCCGGCGAGGCACCGGCCCTGATCACCGTGCCGGCGCCCTCGTTGCCCACCGGCAGCGACTGGTCGGCGCGGCCGGCCATGGCCTTCATGAACTTGTCGGGAATGCGCGCGCTGAGCACCGGTCGCGCCGCCGTGCCCGACACCTGCATCGTGCCCATGTCGGCGGCGCCGAACAGCAGCCCCAGGTCGGAGGGATTGATCGGCGTGGCCTGGATGCGCACCAGCACCTCGTCCGCGCCCGGCTCGGGAACGGGAACGTCGTGCAGCGAGACCTCGAGTTCGCCGCTGCTGCGCACCAGCGAGCGGAGTTGAAGGGCAGTGTGGATGGGGTCGTGGGCCATGGTGAGTCTCCGTCTTGAAGTTGAGTCCAGCTACGCCCGCTTCTGTCGCTGAGAGTCCGCCAGCAGCGCCATCACGACCGTGGAGGCCAGGCGCGAGCGCACCGAATCGGACCGGCTCGTCAGCACGATCGGCACGCGGGCGCCGAGCACGATGCCGGCGCTGTCGGCGCCGGCCAGGTACTGCAGCTGCTTGGCCATCATGTTGCCGGCCTCGAGATCCGGCGCAAGCAGGATGTTGGCGCGCCCGGCGACCTTTGATTCGATCTTCTTCGTGCGCGCGGCCTCTTCGCTGACGGCGTTGTCGAAGGCCAGCGGCCCGTCGAGCAGGCCGCCAGTGATCTGGCCGCGGTCGGCCATCTTGCACAGGATGGCCGCGTCCACCGTGCTCTGCATGTCGGGGTTGACGGTCTCCACCGCCGCCAGGATGGCCACGCGCGGCTCGTCGATACCCAGCACATGCGCCAGGTCGATGGCGTTCTGTGCGATGTCTGCCTTGTCGCGCGCATCCGGCTCGACATTGATGGCCGCATCGGTGATGAGCAGCATGCGCGGGTAGGCCGGCACATCGAGCACGAAGACATGGCTGATGCGCCGTGCAGTGCGCAGCCCGGTGGCGGCGTGCACCACCGCGCCCATCAGCTCGTCGGTGTGCAGGCTGCCCTTCATCAGCGATTGCACCTCGCCGGCGCGGGCCATGGCCACCGCCTTTTCGGCGGCTTCGTGGCTGTGCTCGGTGTTGACGATGCGCAGCCCCGTCAGGTCGGCACCGGCGGACTGCGCCACGGCCCGGATCTTTGCCTCGGGCCCCACCAGCACCGGCTCGATCAGGCCGCGGCGCGCCGCCTCCAGCGGGCCGAGCAGCGAATCGCGGTCGCAGGGGTGCACGACCGCACACACCACCGGCGGCATGCCCTCGCAGCGCTTGAGCAGGCGCGAGAACACATCGGTGTGGCGCAGCACGATCTCCGGCGTGGCCATGTCGGTGAAGGCGATGTGCCGGGTCGGTGCGACCACGGTCACGGTGCCCGTCATCAGATCGACATCGGCGTTGGTGACATGGCAGTCGAAGACGATCTGGTGGCTGTCGGGCCGCTTCTCCTTGACGGTCAGCGTGCCGGCGATCAGGTCGCCGATGGTCATCGAGCCCGAAAAGCGCAGGTCCTGCGCCACGATGACGGTGCCCGGCCCGGGCAGGCGCCGCTGCAGCAGCGCCGACACCAGCGCCTCGGCAGCAACCGCTTCGGCCGACATGGTGTCCTGGCGCGTGCTCTGCGCGTCGGTGTGGAACGGATCGACGTCGCCCGAGACGAAAGCCAGCGCCTCGACGTCAGGCCGGGTCAATCGGTGCGAACGCGTGATGGCTTCGCCGAGCTGGATCTCGTCGAAAGTGCGGTTGCTGAAGGTGTCGGTGTCCATGGACGGGTGGCGGAAGCGGTGCAACAGGCAAGATGACCTGGGATGGCCGCGATGCTAGCCGCTGCGCAAGAACCGAGCGGCTGCAGCCCGGTCGAGTGTCTTGGTCGGTTCGGCGAAGCGGATCACAGATCCATGACCACGTGCACCACGCCGTCCTCGATGTGCCGGGTCATCGGCAGGCCGCTGTGCTGGAAGACCTTGAGCATCGACGTGTTTGCGGCCAGCACCTCGGCCTCGAAGCGGCGGATGCCACGCTCGCGTGCGATCTCGGTCAGCAACGCCATGAACAGGGTGGACAGGCCCTGGCCCTGGTAGTCCTCCTCGATGGTGAACGACAGCTCGGCCGTGGGCACGCCGTCGGGCCGCTGGATCACGGTGTAGGCGCCGCCGCCGATGATGGTCTCGGCGGCGCCGCTGCCCAGCGTGGCCACCAGCACCGCCGCGTGCACGAAGTCGCTGGCGTCGATGCGGCCCAGGTCGCCTTCGCTCAACTCCTTCTTCGCCGAGAAGAAGCGCGTGTAGATCGTTTGCTGGTCGAGCTTGTGGAAGGCCGCGATGATGCGCTCGCGGTCATCGGGGCGGATGGCGCGGATCAGCACCGGCGTGCCATTGCGCAGGTGCAGCGGTCGGCTGAAGGCGGTGGGGGGCTCGGCGTGGTTCATGCCCGGTATTCTGCCGCCGCGCATCGGGCTCGGCGCCCGTCGTTCAATCCGGACCGCGCACCTCGAAGACATGGCAGCCCCAGGGCGGAAGGTCCAGGAACAGGCCGCGGCCGAGCAGGTCGTCGCCGCAACGCTCGTACACCGCCGTGCCGAGCAGGTCGCGCAGGCGCCACGGCAGGCCGGCCAGTTCGGGGAACGGCAAGCGCACGAAACACTGCGACCTGTTGCGGCGAATAGTTCACCGCCGCGCACAGCCACACTTGCGCCGGCCCCTGCCAGCTCCAGGCGATGAACTGCTCCGCACTCGGGTTGCCCTGCCATGCCGGCGCGCACTCGAGCAGCGACCACCCGCCGTCGCGCAACAGCGGGTGGCGCAGCGCGCCGAGCAGCCGCGCATAGAACGGCGCCAGCCGCGCATCGACCGGCTCATCCGGACCGCGCACCAGGTGCGGCGAGATGCGCACGCGGCGGCCTTCCAGCTGGCCCTGGTGAAAGAAGCGCAGGCCAGGCGTGCAGTAGGTCAGTACCGCGGCGGCGGCGTGCACCTCGGGCGCGAAGGTGGCGGCCGCGCGTGGCTCGTCGTGGTTCTCGAGAAAGCGCGCCAGCTTGTCCTGGTAATCCAGGCCCGCCCACAGGTGTTCACGCACCGGCCGCGCCTGCTGCGCGCACAGCCGGTCGTACAGACACTTGTCGTAGGTGTGGTCGAAGCCCTGCTGCTGCAGCGCCCACTCCATGCCCCAGTAGACCTCGGCCATGAAACTGAAGCCCGGGTGCCGGTGGCGCACCGCCGCAGTGGCCTTGGGCCAGAAGGGCTGGCTGCCCATGCGCCAGGTGCGCTCGAAGACCTCGGGCACGACCAGCATGGCCATGTCGCAGCGCAGGCCATCGCACTGGCCGGCGATACGCTGCAGCTCGCCGATCATCGCCTGCTGCAGCAGGGCGTTGCCGTAGTTCAGCTGCAGCGTGTCGGGCCAGCCGTCGAAGTACGGGTCGCGGCCGTGAGCCAGCACGCGCGCGCCCTGCCGCGTGGCCAGCCGCAGGTAGTTCTGTGGTGCGCGCGCCAGGTCCTCGTCGCTGCCGGCAACGAAGAAGTCGAGGTGCTCCTGCACCCAGGCATGGTCGGGCGCCACATGGTTGGGCACGAAGTCGAGCATCAGCTTGAGGCCGCGCTGATGCAGCCGCCCGCGCAGCCGTGCCAGCGCCGCGTCGCCGCCCAGGTCGCGATGCACGGTGTAGGCGCTGATGGCGAAGCCAGAGCCGCCGATATCCTCTTCACGCAGGTCGGGCAGCGTGTGCTCGAACTCGCGACGCCATTCGGGATGGCTGCGCGAAATGTGCATCGCGGCCGGACCGGTCTGCCAGACGCTGAGCAGCCAGATCCAGTCGAAACCCAGCGCGGCCAGGCGGTCGAGCTCGGCGTCGCTGAAGTCGTCGAGCGTGGCCACACGGCCGAGCGCGCGCGACAGCTCGTTCAGCCGCACGCGGGTGTTGATCTGGTACAGCGCCGGGTAACGCGGCAAGGACATGGCCTCAGCCACCCGTCTCGAAACCCGGATAGAGCGTCATGCCGCCGTCGATGAACAGCGTGGTGCCGACGATGTAGTCACTGAAGTCCGAGGCCAGCCAGACCGCGGCGCGGCCGATCTCGTCGACCTCGCCGATGCGCTTGTAGGGCACCAGCTTCATCAGCTCGGCATAGGCCTCGGGCGTACCCCAGGCGGCGGTGTTGATCGGCGTGCGGATCGCGCCGGGGCCGATGGAATTGACGCGGATGCGCTTCTCGGCCACCTCCTGCGCCAGGCTCTTCATCAGCAGCATCAGCCCGCCCTTGGACGCCGCGTAGTTGACATGCCCGGCCCAGGGGATGACTTCGTGCACCGAACTCGTGAAGATGATCTTGCCCGCCGACACCGACACCTCGGGGCGCACGCCGCGGCGCAGGAATTCGCGCACCGCCTCGCGCGCGCACAGGAACGCGCCGCGCAGGTTGACGTTCATCACCGTGTCCCACTGCGCCAAGCTCATCTCGTGGAAGGGCGCGTTCTTCTCCAGGCCGGCATTGCTGGCCAGGATGTCGACCGTGCCGAACTGTTGCACCGCGGCGGCGAACATGGCCTGCACCTGGGCCTCGTCGGAGACGTCGGCCAGCACCGTCATCGCGCCGGCGCCGGCGGCACGCACTTCCGCGGCCACCGCCTCGGCCTCCTCGGGCTTGGCCACGTAGTTGACCACCACGTTGGCGCCGGCGCGGCCCAGCGCCAGCGCGATGGCGCGGCCGATGCCGGAGTTGGCGCCGGTGACCAGCGCGGTCTGGCCCTTCAGCAGCGGCAGGTGCTGCAGCGATGGCAACACCGGCTGCGGCAGGTTCATGTGCTCGTAGTAGTCCTTCATCGTGGGCTCCCCGTGGGTTCAGCGCTTCGCGGGCTTGCCGCCGGATTGCATCAGCCTGAAGGCCGCGGCCTCGGCGCCGGGCGCCAGCAGCAATTCCTTGGTCAGCAGCGCATTGGTCTGGATGATGCGCGCCACGCAGCCGGTCCAGCCGGTCTGGTGGCTGGCACCGATGCCGGCGCCGTTGTCGCCGTGGAAGTATTCGTGGAACTGCAGCAGCTCGCGCCAGTGCGGGTCGTCGCGGAACTTGTGCGCCGCACCCATCGCCGGCCGCGCGCCGGATGGGTCCTTCAGGAAGATGCGCACGAGCCGCTCGCCCAGCTCCTTGGCCACCTGCAGCAGCGTCATCATCTGGCCCGAGCCGGTCGGGCACTCGATCTTGAAGTCCTCGCCGTAGAAGGCATACAGGCGCAGCAGCGTGGTGTAGAGCAGGTAGTTGATCGGCATCCACACCGGGCCGCGCCAGTTGGAGTTGCCGCCGAACATGCCGCTGTCGGAATCGCCGGGCACGTAGGCCACGCGGTAGTCCTGCCCGGCATGGTGGAACACGTAGGGGTGCTCCAGGTGGTGGCGCGACAGCGCGCGGATGCCGTGCGGGCCGAAGAACTCGTCCTCGTCGAGCATGCGCGCCAGGATGCGCCGCAGCTTGCGCTCGTCGACGATGGCCAGCATGCGCCGATCGGCCACGCCGGGCTGTGCTCGGCAGGTGCACGTTGGCGATCAGCTCCGGGTGGCGGCGGGCGAAGGCCTGGGCGCGCTCGCGGAAGTGCGGCAGCTTGTCGAGGATGTCCTCCTCGAACACCGCCATGCCGGCCAGCGGCAGCAGGCCGACGATCGAGCGCACCTTCAGCCGCGTGGCACCGCCGTCGGGCAGGCGCAGCACGTCGTAGAAGAAGCCGTCCTCCTCGTCCCACATCTCGTCGTGCCGATCGCCCATGCGGTCGAGTGCGCCGGCGATGAACAGCGTGTGCTGGAAGAACTTCTCGACGAACTCCTCGTACAGCGGCTCGTGCAGCGCCAGCTCCACCGCGATGCGCAGCATCTGCTGGCTGAAGAACACCATCCACGCGGTGCCGTCGGCCTGGTCGAGGTAGCCACCGGTGGGCAGCGGCGCCGAGCGGTCGAACACGCCGATGTTGTCCAGACCGAGGAAGCCGCCTTCGAAGACATTGGCACCGGCGCGGTCCTTGCGGTTGACCCACCAGGTGAAGTTGACCAGCAGCTTGGAGAAGGCGTACTTCAGGAACTCGACGTCACCTGTGCCGCCGCGCCGCTCCTTGTCCATCTGGTAGAGCTGGAACGTAGCCCAGGCATGCACCGGCGGGTTGACGTCGCCGAAGTTCCATTCATAGGCCGGCAGCTGGCCGTTGGGGTGCAGGTAGTCGTTGCGCAGCATCAGGTCGAGCTGCTGCTTGGCGAAGTCGGGATCGACCATGCCCAGCGGGATCATGTGGAAGGCCAGGTCCCAGGCCGCGTACCACGGGTACTCCCACTTGTCCGGCATCGAGATGATGTCGTCGTTGTACATGTGGGACCAGTCGGCGTTGCGTACCTGCCGGCGCGCCTGAGCCGGCAGGCGGGCGCCGGCGCCATGTTCGTCGAGCCACAGGTCCAGGTCGTAGTAGAAGTACTGCTTGGTCCACAGCATGCCGGCCAGCGCCTGGCGCAGCACGTTGGCGCGGTCGGCATCCTGCGCCACCGACGGTGGCGTCAGCGCCGCATAGAAGGCATCGGCCTCGGCCAGCCGCTGCGCGAACACCGCGTCGAAGTCGGTGAAGGCATTGTTTGGCTTGGCTGGCATGCGGGTGCTCAGTCGCAGCCGCAGGATCTTCGTCTCGCCAGCGGCGACGCTGATCACATGATGGGATGCCACCTTCGTGCCGGTGAGCGCCGGGTTCACCGCGGCGGCGTCGCCATGGATGAGGAGGTTGTTAAACGCGTCCTTGACGTAGGGCGACGGGTTCTGCGATCCGAACAGCCGCGCAAGGTTGGTCTCGTTCTCCGTGAACAGCAGCGGCACCTCGGCATCGACATGCAGGTAGTAGTCGCTCAGCGATTCCTGGAACAGCGGATCGGTGTGGTGCGCATGCACAACGGGCGGCCCGGGACGATCGAGTTGCTTCAGCACCGGCTTCGAGCCGCCGGTCTTCTGCGACCAGGTGTTGCGGAACCACAGCGTCGGCAGCACATGCAGCGGCGCCGCCTCGGGACCGCGGTTGACCACGGTGATGCGCACCAGCAGGTCCTCGGGCGCAGCCTTGGCATATTCGACGAAGACGTCGAAGTAGCGGCTGCCGTCGAACACGCCGGTGTCCAGCAACTCGTACTCGGGCTCGTGCTTGCCGCGCTGCCGGTTGGTCTGCACCAGGTCGTCGTACGGATAAGCCGCCTGCGGGTACTTGTACAGGTACTTCATGTACGAGTGCGTCGGCGTGCTGTCGAGGTAGAAGTAGTACTCCTTGACGTCCTCGCCGTGGTTGCCTTCGCTGTTGGCCAGGCCGAAGGCACGCTCCTTCAGGATCGGGTCCTGGCCGTTCCACAGCGCCAGCGCGAAGCACAGCACCTGGTGGTCGTCGCTGACGCCGGCCAGCCCGTCCTCGCCCCAGCGGTAGGCGCGCGAGCGGGCCTGGTCATGACTGAAGTAGTTCCAGGCGTCGCCGTTGTCGCTGTAGTCCTCGCGCACCGTGCCCCACTGGCGCTCGCTGAGGTACGGGCCCCACTTCTTCCAGTGGGCCTGGCGCG
>CAWGOK010000009.1:0-132610 GCA_963824005.1 uncultured beta proteobacterium
GAACATGAAGGCCAGCAGGATGCCCATGTCGGCCTGGAACTTGATCGGGCTGGCGGCCCAGGTGATCACGCCTGCGGCCAGCGTCACGCCGACCAGCACCACCACCTTGCCGGTGAACTGCAGCGCGCGGCGGTAGGCCTCGCGCAACGGCACGCCCATGCGCTGCTGCGCCAGCTGCACGCTCAGCAGGTACAGCGCATAGTCGATGCCGATGCCCACGCCGAGCGCGATCACCGGCAGCGTCGCCACCTTCACGCCGATGCCCAGCCAGACCATCAGCGCCTCGCACAGGAACGAAGTCACGACCAGCGGCAGCACCGCCACCACCACCGCGCGCCAGCTGCGGAAGGTGACGAAGCACAGCAGCGCCACCGCCGCATACACCAGCAGCAGCATCTGTGTCCAGGCCTTGCGCACGACGATGTTCGTTGCCGCATCGATGCCGGCCGAACCGGCGGCCAGCAGGAACTGGCGCTCCGGCGTGCCGTGCGCGGCGGCGAAATCGGCGCTGGCCTGGACCACGCGGTCGAGCGTCTCGGCGCGGTGGTCGGCCAGGTAGGCGATCACCGGCATCACCGAACATTCGGTGTTGAACAGGTCGGGGTTGTTGACGCTGGCCTGCTGCGCGCCGTAGTTCAGTACGTCCTGGTTGCGTGCGATCGTCAGCCACTTCGGGCTGCCCTCGTTGCTGCCGGCGGTGATCTGGCGCACCGCGTTGGTCAGCGACACCGTGGTCTGCACGCCCGGTACCTGCTGCAGCGCCCAGCTCAGGCGGTCGGCCTCGACCAGCGTCGCGTACTTCAGGCAGCCTTCCTTCTCGGTCTTGACGATCACCGCGAAGGTATCGCTGGACAGCGAGTAGTTGGCCGTGATGTAGGCGTTGTCGCGGTTGTAGCGTGAGTCAGCACGCAGCTCCGGTGCGCCGGCATCGAGGTCGCCGATCTTCAGGTTGAAGCTCGTGGCCACGCCGAACAGCAGCAGCAGCGCGCTGCCCAGCACCGCGCCGGTGGCCCAGCGCCGCTCGGTGAAGCGCTCCAGCAGCACCCACAGTTTGTTGCCACCGCGGCCGTAGTTCTCGTCGCTGTCGGCGCGCAGGCTGCGCGCGGCGGCGGCCGGGCTGACGCCGATGTACGACAGCAGCACCGGCAGCAGGATCAGGTTGGTCAGGATCAGCACCGCCACGCCGATGCTGGCGGTCAGCGCCAGGTCCTGGATCACCGGGATGTCGATCATCATCAGCACCGCGAAGCCCACCGCGTCGGCGAGCAGCGCCGTCACCCCGGCCAGGAACAGGCGGCGGAAGGTGTAGCGCGCTGCCACCAGCCGGTGAGCGCCCTTGCCGATGTCCTGCATGATGCCGTTCATCTTCTGCGCGCCGTGCGACACGCCGATGGCGAACACCAGGAACGGCACCAGGATCGAATAGGGGTCGATCTCGAAGCCGAAGGCCGCCACCAGGCCCAGCTGCCACAGCACCGCCACCAGCGAACAGGCCAGCACCAGCGTGGTGCTGCGCACGCAGCGCGTGTAGTAGTAGATGATGGCCGCGGCGACGACTGCGGCGAAGCCGAAGTACAGCGCCACGCGGAACAGGCCTTCGATCAGGTCGCCGACCAGCTTGGCGAAGCCGATGACGTGCATGCGCACCGCCGGCGTCTTGCCGTCGCTCGCGACCTCGTACTTGTCGCGGATGGCTTCGATGCCCTTTGAGAGCGTGCGGTAGTCGATGCGCTGGCCGGTCTTCGGGTCCTTGTCGAGCAGCGGCACGACGATCATGCTCGACTGGTAGTTGTTGCCCACCAGGCTGCCGACCAGACCCGAGCGCGCGATGTTGCCACGCAGTTGTTCGGTCACTGCGGCCGAGCCGTCGTAGTTGTCGGGCATCACCGGACCACCGCGAAAACCCTCCTCGGTGACCTCGGTCCAGCGCACCGCCGGCGACCACAGCGACTTGACCCAGGCACGGTCGACGCCCGGTGTCAGCACCAGTTCGTCGTTGATCTTGCGCAGCGTCTCCAGGTACTTCGGGTCGTAGATGTCGCCGCTCGGGTTCTCGACCACGATGCGCAGCGAATTGCCCAGGCCGCGCAGCTCGCTGCGGTTGTCCAGGTAGTTCTTGATGTACGGGTGGCTCACCGGCAGCATGCGCTCGAAGCTGGCGTTCAGCGTCAGCCGCGTCGCGGCCAGGAAGCCGAGCAGCACGGTGATCACCGCGCACAGCACGATGACCGCGCGCCGGTTGTTGAATACCAGCCGCTCGAGGCGCGAGCCGCTGTGGGGGTCGAAAGTGTCCAGAGCGCCCGGCAGGGGCAGGTCGTCGGCGGTGGAGGTGGCATGCATGGCGTGTCTCTTTAGAAGTCTCGGGATTTATTGCAGCGACAGCGGCGACACGCCACGCGGGCCGCCGACCACCAGGCTGGAGGGGCCGATGATGGCCACGGCCGCGGCCGGCGCTGATCTGTCGGTCTTGGCTAGCGTGAAGCTGGCGCCGTCGTCGCGGCTGAGCAGCACATGCCCGGCCTGGCTGACGATGACGATGCGGCCCTGCGCGTCGATGCTGCTGGCCGTCAGGCCGACCTGCAGGCCGGTGTTCACCGTCTGCCAGCTGCGGCCGGCATCGGCGCTGCGCAGCACTGTGCCGCGCAATCCGTGCACGATCACGGCGCGCTCGTTGCCGATGGCGCCGAACAGCGTGCCCTTGTAGGGCAGTTCGAGGGCGCGGAACTGGCCCGTGCCACGGTCGAGCTTGAGCAGCAGGCCTTGTTCGCCGGCGATGTAGGTCTCGCCGCCGACGCTGCGCACCGCGTACAGGTGCAGCGCCTTCGGGTTCTCGGTGGCGTGCAGCAGCGGCTGCCAGCTGGCGCCGCCGTCGTTGGTGCGCAGGATCAGGCCGAAGGCGCCGACCAGGTAGCCGGTCGAGGCGTTCTCGAAGGCGACGTCGAGGAAGGGGTTCTCGGCGCCTTGCGCGGCGAAGCGCTCGGCTTCCTTCAGCAGCGCCGCGGCACGCGCCGCGTCGCCGGCATTCGCGGCCTCGCGCCGGTAGTGCTCGACCATCAGGGCGCCGGCCTGGCGACCGTCGAGCACGCGCGTCCAACTGGCGCCGGCATCGCTGCTGCGCAGCACGATGCCATCGTGGCCGACGGCCCAGCCTTGGTCGGCGCTGGGGAAGGCCACGGCCACCAGGTCGGAGCTGACCGGCACCTCGGCCTGGCGCCAGCTTTTGCCCTGGTCGTCGGACAGCAGCACATGGCCACGCTGGCCGACGGCGACCAGGCGCTCGCCGCTGCGGGCCAGGCCGTTGACCAGCGCGCGCTGCGCCAGCGGGCTCTTCAGCGCTGGCGTGTCGAGCACGTCACGCCAGCCGGTATCGGCAGCGGCCCAGGCGATGGTGGCGATACTCGCCGCGACCACGGCCGATGCAAGGCATCGTTTGAACATCATGTCTCCTGCTGAGGGGATGGGTCCGCGCTGGACGCTGGCTGCGAGACCGAAGCTCGTCGTGCCGGACAGTGAGCGCAATTCTGCGATTCAGCAGGTCGCCGACGCCCCCTCTTGGCTGGGGGGACAGGGCGGGGTTGGGACCGGGAAGGGGCGTCCACCCGAACCCGGTGTCGCCTGGCCCACCGGTGGCGGGCGTGGCGCCGGGTCAGCCCGGCGGCGGCGCAAGATCGAGGTCGAGATGGATCACGCCGCTCTCGCGGCGCTGGCGCAGCGGCAATCCGCTGCGCTGGAACACGGCCAGCATCGGCGCATTGACGGACAGCACCTCGGCCTCGAAGCGCACGAGGCCATGGCGCCTGGCCAGCGTGACGAGTGCGGCGAGCAACCGGCTCGCCAGACCCTGGCCCTGGAAGTCCTCTTCGATCGTGAACGCCACCTCGGCCACCTTCGCGCCATTCGCGTCGTGGCGGCCGACGTAGCTGGCGCCGCCGATGACGGTCTCGTCCGCGCCGGAAGCGACCGTCACCACCAGGCCGGCCAGAGCGACGAAGTCGATCTCGGCGATGCGCTCGAAGGCACGCTCGGGGATCGACTTGCGGAAGGAGAAGAAGCGGGTGTAGACCGACTGCGGGTCCAGCTTCGCAAAGGCGCTTTGCAGCCGCGGCTTGTCATCCGCGCGCATCACCCGGATCACGGCGCGCCGGCCATCGCGCAACGTGATCGGTTGGTGGAAATCCAGGTCCTCGTCGCGCATGCCGAAGTCCAGCAACCGTCCCGTTCAGTATTTCGCTTTGCGGCAGGCCTGACGAACGTCGGAGTCGTTGGCCTTGCTGCAGTTGACGTCATCCATGTCGCGGTTGTTCGTGTTGGCCTTCGCCCGCACACATTCGTCCCGGTTCTTGTTCTTCACGTCGCTGCAGTTGATGTTGCTGGCGTTGTTGTTGACCTTCGCCCGGACACATTCGTCCTGGTTCTTGTTCTTGACGTCACTGCAGTTCACTTTGGCAACGGCTGCTGCGGAGAGCGCCAGGCTCAGGGCCATTGCAGTCAGTAGCGGTCTGAGGGTGGTCATGGAAGGTCTTTCAAAGGATGGAAGGAGTGCGAATCTATTCCAGGGGTGCCGGCGATGCAAGTGAAGCGACAGGGCCGGCGGGCGCCTGCGACGAATCGCAAGCCGCCCCCGGCCTTCGTGCGTTCAATGGCGATTCGGTCTCAGCGAACCCCCGCGCCGGCCAGCGCGTCGGCGGTCCACTCGCGGTCGGCCATCGGCTTGACGTGCTTCAGTCCGCCGGTCTCGGCGATGAAGCCGGTCAGCGAATAGGTGCGACCGATCAGGTCGTAGGTGCTGAACATGTCGGTGTACGGCGCCGGCAGGTCATAGCTCGGGGCCATGTAGGCGAAGCCGGCGCGGTACATCTGGCCGCGTGCGTCATATTCGTCGGAAGCCACCGCCGCCCACGAATCCTCGTCCAGGTAGAAGGTGCGCTTGCTGTAGACATGGCGCTTGCCCTCGCGCAGCGTCGCCTCGACCACCCACACGCGGTGCTGTTCCCAGCGCACCAGGTCGGGGTTCAGGTGGTTGGGCTTGAGCAGGTCGTCCTGCTTCGCGCCGTACACCGCTGCATAGGCGTTGTAGGGCACGAACATCTCCTTCTTGCCGACGAGCTTGAAGTCGTAGCGGTCCATCGAGCCGTTGAAGATGAAGATGTCGTCGAAGGTGTTGCCGCCGGCGGTGCCGGGGTTCGGCGTGTCGAAGGAGAAGTCGGGCGCCACCTTGACACGGCGCTGGCCGGGCAGGTAGCTCCAGGCGCGGCGTTCCTTGGCGCCGATGTCGATCGGGTCGACGATCAGCAGCGCCTCACCGGCGCGGCGCGCCGGAGCGGTGTAGGTCAGCTTGATGCGCCAGTAGGTCTCGGCGCTGGTCTTGCTCGGGTCCCAGTATGGATACTCCTGCACGCTGATGCCTTCGGTGGCCAGCGTGGCGCGGCCGTTGGCGTCGACCGTCAGGTTGCGGTACTTCGATTCGTAGGCCTGGCCGTTGAAGCGCACCAGGTGGTTCCACATTGCCTCGTAGCCGTCCTTGGGGATCGGGAACGGGAAGCCGGCGTGCGCGCCTTCGATCGAGCGCCCCGCGTTGCCGGTCTTGGCCGTCAGCGCGATCTTCGCGGTGTTGTCGAGTACGAACTTCGGGAAGGCCACGCTGCGCTGCGTCGGGTAGACGTCGACGCGGAAGCTCGGGTACTGCTGCAGCAGCGCCTTCGTGCCTTCGGTCAGCTTGTCGGCATGCTGCGCCATGTTCTTGCCGTCGATCGTCAGTCGCGGCTTGTCGCTGGCATAGGGGTTCGGGCGGATGCCGTCGCCGGCCTTGTAGCCGGCCGGGGCCGCGGTCAACCCGCCGCTGTACGCGGGGATCGTGCCGTCCTTGTTGGCAGCCTTCTCGGCACCGACGCCGGTCAGTGTCGTGCCGAGGGTCTTGGCCTGTTCGGCGGTGATGGCGGCCTGGGACAGGCTGCCGACGAGGCCGGCCATCAGGCCGGCGAGCAGATTGCGTTGGAATTTCATTTGTCGTCTCCGGTATCGGTTGAGGATCAGAAAGTGGTCTTGAAGGTCAGGTAGAGCGAGCCGCGGTCCTTCAGCAGCGAGGTGAAGCCGTTCTGTGTGTCGACCGCAGTGCCGGCGGCGTTTGCAGTGAGGCGGCCGAAGTAGTCGATGTACTTCAGGTCGAAGCGGTACTTCTGGTACACGTCGGCGGCCAGGCCGATGCTGTAGTTGCCGTTGCCCTGGTTGCCGCCGAACACGGTCGGCGCGTTGCCGGACAGGCCGCCGAAGACGGCCAGCGGCGCCGACAGGTCCACGCCGGGGAACACCTGGTACCAGGTCGGCGTGAACGCGGCCGACATGCCGACGTAGTTGCTGGTGGTGCAGCCGTCCCACTTGCCCCAATCGCGCGCCCGGACGCCGCCGTTGGCCACGGACAGACAGGGCGCGTAGCCCTCGCCCTGGAACAGGTTGGCGCCGCTCTTCACCGACACCAGGTGCGCCCACACCAGTTCGCCGGCCCAGGTGGCGGCGTCGAACAGTTCGGTCTTGGGGATCACGCCGAGCACGTTGACCAGGCCGTTGGCGGTGTTGCCGCGCGGGCCGGCGGTTTCGCCACCCGGCAGCACGCCGGCGGCCGTGGCATTGCCCAGCACCTGCGCGTTCAGCGGTGTGTTGCTGCGGTAGGACAGCTCGGCGCCGACGCTGACGCCGCCGACGTTCTTCGCCAGGCTGATGCCGTACAGGCTGATGTTGTCCCCGTAGATCAGGTTGTACTGACCGTTCAGGCCGCCCACGGTACGCAGCAGCTGCGGCAGCTTGTCGCTGTAGTTGCGGTAGTAGAAGCCCAGCGTGCCGTCCAGCCACTGCGGGCTCCAGCGTGCGCCGATGCCCCAGTCGCCCATGTTGTCGGGGTCGATGTTGCCGCCGTTGGCGGCAAAGATGGGGGCCCCGTTCGGCGCCAGGCCGAGGAACTGGCGCTGCGGGCCACGGAATGCGAAGTCCACCGGGCCGAGGAAGGTGCCGCCTTCGGGGAAGCGGAACGAGTCCCACTCGAAGTAGTACTGCGCCATCAGCGTCAGTTCGTCGGTGACTGCGGCCTGCGCCGAGATCTGGTTCAGCGGGCGGAACAGTTCCTTGGCCTCGGCACCCGGGGTGGCAAAGCCCTTCTGCAGGTCGAGCGGGTTCTGCGCGTAGGCGATGCTGTTCAGGTTGCCGTTGACGAACAGCGACTCGCCCCAGTACAGCGTGTGCCGGCCGAGCTTGACCGTCAGCGGCGTCTCGCCCAGGTCGAAGCGGCCGAAGACGAAGGCGTCGAGGAACTCGGCGTCGACGCCGCGGTACAGGTCGCGTGTGTAGTCGCTGTACTTGTTGTCGACGTAGCTGGCGATCGACGCGAAGCGCGGGTTGGAGCGCCCGTAGGTGCCGTAGGCGCCGTCGTACCAGGCTTGTGCGCTGATGCGCCCGCCAAAGCGCTTCTGGTAGGCGATGTCGAGTTCGCTGAACCAGTCGACGCGCGCGGCGACCAGATCGCCGCGGTCGAAGCTGTAGGTACCTTCGTCGTAGAGCTGGTTGTTGCCGATCAGGTCGTCGCGCTGCTCGGTGCGCATGCCGAAGTTCACCCGCGCCGTGTTGTCCCAGCGCACGCTCAGGTCGGGGTCGCCCGTCTCGAATTCGAAGGCTTGCGCGTGGTCCGCGCCGATCGCGCAGGCCAGCGCGGCGACGGCGATGGCGGTGACCCGGTGCGCCGTGCGGCCCGGGCGGACGAAGGAGAAGGGGCGGATGGTTTTCATGGTCTTGGATGGATTGCGGTTGTGGGTCTGCGTCGGACGCAAGCCTCGTCGTCGAGGATCTTCAGGTGGTCCGGCTGCGCCGTTTGCAGCACTGCCGGGTGCGCGTACAGCGTCACCGTCGGCAGCAGAATTCTCGAAGTCGGGGTCTCGCGGAGCCCCCCTCTTGGCAGGGGGGCTGCGGGTGGGGCTCAAGCCATCGGCGTGTGCGCCTGCGCTGTGCCTTGGCCGGAATGCCAGCCGGGCGCGGCGTTGACGATGCGCGAGAACAGCTGGCGGTATTCCTTTTCGCTGTCGCCGCCGAACTGCGGGTCGCGGTTCTTGCGGAATGCGGCGTCGATGTCCGCCCAGTCGGCCTCGTTCAGGTGGCGCTGTGCCGCCGGCAGGATCACGCCTTCCTCGCGCCCCATGTGGTCCCACAGGAAGCTGGCATAGGCCTGCACCGCTGGCTCCAGCGCGCGCGTCGCGGCCAGCGCGGCCGGCGCGTCCTGGCAGGACGCCAGCGCCTCGACCATCGTCGCCAGTTCGGCCACGAGTTGGTGGTCGCGCTGATGCTGGCGTTCGAGTTCGTCGAGTTCGGCGTTGACCTCGCTGGTGCGTTCGCGCAGGCGCTTGAACAGGTGCTGGTCTTCCTTCGGGTGGTGCAGCGCCAGCGGGAAGGCCTGGACATAGCGCACGATGGCGCGCATCAGCACCGCCTCGGCGGCGGTGCCGGCATGGCGCGCGGCGGCCAACGCATGCATCCAGGCATGCAGCACCGCGGCCAGCGAGCGGTGTTCGTCGCGGATGACGCCGATGGCGTGAGCCGGTGCCTTGGGTTCGCCGGTGGACGACACCAGCACCGGCAGCCCGGCATTCACCAGCACGCTCAGTGTCTCGGAGACCAGCGCCATGCCCAGCTTGCCGCGGTGTCCGTGCGAGGCCATGAAGATCAGGTCGCAGCCGCTGCCGTGTGCGGCCTCGACGATGGCGGCGGCCGGCTTGTCGCTGACCGCATGCTTCGAATCGCAAGGCACGCCGAAGGCGCGTGCGGCAGCTTCGGCCTTGGCCAGCAGTTCGCGCGCCTTGCCGGCGAAGGCATAGGCGTGGTCGGCCGGGTCGACCAGGCGCAGGATCTCGGCGTCGCCGAGCAGCGAGCGGCCGGGGTCGGCCACGGCATGGAAAAAGGTGATGCGCGCGCCGACCGAGCGCGCCAGGCCGACGGCGTTGCCGACCACGTCGATGGACAGGTCGGAGCTGTCGATGGGAACCAGCAGATGGCGGTACATGGGGTGTCTCCAGGGGCAACAGGTGAGGGCAGGTCGGCGTCTGCAGAGTGCCGACCGCCGGGCGATCGAAGAAATCGTAGGTGCGGCGGTCGGCGCCGGACCTACTCGCGAGGAGGGGGATCGCCCGGTATTCGGACCGCACGGCCCAGGGTTACGATCGCCCATGGCCTGCCCGACTGCTCCGATTCGCAGGCCCGGTGGTTGAAATCCGGGCTGGCCACACGCTGATGTCCACCTCCCTGCCCGAGGCCGGCGCCGGCCCTGCGGACGACCTGCTGCTCAAGGTCACGCCGCCGCGGGTGCCGCGCCATCTGGTGACGCGCACGCGCCTGTTGTCGGGCGATGAACGGCTGCGCGACCACCCGGTCATCCTGGTGCAGGCGCCCGCCGGCTTCGGCAAGACCTCGCTGCTGGCGCAGTGGCGAAGGGAGCATCTGGCCCACGGTGCCGTGGTCGCCTGGATGCTGGCGCAACCCCAGGACAGCCCGCAACGCCTGGTCCAGGCGCTGGCGCTGGCCGTGCGCACGGGCGCAGGCCGGCCCAGCTTCGGCCACACGCTGCTCGAAGCGTCGGCTGCGACAGGCCTGGAGGGCATCACCGCCTGGCTGGCCGAGGTGGCGCAGACTGCGCTGGACGTGGTGCTGTTCGTCGACGAGGCCGAGCGGCTGCCGGGCGCCTCGCTGGAGGCGCTGGCCTACCTGCTGCGCAACCTGCCGCCCAACCTGCGTGCGGTGGTCGCGGCGCGTGCCGACTGCCACATCGACATCGACGACCTCATCGACTACGGGCAGTGCGCGGTGGTCGGGCCGACACAACTGCGCCTGCAACTCGACGAGACGCTGGACCTGGTGCACAAGCGCCTGGGCGAACGCTTCGACCCCGATGCCGCCGCGCGCCTGCACGACCTGACCGAAGGCTGGCCGCTGGGGCTGCAACTGGCGCTGTCGGCGATGGGCAGTGGCGGCACGGCGCCGGTGCCTGCCACCGTGCCCGGCGCGCAGGGCGATGCGTTCCGCGAGCATTTCATCGGCCTGCTGCTGGCCAACCTCGATCCGGCCGACCTCGGCTTCCTGACGCGCATTGCCATCCTCGACCACCTGCATGCCGGCCTCTGTGACGCCCTGCTGGAGTCGGCCGACGCCGGCGAGCGCCTGATCCGGCTGTCGCGGGACACACCGGTCTTCGTCGCCGCGGAAGGCAGCGAATGGCTGCGCATGCACAGCCTGGCGCGCGATGTGCTGCGCGAACGCTTCGCCGCCTTGCCCGCGACCGAGCGCGCGACCGTGCACGCACGGGCCGCCGACTGGCTGGCGGCGCACGGCCTGCTGGAGTCCGCGGCGGGCCATGCCTGGAGGGCGGGTCAGAACGACCGCGCCTATGAACTTGCCGAGCGCAGCCTCTACGAATCGCTGATGACGCGCGGCGGGCAGGGCAGCGTGCTCGAATGGCTGGGCCGTCTGCCGGCCGAGCAGGTGGACCGGCGGCCGCGGCTGCTGCTGGCGGCCGCCTGGTCACTGGGCCTGAGCGATCGCCACGACGAGGCCGGCCGGCTGGTGGCCCGCATCCTGGCGCAGCCCGGGGTCGACGATGCGCTGCAATGCGAGTGTGCGCTGATCCTCAGCGGCGCCGCGGTCTTCGCCGACGACCCCGACCGATTCGCCGAGCTGCACGACCCCTGGGCCGACGACCCGCCGTTGCGCGACCCGCTGCTGCGCAAGATCCACGCGAATCGCTCGGCCTTCCGCGCGCTGCTCGATGGCGAGCCCGCACTGGCGCGACTGCGCCAGCAACGCGAGCAGCGCAGCGAGCTGAACCCGACGATGGGCTATCTCAGCCGCTGGGGCGATTTCATCGTCGGCCTCAGTTACCTGTGGGAAGGGCAGGTGCAGCTGGCCGCCAAGCTGCTGCGCCCGCCATTGGCGCAGGCCGAGGCCGACCTGGGCCGACGCAGCCCCTTCGCGACGATGCTGGCGGCGTTGCTGGCCGCCGCGGTGTGGGAGCGCGACCAGCCGGCCGAGGCCACGGCGCTGCTGGCCAACCGGCTGGACGTGCTCGAGCGCAGCGGCCTGCCGGAGACCGTGTTGCTCGGCTACCGCACGATGGCGCGCATCGCGGTGGCCGAAGGCGCGGAGAACCGCGCGCTCGAACTGCTGGGCGCGCTGCATGCGGTGGGCGTGGCGCGCCGCCTGCCGCGCCTGTGCGTCGCCAGCCTGACGGACCAGGTGCGGCTGCATGCGCGCCGCTTCCGACCCGAAACCTGCCGCGAACTGTGCGCGCAGATCGACGCCCTGCTCGCCGATGCCGGCAGCCCCTCAGGGCGGCTGTGGCGGCGCAGCGTCGAGGTGCTGCGCGAACTGGCTCACGGCCATGCCGCGATCGCGGCGCAGGACTGGCGCCGGGCGCTCGAACCGCTGGCGCGTGCCGATGCGCTGGCCCAGGAACTGAAGCAGGGGCGGCTGCACATCGAGCTGCTGGGGCTGCGTGCCTTCGTGCTCGACCGCTGCGGCGAAAAGTCGCTCGGCCTGCTGCGTGAGGCCGCCGACCTGGCGCAGACCTACGGCTTGCAGCGTGTCCTCGACGACGCCCATCCCGCCCTCGGCGACTGGGCACGCCAGGCGCTGCGCAGCGCGGCCGGCGGCGAGCCGGGCCGGGCCGGGCCGCTGGCGGCGCCAATGCGCGCGCCGCCGGCCGCGCCGGAGGCCGCCCGTCTGCGTTCCAACCCGAGCATGGCGCTGACACCCAAGGAGCGCGAGGTGCTGGAACTGCTGGCGCGCAACCTGTCGAACAAGGAGATCGGGCTGGCCATGCAGGTGGGCGAAGCGACGATCAAGTGGCACATGAAGAACCTGTTCGCCAAGCTCGACGCGGGAACGCGCAAGCAGGTGGTGCAGCGCGCGCGCATCCTCGGGCTGCTCGACTCCCGATAGCGAGACCCCGCATGCAAGGGAAATTGTCATGAAGATGAGCAAGTCACCTATCGCGCTCGCCATGCTTTGCGGCTTCGCCGGCGCCGCGTCGGCGCAATCGTCGGTCACCGCCTTCGGTGTCGTGGACCTGAGCCTGCGTTACGTGAAGAACGACGACGCCACCTACCAGTTGGCCCAGGACGGCATGTCCGCCAGCCGGCTGGGCTTCCGCGGCGTCGAAGACCTCGGCGGTGGGCTCAAGGCCGGCTTCTGGCTGGAAGGCGCGATTGGTCCAGACACTGGTCGCGGCGGCCCCAGTTTCGGCAACGGCACCTCGGCTGCCCAGCCGCAAAATGCATTCTTGTTCACGCGCCGCGCGACAGTGAGTCTGTCGAACCCCTGGGGCGAGATCCGGCTGGGGCGCGATTACACGCCAACCTTCTGGAACATTGGCGTCTTCGACCCCTTCGGCGTCCAGGGCGTAGGCTCGGCCGGCAACCTCTTCATCTCGGCGGAAATCCGCGCGATTGCCGGTGCGGGCGCCGCCTACGCCACGCTGGTGCGAGCCAACAACACGGTGCAGTACATCCTGCCCAACGGCGTCTTCGGGCCGGGCTTGTACGGCCAGGTGATGGTGGCGGCCGGCGAGAACGCGCCGGGCAACAAGTACGTCGGCGGGCGCATCGGCTACGCCGCGGGTCCGTTCGACGCGGCTGCGGCCTACGGCGACACCGACCTCGACACCGCGGGTCTTGTCACGTTCTCCAACTGGAACCTCGGCGGGTCCTGGAACTTCGGCGTCGCCAAGGTTTCGGGCTTCTACGGTTCGATCGACATCAGCGGCCTGGCCGCCGGCGCCGCCAAGCAGGACAACTGGTTCATTGGCGTTGCAGCGCCGATTGGCCAGTGGAACTTCAAGGCCAGCTACGGCCAGGTCAAGCAAAGCGGCATCGCAGACGGCAACAAGGCCAATCAGTTCGCCGTCGGCGCGGACTACAACCTGTCCAAGCGCACGGCGCTGTACAGCACCTACGGCACGATCGACAACACCAACACCGGCTTCGGTGTGTCAGCCACCGGCTCGGCGCTGAGCCGCGGCAACAACTCGAGTGGTGCCGAACTCGGCATCCGGCACGTGTTCTGATCGCAGCGGTGCGTCGGTGATGCCGACAGGTCAGCGTCTCAGTCGGCGCTGGCCGACTGCGACGAGGGCGTGCCGGCGGCCTCGGTAGCGGCGCCTGCGCGCCCACCGGAGGTCCCGTTCAAGGCATGCCGAGCTTGCTCCAGGGAGCAAGCCGTTCGGGCCTTCAGCCGCTCATGCTTGCCACTGCCTCGGGCACCTGCAGTCGCGCTTCGGTGGCCCGAAGGACCTGCTCGACCGTCACGCCCGGTGCGGTCTCGCGAAGCACGAGCCCAGCGTCGGTGGGTTCGATGACCGCCATCTCGGTGACGATCAGGTCGACACGGCGAACCGAGGTCAGCGGCAGCGAGCACCGCTTGACCAGTTTGGACGCGCCTTTGGCGGTGTGCGTCATCGCGACGATGACCCGTCTGGCGCCGGTCACGAGATCCATCGCCCCGCCCATTCCCGGCACCATGACCCCCGGCACCAGCCAGTTCGCGAGATGGCCTTGTTCGTCCACCTGCAGGCCACCGAGCACCGTCACGTCGAGATGCCCGCCGCGGATCAGCCCGAACGACATCGCGGAGTCGATCGCACAGGCGCCCGGCCCGGCACCGACCGGCCGGCCGCCAGCGTCCGTCAGATCCGCCCAGGCAAACCCTTCCTCGGGCAGCGGCAGCATGCCGATCAGTCCATTCTCGGATTG
This sequence comes from uncultured beta proteobacterium, assembly GCA_963824005.1. Taxonomy (GTDB): domain Bacteria; phylum Pseudomonadota; class Gammaproteobacteria; order Burkholderiales; family Burkholderiaceae_C; genus Rubrivivax. The sequence continues at coordinate 13,773 of CAWGOK010000009.1, forward strand.
AAAGAACACCTTCACGCCGTCTCGGCAAGTGGTGGGCGACGAGCGTCGGCAGGCCGATGCCGAGGTTCACGAGTTGGCCGTCACGCAGTTCCTGCGCGACACGGCGGGCGATGATGTCCTTGTCATCCATTGACGCGCTCCTTGCTGATCAGGTAGTGCACGAGCACATGCGGTGTCATGACCGCATCGGGCGGTATCACGCCCACGGGCACCACGTCCTCGGCTTCGGCGACCACGACCTGCGCCGCCATGGCCATGACGGGGTTGAAATTGCGCGACGTCAGCGCGTATTCGAGGTTGCCGAGGTAGTCTGCGCGCCGGGCGTTGATCAGCGCAAAGTCGGCCTTCAATGGCAGTTCCAACAGGAACGTGCGCCCATCGATCTCGATCGTGCGCTTGCCCTCGGCGGCGAGGGTGCCCACGCCGGTGGGCGTGAGCACGCCGCCCAGTCCGAAGCCTCCGGCGCGGATGCGCTCGACGAGCGTGCCCTGCGGCACCAGCTCGACCTGAATCTCCCCGGCAATCATCTGGCGCTGTGTTTCCGGGTTCGTGCCGATGTGGCTGGTGATGACCCGGCGCACGAGCCGGGCGTCGATGAGCTTGCCGATGCCGACGCCCGGGCGCGCGGTGTCGTTGGCGATGACGGTCAGGTCACGGCGGCCCCGCCGTACGAGTTCCTCGATCAGCCGTTGCGGCGTGCCCGCGCCAATGAAGCCGCCGATCATCAGCGTCGCTCCATCCGGGATCAGTGTGGCAATGCCAGCGGCTTGGGCTGTTTTCATCTCTTGAACCTCTTCAGGGCGCGCTGTCTGGAGGATGGCATTGTCCGGTGCTGCTGGGCAAGCACGAGATGGCAAGGGGCAGGCGCGACCGTCATCGCAGGCGCCGGGACGGCATGCCGACATGCCCGCAACGTCACGCACGCATCGTCGGATGGCTCCAACCCAAGTTGCAAACTAGGGGGTAGGGGGTCGCCCCCTCTACGATGGGGGGGCGAGCGGCGCCTGGCAGGCGCAGACTTCTGCACATCGAAGGCGGCCTGATGCCAGCCTCGTCAAACAGGAGACACCGCACCATGAGCACCACCCTTTCCGCAGCCCCCGCCGTCGTTCGCGCCGCCGCGCTGGTCGACTCGATCAAGGTCGAGCCGCTGACCTGCAGCATTGGTGCGCTGCTGAGCAATGTCAACCTCGGCGTCGCCTCGCGCGACCCCGCGCTGGTGGCCGAGATCCGCGCGCTGCTGCTGAAGCACCGCGTGCTCTTCTTCCGCGACCAGGACATCACGCGCGCCGAGCACGTGGCCTTCGCGCGCCACTTCGGCGAGCTGGAAGACCACCCGGTGGCCGGCAGCGACCCCGAGAACCCCGGCCTGGTGCGCATTTACAAGTCGCCCGAGCAGCCGAACGACCGCTACGAGAACAGCTGGCATACCGACGCCACCTGGCGCGAAAAGCCGCCCTTCGGCTGCGTGCTGCGCTGCGTCGAATGCCCGCCGGTCGGCGGCGACACGATGTGGGCCAACATGGCGCTGGCCTACGAGAGGCTGCCCGAGCACATCAAGACGCAGATCGCCGGTCTGCGCGCGCGCCACAGCATCGAGGCCAGTTTCGGCGCGGCGATGCCGGTCGACAAGCGCCTGGCACTGCACGCGCAGTTTCCGGATGCCGAGCACCCGGTGGTGCGCACGCACCCCGAGACCGGCGAGAAGATCCTCTTCGTCAACGCCTTCACGACGCATTTCACCAACTTCCACACCTCCGACAACGTGCGCGTCGGCCAGGACTACGCGCCGGGCGCCAGCCAGCTGCTGCAGTACCTGATCAGCCAGGCGCAGATCCCCGAGTACCAGGTGCGTTGGCGCTGGAAGCCGAACAGCATGGCCATGTGGGACAACCGCAGCACCCAGCACTACGCGGTGATGGACTACCCGCCGTGCCACCGCAAGATGGAACGCGCCGGGATCATCGGCGAAGCCACCTACTGATCAATTTCCGCTCACTCCACAAGGATCCACCATGAACTTCCTCGACGGTTCGCTCTTCCCCGAAAACCAGGCCAAGCTGGTCATCACCGCCGCCCCCTACGGCCCCGAATGGATTCCCTCGGACTTCCCCGAGGACATCGCGGTCTCGATGGAGGCCCAGATCCAGAAGGCGGTCGACTGCTACAACGCCGGCGCCACCGTGCTGCACGTGCATGTGCGTGAGGCCGACGGCAAGGGCAGCAAGCGCCTGTCCATGTTCAACGAACTGCTCGCCGGCATCCGCAAGGCCGTGCCGGACATGATCCTGCAGGTCGGCGGCTCGATCTCCTTCGCTCCCGAGACCGAAGGCTCTGCGGCCAAGTGGCTGTCCGACGACACGCGTCACATGCTCGCCGAGCTCGAGCCGACGCCCGACCAGGTGACGGTCACGGTGAACACCACGATGATGAACGTCGCCGAACAGTTCGACTACCGGGATATCGCCGGCACCTCGCTGGCCGAGCCGGAGAACTTCGCCGCCTACTCGAACATGATCGTGCCGTCGGCGCCAAGCTTCTTCGAAGAGCACGTGCGTCGCCTGTCCGCCAAGGGCATCCAGAGCGCGTTCCAGTTCTACAACATCAACAGCTTCGAGACGGTCGAGCGCCTGATGCGCCGCGGCATCTACAAGGGCCCGCTGGTGTGCAACTGGGTGGCGATCGGCGGCGGCATGGACCAGCCGACGATCTACAGCCTGGCCAACTTCGTGCGTGCGACGCCCGACGGCGCCGTGCTGACGGTCGAGAGCAGCATGCGCAACGTGCTGCCGATCAACATGATGGGCATGGCGATGGGCCTGCACGTGCGCTGCGGCATCGAGGACAACCTGTGGAACCAGTCGCGCACCGCGAAGATGACGACGGTGCAGCAGATCGAGCAGCTGGTGCGCATGTCGCGCGAGTTCGGCCGCGAGGTCGCCACCGGCAAGGAAGCGCGCGAGATCTGCAAGATCGGCGTGTTCTACGACACCGTCGAAGAGACGCTGGCCGCGAACGGCTTCGCACCCAACCCGAAGGGTGGGCATCAGGGCTACCTGCGCAAGGTCGCTTGAGTCCGGCGATGAGCGAAGCCACCGTGCTGATCGTCCCGGGGCTGCGCGACCATGTCGAGCAGCACTGGCAGACGCTGCTCGAGGCGCGGCTGCGCGCGGCCGGCCGGCCGGTGGCGAGCGTGCCGCCGATGGGTCGCGACGACCTCGACTGCGCCACCAAGGTGGCGGCGATCGAACGCGTGGCCCGGTCGGTCAGCGGCCCGATGGTGATCGTCGCCCACAGCGGCGGCTGCATCATGGTGGCGCACTGGGCGCAGCGCACGCAGCGTGCGGTGCACGGCGCGCTGCTCGCCGCGCCGCCGGACTTCGAGCACGCCGATGCCGGAGGGCTACCCGACGCTGGACGCGCTGCGCGCCAGCGGCTGGCTGCCGGTGCCGCGCGCGCGGTTGCCGTTTCGCAGCATCGTCGGTGCGAGCCGCAACGACCCGCTCGCGAGTTACGAGCGTGTTGTCGACCTGGCGAAGGCCTGGGGCAGCGAGCTCGTCGACCTCGGCGAAGTCGGCCACCTGAACCCGGCCTCGGGCTACGGCGAATGGCCGCGTGCCGACGAGTTCATCGCGCGCCTGTCGTCGCTGCCAGTGACCGCGTGATTTCGATCGACAAGAAGCAAGGAGACAAGCGATGTCGGCTCCAACGGCCACTGTCCGCGCCAGCGCGCGCCACGACTCGATCAAGGTCGAGCCGCTGACCTGCAGCCTGGGCGCCGAAATTTCCGGCGTCGACCTCGGCGACGCGTCTCGCGACGACGCACTGTTCGAGGAGATCCGCGCGCTGCTCTTGAAGCACAAGGTGCTGTTCCTGCGTGACCAGCACTTCTCGCGCGCCGAACATGTCGCCTTCGCGCGGCGCTTCGGCCCGCTCGAGGATCATCCGGTGGTCGGCAGCGACCCCGAGCACCCGGGCCTGGTGCGCATCTACAAGGGTGCCGACACGCGCCACCTGCAGTACGAGAACGCCTGGCACTGCGACACCACCTGGCGCGAGTGCCCGCAGATGGGTGCGGTGCTGCGCTGCGTCGAATGCCCGCCGGTCGGCGGCGACATGATCTGGTCGAACATGGTCCAGGCCTATGCGAAGCTGCCCGAGCAGGTCAAGACGCAGATCGACGGCCTGCGCGCCCGGCACAGCATCGAGGCCAGCTTCGGTGCGGCGCTGCCTATGGCCAAGCGCCTGGCGTTGAAGGCCCAGTACCCCGACGCCGAGCACCCGGTCGTGCGCACGCATCCCGAAACCGGCGAGAAGGTGCTGTTCGTCAACTCGTTCACGACCCATTTCAGCAACTTCCACACGACCGATCGCGTGCGCTATGGGCAGGACTACGCGCCCGGTGCGGCACAGCTGCTGCACTACCTGATTTCCCAGGCGGCCATCCCCGAATACCAGGTGCGCTTTCGCTGGCGCACGAACAGCGTCGCGATCTGGGACAACCGCAGCACCCAGCACTACGCGGTGGATGACTTCTTCCCCGCCGTGCGCAAGCTCGAGCGCGCCGGGATCATCGGCGACCGGCCGGTCTGACGCTGCAGCTTCCACAGGAGAAATTCAAATGTCCAGAGCCATCCGCTTGCACGAGACCGGTGGTCCCGAGGTCCTCAAGCTCGAAAACGTCGAGGTCGGCCCGCCCGGCCCGGGCCAGGCGCGCGTGCGCCACACCTACGTGGCCGTGAACTTCATCGACATCTATTTCCGCACCGGCCGCTACCCGATGCCGCTGCCCAACGGGCTCGGATCGGACGCCGTCGGCGTGGTCGAAGCGGTCGGCGAGGGGGTCGACGACATCAAGGTCGGCGATCGCGTCGGCTACCTGCTCGGTCCGCAGGGCGCCTATTCGGATGTGCGCCTGATGCCGGCCGAGGTGCTGATCCCGCTGCCGGCCGATGTGTCGGACCGCACGGCCTCGGCGCTGATGATGAAGGGCATGACGGCGCAGTACCTGTTCCGCCAGGTGCATCCGCTGCAGGGCGGCGAGACCATCCTGTACCACGCCGCGGCCGGCGGTGTCGGCCTGGTGGCCTGCCAGTGGGCCCGCGCCATCGGCGTGACGATGATCGGCACCGTCAGCACCGAGGCCAAGGCCGAGGTCGCTCGTGCGCACGGCTGCGCGCACACCATCGTCACTGGCGGCATGACGCCCGAAGAATTGACATTCGAGATCCCGAAGCGCGTGCGCGAGATCACCGGCGGCAAGGGTGTGCCGGTGGTCTACGACTCGGTCGGCAAGGACACGCTGATGGCCTCGCTCGACAGCCTGCAGCTGCGCGGCACGCTGGTCAGCAACGGCACCACCTCCGGCCCGGTGGTCATCGACACCACGCTGCTGGCGGTGAAGGGCTCGATCTGGGTCACGCGCCCGGCGATGATCCACTACGCCACGCCGCGCGCGCACATGCTGGCCATGGCCGACGAGCTGTTCGGCCTGGTCCGCTCCGGCAAGATCGTCGGCGAGCCGAAGCAGAGCTTCGCGCTGGCCGATGCCGCCGCGGCGCACCGCGCCCTTGAATCGCGCAGCACGGTCGGCGCGACCGTGCTCGTGCCCTGACCCGGAGCCGACAGCCATGGCCACCTACCTGCCGCCGAGTGATCGTGCGGGCGGAGACGACAGTTACCTGATCGGGCGCGGCCCGGCCTGGTTCGCCTTCGCGATGACGCTGGCGCTGATGCTCTTCGACTACATCGACCGCCAGGTCATCGTCTCGCTGTTCCCGTACATGAAGGCCGACTGGGGCCTGTCGGACAAGCAGCTCGGCGCGCTGGTGTCCATCGTCTCGGTGACGGTGGCGCTGGGCGCGCTGCCGGTGGCACTGATCGCCGACCGCGCCAGCCGCGTCAAGAGCATCGTCGTCATGGCCACCGCCTGGAGCCTGGCGTCGATCTCGTGCATGTTCACGCGCAACTACGGCCAGCTGCTGGCAGCGCGCGCCGTCGTCGGCCTCGGCGAGGCCGGCTACGGTTCGGTCGGCGCGGCGCTGATCGCCAGCGTGTTCCCGGCGCGCATGCGCGGCACACTACTGGCGGCGTTCTTTGCCACGGCCTCGGTCGGTTCGGTGCTTGGCGTACTGCTCGGCGGGCTGATCGCCGCACGATGGGGCTGGCAGGCGGCGTTCGGGGTCGTCGGCTTTCCCGGCCTGGTGCTGGCGCTGCTGTACCTGAAGGTGCGCGACTACAAGACGGTGGCGCTGACGCCGGCGCTGGACGAGGCCACGCGCTCCACTGGCAGCACGGTCGCGTTCGTCGCCCGTTCCATGGTCAAGTCGCGCACGATGCTCTGGGTTTGCCTGGGCGGCGCCGCGCAGCTGGTGGTGGTGTCGGCGGTGTGGTCGTGGTTGCCCAGCTTCCTCAACCGCTTCCACGGCCTGCCGCCGGAGCAGGCGGCGGTGCGTGCGGCCATGGTGGTGCTGGTCGGCGCCATCGGCAGCGTGTTCTGGGGCAACATGGTCGACCGCGCCGGTTCGCGCCGCCCGCGCTTCAAGCTGTTCGTCATGGCCGCGATCTGCGTCGCCGCGATGCTCGTGCTGCTGCCCACCTTCGCGGCCACCGGCTCGGCCGGCCTGAGCCTGTCGTCGCAGTTTGCGCTGATCGCGCTCGGCGGCTTCCTGATGACCTGCAGCGTCGGGCCGGTGTCGGCGATCGTCATCGACGTCATCCACCCCGGCGTGCGTGCCACCGGCGCGTCGGTGCTGGCGTTGTTCCAGAACCTGTTCGGGCTGGCGGCGGGGCCCTTCATCGTCGGCATGCTGTCCGACAGCCTCGGGCTGGCGAGCGCGATGACGGTGATCCCGGTGTTCGGCGCGCTGGCCGCAGTCTTCTTCCTGCTGGCTTCGCGCAGCTATGAAGGCGACAAGCAGCGCCTCGCCACGGTGGCGGTCGCTGCCGAGACCGACAGCCTGGGCACGGGTACGCCCAAGGTCGCTTGAGCCCTGCGCCAAGCCCATTTCACGACTCCACTTTCGAACGGAACCAATCATGAACGGACAAATGATGCAGCAGCCGCTGCTGATCTCGAACCTGCTGGTGCACGCCGAGCGTCACCATGGCGAACAGCAGGTGGTCTCGCGCCGCGTCGAAGGCGATCTACACCGCCAGAGCTACCGCCAGCTGGCCGAGCGCTCGCGCCGCATGGCCAATGCCTTGGCCGAGCGCGGCGTGAAGTTCGGTGAACGCATCGCCACGCTGGCCTGGAACGGCTACCGCCACATGGAGCTGTACTACGCGGTGTCGGGCAGCGGTGCGGTGCTGCACACGCTGAACCCGCGGCTGCACCCCGACCAGGTGGTGTGGATCGCTGACCATGCCGAAGACCAGGTGCTGTTTTTCGACCTGACCTTCCTGCCGCTGGTCGAAGCCATCGCCGGGCGGGTCAAGACCATCAAGGCCTTCGTTGCGATGACCGATCGCGCGCACATGCCGGTGCAGAGCAAGGTGCCGAACCTGCTGTGCTACGAAGAACTGATCGAAAGCGCCTCGCCCGACTTCAGCTGGCCGAGCTTCGACGAAAACACCGCCAGCTCGCTGTGCTACACCTCGGGCACCACCGGCAACCCGAAGGGCGCGCTGTACAGCCACCGCTCGACCGTGCTGCATACCTATGCCGCGGCGCTGCCCGACAGCCTGAACTGCTCGGCGCGCGACGTCATCCTGCCGGTGGTGCCGATGTTCCACGTCAACGCCTGGGGCCTGCCCTATGCGGCGTGCATGGTCGGCGCCAAGCTCGTCTTTCCCGGCCCGCACCTCGACGGCAAGAGCCTGCACGAGTTGTTCGAGAGCGAGGGCGTCACCGTCTCGGCCGGCGTGCCGACCGTGTGGCAGGGGCTGCTGACCCATGTCGAGGCCAACGACCTGAAGTTCAGCACCATGCGCCGCACCGTCATCGGCGGCTCGGCCTGCCCGCCGGCGATGATGCGCGCCTTCCAGGAGCGCTACGACGTGCAGGTGCTGCACGCCTGGGGCATGACCGAGATGAGCCCGCTGGGCACGGTGTGCACGCTCAAGCCCAAGCACCAGTCCTTAAGCCGCGAAGAGCAGATGATGGTGCAGGCCAAGCAGGGCCGCGCCGTCTACGGCGTCGACATGAAGATCGTCGGCGAGGATGGCCAGGAGCTGCCGCGCGACGGCAAACAAAGCGGCGAGCTGCTGGTCAAGGGGCCGTGGATCATCTCCAGCTACTTCAAGGGCGAGGGCGGCGACCCCTTGGTCGATGGTTGGTTCCCCACCGGCGACGTGGCGCTGATCGACGCCGATGGCTACATGCAGATCACCGACCGCAGCAAGGACGTGATCAAGTCCGGTGGTGAGTGGATCGGCTCGATCGACATCGAGAACATCGCGATGGCGCACCCGGCGGTGGCGATGGCCGCCTGCATCGGCGCGTTCCACCCGAAGTGGGACGAGCGCCCGCTGCTGGTGGTGGTGAAGAAGCCTGGAACCGAGCTGACGCGCGAACAGATGCTGCAGTTCTTCGAAGGCAAGATCGCCAAGTGGTGGACACCTGACGACGTGGCCTTCGTCGAGGCCATCCCGCTGGGCGCCACCGGCAAGATGCAGAAGAACAAGCTGCGCGAGATGTTCAAGGACCACAAGCTGCCCACGGCTTGAGGCGAACATGTCCGCCACCTTGTCGATCGACGCCTGGCCGGAGCGGCTGCGCACGCTGTTTCCCGGCGTGCTCGCCTGTGCGGTCGTCGCCGCGGCCGCGACCTTCCTGTCCGAGCACTATGGCGCGCCGGTGATGCTGTTCGCGCTGCTGCTCGGTCTGGCGATGAACTTCCTGTCCGGCGACGGCCCCTGCCAGCCGGGCATCGAATTCACCGCCCGCACGGTGCTGCGCTTCGGCGTGGCGCTGCTCGGCTTGCGCATCACGCTCGGCCAGGTGGTCGAACTCGGGTGGCAGCCGCTGGCCATCGTCGTGATCGCGGTGGTACTGACGATCGGCGTGTCGATGGCGGTGGCCAAGCTGTTGGGATTCCAGAGCCTGTTCGGCCTGCTCAGCGGCGGTGCCACCGCGATCTGCGGCGCCTCGGCGGCGCTGGCGCTGGCCGCGGCGCTGCCGAACCATCCGCTGAAGGAACGGGCGACGCTGTTCACCGTGATCGGCGTGTCGGCGCTGTCGACGCTGGCAATGATCGTCTACCCGATGCTCGCGCAGTGGCTCGGGCTCGACCCGCTGGCCGCCGGGGTGTTTCTCGGCGCGACGATCCACGACGTGGCGCAGGTGGTGGGTGCGGGCTACAGCATGTCGACGCAGACCGGCGACGTGGCCACGGTGGTCAAGCTGATGCGCGTGGCGATGCTGGTGCCGGTGATCGTGTTCGCGGTGATGATCACGCGTTCTCGTGTCGCCCAGGAAGGCGGCGGCAAACGGCCGCCGCTGCTGCCCGGATTTGCGGTGGGCTTCGTCGTGCTGATGCTCATCAACAGCAGCGGCTGGCTGCCCGGCAGCGTGGCCAAGAGCGGCAGCGAGCTGTCGCGCTGGCTGCTGGTGGCCGCGATCGCCGGCATCGGCATGAAGACCCAGCTGAAGGAACTGGTCGGCGTCGGCCTGAAGCCGGTGCTGCTGATGGTCGGCGAGACGGTGTTCCTCGTCGCGCTGGTGCTGGCGCTGCAACGTGCCCTGACTTGAATCCCCCCGAACAACGCGTTGGCGGTCACGACGGCCCGCCGGACTATTCCCTGGAGAAAACCATGCAACGACGAAGTTTCATTCAAGGCCTGCTGCGCACGAGCGCACTGGCGTCCTCCGCCGCCACCTTGGCGCTGTCCGCGCCGCTGGCCCGGGCCCAGGCCGCCTGGCCGGCCAAGCCGGTGCGCATCGTCGCCGCCGGGCCGGCCGGCGCCTCGGCCGACATCGTGGCACGCGTGCTCGCCGACGTGCTGAGCAAGCAGACCGGGCAGACGGTGATCGTCGAGCCCAAGCCCGGCGCCGGCGGTGTGCTGGCCGTCAACGAACTGTCGCTGGCGCCGCGCGACGGCAGCACGCTGCTGGTCGGCGTGAGCTCGCTGGTCAGCGAAATTCCGCACATCGTCAAACTCAAGGTCGACATGGCCGCCGAGATCAAGCCGTTGGTCGAGGTGGCGCGCGGCGGGCTGGTGATGGTCGGCAACCCGTCGCTGCCGGCGAAGACGCTGCCCGAGGTGATCAGTTACGTCAAGGCGAATCCGGGCAAGGTCAGCTTTGCCTCGTACACCGCCGGCACGATGTCGCACGTGATGGGGCTGCAGCTGAACAAGGCCGCCGGCATCGACATGCTGCATGTCGGCTACAAGGGGTCGACCCCGGCACTGCAGGATCTGATGGGTGGCCACGTGCAGCTGATGTTCGACGGCCTGGCGACCTCGATCCCGCTGATCAAGAGCGGCAAGATCAAGGCCTTCGGCGTCAGCCTGCCGAAGCGTTCGCCGCTGCTGCCCGAGGTGCCGACCTTTGCCGAACTCGGCTATCCGCAGCTCGAGGGCGTCCTCTGGATGGGTCTGTGGGTCAAGCCCGATATGCCGGCGGCGCTGCAGGCGCAGATCCGCGAGGCGGCGCTGAAGGCCATGACGCAGCCGGCGCTGCGCGAACGCCTGATGGAGGCGGGCTTCGAAGTCGGCCAGCCGCGTACGTCCGAACAGCTGAGCGCCTCGCTGAAAACGGACTACGATCGCGTCGGCTCAGTGCTGCAATCGATCGGTTTCAAGCCCGAGTGACTTCAAACGTTATAGGAGCTGCCATGAATGCCTTTTCTCCATTCTCCGGGTTGCTGCGTTGCGCCGCCTTGGCGCTGGCGCTTGTATCGAGTGTCGCCTCGGCGGCCGACCGCGGCGCGCTGGAACGCGACGCACGCGCGGCGCTGTCGAATCTAACGTCCACGGTGCCGGCGGCGAAGTCGCTGTCAGGGACGGCAAGGGCGGTGCTGGTGTTCCCGTCGATCACCAAGGCCGGACTGGGCATCGGCGGGCAGTACGGCGACGGTGTCCTGTTCAAGGGCGGCAAGGTGGCCGGCTACTACAACACCAGCGGCGCGTCCTACGGGTTGCAGGCTGGCGCGCAGCAGTTCGGCTACGCGATGTTCATGATGAACGACAAGGCGGTCGGCGCGCTGGGCGCGAACGAGGGCTTCGAGGTCGGCGTCGGCCCGAGCGTGGTGGTCGTCGACGAGGGCAAGGCCAAGACGATGACCACCACCACCGCCAAGGACGACATCTATGCCTTCATCTTTGGGCAGAAGGGCCTGATGGCCGGCCTGGGCGTGCAGGGCAACAAGATCACGCGGCTCAAGGAGTAGCCCGGCTTGGGGCTTGCCGGGGGATCGCCGTGCTCGCGGCGATTCCAGGCCAAAGGCCGCAGCTTTGAACCAGCGGCGGCCCTGGGCGACCGGGAGATCTCGCTATCGGCACCCCCGTAGCGCCAGCGTCCATCCGCGTTGCTCGATGTGGCCCTGCCCGGTGCACTACGCCGCGACAACCAGCGCATTTCATCGTGGCGAAGAGCGCGGCTCCGATTCGGCGCTTGCTTTGTCGCCCTTATGAGGATTGAAAAGGCTGCCGCCAGCGGGGGCGGCAGCCTCGCCACCCTCACGCCAGTTGCTTCATGAACAGCGGGACCGTCTCGCGCAGGAAGTCGATCTCGTCCGCAGCGATGCTGCGCGATTCCAGGTCGAAATGAATGAAGGTGCCGTAGGGCGTGCCGTCCGGGCGCCGGAGCAACAGACCGTAGTAGGCTTCGACCATGCCGGCATAGGGCCGGTTGGCGAGACGGGGATCTTTGGACACGCCGGAGGTCATGAATTCACCGCTCTCGATGGCGTATTGGCAGAAGCTTCGTTCGAGAGGAACGACCATCAACCAGGTCCGGTATTCGGAGGTGCGGTCATACGCATGCTGCGCGCGCAACACCGAGCCGACGAGCTTGTAGATGGCCGTGAAGCGGTAGGAAGTCCTGTCGTTGAGCAGCGCCAGCGCCGAGCGGATGCCACGATCAGTCAGTGCTCGACGAAAGGCGTCGTGCTGGTCGGCTGTGTCCAATGTGACATCGAACATGGGTGCTCCCCTGGGCGAATTGGAGGGCGGCAACGCAACGTCGCCGGGGCTGGAGATTCTAGGGTGCCTGCTGTGACGCCGGCATGAACGCGAAGGCGGCTCGTGCGCATCCGTTCGAGGAGTTTGCGCTAGAGGATCTGAGAGGCGCTGGGTCAGCGTCGGCTGTACTGCAGACTGCCGACCGATGTGCCGCCGGTCATTGCGGCAAACGGGTGGCCCAGGGAAACCAATCCGGCGCCGACAATGTCAGAGTGGCTTTGGAATCACCAGGTGAACGACGGCAAACACCGAGCACGCTTGGCAGCCATGCTCGTCGCTGTGGCATCCCCGCTTTCCGCGGTCGCCGAGTATGAGCTTTCCAGCTACGCCTTCGTGCAGGACGACGGGTCGATGAGAATCAGCGGCGAGCTCGTGCGCCTCTATGGCGTCTACGTTCCGCCCACCGGCCAGACTTGCTACGAATTCACGCGACCCCTGCAGTGTGGAAGCCGGGCATCGCTGGCACTGGACTTCAAGATCGGCGCCGAGTTCGTCCGCTGCAAGGTACAGACGAGAAATCCCGACGGCAGCGTCACGGGGTTCTGCACTGCCCGGGGCGAGGACTTGGCTGCTTTCATGCTGCAAAGCGGGTGGGCCTTGGCGCTTCCGGATGCGCCGTTCGAGTACGCGGCGCTGGAGAAGATCGCACGATCGCGCGGGATCGGTGTGTGGGGTATCCCCGTAGATCGGCCTCGACGATGAGCTGCACCCTGCTCGCGGCCACCGCGCCGCACGCGATGGAAGGCTACTGGCAGCGCGACGACCTCACGGCCGAGACCGTCACTTACGGCTGGCTGCACACCAGCGACCTGGCGCGCGCCGACGAACAGGGCTACCTGTCTATCGTCGACCGCAAGAAGGACATGGTGGTCAGCGGCGGTTTCAACGTCTATCCACGCAAAGTCGAGGACGTGCTCGCCACCGACACCCGCGTGACCATGACGGTCGTCACCTGCGTGCCCGATGCGAAGTGGGGCGAAGGCGTGATGGCGGTGGTCGTGCCGCGCGCCGGCGCGACGATCGACGTCGACAGCCTGGTGCGCCGGGTCAAGGAACGCAAGGGTGCGCAGCCCGCGCCCAAGCATGTGGTGATCGTCGATGCGCTGCCACTGACGGCGCCGGGCAAGGTCGACAACAAGGCATTGCGCGCGCCTTATTGGGCGGGCCGGGATCGAGGCGTCGCCTGAGATGGCGCTGCCCGCAGCCCTGCAGCGCCGGCTCAAGCTGCCCGTGATCTGCGCGCCGATGTTCCGGGTGTCCGGGCCGGAGCTGGTGATCGCGGCCTGCCGTGCCGGCGTGATCGGCGCGTTTCCCACGGCCAACTGCCGCGCGCCCGCCGAACTCGGCGAATGGTTGGCTCGCATTGGCGCGGCGCTGGGGCCCGACGATGCGCCGTTCTGCCCCAACCTGATCGTGCGCCACGAGGGGCTTGTCGAGCAGCTGCAGCAACTGGTACGGCATCGCATCGAGCTCGTCATCACCAGCGTCGGCTCGCCCGCGAGCGTCGTCGAACCGCTGCACGACATCGGCTGCCTGGTATTCGCCGACGTGGCCTCGCTGCGCCACGCCCGCAAGGCGGTGCAGGCCGGCGCCGACGGCCTGGTGCTGCTGAGCGCCGGCGCGGGCGGGCAGACCGGCTGGGTCAACGGCTTTGCGTTCGTGCGCGCCGTGCGGCAGTTCTTCGACGGACCCGTAGTGATGGCCGGCGGCATGGCCGACGGGCATGCCGTGTGGGCCGCGCGCGCGCTGGGTTGCGACCTGGCGTACATGGGCACGGCCTTCATTGCCACGCACGAGAGCCGAGCCGAGCCAGGCTACAAGCAGATGCTGGTCGATGCCGAGTTCGACGACGTGATGCTGAGCGACGCGTTCACCGGTCTGCCGGCCAACATGCTGCGCGCTTCGATCGTCGCGTCGGGCCTCGACCCCGCCGCGCTGCCTGCCGGGCTGGGCGCCGAAGCTGCGGCGATGTTGTACGGCAGCGGCGAAGCGGTGCCGCGTCGCTGGAAGGACATCTGGAGTGCAGGCCACTCGGTGTCCGGCGTGCGGGCGCTGGTAAGTGTGGCCGATCGCGTGGCGCAGACGCTTGCCGAATACGACGAGGCCAAGGCGGCCACGAGGGTACTCGACTGACGTGGCGCGCCGGAGTTCCCCTGCGTTGCGCTAGGAAGGCTTCCAGCCCTTCGCGTCGCACGTCGCGACGACCTGCCAATCCCGGCCGCGTTCGAAAATCTCGCCCGAGTGGAACGATTCGGGCCTCGCGACCCGTTCATCTTCGATCCAGCGGCGTGCCGCGTTGACGTCGTCGTGACTCTCGGCGACTGACGCGTTCGTCTGGAAGACCACTCTGGCGTAGAACACGGTGAGTCCTTCAGGCGCGGCCTTGAGGGCGGCACCAGCGACGCAGGCACTCCTGAAGCGCCATCGCATCGCACGGCTTTTCCAACACACCGTCCAGCCCACATTGGCGCAAGACATCGCTGTCGAGCACGCACGACGTGTAGGCCAGCACGGGCGCCCGCGCACAGTGCCGTTCTTGCTCGCCGGCACGGATCTGTTTCGTCGCTGCCAGGCCGTCGAGCACGGGCATCTGCAGGTCCATCAGAATCAGGTCCAGTTCGCGCTCGCGAGCGACCGCGACTGCCTCGGCGCCGTCTGCGGCCAAGATGGGCGTGATCCCCCAACGGGACAACAACTCACACGCGTCGGCCAGGTTCGACGGGTTGTCGTCGACCACCAGCACATGGAGTCCACTGGGAGGTTGGCCGGTGCGCAGAACTGATGGGTGCATGTCGACCCAGTTCGTGAAATCTGTCGGGACAATAGAAAACTCGAACACGCCTGTCTGTCCGGTGTCGGACATAGCAGTGCATTGCGTTTCCCGCTCGAATCGGCGGTGGACGGGACACGTCGCCCCTGCAGCGACTGCTGGGACCCTACGCGCCGGCGTTACTTCGCCGCCTTCCCGGAAAGCAGCCGGTCATACTCGTTCTTGACCACCGCATAGCACTCGCAGGTGCGCTTCTCCAGGCCCTTGCGATCGAGCACCGCGATGCGCCCGCGCGTGTAACGGATCAGGTCGACTTCCTGCAACTTGTGCGCAGCTTCCGTCACGCCCTGGCGGCGCACGCCGAGCATGTTGGCGATCAGTTCCTGGGTCATCACGAGCTCATTGCCCTGCAGCCGGTCCAAGCTGAGCAGCAGCCAGCGGCAGAGCTGCTGGTCGAGCGTGTGCAGCCGGTTGCACACGGCCGTTTGCGACATCTGCGTGATCAGCGCCTGGGTGTAGCGCAGCAGCAAGTGCAGGACCGGCGCGCGTTTGACCTCATCCTTGATCTGGTGCGACGCGAGCCGGTAGGCATGGCCGGCACTTTGCACGACCGCACGGCTGGTCGTGGACTCGCCCCCCATGAAGACCGAAATGCCGACGAGGCCTTCATTGCCGACGACGGCGATCTCGGCCGAGGCTCCGCTTTCCATGACGTACAACAGCGAGACGATGGCCGTCGTTGGAAAGTAGACGTGGCTCAGCGTGTCGCCGGATTCGTAGAGGGCTTGCCCGAGTCGAAGCTCGACGGGTTCGAGTTGCGGGAGCCAGCGTTGCCTGTCTCGTTCCGTCAGCGCGGCGATCAGTCTGTTTTCGCTGGGATCAGAAAGCTTATTCATCACCACACTCCGAAGCGGATCAGACTTCGAAGGCGACGCCGGGCCGCTGGGCGCCGGCCGCTCTTCAACTGCAGCGAAATCATGCATCACTTGTGTTCGATAGCGAACATGCCGACAGATGCCCATGACCCGATCGCGTCATTTGGAGGCAATGGTTCCCGCCGTGCGGCCGCGCGAGCAGGCGGATCGGCAGGGTGGACTGAAGCTCGCGACCACGGTTCGCGAGTACGTTCAAAGGAAGCGGCGTGAGATCGGATCGTGCTGCATCGGCCGAGGGCAACCCCAGTCCCGTCCCGCCGGAACGACTTGGCGCCTGGTGGCGGGCGGCAGCCATCGCACCGACCAGGGTCGCCGCCGACTACTACCGATTTCGGTTGCTCAGCGGATGTCGGGGCGGCGAGATCCGCAGCAACGAAGCCACGGCTACGCACCGATCAAGGTCGGTGACGTGGACTGCGGGGCAGGCGGCCTCGTGCTGCGGGACACGAACAACCGGAGCGATCACAAGCTGCTGTTGTCACGCCAAGCGCTGGAGATCGTGGTGCGGTACTGCGCCGGGCCGGACGCCGCGGATGCCCTTTCGCCGATCGCCGATGCTCGCAGGACGCTGGCTTGGATGAACGCGGTCGGGTACGACCGTGCAAGGGCACCGACAGCTCACGATGACGTTTCCTTATGAGGAACGCCTGCCAGGTTCACTCGGTAGAAAGGGAGAGAGCCTCGTCTCGGGAGTGATCGGACGCGCTCGGGTGCCGTGGCCAGTGGCGGCTTGGGCGACGGCATTGCCATCTGAGCTGTTCGAGAGGATGCGCCATTCGGACCGACACCGGCGAAATGTCTTCACCTGAGCAGGCCTCGAGCAGCCTGCCTCACGTCGGGTGAGGAAAAGCGGAAGGCAGCACGATCCAGCACGTAGTGGATGAAGCTGGTCGCGAAACCCAGTGCCAGCAGCGCCGGCACGAATGGGGAGGAGCGCAGCCACAGCGCCGCCTGGCCGAAGATGCGGTCGGCGAAAGCGTACTCGTCGGACACAGCCTCCACCTCCAACACGGGCAGCAGCAAGGTCGAGACGACGGCAAGCATGAGCAGCACCGCCCAGCCGCGCCGGTTGATGGGCGCGAGCAGCCGTTGCCAGCGCGCTCCATGCGCCTGTGGCCCGCCGGAAGCAGCCAGCGAGGCGAGTCCCATCGCGGCGCTCCAGTGCTGCACGCTCCAAAGCACGATGAAGACGAAGGGATCGAGCGCGAGCAAGCCGAAGAGCACCATGGCCGAGACGCCGACGACGTAGGCAACGCGCGGCACGGAGGGGCGTTGCGAGCGAAGTTCGACCTGCAGCACCAGCGCGGTCATGATCACGACGAAGATGCTGCTGCCATCGCGCAGCGTGCGCACGAACGTATCGGACACGCCTGCTCCCAGCAGCGGATCGATCCAGCGGTCCTGGAAGGCGATCGATCCAGCCAAGGCGTTTGCCAGCACCACGAAACCGCCACCGACGAGGAGTGCGAACCACCGATCGAGCCGCCGCGTGCTCGCGTCCGACGCGCGTCCCGCTCGCGCGCGGTACAGGCTGAGCAGCCCGAAGTGCTGCGCGGCAAAGTGGTAACTCACCAGCAGGTAATCCAGGATGGCGAGCCAGACCACGCGCTCGGCCAGCGGCATCGGTAGCACGCTCTCGGGCGCGAGCAGCACGGCGAAGCAGGCGACGGCGATGGCCAACGGCGCCACGACGAAGCGCAGTCGCTGCGTGGCAAGCAGGGCGTGGTAGGCTGGGGTCGCGTAGGCCAACCAAGCCGAAGCGACGCGGTGGCCGAACCACAGAGGCACCGCGAGGACGAAGAACAGCGCGTCCGCTGGACTGGCGCGAACGTCGTCATCACCCCACCCCAGCAGAAGGACCAGTGGGGCCAACCACAGCGTATTCAGGATCCAGACGAGGTCCCAGGCCGGGCTCTTGATCCACCGCTTGGGGGCGGTGCCAGGTAGCGCATCGGCGCGGCTTGATGCTTCCGCGACCTGCGTATGGGTCCGGGGCGACGCAATGGAACTGGGGTGGCTGTGTCGCATTGCCAGACGCACTTGAAGAGGTTGAGCTGCATTCTCGCCAAATCCGCGACGTCAAGCCGTTCTATTGGCCGATCGAAATAGCAAAGCCGCCCTGAGCAACCACACGGGCACGCGTGACTATGTGGCGCTGAACCAGGCTGGCAGAAGCCGATCAGCGGTCCGTCCGATGCGCAACGATGAACAGCCGCGGAAAGGCCAGCAGCCTCTTGCCGTCGGCGCGCGCCGGGTAGGCCAGGTCGATGCGGCGCTGGTACCCGGCCAGAAACTGCGCCTGCAGTTCGGGCGCCAGCGGGTCGACGTACGGCTTCAGCCCGGTGGCGCGCAGCCACTGCACGATGGCCGCGGCGTCGTCCATGCGGTGGTGGTAGGTGGTGCGCCACACATCCACGTCGGCCTGCGGCGTGAGCAGGTCGTAGTACTGCTGCGCCGACAGGATGCGTGCGCGACGTTTGTCGGCGTCGTCGGCCGACGTGCCCAGCAGCGCGGCCGCCGTGTCGCGCATCAGCCGGTGCGACGGCTCGTCCAGGTTGTCGGGCATCTGCATGGCCAGCACGCCGCCCGGCGCCAGCGCCGACAGCAGGCGCGGCAGCAGCCGCTCGTGGTCCGGAATCCACTGCAGCGAGGCATTGGCATAGGCCAGGTCCACCGGCTGCGCCGGCGACCACTCCGCGATGTCGCCCAACTCGAAAGGGACTTGCGGCAGGCGCTGGCGGGCCGTGGCCAGCATGGCCTGCGAGCTGTCGGTGCCGACGATGCGGGCCGTTGGGAAGCGCTCGACCAGCAGCTCGGTGGAATTGCCCGGCCCACAGCCCAAGTCGACCACGCATCGCGGCGCGTCGAGCGGCACGCGCGCCAGCAGTTCGGCCGCGGGGCGGGTGCGTTCGTCCTCGAAGCGGGCGTACAGCGTGGGGTTCCAGTCGCTCATGCTGCGTCCTGCGCAAAGCGTTCGATATGGCCGTCGGCATGGCGGGCAAAGCGTTGCCGCTCGGCGCCATGCACCGGTGCGTCGTCGGGCCAGGGCCAGCCGCCGAAGGCGGTGCGGCGGTAGTCGGCAAAGGCTTGCTGCAGCTGCTGCTGTGTGTTCATCACGAAGGGGCCGTACTGCGCCACCGGCTCGCCGATCGGGCGGCCTTGCAGCAGCAGGAATTCGCTTGTCTCGGGCCCGTTGACCAGTTCGGTGGGCTGCAGCGCCGGCAGTTCGATGGCAGCATGTTGGTCAACCGCCTGGCCGTTGATGGCCACGCCCTTGCCCTGGAAGAAGTAGAGCTTGCGCCGCGTGCGTTCGCCGGCAGCAGGTGGCAGTGTCCAGCGTGCGCCGGGCACCATCTTCAGCGTCCAGATGGCCAGGTCGGATTCCGGCTGCGCGGCCCATGAATCCGGTGGCGGTGCCGGGGGCTCGCCCGAGCCCGAGCCTGCAAGGCGCCCGGCGATGCAGGCGATTTCAGTCTCGGCGCCGCCGGCGTCGGTGGCCACATGGCGCGGGATGTCCTGCGACCACAGCATCTTGAAATGCGGCTCGGCCATCTTGCTGCGCGCCGGCAGGTTGAGCCAGATCTGGAACAGCTCCAGCGGATTCGGCGCGCTGGCGTCGAGCAACGGGAACATTTCCGCATGCACGATACCGCGGCCGGCGGTGAGCCACTGCACGTCGCCACCGCCGAAGCGCGCCGCGGCGCCCATCGAATCGGAATGGTCAATCAGGCCCCTGCGCACGAGGGTCACGGTCTCGAAACCGCGGTGCGGGTGCGCCGGGAAGCCGGGCACCGCGAGGCCGTGGTACATGCGCCAGCCGTCCTTGCCGGCGAAGTCCTGGCCCAGGTTGCGCCCGCTCAGCGGCGCATCGGGGCCGAGCTGCGCATTGCCGCGCGGATAGGCATCATCGTGGTGGACGCAGAAGAGGAACGGGTCGATCGTCGGCCATGGGAAGCCGAGCGCTTCGATCTGCAATGGGGTGGGCATGGTGTACGTTCCAGGAAAGCTGAACCAGTCTAGATCTTGGCATCCCTTCGCCTGTTCGTAGCCCTGTGGCCGACACAGGCGACGCGCGCTGCCTGTGTCGCCGCGCAGAAGGCCATGTGCTGGCCGGCCGGTGCCAGGCGCGTGGCGGCAACGAACCTGCACGTCACCCTGGCGTTCATCGGTGCGGCGCCGCAAGAGCAACTGGCGCACATCACGTATGCCGCAGACATCCCGAGCGCCAGGATCGAGCTGACGCTGGACCGGATCGAAGTCTGGAAGGGTGGAGCCGCGGTGTTGCGGCCGTCCTCTGTGCCTGCCTCCATGGTCGACCTGCACGGTCGGCTCACGCAGTCGCTGCGAGCCTGCGGCGTGCCCTTCGACGCACGACCGTTCGCGCCCCACGTGACGCTGGGGCGCAATGCCCAGGGCATCCTGGTGGCAACGGTGCCCCCGGTGTCGTGGCGGTCAGCCGGACATGTTCTTGCGCTGTCGGCAGGCGGGTGCTACCGCGTCATCGCTCGGTTTGCATGACAGCCTGCGATACCCATCGAAGCGCTTAAAGCCAAAGCCAGATCTTGCGCAGCCAGGCGGGCACGCGGTCGGGCTTGGGGCAATAGAGCTGGCGGAACGGTGAATGCATGGGTCGGGCCTCCTGATGCCGGAGACTGTATACATATCCAGCACTGTATGCAAGTACACATCAGGCTTGCCAAACACCGTAGCCCGCTTCGCGCAGGCCGATGGCCAGTTCCACCTCCATCGCGCGAGCGGCCTCGCAGGGCATCGGGTTGTAGACCTCGTACAGCGCCGGCAGCAGGCGCAGCCCGTATTCGAAGACGAAACGTTCGCCTGGATGCCCGCCTTGTGCTTGTCGAAGCGCAGGTCGGGGTCGAGCCCCGTCATGCCTACATAGACGAAGGGCTTGCCCAGCTGGTAGTCCGGGTGCGCCGCGCGGAAGCGGGCCTCGTTCCACACCGGGTCGGCCAGCTCGACGACGTAGACGCAGTGGTGGTGGCGGCGCGTTGTGCGTGCCGGCCGCTTGGGCCGGGTCAGCTGCTGCCCGGCTCGAATTGCTCCAACGCCATCTCGCGGATCTGCCGCTTGAAGATCTTGCCCGAGGGCGTGCGCGGCAGCGGTTGCTTCGCAAGCACTAGGTGCCGCGGCAGCTCGAAGCGCGCCAGGTGCGTGGCCAGGAACTGGCGCAGCTGGTCCAGGTCCAGCGCCTCGCTGGCATAGAGGGTGGCGCCGACCTCCTCGCCCAGCCGCTCGTCGGGCACGGCGTAGACGGCGGCCTCCTGCACCAGCGGGTGCAGCAGCAGTGCGGCTTCGACATGGCCGCAGCCGATGTTCTCGCCGCCGCGGATGATCAGGTCCTTGATGCGGTCGACGATGAACAGGAAGCCCTCGTCGTCGATGAAGGCCACGTCGCCGGTGCGGAACCAGTCGCCGTCGGTGAAGGCCTGCGCGTTGGCCTCGGGCCGCTTCCAGTAGCCGTTGAAGATGGACGTGCCGCGCACCAGCAGCTCGCCACGCTCGCCGGCCGGCAGCTCGGCGCCGCTGTCGTCCACCACCTTCAGCTGCAGCACCTGCGAGCAGCGGCCCGAGCTGGCGGGCTTGCGCAGGTAGTCCTCGCCACTGTTGCCGGCGCCGATGGCGTTGGTCTCGGTCATGCCCCAGCCGATGTTGGGCAGCGCATTGCCGAAGCTGGCGGCGATCTGCCGCACCTGCTCGGGCGCGCGCGGCGCGCCGCCACCGCCCACGGCCAGCAGGCAGCTCAGGTCGTGCTTGCCCTGCTGCGCCACGCGCACCAGGTCGCCGGTGACGGCGGCCGGGGCCACCACCGAACTGAGCTGCTCGCGCTCGATCAACGCGGCGGCGGCTTCGGCATCCCAGCGGTACATGCCCACCACGCGCCGCTGCAGTCGGTAGCTGACCAGATAGGAGGCGTGCAAGGCCGTGACATGGAAAAGCGGCACCGCCAGCAGCGTGCCCGGCTGCACGGCGGGCGGCACCGGCTCGATGCCGGCGACGAGCTCACCGATACGCCGGTCGGCCTCCCAGGACAGCAGAGCCGTCAGCACCTGCCGCTGCGTGGAGGGCACGCCCTTCGGGTGGCCGGTGGAGCCCGAGGTGTACATCATGATCGCCAGGTCTTCGGGGGCGATCTCGGCGGGCGGCATCGGCACCTCGCCCAGGGCCGCGGTGAGCGCGGTCAGCGAGCGGGCGCCGGCGATCGACGGGTCGGCGCGCACCGCCAGCACCTGCAACTCCGGCAGGTCGCATTCGGCCAGGCGCTGCAGCCGCTCGGCATCGGCGAAGACCACGCGCACGTCGCCGTCGGCTAGCGCATAGGCCAGCTCATCGGCCTGCCAGTGCGCGTTGATGCCCACCGCCACCGCGCCGATGGCGGTGATGGCGGTGAAGGCCAGCACCCATTCGGGGTAGTTGCGCATGGCGATGGCCACGCGATCGCCATGGCGCACGCCGCAGTCGTGCACCAGCACATGACCAATGCGCGCCGCCGCCTGCCAGGCTTGCGCGAAGGTCCAGCGCTCGTCCTCGTAGGCCAGGAAGGGCAGCTCGCTGGCCGTCTGCTCGAACATCGCGCGCAGCGAGGCCGGCGCCTGCTTGAACACGCGCAGCGCGCGGCCCCCGATGACCGCATCCACCAGCTCGTAGGGCTGGCCGGGGCCGGTGGTGGCCGCGATGGCCTCGTCGCGCGTCATGCGCCAGCCGTCAGTTGCGCCACACCGCGGCTGAGCTCAGGTCCTCGCCCAGGGTCTGGTGGTGGCCGATCTCCTGCCGGCCGACCACCAGGTGGTGCACCTCGTCGGGCCCGTCGGCCAGGCGCAGCGTGCGCTGCATCGCGTACATGCGGGCCAGCGGCGTGTGCTGCGACACGCCGAGCGCGCCGTGCATCTGGATCGCCTGGTCGATGATCTGGCACACCCGCTCGGGCACCATGGCCTTGACCATGTGCACCCAGATGCGCGCCTCGCGGTTGCCCAGCACGTCCATCGCCTTGGCGGCCTTCAGCACCATCAGGCGCATGGCCTCGATGTCGATGCGCGCGCGAGAGATGTGCTCGACGTTGCCGCCCAGCCAGGCCAGCTTGCGACCGAAGGCCTCGCGCGAGACGCCGCGCTGCACCATCAGGTCCAGTGCCTTCTCGGCCTGGCCGATTGAGCGCATGCAGTGGTGGATGCGCCCCGGGCCCAGCCGCACCTGGCTGATCTCGAAGCCGCGGCCTTCGCCGAGCAGGATGTTCTCCTTGGGCACGCGCACGTTGTCGAAGACGATGTGCATGTGGCCGTGCGGTGCGTGGTCTTCGCCGAAGACATGCATCGCGCCGATGATCTTCACGCCGGGGGTGTCCTTGGGCACCAGGATCATCGACTGCTGCTGATGCGAAGGCGCGTCGGGGTTGGTGCGCACCATCGTGATCAGGATCTTGCAGCGCGGACTGCCGGCGCCGGAGATGTAGTGCTTCTCGCCGTTGATGACGTACTCGTTGCCTTCCAGCCGCGCGCTGGTGGCGATGTTGCGCGCGTCGGACGAGGCATGGTGCACCTCGGTCATCGCATAGGCCGAGCGGATCTCGCCGTTGAGCAGGGGCTTGAGCCATTGGACCTTCTGCTCGGGCGTGCCCACGCGCTCCAGCACTTCCATGTTGCCGGTATCGGGGGCCGAGCAGTTCATGCATTCGCTGGCCAGCGGCACCTTGCCCAGCTCGGCGGCGATGTAGGCGTAGTCCAGGTTGCTCAGGCCTTCGCCGGTCTGGGCGTTGGGCAGGAAGAAATTCCAAAGGCCTTCCTTCTTGGCCTGGGCCTTGGCGGCGTCCAGCAGCTCCAGCTGCCCGGGCGCATAGGTCCAGCGGTCCTCGCCGCTGCGGTGGGCGCCGAGCGCCTCGTACTTCTCGGCCATCGGCGCGGCGGTGTCGCGGATGAAGCGCTTGACGTGCTCGTACAGCGGCCGCGCGCCTTCGGACATGCGCAGGTCGTTCAGCGGGTCGCTCGGGTCCATCGAGAACATCGACAAGGTGGTCGGGGTGTCGGGTGCGTTCATGCGGTTGGGTCCTCGGGGTGGGGGCTGGGAATGCGGAGGAAGGATGCTCAGGCGGCCACATCTCGTGGGAATTTGAGTATGTCGCAAGGCGAGCCGAGGCATCGGCGTCCGGGGTCTGCACGCGATGTACGGTGCTCAGGTTGGCAGGGCCATGCCCACGCACGCGCAGCGCGGCCGACTCCTGCAGCGGTCTTGACGCCGGGGCCGGCGCTGGCGGTTCTGCACGCTCCCGCAAACCCCTGACTCGCGGGGGATCGGCGTGGCAACTGGGCCATGAGCCCCGCGAGCCGGGGGGTGGCGGGCCCCGCAACAGTGAACGACCCGCTCAGAATCGCTCGGGATGGAAGCTACCCACCGTGCAAGTGCACTGCCGCGATACGCAGCCATAAGCCCATCCTCGACGGAGCCTGACATCACCGCCATCGACGGGTTCGGCTCGCTGCGTCGTGCCGAGCGGTTGTTGGTGCAGGCCTGCGCGTCCGGCGACATGGCCAAGGTCAGCCTGCGCCGACCCGAGCGGTCGTCGTCCGAGATCAGCATTCGGGCTTCGCTGTTGGCCTTCATCCTGCGTGGCGGGTTGCCGCTGCGCGGGCGTCGGCTGCAGCTCATCGGCGCATGGGTCGAAGGCAGGCTCGACCTGGGTGATGCATCGATCGCCGGCAGCCTGTGGTTCTATCGTTGCCGTTTCGACTCGCCGGTGCTGCTCGACGGCTCGCGCGTGGCGGGGTCCGTCACCTTCGCGTGCTGCCACCTTTCGGGACTGATGGCGGAGACTTGCTCCATCGCCCGCGACCTGGCGTTGAACGCCGGCTGCGTGGTCGACAACGACTTGCGGCTCGGCCGCGCACGCGTCGGCGGCGACATCGATTGTTCGCGCCTGGACTTGCGCGGAGGTGCTGATGCCGCACAGCCGCGTCGCGCACTGGTGGCCGATGGGCTGCGCGTCGGCGGCGACGTGCGGCTTGCGGACGATTTCCAGGCGGTGGGCGAGGTGCGCTTCGCCGGGGCGCGAGTCGGCGGTGACCTGCGCGCCAGCGGGCACTTCAACGGCAATGCGGTGGCCGAGGGCCGCCGCGGCGCGGCGCTGGTGCTGGATCGTGTCGTGGTGCATGGTTCGGTGCGGTTTGGCAGCGGCTTCGGCGCGGCGGGCAGCGTGTCGATGCGCCGGGCGCGTATCTGCGGCGACCTCGATGCCACCGGCGCCAGCTTCGACTGGCTCGGCGACGCCTCGTGGGATGACAGTGCCACGCTGGTGCTGGACCGCGCCCGCATCGACGGTGCGCTGATCCTGCGCGAGTTGCGTGCGCCGCTGCTCGGCGCCTCGTTTGTCGGCGCGTGCGTCGGCACGCTGGCCGACGACCGCAGCACCTGGGGCGAGCGGCTGGCGCTGGACGGCTTCGACTACAGCCGGTTCGGCGATGGGGCGCCGCTGGACACGGTGTTCCGGGTCGGCTGGTTGGAGCGGCAGGACCCCGCCCACCTGAAGGCCCAGCTCCGCATGCAGCCATGGCGCCGCTTGATCCGGGTGCTGCGCAGGATGGGGCACGAGCATCGTGCCGACAGCATCGCACTGCGGCGCGAGCGTTGGCTGCGACGCATCGGCTGCGTCGGGTCATGGGCGCCGCCCGCACTGCGCTGGCTGCCGCGGTCGGGGCATTTGCTGCTCGGGTTGCTGGCGGGTCACGGCTACCGGCCAGGGCGTCTAGTGGCATGGATGGCTGCCGTCTGGCTGCTGTGTGGCGGGCTGTACTGGGTCGCGGGTGAACTGGGGCAAACCAGTGTCGCGCCAGCGTCGATGGGCACGGCGATCGACCCGTTTGCCTACTCGCTCGATCGCTTGCTGCCGTTGGTGGATCTTGGCCCGGCGAGCGCCTGGGCCGCAGGATCGGACTGGACGAACGCAATGCGCTGGGTCGGCTATCTCGAGACCGGCTTCGGCTGGATCGCGGTGCTGCTGTTGCTGGCCTCGCTCGCAGGCTGGGTGGACCGCGACCGCCAGCGCTGACGCACTGCGGCCTGCGCGCTCAGGCCGCGTGCGGTGGTTCGCCGCCCGTCGGTCCGGCGAACACCGCGCGCCGCGCCAGTGCGGTGGCCCCGTCGCGCAACTCGACCTTCTTGCCGCGCAGTGCGTCCTGCAATGCCCGCGCGGGGAAGGTGTTCAGCGCCCACAGCAGGTCGGCCGCCACGCGCTGGCGCGGCATGTCCTTGTACAGGCTGCCCAGCGTGCCGAGCATGGCGCCCGCCGAGCGTGACAGGTGCAGGTATTCGCCGCGCACCACCAGGCCCAGATGCTGCGTGTTGGACATCAGCTGCCCCAGCATCTGCGCGCGCTTCAACCAGCCCTCGGGGCCCTCCAGTGCCAGCGTCCAGGCGAACCAGCGGCCCAACGGACGGATCTGCTTCTTGTGCAGCGTGCGCGCCAGCGCCTCGCGGATTTCGGCGCGGCGCGCCAGCGCGGCCGCGGGGTCGGTGCAGATGGCGATGAGCGCGTCGGTCACCGCATCCGCGTCGGCGGTGAGCGCGCCGCGCAGGTAGCGCCACACTGGTGCGACCTTGCCGGCGAGCTGCACGGTGTTGCCCCAGTCGATGAGGTGCAGCGTGCCGTCGGCATCGACCATCACGTTGCCGGGGTGCAGGTCGCCATGCACCTCCTGGTGGATGAACACCTGGCTCAGCACCACGAAGAGGAACTTGCGCGCCAGCTCGCGCCGGTAGGCCAGCGGATCGCGCGGCTTGAAGTGCGCCGCGGCGCGCGAGATGTTGACCGCGTCGTCGACATATTCCATCTCGATGATGCGCTCGGTGGCGGCAACCACGCGCGGCACCCGCCACACGCCGCTGTGCATGGCGCGCTGCGCAAAGCGCGCCTGGATGGCGGCCTCGCGCTCGAACTGCAGCTCGCCGCGAAAGCCTTCGATGAAGCCGTCGATCTGCGCCGTCATTGCCTTCAGGAACGGCGTCAGCTTGCCGTGTGGTGCCCAGTACTGGCTGGACAGCAGCATCAGCCCGATCGAGGTCTTGCCCATCAGGAATTCACGGTCCAGATTGTGCCGGCCGATCTTGACCACCACCGGCACCAGCCGCTCCACGCCATCGACCACCATCGGCTTCTTGGCCAGGTAAACCGAGCCGATCGAGCCCGACTTCAGCGGATGCTGTGCGTCGAAGCCGAAATAGATGTCCTCGGGCGGCTTGCCGAAGCTGTCGATGATGGCCGCTCGCGCTTCGTCGGCCGACATCGGCGGCACGTCTTCCTGGAAGACCGTCAGCTCGCGCGCCATCTCCTCGGGCAAGAAGTCGGCGGTGGCCGCGGCCACCTGTGCCATCTTGATGAAGAAGGGCCCGAACTCGCGCACCATCTTGGCGACGATCTGCGCCTGGCCGCGGAAGTCCTTGGCGTCGGTCTGCAGGAAGGGCCGGATGTAGCGCAGCGCCTTGATCTGCCGGCGGATGATCTGCAGGTCGCGCCGCACCACCTGCACGCGGCGCAACAACACGTCGGTGCGCTGCTGGTTGGTATAGAAGATGTCCTTGAGCTCGTTGATCACCTCCACCAGCAGCGGCTCGTAGGTGCGCAGCAGCAGCCGGGTGATGTCCAGCCCCAGGTCGGCCAGGCCGCGCAGCTCGGGCTCGGCCATCAGCTCATGGAAGAAGCCCCAGAACTCGTCGACGATCTTCTGCGGCACCGGGATCGGCGAGCGCGCCACCGCCTCGTTGACCACGTAGCGGATCAGGTTCTCGGTGCTGCCCTCGTTGGGCAGCATGTTGCGCGCGCGCAGGTAGGTGGTGAAGCGCCGCGTCTGCTCGGTCAGCGGGTGCTGGTACAGCGCGGCGAAGATGCGGTCCACCTCGTGGCTCAACTCTTGCGCGCCGATGTGCGTGGGCTGTGCCATCAGCCGCGTCAGCGGCAGGAAGGCGGCCACGATGCGCGTGGTGGATTCCGGCAGTCGCACCGCCTTCAATGCCAGCCCGCCGGCGCCGCGCAACAGCCGCAGGCCCTGGCTGCGCACCAGTTCCAGGCGCGCATCGGCCGCCGGGCCCGAGAGGCCGGCATCGCGAAGTGCGACGGTGTCGCTCAAGCGCTGTGCGCGTGCCGGGCTGCGGCGCGGCCGGCCGCGCACGGGGGCCTGGGAGGCGGGGGCCGCGCGCACGACTGGCGCCTTGGCAGGCTTGCGCGTGGGGCGACGGCGGCGCGGTGGGATCGGCTCTGGCACGGTGGGCATCGCGTGGCGCTGTAGGGGAAGCTCAACCCGCGATTTTGATCGATCGGCAGCCAGGCATTCGAGCGTAGCGCTCGAGCATGGCCAAAACATCGCGCCGCTGGCCATTGGCGCGCCGACTGTGTAGTCTGCGGGCAGGCAACGGCGCGAGGGCTGGATATGCGTGGAATGCGGGTGTTGGGTGTGGCCGCGATGGTCTTGGTCGGCGGCCATGCCGGTGCGCAGACGCCAGCGGCCCCGTCGCGCGGGCAGTTGCTATATGGCACGCATTGCGTGGAGTGCCACAACACGCAGGTGCACTGGCGCGACGGCAAGCTCGCCACCGACTGGGTCAGCCTGAAGGCGCAGGTGCGGCGCTGGCAGGCGCGTGCGCTGCTCGACTGGAGTGAAGCCGACATCGTGGTGGTGACACGGCACCTCAACGACACCATCTACCGCTACCGGCAGACGACCGACCTGCTGGGCATGGTGCTGCCGCAGCGCCGACACCTGCCCTAGGGGCGGCTGCCCGCCGGATAGCTGGCGCCCAGCCCGGCGCGTGCGTCGGCCTGGATGCCGTATTGCGGGATCGGGTAGCGCAGCCCGTTGGCGGCCAGCGCCTGCATGCCGGTGATGGCCTTGGGCAGGTCGGCCGGCGGCAACGCCATCAGCAGCTCGTCGTCGAGCACGCCGCCGTAGCGCCGCTCGGCATAACAGGGGATCGACAGGCTCGCCTTGCCCGTGGCCAACGCGCGGCCCCATGAGTCGGCGCACGACGATTCGCCGACCACGCTCCAGTCGAAGCGCGCATAGCCAGCCCATTGCAGGCCGTTGATGAGCAGGATCATCTGCCCCGGCGTGGCGTAGATCAGGCAGATGTCGGGTGGGTCGAGCCGCCCGCTGGCCAGCGGCGACACCGCCATCGCACGGTACTTGCCGAACGGCACCACCGGCATCGCACGCTGGTGCGCCGCCGAATCCTCGACGGTGGCGAACCACACACCGGCCATGGCCTTGCCGGACAGCCACTCGTCGTCCTGCGGATGCAGCCCGATGACCGCGCCACACTGCGCACCCACCAGGTCTTCGCGCGTGATGCCGAGGGTGAAGCCCAGCCGCGCCGCCTGCGCCACGATCTGGTCGGTCGTGTGGATGGTGCCGGGGCGGCGCAGCTTGGGGATGGCCTGCATGTCCTCCACACGCTCGAACAGCTTCATGCCGATGGGCGTGGTCTTCAGGCGCAGCAGGCGGTTGAGCTCGTCGACGAGTCTGGGCCAGTCAGCGGTGGGTGCAGTCATGGGCGGCCTCCTGTGGATGGAGCGACTATGCCGCAGGCCAGCACCGGTTGGAGCGCAGGCTGTAGGCTCGCGGTCACCACAGAGGATTCGAACCCATGCACAAGTGTCTCCTTGCCCTGGCTTGTCTTGCTGCGGTGGGCAGCGCCCGTTCCCAGTCCATCGGTGAGGTGGACACGGTGTTCAAGTGGATCGGCCCGGACCACAAGATCATCGTCGACGCCTACGACGACCCGAAGGTCGCCGGCGTCACCTGCTACGTCTCGCGCGCCAAGACCGGTGGCATCAAGGGTGGCCTGGGTCTGGCCGAGGACACGGCCGATGCGTCGATCGCCTGCCGCCAGGTCGGGCCCATCGGTTTTGCCAAGCCGCTGCCGGTGCAGGAAGACATGTTCACCGAGCGCATCTCGCTGATCTTCAAGAAGCTGCGCGTGGTGCGCATGGTGGACTCCAAGCGCAATGCGCTGGTGTACTTGAGCTATTCGGACCGGGTCATCGAAGGCTCGCCCAAGAACAGCGTCAGCGTGGTCCCGGTGGACGCGGCCACGAAGATCCCGCTGCGCTAAGCTCGCGCCCTTGCGCCGCGAGGCGCCCGGTCACTGCTCAGGGAGCACCGCACATGCAGCAACGAGGCAAAGCCACGCAGGGCAAGGTGGCGAAGGCCGTGGCCGGTGCCGAGGCCATCGAGATCAAGGCCACGGTGCCCGACCACCAGGTGCACGCGGCGTTGGCGCGCTTTGGCCTGACGACGCGCAACGACGAAGAACGCCAAATCTACTTCTTCGACACGCCCGCTCTCGGATTGCTGGCCGGCGGCATCATCGCGCGCGCGCGCCGCGTCATCGGCGACGAGCACGACAGCACAGTCAAGTTCCGCCCGGTCGATCCGGCGAAGATCGGGGCACAGTGGCGCAAGTACCGCGATTTCAAGATCGAGGTCGATGCCAGCGAAAAGGCGATGGTCAAGTCGGCGTCGTTCTCGATGCCGGTGGACAAGGGCCTGATCAAGCGCGTGGCCGGCGGCAAGAAGCCGATCGAGGCGGTGTTCACCGCCGAGCAGGAAGACTTCCTGATGACGGTGGCGCGGCGCAAGGTCGACTTCAGCGAGCTGGCCGTGCTCGGGCCGTTGATGGCGCAGCGCTGGCGTTTCGAGGACCCGGCCTGCCCCTGGCCGATCACCGCCGAATTGTGGCGCCGCGAAGACGGCCAGCGCCTGATGGAGGTGTCGATCAAGGCGCCCATCGCACAGGCGGCCGTGGCCATCGGCGGCTTCATGGCCTACCTGGCCGAGGTGGGCGCCGAGCGCGACGACAGCGAGCAGACGAAGACGCGCTGGGCGATGGGCTACTACGCGGCCCAACTCGGGTCGGCAGCCGCCGCAGGCAAGGCCAGGCCCAGCGCCCACGCCCGCGCGCAAACGCAGCGCGGCGAAGCCGAGGCTGCGCACTGCGCGCAAGGCGGCGCCAGTGCGGCCTCGTTAGCGCCAGGCCGAAGCGGCGGCACAAAGCGCCGCTTTTCGTTCCATTGACCGATCGCAGCGGCTGGCATGCTGGCCGGCACGGCGTGTGCGTTTTGTCCGCTTGTCACACAACGTGACGACACTGGCCTATCAACCGAAGGCCGTGCGCTGCCGTTGAACCACGATCGAAGCGCCGCACCCGTGGCGAATGAGTTGGCGAGATGACATGGACCTGTTGACCCCGCGCCGCCTGAGTTGCGGCATCCTGATCCTGACCGGGAAGCGCGAGCTGCTGCTTTGCCACGTCACCGGCCAGGACCACTGGGATCTGCCCAAGGGCGGCGCGCATGCCGACGAAAGCCCGCTGCAGGCGGCGCTGCGCGAAACGCGCGAAGAAACCGGTCTCGATCTGGCGGCCGACTCGCTGTTGGAGCTGGGGCGCTTCGACTACCGGCCGAAGAAGGACCTGCATCTTTTCGCCACGCTGATGCCGCGCTTCGACGTGGCGAAGCTCAGCTGCGAAAGCCACTTTTCGCAGGTCGCCACTGGCGCGCGGCTGCCCGAGATGGATGGCTACGACTGGTTTGGCTTCGAGCGCATCGGCGAGCTTTGCACGCCCAAGATGACGGCCGTGCTCACCGGGCGTGTGAATCTGCAGCGTGTGCAGCAGGACCTGGGCGCGCAGACTGCGCTGGCGCTGGCCGCCTGAGCCGGGTGCACGGCGGCGACAATCGGCGCATGCCGAGCGCCGCCCAGACCATCGCCGTCATCGACTTCGAGACCACCGGCATCTCGCCGGGCCAGGGTGCACGCGCCACCGAGATCGCCGCGGTGCTGGTCAGCGGTGGGCGCATCGTCGACCGCTATGCCAGCCTGATGCACAGCGGCGCATGGGTCAGCCCCTTCATCGAGCAGCTCACCGGCATCAGCAACGCCATGCTGCGCAACGCGCCGCCGGCGGCGATGGTGATGCGCGAGGTGCTGCGCTTCACGCATGGTGTGCCGTTGGTGGCGCACAACGCGGCCTTCGACCGCGCATTCTGGCGCGCCGAGTCGCGGCTCGCCGGCCAGGACGAGGACCCGGCGCACGAGTTCGCCTGCACCGTGCTGCTGTCGCGGCGGCTGTACCCGCAGGCGGCCAACCACCGGCTCGGCACCCTCGCCGCGCTGCACCACCTGCCCAGCGCCGGCCGCGCCCACCGCGCGCTTGCGGATGCCGAGGTGACGGCGCATCTGCTGTTGCAGGTTCAGCGTGATGTGAGTCAACGCTTTCGTCAACAGCTAGGCTGCTGTGAGGTGGATCACGGCCTGCTGAGGGCCCTTCAGCGCAGTGAGACGGGTCGGCTGCAGCGATGTGTGGCGCGCTACGAGCGCAGCGTAGCCACCGCACCGTAGCGCCTAAGCAGCACATGGCGGCGTGCCGGGTCGATATTGAGGCGGCTGAAATCGCCCTGGATGTGCGGCAGCGCCAGCAAGCGCGGGTCCATCACGCGGAACCACAACGGCGGCACATAGGCCAGCGGGAACATGCCGAAGTAGCCGCTGGGCAATTGCGGCAGGTCCGGGAAATGGCGCAGGCTTTGATAGCGCCGCGCCGGGTTGGCATGGTGGTCGCTGTGCCGCTCGAGCTGGAACAGCACCAGGTTGGTATAGGTGTGGTTGGCGTTCCACGAATGGTGTGGCTGGCAGCGCTCGTATTGGCCGTCCGGTCCCTTCAGCCGTAGCAGGCCATAGTGCTCGACATAGTTGGCGCTGGTCAGTTGCCACCAGGCGACGAGGTTGTGGATGGCCAGGAAGGCCACCATCTTCCAGCCGAAGAAGGCGATCAATGTGCCCTGCAACAACGCGGTGATGGCATAGGACTGCAGCAGTTCGTTGTGCAGGCTCCAGGTCGGCCGGGCCTGCTGGCGCAGCCGCTCGGCTTCCAGCGTCCAGGCGCGGCGCATGCCGCCGGGCAGCTCGCGCAGCGCGAAGCGGTAGATGCTTTCGCCCATGCGCGCGCTGGCATGGTCTTCGGGCGTGGCCACGAAGCGATGATGGCCGCGGTTGTGTTCGACGCGGAAGTGGCCATAGGCCGGCACGGCCAGCACCAGCTTGGCCAGCCACTGTTCGAGCGCGGTGTGCTTGTGGCCGAGTTCGTGGCCGGTGTTGATGCCCAGGCCCGAGGTGGTGCCGGCCACGTAGGCCAGTACCAGAAAGGCCCACAAGGGCAGGTCCTGCGTGCCGGCCCAGACGGCGCAGCCGATCAGTGCGACAAAGTGCAGCGGCACCACCGCATAGGTGAGCCAGCGGTAGTAGCGGTCGGCCTCGAGCTGCGGCACCACCGCCTCGGGCGGGTTGCTCTGGTCCTCGCCCAGCCAGGCGTCGAGGATCGGCCCGCCGACGTAGCCGATGATCAGCGGCAGCACCAGCCACAGCGCATTGCCGCTCAAGGCATGGCCGGCGATGCCGGCGAAGGGGATCAGCGGATAGATGACCGACGAGGCCCACAACCAGCGCTTGCGGTCACGGAAGCTGACGCGGCCGAGCACCGGGTCGTTGGCGGTGAAGATGGGGTTCAGCATCTGGGGAATCCTATGCCTGCAGGCGCTCCGCCTGAACCTTGCCTTCGGGCTGCTTGCCCAGGATGATCATGCCCAGCACTTCGTCCTCGGTGACGTCGCGGGTGTTGTAGGTGCCGACCATCTTGCCGTTTTTCATCACCGCCAGCCGGTCGGACAGCGAGAACACGTCGTGCATGTCGTGGCTGATGAGGAAGATGCCCACGCCCTCGGCCTTGAGCTGCAGGATCAGCTGGCCGACCATGCGCGTTTCTTCCGGGCCGAGCGCGGCGCAGGGCTCGTCCATGATCAGGATGCGCGCGTTGAAGTACAGCGCGCGCGAGATCGCCACCGTCTGGCGCTGCCCACCCGACAGGCGGCGTACCGGCACACGAAAGTTCTTGAAGTTCTTGTTCAGACGCGCAAAGACCTTGCGCGCTTCGGCGTCCATGCGCAGGTCGTCGAGCGTGCGCCATGGCGTCAGCAGCTCGCGGCCGAGGAACAGGTTGGCCACGGAGTCCAGGTTGTCAGCCAGCGCCAGCGTCTGGTAGATGGTCTCGATGCCCAGCGCCTGCGAATCGGCGGGCGAGCGGACGTGCACCTTCTCGCCGCGGATCAGGATCTCGCCGGAATCGATCGGGTAGGCCCCAGCCAGCATCTTCATCAGCGTGGACTTGCCGGCACCGTTGTGGCCCAGCAGCGCGACGACTTCGCCGGGATGCAGGTTGACGTTGGCGTCCTCGACGGCATGCACGCCGCCAAAAGCCTTGTGGATGCCGCGCAGTGCGACCAGTGGGGCGGTCATGTCACTGCTCCCCGGTCCACTTGCGGTACAGCACGTCGAAGACGACGGCGGCGATCAGCACCTGGCCGATGATGACCATGCGCTTGCCGATCGATACGTCGAGCAGCAGCATGCCGCTGTCCAGCGACTGCATGATCAGCGCGCCCAGCACCGAGCCGAGGATCGAGCCGGCGCCGCCGGCCAGCGCGGTGCCGCCGATGACGGCCGCGGCAATGACGTACAGCTCCATGCCGGTGCCCAGCGAGTTGGTGCCGGCATTCAGCCGCGCGATGGACACCACTGCGGCGATGGTGATCAGCACACCGAGCAGCACGAACAGCATCAAGGTGACGCGCCGCACCGGGATGCCGACCAGCGCCGCGGCATCGGGGTTGCCGCCCATCGCGAACACGTAGCGCCCGAAGCGCGTGCGGTGCACGATGAAGGACAGCGTGATCGCCACCGCCGCCCAGATCAGCACCGGGATCGGGATGCCCTGCGGCGCATCCTTGTTAGGAATCTGATAGCTGTTCATCGCCGCGGCAAAACCCAGCACGATCAGCACCGGCACGGCCAGCACCCCCAGGTCCAGCCACAGCGGGTTGCTCTGCACGCCGAAGCGCTGCTGGTTGCGCCGCTTGCTGAACACCGCCCAGGCCATGGCCGCGCACATCAGCGCGGCCAGCACCCAGCTGGCGGTGACGCCGATGCCGCCGTCGTAGCCGCCGCCCAGGCGCTGGAAGAACTCGTCGTTGACCGGCTGGGTCTTGCCATCGGCGACCAGAAAGGCCGCGCCACGAAAGCTCATCAGCCCGCCGAGCGTGACCACGAAGGACGGCACGCCCAGCACCGCGGTCAGCGCGCCCTGGTACAGCGACACGGCGATGGCCACCGCCAGCCCGGCCAGCGCGGCGGCCGGCCAGGACCAGTTGGCGGTGTACATCAGGTAGGCGACGAGCACGCCGACGAAGCCCATCACCGAGCCCACCGACAGGTCGATGTGGCGCGCCACGATGATCAGCACCACCACGGTGGCGACGATGCCGACCACCGCCGTCTGCTGCGCGATGTTGTACAGGTTCTCCGGCGACAGGAAGATGCCGCCGGACAGTGCGTTGAAGATCAGCGCGATGCCCACCAGCACCGCGCCCATCAGCACCAGGCGCCAGTCGATGGCCGACTGGCGCAGCGCCTGCAGGGCCGCGCCCATTTGCTCAGCGCGCGGAGCTTACTTGCAGGCGGCGGGAGCCTTGTCCGGCGCCACACCCTTGCACAGGTCGTCCTTCTTGATCCAGCCGGCCTTGACCACCGTGTCCAGGTTGTCCTTGGTGATGGCCACGGGCTTGAGGAACTGCGAGTCGAGCGCGATCTTCTTCTCGCCGCCGTTCCACGACACGGCACCCGGCACCTTCTTGCCGGCACCCAACGCCACCGCGGCATTGGCGGCCTCGCGGCCCAGGTCGCGCGCGTCCTTCCACACCGACACGGTCTGCGTGCCCAGCGCCACGCGGTTCAGCGCCGCATGGTCGCCGTCCTGGCCGGACACCGGCACGCCCTTCAACCCCTTGGCGGTGAGCGCGGCCACCACGCCGCCGGCGGTGCCGTCGTTGCTGGCCACCACGGCATCGACCTTGCCGGCGTTCTTGGTCAGGATCTGCTCCATGTTCTTCTGCGCCACCTCGGGCTTCCAGCCGTCGGTGTATTCCTCGCCGACGATCTTGATGGCGCCGCTCTTGATGGCCGCGGCCAGCACCTCGCCCTGGCCTTCGCGCAGGAAGTTGGCATTGGGATCGGTGGGCGAGCCCTTGATCATCACGTAGTTGCCCTTGGGCATCACCTTCTGCACGGCCGCGGCCTGCATGCGGCCGACCTCCTTGTTGTCGAAGGTGATGTAGAAGACCCCCGGCGCCTCGATCAGCCGGTCGTAGGCGACCACCGGGATCTTCTGCTTGGTGGCCTTGTTGACGGCCGGCAGGATCGCGTCCTTGTCCATCGCCAGCACGATCAGCACCTTGGCGCCCTTGGAGATCAGGCCGTCGATGTCGCCGAGCTGCTTCTCCGGCGAGCCGCCGGCGTCGGCGCTGACGTACTTGGCGCCGGCCTTTTCCAGGGCGGCCTTCATCGCCGCCTCGTCGGTCTTCCAGCGCTCTTCCTGGAAGTTGGACCAGCTCACGCCGACCACGGTCTGCGCAAAAGCGCCGGATGCGGCAAAGGCCAGGGCCAGGGCCGAAAGTTCGAGTTTCAGTGTCATGCGGGTCTCCAGAGGTTGTCGTGGCGGTTGCCGGAACGCGACTATGGACCGTGCTGCCTCGTTGAGGTACTAGGACAAGCCTGCACGGCTCAGTACACGTTGCGCCAGCGCTGCAGCCGCCGCGCGAGCCGTTCGAAGCCCAGGTCGGTGACGAGTGCCAGCGCGCCCAGCAGCAGTGCGCCTTGCAGCACATAGGCCGTGTTGAAGCCCGACAGGCCGATGATGATCGGCGAGCCAAGCGAGCGCGCGCCCACGGTGGCGGCGATGGCCGCGGTGCCGATGTTGATCATCACCGAGGTGCGCACGCCAGCCAGCAGCACGGGCAGTGCGAGGGGTAGCTCGGCCTGGGCCAGGCGCTGCCGCGGGCTCAGCCCCAGACCGGCGGCGGCCTCGAGCACCGGCGCGGGTACCGACTCCAGGCCGGCAAGGGTGCCGCGCAGGATCGGCAGCAGGCCGTACAGCGTGAGCGCGATCAGCGCCGGCAATGCGCCAAAGCCGATCAGCGGCGCGGCGACTGCCAGCACGGCCACCGGTGGCACGGTCTGGCCGGCCGACACCACGGCTTCGACCAGCGGCCGCAGCTCGGCACCGACCGGCCGGGTGACGAAACAACCTGCGGCCACGCCCAGCACGAGGGCCAGGCCACTGGAGGCGGCCACCAGCGCCACATGCGCACCGAGCAGCGCCAGGAACGAATCCTGCCGGTACATCGGCCGCTGCAGCCCGGGAAAGGCGGCGGCGAACGCGGGCTCGAGCAGCGGCATGCCGGCGGCCAGCGCGAGCAGGCCGAGCACGGCCCAGGGCAGCGGATCGCGCGCCCACCCGGCCACCGACGCCGTGCCGCCGTGCCGCCACGCAGCGCTCACCGGACGACCCGGCGCGTATCGCGCCGCAGGACGGGCGCCGTGCAGTGGCCGCGCTCGCTCATCGTGGCTGTCGCAGCAGGTCGACGAAGTGGATCGCGCCCAGCGGCCGCGCCTGCGCGTCGGCCACCGGCAGGCGCTCGGCGCGGCGGTTCAGGAACAGCGCCAGGGCGTCGCGCAGGCTCTGTCCGGGTTGCAGTGCCGCACCGTCGGCCTGCTCGCCCGGACGCAGGATCTCGGCCACGGTGCGCAGACCCAGCAGGCGTTGGCCGAGCGTGGCGCGGCCGAGAAAGTCGCTGACCCAGGGGCTGGCGGGCTGCGCCAGCAGCTGCAGCGGCGTGCCCGCCTGCACGATGCGCCCGTGGTCCAGCAGCACCAGGCGCTGGCCCAGGTGCAGCGCTTCGTCGATGTCGTGCGTGACCAGCACGATGGTGCAGCCCAGCGTGCGCTGGATGCGCGCCAGCTCCTGCTGCAGCGTGTGCCGGGTCAGCGGATCGAGCGCGCCGAAGGGCTCGTCCATCAGCAGCAGCGCGGGGCGCGCCGCCAGCGCACGCGCCACGCCCACGCGCTGCTGCTGGCCGCCCGAGAGCTGGTGCGGATAGCGCTCGCGATAGGCCGCCGGATCCAGCCCGAGCAGTGCCAGCAGTTCGTCCACTCGGGGGGCAATCTTCGCGGCCGGCCAGCCCAGCAGCATCGGCACGGTGGCGATGTTGCGCGCCACCGTCCAGTGCGGAAACAGCCCCACGGACTGGATGACGTAGCCCATGCGCCGGCGCAGCGCCTCGGGCGGGCCGATGCGGATGTCCTGGCCGTCCAGCAGCACTTGCCCCGCGTCGCAGTCCACCAGTCGGTTGAGCACACGCAGCAGCGTCGATTTGCCCGAGCCCGAGGGGCCGATCAGCGCGGTGATCGTGCCGGGCTCGATGCGCAGCGACACGCCGTCCAGGGCGCGTGTGGCGCCGAAGCGCTTGTGCACCTGGCGCAGTTCGATCACCGCGGCTGCCCCGTCGGCGCCAGCAGCCGGAAGGCGGCGTCGATGGCCAGCGCCAATGCCACCACCGGCAGCACGCCCAGCAACACCAAGTCGAGCGCGCTGCTGAGCAGGCCCTGGAAGATGATCGCGCCCAGGCCGCCGGCACCGATCAGCGCCGCCACCACCGCCAGCCCCACCAACTGCACGGTGGTCAGGCGCAGCGCCGACAGCAGCACCGGCAGCGCCAGCGGCAGCTCCACCTGCCAAAGGCGCTGGCGCCGGCTCATGCCCATGCCGGTGGCCGCCTCGAGCGCCGCGGGCGGCACCTGCTGCAGGCCCGAGACCACGCCGTGCACGATCGGCAGCAGCGCATACAGCGTGAGCGCGATCACCGCTGGCAGCAGACCGATACCTTGCAGGCCCCAGCCCGGCCAGGTCTGACCCAGCCATGCCAGCGGCCCGATGAGCAGGCCGAAGAGCGCGATCGAGGGCACCGTCTGCACGCCGTTCAGCAACACGAACAAGGGCTGGGCCAGGCGTGGGCGCCGCGCCGCGGCCAGGCCAAGCGGCAGGCCGATGAGCAGCGCCGCGGCCAGCGTGGTGGCCACGATCTGCAGGTGGCGCCCCAGCGCGGCCTGGAACACATCCGGCCGACTGGCGTACTCCTTCAGCAGCAGACAGTGCGTCGAGCGCGCCGCTGTGCAACAGCCATGCCGGCAGCAGCAGCAACAGTGCGTGTGCAAGTGCTGCGAGCCAGCGGCGCGGCGCGGCACGCTGCAAGGCATCGGCGTAGATCGCCCACATCAGCAACAGCGCCAGCCAGAAGCCACCCCCGAGCGAGACACGCGCCAGCTCGGGCAGCAGCGCGGCCTGGCGCGCCGCCTCGGCGCCGGCAAAGTCGACCAGGGCGAACAGCCACACCGCCGCCACGGCCGCGCAGGCGGCATGCAGTGCGCGACGCTGCCGCAGCATCACGGCCGTGGCAAGCACCCACAGCGGTGCCAGCAGCCAGGCGCCCGAATCCAGCGCGAGCAAGGGCAGGCCGCGGCCACTGACCAGCCGGTTGGGTGCGATCGTCAGCAAGGGCAGACCCAGCAGCGCGGCCAGCAAACCGGCCAGCAGCAGCGCCAGTACCCACTGCCGCACCCAGCGCCGGCCCAGGTGAACCCCCGGTGCCGGCGCCGAGCTCACGGAAGCAGGCCCTTGGCCCTGAGGTGCGCTTCGGCCACCTTGCGCGCATCCTGGCCTTCGAGCGCAATCTGCGCGTTCAGCCGCTGCAGCGTGGGCCCGTCGAGCGACGCGAAGACCGGAGCCAGCAGCGCGGCGATCTTCGGCTGGCGCGCCAGCACCTCGGCGCGCATCACCGGTGCCGGCGCGTACACCGGCTGCACGCCTTGCGGATCGTCCAGGATCAGCAGGCCGAGCGCGGCCACCGGACCGTCGGTGCCATAGGCCATGGCGGCGTTGACGCCGGATGTCTGCTCGGCCGCCGCCCGAAGGGTGACGGCGGTGTCACCCCCGGCCAGTGTGAGCAGCTGGTCCTGGCGCAGCTTGAAGCCGTAGGCCGCCTGGAAGGCCGGCAAGGCGTCGGGACGCTCGACAAACTCGGCCGAAGCTGCGAGCTTGAACTTGCCGCCGGCGGACAGGTACTTGCCCAGGTCGGCCAGCGAGCCCAGCTTGTGGCTGCGCGCCAGATCCTGGCGCACGGCGATGGCCCAGGTGTTGTTGGCCGGCGAGGGCTGCAGCCACACCAGCCTGTGGCGCTCCAGATCCAGCGACTTGATCCGTGCGTAGCCGGCAGCGTGGCTTTTCCAGGCCGGGTTCTTCTCGTCGGCCAAGAAGAAGGCGCCGTTGCCGGTGTACTCGGGATAGAGGTCGATCTCGCCGGCGATGAGCGCGCTGCGCACGATCTGCGTCGTGCCCAGTTGCAGCCGGTTCTCGGTCTTGATGCCGTGGGCTTCGAGCGTGCGGATGATCAACTGGCCGAGCAGCGAGCCCTCGGTGTCGATCTTCGAGGCCACACGCACCGCTGGCTGGGCCTGGGCCACCGCGAAGCCGGGCAGCGCCGCCATGGCCAGCGCTGCCAGCGCCGATGTCAGGCCGAACCGGCGGGAGGGATTGAATCGCATGAGCCAGGCTCCGAGCACGCTCCAATACAAGATGTGGGCACGCCTTGCGCGGTCATGGTAGCGCCAGCTGCCGGCCGCGCCGAGCGATCATGCTCGCGGTGGTGGAGTTCACCGGACAGAAGTTATCTTTGAACGCGACTTGGTATCAGGCATCGTACGGGGCGTGTGCGCGTTCGAGCCTGCGCACCAGCGCCGCGTACACCGCCGCGCACACGGCCGGCTCCAGCGGGCCGGCCTCGCGCACACATTGCGCGCGCGCCTCGGCGCTGACGGCATGCAGCGCACCGGCGCTGCTGGCGGCGATCTGCACGTCGCAGGCGCGCTGCAGGGTCCACAGCCACATGAAGGCCTCGGCGATGTCGCGGCCCCAGCTCAGCAGGCCATGGTTGCGCAGGATCACGCACTGCTTGTCGCCGATGCTCGTCAGCATACGGCTGCGCTCGTCGGGGTTGACGGTGATGCCCTCGAACTCGTGGTACGCCACCTTGCCATGCAGCTGGGCGCCGTAGAACGAGTCGTGCGACAGGCCCTGCTCCAGGCAGGCCACCGCCATGCCGGTGGTGGTGTGGGTGTGCATCACACAATGCGCGCTGTCCACCTGGCCGTGGATCGCGCTATGGGTGACGAAACCGGCCCGGTTCACCGGGTGCGCGGTGGGCCGCACCGGATGGCCGTCGATGTCCACCGCCACCAGGTTCGACGCGGTGACCTCGTGGTACATCAGCCCGAAGGGGTTGATCAGGAATACCCGCTCCGGCCCGGGCACGCGCAGCGTGATGTGGTTGAAGATGGTTTCCGTCCAGCCCAGCTGGTCGAAGACGCGGTAACACGCCGCCAGTTGCACGCGCGAGCGCCATTCGGCATCGGATATCGGAACGGGGGCGCCCTGACGGGGTTCTTCCTGCATGGTCAGCGACATGGCCTGTGCTCCAGCGGCGATGGGACGGTCATGTTAGCCACCTCGCCCGGCACGTCCCCCGAAGGTGTGATGCACGGCGCGATGAAGCTGACCGACAATGGCACGATGAGCCCGGCACCCTCCCGCTCCCCGTCCACGGCCGCCTTGCGCATGGCTCGGCAGTCCTGGCGGAAGTTGTACAGCGATTCGCATGCCTGCGTCGCGGCGGCCGAGCAGGCATTTCAGCGCGGCGTGCAGCGCGGCGACGAGGCGGCCGAGGGTTGGGCGCGGCTGACGCACGGCTTCCACATGATCTGGTATGCCACGCCGCGAGAAGCCGCGCAGGAGCTGAACCAGGCGCAGCGCTGCTTCTCGGGGGTGCAAGACAGGGCCGGGCAGCTGCTGGCCGAAGTCGGCCTGGCGCGTTGCGATTGGCGCGAAGGCCGCTTCCAGGCGTCGCTGGAGCGGGTCTTGCCGCTGCGCGACGAAGGCCTGCGCATCCTCGAGCACGACGAGCGCGGCATGCTGCTCAACACCATCGCCGGGTGCTACTCCGAGCTGGGCCAGTCGCAGCAGGCCTTTGCCTACATGTACCAGGCGCTGCGCGAGACGAATCCCGCCAAGAGTCACGGCTTCGACGTGGTGCTGTTCTGCAACCTGGCGCACGAGCTGATCCAGCTGGGCGACTACCACCAGGCACTGAGTTACCTGCAAGAAGGGCTGGAGCGTTGCCGGAGGCTCAACAACGCACGCCTGTTCAGCGTGCTCAGCATCAACCGCGTCATCTGCCTGACCAACCTCGACCGTGCGGCCGAGGCGCTGCCCGACGTGCAGCGGCTGCTGAGCCTGCCCGCCGACAAGGACGGGCGCGGCGCAATGAACGCGCATTTCGAGACGCTGGCACTGGCGGCGCTGCACGCCGGCAATGTCTCGCTGGGCGCCGAGCTGGTCGATCGCGCGAGCCAGGTGCTGGCCGGCACGGCGGTGCCCGACGAACAGGTCACGCTGCGCGTGGCCCAGGCCGAACTGCTGATGGCGCGCGGGCGCTGGGCCGATGCGGCGCAACAGCTGACGCAGCCGCCCGGCGCGCCGGCGGGCGGCGAGGGCTTGCGCGTGCGCTGCATGTACTACCACGCGCTGGCCGCGGCACACGAGCACCTGGGCGACATGGCGCAGGCGCTGCAGGCGCTGCGCATGTGGCAGAAGCTGCACACCGAGCGTTCGTTGCAGGCTTCGGGCGCACGCTACCAGGCGGCCGCACTGCAAACCGAGCTGCTGCGCATGCAGCAGGAGCTGAACGCCGTCGACGCCCGGCGGCGCCGCACCGAGCACGCCCGCGCCGAGCTCGAATCGGCCAACGGGCAGCTGAAGAGCAAGATCGCCGAGGTGGAGTCGCTCCAGCAGGCCTTGCGGCAGCAGGCCACGCGCGACTTCCTCACCGGCCTGTTCAACCGCCGCCAGCTCAACGAGGTGCTGCCGTCGATGCTGGCCATGGCACATCGCGACAAGCAGGCGCTGTCGGTGGTAATCATCGACCTGGATCACTTCAAGACCGTCAACGATGCGCTTGGCCATGCCGCGGGCGACCAGTTGCTTACCGACTTCGGCAGGCTGCTCGACGCCCAGTGCCGAAAGAGCGACATCGCCTGCCGCTACGGCGGCGAGGAGTTCTGCCTGCTGATGCCGCGCACGCAGGCGCAGGCCGCGCGCCGCAAGTGCCTGGCCCTGCTGAAACAATGGGTGCAGCATTGCGGAGCGTCCGAGCGGCCCATGCCCGGAGCGCACACCTTCTCGGCCGGCATTGCCGACTCGCAGGGCGTGGCCGGCGGCGCGAGCGACCTGCTGAAGGCGGCCGACGACGCGTTGTTGCAGGCGAAGCGCCTCGGGCGCAACCGGGTGCTGGTGCGCGAGGACAGCGGCCGTGCCGCCGCCTGAGACCTGCGCCGCCCATGACTGTCCGCTACGACATCACCCACACCACGATTTACCGCTACAGCGAGCCGGTGAGCTTTGGCGAACACCGCGTGATGTTCCGCCCGCGCGACAGCCACGACCTGCGTGTGCTGGCCACCGACCTGGTGTGCAGCCCCGAAGCGCAGGTGCGCATGATCCAGGACCCGCATTCGAACTCGGTCGCGCTGGTCACGCCGCTGCAAGAGCGCGACCGAGCTGAGGATCGTCTGCACCTTCCGCATCGAGCATGCGCCTGGGGACGGTGCCGAACTGGCGCTGTCGCCGAGCGCGCTGATCTTCCCATTTGCCTATTCGGTGGAGGAGCGCTTCGACCTGGAGCACTACATGCGCCCGCTGCATGACGATCCGGATGGCGTGCTGACCCACTGGGCGCGGCAGTTCATGCGCACCGACGGACCCACTGGCACACGCGAGCTGCTGCTGCAGATGAACAGCTTCATCCGTGAACACTTCGGTTATGCCGCCCGCGACGAGGAGGGCACCCAATCGCCGCTGCAGACGCTGCAGTTCGGCACCGGCAGCTGCCGCGACTTTGCGCTGCTGATGATGGAGGCGGTGCGCCGCCTGGGCATGGCGGCGCGTTTCGTCTCCGGTTATCTGTACGACCCGGCGCTGGACCCGGCCGCCCAGACCGCTGGCAAGCCGGCGACGTTGGGCGCAGGCAGCACCCATGCCTGGCTTCAGGTGTACTTGCCTGGCGCCGGCTGGGTGCCCTTCGACCCGACCAACAACCTGCGCGCCGGCACCGCGCAGCTGATCCGCGTGGGCGTGGCGCGCGACCCGAAGCAGGCCGCGCCGATCAGCGGCAGCTGGTTCGGCCCGGCCGAGGCCTACCTCGGCCTGAGCGCCAGCGTACAGGTCAGCCGCGTCGCGGACTAGGGCATGGCCGTCATCCTGGTGCGCCACGGCGAGACCGCGCTCAACGCCGCGCGCGTGATGCAGCCGGCCGCCACGCCGCTGAGTGAACGCGGCCAGGCCCAGGCCCAGGCGGTTGGGCGGCGGCTGGCACGCCAGGGCGGCGTCGGCGCCATCCTGAGCAGCGACCTGCCACGCGCCTGGCTCACCGCCGAGGCCATTGCCGCAGCGCTGGCGCTGCCGATCCGGCCCA
Source organism: uncultured beta proteobacterium (assembly GCA_963824005.1). Classification (GTDB taxonomy): domain Bacteria; phylum Pseudomonadota; class Gammaproteobacteria; order Burkholderiales; family Burkholderiaceae_C; genus Rubrivivax. The sequence continues at coordinate 58,129 of CAWGOK010000009.1, forward strand.
GCGCGCTGCTGCAGGAGCGCAACTTCGGCGACCTGCGCGGCCGGCCCTATGACGAGCTGGGCTTCGATCCGCTGGTCATGCAGCAGGCGCCGCAGGGCGGCGAATCGGCGCCGGCTTTCGCGCAGCGCGTGCGTGATGCCTTCGACGAGATGCTGCAGCGGCATGCCGGCCTGGACGGCGATCTGGTCGTGGTGACGCACGGTCTGCTGATTCGCACGCTGCTCGCCGGGCCATTGATGCTGGGCGTCGACACCCTGGGTGACCTGCACCTGGCCAACACCTCGCTCAGCATCTTCGACGCCGCACCGCCCCATGCGCTGCAGCTGCTGAATTGCACCCGCCACCTCGACGAGGCCGAACGCGACGACACGCGCAGCCTGTCGGGCGGCTGAACATCCCACCTGCAAGAAGGCCCCAACATGAGCGCCGACGCCCACCTGCTCGTCGATATCCGCGACGGCATCGCCGTGCTCACGATGAACCGCCCCGAGCGGCTGAACGCACTGTCTGAAGCAATGATCGACAGCGCCATCGATACGCTCGAACGCATCGCCACCGACCCGGCCGTGGGCTGCATCGTGCTCACCGGCGCCGGCCGGGGCTTCTGCGCCGGCGGCGACGTCAAGGCCATGGGCGGCAGCGCGGTGCACGAGATGAGCCTGGAGCAGCAGGTCGACCGGCAGCGGCGCATCCACCGCATGTCGGCGCTGCTGCACGACAGCCCCAAGGTCAGCATCGCCGCGGTCAACGGCCCCTGCGCCGGTGCCGGCTTCGGGCTGGCGCTGGCCTGCGACCTGAGGCTGGCCGCCGACACGGCGACCTTCACCACCGCCTTTGCCAAGGTGGGCTTTGCCGGCGACTTCGGCATCACCTGGCCGCTGGCGCGCGCGCTGGGTGAGGCGCGGGCCAAGGAACTGCTGTTCCTGTCGGAGTCGCTGCAGGCTCAGCAAGCGCTCGAGCTCGGCTTGCTGAACCGCGTGCTGCCCGCTGCCGAGCTGATGCCGGCAGCGCTGCAACTGGCCGCGCGCATCGCCGCCGGCCCGCAGCTGGCGTACCGCTACATGAAGGAAAACGTGCACGTCGCCGCCACCGAGAACTACCAGCAGCTGCTCGACCGCGAAGGCTTCACGCAGCGGCGCACAGGGGGCACGGCCGACCACCGCGAAGGCGTGACCGCCTTCGTCGAAAAGCGTGCGCCGAATTTCACCGGCCGCTGAAACCACGAGGAGACACCATGCGCATCCGCCAGATCGTCTTTGCCGCGGCCGAGCTGAAGACCAGCACCGCCCAACTGGGCGCACTGCTCGGCATGGCCGCTCCGTACCGCGACCCGGGAGTGGCCGAATTCGGCCTGGACAACGCCGTGTTCGTCTTCGGTGACCAGTTCGTCGAGATCGTTTCGCCCACCCGTTCCGGCACCACCGCCGGCCGGCTGATCGAGCGGCGCGGCGACTGCGGCTACATGCTGATCCTGCAGACCGACGACTTCGAGCGCGAGCTGGCGCGCTTCGAGCGCTTGAGCGTGCGCCGCGTCTGGGCCAAGGATCTGCCCGATATCCGCGCCACCCACCTGCACCCCAAGGACATCGGCGGCGCCATCGTCTCCATCGACCAGCCCACGCCGGCCGCGTCCTGGCGCTGGGGCGGGCCCGACTGGACGCTGCAGGACGGCCGCGCCGGCCAGCAACGTGTGGTCGGCGTCACGCTCGGCGCCGACGACCCGGCGGCGATGGCGCGGCGCTGGGCCACCGTGCTGGGCCTGGCCGTGCCGACGGTGCAGGGCGCCACGCAGCGGCTGGTGCTGGACGGCGGCTGGATCGACTTCGAGCCCGCCGACGCGCGCGGCGAAGGCATCAGCGGCTACACGCTGGCGGTGGCCGACCGCGACGCCGTGCTCGCCCGAGCCCGCGGGATGGGCCTGGCCGTGGCCTGCCGCTCCGTGATGTTGTGCGGCACGCGTGTCGAGTTGCGTGAGCTGTAGGTTCTGCGGTTCAGCTGCCCCACACCTCGCGCGCCACCTCGACCACGCGCTGCAGCTTGCACCACTGGTCGTCCATCGACAGTGCGTTGCCGTGATGCGTGCTGGAAAAACCGCACTGCGGCGACAGGCACAGGTCGTCCAGCGGTACGAACCTCGACGCCTCTTCGATGCGGCGCTTCAGGTCGTCCTTCGACTCCAGTTCGCCGAGCTTGGTCGTCACCAGGCCCAGCACCACCTTCTTGCCCTTCGGCAAGACCTTCAGCGGCTCGAAGCCGCCGGCGCGCACGCTGTCGAACTCCATGAAGTAACCGTCGACCTTGGTCGAGAACATCGCCTCGACCACCGGGTCGTAGCCGCCTTCGGCGACCCAGGCGCTCTTGAAGTTGCCGCGGCAGGTGTGGATGGTCACGTGCAGGTCGTCCGGCTTGCCAGCCAGCGCGGCATTGATGGTGTCGGCATAAGTCTGCGGCAGTGCGGCGGGATCGTCGCCATTGGCGCGGCAGTTGGCCTGGATCTTCGGGTCGCACAGGTAGGCGAAAGTGATGTCGTCCAGCTGCAGGTAGCGGCAGCCGGCGGCGTACAGGTGCGCGATGGCCGCGCGGTAGGCCATGGCCACGTCGGCCCAGAAGGCGGCCATGTCGGGATAGGCCTCGCGCGAGATGGCCGCGCGGCCGCCGCGCAGGTGCAGCATCGACGGCGATGGGATGGTCATCTTCGGCGTGCGCCTGGTCTGCGATTTCAGGTAGGCGAAGTGCTCGGCCATGATCGGCCGGCTGCAGCCGATGCGGCCGGTGACGGTGGCGATCGGCGGCTGCTCGCCCTGACCGGCAATCTGGAACTTCGGGCCCGGGTTCTCGCGCAAGCTGACGCCGTCCAACTGCGCCAGAAAGTCCAGGTGCCACCAGTCGCGGCGGAACTCGCCGTCGGTGATGCTCTGCAGGCCGATGGCTTCCTGCCGGCGCACCGCCTCGGTGATGGCTTGGTCCTCGGCCGCCTTCAGCGCCGCAGCATCGACCTCGCCGCGCTTGAAACGTGCGCGCGTGGCCGCCAGTTCGGCCGGGCGTAGCAGGCTGCCGACCTGGTCGGCGCGGAAGGGGATGCTCATGGCTCGGCTCCTGGAGGCAGGCGCATGGGGCGCCCGAGCCGCAGGATCATAGACCGCGCGTGTCTTCGTGCCGCCTCGGCCGGTACGCGCGACACGCGGCCGTGTTAGGCTTAGGGTAACTACTTAGGGAGTGAGCCATGTGGACCTTCCCTGTGGCGGTCTTGCTGCCGCCCTTTGCCGACTTGGCGCGATTGCCTTCCGACTTGGCCTGGGGCCGTGCTTGGCAGCAAGCCCGGATGCAGCGGGGTGTGCTGCAGTTGCTGCAGCGCCCCGATGCCAAGACACTGGACGGGTTGGTGCGCTCGTCGTGGGACAGCCTCGGACACGCCCTGGCGCTGCCTTTCGACCTGCTGCGCCTGCAGCACGCGGCCGGCGTGCTGGCCGGTGCGTGGCCGCGCTCGCTGCTGGAATCGACACGATTCGAGCAGCAACTCGGCGCGATGGAGCGGCTGGCGTTGGGGCCGCTGGCGCGTGGCGACCGAGGCGCGGCCTAAGGGTTAGGGTCCGCGCCGGTCGGGCAGGCTGTGCCGCCGTTGCGCTGGATGCGCGGCGAACCTTGATCCTCGGGCTGCAGGCTCGGCGTGTAGGGCGGGTTCGGCGCCTTGAAGCGCGCCATGTAGTCGACCAGCGCGTCGATGTCGAGCGCACCCCCGAGCGGCGCCTTGCCTTTCTGGAAGGTGCTGAAACTGTCGCCGCCGCTGGCCAAGAAGCTGTTCACCGTGACGCGGTATTCGCGTGCCGGGTCGAGCACCTTGCCGGTGGCGTCGACCAGGGTTTCGGTGCGGCCGTCGCGGGTCAGCGTCACAGAATGGATGCGTGCATTGCAGGCTTTGCTGCCGTCCCAGCGGTATTTGAAGCCGGCCGACGGCAGCATGATGCGCGTGGCGCTCGGCAGCTGGCCGCGGCAGCCGGCGAACTGTTGCTCCAGCGCGTCCTTGATGTCCTGCGCGCCCAGCGTCATCGTCACCAGGCTGTTGCCGAAGGGCTGCGCCGTGAAGGCCTCGCCATAGGTGACGTTGCCGTCGCCTTCGCTGCCGCGCTGCTTGTAGGTGAATCCGGGGGTACGTACGCCGCCGCGGTTCATGAAGGCGATCGACGCCGCGCCGAAGGCCGGTGCCGCGGTGGCGGCCAGCTGCGCGTCAGCGATCAGCGCGCCGGCGAGCATGTTGCAGGCCGGATCGCTGGCGTTGTTCGGCAGCTCGGTGCTGATCGAGCCGATGACCACCGCCGCGCGCGGCGCGACCAGCGCGTCGTAGCCCTTGACGATGCCCTGAACGGCGGCGTCGGCCGTGACCGACGGGTCATTGCGTTCGACCAGCCGGTTGGTGACTTCGACGGCCACGATGTCACGCGTGCCGGGGTCGATGCGCACGTCGATATCGCTGAGCACGCGGCCGAAGGCGCTGGCGCTGCTTACTGGAATGGCGCGGCCCTTGGCATTGGGCAGCCGGCAGTTGTAGGCGGCATGGGTGTGGCCGCTGATGACCACGTCCACCGCATCGTCGAGCTGGCCGACGATGCGTGCGATTGGCGAGCCTGCCAGGGAGCCCTCGCAGGCATTGATGTCCTGCAGCGACCCAGTCTGCATGCCGCCTTCATGCACCAGCACGACGATGGCCTCGATGCCTTCGGCGCGCAGCTTCGGCACCAGCGCGTTCACCGTGGCGGCCTCGTCGCGAAACTCCAGTCCGGCCACGCCGGTGGGCACGACGATGCCAGGGGTGTCCTTCAGCGTCATGCCGATGAAGGCCACCGGCACGCCGTAGAAGCGCTTGATGCCGTAGGCCGGCAGCAGCGTCCGGCCAGTGGCGCTGACCACCACGTTGGCCGACAGCCACTGGAAGCGAGCGCCTTCGAAGGGCACGGGCGTGCCGACCTTCGCGCCTTGGCAACTGTTGGCGTCGATCTTTCCGTCGACCGACTTGCAGCCACCACGCTGCAGGCGCAGCAGGTCGGGTGCGCCCTTGTCGAACTCGTGATTGCCGACGGCATTGAATTCCAGGCCGATGCGGTTGAGTGTCTCCACCGAGGGCTCGTCATGGAACAGCGACGAGATCAGCGGCGTGGCGCCGATCATGTCGCCGGCACCGACGACGACATGGTTCGGGTTGCCCGCCTTCAGCTTGTTGACATGCGCGGCGATGTACTCGGCGCCGCCAACCGGCACGCGCTGCGCCACGGGCACCGCCAGGTTGACGGAAAAGTTGCCCGGCGACTGCAGGTTGCCGTGGTAGTCATTGAAGCCGATGATCTTCACCGCGAAGGGCGCACTCGGTGTGCCTCCGTTCGATGCACAGCCGGCCAGTGCCAGCCAGGCGGTCAGGCACAGCAGCCGTTTCATTCATCCCCTTCGCGACGCCACACCGCCAGGAAGGCCTTGACCTTGTTCCACATGCCCAGGCGGTCGTCAGACAGCGCGTCCAGGAAGTCCGACAGCCGCTTCGACTTGGCCATGGTGTAGACCGTCAGCGCCGCGGTGGCGACGAAGACCACGCCAAACAGCGCCAGCCGCTGTGCCAGCGGCGCGTCGGCCTCTGCCAGCAGGTTCATGCCCAGGAAGCCGGTGGTCACGGTGCCGATCAGGCCGAAGATCGTGACCACCGTCAGCCGCACCACGGTGTTGGCCTGGCGGCGCAGGCTGTCGGCCTCGAGGTAGCCGCTCATGTCGGCGATGCGCTCCTTGACCTCGGCATACAACGCGTCGGTGCCCAGGTGCGCGGCGCTCATGCGAAACAGCGCACGCGCCTGGGCCTGCTCCGATACTTCGTGGAACCAGTAGCGGTGCGTGAAGCCCAGGAAGCCGGCGAAGCTCTCGCGGATGGCACGTTTGAAGCGGCGGATGCTGTCGGGGTCGGCAATGTCCAGGTGCTTCAGCGCCTCGGCCAGGCGGTCGCTGAACATCAGCAGCGCCGCCTTCTGGAAATGCGCGATCAGGAAGAGCAGGAAATGCTGGTGCCGGAACTGCGCCAGCACGCCGCGCTCGGCGCAGTTGTAGAAGGGCGCGCGTGCGTCGCCCACCACCACCAGCGAATGGCCGCTGCACAGGTAGCGCGTGTTCGGCGCCGCGCCGGCGTCGGACCAGAAGCGGTCGTAACAGTGGCGCTGTTCGAACTCGGCCAGCTGCGGCTCGGCAAAGGGCAGAAGGATGTCGTTGTCGCCCTCCGGCGCGGCGGTGAGCAGGCCCAGGCGCACGAAGTCGTTGCGCGTCAGCGCAGCGCGGCTCGTCCATCGCCAGGTAGGCCATGGTCGGCATGCGGTAGTACTCGATCTGGCGGAAGCGCAGCGCGCCGGGCCGGCCCGAATGGTCGCTGACCAGCGGCTCGAGCATGAAGGCCCAGTGCGCGGCAATGCGCGGCGCGCGGTGCTCGGCCACGTGCGCCAGGAAGGCATCGCGGTCCTGCGCATCGGAACGGGCCAGCACGGCGCCGGCGGCGTCGAGGAACTCCACGCTGTCCATGCAGTGCAAGGCACGGCCCACCGCGTCCCAGCCGGCCGGGTAGGCGCGGCCGAAGCGGTACAGCAGGTCCTGCGCCTGCTGCAATGGCAGATCGCTGGCGCTGACCTCCACGTTCAGCAGCACCAGGTCGATGTTCAGGAAGAAGTACAGATCGACATGCACGATGTCCAGCAGCAGCGGCACATCACCCGGCTTCGATACCATGCGCACCTGCGCGACGTCGCGGCGGCGGAACAGCCGCATCGGCGAACCGGCCGCGCCGGCATGGCGCTGCGCGCGGCCATCGCCGTAGAGAAAACGCTGCACATAGGGCAGGAAGGTGACGAACTCGTTGTAGTGGCGTTCGTGGAAGTCGTCGGCGTTGCCGGTGTATTCGTCCACCACCTCCTGCCACACCGCCGGCGCGCCGGGCGGTGTCAGCAGCTCCCAGGGCCGGGAGACCCTGCCCGCGGGCAGCGGCATCAGCCGCAGCGGCCAAAGCAGCACCTGACGCAGGTGCCGCACCTGCGGCCGCGGCGCAACGCTCGGCGGGGCACTGTCCGGGCTGGGCATGGCGCGCAGTGTAGGGGCCGTCAGCCGGGTTCGACGCCGGCCTGGAAGACCTGCAGGTCGAAGTCCGACGAACCCTCTTTCATCGTCGCACACAGAATGTGTTGGCCGTCGCTGCGTACGTTGACCAGGCCGTACACCAGATCGGTGGCCATCGGCAGCCAGGACAGGCGGCGGTAGCTGCCAGTGGGCGAATCGTCGAAATCGGCCTCCAGCTGCTCGGGCTTGAAGTCCACGCGCGGCTCGGCCACGGTGCGGGTGTGGCTGGCGAAGTCCAGCCCGACCGAGCGCGCCAGCTCGGTGGAATACAGCAGCGGCGGCATCAGCTCGCCGTCCACGTCGCGCGAATCGCGGCCGTAGCGCGCGCTGGCGCCCAGGATGCGCGGGCGCGGGTGGGCGTAGTCCTCGTTGTCGCCGGACGAGATGACCGTGGCGCGCGCCGCCATCGCGCGCACGAAGCGCAGGTCGATGTCGTCGCTGCCGTGGTGGCAGCCCTTGGACACGTCGGCAGTGAATTCCTCTGCCGGCTGGCAACTCAGCAGCAGCCGCTGCGACGCGGTGTTCAAGTCGCCGGTGAGCAGCACACGGGCGTTGCCGTAGTCCACGCGCAGCACCACCGAATGGCCGTTGCGCGTGACGCTCTCACTGGTCATATGGCGCAGGCCCTTGCCACCGCCGGCGAGTCTTTCGACGATGGGGCCGAGTACGCGGATGGCCGCGGCGCCGGGCGCCGGCGCATAGCCCGGCAGCCAGCCGTCGGCCTGCGACAGGCTGCTGACCTTCTTCGGCACTTTGCCAACCAACGTGGCCAGGGCCGCGAAATCGCTGGCGAAGGGTCGTTTGGGCGACTTGAAGTGCGTCTTGCCATCGAGCAGTTCGACGATGAATCTCGCCGCCGGCTTGATGCCGAAGCCGGCGTTGGGCAGCGGCGTGGTGCTGGTGTCGTCGCGCAACGTGCCGAGCTTGTCGCCGTCCTTGAAGCGGCCGATGCCGCAGTGCCAGAAGCGGTCGACGTCGATGCCGAACGTGCGGCCGTCGGGCAGCACGCCGGACAGCAGGTCGACCAAACCGCCGTAGTGATCGGCATCGGGGTGGCTGACGATCATGTTCTTGAACGTCACGCGCTCGCGCTGCAGGTCGTCGATGAACTTCCAGCGCACGAAATTGGCCGCGCCCTTGCGCGTCATCTGCTCGGCCGCGCGGATGCCGGCGTCGATCATGTGCCAGGCATCGTCGTGCGGCGTGCGCATCAGCACGCCGTCGCCCTGGCCGACGTCGATGACGTAGATCTCCAGCAGCCCGACATCACCCACCGCGCTGGCCGGCAGCCAGCCGGTGCGACGGCGGGCGCGCACCTTGATCCGTTCGCCGTCGCGCTCGATCTCCTGCAGCGGGTCACCCCACAGCAGCGTGCACAGGGTCTTGCCGCTGTCGCTCTTGAGCGGCAGCTTGTAGCGGCCGCCGGCGTCGTTCAGGTATTTCATCATGTCCTTCCGCCACAAACCGTCACGCTCAACACGCACAATGATGCGTCAACCCCGAGTCGCCAAAGAAACGCCATGCCATCACGCCCCATGTTCATCGCCCCGGCGCGCTTCGACGACCCCGCGCAGGCGCTGGCGCAGGTGCAGGACATCTACCGCAACAGCATCGAACACCTGCGCGATGCACTGCAGCGTTTCGTCGCCGGCGAAGGCCTGAGCCAGCGCGTACGCGCGTGCTACCCCTTCGTGCGCGTGCACACCGCCACCGTGGCCCGCGCCGACTCGCGCCTGAGCTACGGCTTCGTGCACGGCCCCGGCACCTATGAAACCACGCTGACCCGGCCCGAGCTCTTCGGCCGCTACTACCTGGAGCAGTTCAGCCTGCTGCTGCGCAACCACAAGGTCGAGCTGGAGATCGGCACCAGCTCGATGCCGATCCCGGTGCACTTTTCCTTTGCCGAGCACGACCATGTCGAAGGCACGATGAGTGCCGAGCGCCGCCTGCTGATGCGCGACCTGTTCGACCTGCCCGACCTGGCCGCGATGGACGACGGCATCGCGAATGGCACGCACGAGCCACGCCCCGGCGAGGCGCAGCCGCTGGCGCTGTTCACTGCGCCGCGCGTCGACTACTCGCTGCAGCGGCTGCGCCACTACACCGGCACTGCGCCCGAGCATTTCCAGAACTTCATCCTGTTCACGAACTACCAGTTCTACATCGACGAGTTCATCAAGCTGGGCCACCAGACCATGGCCGACCCCCAGGCCGACTACGACTGTTTCGTCGAGCCGGGCAACCTGCTCACGCGCCGTGCCGGCAGCCGCGCACAGCCCGACGACGAGCTCGGCAGCGCGCCGCCGCGGTTGCCACAGATGCCGGCCTACCACCTGCGGCGTGGCGATCACAGCGGCATCACCATGGTCAACATCGGCATCGGGCCGGCGAATGCCAAGACCATCACCGACCACATTGCCGTGCTGCGTCCGCACGCCTGGCTGATGCTCGGCCATTGCGCCGGCCTGCGCAACACGCAGCAGCTGGGCGACTACGTGCTGGCCCACGGCTACGTGCGCGAGGACCATGTGCTCGACGAGGACCTGCCGCTGTGGGTGCCGATCCCGGCGCTGGCCGAAGTGCAGCTGGCGCTGGAGCAGGCGGTGGCTGACATCACGCAGCTGCAAGGCTACGAGCTGAAGAAGATCATGCGCACCGGCACCGTGGCCAGCACCGACAACCGCAATTGGGAACTGCTGCCGCAGCGCACGCCGGAGCGCCGCTTCAGCCAGAGCCGCGCAGTGGCGCTGGACATGGAAAGCGCCACCATCGCCGCCAACGGCTTCCGCTTCCGCGTGCCCTACGGCACCTTGCTGTGTGTCAGCGACAAACCGCTGCACGGCGAGATCAAGCTGCCTGGCATGGCCAATACCTTCTACCGCGCGCGCGTCGACCAGCACCTGCGCATCGGCATGCGCGCCGTCGAGCTGCTGCGCCAGGAGCGGCCCGGGCAGCTGCACAGCCGCAAGCTGAGGAGCTTTGCCGAGGTGGCCTTCCAGTAGCGAGCCGCGGCGTAGGCGCCCGGTCAGGACCAGCCGCTAGACTTGCGTCGTGCAGTTCTTCCGCAAGCTCCACCGCCGCACTGCCTGGCTGGCCCTTTCGGCGCTGCTGGCCGCTGCGCTGATGCCGGCGTTGGCGCAAGCGTTGGGCCGGACGCCCGGCGACGGCGCAGTGGAAATCTGCACCCCCCAGGGCATGAAGTGGCTGGCCGTCGGCGACCTGGCCGACGACAAGCTGCCGAGCACGGCCGCCGGCTCGCTGGATCATTGCCCGTTCTGCTCGCTGGGCTCCAACCTGCCGGCCCTGCCCAGCAGCCCTGCGGCCTGGGCCCCGCCGGTCGGCCCGGTCGACGCCCACTCCGAGCGTTTCCACCGCGCCGCGCGCGCGCCGCATGCCTGGCGCAGCGCGCAGCCGCGGGCGCCGCCCATCGTCTCCTGATGCACTGACCGCTCCCGCGAGGCCGGCCCGGCGCATGGTGCACGGCCGCGACGGGGCTTTCGTCAGCGTGCCGCCCTCCGCTTACCGGGGCGCGCGGCGCCTCATCTCCCGGCATGTCGGTCAGTAGCCGGCTTGCGCAACATCGGGACTCCACTTCCGGGGTGAGCGCGATGCAGCGACATACGCACCGGGTTGACGCGCCTCGGTGCCGATCGCGTCCTGATGGTGGTCAATGTGCCCGGAAGCGGCCCGCCCTGACAGGCGCGATGCCGACGACGCGCGACCGCGGCGCCGGCCGCCTTGCCGCGTCCTTTCACGCGGCCGCTGCGAGCTGCGCCGCTGCTGCACGGCACCGTGCGCGACGGCGCCTGCTGTTTGACGGCGATGGCCCGCTCGACGGTCGGTAACAACCCGACTTGTAGAACCCGCGGCAGCGATGGAGCATCGGCCCCGGAAACCGCATCGCGTCGCACAACCCAGGAGGAGCCCCGTCATGTACAGACTCGTTCGCCGACCCTTCCGTCCCGCCAGCATCTCGCTGGCCGCGTTGCTCGCCTGCAGTGCGTTCACTTTGGCCTACGCCGACGAGGGCGAGGGTCGGCAGGAAGACGAACGTTCGCAGCGTATCCACGGCAAGCCGCCGCCGCAGGCGTCGGGCCCGGCCTACAAGAAGGGTGTGGTGGCGGTGGCCAACCCCTACGGCGCCGAAGCTGGCGCGAAGATCCTCGAGCGCGGTGGCAACGCGGTCGATGCCGCGGTGGCCATCGCCTACGCGCTCAATGTCGTCGAGCCGCAATCGGCAGGTGTCGGCGGCGGCGGCTTCATGATGATCCACCTGGCGCGCAGCGGCCGCACCTTCTTCATCGACACGCGCGAGAAGGCCCCGGCCGGCGCCACGCCCGACATGTTCGTCGACGTGCCGAATTCGAGCCTGCAGGGCGTGGCCGTGGGTGTGCCCGGCATGGTGCGCGGCACCGCCGATGCAATCAAGAAGTATGGCAAGCTCGATCTGGACGAGGTGCTGAAGCCGGCCATCAAGCTCGCCGACGAGGGCTTCGCCGCCACGCCGCGCTACGCCGCGGTCAGCTGCAACAACCGCTCGCAGAACTCGCCCGAATCGGCGGCCTTCTTCTGCCCCGGCGGCGCCGCGCCGGTGGAAGGGTCGCTGGTGCAGAACAAGCCCTTGGCGCAGACTTTCAAGCTGATCGCCCGCCACGGCCCCGACTGCTTCTACAAGTACCTGCCGCACAAGGGCTGCGACATCGCCAAGGGCATCGTCGAGGGGCAGAAGTTCAATCGCCCGCAGGCTCCCAATGGCAAGGGCGGCTCGATGACCTACGCCGACCTGGAGAACTACCGCGCCGTCGAGCGCAAGCCGGTCGAAGGCAGCTACCGCGGCTACCCGATCAAGGCTGCCATGCCGCCGTCGTCCGGCGGCCTGACGGTGATCCAGATGCTGAAGATGCTCGAGCGCTTTCCGATCGGCGACGCCAGCCAGGGTTATGGCTTCGGCAGCGTCAAGACGATCAACGTGATGGCCGATGCCATGCGCCTGGCCTTCGCCGACCGCTCGATCTGGATGGGCGATAGCGACTTCGTCCCGGTGCCGGGCAAGGGCTTGCTCGACCCGACCTATGTCGGCCTACGCGGTGCAGCCATCGTGCCCGGCGCGCGCATCAATCCGAACCCGGCGCCGGGCGACCCGCGGCCCTATGAATTCGCCGGCATCGAGACCGGCAAGCGCCTGGCCGTGGCCGAGCCCGTGACCGGCCCCGGCGAGACGACCACGCACTTCGTGGTCACCGACCGCTGGGGCAACATGGTGTCGTACACCAACACCATCGAGTCGTCGCACGGCATCGGCGTGTTTGCCGGCTACACGAGGGACGACGGCAGCTTCAAGAACCACGGTTTCCTGCTGAATAACGAGCTCACCGACTTCAACACCGCGCCGACCACCAACCCGTTCACCGGCAGCGACGGCTACAACGACGTGCAGCCTGGCAAGCGCCCGCGCAGCAGCATGGTGCCGACGATGATCTTCACGCCCCACGGTGACCCGTTCATCGCCTACGGCTCGCCGGGTGGCTCGACGATCATCAACTCGGTGCTCAACGTCACGCTGAACCTGATCGATCACAAGATGACGCTGCAGGACGCCATCAACGCACCGCGTGTGTCGATCACCAGTACCGGCAGCGCGATCGCGCGCGACAACGGCATCGCGCCGGCCGCGCCCATCCCGGTGGCAACGATCACCGGGCTGCTGGGTCTGGGCTACACGGTGGGCGCGCCGGTCGACATCGGCTCGGTGCAGGCGGTGCTGGTCGATCCGAAGAGCGGCAAACAATACGGCGCGGCCGACGCGCGCCGCGAAGGCACGGTGATCGGCCTGCCGCGATGACGAGTTGACGCCGTTGTTCATGGCGCCATCGCGTTGCCCGCGACCCATGCACCGGTGCATCAGGCGACCGCCGCGGATCCGGCTCCGCGGGTCCGCCAGAGGCGCCCCCTGGAGGGGGCGCGCGAAGCGCGTAGGGGGCGGGTCACATCAGGGGCTCGAGCCGAAGCGGTACAGGATCTCCTTGTTGCCGGGGGTGGCGTCGACCCAGGTCAGGTGTATCCCGGCGGGCCAGGCCTGTGCCGTGAAGCTGGGGCTGTCCGATGCGCGGCTATTCGACGAGACGTTGATCGCCGCGGCGAAACTCGCGCCGCTGTCCGCGGAGTGCCTGATGTGGATCTCGCCGGCGTCGGTCCAGACGACATAGGCATCCGCTACACCGCCGGGCTGTCCAGGTGCAGATGACGCTGCTGGCCACCGACGGCCTGCTCGATGCCGGCGGCACACGCAAACAGCAGGCGCGCGTGATTGTCAGGACGCGTTTAGGACTGCTCTTCCGCGGTGCCGGCATCACCACGCCGGCCGACCCACTGCTGACACACTATTACGTGACGATCGACATTCCGGCGCTGGCGCGCTCACGTTACGGCGACGCCTTTGCCGATTGGCTGCTGGCGGGTTGCGAGCCGATCGACTTCGTCGTCCGGCTGCTGAGGAGTGGGGCATCGTGCTGCTGGACGGGGGCGGCTTCGATGCGCCGACGATGTCGGTGCGGGTGTCGCTTGCCAACCTGCCTGACGACGCTTACGAGCCGATCGGCCGGGGCATCGTTGGGCTGCTCGCCGACTATCACGCGCGCTGGCAGTCCCGTTGAGGCGCCGCACGCACCGCTCGGCACCGATGTCACGCCGGCTGGCGGCGCCACAGCGGCCGCAACGCCAGCAGACCCAGTACCGGCCCGAGGCCCAGCCAGGGCAGCAGCGTCGCCAGCGGCAGGGTCTGCGCCAGGCCGACGAAGAGCTGGATGCTGAGGATCGAGATCGCGAAGCCGATGCTGTTGGTCAGCGTCAGCACGCTGCCGACGGCCTGCGTCGGTGCGTTGGCGGCGGTCAGCGCCGAGAACTGCGGCGAGTCGCCGGCGACGGTGATACCCCAGAGCAGCAGCCACAGCGCAAACCATGGATCCGATGCGCCGATTAGCCAGGGGGCAAGCAGGCAACAGGCGCCGCTGATGCCCAGCTGCCAGGCGGCCACGCGCGCGCTGCCGATGCGCCGCGCCCACGCGCCGCCGCCGACGCAGCCGATCGCGCCGGCCGCGAGCACGGTGAATGCCGCCCAGGACAGCGCCGCGCCGGCCAGCCTTGTCGCCAGGATGGCCGGCACCAGTACCCACATCGTGTACAGCTCCCACATATGGCCGAAGTAGCCGAACACCGAAGCACGCACCTTGCCGTCGGTCCAGAGGCTGGCCAGCGCACGCAGGCGCAACCCGCCAGGCTGCCCGGGCGGACGCGCCGGCTCGGGCACCGCCATCTGCAGCAACAGGCCGGCGAGCGCGGCCGCCGCCGCGACGCCGAAGAACACCGATTGCCAGGGCAGCATCGCGCCGGCGGCGCGCAGCGCATGCGCGCTGGCGCTGCCCAGCACGAGCGCCCCGACCAGCCAGCCGAGCGCCGCACCCAGCCCGCGCGGGAACCACAGCGCCGCGATCTTCATGCCCACCGGGTAGATGCCGGCCAGGAAGAAGCCGGTCAGCGCGCGCCAGCACAGCAGGGTGTCGAACGAGCCGGCGCTCCAGACGCCGGCCAGCGTGCAGGCCGCTCCGGCCAGCGAACACAGCAGGAACACGCGCCGCGCACTGAAGCGATCGGCGATGGCCAGCAGCGCGAACACCAGCGTGCCGGCGATGAAGCCCAGCTGTACCGCCGAGGTGAGCGTGCCCACGTCGGCGGCGGCCCAACCGAAGTCGCGTTGCAGTTCGGGCATGACCGCGTTCACCGCGAACCACGGCGAGGTGCCGGCCAACTGTGCCAACACGATCACCGGCAGCACGCGGGCCGGTGTGGGTGTGACGCCGTTCAATCGACGACCGGCCGGCGCGCGAGCAGATCGCCGATGCTCGTTTCATACGCGGCCGCTGCGTTCAACACGGCCAGGTCGCCCAGCGGCGGTCCGATCAGCTGCATGCCCATCGGCAGGCCGGCGTCGTTGAAGCCGACCGGCACACTCATCGCCGGCAACCCGGCCAGCGTGGCGTAGATCACCACTTCCATCCAGCGATGGTAGGTGTCCATCGTGCGGCCGGCGACCTCGCGCGGCCAGGTCCATTCGACCGGGAAGGGCCAGACCTGCGCGCTCGGTAGTACCAGCAGGTCGAAGCGCTCGAACAGGCTCACCATGTGGCGGTAGAAGCGGGTGCGATCCTGGCTGGCGGCATAGACCTGCGGGCCGCTCAGGCCCTGGCCTTGGTCGTATTCCCACTGCGCTTCGGGTTTGAGCAGTGCGTGCTGGCTCGGGTCAGCACCGAAAGGCGCCAGGTTGCCGGCCACCAGGAAGCGCCGCCAGGTCAGCCAGGTCTGCCAGACCTGGTCGCAGGGGTAGCTGAAGCCCAGCGGTTCGACAATCGCGCCCAGTGCCTCGAAACGCTTCAGCGCGCTTTCGCACAGCGGCAGGATGCCGGGCTCGAAGGGCAGGTAGGCCCCCAGGTCGGCCAGCCAGCCGATGCGCAGGCCACGCGAGCCCGGCTGCAGCGGCAGTGCGAAGGCACTGCCGTCCTGGGCGATGGACAGCGGCTGGCGCGCATCGTGCCCGGCCATCACCGACAGCAGCATCGCCACGTCGCGAACGCTGCGGCCCATCGGCCCTTCGGTGCCGAGCTGCGCCACGTAACCGTCGCCCGCATGCGGGTTGTAGGGCACGCGGCCCTGGCTCGGCCGCAGGCCGAAGACGTTGTTCCAGGCGGCGGGGTTGCGCAGCGAGCCCATCATGTCGCTGCCGTCGGCCACCGGCTGCAGCCGCAGCGCCAGCGACACCGCCGCGCCGCCGCTGGAGCCGCCGGCGCTGCGCGTCGTGTCCCAGGGGTTGAGCGTGGTGCCGAACACCGGGTTGTAGGTGTGCGAGCCCAGGACGAACTCGGGCACATTGCTCTTGCCGACGACGATGCCACCGGCGGCCTTCATGCGCGCGACCATCAGCGAATCGTGCGGCGCGATCTGCCCGACCAGCAGCGGCGAGCCCATGGTCAGCGGCAGGCCGGCCACCGCCGACACCTCCTTGATGGCCATCGGAAAGCCGTGCATCCAGCCCATGTCCTGGCCGCGCGCCAGCATCGCGTCGCGCTCGTCGGCCTGCTGCAGCAGCGGCTCGTGCGGCAGCAGGCCGACGAGCGCGTTGAACTTCGGGTTGAGTGTGTCGATGCGCGCCAGGCAGGCCTGCATCAGTTCGCGGCACGACAGCTCGCGGCGGTGCACGGCCGCGCTCAGTGCGCAGGCGTCCAGGGCGGTGATTTCGTCGGGGTGCACGGCCGGTGTCTCGATGCCTGGGGCAAACCGCTTTCATTGCGCCACATCAGCAATTGGCCAGCGTAGCAGAGCGGCGGCATCGCGAAACCGGGCTCTGCCCTAGTACAGTGTGCCGGTTCGCATCAGGCCATCGCGCACGGCATTCCGCCCATCCCCCCATCCGCCATCGACCAGCGCCCAGACGCTGAAGGAGACGACCCATGCCCAGCCCAGCACAGAACGGCAGCGCCGACATCGCCGCCATCCGCACCCTTGCATTCGTCGGCCCCGCGGCGGCCGGCAAGACCACCCTGGCTGAGGCGTTGCTGTACCGCGCCGGCGCGATTGCTGCACCGGGTTCGCTGGAACGCGGCAGCACGGTCAGCGACTTCGACCCGCTGGAGCGGCGCATGCAGCATTCGCTGAATGCCGCCGTGATGCACCTGCAGCATGCCGGCACGCGCGTGCACTTCATCGATACACCCGGTGCGCCGGACTTCGTCGGCCAGTCGCTGCCGGCACTCGAGGCGGTGGAGACGGCGGCGGTTGTCATCAGCGCCGTCAACGGCATCGAGCCGATGGCCGTGCGCATGATGGACTATGCCGCCCAGCGCCACCTCGACCGGCTGATCATCGTCAACAAGATCGACGCCCCAGGTGTGGACCTGCCCGGGCTGCTGGCGCAGATCCAGGCCACCTTCGGCAAGGAGTGCCTGCCGCTGAACCTGCCCGATGCCGGCGGCTCGAAGGTGGTGGACTGTTTCTACAACCGCGAGGGGCACTCCGACTTCGGCTCGGTCGATGCCGCGCACCGCGCGTTGGTCGAGCAGGTGGTGGAGGTTGATGCCGAATTCGTCGACCGCTACCTGAACGACGGTGACATCGACGCCGGCGAGTTGCACGCGCCGCTGGAGCAGGCGTTGCGTGAAGGCCACCTGATCCCGGTGTGCTTCGTCTCGGCGAAGAGCGGCGCTGGCGTGGCCGAGCTGCTGGACGTGATCGTCAAGCTGCTGCCCAACCCGGCCGAAGGCAATGCGCCGGACTTCCTGAACGGCGAGGGCGCCGACGCGGTGCTGATGCATGCCGAGCCCGACCCGTCCAAGCATGTGCTGGCGCATGTCTTCAAGATCACCGCTGACCCCTTCGTCGGCAAGCTGGGCATCTTCCGCGTGCACCAGGGCACGGTCACGCAGGGCAGCCAGCTCTACGTGGGCCACGGCCGCAAGCCCTTCAAGGTGACCCACCTGTTCATGCTGCAGGGCAAGGAAAATGTCGAAGTGCCGCGCGCCTTCCCGGGCGACATCTGCGCGGTGGCCAAGGTGGAGGAACTGCATTTCGACGCGGTGCTGCACGACGCTGCCGAGGACGAGCACATCCATCTGAAGCCGCTGGGCTTTCCGGTGCCGGTGCACGGCCTGGCGATCAGCCCGAAGCGCCACGGCGACGAACAGCGCATGTGGGAGATCCTGGGCAAGCTGGTGGCCGAAGACCCTTGCCTGAAGGTCGAGCATCTGGCGGCGACCAACGAGACCGTGCTCTACGGCCTGGGCGAGTTGCACTTGCGCATGCTGCTGGAGCGGCTGCGCGAGGTCTATAAGTTCGAGGTCGATACGCGCCCGCCGCGCATCGCCTACCGCGAGAGCGTCACCGCGAATGCGGAAGGACATCACCGCCACAAGAAGCAGAGCGGCGGCGCCGGCCAGTTCGGCGAGGTCTTCCTGCGCATCGAACCGCTGCCGCGTGGCGCCGGCTTCGAGTTCGTGGATGCGGTCAAGGGCGGCACCATTCCCGGCCAATTCATGCCGGCGGTGGAAAAGGGCGTGCGCGAGGTGCTGGCCACGGGCGCGATCGCCGGCTACCCGGTGGTCGACGTGAAGGTGATCGTCTACGACGGCAAGCACCACAGTGTGGACAGCAAGGAGATCGCCTTCGTCACCGCCGGGCGCAAGGCCTTCGTCGAGGCCATCCGCGCGGCGCGGCCGATCGTGCTGGAGCCGATCGTGCACATCGAGATCAGCGCACCCGATTCGGCGATGGGTGACATCACCGGCGACTTGTCGTCCAAGCGCGGCCAGGTCAACGGCACCCACAACGGCGCAGCCTCGACGATGGTGGTACGCGGCCAGGTGCCGATGTCCGAGCTGTCCGGCTACCAGTCGCGCCTGAACGCGATGACCAGCGGCCAGGGACGCTACAGCATCGCGCTGTCGCACTACGAGGCCGTGCCGCCGACGGTGCAGCAGCAACTGGTCGGGCAACATAAAGTGCACGACGAGGAGTGAGTGGCGCGCCGAGCCGCGGCGCACTGCGGGCACGCTGCGCCGTGCGCGTTGCGCGTGATCGACCGGGCGGCGCATGAACGAGTCGCTGAGCCTCACCTATCTCGTCGGCGCCGTGATCGTGCCGCCCGCGTCGCTGATCCTTCTCGGTCTGCTGGGCTTGGGGCTGCGCCGCAGACGGCCCGCGATCGGCGGCGCGCTGACCGGTCTCAGCCTCGCCGCGCTGCTGCTGCTGAGCTTGCCGGTGACGGCGTACTCGCTGATGAGCCGGCTCGAGGGGCCACCGTTGCCCGATGCGCGCGCCGTCGGCGACGCGCAGGCGATCGTCATCCTGGCCGGTGGCGCGGCGCGTGGCGCGCCCGAATGGGGCGGAGACACCGTCAATCTGTTCACGCTGCAGCGTGTGCGCTACGGCGCCTGGCTCGCCAAGCGCACGCAGCTGCCGGTGCTGATCACCGGTGCCGCCCCGAAAGAAGGCCGGCCCGGCGAGGCCGCCATGATGCGCGATGTGTTGAGCCAGGAGTTCGGCGTCGCCGTGCGCTGGTTCGACGAGCAGGCGCGCACGACCGCAGGCAATGCGCGTGAGGCTGCAGCGTTGTTGCACACGGCGGGCATCGGACGCATCGTGCTGGTGACGAGCGCCTTTCATATGCGGCGCGCGCAGCGCGCTTTCGAGCGATCCGGCCTGCAGGTGACGGCCGCCCCGACCGGCTATTTCGGATACGCCGATGGGCGCTTCGAATGGCCCCACCTGGTGCCCAGCGGGGATGCGCTGCGCATCTCGTATCTCGCGCTGCGCGAGATGGCTGCCGGCTGGCTGTACTGGCTCGTCGATCGCCACTGAGCGCGAGACCGCGGCCGCGCGGCCGGTCGGCGTCATCTCCGCGGGCGACCGCGCGCAATTCCCCAGGTTCCATCAGGACATCGGCGGCTGTGCACAATGCGACCCGTCGAAGGGGGAGTAGCAGGCGGTTCCCCACCGCCGCGGACCCCGTCAATACGGCTGCTGGCGCCCGCCAGCAGCCCGGGCCCGCAGAGAACCTCGGTTCTCAGCAAGACCTTTCGGCGCGAACCTCAACCCCTTCTTACGGGAGTGTCCATGGACACCATCGCGCCGACCTGGCTTTGGATCTTCTTTGTGGCCGCCGTTCTGGCTGCCCTTGTCGTCGACTTCGTCGTGCTCGAGAAACAAGGCGCACACGAGGTCGGCGTCAAGGAGGCGTTGCACTGGTCGATCGTCTGGGTGCTGCTGAGCTTTGCCTTCAACGCGCTGTTCTGGTGGGCCGTGGCGCAGGACTATGGCACGGCACTGGCGAACGAGAAAAGCATGGCGTTCCTCACCGGCTACCTCATCGAGAAGAGCCTGGCGGTGGACAACATCTTCGTCTTCCTGCTGATCTTCGGCTACTTCGCGGTGCCGCCGGCCTACCAGAAGCGCGTGCTGATGATCGGCATCGTCGGCGCCATCGTGCTGCGCACGGTGATGATCCTGCTGGGCAGTTGGCTGATCGCCGAGTTCCACTGGGTGCTGTACCTGTTCGGCGCCTTCCTGCTGGCCACCGGCATCAAGATGTGGTGGGCAGCCGGCCAGGAGCCCGATCTGGAAAGCAACCCGGCGCTGAAGCTGCTGCGCCGCGTGTTGCCGGTGAGCAAGGTTTTCGACGGCGAAAAGTTCTTCACCCTCGAGAACGGCAAGCGCATTGCCACGCCGCTGCTGCTGGTGATCGCGCTGGTCGGCCTGACCGACCTGGTTTTCGCGGTCGATTCCATTCCAGCGATCTTTGCCATCACCACCGACCCGTTCATCGTGCTCACCAGCAACGTCTTTGCCATCCTCGGCCTGCGCGCGATGTACTTCCTGCTGGCCGCGGTGGCGGCCAAGTTCCACCTGCTGAGCTACGGCCTGGCGGTGATCCTGGTGTTCATCGGCACGAAGATGATGCTCATCGACCTGGTGAAGATCCCGGTGGGCGTGTCGCTGGGCGTGGTGATCGCCATTCTCGCGTTGACGATGTGGCTGAGCCTGCGCTACGCACCCAAGCCCGCCGCCGGCACGCGGCTGGCCGATTGACGACACGTCACTTCGGGGCCGACGCTGCGGCGCCGGCTGCAGCGGCGGCGTGCATGGCCTTCAGCTGCGCCAGCCACTCGCCCCAGTCCTGCGGACCCTTGTCGAAGCGCTTGCCCAGGTTGGCCAGCACGTTGCCCCAGGCGCGATCGAAGTAGGCATAGGCCTTGTCCCACTCGCCGCCGTCGCCCCAGCCGGTGTGGTGCAGCGTAACCCGTGTCTGCCGGTCGTCCAACGGCTCGAAGCGCACGACGACGAAGCTGCGCTGTTGCCGTGCCTCGGGCAGGCTGGGCGGGGCGTTCCAGTCGAAGGAGAGCATCTTCTTCGGCTGCAACGCCATGAATCGCATGCCGTCCGCGCCCTTGCTGCCCGCCGGCGCATACGGGTCGAAGTAGATCTCGAAGGCGCCACCGACGCGTGGCTCGATCTTCGCCTCGGGGGCCAAGAAGGCGACGATGCCCTCACGTGTGGTCCAGGCGTCCCAGGCCTGATCGAGCGTGGCGTTGACCACCACCTGCTTGTCGATGGCGCGTTCGGCGCCTGACGCGGGCAGGGCCCAGCACAGCGAGAGCCACGCGCCCCAGAGGCAGTAGTTGCGATACAGGGTCATTCTCGTGCGCCTCGGTTCGGGCTTGCGCCGTGTTCAACCGGTGGCCAACGACTGCTTGCGCCGTGGCGGCGGGAACATGCGGTCCAGCGCCGCGAGTTCGTCGTCGGTCAGCGACAGCGCGGCGGCCTGCCAGTTGGCACGCAGGCGATGCAGGTCCGACGACTTGGGCACCGCCATCACGCCTGGCGGGCGCAGCACCCAGGCCAGCGCCAGCTGCGCCGGTGTGACGCCACGCTGCGCTGCCAGCGCGGCCAGCCCGGGGTGGCGTGACAGCGCTCCCTGGTCGATCGGCGAATAGGCCATCAGTGGCATGCGCCGCTGCTGTTGCCAGGGCAGCAGGTCGAATTCGATGCCACGCTTCGACAGCGAATACCACACCTGATTGGCGGCGCAGGCCATGCCGCCGGGCACGGCGAACAACTCCTGCAGGTCGTCGACATCGAAGTTGCTGACGCCCCAGTGGCGGATCAGCCCGCGCTGCTGCAGCCGTTCGAAGCCCTGCACCGTGTTGCGCAGCGGCTCCGCGCCGCGCCAGTGCAGCAGGTACAGGTCGATATGCTCCAGCTGCAGTCGCTGCAGGCTGCGCTCGCAGGCCGCGACCACGCCCTTGGCGCTGGCGTGGTGTGGATAGACCTTGGAGACGACGAACAGCTCCTCGCGTATCAGCGACGCGCGCAGTGCGGCGGCCAGCGCCTCGCCGAGCAGCGACTCGGCTGCGCCGTCGGCATACATCTCGGCGGTGTCGAAGACGCGGTAGCCGAGGTCCAAAGCCAGGCGCAGCGCCGCCAGTTCGGCCCCGTGCGCGGCGCGGCTTTCGCCCATGCGCCAGGTGCCCAGGCCCAGCCGCGGCAGCGGCGTGTTGTCGGGCAGGTGCAGCGGCACGTCGGAGGCGCTCATGACTTCAATCTTAGGCCGATGGCGTGGCCCTGCGGCCAACGCGCCTGCTGCATACTGGCCGCCGCCCGACACGAAATACGAGATGACGCATGAACTCCACGGCTGCCCAGCGCTTCCAGGTCTCGCGCAGCAACCTGCGTGCGTCGCGACTCGTGCCCGACCCCGATGCGCCGGGTACGCGCCGGCTGGCCCAGGGCGAGGCCAGGCTGCGCATCGACTGTTTCGCGCTGACCTCGAACAACATCACCTATGCCGCCTTCGGCGAAGCGATGAAGTACTGGGAGTTCTTCCCGACTGGCGATGCGGCCTGGGGCCACATCCCGGTGTGGGGTTTCGCGGACGTGGTGGAGTCTTGCGCCGATGGCGTGGCCGTGGGCGAGCGCTGCTACGGCTACTGGCCGATGGGCCGCTACCTGGTGGTGCAGCCGGCGCGCGTGAACAAGCACGGCTTCATCGACGGCACCGCGCACCGCGCCGCCCTGCCGGCCGTCTACAACCAGATCCAACGCTGCGCTGCCGACCCCGGTTACGTGACGGCGCAAGAGCCGCAGCAGGCGCTGCTGCGGCCGCTGTTCATCACCTCCTTCCTGATCGACGACTTCCTCGACGACGCGCAGTGTTTCGGCGCGCAGCAGGTGCTGCTGTCCAGCGCGTCCAGCAAGACCGCTTTCGGCACGGCCTTCTGCCTGTCGCTGCGGCGCGGCCGGCCGGGCGCGCCGCGCATCGTCGGGCTGACCTCGCCGGGCAACCTCGACTTCTGCCGCTCGCTCGGCTGCTATGACGAAGTGCAGGCCTACGACACGCTCGGCGCGATGGACCGCAGCGTGCCGTCGGTGTACGTCGACTTTGCCGGCAATGCGGCGCTGCGCCGCGGAGTCCACGAGCACTTCGGTGAGGCGCTGCGCTACAGCTGTTCGGTCGGCGGCACGCACTGGGACGAACTCGGCGGCGGCCGCGACCTGCCCGGGCCGCGGCCGGTGCTGTTCTTCGCGCCGGCGCAGATCGCCAAACGCAGTGCCGCGCCACCTGCAGGCTGGGGGCCGGCGGAATTGAACGCACGCATCGCCGCCGCCTGGGCGGCTTTCATGAAGCCCGTGAATGACCCGGCCGCGCCCTGGCTGCGCGTGCGCACGGCGCGCGGCGCGCAGGCGGTGCACGACGCCTGCCTGGCGCTGCTGGACGGCAAGGTGGATGCGCGCGACGGGCTGATGCTGTCGCTGTAGTCCGCACGACCACGGTGCCGCGCTAAAGCCGCCCGCGTGGCGGCCGATAAGCCTGTGACGAACCCTGCCCACAGGATTGCCGATGTGCAGCCCCCCGCCGCCTCCGCTGACCCGCGCCCTGCCTGACCTGTGTGCCTGGGCCCGGCATTTCCTCAGCGCGCCGATTCCGGTACTGCCCGACACGGCCGAACTGCTCGAGGCCTGCCGTGCGAACGAAGACACGGTGGACGCGCACCTGCTGGCCGAGACCATTGCCGACGACCCGCTGATGAGCCTGAAGCTGATGGCGCACGTGGCCGGCATCCGCACGCCACGCAGCACCACCGACCCCGAGACCGTCACCGCCGCGCTGGTGCTGCTGGGCATCTCGCCCTTCTTTCGCGCCTTCGGCCCGCAACTCACGGTCGACGCGCACCTGTGCGGGCACCCGGCCGCGCTGCAGGGCCTGCAAGAGGTGCTGAAGCGTGCCCATCGCAGCGCAGCCTTCGCGCTGGCCTTCGCGGTGCACCGCATGGACCACGACGCCCAGGTGATCCATGCCGCGGCGCTGCTGCACGACTTTGCCGAAATGCTGCTGTGGCTGCACGCGCCGGCGCTGGCGATGCAGATCGCCGAGCGGCAGCGCCAGGATCCGACACTGCGCTCGGCCAGCGTCCAGCGCGAGCTGCTGAACATCGAGCTGCAGGATCTGCAGCAGGCGCTGATGCGCGCCTGGCGGCTGCCCGAGCTGCTGGTGCAGATCAACGCCGAGCGCCACGCCGAAACCGCCCAGGTGCGCAACGTGCTGCTGGCGGTGCGGCTGGCCCGCCATACGGCCCGCGACTGGGACAATGCCGCGTTGCCGGACGACGTGCGCGACATCGCCGCGCTGCTCAACCTGGGCGAAGCGTCCGACGCTGCAACTGCTGCGCGACATCGACGCCTGAGCCTCGGGTTCGGACCCTGGGCCGCCGCGTCTGCGACGTCCATGCGGCGCGATGCGCGGCTGCGGGTGCAGCCAACCCGGCCGCGCCGTGCCTGGGCCGATCCCGACCATCGCCGACTACATGCAGACGGAGCACGATTCGTCACCCACGCCTTCCGGCAGCTGTTCGACGCCACCGCGCCGGACTTCACGCCGATCTACGCCGAGGTGTGTGCCTGGCCGGAGATCGAAGCCGGTGCGGTGTTGCCCGGAGAGCGCGCGTTCGCGGCCGGCTGAGGCACGGGCTCGTCGCGCAGGCGGCGCAGCACCTCGTCGAGCACGGCCGGGTGTTGCAGCAGGTGCACATGCGCCATGCCGCGCAGGTGGCGGTTGTCGGCGCCGGGCAGCGTCGCCGTCGAGCATGGGAAGACGATGTTGTCGCAGTGGCTGTAAAAGCAGGTGAAGCGCCGGTAGCGCTGCGCCGACTCGCTGGCCGCCAATTCGAGCAGCCAGGCGCTGAGCTCGCGCATCTGCTGCGCGTTGCGTGACAGGCCGAAGCGCCCCAGCCAGGTGCCCCGGTGCGGCGAGCCGACGGTGAGCACGCCGTGGATGCGCGCATCGCCATCGAAGTTGCGTAGCCAGGCGCGCACCGCCAGCCCGCCCATGCTGTGCGCCACCAGCAGCGGCGGCTGCCCGGTGGCCTGGGTGAGGCGCTGTACCGCGGCCTCGATGCGTGCCGCATAGTCGTCGATCGACGCGAACACCGGCTCCAGGTTGAGCGCGATGCAGGGCACGCCGGCAGCACGCAGGCGCGGCCACCAGGGGTTCCACAGGCCGCGGTTGCAGACAAAGCCATGCACCAGCAGCAAGCCGCGGCGACCCTGGGCGGCACCCGGCAGGTGGTCGGCGAAACGGCGCCAGCGGAACGGCATGCGCCAGCCGAAAACTGCCACCGCGCCCAGCACTTCGGTGGACCAGGCTTGCAGCAACTCCAGCGCGCGCGGGCGCGGGGCGGGGTCGCCCTGGTTCATCCAACGCAGCAGCGTGAATTCCAGCGCCATCAGCGGCGCGTGAACTAGCACGATGCACAGCGCGCCGGCCACCGCCCAAGCCACCTGGCCGCGCTGCAGCCAGAAAGCCGCCCACGACCCGGCCGCCAGCAGCAGCACCGCCAGCAGGGCCTGCAGCAGCCGTGCCAGGCTCACCCCGCGCCTCCTGCGCGGCGTTGCGGCGCAAGGCCCGGGTGCGGTCGAAGCCGCCTGAGCAACAACTCCTGCATGCAAGGATTGTGTTGCATCAAGCAACGCGCGGGATGGAGCGGCGCGTCTATGCATCGGCCACGCCGCAGGCCCCGACTGTTGGTAGGCTTTGCACCATGAACCCACAAGTGCAACTCATCCTCGGCCTTCTGCGCGAGGTGGATGGAGAGCGCGCGGCGCGCGCCGCCGACCCGGTGCTCGCGCAGCGCGTGCGTGCGCTCAAGCACTACCAGCACGAGCGGTTCCAGCACACCTATGCGGATTTGCTGGCCATGCCTCGCTATGCCAAGGCGACCGGCTTCTTCCTCGAGGAACTGTATGGTCCCGGCGACTTCAGCAAGCGCGACGCGCAGTTCGCGCGCGTCATTCCGGCGCTGGTGCGGTTGTTTCCGCAGGAGGTGGTGCTGACGGTGCAGACGCTCGGCGAACTGCATGCCCTGTCGGAGCGGCTGGATACGGCGATGGGCCGCAGCGTGCCGGACGGGCCGGTGGACCTGGCAGCCTATGCCAAGGCCTGGCAGGCCGTTTCGAAGCCGGCCGAACGCGAAGCGCAGATCATGCTGATGCGCCGCGTCGGCGATGCACTCGATGCCTACACCCGCAACCCCTTCCTGCGCCACAGCC
Organism: uncultured beta proteobacterium; assembly: GCA_963824005.1. Lineage (GTDB taxonomy): Bacteria > Pseudomonadota > Gammaproteobacteria > Burkholderiales > Burkholderiaceae_C > Rubrivivax. The sequence continues at coordinate 84,403 of CAWGOK010000009.1, forward strand.
TGCGCCTGATGCGCGGCCCCGCCCGCGTGGCGGGCCTGCCCGAACTGCAGGCTTTCCTGGAAAGCGGCTTCGACACCTTCCGCGAGATGCGTGGCGCCGGTGAGTTTCTCGACATCGTTGTGCAGCGCGAGCGCGCGATCGCCGCATCGCTGTTCAGCACCACGCCCGCTCCGGCCGGCGCGGTGTTCCCGCAAGCCTAGGCTCGGCGCCGTGGCAGCACCGCGGCCTGCTCGCCAAGGTCCCAGAACAGCCCCGTCATCAGCTGCAGCGCCTGGCGCGCCACCGGCTTGAGCAGGTGCTCGTCCGGCGCATGCTGCGAGCAGGCAGGGTAGCTGTGTGGCACCCACACCGTCGGCAGCCCCAGGCCGGCGGCAAACACGTCGTTGGGCAGCGAGCCACCCAGGTTGGGCAGCAGCGCCGGCGCGATGCCGCAGCTGCGCTCGATGGACTGCAACGCAAAGCGCACCCAGGGATTGTCCGGATCCAGCCTTGTCGCCTGCATCACTACTGGCTCGCTGACCTCGATGTCGCCGAAGCCCTGCGTTCGCAGCTGCGTCTGCACATGTTCGCGCAGCCGCGCGATGTCGGTGCCGACGACGAAGCGCAACTGCAGATGCGCCTGCGCGTGGGCGGGAATGGCGTTGACCGGAAAGTCGGGGTTGCCGGTGCGCATGGCCAGCACTTCCAGTGCGTTCCAGGCGAGCACGCGTTCGATCGGCGTCTGCTCGGGCTCGCCCCAGTCGGCATCGATCATGGGGTCGCCGGGGCCGCCGCCGACCTGCAGCCCGGCCAGTGCCGCCCGCACGTTGACCGGAATCGGCGGCGGGCGCAGCCCCGGCACGAGGATGCGGCCGCGCCCGTCCACCAGGCTGGCGATCGCCGAGGCCAGCACCGTGCCTGGGTTGCGCAGCAGCCCGCCCCAGTTGCCCGAATGGTGCGCGCCCTCGCGCAGCTTCAAGTGCAGGTCGAAATTGGCGACGCCGCGTGTGCCCAGGAACAGCGTCGGCAGTTCGGCGCGCAACCGCGGCCCGTCGGAGGCGATCAGCGCGTCGGCGGCCAGCGCCTTGCGCTGCAGCTGGCAGAACTCGGCCAGGCCGGGCGAGCCGGTTTCCTCGCCGGTTTCGAACAGCCAGGTGACGTTGAAACCCAGCCGCCCGCCGCGCGCCGCCAGCGTCATAGCCAGCGCCGCGATGTTGATGCTGTGCTGGCCCTTGTTGTCGGCCGTGCCGCGGCCGTAGAGCCTGTCGCCGTCCTCGGCCAGCGTCCACGGGCCCTGGCCACGTGTCCACGAAGCGTCCTGGCCGCGGATGACATCGCCGTGGCCGTACATCAGCACCGTGGGCAGCGCGTCGCTTTCGTGCCGCTTCGCAATCAGGAAGGGCCCGCAGCCGGTGCCTTCGAGCGGGTTGTCGAAGACGCGGCAGTCGAAGCCCAGCGCGGCGAGCGAACGGCTCATCTCCTGCTCGACATAGGCGCGCAGCGACGCGGCCTGCGCCGGGTCCTGGCTGACGCTGCGGATGGCGACGCGTCGCGCCAGGTCGCGCTGGAACGCGCCGCTGTCGACATGCGCCGCGGCGGCGGCCAGCGCCACCTCGCGGCTCACTCCGACTTGCCCAGCAGCGTGAAGTGCTCGACCACCGGGGCTGAGGCGAAGAAGGGGCCGACGATGGTGCGCCACTGGGCAAACAGCGGCCCGCCGCGGAAGGCCACGGTGTGGTCTTCCAGCGTGTCCCAGAAGATCATCAGCAGGTAACGCTCGGGGCTTTCGACGCCCTTGTTGACCTTCCAGCCCTTGAAGCCCTTGGCCTGGCTGATGACGGTGCGCAGGCCGCGTTCGATGGCTTCGTCGAAGGCGGCCTGCTGGCCGGGCTGGATGCGGATGTCGGCAACTTCGAGAATCATGGTCCTACTCCCTAAACCCCAAGATAGCGCTGCAGCACCTGCGGCTGCGTGCGCAGTTGATCGCTGCCGCCTTGCCAGACTACGCGGCCCTTTTCCAGCACGAAGTGCCGGTCGGCCAGGTTCAGCAGGGGCCCGATATTCTTGTCGATGACGATCATCGCCAGGCCGGTGTCGCGCAGCCGCCCCAGGCAGGACCAGATCTCGGCTCGGATCAGCGGCGCCAGGCCTTCGGTGGCCTCGTCCAGGATCAGCAGCTTCGGATTGGTCATCAGTGCGCGGCCGATGGCCAGCATCTGCTGTTCGCCGCCCGACAGGTTGGAGCCCAGGTTGCGTTCGCGCTCCTTCAGGCGCGGAAACATCGTGTAGACGGTGTCCAGCGTCCACGGCTGCGCGCGCCGGTGGCGGTTGCCGGCGGTGGCCACCAGGTTCTCGCGCACGCTCAGGTTGGGGAAGATCTGCCGCCCTTCGGGCACCAGGCCCAGGCCAGCGCGTGCAGCGCGCCAGCTGGCCTGGCCGCTGATCGGCTGGCCGTCCATGCGCACTGCGCCGGCGCGTGGCTGTAGCAAGCCCATGATCGACTTGACCGTGGTCGTCTTGCCCATGCCGTTGCGGCCGATCAGCGTGATGCACTCGCCCGGCTGCACTGCCAGGCTCACGCCGAACAGCACCTGGCTACTGCCGTAGGCGGTTTCGATATCCTGCAGCTCCAGCAAGGCACTCATGCGACCCCCATGGCGCCTTCGGCGCCGGCCCCCCGGGAGGGCGCGAACCTTCTTGGGGCGGTCCTGCGAAGGTTCATGCGTGTTCCTCGCCCAGGTAGGCCTCGCGCACCTCGGGGTGGTTGCGGATCACTTCGGGCGTGCCGCTGGCGATCGGCCGGCCGTAGACCAGCACCGTCACCCGGTCGGCCAGCGCGAACACCGCGTCCATGTCGTGCTCCACCAGCAGGATGGTGTGCTCGCCCTTCAGCTTGCGCAACAGCGCGACCACGGCTTCGGATTCGGTGGGGCTCATGCCGGCCATCGGCTCGTCGAGCAGCAGGCACTTGGCGCCGGTGGCCAGCACCATGGCGATCTCCAGCTGGCGGCGCTCGCCGTGCGCCAGTACCGCCACCGAGGTGTGGGCGCGCTCCACCAAACCGACCTGCTGCAGCGCCGCCATCGCCGGTTCGGTCAGCTCGCGCTCGGCGGCGGCCGGGCGCCAGAAGCGGAAGCTGTGACCGGCATGCGCCTGCACCGCCAGCGCGGCGTTCTGCAGCACGGTGAAGTCGTTGAAGACGGACGTGATCTGGAACGAGCGCCCCAGCCCCACCATCGCTCGCCGGAACGGCGGCTCGTGTGTCAGGTCGCGGCCGTCGAAGACGATGCGGCCCTCGTCGGGGATGATCTCGCCGCTGAGCTGGTTGATCAGCGTGGTCTTGCCGGCGCCGTTGGGGCCGATTACCGCGTGGATTTCGCCGCGGGCCAGGGCCAGGTCCACATGATCGGTGGCGAGCAGTCCACCGAAGCGCTTGACCAGGCCGGAGACTTCGAGGTGTGTCATGTGGTCCCCTCGTCTGCCGAGTACGGCGGCCGGTCCCCCGAGGGGACGCGGGCCGGCTTGGGAGCGGCCCGGCGCTCGGCCCGCAGTGACTCGCGTGCCACCAGCCAGCCGTAGATGCCCTGCTTCAGCACCAGCACCACCAGCACGATGAAGATGCCGATCAGCGCCAGCCAGTGCTGGTTGATGGCCGTGTCGAGCCAGGGCACGCCCAGCTGCAGCGACGACAGGCCTTCTTCCACCAGCAGCAGCGCGGTGGCGCCGGCGATCGGGCCGATCAGCGTGCCCAACCCCCCCAGCACCGTCATCACGATCAGCTCGCCGGACACCGTCCAGGCCATGTACGACGGCGCGACGAAGCGCGCCAGGTTGGCCATCAGCATGCCGGCCAGCACACACACCAAGGCAGAGATGACATAGGCACTGAGCTTGTAGCGCAGCGTCGGGAAGCCCATCGAGCCCATGCGCCGCTCGTTGCTGCGGCAGCCGCGCAGCACCATGCCGAAGCGCGCATGCACCAGCCGCCAAAAAGCCAACAGCACCGTCAGCAGCAGCGCATAGGCCAGGTAGTACAGCACGGTGGGGTTGTTCAGGTCCAGCGGGCCGAACAGGCTGCGTCCCTTGAGCTGCATGCCGTCGTCGCCCCCATATTCGCGCAGGCTCACCGCCAGGAAGTACAGCATCTGCGCGAAGGCCAGCGTGATCATGATGAAGGCCATGCCGCTGGTGCGCAGGCAGATGGCGCCGACGCCCAGCGCGACCAGCCCACCCACGGCCAGCGCCACCAGCAGCTGCAGCAGGCCGTTGTCCACGCCGTGGTAGGACAGGATGCCCACCGCATAGGCGCCGATGCCCAGGTACATCGCGTGGCCGAAGCTGACCATCGCGCCGAAGCCGAGCACCAGGTTCAGCCCCATCGCCGCCAGCGCGAAGATCAGGATGCGGGTGAACAGCGTCACCCAGAAGGGCTGGCCCAGCAGCGCGGCGGCCAGCGGCACCAGCGCCAGGCCGGCCAGCAGCAAGATGGCGAAGATGCGCGCGGCGCCTGACCTAGCCATGCTTCACCGGGAACAGGCCCTGGGGTTTCAGCGCCAGCACCGCCGCCATCAACAGGTAGATCAGCATCGACGCGATCGCCGGGCCCACGGCCTGGGCCACTGAGCGGTCGAACAGCTCGCGCAGCAGCGTCGGCAGGAAGGCGCGGCCGATGGTGTCGACGATGCCGACGATCAAGGCGCCGTAGAACGCTCCGCGGATCGAGCCGATGCCGCCGGTGACGATGACCACCAGCGTCAGGATCAGCACCGGCTCGCCCATGCCCGCCTGCACCGAGACGATCGGCCCGGCCATCAGCCCGGCCAGCCCGGCCAGCGCCGCACCCAGGCCGAAGACCAGCGTGTTCAGGCCGCGGATGTTGACGCCCAGCGCCGACACCATGTCCGGATTGCTGGCGCCGGCGCGGATGAGCATGCCCACGCGCGTGCGGTTGATCAGCGCGTACAGCCCCACGCCGACGGCCAGGCCGACGGCAATGATGGCGAAGCGGTACGAGGGGTAGGGCAACCCGAACAGGTTGACCGTGCCCGACAGCCAGCTGGGCACGTTCATGTACACCGAGGATGCGCCCCAGACGAAGCGCACCACCTCGTTGAAGAACAGGATCAGGCCGAAGGTGGCCAGCACCTGGTCGAGGTGGTCGCGCTGGTACAGGTTGGCCAGCACGATGCGCTCGATCAGCAGCCCGAGCAGAAGCGTGCCCGGGATGGCCACCAGCGCCGCGGCCAGGAACGAGCCGTCGAAGGCGTTGAAGCCGGCGGCGGCAAAGTACGCGCCCATCATGTACAGCGAACCGTGCGCCAGGTTCACCACGTTCATGATGCCGAACACCAGCGTCAGCCCGGCCGACAGCAGGAACAGCAGCACGCCGAGCTGCAGCCCGTTGAGCAGCTGGGTGAAGAACAAGCCGGTGGTCATGGTGTGAAAAGGGCCGGACGAGCCGGCCCGTGTGCATCAGCCGCCGGGAATCACATCTTGCACTGCGAGGCGTAGGCGTCGACGTGGCCCTTCAGCGGCGTGGCAATGGTCTTCAGGCTGACGCGGCCCTTCGGATCCTTGGCCACCTCGAAGATGTGCATGTCCTGCACCGGGAACTGGTTGACCCCGAACTTGAAGTCGCCGCGCACCGACTTGAAGTCGGCGGCCTTCAGCGCCGCGCCGAAGGCCTTCTTGTCGGCGACGTTGCCCTTGACCTTGGCGATGGCCGAATCGAGCAGCAGCGCCGCGTCGTAGCTCTGCGCCGCGTACTGGCTGGGAATGCGGTTGAACTTCTTCTCGAACTCGTCGACGAACTGCTTGTTCGCCGGGTTGTTGAAGTCCGGGCCCCAGAAGGTGCCGCTGATCACGCCCAGTGCGGTTTCCTTTTGCGCCGGCAGCGTCGAGCCGTCGGTGGTGCTGCTCGACAGCAGCGGGATCTTGCCCAGCAACCCGGCCTGCTGGTACTGGCGCACGAAGTTCACGCCCAGGCCGCCGGGGTAGAACACGTACACCGCGTCCGGGTTCTTGGCCGCCACCTGGGCCAGCTCGGCGCTGAAGTCGGGCTGGTTCAGCGGCGTGTAGATCTCGTCGATGACCTCGCCCTTGTACATGCGCTTGAAGCCGGCGATGAAGTCCTTGCCCGCCTGGTAGTTCGGCGCCATGCCGATGACGCGCTTGTAGCCCTTGTCGGTGGCGTACTTGCCCACCACCTCGGCCTGGTTGTCGTTCTGCCAGGAGACGATGAACTGGTAGGGGCTGCACTGTGCGCCGGCGATCGGCGCCGGCCCGGCATTGCTGCCGATCAGGAACACGCCCTTCTCGGTGATCGGCTTGTGCACCGCCATCATGATGTTGGAGAAGGTCACGCCGGTGATGATCGAGACGTTCTCCTTCTCGATCAGCTTCTGCACGATCTGCGTGGCCACGTCGGGCTTGAGCTGGCTGTCCTCGCGCAGCACCTGCACCGGCACGCCGCCGAGCTTGCCGCCATTGCGCTCGACCACCATCATGAAGGCGTCGTACTGGTCCTGGCCAAGCGCGCCCTGCGGGCCGGACAGCTCGGCCATGAAGCCGATCTTGATCGGGGCCTGGGCCTGGGCGAAGGTGGCGGCGCAGCTCAGGGCGAGCGCGGCGAGAAGGCGGGTCTGGCGTCCGGTCATGGTGAGTGTCCCGAAAGTGGTGTGGAGATAAAGTAGTTTAGGTCTAAACTATTTGGCGAGCGTTAGGGCAAGCCCGAAGAAGGCCTCGGCATTGCCGCGCAGCATCAGGGCCCGGTCGGCGTCGTCGAGGTACGGCGACCCGCGCACCAGGCTGCCAATATGCTGCTCGCCCAGCGGGAAGGGACTGTCCGAGCCGAGCATCACGCGGTCGGTGCCCATCACGTCGGTCAGCAGGCGCAGCGCACCGGGGTCGAACACCGCGCTGTCCACGTGGAAGCGCCGCGCATACGACGAGGGCAATTTCGGGCAGTCCTGGCGGATGAGGTCGCGGTGCCGCCAGGCGTTGTCCACCCGGCCCAGCAGCCAGGCGAAGCTGCCGCCGCCGTGGGCGAAGCAGATCTTCAGCGATTCGGGGATGCGCTCGAGCGCGCCCGACAGTATCAGCGACAGCATGCCGAGTTGGGTTTCGGCCGGCATCGCCACCAGCCACGGCAGCATCCACTTCTTCATGCGCCCCTTGCCCATCATGTCCCAGGGATGCACCAGCACGGGGATGCGGTGCTCGGCGCAGTGGATCAGGAACTGCACCAGCGCCTCGTCGTCCAGGTCGCGCTCGTCCACATGGTTGCCGATCTGCACGCCGATGCAGCCGGACTCCATCGCGCGCTCGGCCTCGCCGCAGGCCAGTTCCAGCGACTGCAGCGGCACCTGGGCCAGCGCCTTCAGCCGCGTGGGCGCGGCGGCGCAGTAGCCGAGCACGTGTTCGTTCATGCGCGCCGCCCAGTCGGCGGCGCGTGCGGCCGGCCAGGCATAGCCGAACATCACCGGCGTGGCGCACACCACCTGCACTGCCACGCCGTGCGCATCGAGTTCGGCCACGCGCACCGCAGGGTCCCACAGCGAGGCTGTGACCGGACGGAAGGGCTCGTCGCCGAGCATGATGCAACCGCGTGCGCCACCGGGCTCGACCGCCAGCCAGGGCGCACGCGCGGTGTCCACCGCAAAGGCCTCGTCGCGCGTGATGCGCGGGAAGCAGTGGGCATGCATGTCGATCATGTCAGGCCGCCGTCCAGCAGGCCCGATGCCGCCAGCGCCGCATGCCAGGCGCGGTGGTCGCGTCCCGGGTGCACCGCGCCGCAATGCGGGCAGCGGCGCTCGGCATCGCTCGACGCGTAGAAGCGCTGGTAGGTGGCCGGCAGGTCGGCGACGATGTCGGCCAGTTGCACCTCGAAGCGCTGCACCAGGGAGCCACACTGGGCGCAATGCCACTGGAAGGCATCGATCAAACCAGTCGGGCGCTGGCGCTCGATCACCAGGCAGCGGCTGTCGGGTTCGGGCCGCTGCGGCGAATGCAGCAGATGCGGGCCCATCAGGAAGATGTCGCCTTCCTTCAACGGCACGCGCTCGTAGCGGCCGCGGTCCCACATCAGCAACTCGGCATTGCCCTTGAACTGCCAGAAGAACTCCTCCAGCGGGTCGTCGTGGAAGTCACTGCGCGCATTCGGTCCGCCGACCACCGTGACCATGAAATCGGCGTCGGCCCAGATCTGCTGGTTCCCCACCGGTGGCTTGAGCAAGTGGCCATGTTCGTCGAGCCAGCGCTGGAAATTGAAGGGGCGTCCGTAGCGGAAGTCGGGCATGGTGAAGGCGCGTCAGGGTTTGTAGGCCACGCACTTGATCTCGATCAGCAACTGCGGGTGCGGCAGCTGGTGCACGGCGACCGTGGTGCGCGCCGGTCCGCCGGGACCGAAGAACTCGGCATAGACCTCGTTGTAGCCGGCGAAGTCGTTCATGTTGACGAGGAAGCTGCTGACCTCGACCACGTCGTCCAGCCCCGCGCCCGCCGAGGCCAGGATGTCGCGGATGTTGGACAGCACCACGCGCGTCTGCTCGCGGATGTCCAGCTGCATCGTGCCCATGGCGTCGGCCGACGCACCGGCGATCGTGTTGTCCGGCCGCCGGCTGCTGATGCCGGCGGTGAACAGGAAGGCCCCGGCGCGCTTGACGTGCGAATAGTTGCCGCGGGGCTTGGCCTTGCCGGGCAGCACCCCATCGGATCCCGAGCTCATGCGTTGGCCTTCCTGAATTCGGGGATGTCGGGCAGCGAGCCCCACATGCAGAACGACGACGGTACGCTCGGGAACTGCCGTGGCCGGTAACTCGCTTCGTCTTCCGGCGCGATGCAACGCACGCCGGTGGAGTATTCGAAGACCATGCCGTCAGGTCCTTCGAAATAGAGGAAGACCGCGCCCGAGGTCGGGTGCCGGCCGGGGCCGAAGACGATCTTCACGCCCTTGTCGCGCAGCAGGTACCAGGCGCGCATCACGTCGTCGATGCTCGCCACCTGGTGGTTGACATGCTGCACGCCGGCGCGCGTGGTCGGGAACAGCGCCACCTTGTGGTGCACCGGGTCGATGCGCAACAGCGCGGCGTCGCCGATGCGGTCGCTGACGCGCGCACCCAACACGCCACACCAGAAGGCCTCGTCGCGCGGCGCATCGGTGCTGCACAGCCCGACATGGCTGAAGCCGGTGATGCCGGCGTCGCGCGAAGGAAAGTAGCGACTGCCGCTGTGAAACGGCCGCTCGACCAGATCGATGAGGTTGCCGCTCAGGTCGGTGAAGCTGAGCAGACCGCGCACACGGCGCTGTTCCAACGCCTCGGCGCTGCCCGGCCGCACGGCCAGCCCACGGTTGTTGAGCTGGGCCGCTGCGACGTCCAGTGCGCCGGGTTCGCGCAACTCGAAGCCCACTGTGTGGTCGCGCGGGTCGCCCTCGAAGTACACCAGCGTGTGGTCGCGGTCGTCGCTGCGGTAATAGTGCGCGCCGGCTTCGACGCGCACGCGTTCCAGGCCGATGACTTCGCGCGCAAAGCGGTCGGCCCCGACCAGGTCGCGCGTGCCGAGCCGGACGTAGCGGATGTCGAGCAGGTCGATCAAACTTCGCCTCCCTTGCCAGGCGGGTGCGCGGCGCGAAAGCAATATAACCGCGCGCCGCTGCTGGGAAGCCGGCACGCGCTGATCATTCGATCAGCCGGTCCGCTTGCAGCAAGGTCGTTTGCGGCAGCTTCAGGCCCAACGCCTGGGCGGTTTTCAGGTTGAGCACCATCTCGATACGCGTCGGCCGTTCCACCGCGATATCTGCGGCCTTGGCGCCATTGAGAATGCGGTCGACGATGCCGGCCAGGCTGACGAAGCTTTCGCGCAGCACCGGGCCATAGCTCATCAGGTTGCCGCTGTCCGCGAATTCCGCCCAGGCCGAGACGGCTGGTATGCGCGTGCGCAGCGAAAATGCGGCGAAGCGATCGCCATGTGCGGCCGCGACAGTGCCTGCGAACACCATGATGGCGTCGGCCCTGGTCTGCGCAATGGCTTCGAGCGCGGCGTCGACTTCGGCCGCGTTGTGCGCGCCGTAGTAGCGCTGCTGCAGACCGAGCTTGGCCGCGGCGACCTTGGCGGCGTCGAGCTCCATCCCTTCACCTGCGTGCGGAGGCCAGCCGACGATGGCCACCTGCTTCATCTTTGGCAGGCACTCCTTCATCAGCGCCATCCGCTTGGGCACCAGCTCCAGTGAGTAGAAGGAAACCCCGGTGCGGTTGACGCCGGGCCGCGCATAGCTTTGCACCAGGCCCGCGACGACCACGTCCGCGCTGTTGCTGAAGGCGATCGGCGGGGTCACGTCGGCATCGACGAAGTAGCGCGCCGTCGGGCCGCCGGTGGCCACGATCACGTCCGGCTTGCTGGCCACGACCATCGCAACCAGTTCCTTCATGCGCACCGCCGTTCCGTCGCCGCCCCAGATGTCGAGCGTCAAGTTGCGGCCCTCGATCCAGCCCAATTCGCGCAGCCGGCCGCGAAAGCCCTGCAAGAAAGGCGAATCGGGTTCGGCGCGTGCGAACGTGACCCAGGCGACCCGGGCGTTGCGCAGCGCTTGCGCGCTCGAGCGCGCCGACAGCATCGGTCCCAAGGTGGCCAGGCCGACAACGGCGCTGCGGCGATCCATGATCGGTGCTACTCCCAGCCGAAATGCAGACGCACCGCGCGCGCCGTCTGGTTGATCGGCGCGGTGGGAGCCTGCGGAAACTGCATCAGGTGAGGCGAGCGCACGCCGCCGCCGTTCTGGCCCAGCACTGCGATCGCGCGAATGCGCCAGCCCGCCGCCTTGAAGGCCGCCAGGTACGCCAGTGCGTCGGGGTAGCGCTCGGCATGGTCGGGGTTCGCGCTCGGGGCCAGGCAGCAAAGCACCGCGTTGCAGCGGGCGCGGGCGGCCTCGGCGATGAAGTCCTGCGGCCCTGCCTTGGTGTCCTGCAGCGAACCGACGCGCGCATACAGGCGCAGCGGCTGCTTGCCGCCCAGCGCCAGGATGTCGCGCACGCTGCGGTTGAAGCAGCCGCTCAGGCTGCGCACGACCGAGGCCTTGCGGGTGTTGGGGTTGCCGATGACGAGGTAGGCGTCCATGTTCTTTGTTCGGTCGGGCGACGCGGTGCCGGGGACTCCCGCTTCAGCGCGCCTGCCTTCGCCCGGGCTCGGCCTGGTGCAGGTAGACGGTGAAGATGTCGTGCGGCGGCGGCACGCCGGCCTGCGCCAGGATGCGGCCCACCGCGCCGCGATGGTAGCTGCCGTGCGTGGCCACGTGGGCCAGCATCTCCTCGCGCGACATGCCGCCGCCGGCGCCGTCGGTGAACTGGAAGGATAGGCGCTCGCCCAGCTGAAACGGCGTGAGCGCGGCCACATGCTCGACGTACCAGCGGTCGGTTTCGGCCACCGCCTGATGCAATGCCTCCAGCGTGGGCGTCTCGGTAGTGTTGGTGGCGCTGTAGTCGTGGGCCGTTCCCGCCAAGTGCGCGGCGAAGATGCGGTCGACCACATGGATGTGGTTGAGCAGCCGAATGGCCGTCCGCCGTTCCACCGCGTGCGTGTCGGCATCCATCTTGGCCGCCTCGACGAAGAGTTGCTCGTTGGCCCAGGCCTTGTACTTGAACAGCGACAGCAGCAGCGTGCTCTGGCTCATGGTGCGCACGCCTTGCCTGCCGGGCCTACAGCGCCAGCCCGACGTAGTTCTCGGCCACCGCGGTCTGCGCGGCGCGCGAGCTGAACAGGTAGTCGAGTTCGGCGCGCTGCATCTTCTCGCCGAACTCGCCGTTCTCGGGGAACTTGTGCATCAGCATCGTGAACCACCACGAGAAGCGCTCGGCCTTCCAGATGCGCGCCAGCGCGCGCTGCGAATACTGTTCGATGCCCTCGTCGTGGCCGCGATAGTGCTCGGCCAGGCCGCGAGACAGCAGCGCCACGTCGGAGGCCGCCAGGTTCAGCCCCTTGGCACCGGTGGGTGGCACGATGTGCGCCGCATCGCCGGCCAGGAACAGCCGCCCGAAGCGCATCGGCTCGGTGACGAAGCTGCGCAGCGGCGCGATGCTCTTCTCGATCGAAGGGCCGGTCACCAGGTGCTTTGCGGTGTCGGCAGGCAGACGAGCCTTCAGTTCGCTCCAGAAGGCATCGTCCGACCAGCCGTGCACATCGTCGGCCAGCGAGCACTGCACGTAGTAGCGGCTGCGTGTCTTGCTGCGCATGCTGCACAGCGCGAAGCCGCGCTCGTGGTTGGTGTAGATCAACTCGTGCGCCACCGGCGGCACGTCGGCCAGCACGCCCAGCCAGCCGAAGGAATAGACCTTCTCGAAGGTCCGGATCGCTGCCTTCGGCACGCTGGCGCGGCACACGCCATGGAAACCGTCGCAGCCGGCGATGAAGTCGCATTCGATCTCGTGCGACACGCCGTCCTTCACATAGCGCACCTGCGGCTTGCTGCCGTCGAAACCGTGCACGCTCACGTCCTGCGCCTCGTACACCGTAGGCTGCTGTTGCGCGACACGCTGGTCCATCAGGTCGTGCGTGACCTCGGTCTGGCCGTAGACCATGACTCGCTTGCCGGTCAGACCGAACAGGTCGATGCGATGGCGCTGGCCGCCGAAGCACATGTCGAAGCCCTCGTGCGGCAGCCCTTCGGCGCGCATGCGCGCGTCGGCGCCGGCCTCGGCCAGCAGGTCCACCGTGATCTGCTCCAATACGCCGGCGCGAATGCGGCCAAGCACGTATTCGCCGCTGCGCTGCTCGACGATGATGTTGTGAATGCCGTGCTTGTGCAGCAGCGCACCGAGCAGCAGCCCCGAGGGGCCAGCACCGATGATCGTTACCTGGGTCCGCATGCTCGATCTCCTGCAAGGTCCAGCCCTGAAGCGTAGTCGCAGTTCGCTGCACATCATGCCCGAGGCCGCCCGCGGACAATCCCTAGTTCATCGCTGCGCGCCTGCGGGCGACCGACCATAATGCGCCGCGCAGGCCGCAGCGCGGCCTGCCAACGAGGGCAGCATGGACGCAAGCAACCGCTCAGGACGCAGGCGCTGGCTTGGCGCAGGACTGTTCTTGGCGTTGGCCTGGTGGGCTGGCGCAACGCGCGCGGCGTCCGCGGATGCGATCCTCGGCATCTGGCTCACCGACGACGGCGCCTCCAAGGTCGAGGTCACGGCCGGCAAGGCGGCCGACGGCAGCAACGTCTATGGCGGCAAGGTCGCCTGGCTGAGGGAGCCCACGCGCGACGGCAAGCCGCTGCGTGATGCCAACAATGTCGACGCGGCGTTGCGCGAGCGGCCGATCCTGGGCCTGCCGATCCTGGCCGGCTTCAAGGCCAGCGGCAGCGGCTGGAGCGGCGGCACGGTGTATTCGCCGCGCGCCGGCAAGAGCTACCCGGCCGAGCTGTCGATCGCGGCCGACGGCCGCCTGCAGCTGAAGGTCAACGCTGGCATCCTGTCGAGAACCGACTACTGGACACGCTAGTCCGTTGCCCTTGCCCACCGGACGGCGTCAACACACCCAGGAGATCGGCCCGTGCGCGTTGCATCCTTCGCTCCTGTTCGTGCCATCCGCATGGCGTGGCTGGTTGGTGCGCTCGGCGCGGCCACGCTGCCGTTGCCGGCACAGATGCCTACCGCGGCCCAGACCAGCGCCATCCGCCAGGCCTGCAGCGGCGACTTCCGCTCGCAATGCGCCGGCGTGCCCAGCGGCGGCCAGGCCGCGCTGGCCTGCCTGCAAAGCCACGCCGCCAACTTGTCGCCACCGTGCCAGCAGGCACTGCGCGCGGTGCCGGGCGTCGCCGCACCGGCGGTCGCCGCAGTCGCACCCGCCGCCGCGCCGTCGCGAGCCGCGCCGCCCGCGGTGAACGCCGCCGACACCTGGCCGCACACGATCGATGCCGAAGGTGGCGGCAGCGTTGTCGTCTACCAGCCGCAGGTGATTTCCTGGCCGGATCGGCAGACGCTGAATACGCGCATCGCGATGTCCGTCACGCCGGCGGGCGCGAAGAGCGCGGTCCTGGGCAGCGTGGAAGCCAGCTTCGCCACCCACACCGACCTGGCCGCGCGCCAGGTGACTTTGTCCAATGCGAAGCTGACGAGTTCGCGCTTCCCGGCGGCCGACACCGCGCAGGCCGAGCGTTTCGACCAGCGCATCGGCGCCGCGCTGGCGGCCATGCCGCCCAAGCGCGTGCCGCTGGACATGGTGCTGCTCAGCCTGCGCTCGGGCACCGAGACTCCCGCGTCGGTGCCGTTGCAGCATGCGCCACCGACCGTCTTCGTCAGCCAGCGGCCGGCCAGCTTGCTGATGTTCGACGGCGAGCCGGTGCTGGCGCCGGTGGCCGGCACGCCGCTGACGGTGGCCGTGAACACCAACTGGGACGTGTTCGTCGACGGCAGCAGCAAGAGCTGGTACTGGCTGAACAACGGCGCCTGGCTGCGTGCCGTCGACGTCAAGGGCCCCTGGACACCGGCCGGTGCGCTGCCGGCGGCGTTCTCGAGCCTGCCCGACGACCGCAACTTCGCCGACGTGCGCAGGCAGGTGCCCGGGCGCAGCCTGAGTGCGGCCGACATGCCGCAGGTCTTCGTCTCGACCACGCCGGCCGAGATCATCGTCACGCAGGGTGCGCCGCAATACACCGCGATCCCCGGCACGCAACTTCAGTACGTGGCCAACACGGATGCGCCGCTGTTCCGCCACCAGGGCAACGGGCAGACCTACTTCCTGGTGTCGGGGCGCTGGTTCGCGGCGCCCGGCCTGCAGGGGCCATGGAGCTTCGCCACCGAGAGCCTGCCGGCCGATTTCGCGCGCATCCCGCCGGCCAGCCCGCGCGGCTTCGTGCTGGCCTCGGTACCGGGCACGGTGCAGGCGCAGGAGGCGCTGATCCACGCGCAGATCCCGCAGCAAGCCACGCTCGACAAGGCCACGGCCGGGCTTGTGGTGGCCTATGCCGGCGAGCCCAAGTTCGCGCCGATCCCCGGCACCCCCCTGGCCTATGCGGTGAACACCTCGTTCAACGTGGTGCAGGCCGAGGGCGCCTATTACGCCTGCTACCAGGGCGCCTGGTTCGTCGCGCCGGCGCCGGCTGGTGCGTGGAGCCTGGCCGCGGTGGTGCCGGCGGTGGTCTACACCATACCGCCGGCCAGCCCGCTGTACCCCTGCACCTACGTGCGCGTGTACGCGGCCACGCCCACCACCGTGACCTACGGCTACACCGCCGGCTACACGATGGGTTTCATCGCCGCCGGTGTCGTCGTCTATGGCACCGGCTACTACTACCCGCCTTACATCTATCCGGCGCCGATTCCGATCTTCTACCCGTACCCGGTGACCTACGGCGCGGCCACCTGGTACAACCCGGCCACCGGGGCCTGGGCACGCGGCGGCGCGGTCTACGGTCCGTACTACGGCGCGCGCGGCGGCAGCGCCTACAACCCGGCCACGGGGGCTCTTGCGCGTGGCGGCTCGGTGTACGGCCCCTACGGCGGTGCCGGCGCGTTCTCGGCCTACAACCCCAGCACCGGCAGCTACGCGCATGGCAGCGCGGTCTACGGCCCCGACGGAGCTGCAGGCAACGCCAGCTGGTACAACGCCCGCACGGGGGTCAGCGGCTCGACCCAGCAAGACGCCAACGCCTACAGCCGCTGGGGGTCGAGCACGATCTCCGGCCCGAACCAGACCGTGCACACGCAAAGCCAGAGCGATGCGCGCGGCTCGGCCGGCTCGTTCAGCTCGAGCACCGGTGCCGAAGGCGGCGGTGCGCGCGGTGCCGGTGGCAACAGCGCCGGCGCGGTGAAGACCGCGAGTGGCAACGTCTATGCAGGCGCCGACGGCAACGTCTACAAGAAGACCGACAGCGGCTGGCAGAAGTACGACAACGGTTCGTGGAATTCGGTGCAGAAGCCTGGACCGCAGTCCGGCGCCCGCCCGACCGGCACCCCACCCCAGCGCGCGCCGGCCGAAGGCAACCTGTCCGGTGCAACGGCCGCGCCGGCCGCTGGCCGCTACCAGGGTTTCGAGCAGGCCGGCCAGCTGGAGCAGGACCACCAGGCGCGTTTCGGCGGCATGCAGAGGCAACAGCAGTTCGGCGGGGCGCGCGCGGGGGGCTTTGCAGGAGGCGGGCGCTTCCACCGCTGAAACGCCTTGGGCCGCACGGGGCATGGCAAGAGCCGCGCCGGTGCAACAAGGCACGGCCTCGTTGCCGGAGGCGCAAGGGATCCGGGGAAACGCCGCGCAGGCTGCGCGGCGCTTGGCAAGGAGATCAAGACATGCAGCGATCGAACTTTCTACGCCGTCTGACGGTCGGCAGCATGCTGCTCGGCCTGAGCGGCTTGGCGGCGGCGCAATGGGTCTTCCTGGCGCGCCAAGCCATCGGCCGCGTCGAGCAGATGCAGCAATCGTCGCAGCAGGCGGCGGGCGGCAGCGGCGCGTCCTACGACGTCGCCACGGTCATCGTCGACGTGGCGCCGGCCAAGGTGTTCGACACCGTCAAGTCGATGCTCGGCAAGAGCACCGAAGTCAAGGTCACGCGCACCGACGAGGCGCGGCGCTCGGTCGAGTTCACCGACGGGCGGCAGATCGGCGGCATCCAGGTGAGTGTGCTCGGCGACAATCTGGCGCAGCTGATGGTGTCCACCGCCCACCCCGGCGTCAGCAGCTCCACCACCTCGACCATCGTCGAGCGCATCCTCAACGTGTGCAAGGAGCTGGGCGTGAGCTGCCAGCGCAGCGGCTCGTAGCCTAGAACAGCGGCGGCGGCAGCGCCGAGGCCGGCGGCGCCGGCGGCGTGCTGCCGGTCAAATGGTCGGCTTGCGTGACCCAGCCGCCGCCCATCGCCTTGTACAGGTTCACCGACGAGCCGAACACCTGCGCGCGGATCGATGCCAGGTTCAGCTCGGCCGGAAACAGCGACTGCTCCGCCTGCAGCACCGTGCTGTAGCTGGTGTAGCCGCCGTCGTACTGCAGCCGCGCCAGGTCGTTGTACTGCTGCAGCGCGGCCACCAGCTTGATCTGCGCGTCCAGCTGCTCCTGCAGCTTCTGGTTTGCGACCAGCGCGTTGTCGACATCGGCAAAGGCGTTGCGGATCGACAGCTGGTAGTTGAGCAGCGCCGCGTTCTGCGCGGCCTCGGCTTGCGCCACCTGGCCGCTGACCGCGCCGAAAGTGAAGATCGGGCCGACCACCGAGCCGGCGTAGTTCCACACCTTGGCTGGCCCCGAGAAGAGCTTCGACAGGTCGGTGCTGGCGCTGCCGAAGGCGCCGGTGAGCGAGAGGGTCGGGAAGTACAGTGCCTTGGCCGCGCCGATCTGCGCATTCGCGGCGACCAGCTGCTGCTCGGCCTGCAGCAGATCGGGCCGGCGTTCGAGCAGCGCCGAGGGCACGCCCGCTGGCACCTTGGGCAGTGACAGCTCGTACACCGACTTGCCGCGCACGATCGGCCCCGGGTCGCGGCCGATCAGCACCGTCAGCGAACTCTGGGTCTGCGCGATCTGCGATTCGAGCAGCGGGATCTGCGCCGCCGCGGATTCGTACTGCGACTGCGCCTGCGCCACGTTCATCATCGACACCTGGCCGTACTGGAACTGCAGCGTGAACAGGTCGACCGATTCCTTGTAGGTCTGCAGCGTGCGCTTGGCGACTTCCAGTTGCGCATCCAGCCCGCGCAGCTGCAGGTAGCTGCTGGCCACCTGTGCCACCAGCGACAGCACCACGCCGCGTCGCGCTTCGTCGGTGGCCAGTACGTTGGCGTAGGCGCTTTCCGACTGGCGCCGGATGCGACCCCACAGGTCGATCTCCCAGCTCGCCGACAGCAGCGCCTGGTAGGCATTGGTCGGGTTCGGATAGTTCGGCAGCTGCGCCGCGAAGGCCGGCTCGACCGAACGCTGGCGCTGGCCGCTGGCGCTGTAGCCGACCGTCGGGAACCATTGCGAGCGGGTCTGCGTCAGCAGCGCCGCCGCCTGCTCGACGTTGGCGGCGGCGATCTGGATGTTGGTGTTGTGCGCCAGCGCCTCGGCGATCAGCTGGTCGAGCACCGGGTCACCGAACTGCTGCCACCACAGCGTGTCGCCGGTCTCGACCGCGTCCTTCGTCTGGTACTGGAAGGCCTTGGGCGCTTCGACCGCCGGTCGTTTGTAGTCCGGGCCGAGCGTGCAGGCCGCCAGCGCCAACAGCGCCAACAGCGCCAAACAAACCGGGCCGAGGCGGCGCAGCACTTCAGTTCTCCTCGCGCGCGGGCGGCGTGTTGCGGGCGGGCTGCGCGGCACGGGCAGCCTTGTCCTTCTTGCGCTCGCCCCAGCGATCGAAGATGTAGAAGAACAACGGCACATACAGCATCGCCAGCGTGGTCTCGCCGATCATGCCGCCGATGATGCCGGTGCCGATCGAATGGCGTGCGTTCGCCCCGGCGCCGACGGCGAGGGCCAGCGGCAGGCAGCCCACCGCGAAAGCCAGCGAGGTCATGATGATCGGCCGCAGACGCTGTTCGCCGGCCAGTCGCGTGGCCTCCATGATCGAATGCCCCTGCGCGCGGAACTCGACCGCCGCGGTGACGCGCAGCACCGCGTTCTTCGCACCCAGGCCGATCAGCACCAGCAGGCCGATCTGGAAGTACACGTCGTTCTCCAGCCCGCGCGCCCAGTTCGTCACCAGCGCGCCGAGCACACCGAAGGGGATGGCCGTCATCACCGCGCCGGGCAGCGTCCACGACTCGTACTGCGCCGCCAGCACCAGGAAGACGATGAGCAGCCCGAACACGAAGGCCAGCGCCGAGGTACCGCCGGACTGTTTCTCCTCGAAGGCCAGGCCCGACCAGGCGAAGCTGTAGCCCGGCGGCAGTTCGCGTGCGACGTCCTCCATGGCCGCGATCGCCTGTCCCGAGCTGTAGCCCGCCGCGGCATTGCCGATGATCTTGGACGCCGGGAAACCGTTGAAATGCGGCAGGATGTCCGGCCCCGCGGTCCAGCTGGTCGAGACCAGCGCCGCCAGCGGCACCATCTTGTTGCTCTGGTTCGAGCGCGTGTACAGTCTGGTCAGGTCGCCCGGCTGCTGTCGGTACAACGCGTCGGACTGCATGATCACCCACCAGACGCGGCTGAACTGGCTGAACTGGCTGACCGTCAACGAGCCGAACTGCGCCTGGATCGCGCTGTACACGTCCTGGATCGGCACGCCCAGCAGCGTCGTCTTGTCGCGGTCGACGCTGGCGCGCAACTGCTGCGTGCTGGCGTTGAAGGTGGTGTTCAGCCCGCTCAGTTCGGGACGTGCACGCGCCTTGGCGAGGAAGGCCTGGGTCTGCTCGCCGAGTTCGACCGGGCTGCCGGCGGCGGTGTCCTGGATCCAGAACTCGAAGCCGCCGGTGGTGCCGATGCCGGGAATCGCCGGCGGCGCGATCGGCAGCACGACGGCCTGCTCGATGTGCTTGGCCTCGTCATAGAAGCGCGTCAGGATGGCGCGTGCGTTCTGTTCCTTCGCCGTCGCTATCGACTCGTAGCGCTGCTTGAAGTCCTTGAAGGTGATGAAGAAGGTCGCGGCGTTGGTCTTGAATCCGCCGTCGATCAGGCTGTAACCGGTGACCATCGAGCGCCGGTCGACACCGGGGGTCTTGGCCAGGATCGCGTCGACGCGCTCGGCGACGTCCTGCGTGCGGTCCAGGCTCGCCGCCTGCGGCATGATGATCGCGACCATCGCGTAGCCCTGGTCCTCCTGCGGCACGAAGCTCGTCGGCAGGATGCTGAACAGGTGCCAGATGCTGTAGAGGAAGACGCCGAGCAGCACGAAGGCCACGACCATGCGCTTGATGACGAACTCGACGGCGTGGCCGAACGCGGCCGTGACGCGGTCCACCTGGCGATTGAACCAGGCGAAGAAGCCGCGCTGCGGCGGCGGTTTGTGCTTCAGCAACAGTGCGCACATCGCCGGTGTCAGCGTCAGCGCCACCAGCCCCGAGATACCCACCGAGACCACGATGGTGATCGCGAACTGCTTGTACAGCTGCCCGGTCGTGCCGGGCAGGAAGGCCGCCGGCACGAACACCGAAGCCATCACCAGCACCACGGCGACCAGCGACGAGCCGATCTCGTTCATCGCCCTGATCGTCGCCTCCTTCGGCGCGAGGTGCTCCTTGTGCATGATGCGCTCGACGTTTTCGACGACGACGATGGCGTCGTCGACGACCATGCCGATGGCCAGGATCAGCCCGAACAACGTCAGCAGATTGATGGAAAAGCCCAGCGCCAGCATGCCGGCGAAGGTGGCGACCAGGGCCACGACGATGGCGATGGCGCAGATCAGCGTCGTGCGCAGGCTCTGCAGGAACAGGTAGACCACCAGCACGACGAGCACCATGGCTTCGGCCAGCGTGTGCAGCACCTCCTCGATCGACAGGCGCACGAAGTCGTTGGTGTCGAGCGCGACCTCGTAGCCGATGCCTTCGGGGAAACGCGACTTCATCTCCTCCAGCGCCTTGCGTACCGAGCTCGAGACGATCAGGCCGTTCGCCCCGGGTTGCTGGTAGATGGCGATGAAGGTCGCCGGCGCGTTGTTCAGCTTGCTGTCGACGATGTACTGGCGCAGCCCGACCTCGGCGCGCGCGACGTCGCCGACGCGCACGATCGCGCTGCCGTCCTGGCTGGCGCGCAGGATGATCTTCTCGTACTGGCGCGGGTCGGTGAACTGGCCCTGCGTGACCACCGGGAAGGTCAGCTGTACCGGCGCGGCGTTGGGCTGCTGGCCGATCTGCCCGGCGCCGAACAGCGCGTTCTGCGCGTTGATGGCATTGGCGACGTCGCTCGTCGTCACGGCCAGCGAGGCCATGCGGTCGGGGTTCATCCAGATGCGCATCGCCTGGTCGGGCACGCCCATGATCTGCGCCTGGCCGGCACCGGGCACGCGCTTCAACGCATCGAGCACGTAGACGTTGGCGTAGTTGGCGACGTAGTCGGCGCTGTAGCGCCCGCCCGGCGCGGTGATGGCCAGCAACATCATGATCGTCGCCGACTTCTTCTGCACCGACACGCCCTGCTGCGTCACGGCTTCGGGCAGCTGCGGCAGCGCCAGGTTGACGCGGTTCTGCACCTGCACTTGCGCGATGTCGGGGTCGGTGTCGAGCGAGAAGAACACCGTCAAGCTCAGCTGGCCGGTCGACGAACTCGTCGAGCTCATGTAGAGCATGTTGTCGACGCCGTTGATCTGCGCCTCGATCGGCGCGGCCACCGAATCGGCCAGGGTCTTCGAGTCGGCGCCGGGGTAGGTCGCCGACACCGTCACCTGCACCGGCGTGATCGACGGGTACTGTTCGACCGGCAGCACCCGCATCGACACCAGTCCGGCCAGGACGAGCAGGATCGACAGGACGGCAGCGAAGATCGGCCGTTCGATGAAGAAGCGGGAAAACATGCGCGCGCTGCTGCTTCAGCTGCCGGGCGTGATCTCGACGCGGCGCGCGTCGGCATCGCTGCCGCTGCCAATCACGTCCAACGGCGGCTTGAGGCGCAGGCGGTCGGCGCCGACGCCGGCCGCCGCCAGCGCATCGCGCACCGCGATAGCGCGTCGCTTCGCAAGTTCGACGTTGGCGCTGCGCGAGCCGCTGCGGTCGGTGTAGCCGGTGATGTCGACCGTGCCGGTCTGCCCCTTCATGCCCACGGCCAGGCGCTTCAGCAGCTCCAGCGACTCCGGGCTCAGCGTCGCCTGGCCGGTGGCGAACTGCACGCTGATCTTCGCTGCCGCCGGTGCGGCGCTGACCGGCGGTGCCTCCGGCTTGGGCACATAGGCCGTGACCTTGGGTGCCGCGCCCTGCGACAGGCGCTGCGCACCGTCGATGACAAGCTGGTCACCGACCTGCAGGCCTTCGCTGATGAACCAGCCGTCGCCATACCAGTCGCCAACGGTCACCGGCCGCAGCTCGGCCTTGCCTTCCTTGTTGATCAGCCAGACGAAGTGGCCCTTGCCGCCTTGCTGCACCGCGCGCTGCGGCACGAGGATGGCGTTCGGCCGCACGGCGCCGCGCAGCCGTGCGCGTACGTACTGGTTCGGCCGCAGCCGGCCCTGCGGGTTGTCGACCGTGGCGCGGATAAGGAAGGTTCCGGTCTGCGGGTTGTAAGACGGGTCGGCGAAGGTGATCTTGCCGGTGTAGGGGAACAGGCTGCCGTCGGCCTGCTCGATCTCGACTGTCATGTTGCGGTCCGGCGGCAGCCGCAGGCGCCCAGCCTTGACGTCGTTCTCGATGCGCTGGACCTCGTTTTCCGACAGGCTGAAGTTGACCCACATCGGTGACAGCACCGACACCGTGGTGAGCTGCGCGTTCTGCGGGCTGAGATAGGTGCCGTCGGCCACCGCCGCGTAGCTGCTGACGCCGCTGACCGGCGAGCTGATGACGGTGTAGGACAGGTCGAGCTGCGCCGAATCGACCTGCGCCTTCGACTGCGCCACTGCGGCGGCGGATTGTTCGTACTGGCCCTGTGCGTCATCCAGGTCCTTCTGCGACAGTGCGTTCTTCGCCGCCAGCGGTTTGGTGCGGTTCAGGTTGGCGGTAGCTACCTGCAGCGCGGCCTGGTTGCGCTGCAACGCGGCATTGGCGGCATCGAGCTGGGCCTGGAAGGGCTTGGGGTCCATGCGGAACAGCACCTGTCCGGCCTTGACCACCGCGCCTTCGGTGTAGACGCGCTTTTCGAGCCAGCCCGAAACCCGCGCCTGGATGTTCACTGCCTGCGAACTCTGCGTCTGCGCGACGTATTCGGCCGAGATGTCGACGTCACGCGCCTGCACGGCGATCGTGCTCACCTCCAGCGGTGGCGGTGCCAGTTTGGGAACTTCCTTGCCGCAGCCGGCCAGCAAGGCCAGGCTGGCGACAGCGGTGAGCAGGATGCAGCGTTTCTTCTCGTGCATGGCGGCGGTGCTGGAAGACTGCTTGGCAGAAGTGCGCGGTCATTCTGCCGCAGCCGCGACCCTCGGGTCAGGCCCTGCGCCGGCGCTTCCCCACGCCGGGCTCAGACCCGTTCGATGACCAGCGCGATGCCCTGGCCCACGCCGATGCACATCGTGCACAGGCCGTAGCGGCCGCCGATCGTCTCCAACTGGTTCAATGCCGTCGTCACCAGCCGCGCGCCGCTGGCGCCCAGCGGGTGGCCCAGCGCGATGGCGCCGCCGTTGGGGTTGATCCGCGCATCGTCATCGGCCAGCCCCAGGTCGCGCAGCACCGCCAGGCCCTGCGCGGCGAAGGCCTCGTTGAGCTCGATCACGTCCATCTGCGAAAGGGCGAGCCCGGTCAGCTCCAGCACCTTGCGCACGGCCGGCGCCGGGCCGAAGCCCATGATGCGCGGCGCCACGCCGGCGTTGGCCATGCCGACTACGCGGGCGCGCGGCTTCAAGCCGTGGCGTGCGGCGGCGCTTTCGCTGGCCAGCAGCAGCGCGCAGGCACCGTCGTTGACGCCGCTGGCATTGCCGGCGGTGACCGTGCCCTCGGGCTTGACCACGCCCTTGAGCTTGGCCAGCGCCTCCATCGAGGTCTCGCGCGGGTGCTCGTCCTTGGCCACGACCAGCGCTTCGCCCTTCTTCTGCGCGATGCTCACTGAGCAGATCTCGCGTTCGAAGAAGCCGCTCTTCTGCGCCGCCACCGCCTTCAGCTGGCTAGCCAGCGCCATGCGGTCCTGCGCCTCGCGCTCGATCTTGAACTGCTCGGCCACGTTCTCGGCGGTCTCGGGCATCGAGTCGACGCCGTACTGCGCCTTCATCAGCTTGTTGACGAAGCGCCAGCCGATGGTGGTGTCGTAGACCGCGTTGGCACGCGAGAAGGCGCTCTCGGCCTTCGGCATGACGAAGGGCGCACGGCTCATGCTTTCCACGCCGCCGGCGATGGCCAGCTGCAGCTCGCCGCAGCGAATGGCGCGTGCCGCCGAACCCACCGCGTCCAGGCCCGAGCCGCACAGGCGGTTGATGGTGGCACCCGGCACCTCCACCGGCAGCCCGGCGAGCAGCGCGGCCATGCGCGCCACGTTACGGTTGTCTTCACCCGCCTGGTTGGCGCAGCCGTAGAGCACGTCGCCCACCGCCTGCCAGTCGACCTTGGGGTTGCGCTGCATCAGCGTGCGGATCGGGATCGCGCCCAGGTCGTCGGTGCGCACCGAGGACAGCGCGCCGCCGTAGCGGCCGAAGGGGGTGCGGATGGCGTCGCAGATGAAGGCTTGGTTCATGGCTTTGTCTCCGGGAAGATCAGGGGCACGGCGGTCAGCGCTTGCAGCGCGGAGCTGCTCAGCCCCTCGCACAGGTCCACCACCCGCACGCCGGCCGGCGTGATGTCCAGCACCGCCAAGTCAGTGTAGACGCGGCTGACGCAGCCCAGCGCGGTCAGGGGATAGCTGCACTGCGCCACGATCTTGCTCTCGCCGGCCTTGGTGCAGTGCTCCATCATCACCAGCGTGCGCTTCGCACCGAGCGCCAGGTCCATCGCCCCGCCCACCGCTGGGATGGCGTCGGCTGCGCCGGTGTGCCAGTTGGCCAGGTCACCGCCGGCCGAGACCTGGAAGGCACCGAGCACGCAGATGTCCAGGTGGCCGCCGCGCATCATCGCGAAGCTGTCGGCATGGTGGAAGAAGCAGCCGCCGGGCAGCAGCGTCACCGGCTGCTTGCCGGCGTTGATCAGGTCGTAGTCCTCGGCGCCGTCGGCCGGCGCCGGGCCCATGCCGATGATGCCGTTCTCGCTTTGCAGCATCACCTCTCGGTCGGCCGGCAGGTGGTTGGCCACCAGCGTCGGCAGCCCGATGCCCAGGTTGACCACCGCGCCTTCGGGAATGTCGCGCGCCACGCGCTGCGCCATCTGTTCGCGGGTCCAGCGCTTGTAGTCCGCCATCTGCGTTCCCTTCAGAAGCCCGCGCCGCGCGTCGGCGCGCGCTCGATGCGAACGACACGCTGCACGAACAGCCCCGGCGTGACCACCGCTTCCGGGTCCAGCGCGCCCAGCTCCACCACCTCGTGCACCGTGGCCACCGTGGTGCGCGCGGCCATGGCCATCACCGGGCCGAAGTTGCGCGCCGTCATGCGGTAGGTCAGGTTGCCCCAGCGGTCGCCGCGCTCGGCCTTGATCAGCGCGTAGTCGGCATGGATCGGGGACTCCAGCACGTACATGCGTCCGTCGATCTGGCGCGTCTCCTTGCCTTTGGCCAGCTCGGTGCCGTAGCCGGTGGGCGTGAAGAAGCCGCCGATGCCGGCGCCGGCGGCGCGGATGCGCTCGGCCAGGTTGCCCTGCGGCACCAGTTCCAGCTCGATCTTGCCGGCGCGGTACAGCCGGTCGAAGTGGTGGCTGTCCACCTGCCGTGGGAAGCTGCAGATGATCTTGCGCACCCGCCCGGCGGCCAGCAGTGCGGCCAGGCCCGTGTCGCCGTTGCCGGCGTTGTTGTTGACGATGGTGAGCTCGCGCGCACCTTGCGCCAGCAGCGCGTCGGTCAGCTCGTTGGGCAGTCCGGCGGTGCCGAAGCCGCCGATCATCACCGTGGCGCCGTCGGCCACGTCGGCCAGCGCGGCGGCGGCGCTGGGGAAGATCTTGTCGATCATGGGCGGAGTCCTGGCTCGGCCGTATTCACAGCGCTGGCACGGCGGCCTGCTGCGCGCGCACTCGCTGCCAGCGCCAGCCGGCCTCGGGCAGCAGCCATTGCACGCCAAAGCGCGCGGCGCGCAGCGTGTCGTCGAACCAGGGGTTGCCGGCATGCGCCAGCGCTGCCGCCGCACGGCGCAGCCAGGCCCATGCCAGCAGCGTCAGCCCGATGCCACGCAGGTAGTCGTCGGCGGCGCGCAGCGGCCACTCCGGGTCCTGTCGCGCGCCGTCGACCAAGGCGGCCGTGGCCTGCCGTGCGGCCCGCGACTGCGCGCGCAGGGCGTCGGCAAACTCGGCCAGTGCCGGTGCGGCGGTGTCGGCATCGGCCAGCAGCCGGTCGAGCAGCGCGCAGAGCCTGGCACCACCGTCGTCCAGCACCTTGCGCTGCAGCAGGTCGATGGCCTGGATCTGATTGGTGCCCTCGTAGATCATCGCGATGCGGCTGTCGCGCACCGTCTGCTCGATGCCGTAGTCGTGCACGAAACCGTAGCCGCCCCAGACCTGCAGCGCCTCGTCGGCGCCGCGGTGACCGTTGTCGGTGAAGAAGGCCTTGGCCACCGGCGTCAGCAGGCCCACCAGCGCGTCGGCCTCGGCGCGGCGCGACGCGTCGGGATGGTGGTGCGACTCGTCGAGCAGCATCGCCGTCCAGTAGGCGATGACGCGCTGCCCTTCAGCCAGTGCGCGCAGGCTCCACAGCGTGCGCCGCATCGCCGGATGCTCGGCGATGGCCTTGCCGCGGCCCTGGATGCGCTCGCGTGCGTAGGCCAGCGCGTTCTGTTGCGCAGCCTCCAGGTGGCCCTGGCCCTGCATGGCCACGTGCAGCCGCGCCGAGTTCATCATCACGAACATCGCCGCCAGGCCGCGGTGCGGCTGGCCGATCAGCCAGCCGGTGGCCGCGTCGAAGCTCATCGCGCAGGTGGCGCTGCCCTTGATGCCCATCTTCTTCTCGATGCCGTCGCAGCGGATGGCGTTGCGCGAGCCATCGGGCAGGATCTTCGGCGCCAGGAACAGCGAGATGCCCTTGGTGCCTGGCGGTGCCTCAGGCAGCCGCGCCAGCACCAGGTGCACGATGTTCTCCGTCAGGTCCTGCTCGCCGCCGGAGATGAAGATCTTGCTGCCGGTGAGGGCGTAGCTGCCATCGGCCGAGGCTCGGCCTTGGCGCGCAGCAGGCCCAGGTCGCTGCCGGCCTGCGGCTCGGTCAGGTTCATCGTCGCCAGCCATTCTCCGCTGGCCAGCTTCGGCCAGGTACCGTGCCTTCAACGCCTCGCTGCCGTGCGCGCGCAGGCATTCGTAGGCGCCGTGCAGCAGCCCCGGGTACATGGTCCAGCCATGGTTGGCGGCGGCGATCATCTCGTTCAGCGCCGCATCCAGCAGCGCCGGCAGGCCCTGGCCCCCATCGTCGGGGTGGCAGGACAGCGCAGGCCAGCCGCCTTGCGACGATAGGCGGCATAGGCTTCCTTGTAGCCGGCGGGCGTGCTGACCACGCCATCGTTCCAGCTGCAGCCCTGCAGGTCGGCGGCGGCGTTGATCGGCGCCAGCACTTCGCTGGCGAACTTGCCGGCTTCCTCCAGCACCGCGCGCGCGGTGTCGGCGTCGATCTCGGCAAAGGCCGGCATCGCCGCCCAGGCGACGGGCGCACGCAGCACGTCCTCGATGACGAACTGCATGTCGCGCAGCGGCGGGGTGTAGCTCCACATGGTCGGTCTCCGGCTCGGTGCGAGCCTGCGGCAACTGTAGCCGGCGTCGCCGTCAACGGCCCTGGAACTGAGGCGTCCGCCGTTCGGCAAAGGCGCGTCGGCCCTCGGCAAAGTCGGCGCTGGCCTGGGTGAGGCGCTCGCGTTCGCGCATCGCTGCCGCGTCCCCGCGGCCGGCGGCGATCTCGTTCAGCGAGCGCTTGGTGGCTTGCGCCGCCAGCGGCGCGAGCGCCGCAGCCTGCGCCACCAGCCGCTCCACCGCGGCGGCGAAATCGGCCGCCGCCAGCAGCTGCTCGAACAGGCCCTGTGCCGCGAGCAGCTCCACCGAAAGCGGCTGCGCCGTGAGAAAGGCTCGCTTGGCCAGGTCGATGCCGAAGCTCGACACATAGCGTCGCAGCCCGCTCGGGTAGTAGTGCAAGCCTAGAGCGGCTGCCGGCATGCGCCATTCGCTGCCGGCCAAGGCAACGCGCAGATCGCAGGCCAACACCAGGTCGGTGGCTCCGCCATAGACGCTGCCGCCCATCGCGCAGACGGTGATCGGGCGCAGCGCCTCCAGGGCATCGGGGACTTGCTCGAAGACCTGCGGTCCGCTGCCAGGCCGGTCCAGCCCGCCGACGTGGTAGCCGGCGCTGAAAACGGGCCGCGCCTGGCCGCCGGTGTCGGCGCCGAGCACCAGCACGCGTATGGCAGGGTCGGCATTGACCGCGGCGAAATGCTGCAACAGGGTTCGCAGATCGTCGTCGTTCAGGCTGTTGCGCAGCGACGGCCGGCGCAGCGTGATGCGGGCGACGGCGCCGTCGACGTCGAGTGCGGGCGTGCCTTCGGGGCTCGGGTCGTTGGGCTGGTTCATGCGTGCGTCTCGTGAAGGCATCGAACGTAGGAGCTTAGCCCGGCCCGCGGCCGGGTTCGCCGCGATGCCGGTTCTGCAGCTGCGTGCTAGCGTCGCGCCGACTCTTGCCGACCGAGCCCTGCCATGGAACTGACCTTGTCCCACGCCGCCGGCCCCACCGACCCGCCGCTGCGCGACATCACGCTCGGCCAGTTGCTGGCCTGGGCCGCCGAGACCGCGCCGGAACGCGTGGCGCTGATTGCCGGCGTGCCCGACCCGGCCGCGCGCCGTCAGTGGACCTATGCCGAGCTGCAGGCCCAGGCACTTCGCACCGCGAAGGCGCTGCGCGCGCACTTCGAGCCCGGCGAACGTGTCGCGGTGTGGGCGCCGAACCTGCCCGAATGGGTGATGCTGGAGTTCGGCTGCGCACTGGCCGGCGTGGTGCTGGTGACGGTGAACCCGGCCTTCCGCGCGCAGGAGCTGGAGTACGTGCTGAAGCAGTCGCGCTCGGCGGGCGTGTTCGTCGTCGAGGCTTTCCGCGGCAATCCGATGCACGCCACGGTGCAGCAGGTGGCGCCGAACTGCCCGGAGCTGCGCCACGTCATCCGCTTCGATGCCTGGGACGACTTTCTGGCGCGAGGCGACGCACCGGGCATCACGCTGCCGGCGGTCAAGTCCACCGACCCGGTGATGATCCAGTACACCTCGGGCACGACCGGCTTTCCGAAGGGGGCGCTGCTGCATCACCGTGGTCTGGTGAACAACGGCGCGCACACGGCCGAGCGCATGGGCATCCGCGACGGCGCGGTGTGGGTGACGACGATGCCGCTGTTCCATACGGGCGGCTGCGTGTGCTGCGTGCTGGGGGCAGTGTCGATCCGCGCCACCCAGGTGCTGATCGAGGCCTTCGAGCCGGGCCTGGTGCTGGAGATCTTCGACACCTACCGCGGCAACGCCATGATCGGCGTGCCGACCATGCTGGTGGCGATGATGGAACACCCGAGCTTCGCGGCGACCGACCTGTCGCAGGTGCAGGGCATCTGCTCGGGCGGGTCCACCGTGCCGGCGACACTGGTGCGGCGCTTCGAGGAGCAGCTGAAGGCGCCCTTCACCATCGTCTTCGGGCAGACCGAGTGCTCGCCGGTGGCCTCGATGACGCGGCCCGACGACAGTGTCGAGGACAAGGCCGGCACCATCGGCACGCCGATGCCCCATGTGGAAGTGAAGATCATCGACCCGGCCAGCGGCGCCACGCTGCCGGTGGGGCAGGTCGGCGAGTACTGCACCCGCGGCTACCACGTGATGCACGGCTACTTCGAGAACGCCGAGGCCACGGCGGCGGCCATCGATGCCGACGGCTGGCTGCACACCGGCGACCTGTGCGCGATGGACGCGCGCGGCTACTGCACGGTGGAAGGGCGGCTGAAGGACATGATCATCCGCGGCGGCGAGAACATCTATCCGCGCGAGCTGGAGGAACTGCTGTTCAAGCACCCCAGCGTCGGTGAGGTGGCCGTGGTCGGCCTGCCCGACGACAAGTGGGGCGAGGTGGTCGCGGCCTTCCTGCGGCCCAGGCCGGGCCAGCAGATCGACAAGGACGAATTGATCGAGTACGTGCGCCAGCACCTGGCGCCGCACAAGACGCCGCGCCACTGGTTCGTACTCGACGCCTTTCCGCTCACCGGCTCGGGCAAGATCCAGAAGTTCAGGCTGCGCGAGTCCTGGAAGGCCGGCGAGTTCAGCGAGATCTGAGCGCCGGCCGGCTGCAGGATTCCGCGAGCCCGGCCCGGACCCCGTGCCCGACGGTGCGAGCGGTGAACCGGCGATGCATCCAGGTCGAGGCTGCGCCCGGCCGCCCGACTCGACAATAGTTGTGCCAACTCAATATTGTCGGCCGTGCCCTTGCCTAGAGTGACGCACCGCGCCTGCCGCGCGCGGCGCGCCATGAAGGAGGCTCCCATGTACCAACGCATCCTTGTCCCGGTCGATGGCAGCGAGCTGTCGGAGCGTGCCATCACCGGCAGCATCGCGCTGGCGCACCAGCTGGGTGCGGCCGTCATCGGCTTCGTCGCCGAGCCGTTGATGGCGCCGGTGTCCGGGCCGCGCCAGCAATCGCTGCTGGAGGACCAGGTCAAGGGGCACGACGCGATGACCGCGGCCCATGCGCACGAAGTGTTGTCGCGCTTCGAGGCGCGCGCGCGCGCGGCCGGCGTGCCCTTCGAGGGCCACCACGACCAGGTGGCCAACGTCGATCGCGCCATCATCGCCGCAGCCGAATCGCACAACTGCGACATGATCGTCATGGTCACCCACGGCCGCGGCGCGTTCGGCGAGTTCCTGTTCGGTTCACACACCAAGGCGGTGCTGGCGGGCAGCACGCTGCCGCTGCTGGTGCTGCACTGAGCGCGCGACGGGCCGGGCTGCGCCGGCGCAACGCTATCTCGGCGACTCCAGTTCGCTGAAGTCCTCTTCCCAGAATTCGAGCGTCCCGCGCTCGCCGCGTGCGCGGCGCTCGTCCTCGGTCTGGCGCAACTGCACGCGCCGGATCTTGCCGGAGATGGTTTTCGGCAGCTCGGCGAACTCGATGCGGCGCACGCGCTTGTAGGCGCTGAGCCGCCCGCGCAGGAAGCGCAGGATGTCCAGCGCCGCGTCGCGCGACGGGGCCTGGCCGGGCTTGAGAACGACATAGGCCTTGGGTACGGCCAACTTGATCGGATCGGGGCTGGGCACCACAGCCGCTTCGGCCACGGCCGGATGTTCGAGCAGCGCACTTTCCAGCTCGAAGGGGCTGATGCGGTAGTCGCTGGCCTTGAACACGTCGTCGGCGCGGCCCACGTACCAGTAGTAGCCGTCGGCATCGCGGCGCGCCACGTCGCTGGTGCGGTAGAACGCGCCGCCCAGCGCGGCTTGGGTCTTCTCGTCGTCACCGGCATAGCCGGCCATCAGCCCGGTGGGCGCGGGCTTCAACGTCACCGCGAGTTCGCCTTCGTCGCATTCGCGGTCCTCGGTGTCGAGCAGCACCATGCGGTAGCCGGGCATCGGCTGGCCCATCGAGCCGGCGCGTACCGCCAGCCCGGGCGGGTTGCCGACCATGCAAGTGCTTTCGGTCTGGCCGTAGCCGTCGCGCAGCGTCAACCCCCAGCCGGCGCGCACGCGCTCGATGACCTCGGGGTTCAGCGGTTCGCCGGCACCGATCACCTCGTTCAGTTTCACCGGCCACTTCGCCAGGTCTTCGAGGATCAGCACCCGCCAGACGGTGGGCGGCGCGCACAGCGAGGTGACGCCGCAGCGCACCAGCGTGTCGAGCGTGAACTTTGCATCGAAGCGCGCCTGGTTGAGCACGAAGATGGTCGCGCCGGCATTCCACGGTGCGTAGAAGCTGCTCCACGCATGTTTGCCCCAGCCCGGCGAGCTGATGTTCAGGTGCACGTCGCCGGGGCGCAGGCCCAGCCAGTACATCGTGGACAGGTGGCCCACCGGGTAGCTGGCCATCGTGTGCAGCACCATCTTCGGTTTGGCCGTGGTGCCGCTGGTGAAGTACAGCAGCAGCGGGTCGTCGGCGCGTGTCGGGCCATCGGGCACGAACTCTGCTGGCGTGGCATCGGCCAACGCGTAGTCGGTCCAGCCCGCCGCGTGGGCGCCGACGATGGTGCGCGTGTACTCACCCGGCACCTCGGCAAAACGCGCCGCGCCGATGGCATCGGCCACCACGTGGCGCATGCGACCGCGCTGCACGCGGTCGGCCAGGTCGGCGGCGGACAGCAGCGTGGTCGCCGGGCTGACTACCGCGCCCAGCTTGATCGCGGCCAACGTCACTTCCCACAAGGCCACCACGTTGGGCAGCATCAGCAGCATGCGCTCTCCACGCTTCACGCCGCGCGCCCGCAGCCAGTTGGCGACATGGTTCGAGCGCTCGGCCATCTGTGCGAAGCTCAGGCGCTGTTCGCTGCCGTCCTCGTTGACCACCCACAGTGCGGTGGCGTGGTTGCCCTTTGCCAGCACGTCGAACCAGTCGAGCGCCCAGTTGAAGCGCTGCAACTGCGGCCAGCGGAAGCCGGCGACGGCCGCATCATGCTGGCCGCGTTGCGCAATCAGAAAATCGCGCGCCTCGCGGAAGGCCTGGGTGGGTGTCTCGCTCATGGGGTGTGGCAGGCAAGCAGGCATGGCGCCCGCGCGGACAATTGTGTAGGCTTTGGGCCTGACCCGACCGGAGGCTGTGATGAAACCCGTATCCGAACTGCTCAGGCAGCGTGAAGGCACGCTGTGGCATGCCCGGCCCGACGACACCGTGTTCCAGGCGCTGCAGTTGCTGGCCGAATACGAGGTGGGCGCGCTGATGGTGATGGACCGCGGCAAGCTGGTCGGGGTGCTCTCCGAGCGCGACTACACGCGCAAGATCGCGCTGCAGGGCCGCAGTTCGAAGGACACGCTGGTCAGCGAGATCATGACGCGCGAAGTGCTCACCGTGACGCCGACCACCGGCACGCGCAAGTGCATGGCACTGATGAGCGAGAAGAAGATCCGCCACCTGCCGGTGATCGACGGCGACACCGTGGTGGGCATGATCTCCGTGCGCGACATCCTCGACGACATCATTGCCGACCATGAGGCGACGATCGCCCAGCTCGAGAACTACATCCGCTCGTAGCGGCGCGCTTCAGGCCATCTTCGGTGGCCAGGCCTGCGTCTCGTCCTGGCACGAGCGGCACCAGGCGTAAAGCGCGTCGTACAGCACCAGGCCGTACTTCGACAGGAAGGCGTCGAACCTGCCGTGCTCCGCGCCCACGCCGGCGCGGCGCACGACAAAATTGTTCGTGGCATGACACCCGCCCCAGCTGTGCGGCGCCGCACGCGGCCGAGGCAGAATCCGGTCGAACTCCTGCACCACCACGATGAGCTCCCCCTTCGACGCCCAAGCCCTTCGCGCAATGGCCTTCGACGTCTTCGGCACCGTGGTGGACTGGCGCTCGTCCATCGTGCGCGAGGGGAAGTTGCTATCCGCTGCCAGGGGCCTGCAGGTCGACTGGCCGGCCTTCGCCGATGCCTGGCGCGCGGGCTACGCACCGGCGATGGACCGCACGCGTGGGGCCGGCCAGGACTGGGCCGACATCGACACCCTGCACCGACAGATCCTGGACGGCCTGGTGCCGCGCTTCGGCCTGCAGTCGTTGTCCGAGGCGGAATTGGTGCAGCTCAACCTTGTCTGGCACCGCCTGATGCCGTGGCCCGACGCGGTCGGCGGCCTGAACCGGCTGCGCTGCCGATACCCGATCAGCACGCTGTCCAACGGCAACGTCTCGCTGCTGGTGGACATGGCCCGCAACGCCGGCCTGCCCTGGGATTGCGTGCTCTCCGGCGAGCTGATCCGCAAGTACAAGCCCGAGCCCGAGGTGTACCTGATGGCCGCAGGCCTGCTCGGCTGCAAGCCGCACGAACTGATGCTGGTGGCCGCGCACCCCAGCGACTTGCAGGCCGCCAAGGCCTGCGGGCTGCGCACGGCCTACGTGCATCGTGCGCTGGAGTTCGGTGCCGAGGCACCGCCCCGGCCGGCGCGGCCGCAGGGCTTCGACCTGGTCGCCAGCGACTTCTTCGACCTGGCGCGGCAACTGCAGACCTGACTGCGTATGGAGGAAGCCGCCGCCGGCGAGGTGCTGCTGCTTCGCGCCTACGAACACACCGGTTTCGCGCCGTGGACCGAGGCCGACCGCGCCTGGGCCAGCCGCGCGGCCCTGTCGGCCGTGGGCAGCGAGGCACCGGGCGAGCAATTCCTCGCGGCCCGCGCGCAACTGGCGCTGCGCAGGCTCGAGCCGCTCGACCCGCCGCTCGCGCGCTGGCGCGCGCTGCGGCCGCGGCGCATCGAAGGGCTCCTGGTGGTGATGGCGCTGGGCTTCGCCGCCGGACTGCTGTTCGACCGCATCGGCAGCGCCCAGCGCATCAACCTGCTGGCACCGCCGGTGTGGGCGCTGATTGCCTGGAACCTGGCGGTGTATGGATGGCTGGGCGTGCAGGCGCTGTTCGCGCCCGCGTCCGCGGGTCGGTTGCGGCAGGCGGTGGTGGCGCGGCTGCAGCGCTGGCGCGCGCGCGGGCTCGAGGGTGAGGGTGGCAGCACGGCAGTGTGGAAGGCCTTCGCCGCCGACTGGGCGCTGCACGGCCTGCCACTGAACACGGCGCGCGTCGCGCTGGCTCTGCATCTGGGCGCGGCGGCACTGGCGCTGGGCGTGCTGGCAGGCATGTACCTGCGCGGCCTGGTGCTGGACTACCGTGTCGGCTGGGAAAGCACCTTCCTCGACGCCGCCACGGTGCGCTCGCTGCTGTCCACGCTGCTCGCACCGGCCAGCGCGGCATCGGGCCTAACCGTGCCCGACGTGGCTGGCGTGCAGGCGCTGCGCGTGCCCGCGGGCGCAGCACCCACCGCGTCGGCCGCGCCGTGGATTCACCTCTACGCCTGGCAGCTGGTGCTGCTGGTGGTGTTGCCACGCATCGCGCTGGCATGTTGGGCCGCCTGGCGCGCGCACCGGCTGCAACGGCGGTGGCCCCTGTCGCTGCAGGAGCCCTATTTCCAGCGCCTGCTGTGGCAGCAGCGCGGTGGCCGCACGCCGGTGCAGGTGTGGCCGCATGCACACACGCCCGACGCCGCCGCACTGGCGGCGTTGAAGGCGCTGTTCACGCGGGTCTTCGGCGATGGCTTGCAGTGGCGGGTGGCGCCCACCGTGGCCTACGGCGCCGAGGATCAGCCGGGCGCCCTGCCGGCCGCCGGCACGCTGCGCGTGGCGCTGTTCGACCTGGGAGCCACGCCCGAGGCCGAAAGCCAGGGTCGCCTGATGCGCACGCTGGCGCTGCCGGCGCTGATGCTGGTCGATGAAGGCGCGTTTGCGCAGCGCTTCGGCGCCGCCTCGCCGCGCCGCGCCGAGCGGCGCGGCGCCTGGTCCGCGCTGGGCACTTCGCTGGGCATCGCGGTGCTGTTCGTCGACCTGCGCGCCGCCGACATGGACGAGGCCGAGGCCGCGTTGCAGGCGGCATTGACCCCGGCGGTGCCAGGGGCCTTGGTCGCATGAACGACGCGCCACACCACCTGCACCTGAGCCTGGTGTCGCATACCAACGTGGGCAAGACCACGCTGGCGCGCACCCTGCTCGGGCGTGACGTCGGCGAGGTGCGCGACGCTGCGCATGTCACCGAATTTGCCGACGCGCACGAGATGCTGCGCACGCCGGCGGGCGAGACGCTGCAGCTGTGGGACACGCCCGGATTCGGCGACAGCGTGCGCCTGCTGCGGCGCATGAAGCAGTCGGGCAATCCGCTCGGCTGGTTCCTCGGCCAGGTGTGGGACCGCTGGCGTGACCGGCCCTTCTGGGCCAGCCAGCAGGCGCTGCGCCATGTGGCCGAGCGCTCCGACGCGGTGCTGTACCTGGTCAGCGCAGCCGAGGCGCCGGCAGCCGCGGCCTATGTGGCCAGCGAGATGGAACTGCTGGCCTGGGTCGGCAAACCGGTGATCGTGCTGCTCAACCAGCTGGGCGTGCCGCGCGAGAGTGCCGTCGAGGCGGCCGAGGTGGACTCCTGGCGCCAGCACCTGGTGCCCTGGCCGCAGGTGGCCGCGGTGCTGCCGCTGGATGCCTTTGCGCGCTGCTGGGTGCAGGAACTGGTGCTGCTGCGCGCCATCGAAGACTGCCTGCCGGGCTCGCGCCGAGAGTTGATGCAGCGCTTGACGCAGGCCTGGCAGGCGCAGCGGCTGGCCCTGTACGGAGCCTCGCTCGACGTGCTGGCGCAAAGCATGGCGCGCCTTGGCGCCGCGCGTCAGGAATTGGCCGACGGCGCCGGGCTGCGATCGAAGTTGCGCAGCCTGGGTTCGGCACTCGGCCTGGGTGCCAACGAACAGAGCCCGACCGCGCTGGCACAAGCCGCGCTGGCGGCGCAGCTCGACGAGGAGCTGCGCGACAGCACCACGCAGCTGATCGCGCTGCACGGCCTGGCCGGCCAGGCGCAGGGCGAAATCCTGGCGCGGCTGGCCACGCACTACCAGCTGCACCTGCGCATGGACGAGAGCAAGGCGGCGCTGCTGGGTGGCGCGCTCACCGGTGCGCTGGTCGGCCTGAAGGCCGACTTGGCCACCGGTGGCCTGACGCTGGGTGGCGGCCTGCTCGCCGGCGGGCTGCTCGGGGCGCTGGGCGCCGCCGGGCTGGCGCGCTGCGTGAACCTGGTGCGCGGCACCGAGCGCTCCTGGCTGGCCTGGAACGCCGAGGCGCTGGACACCATGCTCGAAGCCGCGCTGCTGCGCTATCTGGCGGTGGCGCATTTCGGCCGCGGGCGCGGCGAGTGGGCGCAGTCCGAGACGCCCCCGCACTGGAAGACGGTGGTCGAAGCATCGTTGTCGGCCGAGGCCGAGGGATTGGCCGCGCTGTGGCAAGGCCGCGACACCCGCCACGACGATGGCGCCCTGGTCGCGCCGTTGGCGCCACAGTTGCAGCCGATCATCGACCGCGTATTGCGCGCGGTGCTTGCACGGCTGTATCCGGGCTCGCCGGTGCCGCGATCCGAGGGGTCGCAAGCGTTTTGCTCGACCGCAGGCCGATAGCTCAGCGTGTCGCGGGTCGGCCATCGGAACTTGGCAGTTGTCGCGACGACAAAGCATGAGTGCTCGACGAGGACGCTATTCCGATGAACCGTGCCGACATGCCGCCGCCTCGTGGCAACGAGCTCACCCGCCGCCGCTGGCTGGCGCTGGTGGCCGCAACGACGGCCGGGCTGTTCGGCGCGTGGTCACGCAGCAGCCGCGCTGCCGCGGCGGGGGCGCCGCTGATGCGGCGCATCCCGTCCAGCGGCGAGATGCTGCCGGTGGTCGGGCTGGGCAGCTGGATCACCTTCAACGTCGGCGGCGACCAGGCCGCGCGCGCGGCCTGCGTCGAGGTGGTACGCGCCTTCTTCGCCGCAGGCGGGCGTTTGATCGATTCGTCGCCGATGTACGGCTCGTCGCAGCCGACCATCGGCCTCGCGCTGGCGCAGATCGGCCGCCCGGCGGCGCTGTTCTCGGCCGAGAAGGTGTGGATCGGCGATGGCGCGCGCGGCCCGGCGCAGATCGAGGTCTCGCGCGCCTACTGGGGCGTGGCGCGCTTCGACCTGATGCAGGTGCACAACCTGCTGTCGTGGCAGCAGCACCTGCCGCGGCTGTTCGAGATGAAAGCCGCCGGCAAGCTGCGTTACGTCGGCATCACCACCTCCGAGGGCCGGCGCCATGCCGAGATCGAGCAGCTGATGCGCACGCAGCCGCTCGACTTCGTGCAGCTCAGCTACAACCTGCTCGACCGCGAGGCCGAGATGCGCCTGCTGCCGCTGGCGCAGGAGCGCGGCATCGCCGTCATCGTCAACCGACCCTTCCGCGAAGGCGCGTTGCTGCAGCAGCTGTCGCGCCACCGCCTGCCGGGCTGGGCGGCGCAGCTCGACTGCGAGCATTGGGCCCAGGTGGCGCTGAAGTTCATCGTCGGTCACCCGGCGGTCACCTGCGCGATACCGGCCACCAGCCAGGTCGCGCACCTGCGGCAGAACATGGCGGCCGCGCACGGGCGCATGCCCGACGCTGCGCTGCGCAGTCGCATGGCCCGCGACGTGGCCGCGCTGTGAGCCGAAGGTGAGCGAATGGTGGAGCTACCGGCCGGCGGACTTCCTGATGTTCTCGCCGCGCATCTACTGGCGGCTGTTCGAGTCGCTGAACCTGGCGTTCTGGCCGCTGCAGGCCGGCATCGTCGGCGCCGGCCTGGCCTGGCTGGGCTGGGTGTGGCGCGACGGCGGCGTGCCCGGCAGCACCGCCGCACGGGCGGCACTGGCCGCGCTGGCGCTGTGCTGGGCGCTTACCGCCTGGGCCTACCTATGGCAACGGCTGGCACCGATCCATTGGCTGGCGGGCGACATCGTGCCGCTGTTCGCACTGCAGGCGGCCGGGCTGTTGGCGCTGGCCGTGGGCGGTGGCGTGCAGGGCCGCCGCAACACGCGGCTGCGTCGCGCGGTGGCCTTGTCGCTGCTGCTGTGGGCCTGGCTTGGCCACCCGCTGCTGGCGTGGGTGGCGGGTCGGCCCTGGGCGCAGGCCGAATTCGTCGGCCTGGCCAGCGACCCGACGGCGGTCGCCACACTCGGCTTGCTGCTGTTGGTGCGCGGCCCGCGCTGGCCGCTGCGCGCGCTGTGGGTCGTACCGCTGGCCTGGTGTCTGCTCAGCGCCGCCACCTTGTGGACCATGGGCTCGGTGCAAGGCTGGGTGCTGTGCGCCGCGGCGCTGCTGGCTGTCACGGCTGCATGGCGTGGCTGATGCGCTGCAGCCGCTGAGCCAGGGCCGAGCGGCTATGGACGCCGCCGCCGCCAGCGTTTATGGTCCTGTACCGTGAAGACACCGATCGACTTCTACTTCGACTTCTCGTCGCCCTATTCGTACATCGCTTCCGAATGGGTCGAGGCGCTGGCCGCGCGACATGGGCGCACGGTGCGCTGGCACGCGATCCTGCTCG
This sequence comes from uncultured beta proteobacterium, assembly GCA_963824005.1. Lineage (GTDB taxonomy): Bacteria > Pseudomonadota > Gammaproteobacteria > Burkholderiales > Burkholderiaceae_C > Rubrivivax. The sequence goes on from CAWGOK010000009.1 coordinate 122,975, forward strand.
GCGCCACCTTTCAGGCGGCCGAGCTGAAGAGCCCGGTGGCGCACCCGATCAAGCGCGAATACAGCCTGCACGACTTCCGCCGCTCGGCGCGCTTCGAAGGCGTGCCCTACGTGCAGCCGCAGGAGTTCCCGATTCCCACGCAGAACGCCGCGCGCGTGTTCTGGTGGCTCGACGAGAGCCAGGGTGTGGACGCGGCTGCGGCCTGGGCGCGCGCCGGACTGCGTGCCTACTTCACGCGCGGCGTCATGCTCAGCCAAACCGGGGCGCTGAAGGCGTTGATGGCTGCGAGTGGCATCGACGCACAACGGGCCGAAGCCGCCTGGAACGACCCGGTATGGAAGGTGCGCCTGAAGCGCGCCAACGACGAAGCCATCGCGGCGGGTGTGTTCGGCGCGCCCTTCTTCGTCGTCGATGGCGAGCCCTTCTGGGGCAACGACCGCAAGCCGCAGATCGAGCGCTGGCTGGCGCAAGGGCCGTTTTGAACCACTCTCATCCGAGCACGCTGGAGACCGCATGAAGAAGACCGTGAAGTCGATGGTCGACGAGGCCACCGCCGCAATCACCACCTACAGCATCGAAGAAGCGCGCGACCTGCACGGCCGCGACGACGTGCAGTTCATCGACATCCGCGACATCCGCGAGCTGGAGCGCGAAGGCGTCATCCCCGGCGCCTTCCATGCGCCGCGTGGCATGCTCGAGTTCTGGGCCGACCCCGAAAGCCCGTACCACAAACCGGTGTTCGCCCAGGGCAAGCGACTCGTGTTGTTCTGCGCCGCAGGCTGGCGTTCGGCGCTGGCCACGAAGACGCTGCAGGACATGGGCCTGCCCGACGTGGCGCACATCGGGGGCGGCTTCAGCGGCTGGAAGACAGCGGGCGCGCCTGTCGCGGACAAGGCTGCCAAGCCCGCCAAGGCCACCGGATCCTGAAGGCTGCCCGCAGGGCGCAACCGGCCAGCCGAACCTCTCTGGCACCGACGGTTATCGAGAGCGACAGCCATCCGGTCAGGCGTACTCGCTGTGCGCCCATGTGGCCATGGTGCACGTGCGCTTGCAGCCGGTTTAGGGTCGCGCGCCGCCGACGGCAGTACGCAATACGTGGAAGCTCACCGGCGCAGTCTCGATCCACCACGTGCCGTCGGCATCGACGATGGCCAGCTGGATCCGGTGTTCGCCTTGGGTGCCGGTGGCGGCGGCTTGCCAGTCCGATTCGCTGATACGCAGGTTGGTGCCGCGATACACGTTGGGCACCAGGTTGCCGTCGAGCAGCACGCGGATGCGGTCGCTGGAGCGCAGCGGCGGCGACACGCTCGCCGAGACGCTGAACTCGCCGGTGTGGGTGTGTACCGTGTCCTGTTCGGAAGGCCGGTTGATGACGAAGCGGCGATAGGGCGATACACCGACGCTGCCGACGGAACGCCGGTCCGAGAACACCGGCCCGGCCTTGTCCTTCGATTCGTAGATGGTCTGCGCCATCGGCGCCATGCCATGCGCCGCCAGTGCGGCGGCCATGATCCAGCGATGTTTCATGTCGGGTCCGGGTCGGCGGGTCCTGAGACCGGGAAAGCCTGCGGAAATTGTTCCACCTGTGATGCCGCCCCATGGCAGCCATTGCGTGACGGCAGTCACGCCGCGGCGCGAACCACTGCCCATGCGCAGCCCTCTGCCAGAATCGAGGCCGCCACCGCGCCCGCTCCATGGACCTGCTCGGCTACCTTCGCATCCAGGCGCATGCCAATGCGCTGTCGAATCATCGACTCGGCTTGGCCGTGGCCAAGCTCGACACTGCCGAGTGGCAGGCGACGCGCACCGGCTTCTTTCCCAGCCTGGCCCTGACGTTGAACCACATCCTCGCGGTGGACCTGTACTACATCGGCGCGCTGCACCGCGACAGCGATTTGCGCGAGAAGTACGCTGCCTTCGCGCCCTGTGCCACGGGCGTCGAGTGGGCGCGCCGCCAGCACGACAGCGACCTGCGCTTGGTGGCCTTGTGCGACGACCTCGATACGGACGCGATCGACGCCTGGGTCGAGCTGCCGCGCCGCGACCATGTGCAGCGCGACCGCGCCGGCCATGTACTGGCGCACCTGTTCAACCACCAGACGCACCATCGGGGTCAGGCCCACGCCATGCTTTCCGGCACGGCAGTCGTGCCGCCGCAGCTCGATGAATTCATGATGCCCAGCGAAGCGCATCTGCGCCGCGACGATATGCGGGCACTGGGTTGGGACGAGACTTCGGTCTACAGGCCGGGCCCGTGACGCGATGAGGTGCCTGATGCACACTGGTGCACCATTGCTGATGTTGTCGATGCACGTGGTGCCTACGGACGGAGCTGCATTGGCGCAGCGCGCCGCGGCACACAACCGCAGCCTGCGCACCGGGCTGCATTGAGTCGAGGCCCGCGCATGGAACTCGACACGACCCAGCTCTTCGCCATCGCTGCCGCGCTTGGCTGGGCCAGCGGCCTGCGCCTGTATGCGGTGGTGTTCCTCACCGGCCTGGCCGGGCTGCTGGGCTGGGTGCCACTGCCCGAGGGCCTGAAGCTGCTGCAGCAGCCGCTGCTGCTGGGCGCCAGCGGAATCATGTTGTTCATCGAATTCTTCGCCGACAAGATCCCGGGGCTCGATTCGGTCTGGGACATGGCGCACACCGTGATCCGCATACCCGCCGGCGCGATGCTGGCGGCGGCGGTGTTCGGTGGCGACCACGCCAGCTGGGCGCTGATCGCCGGGCTGATGGGCGGCACCCTGGCCGCCACCAGCCATGTGGCCAAGGCCAGCACGCGCGCTGCGGCGAACACCTCGCCCGAGCCGTTCTCGAACATCGGCCTGTCACTGTTGGGAGACGCCGCGGTGCCGGGCATGCTCTGGCTGTCCTGGGAGCATCCGGTCTGGTTCTTCGGCGCGCTGACCGTGGCGCTGCTGGTGATGGTGTCGCTGACGGTGGTGCTGATCAAGTTCCTGCGCCGTTTGCTGAACCGCTGGCGTGGCGCCGGCGTCGAAGCACAGGCCGGTGGCTGAGCGCGACGCCGGCAGTTCCCGCTTCGATCGGTCAGAATCGGCGTCCGCGAGGGTTGCGCCGCCACCGACTGCATGAATCCGCCTTTGTCCGCCGCCTCCACGCAGGCCTTGCCGCGACCCGATGCCTTCCTGCGCGTGGCGCAGGCGCTGGTGGCACGCGGTCATGCGCAGGCCCCGCTGTGGCTGGAGGTGGCGGCGCGCACCTCGCAGGAAGCGGCCGACGCACTGGGGGTGGCGTTGGGCCAGATCGCCAAGAGCGTGGTCTTTCGCCGCAAGGCCGATGACCAGGCGGTACTGGTGATCGCCTCGGGCGACCGGCGCGTGGACGAGCACAAGCTGGCCGCGCTGGCCGGCCCCGTGGGCCGCGCCGATGCGCAGTTCGTCAAAGAGCGCACCGGCTTCACCATCGGCGGCGTGTCACCGGTGGCCTTGGCCGGAACCCCCTTCATGCTGATCGACCGCGATCTGCTGCGCTTCGAGCGCATCTGGGCCGCTGCCGGCCACCCGAACGGCGTGTTCAGCCTCACGCCAGCCGAATTGCAGGCGTTGACGGGTGCGCCGCTGGCCGACGTGGTGCAGTCATGACCGCACCGGGCACCGTGCCCAGCCCGTGCATCAACGTGTGCCGCATGGACGCGGCCAGCGGCCTGTGCGAGGGCTGCCAGCGCACGCTGGCGGAGATCGCCGGCTGGGCCTCGATGGACGAAGCCGACAAGCGTCGCGTCTGGCAGCAGATCGCACAACGCCGCGAGGCGTATGCGTCGGCTGAGCCCGGCGCCAAGGAGTCTTTCCGATGAAAGCGCTGAGCTTCTGGTTCGACCCGATCTCGCCCTATGCTTACCTGGCCTTCGAGCACCTGCCGCAGGCGCTGGAAGGCTGCTCCTATGTGGTCGACTACCGGCCGGTGCTGTTCGCCGGCCTGCTCGGGCATTGGGGCCAGAAAGGCCCAGCCGAGATCGAGCCGAAACGCGCCTGGACCTTCCGTCAGGTCGCATGGACTGCGCACTGCCTGGGCATCGAGATGGCCACGCCGGCGCAGCACCCCTTCAACCCGCTCGCGCTGTTGCGCCTGGGCCTGGCCAGCGCGCCGCCCGCGGGCCTGCCGAACCGTCGCGTGGTCGAGCTGTTGATGCGCCATGTCTGGCGCGGCGGTGGTGACGCCAACGACCCCGAGCGCCTGCGCGCGCTGCACGAAGCCGTGGCGCCGCTGCGCGATCCGGCCAGCGCCGTGGTCAAGGCCGAACTACGCGCGCATACCGAAGTGGCCATCGAGCGCGGGCTTTTCGGCGTGCCGACGGTCGAGCTAGACGGGCGGCTGTTCTGGGGCCTGGATGCACTGCCGATGGTGCGCGCGGCATTGCAGGGCGAGGCCTGGTTCGACGGGCCGGCGTGGGATGCAGCGGCCTTGGCGCCACCGGGGGTGCAGCGGCGCGAATGAACGTGGCTTCAGCGTCGGCGACTTCAGTCGTCGTGCCTGCCGCGACCCTTGCTCTTGCCATGGCCCTTGCCATGGCCGCCGGCATAGTGCCGTTCGTACCATCCCTCCTGCACGAAGTACACCGGCTGCCCGCAGGCGCCGTAGTGGTTGCAATGTTTGCGCCAGTCCTTGGCGTGCCCCGGGGGCACATGCAGGTAGATCGGGCGCTGCACCACCGCCACCGGGCTGGCCACGACCACCACCGGCTTGGGATACACCAGCACCGGGGGTGCGCTGACGCTGCCGATGTCGATACGGCCGTACAGGCCCGGCTGGTTGATGCCGATGGACACGCCGACGTCGGTGCCGGCATGGGCAGGCAGGCCGAGGGCGGCGAAGGCGAGTGACAGGCAAAGACGTTTCATGCGGCATCCTGGAGCGTGGAGACCGCTTTCTAACGCCTTTGCCCGCACCGCGGTGCACCGTGGGCCTGTACCAGGTGTTACGGCCGGTAATTTCGGCGCACCTATCGCCAGGCGAAATGCGGCTGTTCGAAGTGCGCCACGCGCGTCGGCCGGCCCTGGATGCACAACTCGCGAAACTGGTACAGGATGGCTGCGGTCGGCGCGGCGATCCAGCTGTCGCCCACCGGCATGCGCAGCACCGGGTACTCGCTGTCGTCGCGCCGCTCGAGCATCGGCGCGTCGGCACGGAGGAACTCGTCCACCGGGATACGGTGGATGCTCTGCACCTCGTCCAGGTTCGGCGACATGTCACGCGCCGCCCCGGCCCACAGCAGCACGGGCGTGATGACATAACCCGAGCGCGTGACGAAGTCGTCCAGGCGGCCGAGCACGTCGTGCAGCTCGAGCTTCAGGCCCACCTCTTCGGCCAGTTCGCGCAGGGCTGCCTGTTCGGGTGTCTCGCCGGCGTCGATGCGCCCGCCCGGCAGTGCCCACTGGCCGGCATGGCTGCGCAGCCGGCCCGAACGACGCGTCAGCACCAGCGCGGCGCGTGTGCTCCAGGGCAACGATTCGGGCAGCCCGGCCAACCCAGCGCCGTGGCCTTCGTCGGTGATGGCCACCGCCACCGCGGCGGCATGCGGCGCCGCGTCGGTGGCCGATTGCACCTCAAAGGCCTGCAGGTGCCGGACGATGCGCTGCTTCAGCTGCGCGTCACGCTGCATGGCGCGGGCGGTTGCTCACCACTTGTTGCGAAGTTCGCGCAACTTGACGAACACCGTCTTCGCATCGGGCTGTTCCGGCAACTCCGGAAAGCTCTTGCGCAGCGTGGCGATCAGGCTCGGGCTGGCCAGGCGGAAGAAGGCATTGAACTCCTTCTCCTGCGCGAGCGTCGTGACCATCCCGCGTGCCGGGTCGTGGCCGCTGACCTGGGGCAGCAGTTCCTTTGCCGCGGCGTTGTCCGGCTCGCGCGCCAGCGTGAACTTCAGGTTGTTCTCGATGTAGTCGTGGCCGGGATAGACCTGCGTGTTGCCGGGCAGCTTTGCCAGCTGCTCGACGAAGGTGGCGTACAGCGCAGCCGGGTCGCCGCCGTTGTGGCAGTTGCCGGCGCCGGCATTGAACAGCGTGTCACCCGAGAAAAGCGCGGGTTGCTCGGTGTGCGAGCGCAGGCAGATGTGGCACATCGTGTGCCCCGGCGTGTCCAGGCATTCCAGCTCGACCGAGCGGCCCACCTTGATCAGGTCGCCGGCCTGCAGGCCGCGGTCCACACCCCTGATCTTCGCGCCGCTGCGGTGGTGGGCCAGCAGCTTGGCGCCGGTGGCGGCGATGACCGCGTCGTTGCCGCCGGTGTGGTCGTGATGCTCGTGCGTGTTCAGGACCTGCGTGATCTGCCAGCCGCGCACCTTGGCCGCGTTCAGGCATTTTTCGTGGTCGAGCGGATCGATCGCCAGCGCCTCGCCGGTTTCCGGGCAGGCGATCAGGTAGTTGAAGTTGCGGTAGGCGTTGCCGGTCCAGATGCGTTCGACGATCATGCGGGGCTCCCGATGCGCGGTGCGCTCGACACCTTCATTGTAGGAAGCAGCCCGCGGCGGCGCGTCATGCAGGCGCGGTCGCCGCGGGTGCGTGACGGGCCAGGAAGTCGATCAACGGGCGCGAGGCCACGGCCGGCGGCTCCTGCTGTACCCAGTGGCCGGCGCCGGCGATGAGATATGAACAGGGCCGGTACGTCGATCGTGCGACCGGCAAACAGCTGCAGCTCGGCCACACACGGCGGGTGGGTCGAACAGCGGTACCAATGCAGCCCGCCCTGGAAGCCGGTGCGGCCGTACTCTGCGGCATAGACCGCCAGTTCGGCCTCGGTCAGCCAAGTGCCGGCCGCCACCGGCGCCGGCGAAGGCATCTGCGCGGCCACCGTTTCGGCCATGCCCTTGTCGCGATCCATCACGCAGTACTCGGGCAGGCGTGCCAGCGCTTCGGCGGTCCAGCCTTCGAGCGCAAAGGGCCGATGCAGGCCACTTGCCGGTGGCCCAGCGCGGGCCACCAGACCGACCGAGTCGCGCGCCAGGTTGAGCAGCCCGAAGGGCCGCAGGTCGGCGTCGTAGTCGGCGGCTCCATCCCGAGGCGCGGCCGTAGCCGCGCTGGTCGGGCGCCAGCACATGGAAACCGGCCCGCGCCAGCGGCGGCATCAGCTTGCGCCAGCGGTAGGCCAGCTCGGGAAAGCCATGCAGCAGCAATATCACCGGGCGACCCGCGGCGCCGGCTTCGAGCACGTGCATGTTCAGCCCGTTCAAGCCCGTCGCGAAGCGCGAACGCGCAGCCTGCGGCAGCGGCAGCGCGGGCAGGCCCTCGAAGCCTTTCATGCGCGGCGATCCCGCGTCGTGGTTCGGCTTGCGGGCAACTCGGCCGCCGCCAGCGCCGGAGCCACGATGCGCTGCAGCTCGCCGCGCAACCACTGGTGCATCGGGTCGGCCTGGTGGCGCAGGTGCCAGACGGCGTACATCGGCATCGCCGGACAGGCGAAGGGTGGCTCGGCCACGGCAAAGCCGCGCAGCAGGTTGGCGCGCAGCAGCCCGGGCAGCGTGGCCAGGAAGGCGCTGCCGCGCAGGAAGGCGCCGATGCCGGCAAACCCCGGCACGGTGGCGGCGAAGCGGCGGCGGTGCCCGCGTTCGCCGACCCACTGGTCGATGTCGAGCATGCGGCGCGGCTCGTAGTGCACCGTCAGGTGCTCGCCGGACAGATAGTCGGCCAGGTCGCGCGGCGCGGCGCGCACCGTGGCGTCGTGGTAGACGAGGTAGCGGTCCTCGAACAGGCGAACCTGCACGATGTCGCTGGCCTCGGGCGGGCGCGGCGTGATCAGCAGTTGGCAATGTTCGTCGCGCAGCATCTCGGCACCGGGCACGCCGGAGGGAATGATGCGCAGCGACATTCCCGGCGCACGCACGCGCGCATGGCGCAACAGCAGCGGCAGCAGCAGGTCGCGCTGCAGGTCGTTGGCGGCGATGGTGACCACGCCCTCGAAGGTGCCCGGGTCGAAGGCGCCCGCGCTGGCGAATGCGCGCATCTCGTCGAGCAGCATTCGTGCACGCAGCGCCAGTGCCTCGGCGCGCGCGGTGGCGACAATGCCGCGCCCCGACTTCACGAACAGCGCATCGCCGACGATGGCGCGCAGTTTGTCCAGCTGGTGGCTCACCGCCGACTGGGTGACGTCCAGGCGCTGTGCAGCGCGTGTCACCGATTGCTCCTCGAACACCGCCAGCAGCACCTGCAGCAGCCGGCCGTCGATGTCGGAATGATCGGGTTTGCTCATCGCAGGCATGAGTATCCGGCCATTTATTCGTTGGCGCGCGCTTTGCCACACTGGCGCCACACATTCGAACAGGAGACAGGCGATGAACGCCAATACGCGAACCCGTGAGATTCCCGGCACCACGCTCTTCGACGGCACCCAGGCACGCAAAGGTTATGCGTTGAACAAGATGTGCTATTCCTTCAACGAGGCCGTCAACCGCGAGGCCTTCAAGGCCGACGAGGACGGCTACTGCGCGAAGTACGGGCTGAACGACGCTCAGCGAGAAGCCATCCGCGCGCGCAACGTGCTGCAGCTGATCGCCGCCGGCGGCAATGTGTATTACCTGGCCAAGTTCGCCGGCATCTTCGGCCTGGACGTGCAGGATCTGGGCGCGCAGCAGACCGGCATGAGCAAGGACGCATTCAAGGCCAAGCTCGTGGCCGCAGGGAGGAACTGATCATGGCAACCATCGTCGGTGGCATCACCACCTCTCATGTGCCGGCCATCGGCCGCGCCATCGCCCGCGACCTGCAGAGTGACCCGTACTGGAAGCCCTTCTTCGATGGCTTCCCGCCGGTGCATGCCTGGCTCGACCAGGTCAAGCCCGACGTCGCCGTGCTGCTGTACAACGACCACGGGCTGAACTTCTTCCTCGACAAGATGCCCACCTTCTCGGTCGGCGCGGCGCCCGAGTACCGCAATGCCGACGAAGGCTGGGGAATCCCTGTCGTGCCGCCGTTCAAGGGCGAGCTGGACCTGTCTTGGCACCTGATCGAATCGCTGGTGGCCGAGGAGTTCGACCTGACCACCTGCCAGGAGATGCTGGTCGACCATGCGTTCACGCTGCCGATGGCGCTGCTCTTCCCGGGCCAAGGCGCCTGGCCGGTGACGACGGTGCCGGTGTGCATCAACACCGTGCAGTTCCCGCTGCCGTCGGCGGCGCGCTGCTGGAAGCTGGGCCAGGCCATCGGCCGTGCCATCCAGTCGTGGGATGCCGACAAGCGCGTCGTGGTCGTCGGCACCGGCGGCCTGTCGCACCAACTCGACGGCGAGCGCGCCGGCTTCATCAACAAGGACTTCGACCTGAAGTTCATGGACAGCCTGGTCGGCGACCCGACCTGGGCCACCAAGTACTCGATCAACGACTTGGTCGAACTGACGGGCACGCAGGGCGTCGAGCTGCTGATGTGGCTGGCCACACGTGGCGCACTGGGGGACACGGTCAAGAAGGTTCACGCCAACTATCACATCCCGATTTCGAACACGGCGGCCGGGCTGATGGTGCTGGAGAACGCGGCATGATGCGACCTGTCCATCGGCAAGACAGGCGCATCGTCATTTGAGGCAGGTGCGCCGGCGGCAAGTGGAGCGGCAGTCAATTCGACCGACTGTTGGTCTGTTCGGGCGGCCCGTTGGTAAGGGTGGATTCGCGGACACCGAGAGGCGGCA